>JBFXDG010000046.1:0-2524 GCA_050181335.1 Gemmatimonadales bacterium | reverse complement strand
TGGTTCCCTCCGGCGTGGAAGGGATCGGGCTCCCGGTCCACCAGCTCACGCTGGTGTCGATGGGGCTCTGGCTCTTCGACAACCTGGACCTGGAGGCCGTCGCCGAGGTCGCGGCGGAGCAGGGGCGCTGGGAGTTCATGCTCGTGGCCGCTCCGCTGGCCGTGCCCGGCGGGACGGGCGCACCGCTCAACCCGGTGGCGATCTTCTAGGGAAGCGCGCCCGGGGTAGCGGCGCCGGGACCCGATCGGGTCGCGCCACCCCAAGGAAAGAGCCCCGGGGCCGCTCACGCGACCCCGGGGCTCCGACGTTCAGCCCGCCTTCGTTCAGCCCGTCTTCCGATCCCGACCCGGCGTCACCGCTGCCGGTCCGGAATCCCGAGAGCTAGTGCGCGTCGCCCGCCGCGGGCATCGCCGCGGGCAGTCCGAAGGCGGCGATGCCGTCCTGGAGCTGGACGATGATGTACTGGTGTCCGTTGTGCTCCCAGCTCGACATGCCGTAGCGGCTCTGACCCGGGATCGGGATCGTCCCGACGCGACGGCCCGTGCGCTTGTCGATCGCGAACAGGGATGCCTGGTTGTCGGCGGTCATCCCGGATGCGAAGAGCAAGTTCGGGCTCACCACCATGGCCGCGTGTCCACTGCGACCACGGTTGGCGATCTCGTCGATGTTGGGCAGGCCCTGGAGCAGCGGGTGGTTGCGGATCATGTCCTGCTGGGCCTGCGGCGCGTCGCCGTTCGGGATCACCCAGAGGTAGTCACCCGTGTTCAGGTCGATCGCGCTGATGCGCCCGACCGGGCCCTTCCAGATGTCGAGCCCGTCGACGTTGGGCGGTGCGCCGCGTCCACCGCCACCGCCGCGGCCGGCGCTGAAGTCCGAGTAGGTCACGCCCGTCTGCTCGGGGCTGTCGAGCGGGGACTCCCGCGCCGGCATCACCGAGAGATTCGAGCAGGCGCTGTGCGACGTGATGAAGATGACGCCCTCGACCGGGTCCGCGACCGCCGGACCGGTGATGTTCACGCCACCGGTGTCGCCCGGGCACACGCGCGCCGGACCCGCGGGGTCCGTCGTGGTGGTGGGCGGGTTGAAGAGCGGCGCGAACAGGTTGTTGTCACGCGCGACCTGGAGCGCCCGCTGCCGGATCTCCGGCGTGTAGTCGATCAGGTGCTCCTCCGTGCGGCCCTGCAGGTCGAACGGCGCGGGCCGCGTCGGGAACGGCTGTGTCTGCGCGAGGCGCTCACCCGGCACGCGCGACTGCGGCACCGGACGCTCCTCGATCGGCCAGATCGGCTGGCCGGTCTCGCGATCGAGCGCGTACAGGAACGCCTGCTTGGTCGCCTGATAGATGCCCTTCACCTGGCGGCCGTTCACCGTGACGTCCATGAGGATCGGCGCGGTGGGCGTGTCGTAGTTCCAGATGTCGTGGTGGACCATCTGGTAGTGCCAGCGGCGCTGACCCGTCTCGGCGTCGAGCGCGATGATGCTCGTGCTGAAGAGGTTGTCGCCGGGACGGAAGCCGCCGTAGTAGTCGATCGTCGCGCCGTTCGTCACGATGTAGACCAGACCCAGCTCCGGATCGGCCGCCATCGGCGCCCAGCTCGACACGTCGCCCGTCCACTGCCAGGCGTCGTTCTCCCACGTCTCGTGGCCGAACTCACCCGGCCGCGGGATCACGTGGAACTTCCACTTGAACGCGCCCGTGCGCGCGTCGTAGGCGAGGATGTCGCCCGGTACGTTCTCGACGCGCGTCTGGTTGTACCCCTGCTCGGCGGAGTTCGAGACCACCACCGTCCCGTTCACCACGATCGGCGGAGAGGACGAGGTGATGTAGCCGATGTCCTGCGGGATGCCCTGGTTCGGGTCGTACGTCGAGCCGTGGTTCTCCCACGGGCCCCAACCCTCGATCAGGTCGGCGACGAGGTCCACGCCACCCGTCTGCGAGAAGCCGGGGAGCGGGATCGGCTCGCCCCACCCCTCGAGCGGCTGGCCGGTCTCGGCGTCGAGCGCCCAGAGGAAGAACGCCGGCGTCGTGATGAACACCACGCCGCGGCCGTCGACTTCGGCGTAGGCGACACCCTTCCCGTAGCCTTTGCGCATCGAGTAGTCGTAGCGGTGCGTCTTCGGCTCCGTGAAGCTCCAGATCAGCTCGCCCGTCTCGGGCTCGAGCGCGATCACGTGTCGACGATCGCCCGTCACGGTGATGAGCTTGTCGCCGACGTAGGAAGGCGTCGCGCGCGGTGTGCTCGGACCGAAGCTCGCCGCGTTGAACCTCCAGAGCATCGTGAGCTCCTCGAAGTTCTCGGCGGTGATCTCGTCGGCGGGCGTGTAGCGCGTGTGCCACGCGTCACCGCCCAAGTACGTCCAGAGCCCGTTCTCGACACCGGGGCCCTGCGCACTCAACGCCAGGGGCGCCACGGCCAGCGCGCCGAGCGCGAGCGCGGCACGCAGGGGCAGTCGCCGGCGCGGCCGGCTGTCGTCGTTCGTCATGCTGGTTCTTCCCTCCCGGGTTCCCCCGGTTCTTGAGCGA
>JBFXDG010000045.1:0-2555 GCA_050181335.1 Gemmatimonadales bacterium | reverse complement strand
CCTTCGTCGACCTCATCCTGCGCGACCTCGGCAACCCGTTCCCGTTCGAGCTCGACGCGATGGGCAAGCGGCGCCTCGCGTCGGTGCTCGTCGAGATGTACCGGCAGAAGGGCACGGCCAAGGGCATCCAGAACGCGATCCGCTTCTTCCTCGGCATCGACATCTCGGCCATCACGCCCTTCAACGCCGACACGCTCTACCTCGGCGAGTCGCTGCTCGGCGTCGACTGGGTGCTCGGCCCCTCGGACCGCTTCGCGCGCTACGCCTTCAACGTCGAGGTTGCGCGCATCCTCACCGACCGCGAGCGCCAGCAGCTCCGCGCCATCGTCGAGTACCTGAAGCCCGCGCACACGCACTTCGTGGACCTCGTCGAGCCGCTGCCGCCCATCCTGCCGAACCACTGGGAGCTGGGTCTGAGCGACCTGGGGGAGACGACGGACCTACACTGAAAGCCCACTGAGAGCCTGTCCCCGAGACGCCGCTCGACCGGCTTTGCCCCCCTGGAGGGCCCCGTGCCCGCCGAGGCAAGGACATGGCCGATCGCGTCGACTTCTACTTCCGCCAGCGTGTTACCGAGGCCGAGCTCGACCTCGCGTTTGCGTTGCTCGAGAAGGCAGACCGGGACCTCGCTGCCGACCTAAACATCTATGGCATCGTCTCGGGCGCCGTCCCCGCGCCGCACGCGCCGGTACCCGACCTGACCGTGGACCTCACGGCTCCCGCGCGCGCCTACGACAACCTCGGCCAGCGCATGTTCTTCGGCACCGGCCAGACGGTGGACTGCGCCGTCGACCTGGTGGGCATCCCGACCGACGTGGCCACCGTCGGCAACGAACGCTGGCTCGGCATCTTCCTGCGGTTCAAGCGCCTCCTCTCGGACCCGCGCACGGACGGCAACTCTCAGCAGGTGTTCTTCCGACGCGACGAATCGTTCGAGCTCGTCGTACGCCAGGCGCCCGAGGGCGCCATCGGTGTCGCGCCGAAGCCCGCGCTGCAGGCCGACGAGCTGCTCCTGTGCGACGTCCGTCGCCGCCCCGGGCAGACGCAGATCCTCGTTGCAGATATCGACACCTCGCGGCGGCAGGCCTTCATCTTCGCGCAGGGCACCTCGGTCTCCGTCGTGACCGGCACCTGGAGCATCCTTCAGCCGCTTGCAGCGACGGTGCAAGCCGCGCTCGACGAGGCCGACGCCGAGCTGCGCGACCACTTCACCGCCGTCGCCCGGCGCCACGCCGCAACCGCCATCGACTACGCGCCGCACGGATTCGTGGGCGCGGGCAACGTGCAGGCCGCCGTCGACGAGCTGATCGACGACCTTTCGACCGGAGCGGTGGGCAGCTCCGGTGCATCGCGCGTCGGCGTGGATGCGGCGGCGGGCGCTCCCAACGCGCTCCCCGCAGGCTCCGTGAAGAGCCAGCTCGCGCAGCTCCTCGGCTTCCTGAACACGCACGTGAGCGCCCCGACCGGTGCGCACAACGCGGCGGCCATCGCGGCGACGCCTCACAACAACGTCGCCGGCACGAACGTCCAGGCGCAGCTCCAGGAGATCGTGACAGACCTCGTCGCGACCGGGGCGGCGTCGCCGGGCGCGGGGCTCGTCGGCGTCGATGCGATCGCGGGCGCGCCTACCGCGATCGCGGCCGGCACGCTGCGCGCTGCTCTCGTGACCCTGCTCGGCGGGCTCAACGGCCACGTGAACCAGGCGAGCGGCGCGCACGCCGCGAGCGCCATCTCCGTCGCCGACGCGGGCGCGAATTTGAACGCCGCCAACGTCGAGGCTGCGCTCGCCGAGGTCCTCGACGCGTTCGAGGGCGATCACTTCAAGGGCAACGAGGCGAACGCCGGTCAGCACCGAGGCATCCGCATCCCGCCGCTCGGCGGGACGAAGGCGCTGATTCTGGACTCGAACGCAGCCGGCACGGCCGCGACTCGTCTGCGCATCTATGCGGACACCGATCAGGTGTGGTTCACGTTCAACGCCTCGTGGGACGGCACGCAGTGGGTGCGTGACGCAGGCGGTACGTACTGCGGCGGACTCCGTCTCGCGCGCTACTTCGTCGAGTTCATCCACGAGGACTCGTTCGCAGCGACGTTCACGACCTGGACGCGCACGTGGCGCCTCCCGATGAGCAGCACCGTCAACTCGGCGTTCGAGCTGACGGGCACCGTGCGCGAGGTCGGGCGCCTCGGGATGGAGTGGACCAACAGCTTCAACGGGACGCGAACGGTCGCGGGAGGTGGAGGAGTCACCTTCCGCAACCGATTCCCGGCGGCGCCGTCGTCGATCACCTTGAGTGTGAACTCGGCGAGCGGCGGGTTCTCCGGCACGCCGAGCACCGGCTACGCCGACCGCGATGGCTTCGGCTTCTTCTCGTACCAGTCGCTGGGGGCGGCAGCGACTGCGTACTGGTTCGGCTCGTACACCGCCATCGCGTGAGGAACACATGGCCATTCAGGAGATCACCAGCACCGAGCTCGTCCAGCGCTGCGCCAAGTGCGACCGCGAGAACCGCATCGTACTCGCCGACCTGGAGGTCGGGCTCGAGCGGGACGAC
>JBFXDG010000044.1:0-3583 GCA_050181335.1 Gemmatimonadales bacterium | reverse complement strand
GCTGGGGAGCGAGGTCGCCGAGGATGTCGAGGAAGCTGCGGAAGCGGTTCTGCGAGTCCGTCACCGACACGCCGACGCCGCGCAGCGCCTGCTGGACGCGCGGATCGGCCATGCGCTCCATCGCGACGGCGACGGCGGTGGAGGCACGCTCGACGCCGGGGACGACGTTCTTCACGAGGCCGAGCGAGATGAGCGTCTCCGAGAGCGACTGATGGAGAGCCTGGGCGCCGCGCGAGGCCGTGCCGAGGGCCAGCGGGAGCTCGCTCGCATCGAGCGCGAACACGTTGACCGCCTGCAGCATGCGGTCGACGGAGATGGAGGCGTCGTCGATGGAGAGGCCAAACGCCTTCATGGCCTGCGAGGCGAGCCCCGCTGCCTGCGACGGCGTGAGCTGGCCGAGGGAGCCCGCCGCGAGGTCGAGAACTGGGTTCAGGAGGCGGACCGACTCGGTGACGTTGAAGCCGGCGGCGGCCAGGTCCTGCAGCGCCTGCGTCGCCTGCGTTGGCGAGAACTGCGTGGCGAGGCCCGCTTCGATGGCGGCGTCGTGGAGCCGAGTCAGCTCCTCGGCCGTCGCACCCGCGATAGCGCCTGCGGAGGCGACGGCCTGCTCGAAGCGGCCTGCTGCGTTGGCGAGCGAGAACGCGGCCCCCACCGTCGCGGCGCCGGCAGTGAACACGGCGAGCCCCACGCCGAGCTGCTGGAACGCGCTCTGGATGTTCTCGGTGCCGAGCCCGACGCGGCGGTCGAGGCTCATGAAGTTGCGCTCGAGGTTCCCGATGGCCCCCGAGGCGAGGTCGCGCGCGGTGAAGACGAAGCCGAGGCCGAGGTTGTTGAGGGCCACGGGTCACTTCCTCCCTCGACCGTTGCGCGCGGCCTTCTCCAGCTCCTTCGCCTCCCGCGCGCGCTGGCTGCCGATCCGCTCGATGAGCCAGTCGCGATCGGTGGTCGGCAGGTCGAGGGCGTCCTCCAGCGTCACCGCGAGGCCCGAGCCTCCGTGCTGCTGCCAGCAGAGCTGGAAGAGGCCCTCGCGCCACGTCTCCATGTTCACGTCGGGGAAGAGCTGCTCCGGGCCTTCCGCCTCGCGGTCCTGTCCTTGCCCGGCAGGAAGAACCCCTTGTCGAAAGGGAGCTCCACCTCCTGCGTCTGGAAGCACTCGGGGCACTCGATCTCGATGGTGGTGTCGACGCCGCAGTCGACGCGGTCGAACTCGTCGACGAGGAAGTCGGCGTCGCGCATCGTCAGGTCCTCGAGGAACTGGCGCTTGCCCTTCGCGTCCACGCCGTCGATCTCGAGCACTCGGTATGCGAGCACCGCCGAGAGCAGCTTGTCGGGCGCCGAGCGCTGGAGCGCGGGCAGCTTCCGCTCGTCGTCGCCGGTCAGCAGCTTGAACGCGACCTTCTTGGCGGCGTCGGGCAGCGTGGTCTCGAAGCGGTTCCCGCTCACGAACGCGGCGCGGCTCTCCTCGGAGAGCTTGCGCACCGGGAGCTTCGTCAGGTCGATCTCCCAGTCGATGCGCGCACGGCAGTTGTCGTTCCGGCACGAGACGCCGAAGGCGTACTCGGGCCCGTAGGTCAGCGCGCGCACCATGAGCAGCGCGAAGAAGCGATCGCCCTGGAGCACCTTTCCGAGATCGAGCTTGGCCCCCTCCGCGAGCGCGTAGGGCCCGGGGTCGAGGGTCTCCTCCCAGCAGGCCGCGAGTAGCTCGTCGACCTGGCCGCCGCTCTTGGCGAGCTTCCGGTCGGCAAGGACACGCTCCTCGCGCACCTTCATGCCGCGAACGCGGCCCTGGAGCCCCGAAGGGCACGTGATGACGTCTGCCATGCGCTGCCTCCACGGGGGCAAAGCCGGCGAGGCGGCGAACCGGGGACAGAGCTACGGGCGGACGGCCTCCGGCGTGCAGGCGCACGCATCGCAGGCAACCGCCTGCTTCTTGGGCCAGCTGTTCCAGACCGACGCCGCGACGAGCAACGCCGTGCCGGAATAGAGGGCGACGTTCAGCTCGAACACGAACTTGCCGAGTAGGATCCCAGCAGCCGCGACCGTCCCGAGCAAGAGAGGACCGAAGCCGCGACGTCGCCGCGCGCGGAATCCGAGGCCCACGAGGGCCAGTAGGAGCGCGCCCGCCGTAAGCGGGAGCAACCACGATGCGTCCATCAGGAACGGCACGCCGAGCGAGCCCAGGACGCCCGCGTACGCAGGCCAGCACGAGGGGCAGCTCACGACGGGCAGCACCGAGAGCAGCGCGCCCGGGAGCACGGCCAAGCTCGCAGCGCTGCCGGCGGGCCGAGGCGATGGTGCCGCACGTAGCGCTGCGACGATGACGTCCAGCGGCGGCACGCCACGTATGTCGCTGCCAACGTAGATGCGGCACGAGGAACCGCCGCCTGGAGCAGCGCCCGCGACGTCCTTGCCATCCACAAGGATGGTCGGCGACCCATATCCGCGAGCGTGGGCCGGTGCGCCTTCTGCGGTAACGTCGACCTCGGTCCACATCGGCGGCGCGCCGAGTGCATCGAACGCGCGGCGCAGCTGCTCGCGCGCGGCTGGGATGTTCGGACAGTCGGGGAAGTAGAGCAGTTCAACGGTGGCCATGGGCGTCTCCTTGGGCGTCGAGGGCATCAAGCAGCGGACACTCGCTCGTGGGCCCCTTGCCAGTGCAGGAAGCCGCGAGCTGGGCGAGCGCGGCCCGCATGCGCTGAAGCTCGGTCAGCTTCGCGTCGACCTCGGCGAGCTTCTCGTGGGCGAGCTTGCGCACGTCGGCGCACCTCTTCCCTGCCGTCACGCGGAGGCTGAGCAGCTCGCGGATCTCCCTCAGCGTGAAGCCGAGCTCCTTGGCTGCCTGGACGAAGTGGATGCGGCGCACCGTGTCCGCCGGGTACTGCCGATAGCCCGAGGGCCGCCGCTTGGGCGCGGGCACCAACCCCTCACGCTCGTAGAAACGTACCGTCTCGACGCCGACCCCGGCGCCCTTGGCGACTTGCCCGATGGAGAGGCTCGATGAGTCCATACAGGTAGTATGGACCCTGTAGCGTACTACGGAGTCAAGGGTTCACGAGCTGGCGGACCGGCGCCGGGATCCGCCCGATTCGGGCGGTGCGGAACCCCCACGCTCACTGCACGAGCTCGAAGAAGTCGTACGTGAGCGTCACCGACTCGATGATGTTCTCGTCGCTCTCGTTGTCCCACTCGCCCGCGACGAACTTCACCGGCCAGGCGCGCGAGAGCGACCAGCGGCGCAGGGTGAGGCCGTCGCGGTCCTGCTGCACGATGTCGAGGTTGCGCTTGTAGTTCACGTCGGTGAGGCCGAGTCCGCTCGACGTGATGGCGACGTCCTGGAACCAGTCGAAGAGGTCGCGATCCTGCGTGGCGCCGCGCTCGAGCGTGACGTCCGAGAATGTGAGGCGCCCGGGGCTCTTGTTCGGGATGAGCGAGCCGCCCTCAAAGTACTGCACGTTAGCGACCTCGACGGAGAGCTCGCTCGCCTTCTGGAAGCCGGCGTGGCCGACGTCGTCGATCTCCACGACGAACTTGAACTTCTTGTGGAAGCTGCGCGGGTTGCCGATGACGGTCATGGGTTAGCTCC
>JBFXDG010000043.1:0-3668 GCA_050181335.1 Gemmatimonadales bacterium | reverse complement strand
GTCCGGCTCGACGACCAGTGGCACGGGGACGGTGGGATCCGCATGGCCGCCCCTCTGGCACCCGCCGTGCACCTCGGCGCCCGCCGCATCGTCACCGTATCGACACGCTTCAGACCGAGCGCCGGGATGGCACCGCGTGGGGCTCCGTACCCGCCGCCGGCCCAGATCCTCGGCCAGTTGTCGAACGCCGTCTTCCTCGATGCGGTCGACCAGGACGCCGAGCAGTTGACGCGCATCAACGCGCTCGTGAAGGACCTCCCGCCGGACCGCCGCGGCGCGCTGCGGGAGATCGAGCTCCTGGTCGTGCGGCCCTCCGTCGATCTGGGGATGCTCGCTCGCCCCCACGAGGCGCAGCTGCCGCGTTGGTTTCGCTTCATGACGCGGGGTCTCGGCACGAGGGAGGCGCGAGGACGAGACTTCCTGAGCCTCCTGATGTTCCGATCGAGTTACATCCGCGAGGTGATCGCGATCGGAGAGGCGGATGCTCGAAAGCACGCTGGCACTCTGGAGAAGCTCCTTCTCGAGGGCTGAGCGTCGACTCCGCGGAACCTACGTGACGCATAACCGATTCTTGGGGAGTCGAATCCCCGAGTGGAGGTTTCCATGATGCGCCCGCTGTTCGTGCTTCTCGCCTTGCCCATCCTGTTCTCATGCGGTGGAGACGAGAGCCCCCAGGTCAGCGTGCCGGCCGAGTCATCCGCGTCGGCGCCACCCGCGACGGAAGTCGCGCAGGGGCCCACGGGCGCGCTCACCATGCCGGACTGGTACTCGATCGACGACGCTACCCGTTCAGTGCACCTCACGCTCAAGCTGGGCACCACGGCCGTGAACAACTACTGGAACTTTCACGGCACGACGGGGGGCGCCATGGCGATTACGGTGCCGCTCGGATACGAAGTGACTGTCGACGTCGTGAACGCGGACCCCAACATGGGCCATGGCATCGGAGTAGCACCCGTGCCGACCGATCTCATGTCGCCGCCTCCTGCCGATCCAGCCTTCGCGGGCGCGATCACGGACAATCCCAGGTCGATGATCGATTCCACGATGCCCGGCGAGTCCGAGACGTTCCGGTTCGTCGCCGATGTCGCGGGACCCTACGCGCTCGTGTGCCACGTGCCGGGCCACCTGGCCCTCGGCATGTGGGCCAGGTTCAACGTCTCTGCGAGTGGGGAGCGCGGCGTCCAAATCGGCGAGTGATCCGCCGAGGGGCGCTCAAAGGGCCATGAACAGGTTGTTGATGGACTCCGAGAAGGTCGGATGAGCGATCACGGCGTCGCGTAGATCGGTCCAATGCATCCCCCCCAGCATCGCCATCTGGAGGACCGTCGCGATCTCACCGCCCTCGACACCGAGCACCGTGGCGCCCAGGATCTGGCCCGTCTCCGCATCCACGACCGCCTTCATGAAACCCTTCGTCTCGTCGGTCTCGATGGCCCGTGCGACTCGTGTCATCGGGAGCTTGGCGACCTTGATGTTGCGTCCCGACTCACGGGCCTCGCGCTCACTCATCCCCACCCGGCCGAGCTGTGGGTCGGTGAAGACTGTATAGGGAAGCAGGCGTCCCGTCCTCGAAGCGCTCCCTCCATCCAGAACGTTGGCGCGCACGATACGGTAGTCGTCGTAGGAGACGTGCGTGAAGGGAGGGGCGCCCGTGACATCGCCGAGCGCCCAAACGTGTTCGGCGCTGGATTCGCAGCGCTCGTTGACGACGATGTAGCCGCGGTCGTCCACGGCGATGCCTGCAGCGGGAAGGTCGAGGTCCTCGGTGTTGGGGACGATCCCGACTGCGATCATCAGATGGCTCCCCAGGATCGAACGCTCGGAACCCTCGGCGCGCACCACGAGCTCGAGCCTCGCCTCATCGACGGGTCCCACGCGAAGAGCTTCCGCATTGCAGACGATCTCGATGCCCTCGTCTCGCAGGATCTGTTCGAGTGCTTCGGAGACGTCGTCGTCCTCACGGGAGGCGAGACGAGACCGATCCACGACCGTAACCTGGGCGCCGAATCTCCGGAACATCTGAGCGAACTCGAGACCGATGAAGCCGCCGCCGAGAATCACGAGATGCTCGGGCACCTCGCTCAGCTCCATCACCGACGTCGAGTCGAGGTAGGGGACGGCGTCGAGGCCGGGAATGTCGGGCACGCGATTCCGGGCGCCTGCGTTGATGAAGACGCGCTCTGCCGCGATCCGGCGCACCGAGCCCGACGGCTCATCGACTTCGATCACGCGGGGCGCGATGAATCGTGCCGTGCCGAAGATCAATTCCAGGGTCTCGTGCCGTTGCATGCCGCGCTGGCTCCCCGCGCTCCAAGCGTCGACGATGTCTCGCTTGCGCCTCCGGACCGCCTCGAGATCGACGGAGACGTCGCCGGTCCGCACGCCGTAGCGACCGGCGCTCCGGGCGAGGTGCGCCACGCGGGCGCTCGCGACCATGGTCTTGGTGGGGGTGCACCCGCGCACGACGCAGGTCCCACCGACACGATCCCGCTCCACGATCGCCGTCTTCCATCGCGCTTGCGCGAGGGCACCGGCCAGGGGCTTCCCCGCCTGGCCGGTGCCGATGATGACCGCTTCGACCTGCTCCGTCGTCACCGCCCCCGAACTGCCCGGAGCGCCGTGCGAATCGCCTCGTTCGAAGGGCGTATCGTGTAGTCGATCTGCACGTCCCGCCACCGCACGATGCCTTGCTTGTCGATGACGAAGACGGCCGGATGCGGAATGGCACCGCGCCGGCCGCCGTCGGGATTCAGTACGCCGTATCGGCCGATCACCTTGCTCTCGGGGTCCGATAGGAACATGTAGTCGGGTTCGCGACCATCGTCTCGTGCAATGCGAGCGAACGTCCTGCCGTTCTCCTCATCCCCGTCGATCGAGACGACCACGAGCTCGGTATCGGTCGCGAGATCCGCGTCGAGGAGATTGCGCATCTCGGTGAGCTGGGTCATGCAGTACGGACACCACCAGCCACGGTAGAACACCAACACGACGTTCTTCGAGCCGCGCAGGCTCGACAGCGTGAACGTGTCGCCGCGATAGACCGCGAGCGTGAAGTCGGGCGCCGTCGAGCCCACGGCCACCCGTTCCACGTCGACCGGGGAGAGGTTGAGCCCGTCGACCGGACCGAGCGCCGTCGATTGAGCGGCGGCGTGATTGGGGAGGAGCGCCGCCATGCAGAGGAGCGCGGCGGCGAGGATCGGCTTGCGCATGAACGGGATCTCGGTTCGAGTGCGTGTGCTCGGACCTTGAGAAAGCCTTGGAGCCCCGACAGGGTTCCCGGGGCGGTCCGTCCAGGAACCCGAAGGCGTGCCGAGCGGTTCTCTTGTGGACGGACGGCACGGCGGTCCATGGTTCCCCCGGGAGGCGTGAGAGGCCCATGCACATTTCGAGATTCGGAGCACCGTGCGCCCTCGTCGGCGTGATGCTCGCAGCGCTCGGCCCCGCCGTGCCCGCGGGGGCTCAAGAGGCTCCCGTCGCTCAGCTGCCTGCGGGCGACGACCCCACGCCGTACAGCGAGATCCAGCTCGTCTCCTCGGTAGCTTCGATCCAGCCGGGAGCGTCGTTCACGTTGGCGGTCCACATCACCGTCGATCCGGGCTGGCACACCTACTGGACGAACGGGGGTGACGCGGGCGACGAGCTACTCGTCGACTGGACGCTCCCCG
>JBFXDG010000042.1:0-4454 GCA_050181335.1 Gemmatimonadales bacterium | reverse complement strand
CGTTCGACGCCTCCACTCAGCCCGAGTGCCCTCACGGCCAGTGTGGAAGCCGCGACCTCGGGTGACGTGGTGCAGTTCGTTCTGCCGGACAGACCCGATCGCTCCGTGCGCATGTTGGTCGCGGTCGACGGTGAGCCCAGAAGCGTGTACGCCGACCCGTATGATGGCGCGGTGTTGGGATCGACTCCGTACGGCGGCGTGATGTACACGATTCGCAAGATCCACAGCCTTCAACTCTTCGGCTTCTGGGCCAGCTCCGTCGTAGAGGCCGTGGCGGGCTGGGTGCTCGTGCTGGTCGTGACCGGGGTCTTCCTCTGGTGGCCCCGCGGTGCGTCGGGCGGTGTCGTGACGGTCCGCACGCCCGCCACGCGGCGCACGTTCTGGCGGGACCTGCACGCCGTGACCGGCGCGCTCTCCGGAGCGGTGATCGCGTTCCTGGTCATCACCGGCATGCCTTGGTCCATGCTCTGGGGCGCGAACGTGCAGAGATGGGTGGCGATGCGGGGCCTCGGCCAGCCTGCGCCTCCCGCGCGGGTGACGCCGGGCTTCCTGCTTCCCGCCATGATCAGCGGGGAAGGCGGGCATTCGCACGGGGCCGCGGCGGTCGAGGGCACGACGCCCTGGGCGATGGAGCACTACATGCCGCCGGGCTCCACCCTGCCGGGCATGGCCGCCGAGCCGATCGGCGTGGATCGCGCGGTGGCCGAGTTCGACCGCATCGGCCTCCCGCGACCGTTCGCGGTACAAGGCCCCGAGGGTCCCGACGGTGCCTACGCTGCCGTGTTCACGTCACCGCAAGCGCAGGACACGCGCTCGATCTATCTCGATCAGTACTCGGGGGAGGTGCTGGCCGACGTGCGATACGCGGACTACGGCCCAGCGGCGAAGGCCATCGAGTGGGGCATCGCGGTCCACGAGGGTCGGCAATACGGCGGCGTGAATCGGCTCGTGATGTTGGCCGGGTGCATGGCGATCCTCCTGCTCGCCACGACCGCGCCCATCATGTGGTGGAAGCGGCGTCCGAAGGGGACACTCGCCGCCCCACCCCCGCCGCCGGAGCGGCGCGTGCGCCTCGCCGTGCTCGGCGCCGTCGCCGTGGCGGGTGTGATCTTCCCCTTGGTCGGGGCGACGCTGCTGATCGCCTTCATCATCGACTTCGCATGGACCAGGATCGGCGGGCGCCGGCGGGTGGCCGCCTAGACGCTCCGGGAGCTGTGCGACTCCGCTACCGGCTTCTGCCGGCCTCCCGCTCCGCGCGCAGACGCTCGCGGTACGATCTCACCGTGCCCTCTCGGTCCGCGCTCATCTGTTCGGCGCGCTCGACCGGCACCGAAGGATCGGGGTGGCGACGGCTCCCCCAGATCGTCATCTCGATCAAGACGGGAATCAGGTCCAGTCCGTCGTCCGTGAGGTAGTAGCGGATCCGCCGCCCATCCTCGGGGTCGGCGTGCCCCTCGATCAGCCCGGCGCGCTCGAGACGGCGGAGGCGCTCGGCCAGGATGTTCGAGCTGATCCGCTCCGACGCGCCGAGGAAGTCCTGGAAGTAGCGGCGGTTCTTGAACGCCAAGTCCCGCAGGACGAGGAGCGTCCAGCGGTCGCCCACGACATCGAGGCTGTAGGCGATGGGGCAGCGGGATCGGTCTCGGTGGGCGCCCATGCCGGAAGATAGCTTGCAGAATGCAAGTGACAAGTTAGCTTCCGAGCCGATCGAGCCGAGGCGCGGCCCACGCGCGTCGGCGAGACGCGCATCCTCCCTCCCGCGGCGTGCCTCCTCCATGCGAACCCTCCTCCTCGTCGCGGCGCTCGGCGGCTCCCTGGGCACCTGGGCGCTGACCCCCCGACCGACCGGGGCGCAGACCCCGGCAGGCGGCGAACCACCGGCCCGGAGCGCGGCGACGGCGGGGCCTCCCGCCGCGGGGGCGACGGCTGCGATCGTGCGCGAGCCCGGCGCTCGCGCGAGCGTGCGCGCGTTCCGAGTCGAGGGTGGCATCGACGTGGACGGCCGCCTCGACGAGCGCCACTACACCGAGGAGCACTCCTTCGACGGATTGATCCAGGCGGTCCCCGTGTCCGGCGGCGCGCCGTCCGAGCGCACTCAGGTCTGGATCGGCTTCGACGACGCGAACATCTACGTCGCGGCAAGGATCTGGCATGCCGGGGGCGAGTCCCGCTGGATCGCGAACGAGATGCGCCGCGACTCGCAGCAACTCCGCTCGAACGATTCGTTCGGCGTCTACTTCGATACCTACCTCGACCGCAGGAACGCGCTCGGCTTCTTCGTCAGCCCGATCGGAGGCTTCGCCGACATCCAGCTCACCAACGAGGGCAGTCCGAACTTCGACTGGAATCCCGTGTGGGACGTGCGGACCGGCCGCTTCGACGGCGGCTGGACGATCGAGATGGCGATCCCGTTCAAGTCGCTCCGCTACCGGCCCGGGGTCGAACAGACCTGGGGCGTGCAGATTCGGCGCTCCGTCCTCGCGGACAACGAGTGGAGCTACCTGACACCGATCCCCATCCAGTTCACCGGCGGCGGCCCCAACGGAGTCTTCCGCGTGTCGCTCTACGCCGACCTCGTCGGGATCGAAGCGCCGCCCGTGGGCCGCAACCTGGAGGTGAAGCCGTTCGCGACGTCGGGGCTCCGATCCGACATGACGGTGACGCCCACGTTGGAGAACGACGGAAGCGCCGACGCGGGCCTCGACGTCAAGTACGCGATCACACCGAATCTGACCGCCGACTTCACCGTCAACACCGACTTCGCGCAGGTCGAGGTCGACGAGCAGCAGGTCAACCTGACGCGCTTCGGCCTCTCCTTCCCCGAGAAGCGCGACTTCTTCTTGGAGGGCCGGGGAACGTTCAACTTCGCCACGGGCGGCGTCGGCTTCGGAGGTCCGGGCGGCGGAGGGGGCGGTCCGACCCCGACCATGTTCTACTCACGGAGGATCGGGCTCCAGGGCTCGACCCCCGTGCCGATCCTCGGAGGGGCGCGCCTGACGGGTAAGGTCGGCTCCTTCGACGTCGGCGCGCTGAGCATCCAGACCCGCGACGACGATGCGATCGGCGCGGAGTCCACCAACTTCTCCGTGCTGCGCCTACGCCGCGACGTGCTCGCGCGCAGCAGCGTGGGCGTCCTCTTCCAGAATCGCTCGAACTCGATCGTCGCAGGAGACGGCTCGAATCAGGCGTGGGGCGTCGACGGGACGTTCGGCATCACGACCGACCTCAGCTTCATCACCTACTACGCGCGCTCGCACACGCCGGGGCTCACCGGAAAGCAGGACAGCTACCGGGCGCAGCTCAGCCAGGGCGCCGACCTGTGGGGCGGGAGCATCGACTGGCTCGTCGTCGGCGACGACTTCAACCCGGAGATCGGCTTCGTGCGTCGGAGCGGCTTCGAGGTCACGTCGGGCGACCTGCGCTTCTCGCCTCGCCCCGCGAGCATCTCGTGGATCCGTCAGGTCGTCTTCCAGGTGGACGGCAGCTACCTCACCGAACAGGGGACGGGCCTCGTGGAGAGCCGCAGCTACGGCGGGCGCTTCGAGGCCGATCTCGACTGGGGCGACTCCTTCACGACGCAGGTCTCGAACAGCTACGAGAACCTGGTGGTGCCCGCGCGGATCTCGGGCGCGCAGTTCGCCGCCGGACGCTACGACTGGAACGAGTACCAGGTGAGCTACCGCTTCGGACCCCAGCGGCCGTTCCAGGGCAACCTGAGCGTGCGCTGGGGCGGGTTCTATACGGGCACGCGGCGCGCCATCGGCTTGAACCAAGGACGCATCGAGGTCACGCCGCAGCTCTCTCTGGAGCCGAGCCTCGAGTTCAACTGGCTCGACCTGCCGCAGCAGACGACGTCCGGCGAGTTCAACCAGCACGTGGCGCGGCTGCGTGCCACGTACACGCTGACCCCGCGCGCGTACGTGAGCGGGCTGGTGCAGTACGCGTCGGGGTCGAACACGGTGAGCGGGAACTTCCGCCTGCGCTGGGAGTGGGCTCCCGGAAGCGAGCTGTTCCTCGTCTACACGGAGGACCGCAACACGGACGTGCTCGGGAGCGATCGCTGGTCGGACCTCTCGACGCGCGGGCTCGTGATCAAGGTGACGCGGCTCTTCCGGCCCTGACGCGAACGGCCCGCCCGCGCTCTCGCGCGAGCGGGCCGCGTCACGTTGCGTCGCGAGGGAATGCGGCCGAACGGGCGCGCCCCCTCTCCGCGCACGAACCTCGTCAGTTCGCCAGCGTGAGCGCCGGGTTCACGTAGGGGGCGAGCAGCCGCTGCGGATCGGGGCGCACGCTCAGGTAGTCCACGTGGTCCGGAATGTTCGACCACCCGTGGGGCACGCCCGCGGGAATGATGATCACGTCGCCGGTCCGCACCACGCGGCTCTGGATCTCGCCGACGATCGTGCCGCTGCACGACGGGCCGTTGAGCACGAGGGTCACGTTGCTGTCCGGGG
>JBFXDG010000041.1:0-4699 GCA_050181335.1 Gemmatimonadales bacterium | reverse complement strand
CTGCTGGTGCTTCGCGTCCTTGGTCGTGCCTGCCTTGAGCTCGAGGCCGGTGAAGACGCCGACGAAGCGCGGCTCCGGGATCCACACGCGCGTGATACCGATAAGGTCCGCGCTCCCCTCGCCGAGGCCCGCCTTGATGCGGCGAGCTCCGGGCTTGAGGATCACGGCACCCTCGGGCACCATGATCATCCCACGGTGACGCGCGACCTGCAGCACGTCGCCCACCCACGCGGTCGCGACGGCGTTGCGGAATAGGCGCCGGTCCGGCGAGTCGAGGTCGAGCAGCACCTCGTTCGCGAGCGCGAGTTCGAGGCGGCTCATATGACCTTGCCGCCGTGCTTGAACCCGCGCGTCCTGTTCTTCGCCAGCTTCTTCTGCACCTCGTTGTCGATGTCGATGCCCAATCCGCCGGCGGCGTCTAGGACGCGGATCAGCACGTCGGCCAACTCCTCGGCGACGTTCTCGCGGTCACCCTTTCTGAATCCTTCCAGGGCCTCAGACGCCTCGGAGTGGATGAGCGCGATCACGGTCGGAATGCGGCGCGGATCATCCCAATCGGCAGGCGTGAGCACCTCCCACCCGTTCGCGCGATTGATCTTGTTGATCTCGTAGGCCAGTTCGCCCAGCGTCGGTGGTCCCTCGCTCATGCCGCGCGCTCCCCGTGCTTCGGGCAGTCCGGATTCGTCGTCCACACACCACGGCCGAGGTCGAGCCGCATCGCGAAGCCGCACAGGCACGCGTGCATCCGGCGCTGCGCAGCGATCGACTCGCGCTCGAGCTGGTCGACGTCGACCGTGCGGCCGCGGGGGTCACCGCGGCGGCGCATCACCTTGCGGTAGTGCGCGCGCTCGTCCGCGGTGGGCGGCACGTCCGTCTCCCGCTCGAGGCGGCGGAGCTCCGCGCGCGTCACGGGACGACCACCACCTCTCGATCGAGCATCGCCACCGTGTTCACGAACGCGCGGATCAGCAGGTCGTTGGGGATCTTCAGTTCCCGCACCGTGCCCGACCGCGCCTTGCCCGCCATCACGCAGTCGGCGATGTAGTCGAGCACGTCGATCAGGTTGACGTCCGCCGGGATGCCGTCCTCCTGCTCGAGGTGGTGCCGGTTCAGCTTCCGGTGGCGGTCCCACCACCCCGTCTGCGCGAAGCCCGTGATGAAGTCGGCGTGGAAGCCGTCGATGTCCGTGAGCTTGTCGCGGTCGTGGCGTACGCCGGCGGCGTAGAGCTCGTCACGAAAGAACGCCAGCGCCTGCTGCACGTCCTCGATGTGCTGGTGGCTGCTCTCGAGCAGCTCGCCCTTCGTGACCGTCATGAAGTTGCACGTCCGCGTGTCCGCGGTCGGGCTCGGGCGGATTTCGATCACAGCGTCGCCCCCTCGATGATCGCCGACAGGCGGTCGTGCGTCGCCGACAGCGTGCTCGTCAGCGGCGAGTACCGCGTCTGGGCCGCGAGATGCCCCTGCGCGTTCATCCGGTCGCGCAGCTCATGAAACTCCTCGGCCGCGCGGATGCAGTCGCGGATCTTGAGCAGGTCGCCCTCGTCGACGAGATAGCGGGGCTGCTGATCGAAGGTCCCGGTGCGACCCACGTTCAGGGCATGCTCATCGTGGTTCGCCTGCACCGTGTAGCCAGCGGCCAAGAGCGCCTTCTCGATGATGCGCAGCATCACCGTCTTGCCCTCGCCCAGCTCTCCGGTCACCTGGATTCTCATTGTCACACTCTCCGTCACGGTTAACGTCACAGTTCACAGCCGCCTTTCTGCACTCAGCCCAGCAATGCCAACGGTTTTTAGCGGGTTTCCACACCCCGATGCTGATTTGTAATCAGCAGGTCCGGGGTTCGAGTCCCCGCGCCGGCTTCGCGGCCCTGCCGTCGATCGCCCGGCGCCCTCCTCCGGTGATCCCCTTTGGCGCGATCAGGCCCCATGTGGCGCGGGCGCGGCACGCTTCTCGCAGCGTCAGGCGGTCCCCCCAGTCGCACCAGGGCCGCGGGCGACAGTGAAGCGAGCGTCCACAGGCGAGACCGCGGCCCCGGTCACGCCGGGGGAGGCGTTTCGACGGTATGCAACGCAAGTCCGGGTGGGGAACTCCTTGCGCCCTGACGGCGCTCGTGGGGTCGGTGTCCGTCGCCGCGTGCGACGCGCCCACCGCGATGACGGTGGCCCAGGACGTCGCGGCGTCGCTTTCGATCGTGGCCAACCGCAATGCGAGCGCAGACGATCTCGTCCTCGAGGTGGGCGACACCATCACGGTGTCGGCCGTGGCCACGAACCCGCTGGGCCTGACCGTACCGGCCGGGGCGGTCACCTGGTCGTCGTCCAACACGGCGGTCGCCGAGATCGACGGCACGGGGCTGGTGAGCGCGGTGGGCGTGGGAACCGCGGACATCCGCGCGGCCACGGCGGAGGCCGTGAGCTCGCTCACCACGATCGTGAACGACAGCGCGTCGTTCTGAGGGCGCGCGGGGCTCTCCCGACAAGACGCGGAGTCCAGGACCCGACAGCGCACCGACCCCGGTGCGGCCATCGTCGTCCCGACGGACCCACTCTGCTCGGGAGGTCGCGTTGGACCGACGGACGTTCCTCGCCTGCATCGGCGCCGCTGCCCCGCTGACGCTGCCCGACGGCCTGCGCGGCTTGTCGGCGATGGCGCCGCAAGTGGCAGGGCGAAACCCGCTTCGACGAATTCCCGACATGTCCGGGCGTCAGCTCACGCTGACGGCGGGCCCCACGCGGGCGGACGTGGGCGTCGGCGTGGTGGACGCGCTCACGATCAACGGGATGCTTCCCAGCCCGACGATTCGCCTGCGCGAGGGCGACGCCGCTCGCATCGACCTCGTCAACGAGCTTCCGGAGCCGACCATCCTGCACTGGCACGGGCTCGCGGTCCCGGAGGCGGCGGACGGACACCCGCGGCTCGCCATCCCGCCGGGCGCGACGTACCGCTACCGCTTCGATGTGGAGGGGCCGGCGGGGACGTATTGGTACCATCCGCACACCCACATGCGCACGGCGGCCCAGACCTACAGAGGGATGGGCGGCTTCCTGATCGTGGAGGGCGACGAGGAAGCGGCGCACGGATTGCCGAGCGCGGAATACGAGATCCCGCTCCTGCTCCAGGACAAGCGACTCTCCTCGACGCCGTCCCTGGACTACGCGATGCCCATGGGAATGGGCCCCGACGCGATGCTCGGGTACCTCGGCAACACGGCGTTCGCCAACGGCATCGCGAACCCGACCCTCGACGTGCAGCGTACACGCTACCGTCTGCGTATCCTCAACGGGTCCACGTCGCGAATCTTCGACCTCGCGCTCTCGAGTGGCGATCCGCTCACGATGATCGGGTCCGACGGCGGCCTGCTCGAGCTCCCCGTCCGGCTCGAGCGGCTCACGCTGGCGCCGGCCGAGCGGGCGGATGTGCTCGTCGATTTCTCCGGGCGGCGTCCGGGCGAGCGGATCGTCCTGCGGTCGCTGCCGTTCGAGATCCCCGGCATGATGATGGGCATGGGCATGGGGATGGGGCGCGGTATGCGCGGCCGCATGGGTCGCGGCGCGGAAGGGGGCGTGCCACTGCCCCAGGGCGCCGCCATGGACCTCGTCGAGTTCGTCGTCGGCGAAGGACCGGTCGACACCCCCCCACCGGTGCCTGCTCGTCTCAGGACGCTCCCCGCGCCGATCCTCGGTGACGCGCCGGCGCGACGCACATTTCCGTTCGACAGCATGATGATGCGCCACACCATCGGGGGTCGGACGTTCGACCTCGAGCGCGTCGACGCGCGGGTCCGGCTCGGCGAGCCCGAGATCTGGACCTACGTGAACGGGAGCGGGCTGCCTCACCCCGTGCACGTGCACGGGGGGCAGTTCAGGGTACTCCTCCGGAGCGGGGGTCGGGGGCGGGTGATGCCCTGGGAATCCGGCCTCAAGGACACTGTTCTCGTCCTGCCCGGCGAGCGGGTCGACGTGGCCGTCCGGTTCGTGCATCCAGGGCTCTTCCTCATGCACTGCCACAACCTGGAGCACGAGGATTCGGGCATGATGCTGAACTTCGAGGTCTTGGCCTAGACGCTCCCCACCCCGGCCACTACCTTCCTCTGCTCGCCCGCAAAAAAGGCCACCCCAGAACCCTGGGGCGGCTTTTTTCCACTGGAGTTCACTTGGCAGGAGGCGGTCAGGGCGAGCGCCCCACAACGACGGTTTCGGTGGGCGACGGTGGGGTACCGAAGCGGTCAAACGGGGCAGACTGTAAATCTGCTGGCGCCAGCCTTCGAAGGTTCGAATCCTTCCCCCACCACTAACTGAAGAAGCGACGACGGAGAGACGGGGGGCACTGCGGGAGTAGCTCAGTTGGCTAGAGCATCAGCCTTCCAAGCTGAGGGTCGCGGGTTCGAGTCCCGTCTCCCGCTCTGAAGGAAGCCGGCGTGGAGCCGGACAGAAGCGCGCTCTGGTAGCTCAGTGGTAGAGCGCGTCCTTGGTAAGGACGAGGCCGCGGGTTCAATCCCCGCCCAGAGCTCTCGGCCGGAGTGGGGTGCCGGAGCGGGGCGAAAGAGAAGCAGTCCAGCAACCTCGAAGTCAGGGAATAGAGGACATGGCCAAGGGGAAGTTCGAGCGGAAGAAGCCGCACGTGAACGTGGGCACGATCGGACACGTGGACCACGGAAAGACGACGTTGACGGCGGCGATCACGTTCACACAGGCGAAGA
>JBFXDG010000040.1:0-4944 GCA_050181335.1 Gemmatimonadales bacterium | reverse complement strand
CGAGTCCTCGACGCCCGCGATGGCCGGCATCATCGATGTGCGCGGTGACGCGGTCGAAACCGAGCACGGGAAATCGAACAGCCTCGGCGGTGTTCGGTTGCCCCCCTCCCGTTCGATTCGGGACGGCACGGCGGAACCGAACCTGTCCCAGCACCTGCGCGACGAGGTGCGCCGCCTCGTGCGCCTCGCGAGCGAGCTCGCGGAGCAGATGGGCGCCGACCCGGACGACGCCGAGCTGATCGAGAACCAGGTGCTCGTGGCGGCCGCCGCCGTCGAAGCAGCGCTGGGCGCGCACGACGGCGCCGACGTTGGCCCACGTGGCGCGAACGCCGAGGAGGACGAGGGATGATCGCCCCCGGCGCAGCCGCGCGCCCACGCGGCCAGGACGACGCGACCAGCAGAGCCTCGCAGACGGGCGCCCACGAGGCCCACAGCGGGCCGGAAGAACACGCGCCCATCGCGCCGACCCCGGGATTCCGCGGCCTTACGCCGCCGCCCAGCTTCGAGCGCTCGAGCACGACGAGCTCACCGCGGCGCGCGCCGGAACACGCAGGCAGCCACGCGCGCCGAGGCGTCGCTGCCGAGCCGAGCCTCGCGCGCGTCCACGGCGCCGATCCACGGAAAGCGGCGGTACGGCTCCGCGGGTACGGCGCGTTCGAGGCGCTCGAAGTCCCCGAGAACGCGCGCTGCGCTGGGCGCGAACCGCCGCTTTTCTCTCTTAGCGGCGGTCGGCGCGCGTCCTTGTGGAGCACGCCCACCATGCCGGCCCACGGCGTCGGCACGCCGGCATTGGCATCCGCACGCCTACAACCTGCCGAAGGGGGGGACGGGTCCGCTTTTCGTGGCGCCGCGCGCCCGCCCCGGGGTGCCTGGGGCCGTTTCCGAGTGGGTCAGTTTTGGGAAACCGAGCAGCCCCGCGATTCGAAACCGAACGCCGAACAAGAAACCGAGCACGCGCGCGCGTTCGGTTCTGTTCGGCAAGTGGGTCGCGGGCGTGGCGCGGGATCAGCAGACGAGCCCCTGGACGGCCCGGAGCAGCTCGTCGTCGGTCGGGTGCGTGTAGATGCTGGTCGTCACCACCGACTTGTGGCGCGCGAACTTCTGCGTGAGCCGGAGGTCCTTCGACGCGCGGTAAACCGCGCTGCAGGCGTGGTGGCGCAGCGAGTGAAACCCCAGGTGGCGCTCGAAGCCGGCGCGCTCCTGCCAGACCGCGAAGAGGTGCCGGAGCTGGCGCGCCGAGAGCCGTCGTCCGAGGCGGCTCACGAAGACCGGCGTGGTGGGCGTGATGGTCTCGCCCGAGCGCTTGCGCGTCGTGAGGAGCCGCTCGAGCTTGGCGCGCACGGCGTCGGGCAGCAGCACCTCCTGCGAGACGGGGTCCTTCGCGGAGCGCTTGAACACGCGCAGGACGACGCGGCGCTTGGCGCGTCCGCCGTCGTCGAACACGTCGCCCACGTCGAGCGCGAGAAGCTCGTGCTCGCGCAGGCCCGTGCCCATCGCGAGGCTGAAGATGACGTGGTCCCGGAAGCCGTCGACGTGCTGGCCGGTGACCTTGAGCAGCGCGCGCTGCTCAGCCTCGGTCAGCGTCTTCACGGGGCGCGAGATGGTGTCGGCGTAGGCGGTCATGGTCGCTCTCCTTGCGACCCATACAGGCTTCCGTTCGCGAGGAAGGCAAGGTCGCCCGCGACGATGCGGAGGGCGGCATGACGCTCGGGATCGTCAAGCGCACCGAGGAGGAGTTCCAGCAGTGGCTGATGACGGAGCCGGGCTTCGTCGCGGCGCTGATGGCCTACGACGACGAGCCCGTCGTCCTCGAGGCGTATCAGCGCGAGTTCCTCACCAACCGCTCGCGGTTCCGGTGGGTCAACAAGAGCCGCCAGGTCGGCTTCTCGTTCCTCTTCGCGCTCGAGGCGCTCGCCCGCTGCCACCTTCGCTCGAAGCACACGGCGGTCTTCGTCAGCTACAACATGGACGACGCGAAGGAGAAGGTGCTCACCGCGCGCCAGCTTCACGAGGAGCTGCCGCTCGCGTACCAGAAGCGTCTCGTCGTCGACTCGAAGACGGAGCTGGCGTTCGAGTCGAACGGTGCGACCAAGCGGCTCTCGCGAATCCTGTCGCACCCGTCGAAGGCGCCGCGCGGCAAGAAGGGCGACGTCTACCTCGACGAGCTCGCGCACTACGTGAACGACCGCGAGGTGTACCGGGGCTCGACGGCGCTCATCCTCCGCAGCAACGGGCAGCTCACAGGGTGCAGCACGCCGCTCGGTCGGCGCGGCATCTTCTGGGAGATCGCCAACGAGGAGCTGCGCAAGTACCCGCACCACACGCGGCAACACGTGCCGTGGTGGCTGTGCCGCTTCTTCACCACCGACGTGAAGGCCGCGTCGCAGCTCGCCCTCGACCTGCCTACGGAGGAGCGCGTCGAGCGCTTCGGGCGGCCCACGCTCATCGAGCAGTTCGACTCGCTGCCCATCGAGGACTTCCAGCAGGAGTTCGAGGGCAAGTTCGTCGACGAGACCTACAGCTTCTTCCCCTACGAGCTAATCCTCCCGTGTACCAACGACGAGCTGGTGCTCTACGACGAGCCCACCAGCGTGCGCGCGCCCGAGGGGCGCATCGTCGCGGGCTTCGACGTCGGCCGCACGCGCGACCGCTCCGAGCTGGCGGTGTTCGAGGAGATCGAGGGTCGCTTCACCGCGCGCATGCTGCGGAGCTTCGAGGGGACGCCGTTCGCCGAACAGGAGGCCGAGCTCCGGCGCCTGCTCGGCACGCTGCCCGTCGCGCGGCTCTCCATCGACCGGAGCGGCATCGGCATGAACCTCGCCGAGAACCTCTCGCGCGACTTCCCGCAGGTCGTCGGCGAGAACTTCACCAACGAGTCGAAGGAGCGCTGGGCGACGGACTTCAAGATCCTCCTCCAGCGTCGTGACGTCACACTGCCCCGGGACCGCGAGCTGGTCAGTCAGGTCCACGCCATCAAGCGGCGCGTGCTCCCCTCGGGCAAGGTCAGCTTCGACGCCGAGCGCAACGCGCGTGGCCACGCCGACAAGTTCTGGGCGGTGGCGCTCGCGTGCCAGCGGGAACGCCAGGCCGACAAGCCGAGGGTCGGAGAGATCGGCGTGCGGGTACTTGGATAGATCAGCGTCGTCGTCTTACCCTGCGGCCCGCTCCGCTCGTGGCGGTGGTGGCAGGGAAGGCAACGGGCATGACGAACCGCAAGACGGCACTGGCGAAGAGACCCGAATCCGTATCTGCCGAGCTGGTCGTGCTGCCGGCGTCCGCGGACAAGGTGGACAAGGCGCTCGTCGATCGCGCCGTCTCGCACATCCGCGACGTGGTCTCGAAGACCGTGGCGCGCGGCCTCGATGACGTTGGCACGTACTTGCTGCGTGAGTTCTACGACGACGATCCGGCGCTCTACCTCTCGGCGAGTCCCAGCAAGCATGCCTCGCTCAGCATGCTGATCGAGCGCTGCGAGTCCCTGGATCTGCCTGTCAGTCGCACCTTCCTTGCCAACGCGCTCCGCATGGCCGCCGTCACCAAGCAGCTGCCCCGCGCGGCCACCTTCCACAAGCTCCCGCCGAGCCATCGCGTCGAGTTGCTCCGTGTGCGTGCGCCCGAGAAGCTCGAGCGGCTCGCGTCGAAGGTCGTCGAGGGCAAGCTCAGCGTGCAGAAGCTGCGAACGCTCGTGCAGAAGGAGCAGGAGAAGGCCAAGGACGCCTCTGGACGCGGGCGAAAGCGGTCCCCCGAGGTGCTGAAGGCCATCGAGGCATGCCTCCGAGTGCTGCGGGACGAGGAGACCGGCAAGCTCCTCTTCCACCGGAGCGACGTGACCGAGATGACCGACGAGCAGCAGGCCAAGGCCGACGCCGCGCTGAGGTCGCTCGAGAAGCGTGTTGCCGAGCTGCGTCGCATTCTAAGCTGACAGTTCCGACGTCGGAACCGTTGGCGCGGGCGCCGAGTGTCCTCGCTCGTCGACTATCTCGCTTCCGACGACTCGCCCTTCGCGGCCACCGCCCACACGCACTCGAGGAGCGCCAGCAGCGCGTCGCGCGTCGGCACCTGCGACTGGACGATCCGCTCTCGAAACTCGGTCGCGAGCCGCCCCGCCTTGGCGGACAGCCGCGCGCGGCCACGGCGCTCGGTCGCGAGCGCGTCCGCGAGCCCGTGCTGGTAGCCGACATCAAAGTACGCCTCCTCGCGCTCCGCGCTCACGTGCATGCGGAGCTCCTCGAGCGCGAAGAACGGCTTCTTGTCGTCGCCGAGGCGTTCCAGGATCTTGTTCTGTAGATCGATCAGGCGCTTTCGCGCGGCGCGGTGCTGGACCCGCTTCTCGACGACGAGGTCGATGGGATGGCCCTCCTCGGCGTCGTGTTCCATGCGCTGGAAGTGGTTGTCGGCTCCGGATGGCGGCTTTCGGTGGTGTGTGTGTCGGCGCTTCGATATCTTCTTCATCGGTGAGCCTTTCTCGGAAGGTTCGCCCGCGGGCCCGGACGTTAGCGCGTCGCGGGCCCACTTCGTTTCGCGCCGCATGAGCGCTCTGGTGGCAGCGGCATGCAACTGGAAACTCTCCGGTCTCTGCGGTGTCCCCCGTTGACGTCGCGCCGCGCTTTGCCCTCCTCGGAGGCGAGGCGCGCGGTCCAGATGCTCGGTGCCCCAGGTGGACTGCCTCCTCGCAGGCTGGCCAAGCGCCTCGCCTCCTTTGTCCTGCGAGGTCCACCATGCGCCGCACCCTCAAGCTCTTCGTCATCGCGGCTGGCAAGTCCGCTGGCGCCCCGCCCGAGCCCGGGCCTGACGTCGAGCTCGAGGCCGCGAGCGATGACGCCCTCCTCGCCGCCGCGCACGAGGCGATCGCGAAGCGCGGGCTGCGGGCGCGCGCGGTGTCGTTCACGCCCACCGGGCTCGTCGCGTACGCGGAGGCCGCGCGGTGACGACGCCCGCCGCGAT
>JBFXDG010000039.1:0-5053 GCA_050181335.1 Gemmatimonadales bacterium | reverse complement strand
CACGCCGCCCGCGTCGCCGCCCATCACGGTCAACCTCCAGGTGGACGGCACCACGCTCGCCACCGCGGTCCATCGAGCGGACCGCGACACGGCCACCCGCTCGTTCTCGCCGGTCCCGGCGTACTGACCATGTCCTTCGACGGAGCCATCGCCCGACCACCGCGCTGCGTCCTCGTGAACGTCACGAGCGGCGAGAGCATCGAGTGCCTGTTCAACCCGACGCAGCTCTCCGAGAAGCTGCAGGTGAACTGGAACCGGCTCGCCGTGCCGGGGCTCTCGCACCAGGTGCTCCAGTTCCAGAGCACGGCGAACCGCCAGCTTTCGGGCGTCGAGTTCTACCTGGATCGCTACTTCGCCGCCGAGCAGCCAGGCGATGTGAGCATCCTCGAGTTCAGGGCGTTCCTGCGCGCGCTCACCGTACCGCCCGAGGGCACCGAGGACGTCGCCGCCACGGCCCCGCCGCGCGTGCTCTTCATCTGGCCCGAGGTCGTCACCGTCGAGTGCGTCGTAGCCAGCGTCGAGTTCACCTACAAGCAGCTCGCGGTCGATGGAACCGTGCTGGTCTACGCGGCCAGCGTGACGTTCGAGGAGATCCTCGACACCCGCGTGACCAGCGAGGAGCTGCGCGAGGCCGAGGTCAGTCTCTAGCGCATTCCTCGGGATCGACACCTGGCGGACACGGTTCGAACGCCATGCAGCCTTGGTCGTTCATCAGGACACCGTTGTCGATGGACCAGTGATTCCTATCGGGATCTACCGATGATGGGGACTGCACCACACATCCGCCGGCCCCCCAGTAGGAAGACGACGAGCGCTCCAACTCGGTTTCGCAGCGTCTCGCTGTCCGTGCGCACACGGTGATGATGTCTTGGTCGTAGGACGGTCCGTCCTCCTGGCAGAAGCAGTGCCATGTGTTGGCAAGCATCTCGGCGGTAGGTGCTGGTCGTGCGCTCTCGGCCAACTCGTCCTCCGGGATCGACGCGTCGAGAGGCGGCACCTCTCGTGGCAACACTTCTCGGAAGCTGCTCTCCGTGTGGAAGTGAAGCTGGAACTCCGAGCCACCGCCGATCAGGTCGAGGAGCGCGCCGCGGAAAAGCCACACAGCGCGTCGGCCGAACGAGCAATCGTCGCCAGAGCACTCGCGGTCGGGAGGGCCGAGTGCGCGCGTCAGCCCGCGAAGAGCGCCGGCATAGGCCCGTTCAGCCTGTCCTGGGCGACCTCGCGTGTAGAGGATGCGTCCCCTCGATCGCGTCTCGATCATTCCAAGCATGACCGTGACCCCAGTAAACACTCGCTCACCCTCGACATCGCCGCCATCGACGACGTAGCTGGACTCCGCGAGCGGAAGAGCGCCCGAACGCCGGAGCCACCGCAACACGCCGCTGCCTGATCGAAGATCGACCGGCACAGCACGGGCACATCCCTCGAGCACGCCGAGCGCGCACGCGCGGGCACGAGCACGGGCCTCGAGTTCAGGCGAAGCGGATCCGAGAACCAGGCAAGCCTGAGCATCCGCGGTCGAGCCGCTGCAGCGAGCGCGCAACTCAGCCTCCCACTGGTCACGCTCGGCATCCGTCCACGCGCGACGCAGTTCGACGCGATACGCCGCCACGCATGATCCGCCACGCTCATGCACTTCGATGGTCCCCGCGAGCGTGGCAGCATCGACCCGACTGACGAGGAGTTGGGCGTATCGCCCTCCTTCGGACGCCGCCCCGCTCACGCGCGAACCATCGGGACGAAGCGCGAACGTCGTTGAGCCGAGCGAGAGTGTGGTGCCGCGCGCGCTGATCACCGCGTCCCCGTGCAGACCTTCTCCCGAAGGTGCACCACACGCATCCGATGGCGTGAGTACGGACTGGTATCGACCATCCAGCGCTGGGATGCTCAGATACGGATCAAAGCCGCCCTCCAGAACGGAGCCTTCCCGGGCCTGCCCGAAGGATGTGGTCGTAGTGAGCGGAAGGCTCGCCAACGCGATGACGCAGGCCTCGGCGATCGAGAAGGTGCGCAGCACCGCCTACTGTGACTTCTCCACTGTCATCGTTCAAGGTGACGCGGGGACGGTCCCCGTCGCCGCGAGTCAGGAGCTTTGCCTCGGCATGGCCCCGCGCACCGGCTCTCGGCACTCCTTCGCGCTCGGCGTGCCCGACGAGCTGGGACGCCGCTTCCTCAGCGAGCGCGAGCCGTATCGCTTCAAGGAGCACACGGACACGCGCATCCACGTCGTCGCGCAGGGCGACACGCTCGAAGGCCTCGCCGGCCGCTACTTCGCGCCGCTGCCGCGGGCCTGCGGCTTCTGGTGGGTGCTCGCCGACTTCCAGCCCGACCCCATCGTGGACCCGACGCTCGAGCTCGACGTAGGCCGGCGGCTCCTCGTGCCCAGCCTGCGCGTGCTGACCGACGTCATCCTCAGCGAGCAGCGCCGGAGGTTCGACGCATGACCCTCGTCGACCGCAGCGGCCCAGGCGTGCGCATCACGCTGCTCGACAACGAGCGTGCGCCGAGCGGTGAGCCCCTCGACCTCGCGGGGCGCATCATCGCCTTCACCTACGAGGACGCCGAGAAGAAGGCGGACCAGGTCTCGCTCCAGCTCGACAACTTCGACCTCGCGCTGTTCGAGCGCGCGGAGCTGGTGGGCGGCGCGACGCTCGAAGTGTCCTGGGGCTACCCCGGCAACATGGCGCCTCCGCGCCGGGTGGTCGTGAAGAAGCTCAAGGGCTTCCAGACGCTGACCATCGAGGGCCAGGCCACGAGCGTCTTGATGAACCGCGAGGCGAAAACACGCTCGTGGGCGAACAAGTCACGCGCCGACGTCGTGCGGGAGATCGCTGCCGAGCACGGCTACGAGGGCGAGTTCCTCGACGTCGAGGACACCGGCGAGGTGCTCGACACCATCAGTCAGAGCGCCGAGACCGATGCGCGCTTCCTGCGGCGTCTCGCCGCCCGCGAGGAGTACGAGTACTTCGTCGACGACACGGGCTTTCACTGGCGCTCGCGCGATCAGGCCAGCGCGCCGAAGCACGTGCTGACGTGGTTCTCCGACCCGGGACGCGGCGACATCATCTCGGTCAGCGTCGAGAGTGATCTCCAGCGACGCGCCGGCCGCGTCGAGGTGCGTGGGCGCGATCCGCTCGCCAAGACCACCGTGGAGTCGGCGGCGACGAGCGCTACGGTCGAGCGGGCGACGCTGAGCGACGTCCTCGAGGTCGTGGACCGCGAGACGGGCGAGACCTCGCTCCAGGAGCGCAACGCGACGACCAGCGTGCATCCGACCTCCGCGCCGACGCCCGCAGCAGCCGAGCGTGAGTCGGCCGCGCGCTTCCGCCACGCCGAGTGCGAGACGGTGAAGCTCGCGCTGCAGGTGGTGGGCGACCCCACGCTGCGCGCGAAGCAGGTCGTCGAGGTGCGCGGCATCTCGAGTCTGCTCTCGGGCAAGTACTACGTGACCGAGGCGAAGCACGTCATCTCGTCCTCGGGCTACGTCGTCGACCTGAAGCTCACGCGCGACGGCACCGGCGCTCGCCGTGGAGCGGGCCCGAACGCACGAGGGCAACCGCAGGGCGGCGAGCCGAACCGCACCACACCGACGACGGGCACGAGCACGGTGACGGAGCTCGAGCGCGTCGACCCGGAGACGGGCCGCACCGTCGTCGAGTACCGCCGCGACGGCAACGTGGTCGGCGTCGAGGACCCCGAGGCCGGCGTCAGCCGCATGTACTGACGCGAGGAGACGATGAGCACCTTCGACGACGACATCCACACGCACGATTCGCGGCTCCTCGGCATGTACGTGGGCTACGTGACGAGGCGCGACGACGAGGAGCAGCTCGGTCGTGTGCGCGTCTGCATCCCGGGCGTGCTCGAGCCCGAGAGCGCGTGGGCGTGGCCGCTGGGGACGAGCGGCGGCGGCTCGAAGGACCGGGGCTTCTTCGCGGTGCCCGAGGAGGGCGCCGAGGTCGCGGTCTTCTTCAACCAGGGCAACGTCGACGCGCCGTACTACCTCGCGGCGCATTGGGGGAAGCCGAACGGAGAGAGCGAGGTCCCCGAGGAGGCGCAGAAGAGCCCGCCCGACAACCGCGTGCTCGCGACGCAGACCTTTCGCGTCGAGCTCGATGAGACGAGCGGCGGGCGGAAGCTCCGGCTCACCAACAGGAAGACCGGCGACCACCTCGTCTTCGACGCCGAGGAGAACACCGTGACGCTGCAGGCGACGACGGCGCTCACGCTGCGGGCGGTCGGCGCCATCAGCATCGAGGGCACGCAGATCACCATCGGCGGCCGCGTCGTCCGGCCCATCGCCGCCCCCATCTGAAGGAGACGAACGTGGCCCTCCCGATCTGCCTCGAGATCCCTGAGCTCGGCGATCCGCCGGTCATCACGCTGCCGGGCGGCGTGAGCATCCAGCAGTTCAACCTGATGGAGGCCATCCAGCCCGCCCTCACACCGCTGATGCCGGTGTTCGACATCATCGACACCGTGGTGGCGGTCTTCAACTGCGTGAAGGCCATCCCAGACTCGCTCGGGCCGCCGCCGGATCCCACCGCGCTCGCCGCGTGCATCCCCGAGCTGGCCGAGAAGGTGTCGAAGCTCTTGAAGCTCATCCCGCAGCTCTCGCTGCCGTACACCATCATCGGGATCATCGACCTGGTCATCGACACGCTGAGGCAGGCGCGCGATCAGCTCCTGCACCTGCAGCAGCAGATGCAGCAGATCCTCGGCGCCATCGATCGCGCCACCGAGCTCGAGGACGCGGGCCTCATGGCCATCACGAGTTGCGCGCAGGCGAACGTCGCGACCGAGGCGGCGAACGTCGGCAAGGCGCTCGCGAGCCTTGGCAAGCTCATCGGCATCCTCAACATCTTCCTCGGCATGGTCGGCGCGCCCGAGGTACCGGACCTCTCGAACCTCGCGGGACGTCCGCTCGACGAGGTGGTGCCGCCGATCGACGCCATCGTGAAGGCGCTCCAGGACGTGCGCGGCGCCATCCCGGTGCCGTGAGGAGGACGCCATGAGCCGCGAAGCCCAGAACCTCCTCATCCCGTTCCGGCGC
>JBFXDG010000038.1:0-5181 GCA_050181335.1 Gemmatimonadales bacterium | reverse complement strand
ACGCGGAAATCGGTTCACTAAATCGAGGCTCCCTCAGGCGGCACCGCCCGCCCGAAAGGAGTCCTCATGTCGAAGGAGTTCTCGAAGCACGACGAGCGTCGTGACCACGATCGGCGCCGAGACACCGATGAAGAGACGCGAAGGTCCGAGTACTCGGAGCGTTCCTCCGGCGAGCATCGCCTGAAGCCCGAGCGACCTCGAGGTGAAGACCTCGAGTCGCACGACGAGTTCGACGCGCGCGAGCCCACGCGAGGGTCCGGAAAGTTCCCGGACCGCTTCGATGAAGAGGAGCTCGATGCGCACGAAGATCTAGGCGACGCGCCTCGATCTCGCTCTGCCTCCACGCCTCGCTCCGCCGCGCCCTCCAACCCTCCTCTCATCCCCGGCGTCGACGACCTGCCCTTTCCCGCGCCGCGCCTGAGCGCACGGCGCCGCGGGAAGCGCCTGGTGAAGAAGCCGGACCTGCCACGCGGCCCACTCACCGCCGAGCAGCGGCTCCTGCTTCTCGATACCTGGAAGAAGAGCGGCCTGCCCGCCGGCGACTTCTCCGCTCTCGTCGGCGTCAGCAAGCACACCCTCTACGCCTGGCGCAGCCGCTTCAAGGAGCGCGGCCCCGCGGGCCTCGTCGACCGGAGACGCGGCGGACCCCGCGGCAGCCGGCTGCCGGAGGTGACCCGCCGCGCGATCCTGATGATGAAGGAGGAGCACCCGGACTGGGGCACCGAGCGCATCAGCGATCTCCTCTCGCGCGGTCCAGGGCTTGCCGCAAGCGCTTCCTCGGTCGCGCGGGTGCTCAGGGAAGCGGGCTACGAGCTCGAGGAGATCCCCACCCGCCCGCATCGCGATCGCGTGCGCCGCTTCGAGCGCGCGAAGCCCAACGTGCTGTGGCAGACGGACCTCTTCACCTTCGTCCTGAAGCGACAGAATCGCCGCGTCTACCTGGTCGCGTTCTTAGACGATCACAGTCGTTTCGTCGTGGGCTGGGGGCTCCATTCGACGCAGTCCACCGCGCTCGTCCTGGAAGTCCTGCGCTCGGCGATCACGAACCACAACCCGCCCCGAGAGATCCTCTCGGACAACGGCGCGCAGTACGTCACCTGGCGCGGTCGAAGCCAGTTCTCTCGCGAGCTCGAGGCGCGCGGCATCGAGCACCTGGTCGCTCGCCCGCGGCGACCGCAGACCCTGGGGAAGGTGGAGCGCTTCTGGGGGACGATGTGGCGGGAGTTCCTCGAGCGCGCGATCTTCCTGGACCTCGAGGACGCGCGGCGGCGACTCGGCGAGTTCATCGCGTACTACAACTTCCGCCGCCCGCATCGGGGCCTGGGAGGACTCACCCCGGCGGATCGATTCTTCCACGCCGCGCCGAAGGTCCTCGAGATGCTGCGGCGGCGCGTGGCGGAGAATGCGCTCGAGATCGCGCGTCACGGCGAGCCGAAGAAGTCCTTCTACCTCACGGGTCAGATCGAAGGGCGCAGCGTGAGCGTGCGCGCCGAAGGCGATCGAGTGGTGGTGGAGCGCGAAGGCGAGGAGCGCGAAGAGGTCTCACTCGACGCGCCTCCTCGAGATCGCGAAGAGGCCGAGCGCGAAGACTTCGAACGCGAGCTCGACACGGGCGAGCTGCCCCCGGGCGTCTCGAAGCTCGACGACTTCGTCTCCTTCGAGGAGTTGGAGGACGAGGAGATCCGCGAGACGGCGACTTCGCCCCTGGCCTCACCGAGCGCTCGAGGATCGCTCCCCGGGAGCTCCGGCGTCCAGAGCGAGGAGAGAGAGGAGGACGCACGGGCTCCCGGGGATGACGAAGAGCGAGAGCTTGGTGAAGACGAGGCGCTCGCTGGCCTCGAAGCTCCCGAAGTCATCGGTCTCGAGGTGCGCGAGCTTGAGGGCAAAAGGCATCCGCGCGAGCGCTTCGAAGAGCTGTTCAAGTCCTCGCGCGAAGCGGACGAGGACGAGGAACCTTCCGCGCGAGGTGAAGAGCGATGAGTGTTGAGCGAAGGAGAGACGCACCGCGAGAGATGAGGACCGCCGAGGCGAGCGCGGCGGCCTCGCCCGAGAGAGCCGAGCCCACGGACTCCGTCGGCGTGCGTGCGCTGAAGTCGAAGCCGGATCCGGCTTCGGCGAAGCGTCGCATGCAGTCGGAGTCGACCCAGACGCGACGCACCGCGGCTCTGGTGCTCGAGGTCCTCGGGGGCGTGCGCACGCCGACGGAGGCGGCGGAGGCCTTGGGGGTGAGCGTGCCGCGTTTCTACGCGATCGAGGCGCGAGCCCTCGAAGGGCTCGTGGGCGCTTGCCGCCGCCGTCCCCGCGGTCCGCAGCCCTCTGCGGCGCGGGAGGTGAAGCGGCTGGAGGTGGAAGTCACGCGGCTGAAGGAAGAGTGCGCACGCACGCAGGCGCTCCTGCGGGTCGCCCAGCGCGCGATCGGGTTGAAGGCCCCGCGTGCGCTGAAGAAGCCAACGGCGCCGGCGGCGGAAGAAAGCACGAGCGGCGGGAAGAAGAAGCGGCGCAAGCGTCGAGCGACAGCGCGAGCCCTGCGCGCGGTGCGCATCCTCGAAGAAGGATCCGCGAGCGAGTCGAGCGAGCTGCGGAAGTCCCGCTCATCCTCGCCCTCGCAGAGCCCGCCCGTGGACTCTCGTTAAACCGAAGTCTCCCTGCGCTTCCTCGAGCCGCCTCCTCGAGGTGGGAGTGAAGCGAGCGTCTACCGTCTGAGCCTTCGCCGTCGGGGGTCGAAGATCCCCCGCCGGCGGCGAAGGATCAGCGGTGGACGCGCCCTCTCGTCTCTCTCCGCAAAGCTACCGGATAGCCGGAGCCCGAGGGGGTGCTCGTCGCGTGCGCTCTGCGCGTCGTGAGCTGAGGGAGTGCGAAGGCCGTGACGGGCTCTGCCGGCGGGGCCTTCGCGACCCGAAGCGAGGAGAGCGCGATCGCGCGCGGCGAAGAGACCCGCGAGCGCGGAGCGCTCGTCGAATCCTTTATCGATTGCGCGCGTGGGAGCTCCTCTGCGTGCGTGAAGTCGTCTGAGACCGAAGGCAACGAAGGCATGGTGCGCGCGAGGCGGGGCCGTCCGCCCCTGGGAGCGGAGCTGGTGGATCGACTCGCGGCCTCTCGGGTCGCGAAGAAGCGGCTGACGGTCCTCCTCGAGATCCTCGAGGGGAAGCGAAGGCTCGTCGAGGGCGCAAAGGCGCTGGGGGTGACGCCGCGGCGCGTTCATGAGCTGCGACGCGAGGTGCTCGAGGTCTCGCTTGAAGTGCTCGAGCCACGAGCGGCGGGTCGTCCAGCGAAGCGGCGTGATGATCGCCGAGATGCTCGTATCGACGAGCTCGAGAGTGAGGTGAAGCGCCTGGAGCGTGAGCTCCGTCGTGCGCATGCGAGCGAGGAGATCGGGCTCATCCTCGCCGGGGAGAGATCCAGTGGAAGTGCGATGAAGGATCGCCGGGAATTAGAGAGAAGAACGACAAGAACGAGAAGAGGAGGAGACCGTGGACCTCGCCTTGGTCGTGGATCGCGAGCTGACCGCTCGGATGCTCCTGGCACGAGCGAAGATCGATGTGGCCACTCGCCGCCAGAAGCCGGCGGCGCGAGAGAGGCTGCGCGAGCTAGAGAACGAAGCGCGGCGCGCGATCCTGCGCTCCGTCGAGGAGGCTCGCCGCGCGGGCGAGCGACTGAAAGACATCGCGAGGCGCTTGGGCATCGCGCCGAGGACGCTGCAGGACTGGAAGGCGCGGCTGGGAGCGATCGAAGAGAAGGCGTCGCCGGCTCTCGAGACGGAAGCGAAGCCGAGCGACCTGCCGCGAAGTCCGGTGAAGGCGCCGCGTCTCGAAGCGATCAGAGCGGGCAAAGGAATGGAGAAGGTAGAGGAGGAGCACGCGAAAGAGAGGAGGAAACGGCCCGGTGGCCGAAGGACCGGGCTCCCTGGTCGCCCTCTGAGCGAGGCCCCGGCGACAGAGCGCCACAGAGTGATTGCGGAGATCCGCCGCCGAGGGGGAAGAACGACGGTGCGCGAGCTCGTCGCGCGCTTCAAGGAACTCGCGACGCGAGAGATCGCGGAGATGCTCCGCCGATACCGGAAGCTGTGTCGTCTCGGGGATCGTCTGTCGCTGAAGCGGCTGAAGTGGCGGAGGGCGGGACGGGTCTGGGCCGCCGATCATGCGAAGTCGCCGGGACGCAAGGGCCGGCGAGCGCGCCAGATCTTCGCCGTGCGCGACCTCGCCAGTGGCCGGCAGATCACCTGGCAGTTCGTCCCAGAGGAGACGGCGGCGACGACGATCGCGATCCTCGAGGAGCACTTCGAGCGACACGGGGCGCCGCTGGTCTTGAAGCTCGACAACGGTCCGGCCTTCGCGTCGAGCGAGATGGAGAGATTCCTCGAGCGCTGGGGAGTCGAGCTCCTCGCGTCCCCGGTGAGGACGCCGAGCTTCAACGGCGCAATCGAGCGCGCGGTGGGAGTGCTGAAGCGCGAGACCCGTCGCTCGGCGAGAGCGGCCGGGCGAAGCGCGAAGGACTGGCGGGAAGAGGACCTCGAAGGGGCGCGGGGAGTGAACAACGCGAGGCCGGCACTCGGCGAGCGCAAGCGATCGCGCGAGGAGGTCTGGTCCCAGCGCGAGTGGATCACACCCCAGGAGAGGGAGAGATTCCGCGAGAGCGTGAGGGAAGAAGAGTTGAAGGAGCTGAGCGCGCCCCGGTATCCTCGAAGCGCGGGCGAGATGTCCCGCCTCGAGAGGCAAACGATTCGACGACGAGCCGTGACCCGTGCGCTCCGAGCGCACGACATTCTTCAAGTCAGGAGCCGCCGAATTAGTGAACTAATTCTCCGCCTCCGAGGCGCAGGAAACGTGCAGGGGTGACACCGGCCCCACCCCGGGCAGGAGAAGCCGTCGTCGAGACGAACACGATCTGGTAGAAACCCCGTGCCAGCACGCGCTGCCGTCGACCCCTGTTCAGTTTGAACCGGATTCGGCGTTCAGTTTGCTCCGGATTCGGTGTTCAGTTTGAACCGGCCTCGGTGTTCAGATTGGCCGGATTACGCAGTTCCAGGCAAAGGGCGCTCGCGCCGAGGCGTTTGCGATTGGCACGCGTTTCCCGAAGGAGGGTCTCTGGCACGTGGATGTGACCTTTCGGGACGCCGTTCCCGGACCGATAGTGATCGGCGACGGCCGTTTCCTTGGCATCGGGATCTTGGGTGTGATCGAC
>JBFXDG010000037.1:0-6843 GCA_050181335.1 Gemmatimonadales bacterium | reverse complement strand
ACGTCTGAGCGGATGCGCCCGGAGGGCGGCGCCAAGGGCCGCCCTCCGCATGGGAGCCCGTAGGGACAGTCACCACGACGGCAACTGATCCTGCCCGACGGTGGGACCTCCTGTCGTGGGCTAACGTCATCGAGCCTGCAACAGGGAGTGGGAATCGATGGCGGCGACATTGGCAGCGCGGCGCGAGCCGCCCGAGAACGGGGTGGGGAAGGCCCGCACGGGTGTGGTGCTCGTGGCCGATGCGGACAGGTCGACCGCGGATCGGCTGGCCGATAGCCTTCGGGCCACGGGGCACGAAGCCCTGGTCGCCGACGACGGGCAGCGCGCGCTCGATCTGTTGGGGTCGCGCACGGTGGACCTGGTGCTCCTCGACCTCGACCTGCCGAAGGTGAGCGGGCTCAACGTGCTCGCCGCCCTGCCGTCCGTGCAGACGGACGCCGAAGTCATCGTCATGACCAACGGCGGCACCGTCGAGTCGGCAGTGGAGGCCATGAGGCTCGGCGCGCGCGACTACCTGCGGAAGCCGCTCGCGACAGAAGATGTCCTGCGTGTCGTCGACCGCGAGCTCACCGATCTCCGCGTGCGCCGCGAGCTGAGGGAGCTGCGGAGCGCCGCCGCGGAGAGGCGACTGGCTTCGATCGTCGGGAAGACGACCGTCATGCAGCGGGTCTTCCGGCTCATCGAGCGCGTGGCGCCGACGCGCGCGTCCGTGCTGATCACCGGAGAGACCGGGACCGGTAAAGAGCTCGTGGCACGAGCGATTCACGACGCGTCGCCGCGGTCCCAGAAGCCGTTCGTCGCCGTGAATTGCTCGGCGATCCCGAGCACGCTGCTCGAGGCCGAGCTGTTCGGTCACATGCGGGGCTCGTTCACGGGCGCCGTGCAGAGTCGGAAGGGTCTCATCGAAGAAGCGGCCGGCGGCACGTTGTTCCTCGACGAGATCAGCACCCTGTCCGAGGACGTGCAGGTCAAGCTCCTCCGCGTGCTCGAGGACCGACGCGTACAGAGGGTCGGCAGCAACGCGCCGGTGTCGGTCGACTTCCGTTTGGTCGCCGCGTCGAACACCGACCTGGCCGCCCTCGTGGCAGCCGGGAGCTTCCGCGAGGATCTCTTCTTCAGGCTGGACGTCTTTCCGATCGCCGTGCCCCCGCTTCGCGAGAGGAAAGACGACATCCCGCTTCTGGCCGCGCACTTCATGGCACGGTTCGCTCTGGAGCACGGGATGGACGCACCGCGGCTCTCGCCGCAGACGGTGTCGCGCATGATGGCCTACGAATGGCCCGGCAACGTGCGGGAGCTGGAGAACTACATCGAGCGTTCGGTGATCATGTATCCGGGATCGAGTGCCTTTCCCTTCGATCTGCCCCGCAACGCCGGTCACGAGGGCGCCGTCACGCTCGCGCGTGCCGTGGAAGGTGAATGGACGATGGATCGCCTCGAGCGCGAGTACCTGCTGGCCACGCTCGATCACCACGGGTGGCAGCAGGGAGCGGTGGCCGAGATCCTCGGGATCAACCGTCGCACGATCTACCGCAAGCTGAAGCAGTACCGGGAGGAAGGGCTGCTCCCGGACACGCCCGCATAGGATGGCGCGCTGCTACCTCGGGGGCCGGCAGGCCGAGAGGCTCACGAGCAGCGCGAGCAGGACGGCGGTGAGCGACGGAAACAACAGCGCGTCCAGCCCCGTGCCGATCGGCTCACGTGGCGAGCCGAAGACGAGCGCGATGGTGATCGGTAGGACGAAGAACGTCCCGACGACTCCATAGGCCGCCGCCACCCACCACGCCCAACGGTCCCCGACCCACAAGGTGCGCGCGGTCAGGATCGACGTCATCGCGGCGAGCAGCGCGAAGGACCAGTCCGCGCCCGTCACGCCGGGAGCGGCCGACGAGAGGCCCGTGTTCACGAGAACCAGCCCGCCGATCATGAGGAGCATCCATCCCGCGAAGATCCGTCCGACATCGCCCTCGCTCGGGACATCCTGTCCCGCGCCGCGAACCTGGGGGCGGGACATCGGCGACGCGTCCGGCCGCGTCGTGTCTCGATCGCTCGTGATCATCGTCTTCCCTGCTTTCCGAGGAGACATGTCTTCCACTACCGAGAGAGCAGGGGGCGTGCCGAAGCGGCGCCGTGCGCTGATCTCCGCTTCGTGCCGCGCGCCGTCCGAACGATCCCCATGCCGGTACGCTTCTTGACCCACGTGAGCGCGGGGAGTCGAGCCCCGATTCGAATCTCGACGAGCTCAACAAGGAAGGCTCATGAGAACCACGACGAGACTCGCGCTGGCGACTGCCGTGCTGCTCTCGCCGGCATGCGGCGGCGTTCCGTTGACCGCGGGCGCGGATATGGATCCGGGCTACGATTTCACGCGCTACACGTCCTACACCTGGGACGAGCCCGACGACCAGCCGATCGGTGATCCGAGGCTCGAGAACAACCCGTTCTTCCTGCATCGCCTGCACGCTGCCATCCACTGGGAGCTTGCGACGCGGGGCATCGAGTACGGTGCGGACGGCCAGGCGCTGAAGGTGCACCACCACGCGGTGGTGAGGAACCAAGTGGACGTGTACGAGGCCGAGCCGTCGGCCGGCTACACGACGGAGTACGGTCAGCACACGCAGGTCGTCCATTACGAGGAGGGGACGTTCCTGGTGGACATCTCCGATGCGCGCACCGACGAAGTCGTCTGGCGCGGTTGGGCACGCCTGGATCTGAGCTCCGCGTTGGACGATCCGATGGAGATGCGCGATCAGATCGACCGCGCCATCGGGAAGATGTTCGAGAGCTTCCCGATCCCGTACGGCGGCGTGAAACACGACGCGGTCGCGCCGGTAGAGCCTATGGAGGGGAGGTGAAGGATCACTCGCCGGGAACAGGAGTGCTGACATGCTGACGAGACGCGCGCTGGCCGAGCTCTCCCGAGTTTACGAAAGCGAGCTCGTGTTGAGCGTGTACATCGCCCGCGATGGATCGGACCCTGGCGCGCGGGGCGCGTGGCGGCTGCGCCTCGACGCCGAGCTCGGGGCCATCCGCGCGGGCTTGGAGGCGGAGAAATCGCCGGACCTCGACGCTTTCGATCGCGCCGCCGAGCGGATCGGTGAGGCGCTCGAGGGTTTCGGGCGCGTGCTTCCGTACGAGGGATGGATCGGGCTCGCCACCGCCGAAGATCTGTTCCACGCCGAAGGGCTTCCCTGCGCGCCACCGGATCTGGTGCGGTGGCGCCAGGGGGTCTACGCCGCCCCCTACGTGCGCGCCCTCAAGAGCACCAGGCCGGTCGTGATGGCGCTCCTGGACGGCTGGCGCGCGCGCCTGTTCGAGTACCTGCAGGGGCAGATGACGCCCGCCCAGGAGCTCGCGGCGGACCGGTTCTCCGTGGATGCCTCCGACGTGCACGGCTCCAAGCGGGGAACGACCACCACCGGCATGCGCGGCGAGACCCGGACGGAATACGCGCAGAGAATCCTCGACGAGGACTCCAAGAAGCTGCGCAAGCAGGTCGTCGAGGGCATCGTGCACATGGTGGGTGACGGCGGAGGCGTCGCTCTGTGCGGCACGCCGAAAGCCACGGCGGCGGTCAAGAAGGAGCTGGAGGAGAAGCTTCCCGGACGCGTCGTGGAGATCTCCGCGCCCTCGTTCGACTCGAGCGACGCCGAGCTGGCCGCGGGAGCCGCCGCCGCGGCATCCGAGCTGACGAAAGCGCGACAAGCGCGCCTGCTCGAGAGCTGCACGGAAGCGCCCGACCACGGCAGCCTCGGCTGGCGGCGCACGTATCACGCGCTCGCCGCGGGCGCGGTGGATACGCTGCTCGTGGCGCGTACTCTGATCGAGAGCGCACCGGACGACGCCGAGCGGCTGGTCAGGTTGGCGCTCGCTCAGGGCGCCGAGGTGGAGGAGCTGGGCGACGAGATCGGGGCGCGGCTATGGTCGGAATCCGAGGGCGTCGCGGCGCGACTGCGGTTCAGGTCGGTCGCGTAGACGCCCGGGCCGGCGCCCTGCCGTCAGGGCGGGGCGCCGCCTTCCAGGGGCGGTTGGGCGCTCGCTGGCGACGCCGATTGGCCCAGCATACGTTGATGGGAACGCGGGCGCCTTTGCTGCGCTCGCCTCATCCGGAGGTCCCGATGCGCCGCTGCCCCACCGCGCCGTTGGCCGTTCTCCTGGCGCTGTTCGCCGCCCCCCTCGCCGCCCAACAGGCCCCTCAATTCCGGGCCGACGTGACCCAGACGGGTGACACGCCCTTCACCGGCACGATGTACTTCGGGGGGCCGAGGATGCGCATCGAGGGCACGTCGGACGGCGAGCCCATGACGATGATCATCGACCGCACCGCCGGCCGGGTGCTCATGCTCATGCCCGAGGACCGGATGTACATGGTCATGGACCTCGGCTCGGTGCCCTTCACCGCGCCCGGCACGGAAACGCTCGATCCGGCGAATCCCTGCAGTGGCGGGGAAGTGACGGAGTGCGAGAACCTCGGGACGGAGTCCGTGAACGGACGCACGACCCGCAAGTGGGCGTACACGCGGGACGGCGAGCGGGAGACGATCTGGATCGCGACCGACCTGCGCTTCCCCGTGCGCATCGAAGACGCGGACGGCTACACCACCGACTTCACGAATGTCACGATGGGGACGCAGCCCGCGGCCTTGTTCGAGCCGCCCTCGGATTACACCGCCATGACCATGCCGGGGTTCGGTGGGTTCGGCGGTGCGGCGGGGCGCGCGGGTCCTCCGGCCGGTCGCGGCCGCGGGCAGGTTCCACCCGGCGCGGCCGGGCGCGGCGCCGCTGGACGGGGCGCTCCCCAACCCGCCGCCGCGGTCCCGGCGGGAGTCGACCCGGCGGCGGCGGCACAGCTCACGGCCCAGCTCCAGGCGATGGGCCTGCCGCCCGACCAGATCGCCATGGCGATCGCCCAGCTCGGAGCCGCGGGCACGGTCACCAACAGCGCGCCCTGGGAAGCGGGCGACGGCTGGATCGCGGACTTCGTCGTGACAGCCTCCTACAGCGACTCGGGCTCGAGAGAGGAGACCTCGTGGACGACCACGTACTCGGCGAGGTTCACGGCATCGGTGCCCTTGATCTACGGCACACCGGCCGTCGGTGCCGCGAAAGGTCCCGCGTGGCAGCTGGTTGCCGGCCTCGGCTCGCCGCTGGGACAGGCCCAGCGGATCACGTTCTCGGGCAACTCCGAATACCGATACGAGTCCACGAGCGCGGCGGCGTGCGATATTTCGGACGGCTCGCGCACGGTCACGGTGGCCCGCGCGACGGGTTCGGCGGACACCAACGACTTCGGAACGATGATGCTGGCTCAGGCGCTGTGGCAAATCAGCGGCGACCTCAGCACGCACTCGATCCAAGCGGGCGCGCGCGCCGACGAGACGAGCGAGACGAGCGAGTCCACCACGACGATTACCCAGCGGTGCCCAGGCTCGCAGGCTCAGAGCTCGACCGAAACGGAGACGCGCACGCCGTCCATGGGTGTCATGATGAACCTGACCGACCTGCCGCTCCCTGCCAGCCCAGGTGTGATACGCGGCACGGCCACGCAAACGATGCCCTTCGACGTCGCAGGGGCGATGCTCGATCTTCCCGCGACCGTCGAGTGGACGCTGCGGCCGATCGACTGACCCACTCCTAGGGGGTTTTCCGGAGCAGGGAGCCGAGTTGGGACAATACGTCCCTCGCTCGAGGGGCCTTGCCGCGAGCATCTTGCGATTTCCTATTTGGGGTATCGCCGCGGCCGTCAACTCGCCGACGCATGAGGAGGTGCCCATGGCGCTCCGCTCCGGGGTCTACGTCGTTCCCACGCAACGCTGGTACATCGAGCGCACGGTGTGGCTCGTGGCGGGTATCGTGCTGCTCACGAGCACGGCACTCGCGCTCTGGGCCGATCCTCGCTTCGTGCTCCTCGTGATCGCGACCGGGCTCGCGTCGATCACCGTTTCGCTGACGGGCTACTGCATCGTGGGCAACGTGCTCTCGCGACTCGGCTTCACGGGCGCGCTGTCCGATCCGGCGACGCGAGGCTCGAAGGTCTACCGTATGCAGACCGACGCGTGGTATCTCGAGCGCCGCATCTACATGGCCGTCGGCATCAACATCTCCATCGCTTCGGTTCTGTCGCTCGTCCACAGCGTGTGGTGGCTCTCGTTCACCGCGTTCGTCGGAGGAGCCATGGTCTGGTTCGCGGCCACGGGCTTCTGCATCATGGCGAACGGGCTCTACTGGCTCGGCGCGGAGCCGCGCCTGGCGCCGCTGCACCGGCCTGCTCCTTCGCCCGATGAAGGTCGAGGGTCGGTCGTAACCGGCTGAGGAGGCCGAGAAGGCGGTGACGCTCACGCTGCAGGAGATCCCGGCTCCGGAGACCATCGAGTCTCCGCTCCCCGGAGGGCTGGCGAGCGTCGTTCGCTTCTTCCTCGATTTCCCGCAGGCTCTCCAAATCGCGGGGATCGTGGTCGGCGCGATCGTGGCCGTCGCGCTCGCGGGGCTCCTATGGACGCGTCGCGTGCCGGTGCTGGCGTGGTTGAAGACGCGCCCGCGCGCGTTCTACGTCGGCGTGGCGGGTGCCGCGGTCGTGCTCGCGTTCGCCGGTGCGGCAGCCGGTCTCATGGGCTGGCACTACGTGCAGCACGACAACGGCTTCTGCTCGGGATGCCACGTGATGGGCCCGGCGTTCGCGAAGTTCGAGCAGAGCGAGCATAGCCAGCTCGAGTGCCACGACTGCCATCAGCAGCCGATCACGGCGAGCATGCGGCAGCTCTACCTCTGGGTGCTCGAGCGTCCGGAGGACATCGGCGAGCATGCGCCGGTGCCGACGGACGTCTGCGCCCGCTGCCACATCCA
>JBFXDG010000036.1:0-7270 GCA_050181335.1 Gemmatimonadales bacterium | reverse complement strand
GCACGGGACCGGTAAGACCCTCCGTGTGCTCGTCATCGCCCAGGGCGAGAAGGAAGCGGAAGCCAAGGCGGCCGGCGCGGACTTCGTGGGCGTCGAGTTCATCCAGAAGATCAACGACGGCTGGCTCGACTTCGATGTCTGCGTCGCCACGCCCGACCTCATGGGGAAGGTGGGCCCGCTCGGACGCGTGCTCGGCCCGCGCGGCCTCATGCCGACTCCGAAGGCCGGTACGGTGACCTTCGACATCGCGAAGGCGGTCAAGGAGATCAAGGCCGGCAAGATCGAGTTCCGCGTCGACAAGACGGGGAACGTGCACGCCCCGATCGGCAAGGTGTCGTTCTCCGCGGAAGCGCTCGCCGAGAACCTCGTCGCGTTCATGGACCAGATCGTGCGCGCCAAGCCTTCGAGCGCGAAGGGCACCTACCTGAAGAGCGTCACGGTGTCCAGCACCATGGGTCCGGCCGTGCCGATCGATCCGAACTTGTACAGGAAGGCATAAATGGACCGCGGGCAGAAAGAGACGTTCGTCGCGGAGCTCCGCGAGCGCGTGGACCGCGCTCCCGTGATGTACCTCACGGACTTCACGGGCCTCAACGTCAAGGCGATGACGAAGCTGCGGAGGTCGCTCAGGGACTCCGGAGCCGAGATGGTGGTGGTGAAGAACCGGCTGGTACAGCGGGTCCTCACCGATGTCGGGGGCATGCCCGATGTGGCGAGTGCCCTCCAGGGCCCGACCGGCCTCGTGTTCGGATACGAGGACGCGGTGGCCGCGGCCAAGGTGCTCTCCGACTTCCAGAAGGAGAATCAGGACCGGCCGGTGTTCAAGCTCGGCATCATGGACAACAAGGTCCTCGAGCCCGAGCAGATGAAGAAGTTGGCGAACCTGCCCTCGCGCGATCAGCTCCTGGCTGAGCTGGCGGGCGTGATGCAGGCGCCAATGGCTGCCCTGGCGGCGGCGCTGGAGGCGAAGGTGCAGGAGATGGCAGGGCTACTCGACGCTCTCAAGATCGAGCGCGAGAAGTCCGCCTGAGTGCGGGGGGCGCGGTGGCGCCTCCATCCAGAGCGGGTCAACCGAATCCGGCGCGGCGCCGGTGTGAATCAGGAGGAAGGAAAGAAAATGGCGACGAAGCACGAGGAGCTCCTCGACACCATCGGCGGGATGACCGTGCTGGAGCTCTCCGATTTCGTGGAGGCCTTCAAGACGAAGTTCAACGTCACGGCGGTGGCCGCTCCGGTGGCGATGCCCGGCGGAGCCGCTCCGGCGGCGGAAGCGGCGGCGGAGAAGGAGGACTTCACCGTCGTTCTCGAGAGCGTCGGCGACAAGAAGATCCAGGTCATCAAGGTGGTGCGTGAGCTCACCGGCCTAGGCCTCAAGGAGGCCAAGGATCTCGTCGATGGCGCTCCGAGCACGGTCAAGGACGCCGTGGGCAAGGCGGAGGCCGCCGACATGAAGGCCAAGCTCGAGGAAGTCGGCGCCAAGGTCGAGCTGAAGTAGAGAACCGGAGTCGAGCCGCCTCCGTGATCGGACGGCACCGGCTGACGGCGCGGCCCGGCCGCGCCACGACTCGGGCCAACTCGGCTCCGTCGGGCGGGCACCCTAGGCAGGGGTGTGCCCATCGCCCGCGGAGCCGCGCTCGTCATTCAAGGACACGCCACGCGATCGAGCCCTTTGCCCGGGCGAGATCGTAAGGGGGACGCACGTTGGAACTGCGCAAGGACAATCGGCCGATCCTCAGCTTCGCCAAGCTCGCGTCGGTCATGCCGATGCCGAACCTTCTGGACGTCCAGCTCCAGTCGTTCGACAAGCTGATCGAGTCGGGTGCCGAGGAGCAGTGGGACTTCGGCCTCGACCGGGTTTTCGCCGAGATCTTCCCGATCTCGGACGTCAACGAGTACTTCACGCTGGAGTACATCTCGGCTTCGCTCGGCGAGCCGAAGTACTCGGTGGAGGAGTGCATCGAGCGGGACATGACGTATGCGGCGCCTCTGAAGGCGACGCTCCGCCTGATCGTCTGGGAGCGCCCCGAGCCGGAGAACCCGGAGGAAGAGGCGCAGGCCCCGAAGAAGAAGAAGAAGAAGCCGGTCATTCCTGCGGAGGATCGCCGTCCTCAGGACATCATCGAGAAGGAGGTCTATCTCGGTGACCTGCCGCTCCTGACGGAGCTCGGCACCTTCATCATCAACGGCGCGGAGCGCGTCGTGGTGAGCCAGCTGCACCGCTCACCGGGCGTGGTGTTCGAGGAGAGCATCCACCCGAACGGCACCAAGCTCTACAGCGCGCGGATCATCCCCTTCCGCGGCTCGTGGGTGGAGTTCACGCTCGACATCAACGACATCTGCTACGTCCACATCGACAAGAAGAAGAAGTTCCCCGCGACCGCGCTGCTGCGTGCGCTGGGCTACAGCACCGACGCGCAGATCTACCAGCTGTACTACGAGGTCGCCGAGATCAAGCTCGGCAAGATGGACGAGGCCAAGAAGGCGGAGATCTCGGGCAGGGTCATCGCCGAGGAGTTCGTCGACCCGGAGACGGGTGAGGTCCTGATCGACAACGGCGAGGAGATCGAGGACGAGGTCATCGGCATCCTCGAGCGGCTCGGCGTCAAGAAGATCAAGGTCTACAGGAGCGATCGGCAGGCTGCGCGCGGCGAGAGCCCGCTCATCAAGAACACGCTCAAGAAGGACCCGACGGAGGACGAAGGGGACGCGCTCAACGCGATCTACTCCCTGCTCCGGCCGGGCGACGCGCCCAACGTGGAGACGGCGAGGGCCGCGCTCGAGCGCGTCTTCTTCAGCCCGAAGCGCTACGACCTGGGACGCGTGGGGCGCTACAAGATCAACCAGCGGCTCGGGCTCACGGTCCCGCGTGGCGAGACGGTTCTCACGCGCGAAGACTTCGTGTCGATCATCGGGCACCTCATCGAGCTGAACGAGGGCCGCGGGTACACGGACGACATCGACCATCTCGGGAACCGACGTGTGCGCACGGTCGGCGAGCTCATCGCCAACCAGTTCAGCGTCGGGCTCAGCCGCATGGCGCGCCTGGTCAAGGAGCGCATGTCGATCAACACGGATCCCGAGAAGATCAACATCGACGACCTGGTCAACGCACGGACGGTGTCCGCGGTGATCCAGGCGTTCTTCGGGTCCAGCCAGCTCAGCCAGTTCATGGACCAGACCAACCCTCTGGCCGAGCTGACGCACAAGCGGCGTCTCTCCGCGCTGGGCCCGGGCGGCCTCACGCGCGAGCGAGCGGGCTTCGAGGTCCGCGACGTGCACTACTCGCACTATGGGCGCATGTGCCCGATCGAGACGCCCGAGGGTCCGAACATCGGGCTGATCACCTCGCTCACCACCTACTCGCGGATCAACGACCTCGGCTTCGTGGAGACCCCGTACCGCAAGGTGCGGAACGGCAAGGTCACGACCGAGATCGAGTGGCTGTCGGCGAACGAGGAGGAGGAGTCCCGCATCGCGCAGGCCAACGCGCCGCTCGACGACAAGGGCAACTTCGTCAACGAGTTCGTGCTCTGCCGCGAGAAGGGTGACTTCCCGCTGCTCCGCCCCGAGGACATCGACTATATGGACGTCGCGCCCGACCAGCTCGTCTCGGTCGCGGCCGCGCTCATCCCGTTCCTCGAGCACGACGACGCCAACCGCGCGCTCATGGGTTCGAACATGCAGCGCCAGGCCGTGCCGCTGCTGTACTGCGACGCGCCGATCGTGGGCACGGGCCTCGAGGCCAAGGTGGCCTCGGACTCGGGCGCGGTGATCACCGCCCGTCGTGGCGGCACCGTGGCGCACGTGACCGCCGACGAGATCGTGGTGGACACGGGCTCCATCAAGTCCGCCATCACCGATCAGCCGCTCGCCAAGCTGGCGCAGTTCGACCGCTACCGCCTGAAGAAGTTCTGGCGGACCAACCAGGACACCGCGATCAACCAGCGGCCCCTCGTGCGGGTCGGCGAGGAAGTGCAGCCGGGTGACATCATCGCGGACGGTCCGAGCACGGACGCCGGCGAGCTGGCCCTCGGCCGGAACGTGGTGGTCGCGTTCATGCCCTGGTACGGCTCGAACTTCGAGGACGCCATCGTCCTCAGCGAGAAGCTGGTGAAGGACGACGTGTTCACGTCGATCCACATCCAGGAGCTCGAGCTGCATGTCCGCGACACGAAGCGCGGCATGGAAGAGATCACGCGCGAGATCCCCAACGTGGCCGAGGAGAGCCTCGTCGACCTCGACGAGCTCGGCATCGTCCGCGTGGGCGCGCGCGTGAAGGCGGGTGACATCCTGGTCGGCAAGATCACGCCGAAGGGAGAGACCGAGCTCTCGCCCGAGGAGAAGCTGCTCACGGCGATCTTCGGCGAGAAGGCGAAGGACGTGAAGGACTCGTCGCTCCGCGTCCCGCCGGGCATGACCGGCACGATCATCGACGTGAAGATCTTCTCACGCCGCATCGACGATCCGCTCCTCGAGAAGGAGCACGGAGCGAAGATCGGCGACCTGCGCTCCATGGAGCGCGAGGAGATCCAGCGCATCACCGAGGCCCGGGACGAGGAGCTTCGTCAGGCGCTGCAGAAGCAGACCGTCGCGCTGATGCTGAAGAAGGGCACGGTCGAGCCGATCCTCGACGAGGGCACCAAGCTCACCGACGAGCAGATCGCCGAGATCCAGTTCAAGAAGCTGGACCTGACGACGCTCAAGGTGCAGAACAAGGAAGTGAGCGAGCGGATCCGTCGCATCATCGACGAAGCCGAGCGCCGTGTGAAGCGCGTCAAGGAGAAGACCGAGGAGCAGATCGACAAGGTCTTCCAGCCGGATGAGCTCCCGCCCGGTGTGGTGCAGCTCGTGAAGGTCTACGTCGCCGAGAAGCGGAAGATCTCGGTGGGCGACAAGATGGCCGGCCGCCACGGGAACAAGGGCATCATCGCGCGGATCGCGCCCGAGGAGGACATGCCGTTCCTTCCGGACGGGACGCCCGTGGAGATCGTCCTCAATCCGCTCGGCGTGCCATCCCGCATGAACGTGGGTCAGATCCTGGAGACGCACCTCGGGTGGGCCGGGCACGTGCTCGGGTTCGAGGCGAAGACACCCGTCTTCCAGGGCGCCACGGAGAACGAGGTGGGCACGCTGCTCAAGATCGCCGGCCTGAAGTGGGCGAGCGTCGCGCTCGACCTGCAGGCCGAGCCGCCGACGAACCTGACGCAGATCGAGGAGCTGCTGGGCGCGTCCCGGAAGCTCCCCAACGCGCTCACGGGGGGTCGGGGCAACGGGAACGGGGACGGCCATGGCTCGCACGGCCGCGGCATCGGGCAGTCGCTCGACGCGTACATGTCGCTCACGCTGAGCAAGGCGGAGGAGAAGTATTTCGCCGAGCTCATCGACTTCCTGGTCGCGGCCGCAGAGGAGATCGCGGCCCGCAAGGGTGAGTCGACGACGACGCTCTTCCCGGCGATCCAGAAGCTGAAGGGTCGGCCGTCCGTGAAGTCGGGTCTCGACGACGCGGTGGTCGAGCTGCTCTCGTACGCGGAGATCCTCCCGAACGGGAAGATCTGGCTCAGGGACGGCCGGAGCGGACGTCGCTTCGACTTCCCGGTCACCGTGGGCGCGATCTACATGCTGAAGCTCAGCCACCTGGTCGACGACAAGATCCACGCGCGCTCGATCGGACCCTACTCCCTGGTCACCCAGCAGCCGCTCGCCGGGAAGGCGCAGTTCGGCGGCCAGCGCTTCGGGGAGATGGAGGTGTGGGCGCTCGAGGCGTACGGGGCCGCGCACACGCTCCAGGAGATCCTGACCGTGAAGTCGGACGACGTGCAGGGTCGCTCGAAGGTCTACGAGGCGATCGTGAAGGGAGACAACCTGCCGAAGCCGGGGATTCCGGAGTCCTTCAACGTGCTCGTGAAGGAGCTCCAGGCTCTCGGACTCAGCGTCACACTCGGCGAGGAGGAGTAACAGATGATCGACTTCCCCAGAACCCGCGAGCAGCGCGCCGCGGACTTCGAATACATCCAGGTCAAGCTCGCCTCGCCGGAAGAGATCCGCTCCTGGTCGTTCGGAGAGGTGATCAAGCCCGAGACGATCAACTACCGGTCGTTCAAGCCGGAGCGCGACGGTCTGTTCTGCGAGCGCATCTTCGGCCCCGTGAAGGACTGGGAGTGCCACTGCGGCAAGTTCAAGCGCATCCGCTTCCGCGGACACGTGTGCGACCGGTGCGGCGTGGAGGTCACGCTCTCCAAGGTCCGGCGCGAGCGCATGGGGCACATCGAGCTCGCGGTGCCCGTGGCGCACATCTGGTTCTTCAAGACGCTGCCGAGCCAGTTGGGCTACCTGCTCGGCATGACGCTGCGTGACCTGGAGAAGGTCATCTACTACGCGGCGTACGTGGTCACGAACCCGGGCAAGCAGGAGGTCGAGTTCCAGGAGCTCCTCGACGAGGACGAGTACTACGACCTCCGCGTGAAGGCGCGCGAGGAGGGGGACGAGGACTTCAAGGCGGAGATCGGTGCCGAAGCCGCACGCACGCTCCTCAAGCTCCTCGACAACCCCGAGAAGAAGAAGATCCAGGACCGCAACGCCGACGGCCGGGGCCTCGACCGCCTGGCCGAGTGGCTGCGTGACGAGATCGCCAACGAGACGTCACAGCACCGCAAGAAGAAGAAGCTCAAGCGGCTCAAGGTCGTGGACGCGCTGCGTACCTCGGGTCCGTCGCCCGAGACGCGGAATCGCCCCGACTGGATGATCCTCGACGTGGTCCCGGTGATTCCGCCGGACCTGCGTCCGCTCGTGCCACTCGACGGCGGCCGCTTCGCCACGTCCGACCTGAACGACCTGTACCGCCGCGTCATCAACCGGAACAACCGGTTGAAGAAGCTGATCGACATGCGCGCCCCCGAGGTCATCCTCCGGAACGAGAAGAGGATGCTCCAGGAGGCAGTGGACGCGCTCTTCGACAACGGCCGCCGCTCCAAGGCGATCCGCGGTCGGGGCAAGCGTCCGCTCAAGTCGCTGTCGGACATGCTCAAGGGCAAGCAGGGCCGCTTCCGTCAGAACCTGCTCGGCAAGCGCGTGGACTACTCGGGCCGCTCGGTCATCGTCGTCGGTCCCGAGCTCAAGCTGCACCAGTGCGGTCTGCCGAAGGCGATGGCCGTCGAGCTCTTCAAGCCGTTCATCATCCACGAGCTCGAGAAGCGCGGTGAGGCCGAGACGGTCAAGCGCGCCAAGAAGATCGTCGAGCGCGCGGACCCGAAGGTCTACGAGGTGCTCGAGG
>JBFXDG010000035.1:0-7882 GCA_050181335.1 Gemmatimonadales bacterium | reverse complement strand
GCCGCCGGAGGTGGAACGACGCTCTGGTAGCTCAGTGGTAGAGCGCGTCCTTGGTAAGGACGAGGTCGCGGGTTCAATCCCCGCCCAGAGCTCTTGGGCCGGAGTGTCGGACGTAGTGCTGCGGTGAACGAGGTCGCGGGGCCGAGGGGTCCCGCCAGGGAAGCCTGAAGATCCGAGAGGACGAGTCATGGCGAAGGGGAAGTTCGAGCGGACGAAGCCGCACGTGAACGTGGGCACGATCGGGCACGTGGACCACGGGAAGACGACGTTGACGGCTGCGATCACGTTCACGCAGGCGAAGAAGTTTGGTGGTGACGCGGTGGCGTACGACCAGATCGACAAGGCGCCGGAGGAGCGGGAGCGTGGGATCACGATCTCGACTGCTCACGTGGAGTACGAGACGGACAAGCGGCACTACGCGCACGTGGACTGCCCGGGCCACGCGGACTACGTGAAGAACATGATCACGGGTGCCGCGCAGATGGACGGAGCGATCCTGGTGGTGAGCGCGGCGGACGGACCGATGCCGCAGACACGGGAGCACATCCTGCTGGCTCGTCAGGTGAACGTGCCGCACATCGTGGTCTTCCTGAACAAGGTGGACATGGTGGACGACCCGGAGCTCCTGGAGCTGGTGGAGCTGGAGGTTCGTGAGCTGCTCTCCGAGTACGACTTCCCCGGGGACGAGACGCCGATCATCAAGGGATCGGCGCTGAAGGCACTGGAGGCGCTGGGCGACGGACCGGACGCGGAGTGCATCCAGCAGCTGATGGACGCGATCGACTCGTTCATCCCGGAGCCGATCCGTGACGTGGAGAAGCCGTTCCTGATGCCGGTGGAGGACGTGTTCTCGATCACGGGCCGCGGGACGGTGGCGACGGGGCGGATCGAGCGCGGCACGGTGAAGGTGGGCGACGAGATCCAGATCGTGGGGATGGGCGGGGACAAGAAGTCGGTGGTGACGGGGATCGAGATGTTCCGGAAGCTGCTGGACGAGGGCAGGGCGGGCGACAACGCGGGGCTGCTGCTGCGCGGGATCGGGAAGGAAGAGATCGAGCGCGGACAGGTTCTGGCGAAGCCGGGCACGATCACACCGCACACGAAGTTCAAGGCGGAAGTGTACGTGCTGACGAAGGAGGAGGGCGGTCGCCACACGCCGTTCTTCAACGGATATCGTCCGCAGTTCTACTTCCGCACGACGGACGTGACGGGAGCGGCGCATCTTCCGGAGGGCGTGGAGATGGTGATGCCTGGGGACAACGTGCAGATGGAAGTGGAGCTGATCACGCCGATCGCGATGGATCCGCAGCTGCGGTTCGCGATCCGCGAGGGTGGGCGCACGGTAGGCTCCGGCGTGGTGACGGAGATCCTGGAGTAACGTGGAGAACGGAGCACGCATTCGTCGTCGGGAGACCGCTCGGCCCGTTCGCGGGCGGGTGCACTTCCTGACGGAGGCCTCGCTCGACGAGGGGTCGTCCAAGCCCCCTCGTCGAGTCTCCCTCCCGACGAACGCGCGCTCCGTCGCACGGCACCCGACAGGATCGTGTCACGGTGTCGGCGCCGTACGGGGCACGAAGAACTAGCAGGACCGAGTAGGGCAGAAGTACGAGACAGAGGATGGACGGCCGCACAGGGGTCGAGTCACTGAGCGGATCGGATGGATCGGTGGGGTTGTGCCAGGTCGCGGGACCGGAGGTCCGGCCCCCCGACCGGAGTGAGGCTCTGCCGCGAGCAGCGGCAGAGCGAGGCACGCGGAGTAAGCAGGACGAAGTGCAGTGACTCTCGGCCGAGCGGCCGAACGAGGGCGGGGTCGGGCCTCCGGGCCCATCCACCAGGAAGAAAATGGCAGAGCGAATCAGAATCCGACTCAAGGCGTTCGACCACTGGGTGGTCGATCAGACGGCGTCCGATATCGTGAGGACGGCGCAGAAGACGGGTGCGACCGTGCGCGGTCCCATCCCGCTCCCGACGCGCAGGCAGCGCTGGACGGTTCTGCGCTCTCCCCACGTCGACAAGAAGAGCCGCGAGCAGTTCGAGCTCCGCACACACAAGCGGCTCATCGACATCGTGGATAGCCGCCCGCAAACGATCGACGCGTTGACGAAGCTGGATCTTCCAGCAGGCGTCGACGTCGAGATCAAGGTCGATTGACGGAGGAGCATCGAGAGATGCCGGGATTGATCGGAAAGAAGGTCGGCATGATGAGGATCTTCGATGACGACGGGCAGCAGGTCCCCGTCACGGTCATCGAGGCGGGTCCTTGTCCCGTCGTGCAGGTGAAGTCGCTCGAGCGCGACGGTTACCAAGCCGTGCAGGTCGGCTTCGACCAGCAGATGCTCAAGCGCACCACCAAGGCCGAGCAGGCTCACGCCGCCAAGGCGGGCCTCGAGAAGGCGCCGCGGGTCATCCGGGAGTTCCGCGTCGGCGAGGGTGAGGCGTACGAGGTGGGCCAGCAGCTCACCGTCGCGCTCTTCGAGGCCGGCGACCGCGTGAAGGTCACGGGCAACTCGAAGGGTCGCGGCTTCACGGGTGTCGTGAAGCGCCACGGCTTCGCGGGTCGCCCGGGCTCGCACGGGCACCCGGAATCGAAGACCCCCGGCTCCGTGGGTCCGGGCACGGATCCCTCCCGCGTCATCAAGGGGAAGAGGATGCCCGGCCGCATGGGCGGTACTCGCACCACGATTCGCAACCTCCAGGTCGTCCGCGTCGACGGGGAGCGCAACCTGCTCTTCGTGAAGGGCGGCGTCCCGGGGTCCCGCAACGGCTACGTCCTGATCTCGAAGTGACCATGTTCAAGGCACCGTACTACAAGGCCGACGGCAAGAAGGGACGGGCTCGGGCACTGCCCGAGTCGCTCTTCGACGGCGTCGTGAACGAGAGCGTCATGCACCAGGTGGTGAAGGCGTATCTCGCGAACCAGCGCCAGGGCACGTCGTCCGCGAAGACCAAGGGCGAGGTCGAGGGCGGCAACAGCAAGCCGTGGCGCCAGAAGGGCACGGGTCGCGCCCGTCAGGGCTCGACGCGCGCGGTGCAGTGGGAAGGCGGCGGCGTCGCGTTCCCGCCGATCCCGCACTCCTGGCGTCAGCGCGTGCCGAAGAAGGTGAAGGCGCTCGCTCGTCGCTCGGCCCTCAACGCACGCGCCGAGGGCGAGAGGGTCGTGCTCGCGGATCTGCCCAAGGCCGAGAAGCCGAAGACGAAGGACGTGGTCACGTTCCTCTCCGCGGTGGGCGCGGAGGGAAAGGTCCTCGTGCTCACGAACGGCAAGAACGAGACGCTCTACCTCTCGTCCCGCAACCTCCCCTACGTGTCGGTGCTCCCGTTCGGCGAGGAGTCGGTCTACGACGTCCTCTGGGCGCAGACGATCGTCATCGAGCGGAGCGCCATCGACGGCGTCGGCGAGACGGACGCGGGCGAGGCCGAGGAGGCATCCGATGTCTGACCTGTACGACGTGATCCTCGCGCCGGTCGTCACCGAGAAGACGTCCGGGCAGATGGAGGCCCGCAACACCTACACCTTCATCGTCGCGGGTAACGCCAACAAGATCGAGATCGGCAAGGCCGTCGAGCGCATGTGGGACGTGACGGTCAAGGACGTGCGCACGATGCGCTACAGCGGCAAGGCGCGGCGCTCGTTCCTGGGCCGCATGGCGAAGAACTACTCGAAGGGGCGGCGCGCTTCGTTCAAGAAGGCCGTGGTGCAGCTCGCCGAGGGCGACCACATCGAGCTCTACGAGGTCGGCTGATGGGTATCAAGAAGTTCAGACCGGTCACGCCTGGCACGCGCCAGCGCTCCGTTCTCGACAACGACGTGATCACGCGCTCCACTCCGGAGAAGTCGCTCACGGAGTCGAAGTCGAGCTCGGGCGGGCGTAACCACCATGGGCGCGTTACCACGCGTCGTCGTGGCGGTGGGCACAAGCGCCGCTATCGCATCATCGACTTCAAGCGCGACAAGCACGGCGTGCGGGGCGTGATCAAGCACATCGAGTACGACCCGAACCGTTCGGCCAACATCGCTCTCGTCCACTACGACGACGGCGAGAAGCGCTACATCCTGCACCCGAAGGGGCTCGGGGTGGGTGACGCGGTCACAGCGGGTCCCGACGCGGACGTCCGCACGGGCTCGGCGTTGCCGCTCGAGCTCATTCCGCTCGGTACCACGGTGCACAACGTGGAGCTGCGCCCGGGCAAGGGCGGGCAGATGGCCCGCTCCGCCGGAAGCGGCGTCCAGGTCGTGGCCAAGGAGGCCGGCATGGTCACGCTCCGCCTCCCCTCCACCGAGGTGCGACGCGTGCGGCAGGAGTGCATGGCGACGATCGGCGAGGTGGGCAACTCCGATCACGAGCTCACGCAGCTCGGCAAGGCCGGCGCGAGCCGCTGGCGCGGACGCCGTCCGAAGGTGCGTGGCGTGGCCATGAATCCGATCGATCACCCGCTCGGTGGCGGTGAGGGCAAGACGTCCGGCGGACGGCCTCCGGTGTCGCCGTGGGGCAAGCCCGAGGGCAAGAAGACGCGCCACAAGAAGAAGCGTTCGTCCAAGGACATCGTGCGCGGCCGCCGGCGCGGCAAAGCGACGCAGTAGGAGCGAGATGATCCATGCCGCGTAGCGTAAAGAAGGGCCCGTTCATCGAGGAGAAGCTCCTCCTCAAGATCGAGGCGATGAACTCCCGGAACGAGAAGAAGGTCATCAAGACCTGGTCGCGCGCGTCGACCATCTCGCCGGAGTTCGTGGGCCATACGATCGCCGTGCACAACGGGAACAAGTTCATCCCGGTCTACGTGACCGAGAACATGGTGGGTCACAAGCTCGGCGAGTTCGCTCCGACGCGGCTGTTCCGCGGCCACGGCGGCAAGCTTTCCGACAAGCGATCGACTCCAGGAGCTGGCGAGTAAGGGACATGCAAGCTAGAGCCGTAGCCCGTCACGTCCGCATGAGCGCGCGAAAGGTGCGCCTCGTGGTGGACCAGATCCGGGGTAAGCCCGTCAACGAGGCGTACGCCGTCCTGCAGTTCTCGAAGAAGAGCGCGGCGGAGCCGGTCGGGAAGACGCTCCGCTCCGCCGTGGCCAACGCCCAGCAGAAGTCTCAGGGTGAGGGCGGCGCGCTCGATGTCGACGACCTCATCGTGAAGGCCGCATATGTCGACGAAGGGCCGACCATGAAGCGTTGGCGCGCAGCCGCGCAGGGCCGCCCGTCGCCGCGCCGGAAGCGCACGAGCCACATCACCGTGGTCGTCGACACCAAGCCCGCCAAGGCCAAGCGGACCACCAAGCCCTCGGGCGCCCCGGCCGCGCGCGCCAAGGCGCCGAGCAGCAAGGCCACGAGCGCTCCAGCGCCGAGCAAGGAATAGACATGGGACAGAAGACACACCCGACCGGGTTCAGGCTCGGCGTCATCCATGACTGGAAGTCCCGCTGGTATGCGGAGCGCGACTTCCCACGCCTGCTCCACGAGGACGAGACGATCCGGAAGTACCTCCGGCGCCGCCTCGCCCACGCGGCGCTCAGCCACGTGGACATCGAGCGCAAGCCGAGCAAGATCGTGGTCACGCTGCACACGGCCCGCCCGGGTGTGGTCATCGGCAAGCGAGGCGCCGAGGTCGACAAGCTGCGCGACGAGCTCGCGGTGCTCACGAAGTCGGAGATCTCCGTGAACGTCGAGGAGATCAAGCGCCCCGAGGTGAACGCCTACCTGGTGGCCGAGAACGTGGCGCACCAGCTCAAGCAGCGCATCTCCTTCCGTCGCGCGATGAAGCGGGCGGTGCAGTCCGCGATCCGCGCCGGCGCCGAGGGGATCAAGATCCAGTGCGCCGGCCGGCTCGGTGGCGCCGAGATCGCCCGCACCGAGGGCTACAACGAGGGACGCGTGCCGCTCCACACGCTGCGCGCGGACATCGACTACGCACAGGTGCCGGCGTTCACCACGTTCGGCGCCGTGGGCGTGAAGTGCTGGATCTTCAAGGGTGAAGTCATCGAAGAGCGCCGCGGGCGCACGTACTCGACAGGCGCCTGAGCGAGGAATTTGAGCGATGCTGGCACCGAAGCGGGTCAAGTTCAGGAAGATGTTCAAGGGTCGCATGAAGGGTGCGGCGACCCGCGGCAACACCGTGGCGTTCGGCGAGTACGGTCTGATGGCGCTCGAGCCCACGTGGATCACGAACCGGCAGATCGAAGCCGCCCGTGTCGCGATCACGCGTCACATCAAGCGCGGCGGCAAGGTCTGGATCCGCATCTTCCCCGACAAGCCGATCACGTCGAAGCCCGCCGAGACCCGCATGGGAAAGGGTAAGGGCAACCCGGAGGGGTGGGTCGCGGTGGTGAAGCCGGGCCGCATCCTCTTCGAGCTGGAGGGCGTGACCGAGGAGATCGCACGCAAGGCGCTCGCGCTGGGTGAGGCCAAGCTGCCGATCTCGTGTCGCTTCGTGGTGCGCGACGACCAGCTGTAAGCCGAGACGACGACCGACGAGACGTGGAGTCCTGAGAGATGAAAGCCGAAGAGATTCGCGAGTGGGACGTGGTGGAGATCACCGCGCGTCTCAAGGAGCTGAGGGAGGAGCAGTTCAAGCTGCGCTTCCAGGGCTCGATGATGGAGCTGGAGAACCCGGGGACCCGCCGCCAGGTGCGCCGTGACATCGCGCGCCTGAAGACGATCCTCCGCGAGCGCGAGCTCGCCGACAACGCGTGAGTGGCAACGACATGAGCGCCAAAGAAATGAGCGAAAGTCAGAACGAGCAGGGCGCCACGGAGCTGGGCGACCGCAAGCGGCGCAAGGTGCGCGTCGGGCTGGTGGTGAGCGACAAGGCGAACAAGACGATCGTCGTCCGCGTGGACCGCCGTCTCTCTCACCCGCTGTACGGCAAGAGCGTCGCGCGCTCCAAGAAGTACCACGTGCACGACGAGAACAACGAGTACAAGGTCGGCGACACCGTGCGCATCACCGAGACGCGCCCCCTCTCCAAGACGAAGCGCTGGAGAGTGGTCGGTCTGGTGGACCGCCCGGTCTAGGCCCGACTCCACGGGAACGAAGAGCGAGATCCTACGATGATCCAGCAGGAAACGGTCCTTCGCATCGCGGACAACACGGGAGCCCGGTCGGCGCTCTGCATCCGTGTGCTCGGCGGCTCGGCTCGGCGCTACGCCGGGGTCGGCGACGTCATCGTCGTGACGGTGAAGGACGCCATCCCCCACGCGCCGGTGAAGAAGGGTGAGGTCGCCAAGGCCGTGGTGGTGCGCACGACCAAGGAGACGCGCCGCAAGGACGGGACGTACATCCGCTTCGACGACAACGCGGCGGTGCTCATCAACCAGGCCGGTGAGCCACGCGGCACGCGCATCTTCGGGCCGGTCGCGCGTGAGCTGAGAGAGAAGAAGTACATGAAGATCGTATCGCTGGCGCCGGAGGTGCTGTGATGGCGAAGCGCAAGCACAAGATCATGAAGGGCGACCGTGTGCGCGTGATCCGGGGCAACGACCGGGACACGGAGGGCACGGTGCTCGAGGTGCTCCACGACAAGGACCGTGTGCGGGTCGAAGGCGTGAACGAGCGCAAGAAGCACACGCGTCCGAGTCAGTCGGACCCGGATGGTGGAATCATCACCGTGGTGGCTCCCATCCACATCTCGAACGTCATGCTGGTGGACTCGGCCGGTCAGGCGAGCCGCGTGCGTATGCGCGTCGAGAAGGACGCCAAGGAGCGCGTGTCGGTGAAAGGTGGCAACCCCGTGCCGAAGCCGCAGTAGGGATGAAGTGACATGGAACCGAGACTGAAGACACAATACGAGAAGCACGTCCGGCCGAAGCTCCAGGAGGAGTTCCGGTTCAAGAACCCGCACCAGGTGCCGCGGCTGGTGAAGGTGGTGCTCAACGTGGGCGTGGGCGCCGCGTC
>JBFXDG010000034.1:0-8851 GCA_050181335.1 Gemmatimonadales bacterium | reverse complement strand
CGGAGCTGCGCGTCCTTCTTCTCGTTCACCTTCCAGAATGCCCAGCCCAGGACGGCGACCAGCCCGTAGGGGCCCGTCGCCTGAAGCCACGTTGCGACGCTGGTGAAGTTCTCCATCTCGTTCTCCTCGGGTCAAGCCACGGCGTGCGTGGGCAGTAGGTCTCGGACGTCAGCGCGGCGCACGCCGGTGGAGCGCTTCACCGCCTCCTCGAACGCAACGTCGGGCGCGAGCCCGGCCTCGACGCGCAGCCACGCGTAGAGGACGAGCATCGAGCCGTCGGCGTGCCCGAAGTACTGGTGCGCGAGCACACCCGGCAGCGGCGCCTTCGAAGCAGCGTCGACGAGGCCGAGCGCGAAGCGTCCGTCCCGGAGCCCCGGCCATGCGCGCGGCACGGCGATGCCCGCGGCGGGCGCGCTTGTCGTCCAGCGCACGAGCGCGGCAACCGCCTCCGCCTGCGCGGGCGTCGGCAGCACGTACTCGCCCTTGTGCGCCCACGGCGCCTTGATGACGCGCGACCACGGCAGGCCCGGCTTCAGGTAGCTCGGGTAGTACGGGTTCACGACCTCGACGCCGAACGACGCGCCGTTGTGCTGGCTCGCGTGCCAGAGGACGTCCGTCGCGAGGTCGCCGTGCTGCGTGAGCGCGCCGTCCGCGCCCATCACGAGGTGGACGCTGAGCCCACGCTTCTTCAGCACCGCGATGGTCGAGTCGACGCTGCGCGTGACGGTCTCGTGGATGACGAGCTCGACGGCGCGCGCCCGCTTGCCCTTCGGTGCGAACCGATGGACGCCGGCCTCGGCGTACGTGCGCACGGAGAGCCCGTCGACGGGACACGTCGCGACGCCGCTGACGATGAAGCCGCCGCTCACTGGCCGGGCTCCTTCGCTCGTGCCGCCTCGGTGAGCCGAGGCTCGATCTTCAGTCCCTGGGGGAACCAACGCGCTCGCTCGTCAGCGGCGACGGGCTTCGCGAGCTTCGGGTCGACGCGCCCCTCTTTGTCCTTGAGCAACGCGATGACCTTCTTCCGCTTCACGAGCTCGGCATGCACCTCGTCGACGAGGAGCCGATGGAGGTGGCCGAAGCTGCCGGGTGCCGGGTGTGTGGGCTCCCCGTCCGGCGATCGAAAGAGACACTCTGAGGACCGGCACGTAGGACACGCGGGAAGCGGGACGACGCTCGGGTCGGTCTGCTCTTCGCGGGCTACTCCCACCTCGAGCGAGTCGAGCGCCATGCGGTTCTCCGTGCCGCACTTGCCGCAGCGCTGAACGACCTCGGAATCAGTGACCTCGTAGATGGCCATGGGTCCTCCTCAGGCAATCGCCGTGTACGTGCCGAACCACCAGACGGTCCCCGTCCCGGGCACCGTCTGGTAGCTGTAGAAGCCGAAGCCATCGCGGTCGGGGAAGTAGCTCGACGGGTTGCCGGAGAAGCCGCTTGCCTGGTTGATCGACGAGAACGTGATCGACGACGGCGAGGCCGGAAAGCGGTTGCGGAACGTGACCGAGCCTCCACCGGCCACGGAGCGCGTTGCCGTGTCTGGGTTCGAGTACTCCATGCCGAGGCGGCCGACCTCCTGCACGCTGCCCGTGAGCTCGAACGCGGAGTTCGTTGCGCTGCTCATCGGCAGGTTCCACGAGCGGTCCCACGTGGTGAACGTCGCCTCGTTGTTGAAGTCGTGCAGGAACTCGAGCGAGTTCCTGCCGAAGCGGAAAGCCGCGGAGTTGTAGAGCGTGCTGTCGCGCGCCCATGCCGAGCCGCTCCACGATGCGTTCAGCGTGAACCACACCGAGTCCGTGTCGGCGTAGATGCGAAGCCGCGTCGACGCGGAGCCCGACGCATTGGAGTCGAGCAGGAGCGCCTTCGAGCCGCCGAGCGCCGGCTGCCGGATGGTGCGGTGCTGGCCTGCGTTCGCCTCGTTGCCGCGGAAGTGATCGCCTTCAAGCGCGTCGAGCACCTCGGCGAAAGCGGTCTCGACGTTCACCGCGTTCAGGTTGTTGCCTGCGTCGGCGACGGAGATGGCGCTGGCGGCGTGCGCGCCGCTCGCCTGGTTCACGTGGCCGTTGAGCCCGCCGAGGAGGGTTGCGAGCGCCGCGCGCAGCGTGCCCGCGCCGATCGCCGTGGGCGCGCCGGCGATCGCATCGACGCCGACGAGTCCCGCGCCCGGCGATGCTGCTCCGGTCGCAACGAGGTCCGTCACGATCTCCTGGAGCTGCGCTTGCACGTTCGTGCCGGCGACGTTGTTGTGAGGCGTCGCTGCGATCGCCGCCGCGTTGTGCGCACCGGTCGGCGCGCTCGCGTGCGTGTTCAGGAATCCCAGGAGCTGCGCGAGCTGGCTCTTCACGGAGCCTGCAGGGAGCGCGTTGGGAGCGCCCGCTGCCGCATCTACCCCCACGCGCGAGGCGCCGGAGCTGCCCACCGCTCCGGTCGCGAGGTCGTCGATCAGCTCGTCGACGGCGGCCTGCACGTTGCCCGCGCCGACGAAGCCGTGCGGCGCGTAGTCGATCGCGGTCGCCGCATGGCGCCGCGCGACCGCCGTGAAGTGGTCGCGCAGCTCGGCGTCGGCCTCGTCGAACGCCGCCTGGACCGTCGCGGCGAGCGGCTGGAGGATGCTCCACGTCCCAGTGGTCACGGCCACCGAGGTGCCCTGCGCGAAGATGAACGCCTGCCGGCGAGAAGTGTCGAGGTCCGCGACGAGGATCTGCGTCTGCCCGGGGCGACGACGGACGTCGCAGAGGAGCAGCTCGTCGGCCTGCAGCGCGGGCTTCGGCGCGACGCCGATGGCCCCCTCGGGCGCCTGCCGCACCACGAGCTCGAACGACTCGTCTCGCCGGAAGAACACCTGCTGGGAGTTGCCGTCCGTTCGCGGGTCGGAGAGCTGGCGCTTGAAACGCAGGAAGATGCCCAGCCACCGCTCGTTGCCGACCGTGGCGACATCGGTCGGGATGCCCACGAGGTCGACGGCACAGTCCACGGTCTGGCCCGTGCCGAAGAACATGCGCTGGCCGAGGTTGTCGTACGCCCGCCCTGGCGCGGTGAGGTCCACGGTCAGGTCGGGCACGGGCGAGTGCGGCGCCGGGACGGCACCGGAGACGATGCCGTAGATGTTCAGGTCGGCGGCGAGGTCCCGGTCCGCCTTCTCGAGCAACGCGAACGCGAGGTCGAGCTCGGCCTCGGTGACGCGCTGGCGGAAGTAGAAGTCGACGCGATCGGCCATGTCCTTGCCTCGGAGCGCCCACGTGGCTCTCCACGGAGGCAAAGCCGCCGGGCGCGGGCCTTGGGGACAGGCTGTCAGTGCAGGTCGGTCGTCTCCCCGAGGTCGCTGAGGCCCAGCTCCCAGTGGTTCGGCAGCACCGGCGGCAGTGGCTCGACGAGGTCGACGAAGTGCGTGTGCGCGGGCTTCAGGTACTCGACGATGGCGCGAAGCTGCTGGCGCTCACGGTCGGTGAGGATGCGCGCGACCTCGACGTTGAAGGCGTAGCGGGCGAAGCGGTCCGAGGGGCCGAGCACCCAGTCGACGCCGAGCAGCGACTCGCCGAGGTAGAGCGTGTCGGCGTTGAAGGGCGAGATGGCCGAGATGTCGATGCCGAGGAAGAAGCGGATCGCGTTCTGGATGCCCTTGGCCGTCCCCTTCTGCCGGTACATCTCGACCAGCACCGACGCGAGCCGCCGCTTGCCCATCGCGTCGAGCTCGAACGGGAACGGGTTGCCGAGGTCGCGCAGGATGAGGTCGACGAAGGCCTCCGGCGCGCGCTCGAGGTCGAAGATGTCGGGCCAGCGATCGACGTCCGCGAGGAGGAGATCCGTGACCTCCTGAAGGCAGGCGATGAACCGGAAGAGGTCGCCGGTGCGGTCGTCGCGCCGGTTGTGCTTCGGCAGCATGCGCCACAGCTCGAAGCGGCGGGTCGCAGGGCGCGCGGGCCGGAACCCGGTGAAGCTCGCGCGGTCATAGGGGCCGAGGATGGCGTTGCCGAAGAGGTCCGTCACGCCGAAGGCCACGACCTCGTGGAGTACGTCGGGCGTCATCTCGGTGTCGAGCGTGAGGAGAGCAACGCTGCCCTCGATGCTCACACCGACGACCGCGACTGAGACGGCCGGCGCGCCCTTAGGCGTGAGGATGAACGTCGCCCCGCTCGGGACCAGCACCGACTCGTCGAACGCGACCCGCGCGGTCTTCGGTGCGAGCGCCTGCGCGCCGACGACGCGTGGCGCGGTCCGGTCCTCGACGACGAACGAGTACACCTCGTCGAGCGAGGCCGCACCGCCTACCGTCTGCGCGACCACGCGCACGTGGACCGTGGCCAGGCTCGCAAGCGGAACCACTGGGTGCAGCACCACGCGGAGCGTGTCCGCCGTCTGTGTGACGCCGGCGAGCGGGCCTGCGAAGGCCGGGGCGAGCTCGGGCAAGGCACTGCCGTCGAACGCGAGGACCCCGTCGACCCACACGTGCGCAGACGCGCGGTCGACGCCGTCCGACTCGGTGTCGACCAGCTCGATGGCGATCGTCGCATCGATGGGCACGCCCGTCTCACCGGGGCTCGGATCGCGGTTCACGAGCACGAGCCTCGGCGTCGTTACAACGAGCGCCACCGAGTCGACGTAGAGCGCAGGCAGCTCGAGGGTGCTCATGCCGGGCTCCTCACGCGGTCACCAGCTCGAGCCGCACCCCGATGGTGTGCAATCCCGAGAGCTTCGAGACGTTGGCGGCGAGGTCGGTGACGAGGCGCTCACGGCCGGGCTTGGCGCGCATGGCCGCGAGCTTGGTGCCATCGACGAGGATGCTGGCCTCCCACGCGAGCCCCGGAGGGGTCGACGCGGGCACGCGCAGCCGAAGGAGCGCGCGCAGCAGCATCACGCCGGTGAGGTCCGTCTGCTGCGTGACCTCGGCGTGGTCGCCGGGCGCGAGCTCGAACAGGCGCCCGTCCTCGGCGTCGCCGAGGACGAACGCGTACTCGCCCCCCGTCGCCTTCGGCGTCGCGAGGCGCCCCTGGCCGCGCCCGAGGCGACTGGTGAACGCGGTCAGCGCCATCGCTCACACCTGCCGGAACAGCTCGAGGTGGTCGAAGTACGCGCGCCGCGTGACGTCCTTCACGGAGAAGCCGAAGCCGCCGCGCCCCGACGTCAGCGGCTGCGAGCCGGAGTTGATGCCGAGGTGGTCGTCGATGAACTCCACCATCCCGGACACGGGCTGCCAGTCGGGCGGCGTCCCGAGTGCATGCAGCGCGAGGTCGTTCTGGAAGACCTTGAGGACGACGTCGCCGTTCGTGTTCACGATGACGTCGAGCCGCAGATGCAGCCACGTCGCCTGCGCGAACGAGGCCGCCGACTTGAGGAGCACGCCGGGCCCGTCCGCCGTGGGAAGCCCCACCGTCACCGCGCCCTTGCGGAGCACGATGCGGTGCGGATCGTCGTCCGAGAGCCCGAGCAGGTACGCGCTGTCGTTGACCGAGTTCCCCTGGCAGCAGAGGAACAGGAACGGCGAGAAGCCCGTGGGCCCGCCGCCCGGACCGCGCTGCACGACGCCGCGAATCGAGCCGCCCTTGGCCATCGGCGCGAAGCTGGCGAGGTTGGCGAAGAGACCCACTGCACCATCGACGGCCGCGAGCGAGTTGAAGGCGTAGAGGAAGCTGCCGCCGCCCGGAGGGCGCGCGATGCCCGCGGTCACGCCCCGGTCCACCGTCGCGATGTCGAGCCCGTCGTTGAGGTAAGTCCAGTCTGCTTCGGCCATCGTTGTCTCCTCAGAGCGTCGTCATGCTCGTCCAGCCGTTGTTGAAGTCCTCGACGGCCTGCGCGCCCGCGTCGAACAGCGCGGCGCTCGAGGTCACGGCCGCCCACGTCCAGGCGTAGAGCTGGTTGCTGCGCCACTGGTCCTCGAAGTCCTCGCGCGGCTCGCCGTCGAAGACGCCCGTCGCGGCGACCACGTCGACCCACTCCCGCGCGTAGGGCACGTTGCTCCATCCCGTCTCGCACTCCTCGGCGGCGAGCCCGGCGAAGGTCGCCGTGACGAGCTGCGCGGGCGGAAGGTCGTAGAGGTAGACGACGTTGGCCCAGCCGCTCTCGAACTCCTCGTAGCCCTTGAGCGCGCTGTCGAAGAACGCGAGCACCACGACCACGTCGTCGATGGAGTCGAGCAGGTCGAACCAGCGCTCGAAGTCCTCCCACGCATCTTCGGGCGCGGCGCCGAAGCCGGCGATTTCTTCGAGGCTCGTCACCGCCGAGAGCGTCCAGTGCTCGGCCTCGCCGGGGAGTGCGCCCGCGTCCTCGAAGCTGGGGTTGAGGATCGCCATCAGAGCAGCTCCCCCGTGTCGCCGTTGGTCAGCGTCACGGTCCGCAGCACCGGGAACTCGCGCACGTTCAGGCGCACGTCAGCTGGAAGGCCGTTGAGCGTGAGGTCGAGGCGCGCGTCGCCCATCTTCCGCACCCCGGCCGTGTCGCGGATGACGTTGAAGAGGTCCGACCAGGCGATCTCTCCCACGGCGTTGCCCTCCACGTCCTTGATGTTGAAGCCGAAGTCGACGAGCGGGTTCGGCGTGCCGTCTGGCTCGTTGACGCGGAAGTACGCTGCGAGGTTCGCGCGCACGCGATCGCGCACGTCGTTGGCTGCGTAGCCTTGGCGCAGGAAGATGCGCGCGGCGACGTCGACGAGCTTGTAGACCGGGTCCTGCACGCTGACCTGAAACGTGAGCGTGCACGGGTAGACCTCGGTCACCTGCTGGAGCACGAGGTTCTTCAGCGCGGGCGTGGGCATCGGCCCGGGCGCCTGCGACTGCGGGATGACGTAGAGGATGCCCGTGTTCTCGGCGATCGTCGGGTCCTCGTTCGAGGTGAGCATGAGCGCTCGGGCGACCCCGGAGAGGCGGCGCGCGTTGATCTCGAAGTCTTCGCGCGCGACGGTGCGGGTGAGCGCGCGCAGGCTCTCGGGCGCCAGCAGCTTCGCCGACGCGACGGTCTGCCTGTCGGCGCCACCTGAGGCGGGCGCGGGGTTCCGCACGCTGACCTGCACCGCGTTGCCGTAGGCGTCCTTGAAGGCGCCCTCGATGACGGCGATGCGCTCGGCGTCGACGTTGCCCGCGCTGCCGCCGCCGGTCTTGTAGGTGACCGAGACGGTGCCGCTCGGCGGCATGCCGCTCACGCCGTTCCCGAAGCGCAGCGTGGCTCGGTCGTTCTGGTCGACGGCGACGACGAAGTGCCGGTCGTTGGGCCGCGAGTCGAGGAAGCTGTCGACCTCGGTGAACGCGCCCTGCGGCGTCGACACGATGGCCGAGTCGTCGAGGTACGGCGCGAAGTCGAGGTGCAGCTCAAGGTCCGCGAGCCCGCGCGCGTCGAAGAGCTGCGTGTGCGCCCTTGAGTTCTCGACGAGCGCGAGCACGCGCGGCGGATCGGCGGTGGCGGCGATGACGGCAGGCGCGAGGAGCTGGAAGCGAACCGGCTCGGTGACCTCTTGGGTACGCAGCGCCGTGCCGGCCGGGAAAGTCACGCTGGCGACCGGTACGCGGGCGAGCTGAAGCCAGACCTCGGCGGTCGCCGCCTGCGCGCCGTGCAGCCGGTAGCCGAGCATCTTCGCCAGGGCCATCACGCTCTTGCGCTGCGTGGCCGTGACGAGCCGCGACTCCCGGGCGAGGTTGTCCTGGTAGAACGTCAGGACGTCGCCGACGTAGGCGTAGAGCTCGACGAGCAGGTTGCCGAAGCTGGCGACGTCGAAGTCGGTCCAGTCCGGGAACACGCTCTTGATGAGCGCGATTAGGCGCGCCCGAAGAGCGTCGAAGTCTTTGTCGGTGTAGTCGACGGACTCGGGCAGCGTGGCCACGGCGGGATGCCTCCGAGGAGGCAATGCCGCCGAGAAGCAGCCCTCGGGGACGGGCTCACCGCTCGATTGACACGTCCACGGCCGCGTTGGTCTCGCGCTCGCGGACGCGCACCCGCAGCGTGAGGGACGGACCGTTCTGCTCGACGGCCAGGCTCACGAGGGTAGCGCCGGGGACCCAGCGCTTGAGGGCATCGCGCACGTAGACGCGGGCCAGCTCCTTCAGGGCGGCGTCGTTGCGCTGGTGGTGCAGGAGAGCGAGCCCCGCGCCGAAGTTGGTGCGCCAGGGCAGCTCCCCCGAGGAGCGCGCCGTCGCGCCCTCCGTGAGCAAGGCTTGGCGGACCTTCGAGGCGAGCAGCGCCTCGCCGCTGCCGACGGCGAAGTCGCGCTTCTTGTCGCGCCGAAACGGGATGAGGAGATTCTGGGCTTCACGGCTCATGGCGTCGTCCTCACGGCACCGGGATGGCGCCGCGCACGTCCTGGAGCGCCTTCACGATGGCGTCGATCGGCGGCACCACCTCGTCGAGCGGACGTCCTGCGAGGTTCGAGAGGTCCGGCACCTCGGGCGCGCCGACCATGCCGAGGAAGATGTTGAGGATGCCGATGAGCTTCCCGAGGCTCGCGAGCGCCTTGCCGACGTTCGCAGCCTCCGTCGCGACGTTCGCCTGTGCGCAGCTCGTGATGGCCATCAGCCCGGCGTCCTCGAGCTCGGTCGCGCGGTCGATGGCGCCGAGGATCTGCTGCATCTGCTGCTGCAGGTGCAGGAGCTGATCGCGCGCCTGCCTCAGCGTGTCGATGACCAGGTCGATGATGCCGATGATGGTGTACGGCAGCGATAGCTGCGGGATGAGCTTCAAGAGCTTCGAGACCTTCTCGGCCAGCTCGGGAATGCACGCTGCGAGCGCGGTCGGATCCGGTGGCGGTCCGAGCGAGTCCGGGATGGCCTTCACGCAGTTGAAGACCGCCACCACGGTGTCGATGATGTCGAACACGGGCATCAGCGGCGTGAGCGCGGGTTGGATGGCCTCCATCAGGTTGAACTGCTGGATG
>JBFXDG010000033.1:0-11059 GCA_050181335.1 Gemmatimonadales bacterium | reverse complement strand
GGGGCCGTCCTCGAGGATCTGGGCGGCGAGGCCGGCGAAATCCGCCTCGAGCGCCCGCGCGACCCGCAGCACGGCGACCTCTCCACGAACCTGGCGCTGGCCGTCGCCATGAAGCTCGGGCGCTCACCCCGTGACGTCGCGCAGGAGATCGCGAGCCGGCTCGACCTCGCGGCCGCGGGCGTGGATGCGGTCGAGGTGGCGGGGCCCGGCTTCCTCAACTTCCGTCTCAGCTCCGAAGCCGTCGCGTCCGTGCTGGACGAGATCGTCGAGGCGGACGCCACGTACGGAACGAGCGACACGGGAGGCCGTCGAACCGTGATGGTCGAGTTCGTCTCGGCCAACCCCACGGGGCCGCTCCACCTGGGTCACGGCCGCCAGGCGGCGCTCGGCGACGCCGTCGCCTCGTTGCTGGAGTGGACCGGGTGGGACGTGCACCGCGAGTACTACTACAACGACAGCGGGCGCCAGATGGAGCTGTTGGCGCTGTCGGTGCGCGCGCGCTATCGCCAGCGCCTGGGACGCGACGACACGCTGCCCGAGGACGGCTACCGCGGCGCCTACGTCGGCGAGGTCGCCGACGCGCTCATCCAGGAAGTCGGCGACCGCTACCTGAACGACGACTCGGCGGAGGCGCTCGAGCACATCCGCCATTTCGCGGTGCGTCTGCTGCGCGAGGAGCAGGATCGGGACCTGAGCGACTTCCGCGTGCACTTCGACGAGTACTTCCTCGAGTCCTCGCTCTACTCCGACGGCCTCGTGGACGATACGGTCGCCGCGCTGCGCGCGACGGGCCTGGTCTACGAGCTGGACGGTGCGACCTGGCTGCGCACGACGGCGTTCGGCGATCAGAAGGACCGCGTCATGATCCGCAGCAACGGACAGCCGACGTATTTCCTTCCCGACGTGGCGTATCACAAGAACAAGTGGGACCGGGGCTACCACCGCGTCATCAACATCCAGGGCTCGGACCATCACGGCACCATGGCTCGCGTGCTGAGCGGCGTGCGCGCCCTGGGGCTTCCGGAGGGCTACCCGGAGTACGTCCTCCACCAGATGGTGCGGGTCGAGCGAGACGGGCAGGAGGTCAAGTTCTCCAAGCGGGCCGGCTCGGGTGTTACGCTCCGCGAGCTCTACGAGGAGGTCGGCGTGGACGTCGCGCGCTACTTCTTCCAGATGCGCAAGCCCGACGCCCAGCTCCTCTTCGATCTCGACGTCGCGCTCGACCAGTCGGAGAAGAACCCCGTCTACAAGATCCAGTACGCGCACGCGCGCATGTGCTCGATCTTCGCCAAGGCGGGCGTCGCGCCGGAGAGCGTGCGACCGGGCGCGTCCCTCGATCTGCTCACGGCGGATCTGGAGCGCGAGCTCGTCAAGCATCTCGGCGAGTTCCCCGCCACGGTGGAGCGTGCGGCGGCCCAGGCGTCTCCCCACGTCGTGTGCGACTACCTCGAGCAGACCGCGGCCGCGGCCAACTCGTGGTATCATTCCGGCAATCCCACGCGCAATCCCGAGCTCGCGGTCCTGGTGGAGGATGCCGCGCTCCGCGCGGCGCGACTCGCGCTCGCCCGCGCCGTGCAGATCGTGCTGCGCAACGGGCTCACGATCCTCGGGATCACGGCGCCAACCCGCATGGTACGTGCGACAGGACAGGACGCGGCATGAGCATGCAAAACGCTGGCGGGGCCGGGATCGACGGAGAGGGCTCCATCCTCTGCGTCGGGAGCGTGGCGCTCGATTCCGTGGAGACACCGTTCGGCAAAGCCGAGCGCGTGATCGGCGGATCGGCGGTGTATTTCTCGGCGGCCGCGACGCTCCTCCACGAGGTGAAGGTCGTGGGCGTGGTGGGTGGCGACTATCCTCTGCACGAGCTCGAGTTCCTGGCGGGCCGCGGGGCGGACCTATCGGGGATCGAGCGCCGTGACGGGGAGAGCTTCTTCTGGGCGGGGCGCTATCACTACGACCTCAACTCGAGGGATACGCTCGAGACGAGGCTGGGTGTGTTCGCCGACTTCCAGCCCAAGATCCCGACCTCGTCCAGGGCGGCGCGGTATGTCTTCCTCGGTAACATCGACCCGAAGCTGCAGCACGACGTCCTCGATCAGGTCGACGCTCCCGACGTGGTCGCCTGCGATACGATGAACTATTGGATCGAGGGCAGCCGGGGTCCGCTCCTCGATCTGCTCGGTCGCGTGCGCATCCTCATCATCAACGACGAGGAGGTGCGCCAGCTGGCGGGTGAGCCGAACCTGCTCCGCGCGGCGCGTTGGGTGCAGGCGCGCGGCCCCGAGCTCGTCGTGGTCAAGAAGGGCGAGCACGGAGCCATGCTCTTCGCGGACGACTGGCTGTTCTTCGTGCCGGGCTTCCCGCTCGAGTCCGTGTTCGACCCCACCGGCGCGGGCGACGCGTTCGCGGGCGGGTTCATGGGATGGCTGGCCCGCTCCGGCTCGCTCGCTCCCGATGATCTGCGGCGCGCGATGGTCTACGGATCCGCGATGGGCTCGTTCGCCGTCGAAGCGTTCAGCGTCCGCCGGCTGGTCGACATCCCGCTCTCCGCGATCGAGCGGCGGGTCTCCCAGTTCCGCGAGATCACGGCGTTCGAGACGCACGTCGGCAGCCTCGTCGAGCAGCCGTAGCGTGTCGAGGGGGCTCTCGTATCGCGACGCCGGCGTGGACCTCGACGCTGGCGACCGCGCGAAGGAGGGCCTGCGGGACCTCCTCGCCTCCACCCGGGACGAGAACACGCTCTCCGAGCTCGGCGCCTTCGGCGGGCTCTACCGCGTGCCGCCCGGCATGTCGGAGCCCGTGCTGGTCTCGAGCGCCGACGGCGTCGGAACCAAGCTGAAGGTCGCCTTCGCGGCGGATCGGCACGATACGGTGGGCCAGTGTCTGGTGAACCACTGCGTCAACGACATCCTGGTCCAGGGAGCGCGGCCGCTCTTCTTCCTCGACTACGTGGCGGCGGGCGTCATGGACGAGCGCGTCGTGCACGAGATCGTGCGCGGCGTCGCCGAGGGATGCCGCCGCAACCGTTGCGCGCTGCTCGGCGGCGAGACGGCGCAGATGCCCGGCTTCTACGCGGACCACGAGTACGATCTCGCGGGGTTCATCGTCGGCGCGGTCGAGCGCGCCGCGCTCTTGGACGGATCGGCCGTGCGCTCGGGCGACGTGCTCGTGGGCCTGGCCTCGAACGGGCTGCACACGAATGGCTACACGCTCGCGCGGCGCATCGTCTTCGACACGATGGGCCTCGGCGTCGACGACGAGCTCGAGGGCACCGGGCAGAGCGTCGCCGACGTGCTGCTCGCCGTCCACCGCAGCTACCTGGACGCGCTCGAGGAACCGCTCGCGCGTGGAATCGTGCACGGGCTCGCGCACGTCACGGGGGGCGGCATTCCGGGCAACCTGCCGCGGGTCCTTCCCTCCGGCCTGGGCGCGACCGTTCGGCGCTCGGCGTGGGAGGTGCCGCCGGTGTTCGACACGCTCCAGCGGGCGGGCGGCGTCGCGCTCGAGGAGATGGACCGCGTCTTCAACATGGGCATCGGCATGATCGTCGTCGCGGACCGCGAGCATGCTGCGCCCGTCGTGGACGCGGCGGGCCGACACGGCGTCGAAGCGTGGATCATCGGGTCGGTCGGCGCCGGCGACGGCGTGAGCTACGCGTGAGCCGCACACCGTGAGCTCGGCATGAGGCGAGTCCCCGCCGCGCTCGGGCTGGTCCTCTCCCTGATCGCGGCGCCGGCCACGCTCCGAGCGCAGGACGCGGGCGAGCTCGCGGCGCGCTGCGCGGCCGCCGGAGGCGACGCCACCCTGTGCGCGATCGGGGCGGGCGCCGGCCGCGACCTCGCCGGCTACGTGGGGATCCTCGCGGGTCCGGGATCGTCGTTGTCGGGCCAGGCCTCCACCCTGGGCCGTCGTCTCGGCGGAGCGCCCCGTCTCGGGGCATCCGCTCGTGTCGGTGGCATATCCGCGCTCGTGCCCGATCTCGCGGATGCCTCCGGCTCGAGCACGCGCTCGCCCTTCGTCCCCGCCGTCGACGTCACGTTGGCGTTCGGCCTCTTCGACGGGCTGAGCGTGCTGCCGACCGTCGGAGGCGTCTTCTCCGTCGACGTGTTCGCCTCCGGCGGCTTCGTGTTCTTTCCCGCAGACCAGGGCTTCGACGGCAAGCTCCCCGTCCTGTCCGCCGGAGCGCGGGTGGGGCTGCTGCGCGAGTCGTTCACCCTGCCGGCGGTCACCCTCTCCGTGGCGCGACGCTTCAACGGGGACGTCGTGTTGGGCGACGTGAGCGCCGGGGACCTCGCTCAGGTCGGCGCGGATCCGGGGATCACCTCGGTGCGGGCCACGGTGGGGAAGGACCTCTTCGCGTTCGGCGTGCTCGCCGGTGCGGGTTGGGACGACTTCTCGTCGAGGACGACGCTGCGCGCCTCGGACGGCGCGGGGAGCTTCACCGTCCAGGCCGCCGACGTCGAGGACAGCCGGCGCACGTACTTCCTGGGCCTGTCGAAGCAGCTCGGCATCATCTCCTGGATCTCGGGGGAGGTGGGCTGGGTGGAGGGCTTCGAGCCGGTCGCCGGCGGCGCTTCGGCGTCGCCGGACGCGGGGCGCCAGCTCTACGGGAGCGTGGCGCTCGTCCTGAGACTGTGACGACGCCGACCCTGGCGGACCTGGCCCACCTCGAGTGGGCGCGTAAGCTCGGCCGGCGCGGATGGGGGCAGGTGCAGCCCAACCCGTTGGTCGGCTGCGTGATCGTGAACGACGATCGCACGGTGGGGGAAGGGCACCACGCAGCCTTCGGGGGACCGCACGCCGAGATCGTCGCGCTCGAGGAGGCGAAGAGTCGCGCGCAGGGCGCGACCGTCTACGTGTCTCTCGAGCCGTGCAACCACCACGGCAAGACGCCTCCGTGCTCGGAGGCGCTGCTCGCGGCGGGCGTGCGCCGCGTGGTGTACGGCGCGCGCGACCCCGACCCGGCGGCAGGGGGAGGCGGTGACGCGCTGAAGGCTCGCGGGGTCGAGGTGGTCGGGCCCGTCTGGCCGGACCGGGTCGGCCGGGCGGAGAACCCCGCGCACTTCCACACGAAGGCCCACGCGTCCCCCTACGTGGCGCTCAAGCTCGCGATGAGCCTCGACGCGCGGCTGGCGCCCGCCCGCTCGCAGGTCGGCGGCGGACGCCACCGGGTCACCGGTCTCGAGGCGGAGCGCGAGGTGCACCGCCTCCGGACCGGGTTCGACGCCGTGATGGTGGGCGCGGGCACCGCGCACGCCGACGATCCGCGGCTGACGGTTCGGCTGGTGCCGCCGGGGCGGCTGGCGCCGCGCAGGATCGTGCTGGACCCGGACGCACGGCTCCCGGTGGGCGCGGCCCTCTTCCAGGACATCGCCGACGCCCCCCTGCACGTGTTCGTGCGCGAGGAGGCGCCCGAGGGGGAGATCGAGCGCCTGGAGCAGGCGGGCGCCCACGTGCACCCGGTTCCGTCCTCGCCCGCCGGGCTCGCGATGGCGGAGGTCACGGCCGCTTGCTGGGACCTCGGCATCCAGTCGATCCTGTGCGAGGGCGGCGCGAAGTTGGCCGACACGCTGCTCAGGGAGCGGCTCGCCCAGCGACTGTATCTCTTCGTCGCCCCGACGACCTTCGGCGAGACGGGGGTGGCGGCGTTTCCGCCGGACGCGGATAGCTTACGGTGGCAGGATTTCGAAGCGGTCGTGCCGCCGCAGCTCTTCGGTCGGGACACGTTGATGGTGCTCGATCGCCAGGGAGGTTGAGTCGTTGTTCACGGGGATCGTCGAGGCCGTCGGTGTCGTCCGCGACGTCGAGGCGCACGCCACGACGCGCCGCTTCTGGGTCGAGGCGCCGGCGCTCGCAGGGGAGCTGGCCGACGGAGACTCCGTCGCCGTCGACGGCGCCTGCCTCACGGTGGTCGCCCGCGAGCCCGACCGGTTCGCGCTCGACGTCATCGGCACGACGCTCGAGCGCACGATCGCCGGCTCCTATCGCGACGGCACGGCGGTGAACCTCGAGCGAGCCCTGAGAGCCGACAGCCGCCTGGACGGCCATCTCGTTCAGGGACATGTAGATGGGATAGGCCAGCTCGTGGACTGCACGACGGAGGGGGAGTTCTGGCTGATGGACTTCCGGCTGCCCGCCGCTGTAGCGTCCCTCACGGTCGAGCACGGATCGGTGACGATCAACGGGGTGAGCCTGACGGTGAGCGAGTCGAGGGGGATGGACATCTGCCGCATCGGGGTGATTCCGTACACGCATCGGCACACCAACCTCGGGCGCCTGGCCATCGGGGCCCCCGTGAACGTCGAGGGTGACCTCGTGGGGAGATACGTGCAGAAGATCCTCTCGCAGCGGACGGCACCATGAAGCTCGACCGCGTGGAAGACGCCATCGAGGCGATCCGTCGGGGCGAGATGATCATCGTGGCCGACGACGAGGATCGCGAGAACGAGGGCGATCTCGTCATGGCGGCGGCGCCCGTCACGGCCGATCACGTGAACTTCATGACGAAGCACGGGCGCGGCCTGATCTGCGTCGCGCTCACGGACGAGCGCGCGAACGAGCTCGACCTTCCGCTCATGACCGACAAGAACACGGACCCGCAGGGCACCGCGTTCACGGTGTCCGTGGACGGGCACCGGCGCTTCGGCGTCACGACGGGCATCAGCGCGCACGACCGCGCCAAGACGATCCAGCTGTTGGTGGACTCGACGACGGCGCCCGGCGACCTGCGCCGGCCGGGCCACATCTTTCCGCTGCGGGCCAAGCCGGGCGGCGTGCTCCGCCGGGTCGGACAGACGGAGGCGTCCGTGGACCTCGCGATGCTCGCGGGCTTTCCTCCCGTGGGCGTCATCTGCGAGATCCTCGACACCGACGGCACCATGGCGAGGCGGCCGAAGCTCGAGAGCTTCGCGGCCGAGCACGGCCTCCGCTTCATCACGGTAGCGCAGCTCGTCGCCTACAGGCTGACGAAGACCCGCATCATCGAGCGGGTCACCGAGGCGAGCCTCCCCACGCGGTTCGGGGATTTCAGGGTGGTCGCCTATCAGAGCGTGCTGGACGGCCGCGAGCACGTCGCGCTGGTGAAGGGCGATCTCTCGGGCAAGGCCAATGTCCTCGTCCGCATGCACTCCGAGTGCATGACGGGTGACGTCTTCGGCTCGATGCGCTGCGACTGCGGCGAGCAGCTCGCCGCCGCCATGCGGCGCATCGAGGAGGAGGGGATGGGCGCCATCGTCTATCTGCGCCAGGAGGGCAGGGGCATCGGGTTGGCGAACAAGCTGAAGGCCTACCGTCTCCAGGACGAAGGCCTCGACACCGTCGAAGCGAACGCCGAGCTCGGGTTCAAGCCCGACCTCCGCGACTACGGCATCGGCGCGCAGATCCTGCTCGACCTGGGCCTGCACTCGATCCGCCTGCTCACGAACAACCCACGCAAGATCGTCGGCCTCGACGGCTACGACATCGAGGTGACGGGTCGCGAGCCGCTGCTGGTCGAGCCGGGCACCTACAACGAGAAGTATCTCGAGACGAAGAAGGCCAAGCTGGGACACATCCTGTGACCGGGGCCGGCTCGCCCGCCGCGGGATCGCTCGACCGACGGGCCGCGGCGGGGGTTCGCACGGCGCTGCTGGTCGCGCGCTTCAACCAGGACATCACCGATCGCCTGCTCGAAGGTGCGCGACGCGCGCTGCTCGATCACGGCGCCTCCGCTTCCGACATCGCCGAGGTGCGCGTGCCGGGTGCGTGGGAGCTCCCGCAGGCTGCCGCGCGCGCCGTGGAGTCGAACGCCTTCGACGCGATCGTCGCGCTCGGCTGCGTGATCCGCGGCGAGACGCCGCACTTCGACTACGTCTGCACCGAGGCCACGCTCGGTCTCGGCGCGGTCGCGCGGGCGGCGCGCGTGCCGCTCGCCTTCGGCGTGCTGACCACGGACGACGCCGACCAGGCGCGCGCACGCGCCGGCGATGGAACCGACAACAAGGGCTACGAGGCGACGCTCGCCGTGCTCGAGATGGTGTCGGTCTACCGGCTGCTGGCCGGACGGCGAGGAGCCGCGGATTGACGGAAGCTCCACGCGGTGACTTCGACGGGCCACGCGATCGCGCGGAGCGGATCGACCGCAGCCGCGCACGGGCGTGGCTCCTCCAGGTCCACTATCGATGGGAGAGCGAGGGCGGGAAGGGCTCCTTCCAGGAAGCGCTGCGCAACGTCATCGCCACGCGCCGCGTGTCCCCGAAGCGTCTACCCTACGTGCGCAGGGTGGTCGACGTCCTGGACGGGCGCCTCACGGCCATCGACGCGGCGTTGCGTGAGGCGCTCGACAACTGGAGGCTCGAGCGGCTCTCGGCAATCGACCGTGCGGTGCTGCGGATCGGCGCTGCGGAGCTGCTCTTCGTGGCGGACGTGCCCGCGAAGGTGGCGATCCAGGAGGCGATCCACCTCGCCGAGGCCTACGGAGGTGACGAGTCGCCACGCTTCGTGAACGGCGTCCTGGACGCGCTCTACAAGCGCCACGACAGGCATTCCGAGGAGAGGAACGCCCGGCCGTGAGGTCGGCCGGCGCCCGGGGATGGGTCCGCTGCGCATCCTGGTGGTGAACTGGCTCGACCGTGAGAACCCGCTCGCGGGGGGTGCGGAGACGCACCTCCACGAGGTGTTCGGGCGTCTCGCCGCGCGCGGACACGACGTCACCGCGCTCGTCTCCGGCTGGCCCGGCTGCCGTCCGCGGGCGAACCTCGACGGCATCGACGTGCACCGCTCCGGCCGTCGCTACACGTTCTCGCTGACCGCCCCGCGCTACTTCCGGGCCCACCTCGCCGAGAGGCCCTTCGACGTGGTGGTGGAGGATCTCAACAAGATCCCGGTGTTCACGCCCGCGTGGACGCGCGCGCCCGTCGTCCTCCTCGCCCACCACCTCTTCGGGCGCTCGGCGTTCCAGGCCGGCCCCGTGCCCGTCGCGCTGCTCACCTGGCTGCTCGAGCAGACGGTGCCCGCCGTCTTCAGGAACCGGCCGACGATCGCCGTCTCGGAGAGCACGAAGCGCGATCTCGTGCGCCGCGGGATGCGCGCCGAGCGCATCCGCGTCGTCCCGAACGGCGTGGACCTCGCCTTTCTCACGCCGGCGCCGGAGCAGCGGGCCCGCACGCCCACCCTCGTCTTCCTCGGAAGGCTGAGGGCGTACAAGCGCGTGGATCTGGTCGTGAGCGCCGTCGCACGGCTGGTGGCCGAGGGGATGGATGACGTCGAGCTCCTCGTCGCCGGGGAGGGAGATCAGCGAGCCGCTCTGGAGCGCCAGAGTCGCGAGCTCGGCCTCGGGTCCCGGGTCCGCTTCTTGGGCTACGTGGACGAGGAGGCGAAGCGAGACCTCTTCCGGCGCGGGTGGGTCCACGTGCTCACCTCGACCAAGGAGGGGTGGGGGATCGCCAACGTGGAAGCGGCCGCATGCGGCACGCCGAGCGTCGCGAGCGACGTGCCGGGGCTCCGGGAGTCGGTCGTTCCCGGCCAGACCGGGCTCCTGGTTCCGCACGCCGACGTGGCGGCGCTCGCCGGGGCCCTCGCCGGCCTGCTCGGGGACGCGCGGACGAGAGAGCGCCTCGGGCGCCAGGCGCGCGTTTTCGCGGAGCGATTCTCGTGGGATGCCGCCGCGGAGGGCGTGGAATCGGTGCTTCGCGAAGTGGTTGAGGGCGGCCGTCGTGGCTAGCTTCCCTCTTCATCCCCTAACTTGTGAGGCGAGGTGCAAGTCCGTATCACGGAACGGCATTGCCAGGTGCCCCAGGACACGCGGGACCGCGCGGAGAAGCGGGTCGCCGGTCTCTCGAAGTACTCTCCCAGAGCGTCCTCGGCCGACGTGGTCTTCACGGAGGAGAAGGTCAACCGCGGCGTCGAGGTGATCATCCACGTGGACGGCGGCGAGCCCGTCGTCGCGAGCGTCCAGGACACCGAGTTCCGGGCCGCACTCGACAAGGTGGTCGATCGTCTCGGGCGGCGACTGCGCAAGCAGCGCGAGCGCCGGACGAACCACCAGGCACCCTCCCGACGGGACTTCGTCGGCAGCGAGTGAGCCCGGACCCTTCCCGGAGGATCGGCTGACCAAGGGTATCTCCGTACGTCGGATCCTCGACGAGCGCGCCGAGGTCCTCGAGCTCGAGCTTCTCAATCCGGGCGTGGGCCTCGATCGCGAGACGCAGGATGCCGACCTGACGTCCCCCGGCTTGGCGCTCGCCGGCCACACCAGCCGGGTCCCGCCTGGACGCATGTGGGTGTTCGGCGAGACGGAGATGACGTACCTGGCCACGCTCTCCGAGGAGGAGGCGAGGCGGCGACTGGCCACGCTGCTCGCGTTCGACGTGCCTGCCGCGTTCGTGACCAAATCGCAACGCGTTCCCGACTACTTCCTGGACGTCGCCGAGACGCACGGGGTGCCGGTTCTGCGCTCCGCCAAGAGCACGAAAGACTTCTACCGCTGGATCAAGCCGTATCTCGAGGTCTCCCTCGCGCCTTCCACCACGCTCCACGGATCCCTGGCCGACGTCTACGGGGTGGGCGTCCTCTTCGTCGGCGAGAGCGGGGTCGGCAAGAGCGAGTGCGTGCTCGACCTCGTCGAGCGCGGGCACCGGCTGGTGGCGGACGATCTCGTCTTCGTGACGCGCCAGGGCAACGACCTCCTGATCGGCAGGGGCCACGAGCTCCAGCGCCACCACATGGAGATCCGGGGCATCGGCATCATCGACGTTCCCGGGCTCTTCGGCGTGCGCGCGGTGCGCCAGCAGAAGCGGATCGAGGTGGTCGTCGCCCTCGAGCTCTGGGACCGGGATGCGGCCTACTCCCGCACGGGCCTCGAGATCGAGCAGGAGGACATCCTCGGCGTCCGCATCCCGAAGGTCACGATCCCGCTGAACCCGGGTAAGAACATCACGGTGCTCTCCGAGGTCGTGGCCATGAACCAACTGCTCCGCTACACGGGGGTCGAATCCGCCGAGGCGTTCGATCGACGGCTGCGACAGTATCTCGGGCAGGACCAGGAGTGAGCCGCGGCGCGTGAACGGGGTGGTCGTCG
>JBFXDG010000032.1:0-14910 GCA_050181335.1 Gemmatimonadales bacterium | reverse complement strand
AGCACGATGGTGCGCGTGGGAACGGCACTGTTCGGCGAGAGACCGGGAGGCGGGCCATGATCGACCTGACACCGCTGGACGTCCGCAACAAGCGCGGAGACTTCAAGAAGCTCATGCGGGGCTACGACCCGCACGAAGTCGACGGCTTCCTCGAGATGGTCGCCGAGCGACTCGAGTTCTTGATCCGGGAGAACATGGCGCTCAAGGAGCGCGCGGGCGCGCTGCAGTCCCAGGTCACACAGCAGACCGAGCGTGAGCAGGCCGTGCAGGCCGCCCTCGTCACCGCCCAGGAGCTGCGCGCCGACATCCGTACGCAGGCGCAGCGAGAGGCCGAAAACATCGTGAAGGCGGCCGAAACCGAGGGACGCCGCCTGGTCGCCGAGGCCGAAGCCGAGGCGCGCACCAAGCTGCGCAGCTCCGAGCGCCGGATGGACAAGCTCACGGACGAGCTCCAGGAGCTCGAGCGCCGTCGCGCGCGCTTCCTGAAGGACTTCCGGCAGCTCCTCGAGCGCGAGCTCGACGTGGTCGTCGTCGAGGATGGGCGCGCGCCTCTGGAGGAGCGCACCATCGATCTCGATCTCGGCGCGCGCAGGTCCGAATCGGCCTATGCCGAGCGCGCGGAGTCGAGCGGAGGGGAGGGGCCCCCCAGAGACGCCGCGGTGGACCAACTCGCCGCAGCGTACGAGCGCTCGGCCGAGGAAGGGCCGGCCGGCCGGGCGAGCGCTGCTCCCGACGCGATCGAGGGATCCGCCGCGGGGCGCCAGACCCAGCTCCCTCGGCGCCAGGACAATCTCCTGCTCTACCTGGACACGGACGAGCCGACCGGAAGCTGATCCCGCGGATCGCGCCGCCCACTCTTCCATCACTCATGAGCTATCCCGAGCTCCCTGGGAGCCTTCTCGCTATCGAGGAGGGGATCCTCGCCGCTTGGCGCGACGAGGACCTCTTCCGCCGCACGCTCGCCGCCAACGAGGGAGGCGAGCCGTTCGTCTTCTACGAGGGACCGCCGACCGCCAACGGGCGGCCCGGCCTCCACCACATCATCAGTCGCACCATCAAGGACTTGGTGTGCCGGCACCGCTCGATGCAGGGACGGAGCGTCACGCGCATCGCCGGATGGGACACACACGGGCTCCCCGTGGAGATCGAGGCGGAGAAGAAGCTCGGCATCAGCGGCAAGCCGCAGATCGAGGCGCTCGGCATCGCCGAGTTCAACCGCGTCTGCCGCGAGTCGGTCTTCACGTACAAGGGCGAGTGGGAGCAGCTCAGCGAGCGCATCGGATATTGGCTCGAGTACTGGCGCCCGTACGTGACTCTGGAGCCGAGCTACATCGAGTCCGTCTGGTGGATCCTGAAGCAGTTCGCGGATCGCGGACTGCTCTACAAGGGCCACAAGAGCGTGCCCTACTGCCCGCGCTGCGGCACCGCGCTCTCCTCGCACGAGGTCGCGCTCGGCTACAAGGACGTGGAGGACCCCTCGCTCGTCTTCGTGGCCGACGTCCTCACCGAGGACGGCCGTCCCGACCCGGAGCGACGCGCCTTCCTGGCCTGGACGACGACGCCGTGGACGGTGCCTTCGAACGCGGGTCTCGCCGTCCACCCGGAGCTCACGTACGTGGAGGTCGCGAGGGACGGACGGCGCTACGTCGTCGCCGAGGCGCGGGCCGAAGCGCTCTTCGGTGAGGGGGCGGAGGTCGTCGCGCGCCACCCGGGCGCCAGCCTCTCGGGGTGGCGGTACCGGCGTCCCCTCGACCTGGTGGCTGCGCCCGCCGATCCCGGCCGCGGGTGGACCGTGGTCGCCGAGGACTTCGTGACCGCGACGGACGGAACGGGCGTCGTGCACATGGCCCCCGCGTTCGGCGCCGACGACTACGCGGCCGGACAGCGCCACGGGCTCCCTCTCCTCAACCCGGTCGACGATGCCGGGCGCTTCACCCCCGACGTCGCGCTCGTGGGCGGAACGTTCGTGAAGGACGCCGACCCCGTGCTCGTCGAGGAGCTCCGGAAGCGCGGCGTGCTCTTCGACATCGGGCGCATCACCCACAGCTATCCGCACTGCTGGCGCTGCAGCTCGCCGCTCCTCTACGTGGCCCGCGACTCGTGGTTCGTCGCGACGTCGCGCTTCCGCGACGAGCTCCTCGCCAACAACGCGGGCATCCACTGGTATCCGCCCGAGGTGGGGGAGGGGCGCTTCGGCGAGTGGCTCCGCGGCAACGTGGACTGGGCGCTCTCGCGCGACCGGTACTGGGGCACGCCGCTCCCCGCCTGGGTGTGCGACCGCGACGAGAGCCACGTGCGCTGGATCGGCTCCCTCGCCGAGCTCGCGGAGGCGAACGGGGGTCTGCCCGAGGGCTTCGATCCACATCGCCCCTACATCGACGAGCTCTCATGGAGATGCGATCGGTGCTCGGGCACCATGCGGCGCACCCCCGAGGTGCTCGATGCCTGGTTCGATTCGGGGGCGATGCCGTACGCGCAGTGGCACTACCCGTTCGAGCACGAGGACGACTTCGACGCCCACTACCCGGCGGACTTCATCTGCGAGGGACTCGACCAGACGCGCGGGTGGTTCTACTCGCTGCTCGCGATCTCGACGCTCCTGGGGAAGGGTGCGGCCTACAAGAACGTGCTCGTGAACGACCTGGTCCTGGACGCGGAGGGCCAGAAGATGTCCAAGTCGCGCGGGAACGTCGCGAACCCGTGGGACGTGATCGGCGCCGAGGGCGCCGACGCGGTGCGCTGGTACTTCATCACCTCGTCGAACCCCTGGCTGCCGAAGCGCTATGACCCCGAGGCGGTGAAGGAGTCCGCCCGCAAGTTCTTCGACACGCTCTTCAACACCTACAAGTTCTTCGCGCTCTATGCGCGCGCCGAGTCCTGGTCGCCCTCCGAAGCCGACCCCGCCCCCGAGCAGGGCCCGCTGCTCGACCGCTGGCTCGTGGGCCGGCTCGCGGCGCTGGAGCGACAGGTGCTCGTGGACCTGGAGGCGTATCAACTCACCCGCGCGTACCGCGCGCTCGGCGACTTCGTCGTCGAGGATCTGTCGAATTGGTACGTGCGCCGCTCGCGCGCGCGCTTCTGGGGGAACGCCGACGCGGCGGACACGCGCGCGGCGTTCCGCACGCTCTGGGACGCGCTCCGGCGGGTCGCCGTGCTCGCAGCGCCCTGCCTTCCGTTCGCATCGGATTGGCTGCACCGCGCGCTCACGGGGAGGAGCGTGCACTTGGAGCGCTTGCCGACCCCGCAGGCGCTCGACGCTGCGCTCGAGACGGCGGAGGCGGGACGCGACGCGAAGCTCGCCGCCGACATGGAGGCCGCGCGCGCACTCGTGTCCCTGGGGCGCGCCGCCCGCGAAGAGGTGAAGATCCGCGTGCGGCAGCCGCTCCGCACGCTGCAGGCGGTCGTGCCGGGGGGGCGCGTGCTGACGGCGGACGTGCTCGACGTCGTGAAGGACGAGCTCAACGTGAAAGAGGTGGCGTTCCTGTCTTCGGCGGAGGGGATCGTCACGCTCGCGGCGCGGCCGAACTTCCGCGCGCTGGGAGCGCGCTTCGGAAAGCAGACGAACGACGCCGCGAACGCGATCCGGGCGCTCTCGCAAGACGCGCTCGCGCGCTACCGTGACGGAGGCGAGGTCGATGTGGGCGTCGGCGGTCGGGCGCACACGCTCCAGCCAGGGGACCTCGAGGTGCTCCAGGAAGCGGCATCGGGGCTCGTGGTGAAGGCCGAGGGTGGCTACACCGTCGCCCTCGACCCGCGCCTCGACGACGAGCTCGTCGCAGAAGGTGTGGCGCGTGAGATCGTCAATCGCGTGCAGCGGCTCCGCAAGGATGCGGGGCTCGAGATCACGGACCGCATCGAGCTCGCGATCGACGGCCCTGAAGAGATCCTCGGGGCCGCGCGCGAGCACGGCGACTTCATCGGGGGCGAGACGCTCGCCCCGACGGTGAACGTGGGTGGGTTCGGGACCGTCGAATATCCGCACGTGCGCGAGGTGGATCTCGACGGCACGCTCGCGCTGATCGCGCTCCGCCGCGCGGCGCGGTAGCTCCGTACGTGGCGAGGGAAGGGGAGCGCACGCACACGCTCGAGGTGCAGGAGGGCGAGGCGGGGCGTCTCGACCGCTTCGTGGCGGAGCGCCTCGACCTCTCGCGGACGCGCGTGCAGGCCCTCCTGGCCGAGGGGCGGGTCACCGTGCAGGGAAGGCCGGCCAAGAAGTCGGAGGCCGTCGTGCCCGGCACGGTGGTCGAGGTCGTCGTGCCGCCCGCCGCGCCCACCGAGATCGGCGCCGAGGATCTGCCGCTCGACATCGTGTTCGAGGACGAGCATCTCCTGGTCGTGAACAAGGCCGCGGGTATGGTGGTGCACCCCGCGCCCGGCCACCGCACCGGCACCCTGGTGAACGCGCTCCTCTGGCACGTGCCGGATCTGGCCGGCGTCGGCGGGCGGCTGCGCCCGGGCATCGTGCACCGCCTCGACCGTGACACCTCGGGGCTTCTCGTCGTGGCCAAGTCCGACGCCGCGCACCACGGGCTCGCCGACGCTCTGAAGAGGCGGCGCGTCCGCCGCATCTATCTCGCGGCGTCGTGGGGACACCTCGACGAGTCGCCCCTCACGATCGACGCGCCGATCGGTCGGGACAGGAAGGACCGCACGCGCATGGCGGTCACCGGGGAGGGACGCGAGGCGATCACGCGCGTGCGTGTGCGCGAGCGTTGGGAGCGCGCGGACTTCCTTGACGTCGCGCTCAAGACCGGCCGCACGCACCAGATTCGCGTGCACCTCGCGCACGTCGGTCATCCGGTCGTGGGGGACGCTCTCTACGGCGCCGGCTGGGAGCGCGGCATGGGCGGCGCCACGCGAGCGTGGGCCCTGGAGCTCGCGCGGCGCACGCCGCGGCAGTTCCTCCACGCCGCCGAGCTGGTCTTCGACCACCCGCTCAGCGGGGCGCGCATGCACTTCAGCGCGGGCCTCCCCGCCGACCTCGAGAGCGTCGCCCTATGGGCGCGGGGCGGTGCTCGGGCGGAAGCCGCGGGCGCCCCCGATCCGGCCTGACACGGGCCTTTTCTCCGCCCGCCGGCGGGCCGATACTTATCGTCCTACCCCCTGGCGCTCCCGGCTGGCCGCTCGGGCCAGGGCACGTGCCACCGTCACATGAGGGAGCCCGACAGCCTCGATGTCGGATCTCGATCCCAAGCTCACCTTCGATTCGTTCGTGGTCGGCCCGGCGAACCGCCTGGCGTCCGCGGCGGCTCGGCGGGCGGCCGACTCACCCGGGACGAGCTACAACCCCCTCTTCCTCTACTCGGCGTCCGGGCTCGGCAAGACGCACATCCTGACGGCCATCGCCCACCAGGCCAAGAAGGCCACGGGGGGCAAGGTCGAGTACATGGCGCTCGAGGAGTACCTGGAGCGGCTGGAGCACTCCCTGAAGGGCGGACAGAAGGATGGGTCGTACGGGGACCTGGACATCCTGCTCCTCGACGACGTGCAGTTCCTCACGGGCCAGCCCGAGGCGCAGGAGATGCTCCTCAAGACGCTCGACCAGCTGAGCGCGGCGGGTGGCCAGATCGTGCTCGCGAGCGATCGCCCGCCCGCGGACATCGATGGTCTCGACGCGCGCTTGCTGTCGCGCTTCTCGGGCGGGCTCATCGTGGACCTCGGCCCGCCCGAGTACGAGACGCGCGTCGCCATCATCCGCAAGAAGGCCGCCGAGCGCGGACAGTCGCTCGAAGCGGGGGTCGCCGAGGCGGTGGCCAAGGCGCCCTTCAAGAACGTGCGCGAGCTCGGGGGCGTGCTCAACAAGATCTTCGCCACGCAGGATCTGGAAGACCGCAGGGTGACGGCCTCCGAGGTCGCGGGACTCCTCCATCAGCAGGACGAGGCGGCATCGCTCGGACGCGGCTCCGACGAGTTCGGCTCGTTCCTCTCCGAGCTCGCGAGCTCCGTGGCCCAGGCCGTCGAGAAGAAGGAGGAGCCGTGGCGGAAGGCCTTTCGTGAGGCCATGGAGTCGGCCGAGCGACAGGGCTTCTCGGTGCAGCGGCTGGCCGGCCCCATGTCCGCCGGGAGCGAGCCGAAGGCGTGGGCGAAGATCCTGGAGGCGTTCAAGGCGGACGTACAGCGTCTGCGCGACATCGACAAGGAGTTGGAGCGCCTGGGGAACCCGTGGCCGGAAGCGGCGCAGGGCGTCCTGGCCGATCCCGACCGCCTCGAGGAGGCCGAGGCGCTGCTGGGGTCCGTACGCGAGCGTCAGCGCCCCTTCCCCAAGCTCGGCGACGGGCCGCAGCTGCACGACCTCTCCGGGTTCGAGCCCATCGCGCTCAAGGCGGCCGCTCAACTGGTGGGCGCCGAGAAGCCCGAGTACAACCCGCTCTACGTCTGGTCGTCGGACGAAGCGCTTGCGCGTACGCTCCTCGGAGCGGTGGGCCGCACGCACGCGGAGGCGTTCCCCGATCAGCGCCGTGCCGTCGGGTCGCTCACGACGTTCGCGGAGGACTTCATCCGCGCGCTGGGCGAGGGCGTCGCCGGCGCCTGGCGGGAGCGCTGGTGGACGGTCGATCTGCTGCTCGTCCACGGGCTCCAGAGCCTCTCCGAGACCGAGCGCGCCCAGGACGAGTTCTTTCATCTCTTCGAGGCGCTGAAGCGCCGCGGCGCGCGCATGATGCTCGTCGCGGACCGCCCGCCCGCCGAGATCGACAACATCGACGTGCGGCTCCGCTCCCGGTTCGAGGGCGGCCTCGTGATCGAGTTGACCACGGGCGTGGCTGCGGAGCCCCAGCTGATCGAGCAGGCCACCGCGGCGGCGGGCGACCGCATCTTCGTGGCCGACCTGGAGGCCAAGACGTCGAAGAAGGCCGAGGCGCGCCGCCTCGAGCCGGTCCTCACGCCCGCCGCCGAGCCGCAGGGCAAGGGCGGCGCATGGTTCCCCAGCGCCGAGAGCGTGGTGCTGCAGTGGCCCCGCATCGATGAGCTCCTCATCGAGGAGCTGGACTGATGGCGATCGAAGGCGCGCTGCAAGACGTCAGCCTCGCGGACATCTGTCAGCTGCTCGGCATGGGGATGAAGACCGGCTGCCTGAGCATGACCGACCGGTCCAACTTCGGCTACATCTACTTCGAGAGGGGCCGCATCATCTACGCGTCGGTGCTCAACCGGCGCGACCGCCTGGGCGAGCTCCTGGTGCGCAACCACGCGATCACCCGCAAGGACCTCTCCGAGGCCATGGAGGTTCAGGCGCAGGCCAAGGGGCGCCGGCTCGGCGAGATCCTCGTCGAGCGAAAGGCGATCAGCGAGGCCGACCTGCGGAAGTTCATCCAGCTCCAGATCGAGGAGGCGGTCTATCACCTCTTCGGCTGGCAGCAGGGCTCCTTCCACTTCGACCCCGACCAGATGCCCGACGAGGAGGGCATCTACCTCGTCAGCATCCCCGCGGAGGCGCTCCTCATGGAGGGGGCGCGACGCGTCGACGAGTGGAGCCTGATCGAGAAGAAGATCCCCTCCTTCGACGTCGTCTTCCAGCTCGACAGGAATCCCGACGAGTCGTCGGGTGACGTGGAGCTCACGAAGGACCAGAAGAAGGTGCTGCCGTACATCGACGGCGTGCGGACCGTCGCCGAGATCATGAACGAGGCGGGGCTCGTCGAGTTCGACACGGGCAAGGCGCTCTATGGGCTGATCCAGGCCGGCTTCGTGTCGCGCGCCGGCGAGCGCAGCACCACGCACGAGACGGGCGGGGACGAGGCGCTCAAGCAGCACCTCAACGTCGGCACCGCGTTCTACCGGTCGGGCATGTACGAGGATGCCGAGCGCGAGTTCGAAGAGGCACTCGGGATCGACCCCAAGCAGGCCCGCGCCAACTTCATGATGGCGCTGATCGCGTTCCGCCGGGGCAAGCTCCAGGACTCGCTCAAGTACTTCGGGTCGATGCCTCCCGGGTCCGGCGACTACTCGGTGCACCGGAACACGGCGCTCGCGCTCGAGATGATGGGCCAGTACGAGGACGCGCTGCGCGAGCTCGACGGGGCGCTCATCGCGCGGCCGGACGATCACGAGGTCCACCTCGCACGGGCGGTCGTGCACCTGAAGGGCCGCGACGTGCCACGAGCGCTGGAAGCGCTCCGGGCCTACCGGACCTCGCCCAAGGTCAAGAAGCCCTCGCCGCGCTACTACGCCTACACGGTGCTCGCCGCGGCGGTGAGCGGGGACCTGGACTACGCGGTGGCGGTCGGGCGGGAAGGGCTCACGCATTATCCGGACTCGGGACCGATCCTCGTGAACACGGGGGCCGTCCTGGAGCGGAGGGGCGAGGTCGAGGCGGCCGCAGCCTTGTACAAGCGCGCCGTCGCGCTCACGCCCCCCGTGCCGCAAGCGCACAAGAACTTGGGCGACCAGGCGTACGCGCACGGCGACGTGCTCGGCGCCCAGACGCAGTACGAGAAGGCGGTGAAGCTCGCTCCGCGCCTCGGGGACGACGTGTACCTGCGGCTCGGCACGCTGGCGTACAAGGGGAACGATCGCGACATGGCGCTCCTCCTCTGGCGCCGCGCGATGGAGCTGAACCCGCACAACGAAGCGGTGAAGGCGAATCTGGAGATGTTCGCGGGCGAGTGATCGCTCGTCTCCTCGTCCGCGCCCTGGTCACGCTCGCCTTGCTCATCGCGGGGGGCGCGCCGGCCGCGGGCCAGGCGTCGCCGGCCGCTCGGGCTACCCTCGCGGACGGCCCCCTCTCGCTCGACGGGGTCCCCTACGGCTCGCTGAGCGGCGTCCGCGCGACGCTCCGCTTCGCCCCACGGGACTCGCTCGTGGCCGAGCGTGTGCGCGACCTGTTGGACGGGCAGGCTCCGCTCCCGGGCCTCCCGGACTCGGTCCCCGTGGGTGTGGTGGCCGTGCTCGCGCACACGCCCGTCGCGTTCGACGAGGTGACCGGCGGTGCCGTCCCCGAGTGGCGGGCCGGGGTCGCGATCCCCGCGCTCGGAGCGTTGGTGGTTCCGACGGGAGAGGGCCCGCGCATCCTCGACCCGGAGGGGCGGCGCACGCTCCGCCACGAGTGGGCGCACCTGGGCCTCCACGGGTACCTCGGGGACCGTCGCGTCCCGAGGTGGTTCGACGAGGGGTACGCCCAATGGGCCACGGGGGGCTTCGACGCGAGCGAAGCGTGGCGCCTCCGCGTGCTCCTGGCGCTCGGTCGAGCGCCGTCCATGGACTCGCTCGCGCTCGACTGGCCGTCGGGGCGCGAGGACGCGCGGACCGCGTATCTGCTCGCCGCGAGCGCGGTCGCCCTGCTCCTCGAGCCCGCCGGCGAGAGGGGCCTCGCCCTCTTCTTGGAGCGGTGGCGTGCCGGCGGGTCCTTCGACGGCGCCCTCCGCTCCACGTTCGGCGTGACGCCGGGCCAGTTCGAGGAAGACTGGAGGCGCCACGTCCGCAGCCGCTACGGCTGGCTGCTCGTCCTCAGCCGGTCCGCGGTCCTCTGGGCAGTGATGGCACTCGTCTTGCTCGCTCTGGCGCGCACGCGGCGCCTCCGGAACCGGGAGCGCCTCGCGCGGCTCCGGGCGGCCGAGGTGCCGGATCGCCCGGCCTATTGGGCGGAGAGCGAGGTCGGACCCGAGCAGGGACCTCCCGGGGTATGATGCGCATGAGCGACGGAACCACACCCCGCATCCTCGTCGTCGACGACGACGTGGACGGCCTCGAGGTGCTCAAGACCCGGCTCGCGCACGCCGGCTACGACGTCGATGTCGCCGAGAGCGCGGAGAAGGCGCTCGCCAAGGTGAAGGCGTTCGACCCCGGCCTGATCGTCACCGACGTCCGCATGCCCGGCATGAGCGGCCTCGACCTGCTGGAGCGCGTGCGCGCGTCCATGGAGGGCGTGGAGGTCGTCGTGATGACGGCGCACGACGACATGCAGACCGCCGTCTCTGCGATGAAGGCGGGCGCCTTCGACTTCCTGGTGAAGCCCGTCGACCCGAAGGCGGTGCTGGGGCTCGCCGACCGGTGTTTCCGTGAGCGCGCGCTCGCGGTCGACGCGGGAGCCGAGCCGGACGTCGACGCGATTCCGCGCGGGCGCCTCGTGGGGCGCGATCCTCGCATGGTCGACATCTACAAGACGATCGGCGTGCTCGCGGGGAATCGAGCCACCGTGTTCATTCGCGGGGAGACGGGAACGGGCAAGGAAGTCATCGCGAGGGCGATCCACGACCACTCCGAGGCGAGCGGTGAGCCGTTCATCGCCGTCAACTGTTCGGCGCTCACGGATACGCTGCTCGAGTCGGAGCTCTTCGGTCACGTGAAGGGCGCGTTCACGGGCGCCACGAACTCGCGGAAGGGCTACTTCGAGCTCGCGGGGCAGGGGACCATCTTCCTCGACGAGATCGGCGACACGAGCCCCGAGTTCCAGACGAAGCTGCTCCGCGTGCTGCAGGAGCGCCGCTTCTATCCGGTCGGGGGCGAGTCGCCGCGCACGACGGAGGCGCGTGTCATCGGCGCGACCCACCAGCCGGTCGAGCGGCTCATCGAAGAAGGACGCTTCCGCGAGGACCTCTACTTCCGGCTCAAGGTCGTCGAGATCGACGTGCCGCCGCTGCGTGAGCGACGGGGCGACATCGAGATCGTGGCGCTGGCGCTACTCGGGCGGATCCGCGAGGAGACCGGGCGCGACGTGCGCCGGATCTCGGACGACGCGATGGCCCGACTCGTGGCGTACGACTGGCCGGGGAACGTGCGCGAGCTGCACAACGCGCTCATGCGCGCGGCGATCGTGGCGCGGGGGACCGTCATCGGGGCGGACCACCTCATCCTCGACGACGGGCACGGGCCGAGCGGCCCGGACGACCTGCTGCTCGAGACGGCCGTCCGCCGGCACGTGCGTCTCGTGCTGGACCGCGCCGGGGGCGACCAGGAGGCGGCCGCGAAGCTGCTGGGGATCGGCGCCGACGAGATCGCCCAGCACCTCGCGGAGGCCTGACCGCCCTGATTGACCGGCCCGCGGCACGCGCTTAGGGTTCAGCCGCCATGGCCAGGAAGAAGACGACGGCGGAGGCGCCCCATGCGCTCAAGTTCACGAAGGAGAACGCCCTGCTCGGCGCGGCCGGGCTGGCCTGCCTCGCCGTCGGGTACTGGCTGCTCGCCCAGGGCTCGATCACGGCGGCCCCTCTCCTGCTGGTGCTCGCCTACGTGGTCCTCCTCCCGATGGCCATCATCCGGTAGGCGGGGAGCGGGGCGCTTAGCTCAGCCTGGTTAGAGCACCTGCCTTACAAGCAGGGGGTCGGGGGTTCGATTCCCTCAGCGCCCACTAGGGTTTTCGGCCGTTTTCCGGCCCGGGGCTCCGCATTGCGCCGTTTTCGTCTCAACACGTAGATTCCCGGACGTGTCTCTTTACATGGCCCGAACCTCGGGGGGCGGGCCAGGGTAGCTCTCTGAGTTCACTCGCACGAGGGAGAGGAAACCACTATGGAGCGGAGTCGGAAGCACTGGATGGGTGGCGCGGCGGTCGCTCTGGTTGCGACCTTCGCGTTCCAGGCCGATGCCTCGGCTCAGGTCAACTTCGCGTCCGCGGGCAACGCGGCCGAGGTGACCTATGCCAAGGACGTGGCCGACATCATCCAGAACAACTGCACGGTGTGCCACCGTCCGGGCGGCATCGGGCCGATGAACCTCGTCACGTACGAGGATGCGCGTCGGTACGCTCGCCGCATTCGCGAGCAGGTGGCCAATGAGCTGATGCCGCCGTACTACTACGATCGCGACATCGGCATCCAGGAGCTGCAGCACGACTGGCGTCTCTCCGAGGAGGAGATCGCGACGGTCGTCGCGTGGGTGGACCAGGGCGCGCCGCTCGGCGACCCGGCCGACATGCCGCCCCCGCCCAACCTGATCGACACGGACGACTGGGTCTTCCTGCCGGACTACGGCGAGCCCGACGTGGTCGTCCGCTCGACCGCGATCGACGTGCCGGCGAACGGCCTCGACATGTGGCACCGTCCGGTGGTGCCCGTGGGCGTGACCGAGGACCGCTGCATCAAGGCGATCCAGGTGAAGCCTCAGGGGAACGCGAAGGGTGTGGTGCACCACGCGAACTCGACGTTCCAGCGCATGCAGGACGACGGTGCGTTCGAGGCGACGGGTGACCGCGCGAGCGAGTACGCGATGGGCAAGCTGGGTGAGATCATCCCCGACGGCGTGTGCCGGATCCTGCCGGCGAACTCGTACGTCGCGTGGGACATCCACCTCTTCCCGGGCGGCATCGGCGCGGCGGCCGCGAACGACGTGGTCGAGGACAACGTCGTCGAGATGGGCCTCTGGCTGCATCCGGCCGACTACCAGTACGAGTACAAGCAGGACCTCGCGCTCTACGGCATCCGTGAGGGCGAGCTCGTCATGAAGCCGCACGGCACGGCGATGACGCAGGGCTTCGTGACGTTCGACCATCCGGTGCGGATCGACAGCTTCCAGCCGCACGGCCACCTGCGCCTGCGCTCGGCGTCGCTCGAGATCCTGTATCCCGAGACGGGCCGCATCGAGGTCGTCAGCATGATCTCGAACTGGAGCGCCGTCTGGCACCAGAGCCACATCTATGAAGAGAACGTCGCTCCGCTCCTCCCGGCGGGTGCCGTGCTCATCATGAAGCAGTGGTACGACAACACGGAGAACAATCCGAACGTGGTCGACGCCGACCTCTGGGTCGACGGCGGCAGCCGTACCGCTGACGAGATGTCGCACTCGTGGATCGCGGTGACGCACCTGGACGAGGAGGGCTACCAGGAGCTGCTCGAGCAGCGCCGCGCGGCCCAGGAGCGGAGAGTCACCGATCAGGACTGACCGCTCTCATTCCAGGCGGTATTCATGTAGGACCGTGTGAGTGATAGGGGATCGGAGGGCGGGCTCCGGACTCGGAGCCCGACCCCCCGGTCCCCGTCTCATCCCCGGGAGGCGTCTCGTGGATGGGTTGTGTTCCTGCCCTCGCTTCGACTCAATCGATCAAGACCGAACCCGCCGGCGCGCTGGCGCCGGCCGACAAGGAGTAGCAGACGATGATCCGCAACAACGTGGGTGGCCTCGCCCTGGGGCTCTTCCTGGGCGCCGCCCTCGCCGCTCCGGCCGCGGTCGACGCCCAGGGACCCGAGGGGCGCTGGCCACTGCAACCCAGGTCCGGCGTCGGTCGGGTTGTCGCCCCCTTCCTCGAGGGCTGGTATCCGAACGACGACGGGACGATCAGCTACTCGTTCGGGTACCTCAACCTGAACGATTCGACGGTCGAGATCCCGGTGGGTGAGGGCAACCGGATCGAGCCGGCGGAGTTCAACGGCTTCCAGCCCACCGTGTTCCTGCCCGGCCGTCACCGCGGCATGTTCGCGGTCACCGTCCCGGCGTCGATGCGTGAGTCGGACGTGTGGTGGACGATCACCAATCCGGACGGCGAGGTGACGCGCGTCCCCGGCCGTACCAAGTGGTCCGCGTACATGCTCGACTGGAACCCGCGTCCGCACGGGACCGTGCCTCCCGAGATGAGCTTCGACGGAGGGCAGACCGGGAACGGGCTGGGCCCGGCGCGAGGCGTGCCGGGCATCATCGCGCGCAGCACGGTGACCACCACCGTGGGCACGCCGACCACGCTCTCCGTGAACGCGCGCGACATCTCCGTGCGGGACATGACCGACCCGAGGTTCCGCGAGCCGACCTCGGTGCGGGTCGTCTTCACCAAGTATCAGGGTCCGGTGGGCGCGAACGTCGAGTTCACGCGCCACGAGTCGACCCCGGCGCCTCCGGCTTCGGGTGGTCGCGGCGGCGGCGACGGCGCGTCCGGCCCCAACCAGGTGATGCTCAGCGGCGGTGGCACCGCCCGTGTCGTGGCGACCTTCTCGCAGCCGGGCGAGTACATCATCAATGCCCAGTCGGACAACTGGCGCTCGCCCGACAGCTCCTCCGGCGACCAGTGCTGCTGGAGCAACGCCTACGTCAGGGTGACGGTCCGGTAGGGGATCGCCCTACTCCGGTAAGGGTTTCCAAGGGGGACCGGGGCATTCGTCCCGGTCCCCCTTCGTCATGCCCGGAGAGGGGGACTCTTTCGCCGTTTCCGAGCCACCCCGTAGATTCTCACAGTCTGTACTCCCTCTCGCACACGGAGACACCGTGATCCACCTGCCCCTTGGGCGGAGCACGCGAGTGGTGGCCGGCGCCATCGCACTGCTCGCTGCGTTCGCTCTCCAGGACCAGGTCTCCGCGCAGGTCAACTTCGCATCCGCGGGCAACGCGGCCGAGGTGACCTACGCCAAGGACGTGGCCGACATCATCCAGACCAATTGCACGGTGTGTCACCGGCCGGGTGGTATCGGCCCGATGAACCTCGTGACCTATGAGGATGCGCGCCGGTACGCGCGACGTATCCGCGAGCAGGTCGCCAACGAGCTGATGCCGCCGTACTACTACGACCGCGACATCGGCATCCAGGACTTGCAGCACGACTGGCGTCTCTCCGACGAGGAGATCGCGACGGTCGTCGCGTGGGTGGACCAGGGCGCGCCCCTCGGCGACCCGGCCGACATGCCGCCCCCGCCGAACCTCCGCAGCACGGACGACTGGCAGTTCATCGACACCTTCGGCGCGCCCGACGTGGTCGTGAGCTCGACGCCGATCGACGTGCCGGCGAACGGTCTCGACATGTGGCACCGTCCGGTGGTGCCCGTGGGCGTGACCGAGGACCGCTGCATCAAGGCGATCGAAGTGAAGCCTCAGGGGAACGCGAAGGGCGTGGTGCACCACGCGAACTCGACGTTCCAGCGCATGCAGGACGACGGTGCGTTCGAGGCGACGGGTGACCGCGCGAGCGAGTACGCGATGGGCAAGCTGGGTGTGGTGATCCCCGACGGCGTGTGCCGGATCCTGCCGGCGAACTCGTACGTCGCGTGGGACATCCACCTC
>JBFXDG010000031.1:0-14983 GCA_050181335.1 Gemmatimonadales bacterium | reverse complement strand
ACGCCATCTCTCCGGGCCCGCCCACGTACGAGAGCGTGGGGAAGATCGCGCTCTCGACCACGGGTCGAAGGAGGACGTTCGGGCTGAGGACCGAGGGGTCCTCCTGCACGCGCCGCGCGATCTCGTCACGTGACAGCTGCTCGCCGGACGTGCGCAGACGATATCCGCCGGCCGAGCGGTAGAGCCGCTCCCTCCCCGCGGGACCCTCGAGGAAGAGGTTCACGCTCCCCTCCAGGATGGGCACTTGGAGCGCATACCCTGCCTCTTCGAGCGATGTGGCCGTCGCGGCCAGCACGCCCTCGAACTCCGCGGCCCGATCGAGCTCGTCCATGAGCAACGGAAGCGACGCTCGCTTCACCGCCGGGAGCGCACCATCGGTGAAGAACACGCCGAACCTGCCGAGGAGCTGCTGCAGCGTGACGTGGAATCCCTCGGCGATCGTGCGTCCCGGCGCGAAGGCTTCGCGGAGGAGCCCGACGTACTCGGAGCTGAAGTCGGTCGTCGGCAGATACCCGACGAACTCCTCGACCGCCTCGGCCGATCCGTTCCGCAGCCGGATACGATGGATGGGCGGCGCGATACCCGCCTCGGGCGCGGCGATTTCGATCCGATGGAGCTCGTTGTCGACGCCGACGATGTCTGCGTGACACGCCTCGTCCCAGTCGTGGTCCTCCGACGAGACCCAGAAGAGCGGGAGGACGGGGCGACCCAGTCGCTCCTCCAGCGCCGCGGCGAGGCGCACCGCGGTGAGCGCCTTCGAGACGTTGTAGAGCGGTCCGCCGAAGAGCCCCGGCTGCTGGCCCGTCGTGACGAGGTATCCGCCCTCCTCGACCCAGCGCGCGAGGCGCGCGGGGTCGCCGCCGGGCGGGACGAGCATGGCGGCCGCAGCCCTCTCTCGAGCGGCCCGGTCGAAGCGAGCGTCCACCTCCCGCGCCTTCGTCACATAGGACTCGAGACGCCCGAAGTGTCCGCCGAAGAAGGGCTCGGCCACGGCCTCGCCCGCGATGTACGCCTTGACGAGCTCGCCTCCGCCCGGGTGTGCGACGACGATCTCTAAGTTGGCAGCGCCTGCCAAACGCGTCTCCTCGTGGTGTGGATCATCGGCCCTTGTGATACGGCTCGCCCCGGACGATCGTGCCGGCCCGGTAAAGCTGCTCCGCGAGCACGGCGCGCGCCATCTCGTGCGGAAGGGTCATGGAGGATAGCGAGACGCGCCGCTTCGCGCGCGCCAGCACGCCCGCGCCGAGGCCGAACGCGCCTCCGATCACGAACGCAGCGCCGGGAGCGGAACGCGTCGCGAGCGCCGCGAGTTCCCGCGCGAGCCCCTCGGAGCTCATCGCCTCGCCCGCCCGCGTGAGCGCGAACACCTCGAAGTCGGGGGGGAGCTTGGCCAGGATGCGGGCCTCCTCGGCCTCGACCACCTGGCCCGGAGGTGCCGCTGCGCTCCCCTTGAGGCCCGCGGGCACCTCCACGACATCGAGCTTCCAGTAGCGCGCGGCCCGCGTCTCGTACTCCTCGACGACCGGGGCGAGGGCCCCCCGCACACGCCCCACGGCCACGACGACGAGCCTCATCGAGCCCCCGCGCGCGAAGCCAGGCGATCGACGAGCTGCGTCTCCCCCCAATCCCAGCGGAGCTCCTCCATCAGGACCCAGGCCTCCCCGAGCTCCTCCTTCCACCGCTCGAGCTTCACCGCGTCCTTCTCCGTCATCCCGATCGGCCGTCCGGCGGCCCGCTCGTTCAAGCGCACGACGTCGGCCGGCCCGTATGCATGGTGGTCGGCGAACGCGACGAGCTCCGCAGCGGCTACTCCGCTCCGCGTCGCGGCGCGGCGGAAGGCGTCGGCGCGCGCCACGCCGCAGACGGCGAGCACCTCGACCGGCCCCGGCTGCAGCGTCGCGCTCCGCGGGTCACCGAGCCGCAGCCACCCGGCGGGCGTGAGCGCGGCACCCGCCACCACCCTCCCCGGCGCGTGCTCCGCCGCGCGCTCGGCGACGCCGCGCGCCGCCTCCGGCGTGGCGTCGCGCCGAGTCACCACGACGGCGTCGGCGCGCGCGAGCGCCCGCGCCGGCTCCCGGTACGGGCCCCGCGGCAGGAGGGGCCCCGGGAACGGATCGTCGGCGGAGAGCAGCACGACGTCCAGGTCACGCGCCAGTCGCCGGTGCTGGAAGGCGTCGTCGAGCACGACGGCCCGCGCTCCCCCCTCCCTCGCGCGCTCGGTGGCGCGCGTCCGGTCGCGGTCGACGAGCACCACGCGCTCGGGACGCCACCGCCGCTGGAGCGCGGCCTCGTCCGCGGCGGCGCCCCCCACGACGATCGCCGTCGCGAGGCCGCGCTCCTCGAGCCGGTCGGCGATCCACGCCGCCACGGGCGTTTTCCCGGTGCCGCCGACCGCCAGGTTCCCCACCGAGACGACCCGAACGCCTTCCACGCGACGGGGCGGGTCGTGGCTCGCCGCGCGCCCGCGCGCCGCGACCGCTGCCTGCCAGCCCCACGAGAGGGGGGCCGTGGCGACACGGAGCGCCGTCCCCCGCCACCCGAGCTCCCCTGCCCACCAGCGACGCGCGAACCGCTCCACCCGGGCCCTCACGGGTTCACCCCCGTCGTTTCGTCCCCCGACTCCGACGCCCACGCCGCGGCGAGCCTCGCCCCAGCGGCATCCAGGGCCGCGGCGATCTCCCGGGCCTCCCCCTCCAGCTCGGCGCGGGAGGCGTGGCGCGCGACGTAGCGGGGCGGAAGGTACTCGACCCGCAGGCGAGCGAAGGGCTTCGGAACCAGGAAGCCGTCCCAGCTGGAGAGCGTCCAGGCGCTCGACGCCGCGACGGCCAGGGGCACGATCGGGCACCCCGTGAGCTGCGCGGCGACGAGGGCACCCGGCTTGCACACGCCGCGCGGCCCGCGGGGGCCGTCCGGCGTGACCGCGAGGTCCTTGCCCGCGCGGGCCGCGCGCACGAGGCCGCGGAGCCCGGTGATCCCCCCCCGGGTGCTCGAGCCGCGCACCGTTCCGAATCCCCACTGCTCGATGATCCCCGCGATGATCTCGCCGTCGCCGTGCTCGCTCACGAGCACCACGATCCCCTCGTGGCGATGGATGTGGACCAGGGGCAACAGCTGGCCATGCCAGAACACGAAGATCACGGGCTTCCCCAGCCGGCGAAACCGCTCGACGTGCTCGAGGCCCGCGCGCTCGACGCGCAGCGTCGAGAAGAGCGACGCGATCGAGCCCGCCCCCAGGACGCCGGCGAGACGGCGCTTGAAGGACGTCACCCCCTGTCCTCCAGGAGCCGCTCCGCCATGTCCACCACGCGCGCCGTCGCACCCTCCGCGCCGAGCGCCTCGCGCACGCGTCCGAGGGACTCGAGCTGCGCGGCGCGCTCGGGGCCCGCGGTGTCGAGGAGCGGGACGAGCGCCTCCGAGAGGGCCACGGGCGTGGCCCGCTCCTGGAGCAGCTCGGGCACGGCTCGCCGGCCGAGCACCAGGTTCGGAAGCGACACGTGCTCGACCCTCAGAAGGCGACGCGCCACCGCCCAAGTGAGCGGGCTCGTGCGGTACGCGACGACCGAGGGGACGCCCGCGAGCGCCGCTTCCAGGGTCACCGTCCCGGACTTGAGCAGCGCGGCCGCCGCATGCGCGAGGAGCGCCGGCGCGTCGTCGACGATGGGGACACCCGCACCCGCGTAGAGCTCGGCCGGGAGCGCCCCCGCCCGACCGATGACCGGCTGGACGTCCGGGCGGACGCGCGACACGCGCTCGGCGGCATCCAAGAAGAGCGACAGGTGGCGCGCCACCTCCTGCCGACGCGAGCCGGGAAGGAGAGCGAGGATCGGTCGCTCGGGAAGCAGGCCCCAGCGCGCGGCGAAGGTCGATCGATCGGGCGGATCGCGGACGAGGTCCAGGAGCGGGTGTCCCACGAAGGTCGCGCGCACCCCGGCCCGCTCCAGCACCGAGATCTCGAACGGCAGGACCGACGCGACGCGGTCCGCGCACGCCGCGAGCGTGCGCGCGCGCCCCGGCCGCCACGCCCACACCTTCGGGGCGATGTAGTAGAGCACCGGCACCCCACGCGCTTTCGCCGCGCGCGCCAGCCGCAGGTTGAAGCCCGGGAAGTCGATCGCGATCAGGAGATCGACCTCGGCGAGCCGCGCGACGAGCCGCCGCTCGAGGGCGCGGAACCAGGCGAGGCGCGGAACCACTTCGGCGAAGCCCATCACCGAAAGGTCGTCGAGCCCCGCCAGAAGTTCGACGCCGGCCTCGCGCATCGCGACGCCACCCGTGCCCAGAACGCGTGCGTCGGGCCACCGCGCCGCGACGGTCCGTGCGAGCGCACCCCCGTACGCGTCTCCCGATGGCTCCCCCGCGAGGAGCAAGATCGTCGGCCTCACGGCCGAGGCGGCCGGCGCCCCTCCTCGGCCGGTGGACGCCGCGCGCTCAGAAGCGGTAGCCCAAGTACCAGATGACGAGGATCGTGAAGCCGAGCAGCACCAGCAGCTTCGGGCTCGACATGCCCTTCTTGGCGTCGATCCAGTTCTTCTTGCGCAGCTTGCGTTGTCGGATCAGGGACATGGCTCCCTCCGCTCAGGTCGTGACGCCTCGCTCGCTCGACCGTATGAATTGCACGAGATGCTTCACCTCGGGGCTCCCTACGACCTCCTGCTCGACGCGATCGAGGGCCGCCGAAAGGTTCTCCTCGCTCTGGAAGAGCAACCGATACGCTTGCTTCAGGGCGCGCCGCGTCTCGGAGGAAACGCCGCGCCGATCCAGCCCGACCGAGTTCAGCCCGTAGAGCTGCGGCGGATTTCCTGCCGCACGGCAGTACGGGGGCACGTCCTGCGGGACGCGCGAGCCACCCCCGACGAACGCGTGCGCACCGATGCGGACGAACTGATGGATGGGCGTGAGCCCGCCCACGATCGCCCAGTCTTCGATGGTCACGTGCCCCGCCATGTTCACCGCGTTGGCGAGGATCACGTGGTTGCCGAGCACGCAGTCGTGCGCCACGTGCACGTAAGCCATGAGCAGGCAGTCGCTTCCGACCACCGTGCGCCCGGACGCCGCCGTGCCGCGGTTCAGCGTCGCGAACTCACGGACCACGGTCCGGTCACCCACCTCCAGGGTCGATCGCTCGCCCCGGTACTTCAGGTCCTGCGGGTCCGTGCCGAGCACGGCGCCGTTCGCGAGCCGGCAATCCTCGCCGATGGTGGTGTCCCGCTCGATCAACACTCGGGGGCCGACCTCCGTGCCGTCGCCGACGCGCACGCCCGGACCGATCAGCGCCCAGGGTCCGACCGTGACGCCTCGGCCGAGCTCGGCCTCCGCGTGCACGATCGCCGTCGGATGCACCACCGTCTCCCCGCGGGTCGTCGTCACCTCGGGGGCCGTGACCGGGAGCTTCATCGATCCACGATGCTCGCCATCAGGACGGCCTCCGCCGCCACATGACCATCGACCATTCCGGTGCCGCGCATCTTGCAGATGCCGCGGCGAAGCTGCAGCACCTCGAGATCGAAGACGAGGGTGTCGCCAGGCGTCACCGGTCGACGGAACTTCACCTCGTCGATGGTCATGAAGTACACGACTTTCTTCTCCGCCTCGGGCACCTTGTCCATCAGGAGCAGCCCGCCCACCTGGGCCATCGCTTCGACGATGAGCACGCCGGGCATGATCGGGTGACCGGGAAAGTGCCCCTGGAAGAACGGCTCGTTGACGGTCACGGCCTTGACCCCGACGATCCGCTTGCCCTCCTCGAGATGCACGATCCGATCGACCAAGAGCATCGGATAGCGGTGGGGCAGCAGCTGCATGATGCGCGCGGCATCCATGATCGGCTCTCGTGAGCCGTATCGCGCCTCCGCGCGGATCGCCTTCGCGAGCGCCACGTTGCCGGCGTGGCTGGGGCGCTCGGCGATCACGTGCGCCTGAAGGCGTGCACCCAAGAGGCCGAGGTCGCCCACCAGGTCGCCCGCCTTGTGGCGGAGGAACTCGTCGGGAAACCGCAGCGCACCGTTGCGAACGCCGTGTGCGTCGAGGACGACGGTGTTCTCGAGCGAGGCGCCGCGCGCGAGCCCTCGCGCGCGCAGCCGCTCGGCGTCCGCCTCGAAGCCGAACGTGCGCGCCGACGCGATCTTCTCACGAAACTCTCCGCCCGTCACGTTGAACGAGCCGAGCTGGCGACCGATGGCGGGGTGCTGGAAGTCGATCGTCGCGGTGACGCGGAGGCCCGTGGCCGGCGCGGCGACGTACTGCTGAGCATCCTTCGTGAGCGCGACGGGGCGCGCGAGGGACAGCACGCGAGCCGGCTCGTCCTGCTCGACCACGCCGGCCTGGTCGAGCGCCGCGACGTAGTCCTGGAACGACCCGTCCCGGGCCGGGAGCTCGGGCCCGTGGACGTCCACGCGCGCGTTGTCGATCCCGACGGCCACCAGCGCCGCGAGCACGTGCTCCACGGTGAGCACCCGCGTGTCTCCGGAACCGAGCGAGGTGCCCAACTCCGTGCCGGACACGTGGTCCAGATCGGCCGGGACCTCGGGGCCTCCTTCGACGTCGGTGCGACGGAAGCGTACGCCACTCCCCGGAGGGGCCGGGGCGAGCGTCACCGAGGCGGCCTCGCCGGAATGGACGCCGACGCCGTCGAGGGTGACCTCACGCGCGATCGTGCGTTGCTGGGGACCGCTCATCGAGAGCCCTCGCAGGATTCTCGGTCAGGAGTGAGTGCCAAAGCTAACGGAGGGCCTAGGACGTGGCACCGCCGGCCGATTCCCCCCGCCCTTCCGAGGACTCCTCCAGTCGGCGCACCCGCTCGGCCAGGCGTGGGAGCCGGGCGAGCTCGGCCTGGCGACGCAGCTCCTCGCGGTGCGGCCGGGCGGGATAGCCCGTCACGGTTTCTCCCGCGGCCACGTCGCGGGTGAGCGTGCTTCCGAACGTCACGCGCGCGCCGTCGCCGATCTCGAGGTGGTTGATCGCGCTGGCCGCGCCCCCGAACCAGACCCCGCGCCCGATGCGCGTCGACCCCGCAATCCCCACCAGCGCTGCCAGGAGCGAGCCCGCGCCGACCTTCACGTTGTGGGCGATCTGGACCAGGTTGTCGATCTTGACCTCGGCCCCCACGGTCGTGTCCCCCAGCGAGCCGCGGTCGATGGTGCTGTTGGCACCGACCTCCACACGATCGCCGATGACGGTGCTGCCGACCTGCGGCATCTTGAGATGCTTGCCGTCGACGGTCGTGTACCCGAAGCCGTCGCATCCTACACGCGCGCCGGAGTGGAGCACCACCTCGTCACCGAGCGCCGTGCCGGGATAGGTCACGACGTGTGGGTGCAGCGTGCAGCGCTCACCGACCGTGGTGTCCGGCCCGAGCACGCAGTGCGCGCCGACCCGTGTGCCCGCGCCGATCGACACGCGATCGCCCACCACCACGTACGGCTCGAGCGTCACGCCCTCCCCGAGCCGCACTCCCTTCCCCACGACCGCCGTCGCGTGCACGGTCGCGGGCCGCGCAGGCTCGGGGTGCAGCGCCGCGAGCACCGTGCGGAGCGCCGCGTATGCGTTGGCGACCACGACGCGCGGAGCATGGGAGGGCAGGTCGCCTTCCAGCTCGGCGGACACGAGGTACGCGCCGGCCCTGCTCGAGGCCACGTGCCGCGCGTAGCGCTTGAGGCCGAGAAAGGCCAGGTCGACCGGTCCGGCCTCATCGAGCGGTGCGACGCGCTCGATGCGCGTGTCTCCCGGACCCACGAGGCGGCCACCCACGAGCTCGGAGACTTCCCAGAGAGTGAGCGAAGACGCTGCGCGCGCGCGGCGAGGCTGGGTCATGGCGGTCCTCCAAAACGAAGAGGGGAGACCCCCGGGCCGTGGACGCTGCGTCGCGTCGGGCTCGGAGGTCTCCCCTTGGTGTCGACTCGGGGCGTGCGCCGGCTAACGCGTGGAAGGCGCCGTGGCCGGGGTTCCCAGGCGGCGGATCACCTCGGGCGTCAGGTCGAGGGTCGAGTCGGCCGCGATGATCGAGCCCGCGGCGACGTCGAGGATCAGGGAGTACTGCCCCTCCTCACGAACCTGCTCGATGATCGCCGTGATCTTGTCCATGACCGGCTGGATGAGCTCGGCGCGGCGCTGATCGGCGATCTGCTGCAGCTCGGCCGTCCGCGTCTGGTAGGCCTGGACGCGCTGCTGGATCTGCTGCTCCCGGTTCGCGCGGGCCTCCGGGGAGAGCGTGAGCTGCTGTTGCTGCAGGCGCTCCTGGAGGCCCGTGATCTCGGTCTCGAGTTGCTGGACCTCGGCCTGATACCCCTGCATCTCCTGGTCGAAGCGCTGCTGCGCCGCGGCCGCGTCGCTGGAGCTGGCCAGCACCTGCTGCGAGTTGATGTAACCGATCTTGAGGACCTGCGCCTCGGCCGCGCCCGCGGCGAGGAGGGTCGCGATCATGGCCAGGGCGAACGAGGTACGTCTCATGGTCCCGCTCCGTGAGGTGTCGTGCGTGCTCGGTGAGTCGTAGTCCGAAAGGAAAGGCTTGTTCCCGGGTTCCCCAGGGAGCAGGCGGCCCCGTTACATCCCCCCGCCCATGCGGAAGTGGAGCTGCCAGCCGGGCGTGCTCTTGTCGAACCCGTAGGCGTAGTCGATGCCGATGGGGCCGAATGGCGTCACCAGCTGGAGGCCGAAGCCCGCGCCACGGAAGAGCCGCGTCGGGTCGAAGTCCCCCGGGCCGCGGTACACGTTGCCGGCGTCGTAAAAGAAGTTGATGGAGATCTGATCGCTCGGCCGAATCGCGTACTGCGTCGTGAGCGTGAAGAAGGCGTTCCCCAGACGGTCGATGTCCGAGATGGCCCCCGACCGTTCCTCGAAGTAGCCGAAGGGCGTGATCGACGTCTCGTCGTAGCCGCGCAGGTTCTGGCCGAACTGAACGCCACCCATCCAGAAGCGGTCGAAGGGGAACGCATCCACGTCCCCGAAGACGGCTCCACCCTTGAGCGTGAGCCCGAGCGACATGCGGATGCCCCCCGTACCGCCGTCCCCGCCGAGCGTCCCGACCGGCACCCACCACGCGCCGTCGGTGAGCAGGCGGGTGAATTCGCCGTCGCCGCCCAGGAAGCCTCCGTTGAACTCGAGGCCGATGTTCTGGCGCGAGCCCACGGTCGGGAAGATGGGGTGGTCGAGCGTCTGACGGGTCACGCCCAGGGAGAGCTGGCTCTGCACGCCCGGCGGGCGACCGAAGAGCGACGTGTCGTCCTGGTCGCTGAAGAGCTCGTACGTGGTCTTGGAGATGCCGTACCCGACGAAGATCCGAGTGAAGAGCGAGCTCTGCCAAGGGAATCCGAAGCGCACGTTGGCGCCGATGCGACGACGGCGTCCCGACGCGAACTGGAAGAATCGGTCGCGCGAGTTGAACAGCGACACGGTTCCCGATACCAGGCTCTGGAAGAGCGCCGGGTCGGAGTACGTGACCTCGAAGCTGTTCAGGTATCGCCCGAAGTCCCAGCGCAGCGAGCCCGACTTCGCCTGTCCGAAGAGGTTGGGCTGCTCGTAGCCGATGAAGCCCGAGAGCCCCACGCCACCACCGACCGACGTCCCGAAGTTGATCGAGCCGGTCTGCCGTTCGACGACCTCGAAGGTGACGTCGACGTCGCCCGTCTCGGTGGGTTCGATGTCGGGCGGCGGCATGGGCGTCTCGAAGAAGCCGAGCGCCGAGATGTTCTGCCAGCTGCGGACGACGCGGTCCTGAGAGTACACGTCCCCCGGAATCACCGTGAGCTGATTCCGGATCACCCATTCGTGCGTGTAGTCGTTGCCCACGATCGACACACGGTTGATGAGCGCGGGCGGACCTTCGATGATCTGCCAGGACGCGTCCACGGCGGGGGGGCCACCCCCCTCGCCCTCGACGCGCGTGATCACCGGATTGATCTGCGCGTACAGGTACCCCTGGTTGTTGTAGCGCTCGAGCGCGCGCTGCCGGGCCTCGTCGAAGGCCTCGGCGTCGAAGACCTCGCCCGCGGCGTTGGACACTTCGCTCCCGCCGAGGCCGAGGCTGCGCAGGATACCCCCGCGCGGCGTGATGAAGAGCGACTCGAACGCCTCGTCCTCGAACGTCACGTTGCCGTCGACGGTGAAAGAGTTGAGACGGTACTGCTCACCCTCCTCGACCGTCACTTCCAGGCGGGCCTTCCCCGTGTTCGGGTCGATGACCACGGTATCCGACACGACGCGCGCGTCGAGGTAGCCGCGCGAGCGGTACATCGCCGGCACGTTCTGCTCGATGTCGGACCGATAGTCGATCTCGTTGAACGAGCCCGTGCGGAACCACCAGAACCCCTCTTGGCGCACGCTCATGGCGCCGCGCAGATCCTCGTCGCTCAGGCCCTCGTTCCCCAGGAAGGCGACGTCGGCCACGGTGACGCGCTGCCCTTCGGTCACGTCGAAGACGATGTCGACCTCGCCGAGCGAGCCCGGCACCGGCTCGATGCGCTCGACGATCGTGGCGAAGGGCACTCCCTCGTCGATGAGCTCGCTCCGAATGAACGCCTTCGCGTCCAGGATGCGCTGGCGATTGAGTGGAACGCCCGCCTCGAGGTTCGTCGTGTCCCTCACGGTGCGCGGCGACACCCGCTGCAGCCCGTCGAACGTCACGCTGCGGATCCGCACCTGCTCCTCGACGCGCAGCACGAGCACGCCGGGGCGATCCTCGGGCGCACGGACCTCCACGTCGTCGAAGAGCCCGCTGGAGAGGACCACCTTCAGCCCGCGCTGAATGTCCCGGTACGTCACCTCGTCGCCCGGCTGCACGCCGAAGAGACCCACGATCGAGGGCGCCTGGAGCCGTTGGTTCCCCTCGACCACGACCGAGTCGATCACGAGCGTGCGTGCCTGCCCCAGCTGCTGCTGCGCGTCGAGTCGCGCCGCCGAGGCCAAGAGCAAAACGCCGAGGAAGGCCACTCGCGAGGCGAGCGCCTTCCTCGACCGACCGCCTTCCTGTCGGCCCATCACGTCTTGGTCGCCGACGCCACCTGCAGCGTGAGGCCGTTGCCGTCCGGCCCGAGATCGACTTCGATCTCATCCCCGCTGCTGAACTCCGACTGGAGAATCTTCTCGGAGAGCGGATCCTCGAGGTAGCGCTGGATCGCCCTCTTGAGCGGACGCGCGCCGAACTTCTCGTCGTACCCTTCCTTGACGAGGAAGTCGATCGCCGCATCCGTGAGACGCACCGTGATGCCCTCGGCCTCGAGGCGCTTGCGGACGTCCGCCATGAGGATGTGGACGATCTGCCCGATCTCTTCCTTGCTGAGCGGATGGAAGACGATCGTGTCGTCCACCCGGTTCAAGAACTCCGGATTGAACGCCCGCTCGATCTCCTGCGCGACCTTGTCCTTCATGAGGCCGTAGCTGTCCTGCTTGTCGCCCGACTGGAAGCCGAGCCCGCCGCCCTTGGAGATGTCGCGGGCGCCGAGGTTCGACGTCATGATCAGGACCGTGTTCTTGAAGTCGATCACGCGGCCGTAGTTGTCGGTGAGGTGCCCTTCATCGAGCACCTGGAGCAGGATGTTGAAGACGTCCGGGTGCGCCTTCTCGATCTCGTCGAGGAGCACCACCGAGTACGGGCGCCGCCGCACCGCCTTCGTGAGCGCACCGGAGTCCTCGTAGCCCACGTACCCCGGGGGCGCGCCGATCAGGCGCGACACGGAGAACTTCTCCATGTACTCGCTCATGTCGACGCGGATCAGCGCCTCGCGGTCCGCGAAGAGGAATTCGGCGAGGGCGCGCGCGAGCTCCGTCTTCCCGACGCCCGTGGGGCCGGAGAAGATGAACGATCCGATCGGGCGACGCGGGTCCTTGAGGCCCGCGCGGCTGCGGCGGATCGCGCGGCTGATCGCCGCGATCGCCTCCTTCTGGCCGACGATGCGCTTGGCGAGCTCCTCCTCCATGTGGACGAGACGCTCGGACTCCGTCTGGCGGATGCGCGTCACCGGGATGCCCGTCCAGCGGCTCACGATGAACGCGACCTCGTCCGGCGTGATCTCCGGCCGGTGGCGCTTGCGCTCCTCCTCCCATGCGTCCTGCTTCTGCCGGATCGCCTGGCTGAACTCACGCTCCTCGTCACGCAGCTCGGCCGCGCGCTCGAAGTCCTGATCGCCGATCGCCTCTTCCTTACGCGCCGCGATCTCGGCGAGCTGCGTCTTCAACTCCTCGACCTCCGGCGGCGGCACCTGGCTCGCGATACGGGCGCGCGCGCCCGCCTCGTCGATCACGTCGATCGCCTTGTCCGGCAAGAAACGGTCGGTGATGTAGCGGTCCGAGAGCTTCGCCGCGTGCTCCAACGCCTCGTCCGGAATGACGATGCGGTGGTGTTCCTCGTAATGGCCGCGCAGGCCCTTGAGGATCTCGACGGTCTCCTCGACCGCCGGCGGCTCCACGATGACCGGCTGGAAGCGGCGCTCGAGCGCGCCGTCCTTCTCGATGTACTTCCGATATTCGTTGAGCGTGGACGCGCCGATGCACTGCAGCTCGCCGCGCGCGAGCGCCGGCTTGAGCATGTTGGACGCGTCGATCGCGCCCTCGGCCGCACCGGCACCGACGAGGGTGTGGAGCTCGTCGATGAACAGGATCACGGTCTGACTCTGTTGGATCTCGTTCATCACGGCCTTGAGGCGCTCCTCGAACTGGCCGCGGTACTTGGTACCCGCGATCACGGCCGCCATGTCGAGCGCGAGGACGCGGTGGTCCTTGAGCGCCTCGGTCACCTCGCCACCGGCGATGAGCTGCGCCAGCCCTTCCACGATGGCCGTCTTCCCGACGCCCGGCTCGCCGATGAGCACCGGGTTGTTCTTCTTGCGCCGGCAAAGGATCTCGACGACCCGCTCGATCTCCGCCGTGCGGCCGATCGTGGGGTCGAGCTTGCCCTGCCTCGCGAGCTCCGTGAGGTCGCGGCAGAAGTGATCGAGCGCCGGAGTCTTGGACTTCTTGTCGCCGCCCTTGGGCGACGCACCCGGGTTGGCGCCCCCGCCGATGCCCGCGGGCTCCGAGGGCGCGACGTCCGAGCCCAGAACCTTGAGGGTCTCCTCGCGTGCCTCGTCGAGCGTGACGCCGAGCGAGTTCAGGACCTGCGCGGCGATCCCCTTCTCCTCGCGCAGCAGGCCGAGGAGCAGGTGCTCCGTGCCCACGTACGAGTGGTTGAAGTCGCGCGCCTCGGCCATGGCGAACTCGAGCACCTTCTTGGCCCGCGATGTATAGGGCAGCTCACCGAGGGCGATCGTGGCCTTGCCCTTGCGGACCGACTCCTCGACCCGCTCGTGGATCTGCTCGAGGTCCACGTTGAGGTTGGTGAGGACCGCCGCGGCTACACCTTCGCCTTCGCGGATGAGACCCAACAGGATGTGCTCGGTGCCGACGTAGTCGTGCTGGAGCCGGATGGCCTCTTCGCGGGCCATCGCCAGGACCTTCCGCACGCGGTCGGTGAAGTTGTAGTTCATCGCTCTTCAGCGGTCGGAGGACTCGCTCGCACCGGATGCGGCGTCATCCGGTGATACGTCGCCCTCGGCTGACAGGATGCGCCGGACGTACGCCGCGCGGTGCGCATCGCTCTCGGTCGGACTCAGATCACGCCCGGCCGCCTCTTCGAGGTGCGCCGGCTGCGTGAAAATCATCATCTTGTTGAGCGTGTATACACGGAGCCCAGGGAGTAGTTTCAAGGATAATCCCAGGCGTACGCCCGACAGAAGGTTCATCAATTCTTCGAAGGAAAGCGACCGGGCGAACCGCAGCAGGCCGTAGGCTCTCCAGATCTTGTCCTCGGTCACGGCACGGGCGTCCCGGAGCAGGACCTGCCGCGCGTGCAGCTCGTATTGGATGACCTGGCGGACGACCTTGTCCAGGTGGTCGACCAGGTCCTCCTCCGTTTTGCCGAGCGTGGTCTGGTTGGAGACCTGGAAGAAGTTCCCGACCACCTCGGACCCCTCTCCGTAGAGGCCCCGGAAGGTGAGCCCCACCTGGCCGAGCCCTTGGAGGACCTTGCCGATCTCCTTGGTGAGGACGAGACCGGGAAGATGCATGAACACCGAGGCGCGGAGCCCCGAGCCGACGTTCGTGGGGCAACTCGTGAGGAAGCCGAACTCCGGGTGGTAGGCGAACGGCAACTCGCGACCGAGCTCCTCGTCCAAGCGGTCCACCAGGCGCCACGCGTGTTCCAGGCGCAGCCCGGAAACGAGGCTCTGCACGCGCAGGTGGTCCTCCTCGTTTACCATCACGCTGACCGGCCCCTTGCCGGACACGTGCACCGCCGCGCCCCGCACGGGCCCCGACTGCTCGTCACCGAGGAGGTCGCGACTGACCAGGCGCCGCTCCAGGAGAATCCTCCGGGTACGGTGCGCCAGCTGAGGCATCTCGAGGAGCGCCCCACCCTTCAGAGTGTCCGATCGGAGCGTCGACTCCTTGAAGCGCCGAAGCACCGCTTCGCGGTCGTTCACCCGAGCCCGCGGGCCGAAGGCGTGCCCCTGGAGGTTGCGGGCGAGCCTCACCCGCGTCGAAAGGACGATGTCGGGGTGGTCCCCGCTCGCCTCCAACCAGGAGAGCCCGTGGTCCGGGATCGCGGCGAAGTCGTTGGTGCTCATGCGGGCTCGAGCGAGCGGATCTCGTCCCTCAACTCGGCCGCCCGCTCGAAGTCCTCCGATTCGACGGCCCGGTTGAGCTTGCGGCGCAGAGCTTCGAGGCGGCGCTGGAGGTCCGACGCGCTCGGATCGGGCGGCAGGTAGACCTTGCCGACGTGCTGCGTGCCGCCGTGCACGCGCCTCAGGAGTCGCTGGAGGTGAGGCCCGTAGGTTTCGTAGCAGTGAGGACATCCGAGCCTGCCGGTCTCGCGGAAGTCCTTGAAGGTCAGGCCGCAGAACGAGCACGGCGTCGCCGACGGATCGGCCTCCACGGCGGGGTCCTTCCCCATCTGCGCCAGGAAGTCCGTGAGGGGGAAGGCGGCCGGCTCCGGGGTGCTCTCCAGCCCCTTCTCGGC
>JBFXDG010000030.1:0-18952 GCA_050181335.1 Gemmatimonadales bacterium | reverse complement strand
AGCTGATCGGGACGGCCGGATTCGAACCGGCGACCCCCTGAACCCCATTCAGGTGCGCTACCGGGCTGCGCCACGTCCCGCGGGCAGCAAGGTAAGCCGGACGACGGGGGCCTGGAAGGCGCGGTTACCGGCCTCCGGCCTGCTTCGTGGCGATTCGCGCCGCAGCTTCCTGAGGAAGGAGGCTGTGGTAGAGGAAGGCGTGGGTCGGGGTCGGGACGCCGGCGGCGGCACCCAGTCGCACCACCGCTCCGTTCTGGGCTTCGAGCTCCGAGGGCCGCCCAGCCTGGATATCCCTCTGCATCGAGGCCGTGGTATGTGGGGGCGCGGCGTCGTAAGCCGCCATCGAGCCCGAGACGCGATCCTCACGGAGCCGTACGTCGCGCGCACGTGCCACGGCCACGACCTCCTGCAGCGCCGCCTCCGCCATCGACCGTAGTCCGGGAACGGCTCGCCACTCACCCAGCGGAGCGCGACTCACGGCCCCGATGCCACTCCACGTGGCGATGAACATGAACTTCTCCCATAGGGCCACGTCGATGTCGTCTGCGATCGTGGCCTTCACGCCCGCCCCGACGAGCGCGGCCGTCAACGCTTCGATGCGTCGGCTGCGTCCGTTGTCACGCTCACCGAGGGACATGGAGGGGTCGACGGCGGTGTGTCTCACGTGCCCGGGGCCCGCGATCTCCGCGGACAACCGACACAGGCCCCCGAGGACATGCTCGGCACCGAGCGCGTTTCCCAAACGGTCGGGCGCTTCCACGCCGTTGAGCAGCGGTAGAACCACCGTATCGGGACCCACCAGCGGGCGAGCTGCGTGAGCGGCCTCGTCGAGCTGCCACGTCTTCACGGCGACGATCACCGCGTCGACGGGACCGACTTCCGCCGGGTCGCTCGTCGCCAGGGCCGGCTTCACGACGAAATCGCCGTTGATGCTGTCGACCCGCAGGCCATCGCGCCGGATCGCCTCGAGATGCGGGCCTCGTGCGATGAAGTGCACTTCGTGGCCGGCCTGAGCCAAGCGGCCGCCGAAGTACCCTCCGACCCCTCCGGTGCCCACCACGGCTACGCGCATGGCATATCGATGAGAGCGCTCTCGCTCCGGAGACCGGCGTTACGCCGCCCGCCGAACCCGTGGATTCGGGCCCGTTTCCGGCTCACGCCAGGGATGCCTCAGGGGTGGGCGCCCAGTCCGGCGGCCCACGGCCAGGGTCAGGGATTTCTCAGCATCCACCGCGCCCGGGCAGCCTTCTTGGCTGCGCGGGCCTGTTCCTTCGCGCTGAGGGGTACCTCCCGCACTCGCTTCACCCGCGGGGCCGGGGCCTTGGTCGGTTCGGGCGCAGGATCGGCGGCCGGAGCGGCCACGGGCGGCTTGTAGGGCTTCTTCGGTTTCTTCTTCATTCCCGAAGCTAACGGAAAGCCAATCGGGATCCGTCATCCGGCTGGATCCCGACCCCCCGGAACGGGCGGCGCTCGGCCCGCGAGGCCCCCGCGAGGGCCCCCGGTTTACACCCGCGTCTGCCCGCCGTTGACCCGGATCGTCTGCCCGGTGATGTAGCTGGCGTCGTCCGACGCGAGGAACGCATAGACGTTCGCGAGCTCCTGCGGGAGGCCGCGCCGGCCGAGCGGGATGCCGCTCGCCACCGCCTCCGCCTCGGCTGCGCTGCCCGCCTCGAAATCCCACGTTCCCGGGACGACGTGGTTGACGAGGATGTCGTACGGGGCGAGCTCGACCGCGAGCGCCATGGTCATGCCCCACGCGCCCATCTTCGACGCGCAGACGTGCGCCCAGTTCGTGCGGCCGTTGATCGAGTTCTCGCCGGAGACCGTGATGATCCGCCCGCCTCCGTTCGCGATCATGCTGGGCACGACCGCGCGGCTGCAGAAGAAGGGTCCGTCGGCGTTGACGGCCATGGCCGCGCGCCACTCCTCCGTGGTCATGTCCACGAGCGAGCGCGTCGCCCTGAACAGCCCGGCGTTGTTCACGAGGATGTCGATGCGGCCGAGACGGCGAATCGCCTCCGCCACCATCGCGTCGACCTGCTCCTCCACGCCGACGTCGGCGAGCAGCGCGACCGCCCGCACGCCGAGCGCCTCCGCCTCCCGCGCCACGGCCTCGGCCTCGGCCCGGTTGGTGCGGGCGTTGATGACGACGTCCGCGCCGCGCCTCGCGAGCTCGAGCGCCGTGATGCGCCCGAGGTTCGCGCCGGAGCCGGTCACCAGGGCCACCTTGCCGGCGAGCGTCCGCGCCGGCGCAGCCTGCCGGGCGGGCGCCGAAGCCATGGGCCACGCCATCACCGCACCCACCCCCGCGATCGCCGTTCGCCTGTCCATGGCCACCCCCGTCTTCAGATCATCGACCGCGCACTCCCTGGGGTGACATCTTCTCTCTCGATGACCCCTGCCGCCACCGTCCCCACCGAGATCTCGGTCCGGCGCACCGAGGACCAGATCCTCGTGATCCGGCTCGCGGGCTCGTGGCACCTCGAGAGCGGGTTTCCACCCCTGGACGACGTGGAGCGGGAGCTGGCGTCGGGATGGAAGCCCAACGGGGTCGCGTTCGACGCCGAGGATCTGGGGAGCTGGGACAGCGGTGTGCTCGCCTTCCTGGCGACGACCTCGAAGCTCGCCCGCCAGCGGGGCATCCCGGTCGACCGCTCCGGTCTCCCCAAGGGGCTCGCCCGTCTGCTCGCGCTCGCCGAGGCCGTGCCGGAGAAGAAGGACGCGCACGCCGAGGAGGATCTCGACGATCCGTTCTTCCTCCAGCGCATCGGCGCGCGAGCGATCCACACGCAGATGATGTTCAAGAGCGGGCTCTCCTTCGTCGGCAAGCTCGTGCAATCGTTCGGTCGGATGCTGCGCGGCCGGGCGCGCTTCCGTGGGTCCGACCTCTGGCTCCTCGTGCAGCAGAGCGGGATCGAGGCGCTGCCGATCGTCACGCTCGTCACCTTCCTGCTCGGTCTGATCCTCGCGTTCGTCGGGGCGATCCAGCTCGAGACGTTCGGCGCGACGATCTACGTGGCCGACCTGGTCGGCGTCGCGATGGTGCGCGACATGGGTGCGTTGATCACGGGGATCATCATGGCGGGGCGGAGCGGCGCGGCGTTCGCGGCCCAGCTCGGCTCGATGAAAGTCACGCAGGAGATCGACGCGCTCGAGACGATGGCGATCCCGACGATGGACTTCCTCGTCCTCCCGCGCGTGATCGCGCTCCTCCTGATGATGCCGCTGCTCACGCTCTACGGCGACGCCATGGGGATTCTCGGGGGCGGCTTCGTCGGCGTGACCATGCTCGGGCTGACGCCGATCTCCTATCTGCTGGAGACGGCCGACGCGGTGAGCCTCACGCACGCCGTCGGCGGTGTCGTCAAAGGCACCATCTACGGCGTCCTCATCGCCATCACGGGCTGCCTCCAGGGCGTGCAGTCGGGCAAGAGCTCCTCGGCGGTGGGCGATGCGGCGACCAAGGCGGTGGTCACGGGGATCGTGTCGATCATCACGGCCTGCGGTCTGTTCGCGTTCGTGTTCTACGCGCTCGGCATCTGATGGAAGCCGCCAGCTCCGTCGAGCCCTCCGTTCCCGTCATCACGGTGCGCGATCTGACGATGGCGTACGACGACTTCGTGCTGCAGCACGATCTGAGCTTCACGGTGGAGCGGGGCGACATCTTCGTGATCATGGGCGGCAGCGGATGCGGGAAGAGCACGCTGCTCCGTCACATGATCGGCCTGAACGAGCCCGCGAAGGGCGAGGTGCTGTACGGCACGGAGAGCTTCACGCAGGCCACGCCCGAGCGCCGAGCGGCCATCCTGCGGCGCGTGGGCGTGCTGTATCAGAGCGGCGCGCTGTGGAGCTCCATGACGCTCGCGGAGAACGTGGCTCTGCCGCTCGAGGAGTTCACGACGCTCGAGCGCGACGAGATCGCGGAGGTCGCGCGGCTGAAGCTCGCGCTCGTCGGTCTCGCGGGCTTCGAGGACTACTACCCGTCGGACATCAGCGGCGGCATGCAGAAGCGCGCGGGGCTCGCGCGGGCCATGGCGCTCGATCCCGACATCCTCTTCTTCGACGAGCCCGGCGCGGGGCTCGACCCGATCAGCTCACGGCTGCTCGACGACCTGATCCTGGAGTTGCGTGACAGCCTGGGCGCGACGATCGTCGTTGTGACGCACGAGCTAGCCAGCATCTTCGCGATCGGAACGAACAGCGTCTTCCTCGATGCAGGGAGCCGCACCATGATCGCCACGGGACGGCCGACGGAGCTTCGCGATCGGTCGCCCGATCCACGAGTCCGCCGCTTCCTCCGACGGGAAAGGGCCAGGCAGGGGAACTCATGAGTCGTCGCGCCAACCCCGCACTGATCGGTGGCTTCGTGCTCGGCGGCGTGCTGCTCGCCGTGATCGCGGTCGTCGCGTTCGGATCCGGCCGGCTGTTCCGCGACACGCAACGCTACATCTCGTTCTTCGAGGGATCGGTCGGCGGCCTCGAGGTCGGCGCGCCCGTGCGGTTCCGCGGCATCGACGTGGGATCGGTGAGGGACATCCTGCTCGATATTCCCAACGTCGAGCGTCCAGGCACCGACCTCCGCATCGCCGTCGTGTACGACCTCGACAGGGAGTGGGTCGAGTCGCGCGGCGCCTCGGCCCGCGTGCAGGATCCGCTCGACATCGAAACCCTGATCCAGCTCGGCATCCGCGCCGAGCTCGCCACCGAGAGCCTGGTGACGGGGCGCAAGTACATCGCGCTCGATCTCGACCCGACGAACCCGGTGACGCGCCCGCCCGTCGAAGGCACGCCCTACCCGGAGATCCCCACCGTGACGACGGGAATCGAAGGGATCGAAGAAGAGGCGTTCCGCATCATCTCGGAGATCGGCTCCGTGCGTCTCGACTCGCTCGTCATCGTCGCCACGACGGCGTTCCAACAGGTGGGGGACGTCGCCGCGTCCGCGTCGTTGAGCGCGGCGCTCGACCGCCTGCCTGCCACCGTCGACCGGCTGAACCGAACGATCGGCGACCTGCAGGCGCTCGTCGTCCGCGTCGACTCCGCCGTCACACCCCTGAGCGAGGGCGTGCGCCGGACGACCGACCAGGCGACCGCGACGCTGGCGCAGTTGGACTCGACGCTCGCGCAGGCGGTGACCGTGATCGACGGCGCGCGCGGCGTCATCGAGCCCGAGTCACCGATGTTCATCCAGTTCGAGCGCGCCATGGTCGAGCTCGGCGCCGCCAGCCGCGCGCTCCGCGAGTTGGCGGATTACCTGGAACGCAACCCGAGCGCGCTCGTGCGCGGAAGGCCCTGAGCCGACGGATGAGGAGAGCCATGAGGCGTGCCGTGCTGGTCGGACTCATCGGAGCGGCCGGGTGTCTGAGCCCTCGCGAGGACACGTCGGCGTTCTTCCTCCTCAGCCCGGCCCCCCTCGGGGTGCCCGCGGCCGCGCCGATCGACATCGCGCTCGGGCTCGGGCCGATCGAGCTTCCGGGCTATCTCGACCGCTCACAGATGGTCGTGCGTCTGTCCGACAACCAGGTGGCGCTCTCCGACGCGGATCGCTGGGCGGAGCCGCTCGCGGACAACCTGCACAGGACGCTGCAGGAGGATCTCGCCGCCTTGCTGCCCGGCGCCTCGTTCATCGACTATCCGTGGCATGCGGCGCTCGCCCCCGATCACGCCGTCGCGATCACGTTCCGCCGCTTCGAGGCGGACGCCGCCGGCGCCGTGGTTCTCGACGCGACCTGGCGGGTGACGACGCCCGGCAGGCCCGCCGAAGCCCGTGGGACCCGCATCGAGGAGACGGCCGCCGGCCCGGGCCGGGCAGAGGCGGTGGCCGCACAGAGCCGCGCGCTGGCGCGGCTCGCCGAGGAGATCGCCGGCGCGGTACGCAGAGCGGCGGGTCGGTGAGCAAAGAAGAAGGGCCCTGACCGTGAGGTCAGGGCCCTTTCGATCTCCAGGCTCACGCCGGGTGTGCTACATACCCGCCATGCCGCCGGATCCGACCGAGTACTTGGTCCACGGACCGCCTGCATACTGCATCGAGTTCGGGCCTTCACCCGCGAACACGTTGCCGTTGCGGTCGACCGCGATGCCCTCGCCGGCCGCACCCTGGTAGAGGCGCGGGCCCAAGTCGCCCGTCAGCGGGTTGGCCGGCACGGGCGTGCCGTCGGAGCGACGGCTGGTTGGGAACGGCGGGATGAAGCCGACGACCCGATCCTCGTCGAGGGGCAGAACGCGCACGCCGTTCACCCAGTTGGGGTGACCCGTCGGGCTCGACTCGGAGTCGATCGTATAGACCATGTCCTCGGGCGTGATGAAGATGCCGCTGATGCGCCCGGGGGTGTATCTCGACTCGAGATAGTTGCCTTCCTGGTCGAAGATCTCGATGCGGTGGTTGCCGCGGTCGGCGACCCAGAGGCGGCCACGCGAGTCGAACGCCATCGAGTGCGGCGTGCGGAACTCACCGTGCTGGAGACCGATCTGGCCCCACTGTTTGATGAACGTCCCGTCGGGCGAGAACTTCAGGATACGCGCCGTCTGGCCGTTGGCGCGGCCCTCTTCGATCGCCTGGTTCGTGGTCATGCCCTGACCGCTGTGGCCGTCGGACACGAAGATGCTGCCGTCGGGGGCGACGATCACGTCGTTGGGCTCGAAGAAGTGCGAGCCGTCGTTGCCGCTCTGTCCCGCCGTGCCGAGCGACATGAGGAGCTGGCCCTCGGGGCTGAACTTGTGCACCTGGTAGCCCTTGGTGCGCGCCTGGTTCACCGCGAAGTCCGTCACCCACACGTTGCCCTGAGCATCGACGCCGATCCCGTGCGGGTTGACCATGACGCCCGCGCCGAAGTTGGCGAGGATGGCGCCCGTGTTGACGTCGAGCTTGTAGATGGGCGGATGATCGGCCTGGCTGTCGCAGTTCCGGCCGCCGAAGCCGCCGCCGGCGCCGCCGGCAGGAGCGGGCTGGTTGATCGCGCCGTTCCCGCAGCGCTCGTACGTCCAGAGGTTGCCGTCGATGGGATCGATGTCCATGCCGGCGCTGGTGCCCACCACTCGCCCGGCAGGCAGCTGACCCCAGTTGGCCGTCACCGTAGGCGCCGGGTTCGGAATCCCGTCGCCCGTGATCGGATTGCCCATCACCATCATGCTGCCTTCGCCCGCCGGCGCGGACTCGGCCATGCAGCCCGCGAGGAAAGCGGCAGCGCCGGTGATGAGTGTGGAAAAGAAGACGCGTGACGATGACATGGCGTGATCCCCCCGTGGTATGCCTGTTCGATCGACTCGGCCGCGGGCCCACCCTCGAAGGGCCAGCCGCGCGTGACGGGGCAAAGTGGGGGCCGAAAGGCCCTCCGCGCCAGGCGCCACCTGTTTCCGAGTGGTTACGGATCTCCGTCGCCGCCCCACCGGGGCCCGCGTATCTTGCCGAGGAAAGGGGGACGCATGGGCCGGAAGGTCGTGAAGAGTGGTCTGATCGGGATCTTGGCGATCCACGCCGTCGCGTGCTCGGGTGAAGCCCCGAGTGCCCCCGGGACCGCCCCCCTTCTCATCGCCCACCGCGGGGCGTCCGCCTACGCACCCGAGCACACGATGCCGGCGTACCGGCTCGCGCTCGAGCAGGGCGCCGACTTCATCGAGCCGGACCTGCAGGTCACTCGGGACGGCCAGCTGATCGCGCTGCACGACGAGACGCTCGAGCGCACGACCAACGTGCGCGATGTGTTTCCGGACCGCTTTCGTGAGGACACGCTGCGCGGGGAGCCGGTGCGCCGCTGGCACGTCGCGGACTTCACGCTCGAGGAGATCCGGACGCTGGACGCCGGTGCCTGGTTCGCACCCGAGTTCGCGGGCGAGCGCGTGCCGACGTTCGCGGAGGTGATCGAGCTGGCGCGCGGGCGCGCGGGGATCATTCCGGAGACCAAGGCGCCCGAGGTGTACCGCGACCTCGGTCACTCCATGGAGCGGCTCGTGCTGGCGGACCTGGAGCGCTACGGGCTCGACGAGAACGGCGCCGACCCCGCGACGCCGGTCGTGATCCAGTCGTTCAGTCGCGCGAGCCTCGAGATCTTCGTGCACGAGCTCGCTTCGGATCTCCCGCTCGTCTTCCTGCTCTCCGGCGGCGCGGAGTCCGTGGAGATGCTGAGCCCGGAGGGGCTGAACGAGATCCGCGCGTTCGCTACCGGCATCGGACCGACGAAGCGCCTGCTGCTGGACGATCCGTCCGCGGTCGCGCGTGCGCATGCGGTCGGCCTCACCGTCATCCCGTACACGTTCAGCGCGGACGATCCGGGAGACTTCCCCGGCGCGCCCGCCGAGATGGCCTACTTCCTGTTCGATCTCGGCGTGGACGGGCTGTTCACGAACAACCCCGATCTCTTCCCGAGGGCGCGCCCCGGCACGGGCTCTTGAGCCGGGCGAGCGTCTCGGCCTCCACGAAGGCGTGCGCCGTCGTCCTGCTGCTGCTGGCCGCGGCCGCGTGCGCGGGGCCGTTGGTCGAGGACTGCCCGCGCGGCGACCTGGACCAGCGTTACTGCGACCGCGACGGCGACCTGGTGGCCGACTACGCGACGCATCCGCGCGTCGTGCTCGACCCCGAGCGGTTGATCTTCGCCTACACGCCCGTCGAGGATCCCGCGCAGTTCCGTGACGTGTGGGCGGGCTTCCTCGCGCACATGGAGCGCGAGGTCGGCCGCGAGGTCACGTTCTTCCCCGTGCAGTCCAACGCGGCGCAGATCGAAGCGATGCGGGCGGGGCGGCTGCACATCGCGGGGTTCAACACCGGCAGCGTCCCGCTGGCCGTGAACTGTGCGGGGTTCATCCCGGCCACGATGATGGCGAGCGCGGACGGCTCGTATGGCTACGAGATGGAGCTGCTCACGCATCGCGAGAGCGGCATCGAGTCGGTCGAGGATCTGCGCGGGCGGACGGTCGCGTTCACCGCGCCCACGTCGAACAGCGGCTTCAAGGCGCCCTCCGTCCTGCTGGAGGCCGAGTTCGGGCTCGTGGCGGACCGCGACTTCGCGACGGCGTTCTCCGGTCGCCACGACAACTCCGTGCTGGGGGTGCTGCAGCGCGACTACGATGCGGCGGCCGTCGCCAACACTGTGATCGATCAGGTGCTGGCCCGTGGCGTCGGGAGCCGCGACGATCTGCGCGTGCTCTATCGATCCGAGACGTTTCCCACCACCGCGTTCGGCGTGTCGAGCCGACTCGATGCCGGCCTCGCTGCACGCATCGTGGAGGCGTTCTTCACCTTCCCGTGGGAAGGAAGCGCGCTCGATGCGGAGTTCGTCGAAGACCAGTTCATCCCGATCACGTACGAGGAGCACTGGGAGGTGATCCGGCGGATCGACGTGGCGTCGGGAACGAGCTGGAGCTGCCGGTGACCGACCCGGGCTACGCGCTCAGGCTGAGGGACCTCGTCGTGCGATACGGCCCCAGGCCGCCCGTGATCTCGGGCGTGACGTTCGACGTCCGCCGGGGAGAGATCGTCGGTCTCATCGGCGCGTCGGGCGCGGGCAAGAGCACGCTGCTCCGGTCCGTGCAGCGGCTCGTGCCGCCCGAGTCGGGCGAGGTGTGGCTCGACGGGACGGAGATCACCCACCTCGCGGGCGAGGAGCTGCGCGGCGCGCGGCGCCGGCTCGGCATGATCTTCCAGGATCACGCGCTCGTCGGCCGGCTCACCGTCATGGAGAACGTGCTCGCGGGCACGCTCGGGCGCACCGCGTTCTGGAGGAGCGTGCGGCGGCGCTTCGACGTCGCCGACGTCGAGGAGGCGTTCCGGCTGCTCGACCGCGTCGGGCTGACGGGTCTCGAGGACCAGCGCGCGGACGCGCTCTCCGGCGGCCAGAAACAGCGCGTCGGCATCGCGCGGGCGCTCATCCAGCACCCCGATGTGCTGCTCGTGGACGAGCCGACCGCGAGCCTCGATCCGGCCACGGCCGTACGCATCATGACGCTGATCACGGACGTGTGCCGCGAGCGGGGCCTCGCCGCGATCATCAACCTGCACGACGTGCCGCTCGCTCGGCGCTTCTGCCCACGCATCCTGGGGCTGATCGGGGGCCGGCTCGTCTTCGACGGCCCGCCCGCCGCCCTCGACGACGCGGTGCTCGAGCGCGTGTACGGGGCCGAGGCGGTCGGGGTGCGCCACGCGGCGCGCGGCGAAGGCGACCCCGCCGGGGCGCTGACGTGAGCGCCGGCGCCGCGGCGCGGTGGCGCCCGCCCCCGAGGATCGCCAGCCGCGCGACCCGACGGGCGCTCTGGATCGGCGCGGCGCTCTACGCCGTCACCGCCGCGATCACCTTGGACGTGGACCCGGCGCGCGTCGCCGAAGGGCTCGCCCGTGCCGGCACGTTCTTCGGCGGCGCGCTCAGGCCCGACTTCGTCACGCGCTGGAACGACATCCGCGCGGGCCTGCTCGAGAGCCTCGCGATGGCCGCCGTGTCCACCGTCGCGGGTGCGCTCCTGGCCCTGCCGCTCGGACTGGCCGCGGCGCGCAACCTCGTGCCGGCTCCCGTCTACGCCGTCGCGCGCGCGTTGCTCGCGGTCTCGCGCGCCTTCCACGAGATCATCGTGGCGATCTTCTTCGTCGCGATGTTCGGGTTCGGGCCGTTCGCCGGTGTGGTCACGCTCGTGGTGGGGAGCGTGGGGTTCCTCGGCAAGCTGCTCGCCGAGGCCGTCGAAGAGGTGGATTCCGCACCGCTGGATGCGCTCACGACGACGGGCGCCGCCTGGCCGTCCCGCGTCGCGTTCGCCGTCCTCCCCCAGGTGATGCCCCGCGTGCTCGGCCTCGTCCTCTACCGCATGGACATCAACTTCCGCGAGTCCGCGGTGATCGGTCTCGTCGGGGCCGGCGGCATCGGGGCCACGCTGACGACCGCGTTCGGGCGCTACGAGTTCGAGTCGGTCGCAGCCATCCTCATCCTGATCGTCGCCATGGTGTTCGCCACCGAGGTGATCTCGGGCCGGGTACGAGAGGCGCTGCTGTGAAGGTCGCGAGGCTCGGGACCTGATGCCGGTGCTCGTGCGCGAAGGGCGGCGCGAGTGGCGTCATCGTACGACCGCGCGCCAGTGGGTGAGCTTCGCGGCCGCGCTCGCCGTCACCGCCGCGGTGGCGGCCGCCGCCGCGACGATCTCCGAGCAGACGACCTGGGTGTTCGTCCTGGACGCCGGGCTGCAGATGCGGGATCTCGGCCTGAGGATGTTCCCACCGGACGCATCCTACGCGCTCACGCTGGGCCGGCCCCTGCTCGAGACCGTGCACATCGCCACGCTCGGCACGGTGCTCGGCGTCGTCGTCGCGCTTCCGCTCGCCTATCTCGCCGCGCGCACGACGACGCCCTCCCGCATCTGGGTGCGCCCGCTCGCGCTCCTCGCGCTGGTGACGTCACGCTCGGTCAACTCGATCATCTGGGCGCTCGTGCTCGTGGTTCTGCTCGGGCCCGGGCTCCCGGCGGGCGTCATCGCCATCGCGCTCCGGTCGGTGGGGTTCGTGGGCAGGCTCGTCTACGAGGCGATCGAGGAAGCGCCCACGCTGCCGGTCGTCGCCATGGAAGCCACGGGCGCGAGCCGGTCCCAGGCTCTCACGTTCGGGCTCCTGCCTCACATCCTGCCCACCGTGGCCGGCGTGAGCATCTACCGCTGGGAGATCAACATCCGCGAAGCGACGATCCTGGGGCTCGTGGGAGCGGGCGGGATCGGGATGGCCCTGCAGGCCTCGATCGACGCGCTCGCGTGGTCGGGGGTCAGCGTGATCCTGCTCGCCATTCTCGTCACCGTTCTGCTGGCCGAAGTCGTCTCGAGCCGGGTGCGGCGCGGGTTGGCCTGAGCGCGTTGCCGGCGAGTTTGCCGGGCCCGCGCCGGTGTGGCACGTTTCGTCCAGGGCTGCGCCCCGCGTGCCGATCATGATCTTCCGCGCATCCGTTCCGTCCGCTGCGATCCTCGCTCTCCTGCTGAGCGCCTGCATGGCCAACGACCGCGCACCTGCTGCGACGTCCGACAATCCGCTGTTCGAGCCGAGCGAGCTCCCGCTCGGGATGCCGGCGTTCGACCGGATCCGCAACGAGCATTTCGCCCCGGCGTTCGAGCGGGGGATGGCCGTGGAGATCGCCGAGGTCGAGCAGATCGCCGCGAGCATCGAGCCGCCGACGTTCGACAACACGCTCGTGGCGCTCGAGCGCTCCGGGCAGCTGCTCCGTCGAGCTCGCGCGGTGTTCAGCAACCTCACGTCCGCCCACACGAACGACACGCTCGAGGCGCTGCGCACGGAGTTCGCGCCGAAGTTCTCCGCGCACGTGGACCGCATCCGGCTCGACTCGAGCCTCTTCGCGCGCATCGAGTCCGTCCACGATCGTCGCGACGAGCTCGGCCTCACGGGGGAGGACCGGCGTCTGGTCGAGCGCTACCGGACCGACTTCGTGCGCGCGGGCGCGATGCTCTCGCCGCCCGACAAGGAGCGTCTCCGCGCGCTCAACGCGGAGATCGCCGAGCTCGGCACCAGATTCACGCAGAACGTGCTGAGCGAAGTGAACGCGATGGCCGTGGTGGTCGATTCGATCGAGCAGCTCCGGGGACTCTCCGAGCAGCAGATCGCCGCGGCGGCGAGGGAGGCGGAGGAGCGGGGGCTCGGCGGCCGCTACGTGCTGCCGCTGCTCAACACGAGCGGCCAGCCCGTGCTCGCGAACCTGGAGAACCGCGCGCTCCGCCGGCGTATCCACGAAGCCTCCCTGGCGCGCGGCGCCCACGGAGGGCCCTACGACAACCGCGCGATCGTCAGCCGCGTCATGCGGCTGCGTGCCGAGCGCGCGCGGCTGCTCGGCTATCCCACCCACGCGGCTTGGGTGCTCGAGGACGAGACGGCGCTCACACCCGACGCCGTGAATACGCTGCTCGCGTCGCTCGTGCCGCCGTCCGTGCGCAACGCCCGCCGGGAGGCCGACCGGCTCCAGGCGATCATCGACGCGGAAGGGGGTGGGTTCGAGCTCGAGCCCTGGGACTGGGCCTACTACTCCGAGAAGCTGCGCCGCGCGGAGTACGCGTACGACGAGTCCCAGCTGAAGCCGTACTTCGAGCTCGACGCCGTTCTCGAGCGCGGCGTGTTCTTCGCGGCGACCCGGCTGTTCGGCATCACGTTCCACGAGCGCACCGATCTGCCCGTCTACCATCCCGACGTGCGCGTCTGGGAGGTGCACGACGCGGACGGGAGTCTGCTCGCGATCTTCCTCGGGGACTACTACGCGCGCCCGTCCAAGCGGGGCGGGGCGTGGGCGAGCTCGTACGTGTCCCAGTCGCGCCTGCTCGGCGAGAAGCCGGTCGTCGCCAACCATCTGAACATCCCCAAGCCGGTCGCGGGCGATCCGACGCTGCTCACCTTCGACGGGGTCGGCACGCTCTTCCACGAGTTCGGGCACGCGCTGCACGCGATGTTCTCGAACGTCACCTATCCGCGCTTCGCCGGCACGGCGGTCCCCCGCGACTTCGTCGAGTTCCCCTCGCAGGTCAACGAGATGTGGGCGACGTGGCCCGAGGTGGTCGCGAGCTACGCGAGGCACCACGAGACCGGTGAAGCGATGCCTCCCGAGCTCGTCGAGCGGGTGCTGGCGATCGAGACGTTCAACCAGGGGTTCGCCACCACGGAGTACCTGGCGGCGTCCGTCACCGACCAGGCGATCCATCAGATCGCTCCTGACGACGTACCGAGCGCGGAGGAGCTGGTGGCATACGAGGCGGACGTTCTCGCCTCCGCCGGCCTCGATCTCGATGCCGTGCCACCGCGGTACCACTACACGTACTTCTCGCACATCTTCGGCGGGTACGCCGCGGGTTACTACTCCTACATCTGGTCGGAGGTGCTCGACGCCGACGCCGTCGAGTGGTTCGCCGAGAACGGCGGCCTGACACGCGAGAACGGCGACCACTTCCGCTCGACCCTGCTATCGCGTGGAGGCAGCGCGGACCACATGACGCTCTACCGCGAGTTCAGGGGCCGTGACCCTCGCGTCGAGCCGTTGCTCGAGCGCAGGGGCCTCGTGACGGGGTGAGCCGGAGCCGTGGGCTCGCGCGCCCGTCAGGCGGCGACCCGCTTCACCTCCAGCGGCTCGATGCGGATCGTCTCGAACGGCAGATCGACGCCCGCCTCGCGGAGCGTCCGGTAGACGCTCTCACGGAGCCTTGCCCGCGCCTCGATGTGCGCGCGCTCGTCGTCGAGCCACGCCCACAGCTCCATGCGGAGGTTGTAGTCGTTGATCTGTGCGAGCACGACGCGCGGCGGCGGGGTGCTGAGGTAGGCGGCGTCCGTCCGCACGACGTCCAGCAGCAGCTCGCGCACGACGTCCAGATCGGACTCGACGCCCACCGTCACCGGGATGTCGATCCGCAGGTGCGAGAAGTTGGTGTACGAGGCGACCGTGGTGTTGATGATCGACGTGTTCGGAACCGCGAGCATGCGCCCGTCCGGCGTGACGACGCGAGTCGAGCGGAGCGTGATCCGGTCCACGTGTCCGTAGTGGTCTTCGACCTCGACCAGGTCGCCGATCACGAAGGGCCGGTCCCAGTAGATCAGGATTCCGGAGATCAGATTGGAGAGCGCGTCGCGCGCGGCGAACCCGATCGTCAGCCCCGCGATTCCGAGCGACGTGAGGAGCGACGCCGTGTTCACGCCGACGGCGGACAAAGCGTTCACGGCCGCCAGCGTGAGCACGAGGAACTTCAGGACCGTCAACGCGAAATCGCGGTTCGTGGGGTCCACGTGGAAGCGCGTCGTGACGCTTCTGGCGATGCGGTCGAGAATGCGCCACACGAGGTAGTATGCCAGGAACGTGATCACGCCGATCACGATGTTCGCGACCACGTCCGCGAGCGCGGTGCCCAGCTCCTGCGGGTCGAAGAGGACGGTGAGCCGTTGGTAGATGCTTTCGACGAACTGGCGCATGCGGGCTCCTGCGTCGGGGTGACCGTGTGCCGCGAGCCCATGCACGCCCCATGCTAGGACCCGTCGGCCGGCCCGGGCGGGGCGCGGAGCCTCTCCTCTTCGTGTACGGAACGCTCCGAGAGGCTGTGCGCGGACCGGTGCAGAGGGCGCTCATGCGCGACTGGACGTTCGTGGGCTTCGGGACCGTCGCCGCCGAGCTCTACGACCTGGGTCCGTATCCGGGCGCGGTGCCGAGCGGCGATCCGCGGGCCCGAGTGGAGGGCGAGGTCTACCGGTTGGCGGCCATCGATGCGCTCGCTCGGCTCGACGAGCACGAGGGCGAGGAGTTCGCGCGGCGGCGGGTCGACGTGACGCTCGCCTCGGGCGACGTCGAGAGCGCGTGGATCTACTGGTATCGGCTGGAGCCGCGGGGCGGCCGCATAACCTCCGGCGACTACCTCGACCGCGGCCGGCCCGAGCTGCGCCGCTAGGGCCAGAGCACGATCAGCCCGGCCCCTGCCGCGATCGCGATGGTGAACAGGATGCCGATGCGCGTCGCCATCTCTCGGCTTCCGATGGCCGCAGCCAAGCTGAACTTGAAGACGAGATTCGACAGGCTCGCCACGATGATCAGCCGCCAGGCGGTCCCCGGCTCGAGCGCCTGCGCCGACACGCGCTGCGACGCCGTGAGCGTGATGGCGTCCATGCCGCTGATGCCCGAGACGGCTGCCGCCGCGAAGAGGCCGGCGGCCCCGAGGAAGTCCTGCGCCGCGGCGACGAGGAAGAGCACCGCCGCGTAGAGCGCGCCGAACGCGAGGGCCGGCTTGAGCTGCGCGGGGTTCTGGGGCTCCAGCGCATGGGCGTCTCGCTGCTTCCGTGCGCGCCATATCAAGGGCGTACCGATCGCGACCACCAGCATCATGACGCCGATCGGTCCGGCCGCCACGGGGAGGAACGAGGGCGCCACCACGGCGATCTCGACCAGGACGCGCACGAAGACGATGCCCGAGGCGATCCAGACGATCACCACGGCGACTGGAGTTCGCGACTCGTCTTCCTTCGAGAGCCGTGCGTACGTGACCGTGGTCGCCGTGCTCGAGACGACGCCGCCCAGGATGCCCGCCAGCGCCGTGCCGACGCTCTGCCCCACGAGTCGGAATGCGCCGTAGCCGACCAGGTTGAGGCCGACGATGAGCACCACCATCCACCAGATCTCGCGGGGGTTGAGAACGTCGTAGGGCCCGTACGTCTGGTCCGGCAGGACCGGCAGGACGATCAGCGAGACCACGACGAACTGCATCATCGCGCGAACGTCCTGGTCGCTCAGCTTCGCCACCCATCCATGCAGCTCGTCGCGCAGGTGGAGCAGCACGGCGACCGTGGCGCCGAGCACGATCGCGCCCTCACGGGGTCCGATCACTACCAGCGCGCCGAGCAGGAACGTCAGCACGATCGCCACCTCGGTGGTCTGGCCCGGATCGATCGAGCCGCCCCGCATCGAGATCACGTTCCCCATCACCGTGAACGTGGTGATCGCGATCAGCCCGGCGACCACCACCCAGGGCCCCGTCGCGCTGGAGATCAGCGCCGTCAGCGCGCCGAACACGGAAACCAGGGCGAACGTGCGGAGTCCGGCGACCGGCGAGTCGACCCGCTCCTTCTGGAGCCCGATGAGCAGCCCGACGCCGAGCGCGATCGCGAGGTCGATGTAGGCGTCGCTCGTCATGGAAAGTCTGGGTTCACGGTGTGTTTCCGGCTGGCACGAGCCATGCCGCGACGCCTTCGGGCGACCCGGTGCGGCCCCAATATAGACGGGCCTTTCCGGCGGTTGACCTTCCCGCGCGCGGACGTGTAAGTTCCCTAGCTCTGATGCGGGGTGGAGCAGCCTGGTAGCTCGTCGGGCTCATAACCCGAAGGTCGCGGGTTCGAATCCCGCCCCCGCTATGCGTCATTGGAGCGCCGCCAAAGGGCGGCGCTTCCCATGTAGGGGAGTCCCCGAGAGAGGTGGAATGGTGGCTGAAGCGTCGAGTCCGCGCATGCGGACGGGAGGCGAGAGCCGGTAGAGCCGGCCCTACGCTGCTTCTTCCCGTCCGCGCCGCCGGTGGCTCGGGCGGGTTTTTTGTCGGGGCCAGGTAGCTCAGTTGGTAGAGCACATGACTGAAAATCATGGTGTCGGCAGTTCGATTCTGCCCCTGGCCATGATGGTGGAAGGGGACAAGAGGTCCGTAGCTCAATTGGTAGAGCACCGGTCTCCAAAACCGGCGGTTGGGGGTTCGAGTCCCTCCGGGCCTGTCGAGGAGGGAAGGGATGGGCCCCGATCGTCTAACGGTTAGGACACCACTCTTTCAAGGTGGCGGCCGGGGTTCGATTCCCCGTCGGGGCGTCGTTGCTCGTAGGGTGGTAAAGGGGCTGTAGCTCAGCTGGTTAGAGTGCCGGTCTGTCACACCGGAGGTCGCGAGTTCGAGTCTCGTCAGCCCCGCTGGAATGGCTGTTTGAAAGATCGGAGTCAGGCGCCCGGACCCATGCCAGCGCATGGGTGCCCCGGCCCGGCTTCGCGGGTCGTGTGAGGGGGCCGTAGCTCAGTTGGGAGAGCGCTTGAATGGCATTCAAGAGGTCAGGGGTTCGATTCCCCTCGGCTCCATCGTGATGGAAACGAGCAGGGCTCGGGTGGCGGAATTGGTAGACGCGCAGGATTCAGGATCCTGTGGGGGTGACCCCGTGAGGGTTCGAGTCCCTCCTCGAGCATGTACTCCGCCCACGTGCTGAAATTGGTAGACAGGCTGGTTTGAGGGACCAGTGCCGGTGACGGCGTACAGGTTCGAGTCCTGTCGTGGGCATTCGATCGAAGTTGCGCCCGTAGCTCAATTGGATAGAGCGTCTGGCTACGGACCAGAAGGCTGGGGGTTCGAGTCCCTCCGGGCGCATGGGCCTTCGCGGCCCTCTTAGTGGGGCGCGTAGCTCAGTTGGTTAGAGCGCCACGTTGACATCGTGGAGGTCAGAGGTTCGAGTCCTCTCGCGCCCACTTAGCGCGTAGGGTGCGGGGATCGTCGGGGCAGTAGCTCAGCTGGGAGAGCGCCGCGTTCGCAATGCGGAGGTCAGGGGTTCGATCCCCCTCTGCTCCATTGTGCCACCATAGCTCAGCCGGTAGAGCACATCATTCGTAATGATGGGGTCGTCGGTTCGATTCCGACTGGTGGCTCTGCCCCGTGGTGTAACTGGCAACACGTCTGACTCTGGCTCAGAAGACTCTAGGTTCGAGCCCTAGCGGGGCAATTCTTGGAGGGATGGCCGAGAGGCTTAAGGCGGCGCCCTGCTAAGGCGTTGGGCCCACAAGGCCCGCGTGGGTTCGAATCCCACTCCCTCCGTTCACGGCGTCGAATGAGCGATCCCTTCGTGCTGGTGGTCGGTCTCTGGACCGCTCCGGGTCGTGACGACGACTTCGAGCGATTCGAGACGGCCGCGTTCTCCATCGTCGCGCGTCACGGCGGCAGCTTGGCCCGCCGCCTCGCGCTGCGCGACGGGCCGGGATCGGACGCGCCTGACGAGATGCACATCGTGACCTTTCCGAGCCGCGACGCTTACGAGTCGTATCGCAATGATCCGGACGTCGCATCCCTCGCCGCGCTTCGCGTGCGCGCGGTTCTCAGAACGGTGATCTGGGAGGGTGTGGACCTGCCCCCATTCGGAGCGTGATCGCGTCTGACCTTGGACGGGTGGCCGAGTGGCTCAAGGCGCACGATTGGAAATCGTGTGGGTTAACACCCTCGTGGGTTCGAATCCCACCCCGTCCGTGAATCGAAGTCGCATGGTGAACGTGGGATGAGGACCCACGCGCTCTCCGAAGGAGAGCGCAACGTGGGTTCGAGCCGAGGCGCGAAGTCGTCGACGGAAGGCCGGCCCGTTGACCGCCGAGACGATCGAGCGCAGCGAGATCCATCCCACCCCGTCCGTGAATCGAAAGCAAAGTGTTGAACGTGGGATGAGGACCCACGCGCTCTCCGAAGGAGAGCGCAACGTGGGTTCGAGCCGAGGCGCGTCGTTGTCGACGGAAGGCCGGCCCGT
>JBFXDG010000029.1:0-21819 GCA_050181335.1 Gemmatimonadales bacterium | reverse complement strand
TCCCGACCTCGCCCGCGGCAACCGACCGCGCCTTTTCGTTGACCTGGGTCGCCCGCCCGCTAACGTTCGGCTCGAAGCGCCGGTGTAGCTCAGCTGGTAGAGCAGCTGATTTGTAATCAGCAGGTCCCCGGTTCGAGCCCGGGCGCCGGCCTGTTGTCCCACAATCACTTACGGGCCCGCTCGGAAGCGGTGCTGATAACACCGTCACCGCCGCCGTCACAGTTACGCGCCACGTCTTGGGCCGTCCCATACGCCGTGTCCGAGGTCGCGAGCGCTGACCTTTTTCCGCGACGCCCTGCGCCCGTGCATACGTCCGCACAGTGAGCACGGGACGCACTTGAGGCCCATGCGACGCATCCAGTTGGCGAGGCTGTTCTCGCGCCGCCAGTTGAATCGGGCATAGGCAATTCCGTGGCGCACCGTAGTGGTACTGAGGCCGAACAGCTCGGCGATCTCCCGTACCGTCCACCCCTCGTCGACCTCGAGGCGCATCATCACCCGATTCCTGCCATCCATCCTCACGCGCCCTCCGGCGGCAGCGTCCGCTTTCGGATTCCATCCTCCAAATCGGCCAGCTTCATCACCTTGATGCTGCCGTCGGGAAGCTCGATGCCGATGTCGTCCGGGTGCATCCACGAGTTCGTCTTGATCCGCATGCCGTCGAACATGCCACCCCGGATCACGGTCTCGCCGTCCATCGTCGCCTTGATGGCCCAGCCTTCCTTGACGATCTCCGTCATGCACCCTCCGGCGGCAGCAGGGCCTCGATGCGGTCGGCGAGCGAGTCGTAGGCGGTGGCAACATCCGGGTGCGGACGGTTGTCCGCCGTCACCCCTGCACGCTCGTCACGAGCCGACTGCCTGAGCAACCGCACGTCCTCCCGCGTGAACCCGAACGGCTGGCCGTGCAGGCAGAGGGCGGCGAGGGCGTGCGTGACCTCCCCCTCCGCAGGAACCGGGCACCGCTCGTTAGCCAGCGTGCATCGCATGATTTCGCGGGCCAGTTCCACGCGGTGCAAGTCGTTTCGCAGGACCGGCGCCCACTCCTCGGGCGTCAGCGCGGACTTCACGTCGCTCACACGCGCCTCCTCACGATCTCCAGGGCGAGCGCTGCCTGCGCCGGCAGGTCGTCCCGGGGGTCGTAGCGCCCGAGCGTCTGCGCGGTCGTTCCTGACTGAGCGGACGCGGTCTCGCGGCTGCCCGCGGTGGCGCGCCCGAACCCGCGCTTGCCGGCGTGGTACGCGCGGCCCTTCACGTGCGGGATCTCGGCCTCCTCCTCCGCCTTGTGCAGCATCCGGTTGAGCGTCTCCTCCCGGATCGGCTTCTTCGCCTTCTTGCTCGAGAGCTCGCCCGCGGGGAGCAGGTAGCCGCTCGCGCGGACCGCCGGCATGTCCATGAGCAACTGGAGTCGCTCGAGTGTCTCCTCGCCGACCAGGACGGCTTCGCCGCCCTTCTTCGTCTTGTCCGTGCCGGCCGCGTACTTCAGGATCGCCGCCCTCACCGGACCTTCCTCCGTGGAGAGTGTCGCGAAGCGCACGTCGGTGAGCCGTAGGTTGCGCGTGGCGTTCTTCCGGCGCCCGGCCTGGTCGTACGCCTCACCGACGAGCCAGGCCCGCGGGTCGACCTTCCACAGCGCGGGGAGCAACTTCTGATACTCCTCCTCGGTGTAGGACGGCCCCTTCTTGTTGGGCGTCGGGAGCTCGTGGCCGGACAGGTCGTGCCGCGAGTCGATGATCTTGAGCACGTCGCGCCCGTAGATGAACGCGTCGACCAGGTACCGGAGGTACGACTGCTTCGTGCGCTCCGACCACGGCGGCTTCTGCTGCGCGCCGTGCTCGTCGACCATCGCGCGCAGCGGCAGGCGGTGCACTTTGGCGAGCGGCACGTCCTTGCCGAGCAGCTCCAGCCAGAACGTGCGGTGGCGCTCCTGCGAGCCGGCGTACTTGGGAGTCCACTTCTTCTGCCCGAGCTTCTCCTCGTGCAACCGCTTGAGCAGGAAGTCGAGGCCCTTGCCCGCGGCGCCGAACACGAGCGCGGCCGCGGCGCGGTTACGCTTCGATTCCTGCGCCGACGACATGGCTTCCGCGATGTCGCGAGCGAGCGTCTTATCCGTGACGGCCTCGCCGAGCACGGTGCGTAGGCTGCGCTGCTGCCGGCCACGGTCGTCCCACCATTCGACCTGGCACACGGCCGAGTCGTCGCGGGAGTAGACTCTGACACGATTTACTCCTCGGCGCCCGACTGAGTACGGCCACGGACGCCGGTCACGCTTGGGTGCTGGCTCAGACTCGTTCTGTACGAGCTCGAGATGGGTACTGCTCTTCCGCCGGGCTGGGGCCACGGTTCTTCCTCGGGGGGCTGGGCGTCGTCGTAATCGCTCTCGAGGTGATCGGTAGCGATACGCTCCCAGAGAGCTATCGTCTCCAGGCGCTGGGCCGCAAGTGTGACGCGTTCTGTGGCGACCTCGGCGAGTGCCTCACGCACGAACGATGCCGGAAACGTCGCCTGGTCTGGCGACCCCAGGATAACCGCCAACCGATTCATCTGGGCCTCCGCCCGTCGTTAGAAATGTCGCTCTCGCGCGACGCGCGCCGCGTGAAGGCGACGCGGCCTGCGATAAAAAAAGCGCCCTGTATCAGCATCGTTACTCCGCCGTCACGAGCACGGGCTCGCTTTCGGTGATGTGCGAGCCCCGCTCTGTCATCGGCTCCCGCTTTGCCTTGAGGCCGGCAATGGTGTTGGGGACTTCCTTGATCTCCTCGCGGAACTCCGACTCCATCAGCTCGAGGGTTCGCTTCTGCTTCGCCAACATCTGCGCGAGACGCGGCAGACCCTGGACGACGTCCTCAAGCGTGATGATGTCCCGATGGACCTCCTCGAGCGCGCTGAGCTGGCACGTAAGATCCGCGGTAAGGGCTTCCTCCCACGCCTTCTTCTTCTCGCCGCTGGTGATCGCCATTACCAGGGCGCCTCGTCGGGCGGATAGCCTTGTGACGGGACCTCCTCCAGCATAGCCGCCAGCTTGGCGAGGGCGAGGTCTTTCGACTCGGCCTCGACCTTCAATCGGACGTGACGCGGCAGCACCAACTGCGTCGCACCGTCAGGCACCGTGAGCGCGAACGTCTTGAGCACGGGCGGGCGGATGAGCGTCTTCAACGACGCGACGTGGATGATTCCTCCTTCGTTCACAGCCACGCATGGCTCATCGTGCCTGCCGATGAACGGGGCCGATGCGACCATGACCGGGCGCTTGTTGACGCCCCATATCATGGCCTCCCCTGGCTTCGGATCGTCCGGCAGGAGAGGCGTGATGACGACCTGGGAACAGCCGTCGACATCGCAGGACGGCGCGTGCCGAGAGTGCAGCGTGCCCGACCTTGGATGGATCATCCGGACGTACGGCTTCTGGCGATCCATCTACGCCACCTCCGCTAGTTGCGGTTGCGACACCACCCGCGAGCGGCCAGCCGCGGCGTCGTACTCGAACTCGACCACGTGGTCGACCGACTCGCGGATGTCTGGGGAGTGGGAGCTCACGATGAGCTGCGGATACACGCCCTGCAGCCTACGCAGCAGCGTGAGCACGTTCTGCCGGCGCGTCTCGTCGATGCCGTCCGTTGCCTCGTCCAGCCAGAGCATGCCCTGCGCGTCGCCCGACCGCTCGGCGATCATCTGCGAGATCGCGAGCCGCATCGCGAGCGCCGCGACGTTCTCCGTGCCGCCAGACACGACCTCGTGCGCTACGCCCGACTCATGCAGCGTGCACTGGAAGTCGTCGGTGAGCGTGACCGCCTCGTGGCGCCCGTCCGTCAGGATGGACACGAAGCCCGTAACGAGCTCCTCCATCTCCGGCTTGAGCTGCTGGACGAACGCGGTCCGGAACTGGTCGAGCATGACGTCGGCGCGCCGGTAGATCGCGAGCCGGGCGTCGATGTCGACGAGGAGCGCGGCACGCCGGTCGTACTCGTCCAGCGCCCGCCGCGCCGTCTCGAGCCCGGCCTGCGCACCGCCCAGTACCTCCTCGGCGCGGGCTACCGCCACGGACGCGTCCTGCCGGGCTCGCTCGGCGCGCGCGGCGTTGTCCCTGAGCGCGACGTGGGCATTGCCGTCGAAGCGAAGCTCATGGAGGTAATCGCGGATCCGGTCGAGCCCCGCCTTCGCTGATTCCTCCTGCTCGGTCGCCGCGGCCAGCGCCTGCTGGTGCTCGGGAAGCTGCGCGGCCGCGGCGCGGTCGTTCATGAGCCCGGCGTCCTTCACCTCGAGCTCACGGACCTCGCCCTCGATCGCGGTGAGGCGGGCGGCGTCGAACGTGACCGCGGGCAGCTCGGCGAGACGGGCCCGGTCGGCCGCCAGGCTCTTCTCGGCGTCTGCCCGCCGGACTACCAGGCCCCTGACTTGGTCGGCGCCCAGCTTCGCGTCCTGCTGGCGCTGGCGGAGACGCTCGACCTCTTTCTCCGCGTCGTCGCGCTCGACCTCGGCCTCCACCTCTTCGTCGGATGGGGAGCCGAACCGGTCGATCTCCACCTGGGCCCGTGAGCGGGTGTCGGCCCACATCTCGCGCTGCGCATCGATCGCATCCAGGACGGCCTGCAGAGCGTCACCCAGGACGCGCGTGCACGTCGGACAGGGCCCTCCCTCGCCGAGCGCCAGCACAGACGCCCGCTGCTCTCTCAGCCTGTTCTCGTGGCTGGACGCCCCGTTCCGTGTCGCCTTGGCGTCCGCCAGGGCCGCCAGTCGTTGGTCACGCAGTGCGCTCAACCGCTCGTCAGCCTTGCCGGCCCGCTCGTTCGCGGCCGCGAGAGCCGCGGGGTCGAACGCGTCCACCTGACGCTGCGCATCCTCGATGCGCTCGAGGATGCCGTGTCTCCCGTGGATCTCGTCCTGCACTCCCGCGATGCGCTGCTCCAGCGCGCGCCGCTCGTCGGCACACGCCCGCGCGTCCCGGAGCGCGTCGCGCTCCTCACGAAGAGCGGGCAGCCGCGCCAGGCTCTCGGATTCCTTCGCGATCCGCGCCTCGGCCTGCTTCGCCCTGGCGATCTTGCCGGTAAGGAGCTCGATCTCTCGGACAGCCGCGGAGAGGTCGCGCTGGGCCTGCTCCAATTCCCGACGCGTTCCCTCGTCCTTCACGCGCAGCGCCTCGGAGACCGTGAGGCTCGTTTGAGCCTCGGTCGCTGCCGCGGACGCCTCGTGCAGCTCGTGCTGCATCCGCTTCAGCGTCGTCTCCGCCGTAGCCACCTGGCCCGCAGCCCGCGACTTCTCGAACACGAGCGGCTCCCGCTCACCGAGCCCGGCCGCCATGCCGTCCCGCTCGGACGAGAGTGCGTTCTTCCGCTTTCGGAGCCGGTCGAGCCCGTCGTCGAGCCGGCCGACGCCCATGAGCCGGCGCACGAAGTTCTTCCGCTCGGCTGGCTTCATCGAAGCGATGCGCTCCACCTCTTTCTGCGCGCACACGCGTCCGACCATGAACTCCTCGTAGGTCATGCCGAGGAGGTCCGTCATGAAGCCGGTCACGGCGTCCTGGCCCTCGGCTAGGACCTTGCCTTCGGAGACCACATTGGCGCCCTTCTCGCTGCGGCCGACGACATACTCCTTCCCGCGGATATCGAGGCGAGCCGAAGCGTTCGCCTTCCGCGTCTCGGGCGCCCGCTTCCAGCGGAATGACTTCATCGTGCCGCGGACCGCGACCGCTCCGTAGAGCAGCCAGGCGAGCACCTCGAGCACGGTGCTCTTGCCGGATTCGTTGCTGCCGGTGATGCCGACGATGCCCTCTGCGGGGAAGCTGATCTGCGTGTCGGCGTGCACGCGGCAGTTCTGAGCCGTGATGGAGAGGATCTTCACGTGTCCTCCCGGGCGGCCAGCATGGCGTCGGCGATAGTGTAGGCGGATGCGGCGAGCGCCTGTGCCGCGGGCTTGGCCACGTGCGCCTGTAAGTTCAGGTTCGCCAGCGCCTGACCTGCGAAGTAGTCGCGTAGCGACATGCCCTCCTGAAAGACATGTTGATCCGGCCCGCCGAGATTGGCCGCGACCGGGAACGCCGCCCCTCCATCGCTACCGTACCTCATGCGACCGCCTCCTCGAGCGCGTGCTCGGTCTCGGGGGCGACGTGCTCCATGATCACCGCCAGCAGCTCCTCGTCCGCGCAGAAGGTGCGAAGTGCGTCCTCGATGCTCACGCCCTTCTTCATCTCGTGGCCGCCGACCATGACGGTGTCGTTCTTCGCGTACTTGATGTCGAGCTGGAAGTGCAGGCACCGCTGCTGGATCGCGGTCACGAGCTTCCGGTCGATTGCGTCGGCCTCGTGGCGGGGGAAGTCCGGCACCACGAGGCGTCCGATGAATCCGTCGAAGTCGTGCTCTTGGTCACGGATCTGGCGAAGAACGTCGTTCACGCCGGCAGCGTCGTATGTCACGCGGCCCAACAGGAACTGGTCGTACTCGAAGTCGAGCATCGGTCGCGTCGGGATCTCGTGGAACTCCACGCCCTCCGCGGCCGTGTCCACCGACACCCAGCCCTTCGGCGCGTGCTCCTTCCAGATGTCGGAGCTCGTGCGCTCGATCGAGCCCGAGTAGAAGACGCGGCCGGGGCAGTTGAACAGCCGGTACTCGTGGAAGTCGCCGAGGTGGACGATGTCCCACTTCTCGGCCTCACGCGTGACGTCGACCGCCTCGCCACCGGAGTAGAACCAGGGCAGGTTGCCGTCCTGGTCGCCGGCGACCGCGGCGTGCATCACGAGGACGTTGACGTCGGCGTCCGGATCCGGCTCGATGAGGTGCTTCTCGCCGTTGCCGCGGGCGACGTACGGGAAGCAGGCGACGGACACCTTCTCCACCGTCACGGCGTCCCGGTGCACCTGCAGCTTAATCCGCTTCGGCGTCGTGACGATGTGAAGCCGACCGCCGAGCACGTCCGCCAGCATGATCGGCGTGAGCACCGCGGCCGTCTTCCCGGCGTCGTGATTCCCCTGGAGGATGATCACGATGATGCCCGCATCCAGGAGGCGGCGGAGCCCCCGCAGTAGCGCGAGCTTCGCGTAGTCGCTCACTCCCGGATGGTGCACAAGGTCGCCAGCGATGGTGCATATGTCCGGTCTGTACGCGATGACCTGGTCGACGGTGAGCGCCCACGCCTTCTCAACGTCGAGCTCACGGACGTTCCGCCCGCCCTCGAGCGCGTTATGCGCGCGGTACCCGAGGTGCAGGTCCGACACATGGGCGGACCTCAAAACGGCATCTCCGGGCGGCGACGCTTGCGGAGCATGTTCCACCGCACCCAGTCGAGGGTCGGCTTCGCGTAGCTGATGCTTCCCCAGCTTCCGCGAAGGAGGCCCATGACGACGATGTGGGAGTAGTTACGCACCCAGAGAGCGTGTTCGGCGCGGGCGTAGCTAGAACCTCTCCGCACCCACAGCATCGCGTTCTCTCGTGCTGCCTTCTCGAGGGCGGCGGGCGTCTTGATGCGACGCCCGCCCGGGCCCCACTTCTTTGGACGCGGCACGGCCTACAGGTCCTCGTCGACCGCCGCCGGCTGCTTCTCGATCTCTTCGAGCAGCTTGCGCCACTCGGAGAGGTACTCGGGCTGCTCCTTCTCGAGCAGGCTGAACGACAGCTCGGCGATCGTCGTCGGGCCCACGAGAGCCTGCACCCTCGATCGGACCTCCACGATGAGCGCGTCGACCTGCGGCTTGAGGATGCCGATGGCCTTGTCGAACTCGGCCTGTCCCCACTGCTGCGTCGACTCGGCCAGTCCGTTCTCCTTCGCCCACTTCTTCCGGCCCGCGTCCTTGATACCGACGTCGCGGAGCATCGCGAACAGCTTCTTACGCGCATCCTCCTTGTCGAACGGCGCGGCCGGGGAGGGCGCAGCCTCGGGCGATCCCCCTGGATTCCCTTGGTTCCCTCCCGCGGCCGGCTCTTCCTGCTCGATCTCGCCTTCGACCGGCAGCGGCTTGGCGCCGGCAGCGTTCGTGGCCTTCGGCTCTCCGCTCGCGGGCACCGCCTGCGGTCCGCCGATCTGCGGGCGGGAGGCGGCTTCCAGCGCGCGGTCTCCTTCGACGACCGTGAACTCGGCTTCGACGATACGTTCGGCGCGCTCGATCTTCTCCTCGAAGCGCTGCTTCCACGTAGGGAACGCCTTGGCAGCGCAGCGCTTGAATGAACGAGTGCGCGCCGTCTTTGCGGGCTCGGCCATGCCGATCGGATCCTTCTTGGCGGAGCCTCCGACCCAGTTTGCCTCGCGCACCTCGATGGCGTAGCTCTGCCAGTCCCTGATCTCGCCGCTGCGGATCTTCTCGATCGGCGCGAACGGGACCAGTTTCCGAATGACCGTCTCGTACGCGCAAACCGCGCCGTCTGGAACGCGGTAGTGCTTACGCCGCTCCGGGTCGTCGGTGATGTCGACCTGCTCGTAGTCGACGAACCTCTCGTCCGTGTTTGCCAGGTCGACGTAGAACTTCGCGTTGAGGTCGGGCTTGCCGCCCAGAATGTCGACGTGGAGTTGCGGGTGGGCCCCGATCGTGTGGCAGAACACGGCCATGGCCTGCACCGCCACGGGCGACAAGGCCTCCCCCCTGATGACGGAGTTCCCCGACGCCCACTCCGCGCCCTTCACCTGCGTCACGACTTCTTTCAGGGTGCGCGTCTGCGCCAGTGCGTGCCGCCCCTGCTCTCGAATCGTCGCCACTGCCATGGAATCACTCACGATGCTTTCCTCTTCGACTTGGGGGGTGTCCACTCACCGAGCGCGAACGCGTCGAGATGCGAAGGGCGATAGCGGCGGTACTTGCCGACCATGAACGAGGGCACTTCGCCGCGCCGCGCTTTTCGCGCGAACCTGTCCACGCTGTACTTGATGCCGTGCTTCTCGCGGAGATAGCGCACCGCGCCATCCACATCTAACGCGCCTTCACTTGCGAAGTTGTCCTGCATGCGCTATCCGTTTCCGCCGTACGTTGTATGTCCCTTGAAGGGACCTTGAACGTCCTTACTGCGTGAATATGAAGTGCGGTGCGTGAACACGCAAGAGCGACGATTTGGCCACAATTACATCCATGACGCAGTCGCCTGTCCCGCCGCCGGAGACTCTTCGCGAGTTCATCCGGCGGATGCGGGAGCGGCGTGAACTCACGCAGGAAGAGGCAGCCGAGGCCGTGGGTGTAGGCCTCCGGCAATACCAGTCCTATGAGGCTGGTTCAGCCGAAATCCCGCGGGACAGATTCGCCGCGATCGCCAAGACGTTCGGCGTGACGGAACACGTCGTTGAAGTCCTCGCCGGTGGTCAGGCGTGGGACTACAACAGCTACGCCGCTGGACTACTGCACGCGGCGGACGTGCTCGAGAAGCAGGTGGCCGACCTACGTCGGGTGGCCGCCGCTACGCCCGCTTCTGGTGCCTTACGCGCGGCGCGGGTTGCCGGGAAGAAAGCGGGGACTCCCACTCCGGCACCGCTGCCGGGCGAGTAGGGGCCGACAGGTCGTTCACCTCGACCATGCCGCCGACCCCGAGACATTCGGCAGCGCTCGACATCGCCAGCGGTCGCACCAACGAGTACGGCATGTCGGGATTCTCTTCGTCCCAAACGATCAGGTCGCCCGCCTCGATCTTCCGCTTGTCGTCGCGCTTGGTGGCGCGGAATACTCGAGGGGCGACGGGGGTGGGACGAAGCATCATGTGCCAATCTCCGGCCTGGGGCTTGAACTCTGGGGGGGGCTCCGGATGTTACCGGAGAGTTACGTATTGACGCAACCTCGGGCGATCCCCCCACGTCTCCAATGGATAATCCTCGCGGCGCTCGCACTGCTCGGGGTCGGGATACTTACGCGGTACGAAGTCGTAGAATGCCGCCAGGCCTACGTACGTGCTCGCCTGTCGGAGCCCAGCGTGCCCGCCGGGCCTACGTCATGTGTCGTGCTCGATCGCTGGACCGGAACGGTTACCGAGAAGGCGCCGTAGGCCGTCGCGGACGATCGAGGCGTGGGCGACGCTCTGGCGTGGACGTCTGCGCGCCCACGGGCCCGTAGACGCTCGAGTGCCAGGCGACCGCACGCTCGACGAGCTGGCGGTCCTCCGCGTCGAGTGACTCGAGGAACGCACTGCGCTTCTCCTGCGAAACCAACCCGAGTGGGTGGCTCATGCGGATACTCTGCGCCATGCCGCGGTCGGTGCCGCCGAGCTCGAAGTAACGCTCGCGCCACTTCGTCGCCGCGTCCTCATCTCCCCAGCGGAGCGCCGTCTTGTAGTAGTAGAGCGCGTTGTCGCGGCGCGTCGGACGGCCGCCGCCACCGCCGGCGGAGCCCTGCTCCTCGAGCCAGTCCTGCGCGAGGCCTCGAGCGGACCAGTAGCTCGCCTCGTCCGGATCGTGCTGGTAGACGACGAGCCCTGAGACCGCGTCCAGGTTGTCGCCGCGGACCGGGCGGCCCGTCACCCTGCGGTACAGTCCGGCCAGGCTGACACTCGAGGCGATGTGCTCGAGCGGGTCGCGGACCATGCGCGGCCGGATGGCGAAGCTCGAGCCCTCCTCGAAGAACGTCGGGTAGGTGCTCCCGCCGAGCGCGACCTCGAAGATCGTCTTCGTTACCGGCTCCATCGCGTTCACGAGCCGCTCGATCGGCGCCTTCACCGCCTCGCCGGCCATGTCGAGCAGGTCCTTCTTGTCGGCCAGGAGGTCGCGCAGGTCCTGGGGCGCATCCTGGAGATTCATCCACTCGAGGAAATCGCCCAGCGCGCCGTTGAAGCCGATCGTGTGCACGTTGCCGTCGTCGGTGCGGCCGAGGATCACCTGCACGCCGCGCGCCTGGATGTCCTTCACCTCGTCGTCGTCCAGGTCCCACATCTCCCGCGCCAGCCGGTTCCACAGCGCGACCATAGCGAAGAGAATGTTCGCGCGGAGCATCAGCGCACCAGTCGACGTAGCCACCTTCTTCGCCCCGGCCGCGGCGAGCCCGCCTCGAGACATTGCTTCGTCGACGGAGGCGTTCTGCGCGAGCCGCACGTAGCGAGGCGCGTTGATCTCCATCCACGAGTAGAACGGGAACATGTGCGTGCGCAGCCAGCGGCCCGCGTGCGAGATGTTGCCGTAGTCGCCGATGAGCTCACGCGCGAGCTTCGCGGCCCGGTCGCGCTTCTCGGCTATCGCATCGATCTCCGATTGGTGCGAGGCGCCGTACAGCGTCTTGCCCTCCTCGAGCTGCTCACGGAAGTACATGAACGACGCGAGGCGCAGCATGTTCTCACGGAACGTGGTCGCGCCCCTCACGTTGTCCCAGTAGCCGTCGACGAACCGCTGGAACGCGTTGCCATCCTCGTTCGTGAGCGCCTTGAAGATCCCCGTGTCGGAGATGTCCTTCACCTCCGCGATCGAGAAGCCGGAGTCGACGACGCCGAGCTTCCGGGCCTCCGTGATGAGCGGGCTCTTTCCCTTGCGCAGCTCCGAAACGGCGCGGCGCAGGTACTTCCCGGCGATCTTCGGATCGTACGCCATCACGATGTCGAGGTCGCCGCTCATGTTGTTCAGGTTGTACTTCAGCACCCGGGCGGGGTTGAGCAGCGTCCACTGCTTCCAGGACGAGATGATCGAGCGCCACGCCTGATCCGGGAGCTCGTCCATGAACTCGTTGAAGCGTTCGAGCGTGACCGCGACACCGTCCGGGACGATCCACGTTTCCTTCGGCCCGCCGACCACGAGCATCTGGCGCACCATCTTCTCGGTGAGCTGCTCGGAGCCGGCCAGGACACGCTGGAGCGCCTGCTCCTCGATCGTGTTGCCCATGAAGAAGTGATTCCCCTTCTCGGGCTGCCACGCGCGGTAGCCTGGGCGTAGCCGCGCCAGCGCCCCCGGATCCTTCCAGTCGATGTAGTCCTTGCCGAGCTGCGCGCGGATCGCCTCTTCGCGCTCACGGATCGCCTTGAAGATCGTCCGGGCCTGCAGCGAGCCGACGTGGGACGGGTTGGTCGCAAGGTGCTGGAGGTACGGCCAATAGTCCCCATGGCTGACACCGTCCATGATCGCGTCTATCACATCCGAGAACTCGCCAGGTTCAAGTTCGCCGTCTGAGGCCAACCGCTGGAGTTCGCTCGAAGCGATAGCGATCGAGCGGTTGAACGGAGCCAAGGTCGCCCCGGCGTCGTCACCGAAGCGGTCCTCGAGCGTGGCCAGGTTCCGGCCCTTGGCCTCGCGCTTCAGTTGGTCCTTGATGTCGGCGGCCTCGCGTACACGCTCGAGCGTCTCCTTCCGCGCGAGCATCGCGTACGACTGCGCGAGCCACTCGAACTCGGCCTGATCGTACCGGGTGTTGAAGTCTGTGCCGCCGACGCGTTGCCGTTGGAACCCCTTCGTGCGCATCCGGACGTCGCCACCCGTGGACGTTCCCAGCGCCTGGTTGGCGTTGAGGTAGTCCATCACCTGGCGGTGGTAGTAGCGGTCCTCTTCCAGGACCCGGGCGTCGAGCAGCCCTTCGCGCACGAGTGACTCGACGGCCGTGCGCCGCATCTGCCCGCGGCGATCGAGCGCCTCCCTGACGCGGTCGTTCGCCTGGCCCTCGAACTTCGACAGGTCCTGGGCGAGCGCTTCCGGGGTCGGATAGCCGTACGGCAGTTCCTTGCCCTCGTAGAGCCCGGCCTCGATGTCCTTCTGGATGTCGGGCAGGATGAGCAGCCGAGTGAACAGGTCGAGCTCGCGCGGGCCCAGGCCCTGCACGACGTCGCTCATGTTCTCGTACGCCTGAGCCTTCGCCCAAGCCGGCGAGGCCTCGTACTGGCGCAGGATGTCCGCCACGAGCGCTTCGGTGGCGTTGTTCGGGTTCAGGTGCCGATAGTGGCGCCGGAACGAGTCCTTGATGTTCGTGAGCGCTTCGCCGACCTGCTCGCGGATCGTTGGATCCTTGATCCCGTGCGCGGCCTGCCAGCGCTCCTCCACCTCGTCGAGGCTCGAGGCGATCGCGTCCGGGATGTCGGCACGCGACTTTACGCGCTCGAACGTCGGAAACACTGCGAAGCCCGCTCGAGGATCGGTGCGGAAGTCGGGGGACGGTTCCGGCGCGGACTGCGGCGCGGACGGGGCCACGGCCTCCATCCCCACGACCGGCTTGTACGTCTCGAGGAACCGCTTCAACGACCCCTGGTCCGGCTTCACGAAGAAGAAGCCCTTTGGATCGAACCCGACCACGCCGCGGAGCTTCTTGAGCGCGTCCATGTGCTGGGACACCTTCGCGCCCTTGATCTCGAGCCGGCCGTCGCGCCGCGGGTGGAGCGTCCACTGCTCGCCCGGGTCCTCGCCCTGCACTTGGATCTTCTCGCCGAGCTGCAGGTCGTTCCACGCATCGTCCGGTGTGATCACGGTCCGCTTGTTCGCGCCGAAGAACTCCTTCACGCGCCGCACCTCGGCCGAGTTGAGCTCGAGGCCCGAGATGAGTTCGCCACCGTCCTCGGTGAACTGCACATACCGGCGGGTGCGGGACACGCCCGTCTTCTCGTCGGGACCGCGGACGCGCTGGATCTCGTTGATGAACTCGGTGACGAATCCCTGGACGACCGCGAGCTGCCGGTCCTCGGAGTCCTCTTTCACCTCGTACATGGTGAGCGGCGGATTCTGGGAGAGCTCCGTGATACGCAGGACCTGGCCGGTCATCCTGGTCGTGCGGCGCGCGGCCTGGCGCTCCGAGACCTCCGCTGTCATCAGGGCGTCACGCTCCTGCTCCCACAGGCCCAGCAGCCTGTTCGAGGAGTCGAGCGGGAACATCAGCATCTCGAGGAGGAAGGAGCGCATATCCGCCTCCTCGGACGGACGCCGCTTCGGCTGCAGCTCCTCCGTGTCGTCCGCCAGCTTCTGGAACGACGAGAACTTCGAGCCGGTGAAGAAGTCGCGGTCGTGGCTGTCCATGATCTCGACCGCGTTGTGCATCGCCTGCTTCGCGATGTCACCGGACATATCGAACTGGTCGAGCGCGTCCGTGCCGGTCGCTTCCGCGGAGCCCTTCGAGGTGGCGCCCAGAGACGCCATGCGCGCCGCGATCGTGGCGGCGAACTTCCGCTCGCCCGCACCGTTCGACGCCACGAGGATCACCTCCGGCGATGACTTCTGGCCGGTACGGTCGACGCGGCCGAGCTCCTGTTTGAAGAGGTCGGCGCTCCACTCGTAGTCCGCCACGATCATACGGCGCTGCGCACCGTTCACGTCGTGCAGCGAGATACCGATTTTCCCCGCCGGCGAGATGATCGCGACCTTCCGTTGGCCGCTCTGGAACTGGCCCATGAGCTGCGTGCGCTGCTTCGCCGGCACGCGGCCCGTGATGGCCGCCACCTTGTTCTGGCCGAAGTGGTCCTCCATCCGTCGGATGGGATCCTGCAGCGGCTTGAGCGCGCGTAGCCGCTCGAGCAGTTGGGCGCGCGCCATGAGCGCTTCCGGGATCTCGCCGAGGTCGATGTACTCGGCCTCCATCCCCGTGCCTTCCTTCTCGACGTGCTGGACGTTGATCGCGTTGATCGCGCTCTCGAGACGCTTGTTCGGCGGGATCTCGGTGTCCTCGAGCGCGACGCCTTCCTCTTGGATCGCGTCGCCGGCCACGGAGTGCACGGAGATGACGACTTGCTTGCCCTGGCCGAGTGCCTCGTCCGCGAGCTCGAGCACCCGGGGCATGCGCAGCTCAAAGAGGAGCTGCTTCATGTAGCCCTGGATCATCGACCGCTCGAGGCCGCCCCCCTTCACCTTCTTGTTCATGCGGCCGAACTTCCGCGCCGCCAGCGAGATGTCCCTGACGAGCTCCGCGGCCTGGTCGTAGCGCGCGCGCATCGCGCGGGCCTCGGCCGTGTCCCCCATGATGTCGACCTCGTCGACGCCGAACTGCACGCCGCCGCGCCAGAGATCGACAGACACGTACTTGCCAGAGCCCTTGAGCTCGCGCATCACCTGCTCGGTCTCGGCCGGCGTGACCTTGCTCTGGAAGACGTCCTTCTTGCCGCGCATGAACGGCTTCTTCTTGGTCGCGGCCGCCTTATCGTCCTCGGTGTCGATGCCTGCGGAGTCGCCTACCTGGGCGGCATCCGTCTTCACCTGCTGGATAGCCGCAGCGGACGAGCCCTCGGCGTTCTTGTCGTCGGCCTCGCCGCCGTACTTGCCCATCTTCTTGAGCACCCAGCGATTGAAGTCGCCGACCTTCCACTCCCGGAGCCCGTACAGGTAACCGAGCTCGTCGAGTGTGACGGCAGGTGTGGCGGTGAAGTACGCGAACTTCACGACCCCGCGGTTGAGCATGGACTCGTGGAGCGCCGCCCACGTCATGCCGCGGTTGCTGCCCGCGATGTTGCGATACTCGTGCGCTTCGTCCGCAATCCAAGCCGTGGGCTCCACCTTCGAGAGCGACTCGGCAAACGGCGCGAAGTTGAACGCATGCGCGATGTAGACGGTCGGACCCTTCGGGGTCGGTAGATCCGCGGTGCCGGCCTTCACGTCCTTGTACTGGCTGACGTCGATCACCTGGAAGGGCAGAGTGCCCTCGGGATCGCCGGTCGCCATGCGCCGGAACTCCGCGATGGCGTCCGCCACGTTCACCGCGTTCTTCGTGGTGTAGACGATGCGTGTCTCGCCCTGTGCGATCGCCTCGAAGATCAGCGTACCGGCGATGCGCGTCTTTCCGACACCGACGTCGGCGGCGTCCAAGAACCCGTAACCACGCTTCCACGCGGTGAGTGCGCGCAGCGCCTGATCCGCCTGCTCGTCCGAGATGCCGCCCTTGGCGCCGTCACGGCCCCATGCGTCCTGGACGATCTTGGACTGGAACTTCGCGTCGATGGACGGGGCGTGCATCCCCGCCATCGAGCGTGTTTCTACGACAACTCGGGGGTGGGGAGCTCGGCTGGATTCAACGTCGACTGAGTACGGAGCAAAGACTGGGCTATCGTTAGCCGCCTCGATCTCGAGTCGCCTTTGCTCAGAGTCTCCCGGGCGTGCCTCAACTCGCCGGCGAGGAACGAGAGGAACCACCGACTGCGTACGTGCGTCGGCAGCTTCTCGAGCGTCTCCGGGTGCTTCCGGGGCCACCACACCGGGATCCCGTTCTCCAGATGCAGCGCCAGGTCCGGGTCCTCGTGGGCGCTCGTCGGATCCGCGATCTCCGCCACCTCGCCCTCCTCGAGCGGGTTCGCTTCGATCTCCCGGAGCATCTCCCGGAGCTTCCTCTGGTCGACCACTGGCTCTGGTGTCATCCCTCGTCTCCTGTCGTACAGGTAGCCTCTGCTCGATCGCTTTCGCAACCGCGTCCGCGATCTGGCTGGCCGCCTCTTGGATGGGGTCCACCGCAGGTTTCGTGCTTTCCGCGGGCGCGGCGGGTTTCCGTGCGGGCCGGTCCTCGATGATCGAGCCGTCGGCGGCACGCGTCACCCTGGAGCCGTCCTCGTACTCTTCCTCGTATTGGACCTTGGGAGACGTGGCTGTGCCCTCACGCCTGGAGACGGTAATCGACTCGATCCCGACTCTGGCCTTCCGCTCCCCGCGGCCCTCGAGCGGGGCGTCGGCAGCCGGCTTGGTCGCCGGCTCTGACACGCCCAGCGGCGTCATGCCCTCGAGCGGCGCCACCTGCGGAGTGCGCGGTTTCTTCGGCGCGACCACCGGAGTCCCGTCGACCGCCGTTGGGGCGGGCTGCCGGAAGTACGGCGTGCCATCCGCGAACTGCTCGATCGTGTCGTACCACTGCGCCCAGTCGGGATTCTCGACCACGAGCGGCGCCGGCGCACCCTCACGCTTGCCCTTGTCGACCACCATGATCACCGAGCCGCTTCGCACGCCCCTCGAGCGGTACGACTCCGGCGGGCTCTGGATGAAGGCTACGGGCGTGTGGTTCTCCTCGAGCCACTTCCGGAAGCCCGCCGACGGAGTCTTCATCGTGTTCTCAGGCATCACCGCCACGATGCGGCCGCCGTCCGCGAGCGACTCCATAGCCGAAGCTATGAAGCGCTGGGAGAGATCGGTGGCGCCGAACGGCGTAGCACCGAATCCGCTGTACTGGCTCTTCTTGATCGAGCCGTACGGCGGGTTGGTTATCACCACGTTGTAGCGTCGGCCCGAGAGGGGCAGGCGGAGCGCGTCTTCCGTGGTCACCTCGTGGCCCTGCGTCCTGAGCACCGCGGCGCGACGGGGCGAGAGCTCGTTCGCGTGCACCTTCGCGTCGGTACCGCGCAGCGCGTTGATCAGATTGCCCGTGCCCGCGGACGGCTCGAGCACCTTATCCGTGTCGCGCACGCCAGCGAGGTAGGTCGCGGCCTCGGCGATCGGCAGCGGCGTCGAGAACTGCTGGAGCTCCTTCATCGCTCCGGAGTTCACGCGGCCCTTGAAGTAGGTGTCCTCGAGCTCGCGCAGCATGCCAAGGCGACCGCGGACACCCGGTGCGCCCGGCGTGACCTGCGGTCCCATCTGCTCGATCACCTTCTGGTTGGCCGCGCCCTCGAACGCGTCGTAGACGTCGTCGAGTGTAAAGTCCTTCGTACCGAGAATCCCCTCGCCCCATCGATCGAGCTGGGTGGGTGTCCGCGGCGCTCCCTCCGGACGGTCGAGAACCAGCCGGGCGGCCTCCTGTAGGTCCTGGATCTGCCCCTCCGCCGCGTCCTTCCGGAAGTCGCCAAGCGCGGTCTGTACCTTGGGCGTCGCGGATGGCGGTACCCTGCGCTGCGCGAGCTCCGCTTCGACTCGTTCGACGATGCGCTCCCTCGCGTTCCACTGATCCTCGGGGATCTGCTCCCGTATGCCGAGATCGATCGCCGCCTTACGCGCCTTGAAGAGCGTGTTCTGCCAGCCGTCCTGGAGATCGGGCAGCGCAGCCGGCTCGGCGGGAATGGGCTCACGAGCCTCCGGGGTGGTCACCCCCGGAGCGCTCTTGCTGCTCGGAGCGGCCGTTGTGGTGGGCTCCGGCTGCGCAGATGGTACGTATGTCTGCATCAACTGCCGAACTGCGGCGGCATATCCAGGACCGCGAGTCAGCGTGGCCTCTTCGGTGACGAAGCGATCGAACTCCTCGCGCGTGAGAGGTCCTGACTTCGCCCGCGCGCGATGTTCGCGGAGTGCACGTGCGGCGATCAGCGGATTTTCGACATTTCCTGCCACGTCAATCCTGCCGGACTGGTACGACTCCCACATGGCGTCGCGCAGCGAATCACCAATGGCCTGCCCCATGCCCACGAGGCGCAGGCCATGGGGGTCGTCCGCCGCCGGCTCGGCCGTACTCCCTCGCAGAGCGGCTCTTTCGGGCTCCGCCGACGGCGGCGAAAGGGTCTCCGGCTCCGGGATCCCCCCGTTGTCTTCCAGTCCGGCTTCGTACTCGCGTTCCGCGGCGTCCCCTGCTTCGATCTCTTCGCGGGTGCGCCGTGGCCGCTCCACGAGCGCATCCGATGGATCGGGGATGCCCACGTTGTCCTCTGCCGCGCGCTCCGCTTCCAGTTCGGCGGCGGCGCCAGCGACGAACTCCGCCGCTGTCGGTCCGGGCGGGCGATCGGCGAAAGACTCTGCCGGCTGCCAGCCGTCCTCCTCCGAGAACTCGTCCGCGAGCTCTTGCCCAACCTCGTCGCCGGCGAGGTACTCATCGAGTGCGGACGGTGGCGCCGCAGTAGCGGCGGCCTCTGACTCGTCGAGCACCTCGAAGTCCGGACCGGTGTCCGGAGCGGGGAGCGCGGGCTCGGCCACGATCGTCTCGGGCGCCGCGGGGTCCGGATACGCCGGCGGTGCCTGAGTCTGGCGCTGTGCTCGAGCACCGAACGCAGTCATCGCGCCCATGGGCAGCGAGCCCACCGCACCGCCGAGCGCCGACAGCGCCGCGCGCTGCAGCACTTCCTCTGGCGTGTACTGGCGACCGGTGCCTTCCTCGGCGACCACGCCCATCATCGCGAGCTCTTGGGCCGCCTCTTCCGCCGCCTCTGTGAGCCCGAACTTCGCCATGATCCGCGGGAGCGGGACGCCGTTGAGCACGTCCGCCTCGAGGCCCTGGGGCAGCGCGTCCGCATACCGACCGAGCAGCCGGCGAACGCCGGGGCTCGCGGGGAGCTCGCCCAGCTTCTCGATCTGCGCGTACACCGCGGCGACCGCGGCCTCCTTGATGATGCTCCGCTCTTCCGGAGCGACCCCCATCTGCTCGGCCTCTTGGTCGATCTCGCCGAGGCCCATCGTGAACATCGCCGGCGTCGCGAGCGCCGGGCCCGCGGCCATGATCCCCGCGGAGGTCACGAGCCCGGACGAGAGCATGTCGCCGAGCTGAGTGACGCGCTCGGCCCACTCAGGGGAGAGGCCCATGGACGCGGCCGTCCGGCGGGTGCGCTCCTCCGCGGCCTTCTGGACGATGTCCTCGCGGCCGCGGGCGAACTCCCGGAGCTCGTAGGCGGGCACGTCCGCACCGAGCGTCTCCGCGAGCCGCGCACCGCCGCGGGCGACGCTGCCGGCCATGCCTTCCGCCGCGCGCGCGATCGAGCCAACGACCGGCTCGGACAGGCCCTGGATCGAGTACGCCTCAAGGTCGACCTCCGGCCCGGACATCGCACGGGCGCGCTCGACGACTTCGGGGCTGAACCTGTCCATGGCGCCCGACTCGACGAGCTTGCCCATCTGCTCTGCGATGAGCGCCTGGCGCAGGTCGGGAAGCCGCTCGCGCGGGGGCGGCAGCTTCTCTGCGACCGTGAGGCCAGTGTCGACCGGCTCGCCGGGGCCCGCGCGCCTTCCGCCGATCGTGGATCCCATGCGGAGCTCGGCCGCCATGTCGCGCGCTCGATCGAGACTGTCCGCGGTGCGCTGCTCGAACTCGGGCGAGAACGCCCCGGGGGTCGAGGCGGCACTTCCCGCCTCGAGGCTCCGAATCGCTTCGTCGAGAGCTCGCAGCCCTTCGGGGTTCGCCGGCGGGGGCGGCGCCATGGAAACCCCGGGGCCGCGCGCGCGCGCCGGAATCATGTCAGGCGTCGGGGGCATACTACGGGGCGCCTCGGACATACGCTCAGGCGGCGGCACCGGGAGGTTCAGCGACGGCAGTCCGTAGCCCGGCTGGGGCGCTGGCGGACCCTCCGGCTCGAACGGACGTGTGACGTCAGCCGTGACGGTAGGAGCCGCGAGAGGCTCCTCCTGCGCCAAGATGCTGTCCAATCGCGCGAGTCGGTCCTGCGGGGCCTCCTCGTTCGCGAGGAGGCTGTCGAGCCGCGACAGCCGGCTTACTTCTTGGCGGGGCACTTACCGGCCCCCGAGAACCTGGCTGATCTCCACCTCGGAGTATCCGGCGGCCCTGAGCAACTCGCGCTGCCTCTGGGGGTCCTTGCCCGCAAGGCGGTCACGGATCGCAGTCACCTCTTCGGTGGCGATTGTGTCGGGGCGCATCGTGCCCTGGCCCGGGCCCGCGGAGATGGAGTCGCCCAGGGATGGCGCAGGGAGCGTCTCAGGCGAGCCGGGGCGGGGCAGAGTGGCCGTGCTGGTCCGTTGCGCGCTCACGCCGGCGATCGACTCCGGCGAATAGCCGGCCATGGCTCGCGGCACGTTCGCGCGCTTCCTGAGCTCGTGAGGATCGCTCAAGTCCGGCAGGATGCTCATGTCGCCGGTCGCCGACAGCTTCTGGGCGAGCTCAATCATCTCCCGCTCGGGGATCTGATACGAGAGCGGGGGCCCGCCCTCCGTGCCGCTTCCCTGCACCCAGTACATGTCCTGGACGATCTCGAGCGCCTGGCCGTAGGTCGGCCGGCTGCGGTCGTCCACGCCGGGCCTGACGAACGGCTGATTCGTCGCCGGATCGATACCCGAGGCGCGCAGCCAGTCGTCGCGGGACCGCGCGTTCGGGTCGGGGACGAGGTTGCCGATCGGCATGCCGCGCGCGCCCAGCGTACTGAGCGCGTCCGCCATGCCGGGCTCCATGTCCGGGATCCCGCGGAAGCCCGACCGCAGCGCGGCCTCTGTCTCGAGGAGCCTCTGGTCCTCACGCACGCCCGGCTTCATGACGTGCCCGCGCCCGACGGTCTGATACCGCGGGTCGGGCGCCTCGAGCGTGACGCCCGCGTCGAACTTGCCGCCGAGCTCCGGGGGCGGGAGGAGGTTGTCGCCGATCGATCGCGGCTTCGGGAGGAAATCCGGCGTCTCGAGCCCCTCCATCGGCGCGCCGATCGTGCGCTCCATCGTCGGGGCAGGGCCGACGCCGCCGCCTCGATCGACGAACAGGAGTTCTTCTGTGAGCGCCTGCTGCGCGCGCCGCTCGTCGTCTAGCATCCTCTGACGCTCGTCCTGGGCACGCACGCGCTCGATCTCGCTGTACCGCTGGCCAAGGCCGCGCAGTCCAGCGCCGAGCGTACGGAATCCGCCTCCCGAAGCGTACCCCATGGCCTACATCAACCTCGGCGAGGCGACCCGGCGCGTGAGCCGCGCGATAATGTCGTCCAGGTTGTCCTCGCGCGTGTTGTCCCGGTTGATCTCGCGCTCGCGGAGATCGGCGAGCCGGTCCATCGCCTGGCCCTCCTGGTGCGCGCCGTACGCCTCGAGCCCGGTCCCCGCGGCGTTCATCGCGAGTTCCGGGTTCGCCTTCGCCCAGTCGAGCAGACGGCCGCCGAGTCCGCGGCCCTGCGGCGCGATGCCGTACAGCGCTTCGCCCGAGCCCGGCTCGGCAACGCCGGCCGCCGCCGCACCGCCGCCGAGCAGCTTGCTACCCACGGCGCCCGCCGCGGCCGGGGCCGCGCCGCGCGCGATCCCTCCGAGCACGCCCGTATCCGTGTTGTCGTCGTCGGCCGCCTCGAGCCCGCCGCCGAGAGCTCCGAGTCCGATCGCGGCCGGCGCTCCGACGCCTGTCATCGCCAAGAAGGGCGAGACCCAGCGCGCGATCTTTCCGATG
>JBFXDG010000028.1:0-24664 GCA_050181335.1 Gemmatimonadales bacterium | reverse complement strand
TGACGATCGACGGGCGTCGACACTGGTTCACGAGCATGATCGATGCGACCGCCCAGACGCGCGTCGAGGAGGAGCGCGCCCAGTTGGCCGAGCGAGCGAGAACGCTCGAGCGGCTCGGCGAGATCGGCAACCTCGCGGGTGGCGTGGCGCACGACTTCAACAACCTGCTGCTGCCGATCCTCATCAATGTGGAACTCGCCATCCCCGAGGCCGTGGGCGAGGCGCGTGCCCGCCTGCAGGAGATCCAGGACGCGGCGCTCCGCGGGCGGGAGCTCACCAAGAAGCTCCTCGCCGTCGGTCGCCGCCAGGCGCTGCACGTCGCGGCGGTCGATCTGAACACGCTCGTGCGGGCGGCGGAGCCGCTCCTCCGGCGCCTCGTTCCCGAGAGCATCGGGATGCGCCTCGAGCTGGACGAGGCGGACGTGAACGCCAGGGCCGACGCGACGCTGCTCGAGCAGATCGTCGTGAACCTCGTGGTCAACGCTCGAGACGCCGTCGGCCGCGACGGTCACATCACGGTCGCGACCCACGCGACCCTCGGAACCGAGGGTGACCGCGCCGGCGACGACACGATCGAGCTCGGCACCGATGCGCCCTCGTCCGACCTCGTCTGGCTCGCAGTCTCGGACGATGGGCCGGGCATTCCGCCCGACATCCGAACCCGCATCTTCGAGCCCTTCTTCACCACCAAGGACGGGTCGGGAACCGGGCTCGGGCTCGCGACGGTGCTGGGGATCGTCCGTCAGCACGAGGGGCGCATCCTGGTGGAGACGCAGGTGGGCTCGGGCACCCGCTTTCGCGTCGGACTCCCCCGCGCGTCGGCCGATGCGAACGCGGAAGGCGACGCGGCGAACGCCCCGGCCATCTTGGACGCGTCGGCCGGCCGCGGTCGGACCGTGCTCGTCGTGGAGGACGACCCCGCGGTACGACGGGTTACCGTGCGGGCGCTCGGGGCGTACGGGTTCTCCGTCGTGCAGGCCGAGAACGCGACCGAGGCCCTCGCGACGCTGCGAGGCCCATCGCCGGGCATCGACATCGTGGTCAGCGACATGGTCATGCCGGGCATGACGGGTCTCGAGCTGCGTGAGGCCCTGCGCGACGTCGCACCCGGCCTGCCGGTCCTCTTCGTGTCCGGCTACAGCGCGCGCGTGCTCTCGGACCATGGCATCGATCGCGACTCGGTGCGTATCGTCGAGAAGCCGTTCTCTCCGGAGAGCTTGGCGAGAGCCGTCTTCGAGACGCTCCCCGGATCTTCCCCTGGTCGAGGCGAGGCATGACGACGCGTGCGCGGGTCCTGTTGGCCGACGACCATCCGCTCGTGCGCGGCGCGCTCGCCAACCTCCTCAAGGGACACCCCGAGGTCGAGGTCGTGGGTCAGGTGGGGAGCTTTCCCGAGCTCTGGCAGGCGCTCGACGAAACGGTTCCCGAGGTCGTGGTCATGGACGTGAAGATGCCCGGCGGGAACGGACTCGATGCGGTGCACGAGCTCCGGCGCCGGCACCCCGAAGTGAGCGTCCTCGTGCTGAGCGGGCTTCCCGAGACCGAGCTGGCCGCGCGCATGATCCAGGAAGGCGCCTCGGGCTACGTGCAAAAAGACGAGACACCCGCCGTCCTCCGCGAGGCGATCGTGCGCGTCGCGCGCGGCGGCGTCTACCTGAGCGCCGCGGGCGCCGCTGCCCTCGCGCGCGCGTCCGGTCCGGCGGGGGCCGTTCCCGATCACCAGAAGCTCTCGACCCGAGAGCTGCAGGTGCTCCGTCTGCTGGGCGAGGGTCGGAGCGTCTCGGATATCGGAGACGAGCTGAAGCTGTCCGTGAAGACCGTGTCGACGTACCGGACCCGCCTCATGGAGAAGATGGGGCTCACGTCCACGGCGGACATCATTCGCTACGCCATCCGCGCGGGTCTGGTCGAGTAGGACGGACACCGACGCCAGGTCGCGCTCGGGGCCGACACCCAGGTCGCTCCTCCGCAGCGACCTTGCATGCGTAGGCGCAACCCCCCCGCGTCGTGAGTCTACGCAACATGCGAATCGCCCTGGAGATGCCACCCTCCCGCGGCACCCCGCCGGAAGGGAACGTGGTGGACAGCGAAGACGGTGTGGTCCTGATCGGAGCGGACCTCCGGATCGAGGACCTGAACGAGCAGGCTCGCGCGCTCTTCGACGTTCCGGAGCACGACATCGTCGGGCAGCCCGTGGAGTCGTTCCTGCGCGAGCGCGACCGACCTCGCCTTCGCAAGGCCCTCGCGGCGTTCGACGCGGGCAGGCAGGTCGTCGAGGTCATCCGCATCGAGACCCCCGATGGGCCGTCGGAGAGCGTCGAGATCCGCGCACGCAGAACCGCGGACGGGCGCACGCTCGCCGTGCTTCGCAGCGTGCGCGAGATGCGCATCCGGGAGCGCGTGCTGCACCGAATCGCGCTCGCCCTGTCGGAAGGCTCGGGCGACGAGATGTTCGCGCGCATGGCACACACGCTCGCGGATGCCTTGCGCGTGGACTACGCGTTCGTGGGTGAGCTCGTCGAGCCGGCGCGCGACTGCATCCGTGTCCTCGCGATGGTCGGCCCGAACGGGCTCGCGAAGCCCGTTACCTATCCCCTGGATGGAGCTCCCTGTGAGCTGGTCGTGCGAGGCGGCGAGCCCGTCTTCACGTCGCGCGCGCAGGAGGAGTTCCCGAACGACGAGATCTTCGTCCAGCTCGGCATCCACACGTACCAGGGCATGCCGCTCCGCGACGCGCAGGGCGAGCCGATCGGCGTGCTCGGCGTCATGGCGCGCGCTCCGCTGAGCGAGGATTCGATCGTGACGTCGACGCTCGCGCTCGTGGCCTCGCGGGCCGCGGCGGAGATCCTGCGGGCGCGAGCCGAAGCGCGGCTCAAGCGGAACGAGCGGCACTTCCGGGCGCTCATCCAGGCGAGCTCGCGCTTCGTATGGGGTGTCGATGCCAACCAGGACCCCACCTTCGGCGGCGATGCGGCCTGGACGCACGTGTCCGGCCACAGGGAAGAGGACGGCCACAACTGGCTCCAGGCGATCGTGCCGGAGGATCGCGACGGGGTCGGGGCGGAGTGGGGGCGGGCCTTCGCGGAGCAGCGGGAGGTCGAGCTCGCGTATCGGGTCGCGGCTCCCGACGGCGAAGTCCGGAACGTTCACGTCCGGGGCATCCCCACCTTCCACGACGACGGATCGTTCGAAGGCTTCATCGGGACGATCGACGATGTCACGCCGCTCTACCGCGCCGCCGACGAGCTGCGTCGACAGAACGCGATGCTCCACGTGCTGCGCGCCGTGGGCGAGGCGAAGGGGGGCGGTGCGGGCTTCCTCGAGTGCGTGCGGGTCGCGCTCGGCGAGATCTGCAGATCGCTGCCGTTCGAGCTCGGAGAGGCGTTCGTGTGGAGCGCCGAGGCCCAGGCACTCGTGCCCACGGGCCTACGGTGCGCCGATCAGGGCGACGGAGCTCGTGCGGAGGGAGACGGCCCCGTGCTGCTCGGGGGGGCGGCCGGGGCTCGTCTCCTTCCGCGTGTGTCGGCGGCGAGCGAGCCGGTGTGGGTCGAGAGTCTGGCCGAAGCTGATGTGGCGTCCCTCGATCCGAGTGCCGGCACGGGCCGCGATCGCGCGGGCGTCTTCGTGCCCGTGCGCTTCGCGGGCGACCTCCTGGCGGTGCTCGAGCTCCAGACCGGGCGGCCCATGAAGCGTGACGACACGCTCGTCGAGGTGCTCTCGCAGGTGGGCCTCCAGCTCGCCCGCGCGCACGAGCGTGAGTTCGCCCAGAAGCAGGTCCGGGAGGCGCAACTCCGCGCGCTCGAGTCCCAGAAGTTGGAGGCGGTCGGAAGACTCGCCGGCGGCATCGCGCACGACTTCAACAACCTGCTCATGGTGGTGCTCGGGGAAGCCGAGCTCGCCATGCGAGATCCCGCGACCACACCGGCGCTCCGTTCCAGCCTCGAGGAGATTCGGGCCTCGGGTCGACGCGCGGCCTCGCTGACCGCCCAACTGCTCGCCTTCGCGCGCCGAGACATCGTGCGCTCCGAGAGGATCGACATGTGCTCTTTGGTGCGCGACGCCGAGCGGATGCTACGACGGGTGATCGGCGAGGACGTGCGCATGACGACCGTCGTCGACACGGCGCCGGGCGGCTGCGTCGTGGTGGGGAACCGCGGCCTCTTCGAGCAGGTCCTGATGAACCTGGTCGTGAATGCGCGTGAGGCGATGCCCGAGGGCGGCGATCTCGAGGTCAGCGTGCGGACGTCGGCCCTGAGCGCAGCCGCGGCTGCCGCGGCGGGCGGACCCGAAGCCAAGGCGGGGCGCTACGTCGTCGTGTCGGTGCGGGACACCGGCCACGGCATTCCCCCCGAGCACCGCGCCGCCATCTTCGAGCCCTTCTTCACCACCAAGCCGGAGGGGGGCGGCTTCGGTCTCGCCACGAGCTACGGGCTCGTGCGGGCCGCGGGAGGCTTCATCGAGGTCGAGAGCGAGGTGGGCTCCGGATCGGTCTTCCGTGTCCACCTGCCGGTCGAGGGTGCCGCGCCGAAGCGCGCGGACTCGTCCAGCGAGCCCGATACGCAGCCGGCCGAGTCCGGGAACGCGCACCGCCCTGGCCACGTGCTCATCGTCGAAGACGATGACGCGGTTCGCTCGGTGGCCGTCAGGATTCTGGATCTGGGCGGATACCGCGTCTCGGCGGCCCGTGATCTCGCCGAGGCCGAGCGTCGGCTCCGCGACGCGGGCCCTCCCGACGTGCTGCTCACCGACTGCGTGCTCGAGCACGAGAGTGGGCGCGAGATCGACGAGTGGCTGCGCGACCGCGTCACTGGACCGCGCGGCACGGTCTTCATGAGCGGATACACGGACGACCTCCTGATCCGCGGCGGTCACTTGCCGGAAGGGAAGGTCTTTCTGGCCAAGCCGTTCTCCGCGGACGGCCTCCTGGAAGCCGTCGGACGCGTCTTCGCCGAGATGGGTATGGCACGCCAACCGAGGTACGGGCCGGACCGGTCCTCCGGACGGAACGAGGAGCAAGCATGAACACCACCGCGACGAAGCCCCAGCTTCGGCAGCTCTTGCACGACCTGAACAACGCGCTCACGCCGATCCTGGCGAACGCGCAGCTCGCGCAGCTCGCGCTCGGCCCGAACTCGGGGTTGGACGAGGAGCTCGACGACGTCATGGCGGGCGCCAAGCGCGCGCAGAGCCTCGTGCTCGAGATCCGAGCGCTTACGATCAACGCGTCGGAGGATGCGGCATGAGCATGGCCGCGATGGGCTCGATGCGCGACGTCGCCGATGCGCCCATCCTGGTGATCGACGACGACGACAGCGTGGGGAGGGCGCTCGGGCGGATCCTGAGGCGCGCGGGGTTCACGGACGTCGTGGTCGAGACCGACCCGCGGGCCGCGATCGGGCGATGCGCTCAGCGCGACTTCGATGCGATCCTGCTCGATCTCCACATGCCCGGCGTCGACGGCTTCGAGGTGATGAACGCGTTGGCAGCAAAGAGGGGCGCCGAAGATTACGCACCGATCCTGGTGCTCACCGGTGATCAGCGCATCGACGTGAAGGAGCGCGCGCTGGTGTCGGGTGCGCGAGACTTCGTCGGGAAGCCGTTCGAGCCGACCGAAGTGGTGGCGCGCCTCCGCAATCTGGTGGAGACCCGACGCCTCAACCGGCGACTCCAGTCCTTCAACGCGGTGCTCGCCGCGCGCGTGTCCGAGCGGACCCAGGAGGTCGTCGCCGCCAAGCTCGAGGTCCTCGAGCGGCTGGCGAGGGCCGGGGAATACCGCGACGACATGACGGGGATGCACGCACAGCGGGTGGGGAGCCTCTCGGGTCTCCTCGCCCGCGAGATCGGCCTCGACGACGAGCGCGCCTTCATGATCGAGCAGGCCGCTCCTCTCCACGACATCGGCAAGATCGGGATCCCCGATGCGATCCTGCTCAAGCAGGGGGGACTGAGCGAGGAGGAGGTGGTCACGATGCGTCGACACACGGTCATCGGCGCCGCGATCCTGTCGGGGAGTCGCCACGACCTGATGCAGACCGCCGAGAGGATCGCGCTCACGCACCACGAGCACTGGAACGGGCGGGGCTACCCGCAAGCGCTTCGGGGCGACGAGATCCCGCTCGAGGGGAGGATCGTCGCCGTGGCGGACGCGTTCGACAGCCTGACGAACGACCGTCCCTACCGGCGTGCGTGCTCGGTGGAGCGCGCCGTCGCCGAGATCCTCAAGTGGCGGACGAGGCAGTTCGCACCCGACGTCGTCGATGCGCTCCTGCGCGCGCATGCGAAGGGTGTCGTGGACGTCGTGCGCGGGGCGACGGTGGATGAGAAGGGCGCGGTGGCCGTGACCGGCTGAACGCCCTCGCCGATCGCGTCGAGCACGGAGCGCCGCTCAGGGGACCGACCCGTACCACTTCTCCGTGCAGTCCTGGCACATCGAGTGGCTGAAGCGCGCGCCGCTCCGTCGCCCGAAGTACCCCTCGACGGGGTGCCACTCGTCGTCGTCGTCGCGGACCTTCTTACAGGCCGCGCAGATCGAGATGAAGCCACCGAGCACGCGCGTGAGCACGTCGACCAGCTCGTCCTCCGACTGCTTCAGGTCGGTGACGTCGACGATCGTCGACATGATGCGCGTGACGTCCTGCGCCGGATCGATGAGCGGCGTCATGGTCGTATGGACCCAACGGCGTCCCCTCACGGTGTCGACGGGCGCGAAGTCCCGGAACTGGAGCGGCTCCTTCCGCTCGATGCACTCTCGGAAGCGTCCCTCGATGAGCTCCAGCCGGCCCTCGGGTCGAAGGTTCAGCTCGCGCAGCGACCGGCCTACCAGCTTGTCCACGGGCATCCCGTAGAAGAGCTCGGCCTGACGGTTCCAGGTGAAGACGCGGAAGTGCCCGTCCGCGTGGAGATCCGTCAGGGAGATCGGCGCGCCGATCGAGTCGATGATGCGGCGGATGGCCGGGACGTCGCGGCTCGTGAGGACGCTCATGGCTCCCAATATGGCCGGCCGCGGCGCGCCGCCGCACCCCGCCGTGGACCTCCGTACGGGCTCGGGGTAGCATCGGGCGAGCGTGCGAGTGAGGATCGCCGGAAGCCGCGAGGCCGCCGGAGGAAAGTCCGAGCTCCGCAGGGCAGGGTGCCGGGTAACGCCCGGGCGCCGCAAGGCGACGGAAAGTGCAACAGAGAGCAGACCGCCGATGGCCGCCTTCGGGCGGCACAGGCAAGGGTGAAACGGTGCGGTAAGAGCGCACCGGGCCCCTGGTGACAGGGGTCGCATGGCAAACCCCACCCGGAGCAAGGCCAAATAGGGGACGAGGGGCGGCCCGCCCCGATGAAGTCCCGGGTAGGCCGCTCGAGGCCGCCGGCAACGGCGGTCCCAGATGAATGATCCTCCCCCCGGCCGCGAGGCAGGGGGACAGAACTCGGCTTATTCCGCGCGCTCGCTTCGACCGGCGCCCGTCGCAATCCAGCGGCGGGCGCCGACCTTTTCGTGGCACGGACCTGTGGCGGTGGCGGCGGGGTCGGCTGCATCGTAGAGGATCGGCGCGCGCGCCGGCGGACGTCCCCCCCTCCCGAGAATTCCAGGCCCCCTCGCATGCACCTCGCGCGCCGTGTGCTCCTCCTCCTGCTCACGCCGGGCCTCCTCCTCGTCTCGTGCGTGTCCCGCGAGGGGCCGACGGGACCGGGCGGAGAAGCGCTCATCGGCCTCGCGCTCCAGCCGGCGCTCATCCCCTCGGCGGCGGACGGGACGGCGCTCCCGGTGAACCGGGTCCGAGCGGTCGTCACGCGCACCTCGGACAGCGCGGTGCTGGCGGACCTGCGCTTCGACGTCTCGCCGAGCGACGCGACCTGGGCGCTCGACCTCGCCGTGCCGGCAGGGGACCAGGCGACCGAGGTCGTCGTGCTGCTCTACCTCCTCAACGTCGCGACGGATGGGACGGAGGCCGTGCAGTTCAGTGGGCGCAGCGCGCCGCTCAGCCTCGCGTCCGGGACGGTCGCGCCGAACGTGGACGTCGACATCGTGCGCGGGCCTCCTTCGAACCTGTCGGTCACCGGGGTGTCGATCACGCAGGCGCCGGACACGCTGGAGGTGGGGGAGAGCGCGGTCCTGGGCGCGACGGTGACGACGTCGGCCGCGGTGGCGGCGGAGGTCTACTGGACCTCCCTCTCGTCGTTCGTCGTCGACGTGGTCGATTCCGTGGCGACGGGCGTGAACCAGGGCCTCACCGAGATCGTGGCGAGCTCGGGTGCGTTCGCGGACACGGTGCAGATCGTGGTCGTTCCGGCTGCGGTCGCCTCCGTGCTCGTTTCGCCCGACAGCGCCGACGTACAGGTCGACGCGACGCGCCCATACTCGGTCGTGCTCCGGGATGCCCGCGGCGTCGCTCTGACAGGGCCCCCCGTCCTCTGGGAGACGCTCGACTCTGCCGTGGCCGTCGTCGATCAGGCGGGCGTCGTGCTCGGCCTCGCGCCGGGCACCACGCGGGTCCGCGCCACGAGTCAGGGCGTGAGCGACGAGGCCGTGGTGCGGGTCACCACGCCGGTGGCTCCCGGCGCGGGCGTCACGTGGACGCGCGGAAGCGGGGGCGTGTGGAGCGATCCCGCGAACTGGACTCCCGCGCGTGTGCCACTCGCCACGGATACGGTCTACCTGAATCAGGGCGTCGACTACGCGGTGACGCTCGACGTCGACGCGACCGTGGCGCACCTCGAGATCGGCGGAACGTCGGACGTGATCAACTTGAACGTGGGCGACCACACGCTCACGATCACCGACCCGGTCGCCGGCCTCGTGATCCAGCCGCTCGGAAGGCTCGAGATCGCGAGCGGCTCGCTCGTCGTGCGGGAAGCCTCGAGCTACGGCGCCGTCTACACGACGGGTGTGGCGACGATCGACGCGGGCTTCGAGAGCTACGGAGATTGGACGGTCGCGTCCGGCGTGTTGACGCTCATCGACCCGAGCGGGTTCTCGTACCTGTACAACGAGGGCACGATCACGGTCGCAGCGGGCGCGGTCCTGGGGTTCGACCCCTTCGCCGATCTCGAATTCGCCGGCGGCGCGATCACGGGCACCGGCTCCCTCCTGTTCCAGTTGGGGTCGCGCCTCCTCATGTACGCCGATCTCGTGCTGGATGGGCCGAACCTGACGCTCGACGGTGTCGAGCTCGACGTCTCGGGAACGCGACGCGTCACGATCGGGCCCGCCTCGAGCCTACTCCTCCTCTCCGGACAGGCACCCGTCTCGGTGTGGTCCACGCTCGAGGTCCAGGGTGGGCTCTACGCCACGGGTCCCGAAGTGATCACTGCCGACTCGTTGATCGTCGCCGCCAGCGGCAGCGTCGTCGTCGAGGGGACCGGGACCGGCGCGTTCTTCGAAACGACCGAGGTCGAGAACTTCGGCTCGATCGCACTCATCGGCTCCTCCGACGTGCGCTTCGGGCCCGGGGCGAACGACGACAGGTTCGTCAACCGAGCGGGCGCGACGCTGACCTTCGCTCCGGGGGCGCCGCGCACGTTCAACGGGTTGCTTGTGAACGAGGGCGACGTCTACGTCGCAGCGCCGTCGATCCTCCAGCGCCAGACGCCCGGCGGATCGCTCGTGGACGCCGACCACGTGAACGCCGGTCTCGTCGAGATCGCCGCAGGGGGATCACTCGCCATGGAGCTCGGCGGCGCATCCCCGACGTTCACGAACACGGGCACGGTGACGATCGGCGCGACCGCGACGCTCTCCGTCACCAACCTGTCGAGCGCCGCGGCCGCGACGGTCATCAACGATGTGACGGGCGTCCTGAGCGGAACCGGCACGATGCAGTTCGTGCCCGGCGGATCGCTCCCCGACCCGACCGGCATCAACAGCGGGGTCATCGCGCCCGGACTCTCGCCCGGAGCGCTCGCGTGGCAGGGCTCGGTTCCCATGGGTCCGACCGGCGTCATCGCGATCGAGCTCGAGGGCACCACGCCCGGGACGGGGCACGACGTCCTCACGATCAGCTCCGATCTGATCCTCAACCTGAATCAAGGTCTGCCGACGGGCGGCCTCGCGGTCACCGCGCCGGGCTTCACGCCGGCGCCCGGCGACACGCTCACCGTCCTGACCTTCCGCGAGCGGCTCGGCAACTTCGCGAGCGTGAGCCTCCCGACGTTCGCGGGTGTCACGCTGGACACGGTGTGGACGAACAACGTGGGCGTGGCGCCGGATACGCTCTACCTGGTGGCGACGGCCGGGTCGGTGCCGCCGATCATGAACGCCTGGACGAACGTCCTGGGCGGCAACTGGAGCGACGGCGCGAACTGGAGCATGGGGGTGGCGCCCACGGCCGCCGACTCGGTGGTGATCGACCTCGCGGGGACGTATACGGTCACGCTCGACGTGAACGCGACCGTCGGGAGCCTCACGCTCGGAGGCGCGAGCGGAACCCAGACGCTGTCGGGAGCGTTCCGCACGGTGACGCTGGCCGGAGTGAGCGACGTGCGCCCCTCGGGCCGGCTCGCGCTCACCTCGAGCACGGTGAACGGGACCGGAAGCCTCACGAACCAAGGCGCGATCGCGTCGTCGGCGGGCACGTGGAGCGTGCCGATCACGAACCTGGGCACGATCGACGTGGGTGGCACAGTGGCGTTCAACGGAGCGCTGACGATGGTGGGCGGCTCTCTGCTGCGGGTGGGCGGGATCGCGGGGAACTCGGTGCTGAACGTGGCGAGTGGGTTCACGAATGCGGGGACGATCGAGCTGACGAACGTGTCGGCGGGCTACAGCGCGACGCTGAACGTGACGACGGGCACGCTGGTGAACACGGGGACGTTGGCGAGCGTGGCGCCGATCGCGGGCGGCAACCGCACGCTGGGCGCCGAGCTGGACAACCAGGGCACGCTGACGGTGAGCTGGCCGCTGACGATCAGCCGTACGGGCGCGGCGCACGTGAACAGCGTGGCGATCGACGTGGGGACGCAGGACCTGACGGTGACGCAGACGGCGGGCGGGAGCTTCACGAACACGAGCACGGGCTCGGTGACGGTGGCGGGCGGACTGACGTGGACGGTGAACGGCGGGACGCTGGACGTGACGCAGGGGTCGGTGAGTGGCGCGGGCACGCTCGACGTGGGATCTGGGGCGACGTTCCAGTTCACGACGGGGACGGTGACGACGCCGCTGATCATCCGGAGCGGCGTGTCGGTGCCGGGCGGGATCACGGTGCCGAGCGGTGAGACGCTGCGTCTGCTGGGGAGCACGGTGCTCGCGGATCCGATCACGATCGAGAACGGCGGTACGGTGCTGCAGACGGGCACGGTCGGGTTCAACGGAGCGCTGACGATGGCGGGCGGCTCTCTGCTGCGGGTGGGCGGGATCGCGGGGAACTCGGTGCTGAACGTGGCGAGTGGGTTCACGAACGCGGGGACGATCGAGCTGACGAACGTGTCGGCGGGCTACAGCGCGACGCTGAACGTGACGACGGGCACGCTGGTGAACACGGGGACGTTGGCGAGCGTGGCGCCGATCGCGGGCGGCAACCGCACGCTGGGCGCCGAGCTGGACAACCAGGGCACGCTGACGGTGAGCTGGCCGCTGACGATCAGCCGTACGGGCGCGGCGCACGTGAACAGCGTGGCGATCGACGTGGGGACGCAGGACCTGACGGTGACGCAGACGGCGGGCGGGAGCTTCACGAACACGAGCACGGGCTCGGTGACGGTGGCGGGCGGACTGACGTGGACGGTGAACGGCGGGACGCTGGACGTGACGCAGGGGTCGGTGAGTGGCGCGGGCACGCTCGACGTGGGATCTGGGGCGACGTTCCAGTTCACGACGGGGACGGTGACGACGCCGCTGATCATCCGGAGCGGCGTGTCGGTGCCGGGCGGGATCACGGTGCCGAGCGGTGAGACGCTGCGTCTGCTGGGGAGCACGGTGCTCGCGGATCCGATCACGATCGAGAACGGCGGTACGGTGCTGCAGACGGGCACGGTCGGGTTCAACGGAGCGCTGACGATGGCGGGCGGCTCTCTGCTGCGGGTGGGCGGGATCGCGGGGAACTCGGTGCTGAACGTGGCGAGTGGGTTCACGAACGCGGGGACGATCGAGCTGACGAACGTGTCGGCGGGCTACAGCGCGACGCTGAACGTGACGACGGGCACGCTGGTGAACACGGGGACGCTCGCGGTGCTGGCGCCGATCACGGGCGGGACGCGCACGCTGGGTGCGGAGCTCGACAACCAGGGCACGCTGACCCTGAGCTGGCCGCTGAATCTCTTCCGCACCGGCGCGGCGGCGCACGTGAACAACTCGACGATCGACGTGAGCGTGGCGAATCTGACGGTGACGATGTCGTCGGGCACGTTCGCCGGGAGCTTCACGAACAACGGAACCATCAACGTCGCGAACAACCGGACGCTGACGCTGACCGGCGGGTCCGTGGACTTGGATCAGGGGCTGGTGAGCGGCGCGGGTACGCTCTACCTCGCTGGCAGCACGGCGGCGCAGTTGACGACAGCGACCGTGACGACGCCCCTGCAGGTCGCGAACGGCGTCACGATCCCGGGCGGCATCACGGTCCCGAGCAACGAGACGCTGCAGCTGGTGGGCTTCACCACGATCTCCGACCCGATCGTGCTCCAGTCGGGCGGGACGATTCAGCAGACGGGCACGACCGAGTTCAACGGTGCGCTGACGATGGCGACGGGGTCGGTGCTGCGCGTGGGCGGGCTGGCGGGGAACTCGACGCTGACCGTGGCGAACGGGTTCACGAACGCGGGGACGATCGAGCTGACGAACGCGACGCAGGGCTACAGCGCCACGCTGAACGTGACGACCGGGACCCTGGTGAACACGGGCACGTTGGCGATCCTGGCGCCGATCACGGGCGGGAGTCGGACGATCTCGGCCGCTCTGATCGACAACCTGGATACGTTCCTCGTCGATTGGGGGCTGACCGTGTCGGGTGCCCTGAATCAGAATGACGTGCTCACGGTCTCGAGCGGGCGGACGATGACCGTCACGGGTCTCCTGACCCTGAGTGCCGGCACGACGGTCGTCGACGGCACGCTCGTGGCGAGCGGCGGGTGCACCGACGCCGGCGGCGGACCGATCACGGGGAGCGGCACGTACCCGGCCTGCCCATAGGGTCTCCTTGGAAGCTGTCCGCCTACCAGCCCGTCCGCGCTGGGACTACCTTTCGCGGCTCCACCGGGCGCCCGTAGCTCAGATGGATAGAGCGCATGCCTCCGGAGCATGAGGTCGCTGGTTCGAATCCAGCCGGGCGCATTATTACCAAACGTGAGGCGCCGCAAGGCAAATATGGGCCTTGCGGCGCCGTTGGCTTCTCGGGACGCGGAAGTCGGTGCCAGTTCCTGGTGCCAGTTCGTTTCAACTGGCGCGGACCGAGCGCAGCGTGCCCCGGCTCTCCAGGGCGACGCGCATCGTGTCGGGGTCCGGCTGCTGGTAGCACTCGAGGATCGTGTTGTGATCCTTCCAGCCCCCGAGCGCGCAGAGGTCCTTCAGGCTTGCGCCTTTCAACTCCGTCGCGAACTTCCGCCGGATGGAGTGCCAGCCGCGCCCTGGCACGCGGACGATTTCTGCGGCCGCCTCCGCACGCTGCCACCAGTCCCTTGCCAGGTGCCTCGACATGGGCTCCGTAGAATCCTCCGGGGCGGGGAACACCCAAGGTGACTCATCGCCGCTGGCTGAGCCTCGTCCGCGGGCAGGCCCATGATACGCGTCGCCACCCTCATGCCCGTCGTGCCCAGCCCACGCGTGATGGGACCCGCAGACAGGAGGATGACCCAGGTGAACAACGAGACGAGAAGCGCTGCCAGGAGCACCAGCGCGTGATTGATGACACCGGTGGTCCGGCCCGCGACGATGATCATGAGGCTGATGGACACCGGCCCCGAGAGAAGCGGCATCGCCATCGGTACGATCGCGACCTCCGTACGCCCCGCGCTCTCGAGCACCTCGTCCTGCGTCTGCTTGGTGGCGCTGACTCTTCCGTGGAGCATGGACCAGGCCATGGCCATGATCACGACCCCACCAGCCACTTGCAGAGACGGGACCCCTATCGAGAAGAAGCGCAGGAGCCCCTCTCCCGTCAGGTACGAAGCCGCCAAGATAGTGAAGACCGCCGTGGCAGTCCGGTTGATCGACTTCCGCTTCATCGGCTCGGGCAGGTCGGCGGTGAGGCCGATGAATGTCGGGATCGCCGAGACGGGATTCACGACCGAGAAGAGGGAGATGCAGAAGAGAGCGAATGCACTCATGTGCCTGCCGTCGGTCGGTGGTCTTCCGGGACGACGCACGAGATGCTATCCCATCATGAGGAGCCGATCAATCGACACGAAGCCGGAGGCGCGGTGAAGGGATCAGCATCGCGCGGAACCGCCTCAGCACGAGGTCAACACTAATCGCATGTTGCAGCAAGCGTCGGAGCACTGGCCGTTCGTAGTCGTGAGCGTACAGATGCTCATCAGTGCCGTGGCTTCGGGGCACGCACTCCTCAACAAGAGGGAAAGCACGAGCTGGGTTGCTCTCATCTGGCTGGCGCCGTTCGTCGGGGCAGGGTTGTACGCGACCCTGGGGGTCAATCGCATCCAACGGCGCGCGCATTCTCTGCGTTCGGACCAAAGTCTACCGGAGATCTCTCCGGCCGGCGGCGCCTGCCCGGCAGCGACCCTCCGTGAGACTCTCGGCGTTGAAAACGCTCACTTGCAGAGTCTGGTCACACTGGTTACGCGAGTCACGCAGCGTCCGCTGCTCCATGGCAACCGTATCCGGCTGCTGAGCAACGGCGACGAGGCGTACCCGGCGATGCTCGAGGCGATCGCGGGCGCGCGTCGGTCGGTTGGCCTGTCCAGCTACATCTTCAGTGACGACCGGGCCGGCCGGCCCTTCGTGGAAGCCCTAGTGGCTGCCAAGTCACGAAGTGTTCAAGTGCGCGTGCTCGTGGACGATATCGGTCGTCGGTACAGCTGGCCGCCCGTCACCCGCGCACTCGCTAGGAGGGGGATCCGGTTCGCCTCGTTCCTACCCACGCTCATGCCGTGGCGCCTGCCCTACGCCAATCTGCGGAACCACCGCAAGATTCTCGTAGTCGACGGCGAGACTGGGTTCACCGGTGGAATGAACATCCGAGATGACAACCTGTTCGAGGCCGACACCGATGGTCGGACTCGCGACCTCCATTTTCGCGTCACAGGGCCCTGTGTCGCCCACCTGCAAGAAGCCTTCGTCACCGACTGGGCTTTCTGCACGGGCGAGCTGCTAGAGGGTGAAGACTGGTTTCCGGCGCTCCCTACCGACGGGCCGATCCTGGCGCGCGGAGTGTCCGACGGGCCGGACGGCGATCTCCACAAACTGCGCTGGACGCTACTCGGTGCGATCGGGACTGCACGTTTCTCGATCACCGTCGTGACTCCCTATTTCTTGCCCGACGCATCCCTCATCTCGGCGTTGAAGGTGGCCGCGATGCGGGGTGTCGATGTCACGATCCTCCTTCCCGAGAAAGGGAACCTCGCGCTCGTCCAATGGGCCTCGACCGCGCTGTGGTGGCAGCTGCTCGAAGCGGGCTGCAAGATATGGCTGTCGCCCGCCCCGTTCGATCACTCCAAGCTCATGTTGGTGGACGGTGTCTGGCTACTGGTCGGCTCCGCCAACTGGGACGCCAGGAGCCTACGCTTGAACTTCGAGTTCAATCTCGAGGCCTATGATAGGGAGTTGGCTACTCAGGCCGCTGCCGAAGTGCGCGCCACTCTGGAGCGATCCAAGAGGGTCACGATCCAGCATATCCGCGGCCGAATGCTACCGGTGAGACTTCGAGACGCGGCGGCGCGGACACTCTCACCCTTGCTGTAGGGATCTTCCGTGTCGTGACCCCAGAATCGAGGACCTCTCGATGATCACCCGTATCCTCGTCGCGATCGATCACTCGGAGCACTCCGCCCGGGCGGCGACCTTCGCCACCGAGTTGGGAACCAAGTTCGGCGCATCCGTCACGCTCCTACACGTCTTGGACAAAGTGCTAGGCCGAGAGCAATTGAAGCGATACCTCGCCTCCTTGGAGGCGGCCCCAGACCCGAACCTGGTTTCGATCGCGAACGTCAAAAGGGAGCTGTCGCAATCCGGGGAAGTCGAGGGAATCGACCTCCTGGCGCGGGCCAAGTCCGAAGCGCAGACAGCCGGCGTTCAGGACGTGGCCACGTCGCTCCACGACGGTGACCCGGCAACCGTGATTCTTGATCAGGCGTATCGGGGTGGGTTTGACGTCGTCGTTCTCGGTCGGCGTGGGATGGGCAGTCTCAAGGGCCTACTGACTGGAAGCGTATCACAGAAAGTTGCGGCTTGGGGGAAGGGCACGATCGTATTGGTCAACTGACCTGCTGCACCCATTCGGTGCCGCTGGAGCCAGACTCTACGGCCGGCGAAGCCTCGCGCACTACTGTCTGGACCGGAGAGAGCGGCGTTCTCGTCCGTTCGACGGAGGATCGAAGCATGAATGAGCTCGCCAGCATCGCGACTCTGGCAACATCGTCCGGAAGTGCCCGCTTCATCAGTCTGGCCAAACTCGCGGCCAAGACCGGAGCGGAGGTGGAACGGCTGCCGCATACCGTCAAAATACTGCTCGAGAACATCGCGCGCCGTGTCGGCGGGCGTGACGTGTCGCCAGCCGACGTCGAATCGCTGGCGCGCTGGCCTCACGGCGAAGAAGCGGCGCTCGCGTTCATGCCGGCACGGGTGTTGATGCAGGACTTCACCGGCGTTCCGGCGGTCGTCGATCTCGCCGCGTTGCGCAGTGCGGTGGCGCGTTCAGGTGGCGACCCGCAGCGGGTCAACCCGTTCGTGCCAGTCGACCTGGTCATCGACCATTCGGTGCAGGTCGATCGCTTCGGCAGCCCAGACGCCTACGCCGCCAACCTGGATTGGGAGTACAGGCGCAACCGTGAACGCTATGCGCTCCTCAACTGGGCGCAGCAGGCATTCGAGGACTTTCGCGTCGTGCCGCCCGGCATGGGCATCTGCCATCAGGTCAACCTCGAGTACCTCGGTCGTGTCGTCATCCAGCGCGACGGCTGGCTCTTTCCCGACACCGTTGTCGGTACCGATTCGCACACACCTATGATCAACGGCCTGGGGGTGCTGGGCTGGGGTGTCGGCGGCATCGAGGCCGAAGCGGCGATGCTCGGCCAGCCCATGTTCCTGCCGAAGCCCGTCGTCGTCGGCGTGCGCACACGCGGGCAGCTGCCGCCCGGTAGCACGGCGACCGATCTCGTGCTGACTTTGACGCAGCTGCTCAGGGAGCACGGCGTTGTTGGCAAGTTCGTCGAGTTCTTCGGCTCCGGCCTGAGCAGCCTCTCGCTTGCCGACCGTGCGACGCTCGCGAACATGTCGCCGGAAGGCGGCGCGACGGCGACGCTGTTCCCGGTCGATGCGAACACCCTGGAGTACCTGCGCCTGACCGGGCGTGGCGCGAGTGTCGATCTGGTCGAGCGTTATACGCGTGAACAGGGCCTGTTCCGGACCGACGCGGACGCCGAGCCGGACTTCAACGAGGTGCTCGACCTCGATTTGAGCAAGGTCGAACCGAGCATGGCTGGGCCGAAGCGACCGCAGGATCGCGTCGCCCTGTCCGGCGTCGCACAGTCGTTCAGGGCTGGGATCGAGGGTGCAGCGCCCGAGGTCGCCGCGAAGCAGATCTCCCGGCTCGACGATGAGCGGGACACCGAGGCGGGCGAGATCCTCATGGCCCCGCCGGAGCGCTTGGAGGAGCCGGAAGCGGCGGCGTCGGTGACGCATGGATCGGTCGTTATCGCCGCGATCACGAGCTGCACCAACACCTCGAACCCCTCGGTGATGATCGCAGCCGGGCTACTCGCGAAGAAGGCAGTCGAAGCCGGGCTGCAGGTACGACCCTGGGTGAAGACCTCGCTCGCCCCGGGATCGCGCGTGGTCACCGACTACCTCGACAAGGCCGGGCTGACGCCGTACTTGGAAACGCTCGGCTTCGACCTCGTCGGCTACGGTTGCACGACGTGCATCGGCAACTCGGGGCCGTTGCCCGAAGAAGTGGCCAAGGCCGTTGTCACGAAGGATCTTGCAGTGGCGGCCGTGCTGTCGGGCAACCGAAACTTCGAGGGCCGCATCCACGCCCAGGTGAAGGCGAGCTACCTTGCCTCGCCGCCGCTTGTTGTCGCCTACGCGCTCGCCGGCACGGTGTTGTGCGACATGGCCGCGGACCCACTCGGCAACGACAAGCACGGCAGGCCGGTGCTGCTGAAGGATCTCTGGCCCACCGCCGGGGAGGTCGAGACGTTGGTTACCTCGTCGGTTGCGCCAGAGCAGTTCGACAAGGAGTACGGCCGCATCTTCGAAGGCGACGACAAGTGGAAGAGCATGCCGGCGCCGACGGGAAACATGTTCGAGTGGGCTGCCGATTCGACCTATGTCCGCGAGCCGCCCTTCTTCATCGATTTCGCGCCCGAGCCGGCAGCGCTTACCGACATCGAAGGCGCGCGCGTGCTGGCGGTGCTTGGCGATTCGATCACGACCGACCACATCTCGCCGGCAGGTGCGATCAGCGCCAATTCCCCAGCCGGCAGGTACCTCGTCGGACACGGCGTGGCGCACGCCGAGTTCAACAGCTTCGGCTCACGCCGTGGCAATCACGAAGTCATGATGCGCGGCACGTTCGGCAACATCCGGCTGCGCAATCAGATGGTGCCCGGCGTTGAAGGCCCCTTCACAAAGCATGTGCCGAGCGGCGAGAGGATGAGCATCTTCGACGCCGCGATGCGCTACCAGCAGGAAGCTACGCCGCTCGTCGTCGTCGCCGGACGCGAGTACGGTTCGGGTAGTTCTCGCGACTGGGCCGCCAAGGGCTCGGCCCTGCTCGGCATCAAGGCGATCATCGCCCAGAGCTACGAACGCATCCACCGCAGCAACCTCGTCTGTATGGGCGTGCTGCCTTTACAGTTCACGCAAGGCGACTCGGCGAGGTCGCTCGGGCTCGACGGAAGCGAGAGCTTCACCATCACCGGCATCGCAGGCAGCATCGAGCCGCGGCAGCTCGCCAGGGTGGCCGTGACACGCCAAGACGGATCGCAGAAGACGTTCGATGCGATCGTCCGGATCGATGCGCGGGCCGAGGTCGAGTACTTCCGCCACGGCGGTATTCTCCACATGGTGCTGCGCCAGCTGTTGCGGGCGTGAAACGTCGCTGCGCCAGCGGCATGCGTCAGTGAGGCCAGCGACGTACACCTCACGCCTTGTCAGATGGTGCGCCGACGCTACGGATCGAGGCCGATCGATTGATTGCGGGCCGCATCACCATCGCGAGCGGCACGAGCCCAGACGGCGATCGAGCAACTCGCAACTCGCCGACGTACTCGGCGAGCTCATCCTCAGGCGCCGCAGGGAGGTGATCGTCGTGCCGACCGAACGGATGCCGGCGCAAACCGGCGCTGCCGAGACTTACGGTCTATGATGAGCGACGCCAGTCACCTGTATGGTTTGCAGCTCAGCGAGGATGAACTGGCGCAGGTCTGTCGCGATCTCCCGGAATCCGCGTGTCGGGAGCAACCCCGCAACTTCGCGCTACACGTCGTATCGCTCAGCGTCACGAAGGCCGGCGAAGGACTTGCCGACGCCAAGGTGGTGCTCGCCTGGCTGCTCGACGCGATCGGCGCGCCGACCTGGGCGATCGGCCTGCTCGTACCGGTGCGCGAGTCACTCGCGATGCTACCGCAACTGCTGATCTCGGCGCGCATACGGCAGCGCCCGGTTCGCAAGCATTTCTATGTCGTGGGTTGTGTCGTGCAGGGTGCGACGATCATCGGCATCGGCCTGGTCGCGCTGACTTTCCCGGGCCAAATCGCCGGTATCTTCGCGATCGCGCTCATCGCCACGTTCGCACTCGGCCGAAGCCTGTGCTCGATCAGTCACAAGGACGTCCTCGCGAAGACGGTCGACAGGGGCCGGCGCGGTTCGGTGAGCGGAATCGCGAGCAGCGTCGCCGCCGCCGTGACGCTGCTGCTGGCAGTGGCGTTTTCGGCCGCGTGGCTGCCGCTGAGCGTACCGGTCGTCGCCGGCATGGTCATCTTCGGCGCTGCGGCCTGGCTGCTTGCCGCGCTTGTGTTCGAAGCGATCCGCGAGTACCCCGGTGCGACTGAAGGCGCTGTCGATGGCCTGAGCACGGTGGTCGCGCAACTCACACTGTTGCGCAGCGACATGCGGCTGCGGCGGCTGATCGAGACACGCATCCTGCTGCTGTCGACCGCGCTCGCTCCGCCGTTCTACATCGCACTCAGCGCTGACGTCGAACCCGGCGGCCTGGGCGCGCTCGGCCCCTTTATGATGGCGTCGGCGGCAGCGAGCCTGTCGAGCGCCTACGTGTGGGGATGGCTCGCGGACCGATCGAGTCGAAAAGCGCTGATGGCTTCGGCAGCGCTCGCGGCGCTGGTGAACGGTGTTGTCGCCTTCGCGGCGCTGGCCGCACCCGGCTGGCTGGATTCCAAGCCCTTCCTTCCGGTGATGCTGTTCGTGCTCGTTGTCGCGCACCAAGGGGTGCGACTGGGGCGCTCGGTTCACATCATCGACATGGCTGACCTCGACAAGCGGGCCACCTACACGGCCCTCAGCAATTCCGTGGTCGGTGTCGTCCTTCTAGCCGGCGGCGTGTTCGGCGTCATCGGCCAGTGGTTGGGCATCGACATGGTGTTGGCTCTGTTCGCTCTGATGGCGGCGTTGGCCATCGCAGCGGCGTTTCGCCTGGAAGAGGTCCAGGCATAGGCAGCCGGGAAGGTTGCACGTGGAGCCCTCGAAGCCGCCTCTTTCGCTGCATCCTCGCGACGCAGCCACGCTGAAACCGTGTCCGCACTACTGGCTCCGGCCGTCGAGCCGCCCGCTCCCGCCCTCGTGCCTGAGAGTACCATGTCGGAAACCCTACTCCAGCGCTTCGACGCCCTCGACCGCCGGATAACGCGATGGATGGCTGCCAACGGCGTTTGGATTCTCAGATCGTCGCTGGGGATCATCTTCCTCTGGTTCGGCTTTCTCAAGTTCTTCCCCGGCATCAGTTCGGCGGAGACCCTAGCCGCCGACACGATCCAGGTCATGACGTTTGGATTCATTGATTCACGCACCTCCCTCGTTGTCCTAGCCGCTTGGGAGAGCCTCATCGGCCTCGGACTCCTCACTGGGCGGGCGCTCCGTGCGACGCTTCTCCTGCTCTTCCTGCAAATGCCCGGTACCGTCATGCCGATGTTCTTCTTCCCGGAGCTCACGTTCGAAGCCTTCCCATTCGTGCTCACCATCGAAGGCCAGTACATCGTAAAGAACCTCGTGATCGTCAGCGCCGCCCTGATAATCGGTGCGACGGTCCGAGGCGGGGGTCTGGTAGCAGAGGCCCGCAAGGGGTCGGAGGAATCACCGCGGTGATCGCGGACACGAATACAATCGGGATTTCAGATCCAGCCAGCGATGCCGACAGTCACGACTGAGCCCGGACCTATAGGCTCTCCAGCTGCTCGAACGTCGGCACGCCCGCTCGATAGCACCCATCGCGGTGCGGGAAACGTGCGACAGCAACGTGGCCGGTGACGGGTGGGCGGCGACCTCGCACATGCACCGGGCGTCGGGGCGCGAAGGCTCATCCAGCATTGACAACGGGCGCGGTGGAGCGGGAAGCTTGGATCCCTGCTATCGCGGGCGGGCGGCACTCCACGTCGAGGGCTCACATGGCGCGAAGACATGCTGCGAAGACCAGCTCACCGCCAGCCGCATCATCCGCGCCCACCGGACTCCAGTCGGTGCTCGTTCCCGTCGATTTGGATCCGCTGTCGGACAGGATCATAGGCCGCGTTGCGCTCCTCCCCCTGGCCGACGACGCCCGCGTGACGATCCTGCACGTCGTGCCCGGAAGCTTGCCGGCGAGGGAGCGGCGGAGCGCCGAGCGCGACGCCCGGGAGGCGCTCGCGGTCGAGGCGCGCCACCTACGCGAGTCGCTACCGATGGGTGTGACCGTCGAGCCTCTCGTGAGGCCGGGTACGATCGCGGACGAGATCCACGCCCACGCCACCGCAGGGGCGCCGGAGTTGATCGTCATGGGCCGTGGTGGCGGACGTCGGCTCCGCGATGCGTTTCTCGGTTCCAACGCCGAGCGAGTCGTTCGACGGGCACAGCGGCCGGTGCTGGTGGTTCGCTTGCGTCCGCGCACCGCCTACAAGCGCCCCGCGATCGCGCTCGACCTCGATCAGGCGGCCCGGGAGTCGATCCGTATTATGCTCCTCATGCTCACCGAGCCACAGCCTCGAGTCGCGGTCATCCATGCGTATACGGTGCCACACCTCGGGAGATACTATCCGAGCCTCTCTCCGGACGAGCTCGACGTGGCGAGAGAAGACCAGAGGCGCCAGGCCACCAAGAATCTGACGACGCTCCTCGACGCGGCGCTCGCCGAGTCGAACGTCCGGCCGGAGGATGGGCCACGCTGGAAGACCTACCTTCGCTACGGCGCCCCGCGCCTCGCCGTCACCAACGCAGCGGAGTCGATCAAGGCCGACTTGCTCGTTCTCGGCACCCAGGCACGGAGGGGGTCCGCATTCGCCTTTCTGGGGACAGTTGCAGGGGACGTGCTCCGCGCCGCGAGGTGTGACGTCCTCATCGTTCCTCCACGACCCGGCCCGGGGTCGCCGAACGTCGAGTGACCGGACGCGCTAGGAGGACGCCGGAAATGCGTGCATCCGCAATCAACCGCTGCCTGGAGGCAGGATCCGGATCTCCGAGCGGAGCGTGCGGTGGACCGGACACATCTGAGTGATCTCCAGCAACCTCGCCCGTTGCTCGTCGGTGAGCGCTCCGGATAGCTTCACCGACCATTGCACCTGATCCAGCCACCCCTGCTTCGTATCGCACTCGGCGCAGTCACTTGCGTGGACCCTGTCGTGCCTGAGCCTAATGGTCACTTCCTCGAGCGCCCAGGCCTTGCGTCGCGCATAAAGCGCCACCGTCATGGACGCACAGCTGCCTAACGCAGCCAGCAGGAACTCCTACGGGGTCGGGCCCGTGTCAGTGCCGCCGTGTGTCATGGGTTCGTCTGCGAGCAGACGATGCGCGCGTGCCGACATCTCCTGGGCGAAGCCGTCTCCTGAGCCCCTCACGACGATCTCCGTGTCGTGAGGCTTGTTCGCAGTAGACATGAAGGTGCTCCTTTACATCCCTTGGGTGGACGCAAAAAGGACTCGACCAACTCGCCAGACGTCGTGTCGCCCAGCAAAGACGGGCGAGCTCGCCCCCTGCGGGTTTACCTCTCAGGCCCATGGCTCGGGCTTGTCTTAGTGACGTTAGGTCCTCCGGCCATCGTCCTGAACGGATGTGGCGTCTGCGCGCCTGCTATCCTGCTTAAGGTAGCTCACGGCGGTAGTCTCGGCAGCGATGGCCAGCAGCCGTACTCGGAGCTCGTCCTTTGCCTCGAAGTACACAAGATCCTTGGTCACAGCAGTCGCGTAGTGCTCCTCCGCGTTCGTAGGACGAGGCCTCGCGAGATCGAAAGCATGGCCATCTTGCTCGGCACTCGGGAGCCTCCGGTAACTCTTCGACGGCCATGGCCCGAATCGACGCGCTGATCCTGCTCGGGGCGGTTCTCCTACTCGCCGCAATCTTCTCGAGCAAGCTGTCTGCTCGCGTGGGCATACCCACGCTCGTCGTCTTTATGACGGTCGGCATGCTGGCCGGCGAGGAGGGGCCGCTGGGACTCTCGTTCGACGACTTCGCGCTGGCGCACGCGGCCGGGACGGTCGCCCTCCTGTTGATCCTGTTCGACGGAGGGTTGCGGACGCCCCTGGACTCCGTGCGAATCGCCTGGCGTCCGGCACTCGTACTGTCGACCCTCGGCGTCCTGCTCACCGCCGGTCTCACCGGCGCATTCGCTTCCTGGCTGTTCGGACTGCCGCTGATCAGTGGCCTCCTGCTCGGGAGCATCGTCGGGTCGACCGATGCGGCGGCCGTGTTCGCGATACTCCGAGGACAAGGTCTGGCCTTGCGAGGGCGCATCGCGGCCACCCTGGAGGTGGAGTCCGGTTCGAACGACCCGATGGCCGTCCTGCTCACGCTCGGGATCGTCTCGTACCTGACGGGCGCCATCGAGCCGGGATGGTCGGTGCTCACGTTCTTCCTGCGTCAGGCACTCGTCGGAGCCGTGGGCGGGCTTGCCATCGGCTGGCTCGGCTCGGCAACGGTGAACCGTGTCCGGCTCGACGTTGCGGGGCTCTATCCAGCCCTGACGATCGCGTTCGCACTTCTTGCCTACGGTCTCCCTGCGTACCTGGGGGGGAGCGGGTTCCTGTCCGTTTACCTGGCGGGCATCGTGATGGGCAACAGCCCCTTGGTCTTCAAGCGGGGCGTGATGCAGGCGCACGACGGGATCGCTTGGCTGGCCCAGATCGTCATGTTCATCACGTTGGGCCTGCTGGCCACTCCGTCGAGGATCCTGGAAATGGCCGTTCAGGGAACCCTCGTGGCCGTCGCGCTGATCTTCGTCGCTCGCCCGGTGACGGTCTTCCTCACGCTTGCGCCCTTCGGATTCGCCCGGCGCGAGCTTCTCTTCCTCGGTTGGGCCGGCCTCAAGGGTGCCATTCCCATCGTGCTGGCGATATATCCGCTGCTCGGAGGGGTTCCCGACGCACTCCG
>JBFXDG010000027.1:0-27370 GCA_050181335.1 Gemmatimonadales bacterium | reverse complement strand
TCTTCGCCTGTGTGAACGTGATCGCCGCCGTCAACGTCGTCTTTCCGTGGTCCACGTGTCCGATCGTGCCCACGTTCACGTGCGGCTTCTTCCGCTCGAACTTCCCCTTGGCCATGTCCTCTATTCCTCTGATCAGTTGCCGTTGGCGGAGATGATCTCGTCCGCTTTGGACTTCGGCACTTCGTCGTAGTGCGCGAACTGCATCGTGTACACGGCGCGTCCCTGGCTCATCGAGCGGAGGGTCGTCGAGTACCCGAACATCTCGCCGAGAGGAACCGACGCGCCGATCACACGGGCGCCCGCTCGCTCGGTCATGCCACCCACCTTCCCTCGGCGCGCCGACAGATCGCCGATGATGTCGCCCATGTAGTCCGCGGGCGTCACGACCTCGACGTCCATGATCGGCTCGAGGAGCACGGGCTTCGCGCGCCGCACGCCCTCCTTGAGCGCCATCGAGCCCGCGATCTTGAACGCCATCTCGCTCGAGTCGACGTCGTGGTACGAGCCGTCGATCAGCTCGACCTTCAGGTCGATGATCGGATAGCCCGCGAGCACGCCTGAATCGAGCGCGCCGCGCACGCCGGCCTCGACGGCACCGATGTACTCACGCGGGATCACGCCGCCCACGACCTTGTCTTCGAAGACGAAGCCGCTGCCCGGCGCACCGGGCTCGATGTTGATCACCACGTGCCCGTACTGGCCGCGGCCGCCGGTCTGCCGGACGAACTTTCCTTCCACGTCCTCGACGCGGTTGCGGATCGTCTCGCGATAGGCGACCTGCGGGCGGCCGATGTTGGCCTCCACGCCGAACTCGCGCTTGAGTCGGTCGACGATGATCTCGAGGTGCAGCTCGCCCATCCCGGAGATGATCGTCTGGCTCGTCTCGGGGTCCGTGTTGACGCGGAACGTGGGATCCTCGTCCGCGAGCTTGGACAGACCGGTGCCGAGCTTGTCCTGGTCGGCCTTCGTCTTGGGCTCGATGGCGACCGCGATGACGGGCTCGGGGAACTTCATCGCCTCGAGGATGATCGGATCGTCCTCGACGCACAGCGTGTCGCCGGTCTTCGTGTCCTTGAGCCCGATGGCCGCGGCGATGTCGCCCGCGAACACTTCCTCGCGCTCCTCGCGCTTGTTGGCGTGCATCTGCAGGATGCGGCCGATGCGCTCGCGACGATCCTTCGTGGCGTTGTAGATGTAGCTGCCCGAGGGGAGCGAGCCCGAGTACACGCGGAAGAACGTCAGCTTACCGACGTACGGGTCCGTCATGATCTTGAACGCGAGCGCCGAGAAGGGCGCGTCGTCGCTCGCCTCGCGCGTCGCGAACGTCTCGTCCTTGTGCGGCAGGTGCCCCTGGATCGGCGGGATGTCCACCGGCGAAGGCAGGAAGTCGATGACGCCGTCGAGCAGCGTCTGGACGCCCTTGTTCTTGAACGCCGAGCCGCAGAAGACGGGGAAGATCGCGCCCTTGATGGTCGCGGCGCGGATGGCGTGGCGGAGCTCCTCGTTCGTCAGCTCGGCACCGCCCAGGTACTTCTCGATGAGGACGTCGTCGTGCTCGACCGCGGCCTCGAGCAGCTGGTGGCGCAGCTCCTCGATCTTGTCCTTCAGCCCGTCGGGCACTTCGCCCACGGACGTCTTCGCGCCCATCTCGTCCTCGTAGATGATCGCCTTGCGCTCGACGATGTCCACGACGCCCGTGAAGAGCTCGCCTTCACCGAGCGGGTACTGCACCGGGTGGGCGTTGGCGCCGAGCCGGTCGTGCATCATGCCGACGACGTTGGCGAAGTCGGCGCCGATGCGGTCCATCTTGTTGATGAACGCGATGCGCGGAACGCCGTAGCGGTCGGCCTGACGCCACACCGTCTCGGACTGCGGCTCGACACCACCCACGGCGCAGAAAACGGCCACCGCGCCGTCCAGCACTCGCAGTGACCGTTCGACTTCGGCCGTGAAGTCCACGTGGCCGGGCGTGTCGATGATGTTGATTCGGTGATCTACGCCGAGTCGCGTCCAGTGACACGTGGTCGCGGCGGACGTGATCGTGATGCCACGCTCCTGCTCCTGCTCCATCCAGTCCATCGTGGCCGTGCCTTCATGGACCTCGCCCACCCGATGCACCCTACCCGTGTAGTAGAGGATGCGCTCGGTGGTCGTGGTCTTACCGGCATCGATGTGCGCCATGATGCCGATGTTTCGCAGCTGCGGCAGTGGCGTGATCCTGGGCATCTATTCCTGCGCTTTCTCTGGCTTCTAGCTCTGGATTCCTGGTCCTACAAACGAAGAGCGCGGCCACTCTCGCTGCTGCCGCTGGGCCGAAGCCTCGGCAGACAGTCGTCCGCGCTCACCATATCGGAGAGGGCCCTCATTTTTCGTCGGGGGCCATCGCGTTCCCAAATTGTTGGAGCCTCGTGGGGGCTCCGTTTCCTTACCGGTTGGCTACCAGCGGTAGTGGGCGAACGCCTTGTTCGCCTCTGCCATCCGGTGGGTGTCCTCCTTCTTCTTGACCGTGTTGCCTTCGCCGCGACTCGCGGCGAGGAGCTCCCCCGCCAAACGCTCGGCCATCGTCTTCTCCGAGCGGGCACGGGAGAACGAGATCAACCAACGAGTCGCCAGTGCGGTCCGCCGCTCGGGCCGCACTTCGACCGGAACCTGATACGTCGCACCACCGACGCGGCGGCTCTTCACCTCGAGCGCGGGCTTGGCGTTGTTGAGCGCCTGCTCGAACACCTGCATGCCCGGAGTGCCCGCGCGCTGCTCGAGCAGCTCCACGGCGTCGTAGAAGATCTTCTCGGCGATCGACTTCTTGCCGTCCACCATCATGCTGTTGATGAACTTCGTCACCGTCCGCGATCCGAACCGCGGATCCGACGGCGTTTCCCTGACCTCTGCGCGCGAGCGACGGCTCATGATTCTTCTCGCTCTCTACCGGGGCCGCTTGGCGCCGTACTTCGAGCGACCCTGCCGGCGGGCGTCCACGCCCGACGCGTCGAGCGTGCCACGGATGATGTGGTAGCGAACGCCCGGAAGGTCCTTCACACGGCCGCCCCGGATCAGGACGATGGAGTGCTCCTGGAGGTTGTGGCCTTCACCCCCGATGTATGCCGTGACCTCGAAGCCGTTGGTGAGACGAACGCGCGCCACCTTGCGGAGGGCGGAGTTCGGCTTCTTCGGCGTCGTGGTATAGACGCGCGTGCACACACCCCGCTTCTGCGGGTTGTTTTGCAGGGCAGGCGCTTTGTTCTTCTTCCGCTGCGCCTTGCGGCCCTTGCGCACGAGCTGGCTGATCGTCGGCATCGATTGGGTACAGGAGTGAAGAAGACGCGCCCCCACCCAGCCAGGAGTTCAGCTCGGATGAGATTGCGTCGAGTCGGGTTGCCGCCTTCGTGGCCGGGCCGATTTAGAGCAAGGGAACCTAGGAGCGGCCCAAAAACGTGTCAACGGGAGGTTTTCTCGAAAACCCGCACCCACTGGACGTTTCCGTCCGCGTTCCGCCCGATCGACATGATGGTCCGGTCGTCGTCCACGAGGACCCGGGTGTAGGTGGAGGTGATCTGGCCGTTCCGCTTGTTCACCACGAACTCGCTCCTGTCGTCCAGGCGACGCACCGAGGCCGTGGTTCCGTTGCCGGTCGTGGTCGGATGGTCCTGGCCGTCGTAGGCGATCGCCCATTCGGTCAGGCCCGGGGTTCCGTCGGCGTTCCGTGAGGTCATCGTGTACCGCTGCGTCCCGGGGGTGCTCTGGAAGACGAGCGTCTCCTGCGCCGGGCTCGGGCCGAGCGACTTGGAGGGGTTCAGCTCCCAGCTCCCGTTCATCTCCATGATCTGCGCGGCGGCCGGCGTGGCCGAAACGACCGCCACCACCGCCGCACAGGCGAGCGACGTCCTCATGGTGCGCCTCCTTGGGTTCGTGTCCCTGGTCCCGAGGCTCGAGAATGTGGCCGGAACCCCCATTCCACCAGATCGTCCGGGGGCGTTGGAGGGCGTCGTCCGGCCATCCTATCTTCCCGCCTCCCGCAGCCCCGGAAAGGTCCACCCGTGTCCCCCGATCCCGTCGCGAGCGAAATCGTCCCGGCCGGCAAGAAGAAGCTGATCGTCGTCGCCGGCGTGGTCGTGCTCCTGGTCGTCGCGGGCATGTTGGTGATGAGCCGGATCCCGGAAACGGTCTCCGCCCCCCTCTTCGTGCTGGTGGTCATCCTCGAGGTGATCGTCGCCCCCCTCCCCGGCGGCCCGATCGGCTACATGGGTGCGGCACGCTTCGGCTTCTGGACCTCGTGGCCGCTGCTGTGGATCGGCAACGTGATCGGAACCACCATCGCGTTCCTGCTCGCGCGCCGCTTCGGCGCGCCGCTCTTCGAGCAGCACGTCGCGGCCAAGACGCGGCACCGCTACGACGCGCTCTTGGAGGGGAACACGCTCGTTCTGTGGCTGGTCTACGCCCTGCCGATCGCGCCCGTGGACATCCTGAGCGTGCTGGCCGGCCTCTCGCGGATGACCGCCCGCCGGTTCCTGATCGTGGCGAACACGGGGTACGTCCTGCGCACGGCGATCGCCGCCTATCTGGGCTCGTCGCTCGCCGAATACGCCGGCATCTCGGGCGCCATGTCGATCATCGGCGTGCTCTTCCTGATCGGCGTGATCGTCTGGCTGTGGAAGCGCCAGGCGCAGCCCGCGAGCTGACCTGCCCTAGCTCTCCATGCCGGCGTCGCGCTTCAGCGTGACGAGGTACTGGCTGGCCACCTCCAGCCCGCCTTCGCCGCGCCGGTAGCCGATGCCCCCGTCGCGGTTGGCGTCCACGCCTTCGACCACCGCGTCGGTCAGCTCAGTGAGCTCGTCGAGGAGCGCGGCCGCGTCGGCCGCCGTGGTCGCCGCGCGGATGCGGTTGCCGAGCTCCACGATCTCGTTCGCGCGATCGAGGACGTTCATGGTCGCCCAACGAACGGACCGCGCCCGCGCGCGCACCGCGGCGGAGGCGCCCTCCGTATCCTCGGTGAGGCGCAGGTGCTCGATGGCGCCTTCCGCCGCGCGCTTCAGACCGTAGCCGAGCCCGGGGCCCGTCGCGACGACCGTCGGATCGACGGCGTTGAGCACGTGCCCGACGTGCATCTTGATGGCTTCGAGGTTGGTCGGGTCGCCCGCGGCCAGCGCGGCGTGGCGGCGGGCGATCTCGGCCTCCGCCATCGCGGTGGGCAGGAGGCCGCGGCCTTCCGGCGTGCCCTGGAACGCATCGGCGACCGCGGCGACGTGAGGACGGATCGCAGCCTGCGCGCCACCGCCGCCTCCTCCGGCCTGGGCGCTCCCCGCGCCCGGAAACGATACGCCGAGGAGCACGAGCGAGACAGCGAGACGCACCGACACGGAGAGACGCATTCGGACCTCCTGATTGCCGACGAGATAATCGTCGGACCGGCGGGCTGCAAGCAGCGGCGGCCCGCCGCTCCCCTATCGGCCCCCTATCGGCCGCTTCCGGTCCCGGCGGGGGGCATCATGTGTCCCATCCCGCCCGAGTCCGCGGGCGCCATGGGAGCCGCCCCCGATCCCTGCATCGCCTCCATCTGGTCCCGCATCGCGCGCAGGGCGACCGCGTCCGACTCCGGCACCAGCGTCCACACATAGTCGATGACCAGTTGGACCTGATCCTCGCTCAGGGCGGCGGGAGGCATGGCGGGCGGCACGCCGCTTCGAATCAGCCCCACGAGCTGGGCGCCCGTGTGGTGACCGAGGTGCTCCAGGATGCTCGGAGGCTTCACGGGCAGGCTCGCGGCCATCGGGCCGTCTCCACGCGCACCGTCGCCGTGGCACATCGCGCAGTTCGCCTGGAAGAGCTCGCGTCCTGCGGCGATCTCGGGCGGGACGTCGTCGCCGCACGCGGCCGCGCCGAGCGCCGCCGCGACGATCACGGCCGCCGCCGACCTCCGCGCGCTGAGACGGGGCATCCGGGCCAGCAGGTTCTCTTCGCTCATGTTGCGCTCCTCGTGGGCTCCGTTCCCCGAGCCGTCATTCCCCTGGTTTCGGCGAGTTCACCAGCACCGCCGTGAGCAACAGCACACCCACGGCGAAGAACACCTCCCCGGCCGCACGGCTCCGCACCTCGGCCGCGCCCTCGGGGCGATCGCAGGCGGGCACCCCGCGCCGCCAATTCAGGAACCCGACGACGAACACGGCGCCGGCCACCGCGATCTTGGCGGCGAGGATCCGCCCGTACCTCGTACCGAAGAGGTTGGCGAAGCTCTGTACGTGCGTCCAGGAGAGCAGGACGCCCATGCTCACGAGCGTCATCCCGCTGGCGAGAGCGAGCGGGGAGAAGCTCCGGATCTGCGCGGCGAAGGCGCTGGGGTCGCCGTCGGCCTCCGACGCGCCCCGCCCCACCCCCAGGATGACGGCGAGCGAGCCGATCCACGTTCCGGCGGTCAGCGCGTGCAGCGCATCCGCGGCGACGAGCCAGGGCCGACCGCGCTCCACGCCCATCGCGTGGCTGGAGAGCGCGAGCGTGGCGGCCAGCGCGAGCACGAGCGCTCCCGCGACCCACCATGCGATCGAGGGTCGGCGTGGCTCCTCGGGTGACCGGGCGACGCGCGCGCCCCAGAAGGCGACGACGAGCAGCAGGAGCACGACGCCCTGCGCCATCCAGACCGTGCCCCAGAACGTCTCGAACAACAGGAAGGAGACGTCCTCTCGAAGGGGGACGAAGGGATCGCGGAACGCCATCACCTGCGCGACCATCCGGAGCGCCCACGCCACGAGCAGCAGAGCCGCGGCGATCGCCCCGAGGCGGGCCACCCGCGACGCGATCGAGGAGAGCTCGGCGCGCGTCGCATCGGGAAGGGAGAGGGCCGCGCGCGGCGCGACGAACAGCCGCCATGCCGCACAACCCACGGCGAGCGACGCGCCGCAGATCAGCAACCACTGCTGGAGCGGCGCGAGCACCGCCACCATTACTGGGGAGCGACCTCGAAGGAGAAGTCCCCGCGCATCACGTGCCCGTCGTCCGCGATGCACCGCCACTGCACGACGTAGGTGCCGGGCGGGAGCGGCGGGTCCATGAGCACGTAGACCTGCTTGGGATCCTCGGTGTCGGCCGCGGGTGGGCTGCTCCGCATGAGCTGGCGCGCCGACGTCACCACGCGAACGGACGCCCCGCGCATGAGCGGCGCCCCGGAGAAGTAGAGCCGGATCTCCGAGACCGGTCCCACGGTGGACCCGTCGGCGGGCTCCGACTTGTCCATGACGATGTGCCGCAGGGTGACCAACGGGGCGGAGGCGCTCACGGCCGTCCGCAACGCCAGCGTCGCCACGATCAAGACGAGGCCGGCGGCCACGAGCTTGGCCGATCCTCGCATGTTCATTCGCAGACTCCGAATCCGAAGGCTCCGTTCGTCCACGGCCGACCCGCCGCTTGGCCCTGTCCTTCCCCTACACCGAATGTTCCGGCGCGTTTCGACCCCCGGCGGGAACTCCCCGGGCGGTTGCCGCTTCGAGCCCGCTTGGCGATCGTGGGGCAGAACATAGGGTATAGTACCCTGACGAAGATCCTCGGGGTACGCAGGAGCGGAGAGTCATCCATGTTGAGACACCGTGCGCGCGGCGCGCTATTCCTCGCGGGGATGCTGCTCGTCCCGGCCGTTCCGTTGGCTGCCCAGGGCAACCAGGATCTCGGCAACCACGCGGCCGTCCTGAAGCGCGAGCACCCCGAGGTCTACGATCTGATGATCCGCATCGAGCGGGCACACGGGATCGTCTTCGGGGCTCTCGCACCCGAAGGGGAGGCCGTCCGTGCGCGGGGGGACAGTCTCCCGACGTACGGCTTCGAGCTCGACATGGTCGAGCGGTTGACCGCGCTCGTGAACGAGAAGGGTCAAGCCGACGACGTGGCCGAGGAGGCCGCGGCGGGTTACGCGGTGCTCGGCCCGCGCGCCGCGCAGATCATCGCCCGCGGGAACGCGTTCTACCGCGAGATCCTCGGGATTCTGGCGGACCGGACGGTCACGAACCGGAATGCCGAGCTCGCCGCGGCGGTGGAGCGGTACCGGAGCCGGCCGGAGCTGGCGCTTCCGGCTAAGCCGAAGAACATGGACGTGCTCTACGATCATTCCTACGCGCTCGACTTCCGCGGCGGATATGCCGACCTCGACGGCTTCCTGTGGGCGGGGCATTGGCTGGACCTCGCGGTGAGCGAGCCGCTGACCGATTTCGCCGAGCCGGATCGGCGCCTGGCTGGGCTCGACACGGTCCGGGCCCGGTACTTCGCCAAGCTGACCTACGGCGAGCCGCCCGAGTTCTTCCCGAGCGAGGTTCCGCTCGCGCCGGCCATCGCGCCCGGGCTCATCTTCCTGAGCCCGCAGGCCGCGATGATCTGGGACAATCTCAACATGATGCAGGAGGTGCTCGCCGACGTGCTCGCGTCGCCGCAGCTCGACGACCTGCACGCGGCGATCGACGAGACGGTCGACTGGTTCATGGACCCGGAGAACGGCACCACCGACCAGGACTTCTGGGAGATCATGGCGCTGCGGCACGGGATCTTCTTCCAGGGCGGATATCCGATCGCCGTCATGACCGAGAGTGAGCGGAACCTGGGCGGGCACGCGGCGCACCTGCAGGAAGGCGCGGTGCCCATCATGAGCGGCATGCCCGGATGAGCGCCCCGGGCGCCGGTCGGGCGCATGGGGCACCTCGTGCACAGGCGGCGCGTCGCGCGGCCCATGGGCTGCTCGTTCTCGCCGCGGGGGCGCTCGTGTGCGCGTGCGCCGACGAGGAAGCGCTCACGGAGCCTCCTCCGACGCTCGACGGGCTGGTCCTCGACACGCTCTTCGAGGTCGGGGATCAGGTCGGCGCGATCGGGCCGACGTTCGGGGGTATCTGGGACGTCGAGGCCGCGCCCGACGGACGGTTCGCGGTTCTCGATCTCGAGGCGCCCGCCGTCCACGTCTTCGACGCAGCCGGCGCGCTGCTCGGCTCGATCACGGCGACGGGGCTCGACGAGGGCGCGCTCGATCGCCCTTCCGGCCTGTCGTGGGCGAGGAACGGCGAGCTGCTCGTGTGGGATCCCGGCAGCTCCTGGATCTCGCGCTTCCGCGTCGGGAGCGACGGGGTCACGTTCGCCGACCGCTCGCGCGCGTTCGCGTTCGGAGAGACCGGGTTCTGCGCATCCGGCGACCACACGTATCTGAGCTACTGGCAGGACGACGACAACATCGTGCACGAGATCGGCGCCGAGGGCCCGGTCCGCTCCTTCGGGCCGGCGCCGCACGTCGTGGGCGTCGATTCGCTCGGACCCGAGCTGCAGGAGATCGCGATCGAGGAGCTCACGCCTTCGGCGCTGCTCTGCACCCCCATCGGCGTCCTCGACGTGAGCTTCATGCAGTCGGGCATCCGACTGCACGACTGGGAGGGGGCCCAGCGTTGGGGCCGCGAGCTCGACGACTTCACGCCGGTCGTGGCCTACACGCCGGACGGGATGGGCCTGGGACGGATGTTCGACGCCGTCCAGGGATCGCACCTCCTGCGCTCGGTCGTGCCGTGGGGGCAGTCGCTCGCGCTGGTCCAGCACGAGCTCCGCACGCAGGAGATCCCCGACGAGGGCGAGATCGAGGTGTTCGAGTCCCGCCTCATCCGCCTCGACGACGGCGCGGAGGTCGGCCGGTCGCGGTCGCTGCCGCTCGTCCTGTCCGCGCAGGGTAACCACCTCTATCTCGTGCAGCGGGATCCCTCGCCGCAGGTGATCGTCGTCGAAGCCACCTCGGGCATGTAGCCACTACCACATCGTCTCTCTCTTCCAGCGAACGAGGAATCGAACGTGCTCATGCCATCGGCGTCGAGATTCGGTCGGCTCGCCCTCTGCGTGCTCATCGCCGCCGCCGCCTCGTGCGGCGGGGACGACGCGGCCGAAGGGGGAGCCGCGAGGGAGCCGCTCGCCTTCACCGGCTCCGTGGAGGCCGTGGACACGGTCGCCGGCACCGTGACCGTGCGGAACGATGACGTGCCGGGTTGGATGAGCCCGATGTCGATGACGTACCGCCTGGATCCTCCCGAGCCGCTGCGCTCGCTCGAGCCCGGCGATCAGGTTCGCGCCACCGTGTACACGGGCGACTTCACGACCCTCTACGGCGTCGAGGTCGTGACACCGTAGCCGCAGGTCCGGCGTCGGGTCCGCGCGGTCGGGCCAGGCGCCGGTCTACACCCTTCCCCTGACGCGGGAGCGCGGCCAGCCTCCGCACGGCGCCGCGTCCCCGCAACGTGGACGGAGCGCCGTCCCGCGCTTCCGCACCGTCGCTCCGCGATTCTCCACCACGGCATCGTGCCGTCGCCGTCTCGGTCCCGAATTTGCGCTTAGGCGGCGGCATGAGCAGCCCCACAGCGCGCGCGGCCCGGCCGGCTCCGGTCCCGGATCCCGAGGTCCGCACTGGACAGGGCGAGGTGGAGATCTCGCGCGAGGAGTTCGTGCGGAGGATCACCGAACGCTTCTACGACCCCGCGTTCGACGCCGTACGCGCCGACGTCGACCGCGTCGTCGAGGTCGCGTGGGACGGCTACCACGCCTATCGCAAGAGCCCCCGGACGCGCGCCGCGGGTCCGGAGTTCGCCGATCCGGAGTTCCAGCTCCCCATCGAGTGGCTGGAGGCGCGCGACCGGATCCGCTCGGCGCAGCAGCGACACGACGACCCCACGACGCCCCGCCGCATCCTGCTCGTGAACGGCGCCGCGCGGCATGACAAGACGTGCCCCGGGGAGATGTCCAAGTCGTTCCGACTCGCCTCGCTGGCTCGCGAGGAGGTCGAGCGCGCCGACGGATTCGAGTGCGACGTGCTCGATCTGAGCGCGCTGACCGCCGAGTACGGTCGTCAGATCCTCCCGTGCAAGGCGTGCGTCTCGACCGCCATGCCGCTGTGTCACTGGCCCTGCTCGTGCTATCCCAACCACGCGATGGGGCAGGTCAACGACTGGATGAACGAGATCTACCCGCGCTGGGTCGCCGCCCACGGGATCATGATCGTGAGCCCCGTCTATTGGTATCAGGCGCCGAGCGTGCTCAAGCTGATGATCGATCGCTTGGTATGCGCCGACGGTGGCAACCCGGACCCGACGAGCACACGGGGCAAGACGCCCCAGCTCGCCAAGCGCCTCGAGCTGGAGGGTTGGCCGTATCCCCGCCACCTGGCCGGTCGCGCGTTCGGCGTGTTCGTGCACGGCGACGCCGCGGGCGCGGACGTGCTGAGACGGTCGCTCACGGACTGGCTGCTCGACATGGAGCTCGTCCAGGCCGGCCGCTCGGCCACCGTCGATCGCTACGTCGGCTACTACGAGCCGTACGCCACGAGCCACGACGCGCTCGACGGCGACCGCGCGGTGATGGAGGAGGTGCGCAACGTGGCCCGGTCGCTCATCGAGACCGTGAAGCTGCAGCACGCGCACCGCTTCGAGGAGCCCGATCGAGACCTCGCATGGCCACGTCCCAAGTAGCGCAGGGCGCGCCCAGCGCCTCGCTTTCGCTCCGGTACGAGGAGGTGCGCGGGCGAACCGAGCGGCTCTGCGACCCGCTCGAGCCGGAGGATATGACGGTCAGCTCGATGCCCGACGTCAGCCCGACCAAGTGGCATCTCGCGCACACGAGCTGGTTCTTCGAGACCTTCGTGCTCTCGTCGCGCGACCCGGCGTACCGCTCGCCCGACCCCCGCTACGCCTACCTCTTCAACTCGTATTACGTGCAGGCGGGCGAGCGTCATTGCCGCGCGCAGCGCGGGCTCGTCACGCGCCCGACCGTGTCGGAGGTGTTCCGGTACCGGCGGCACGTGGACGAGCACATGCGCCGGCTGCTCGATCGCGACGGCGCGGATCCGGCGCTCGACGCCCTCGTGACGCTCGGCCTCCATCACGAGCAGCAGCATCAGGAGCTCATCCTCACGGACATCGAGCACGTGTTCTGGATGAACCCGATACGGCCCGCCTACCATCCGGACGCGCCGTCGGTGTCGCGACCGCAGCATCCCGCCGGCGCATGGCGCGACGTGGGGGGCGGCATCTACTCCATCGGCCACGCCGGCGACGGGTTCGCGTTCGACAACGAGTCGCCGCGCCACCGCACGCTCGTCGAGGACTACCGCATCTCGTCGCGGCTCGTCACGAACGGCGAGTTCCTCGAGTTCATCGAGGACGGCGGTTACCGGCGCGCGGACCTCTGGCTCGCCGCGGGTCTCGCTCTCGTGCGTGAGCAGCAGCGCGAGGCCCCGCTGTACTGGGAGCGCGGCGACGACGGATGGGCCGAGTTCACGCTCGCGGGCATGCAACCGCTCGACACCTCCGCGCCGGTCTGCCACGTGAGCTATTACGAAGCGGACGCGTTCGCCCGCTGGGCCGGCGCCCGCCTGCCGACGGAGGCGGAGTGGGAGATCGCGGCCGGACTGCACCCGGACATGCCGGGCCTCTTCGGCGCGCGCTGGCAGTGGACGCAGAGCGCGTATGTCGCGTACCCGGGATACTCCCCCGCGCGGGGCGCGCTCGGGGAGTACAACGGCAAGTGGATGAGCGATCAGTGGGTGCTGCGCGGCTCCTCGCTCGCGACCGCGCCGGGCCATGCCCGCGTCACGTATCGCAACTTCTTCCCTTCCGATACGCGCTGGCAGTTCACCGGCATTCGGCTCGCGGCGTGAGCGTGAGGGGATGAGCAGCAGACGATGAGCCGGGGACTCGCACGCACGAGCGCGGTTCGGAGGGAGCCCGCGCCGGAGCTCGCCGCCGAGGTGCTGCAATGCCTCAGCGAGCGTCCCAAGCGGCTCCCGCCGAAGCTCCTCTACGACGCGCGTGGCTCGGAGCTGTTCGAGCTGATCTGCCGACAGCCCGAGTACTATCTCTGGCGGGCCGAGCGCGAGATCCTGATCGACAAGGCACCGGCCATCGCCGGCCTCATCGGTCCGCGCGCCACGCTCATCGACCTCGGCAGCGGCGCCGCGGACAAGACGCGGCTCCTGCTCGCGGCGTTGGACCGGCCGGCGGCGTACGTACCCGTCGACATCTCCGGGGATCAGCTCGCGGGCGTCGCGGCGAGCGTCGCCCTCGCCCACCCCGAGGTGGAGGTTCGGCCCGTGCGCGCGGATTACTCGCGAACCTTCGACCTGCCGAACCTCCCTCGGGATGCACGCCGCATCGTCTACTTCCCCGGGTCGACGATCGGCAACTTCCATCCGGTGGAGGCTGCGGCGTTTCTCGACCGTCTCCGGCGCATGGTCGGCCCGCGGGGCGCGATCCTGCTCGGGGTGGACCGTCTGAAGGATCGGGCGACGCTCGAGGCGGCCTACGACGACGCGAATGGCGTGACCGCCGCCTTCGACCTGAACGTGCTGGAGCGGCTGAACCGGGAGCTCCGGGCGAGCTTCGACACGGCGCGCTTCCGCCACGTGGCCCGCTTCGACGAGGAAGCGCGCCGCGTGGAGATGCACCTCGAGTCGCTCATCGCGCAGGACGTGGACGTGGCGGGCGAGCGCTTTCACCTCGCCGCCGGGGAGCGGATCTGGACCGAGTCGTCCTACAAGTACGACGTCCCGTCGCTCGAGCGTCTCGCGGCGAGCAGCGGGCTCGAGGTCGCGTGCCTGTTCGAAGACCGCGAAGCGCGGTTCTGGGTGGCGTGGCTGGTGCCGCGCACCTGAGGCGCGACGCGCGGTCGGTTCGAACGGGACGTCCGCCGACACGTGCCAAACGCGGGTTCGCGTGCGAGGATTCGTCATGCTCCGGCTCCGCGTGCTGTTCGTGGCCGCGCTCGCGACGAGCGCCTGCTCGCACGGCTCCGTCCCCACGCCCGCGACCGAACGGTCACCCGGTCCGCGATCCGCGGGCGAGCGCCTCTTCGTCGAGGCGACGTTCGACGGCAACGGGCGCACCTGCGCGACCTGCCACGATCTCGAGGCGTACGGGACGCTCACGCCCGAGCGCGTGCGCGCGCTCTGGGCCGCCGATCCCGCGGGTCCGCTCTTCCGTCCCATCGACAGCGACGACGGGCTCGGCCGGCTCTACGAGCGGCTGAGGGAGCACGCGACCGTCCGCGTCCCTCTGGCGCTCGAAGCGGACCCGGCGACCGGGCTCGCCGTCCGACGATGCGACGCCCCGCTCGAGCGCACGGTCGTCCTGAGCCGCGGTGTGCCCACGGTCTTCAACGTGTCGCTCGACGGCAACCTGATGTCCGACGGCCGCGAGGAGGCCGATCTCGACCGCCAGGCCGGCAGCGCGGTCGCGACGCACGCGCAGCTCGACCGCACGCCCACCGCCGACGAGCTCGCGAGCATCGCCGCGTTCGAGCGCACACTGTTCAGCAACCAGGCCATCCCCGACGCGTTCATCCAGGGCGCCATCCTGACCGACCCGCCGGGGATCACCGAGTCGGAGATCCGTGGACGCGCCTTCCTCGCGCCCGATCGCCAGTGCGGCATCTGCCACTCGGGGCCGCTCTTCAACCGCACCAGCGCACGGCACCCCGACGCGATCAGCTTCGACTACGCGTCGACGCTGGTCGGCCAGGAGCCGGACAACCCCAACCCCAAGCACGAGTGGTGCTTCTTCGACCCGTCCGTCGGGCGTGTCGTCACCGGCCCGAACGGGTCCGAGCGCGTCTTCGACAGGCCCACCGCCGATCCCGGCGCCGCGATCCTTCCCGGCTCCAAGGTGTTCGTGGACCGCCGGGAAGACCGGCTGGACACGATCCCCAACGCCGAGCTCGCCGCGCGGGTCGGTCCTCTCTTCAAGATCCCCATGCTCTGGGGCGTCGCCGACACGGCGCCCTACTTCCACGACAACTCGGCCAAGACGCTCGAGGACGTCGTCGATCAGTACAACTTCCTCTTCGAGCAGCGGCCGGCGCTCGCCGCCGCCGCCGGGTGCGTTCCCGGTCGCGTCCCCTGCCTCGACGAGCGCGACCGGGCGGACATCGTCGCCTACCTGCGCCTGCTCAGCTTCGACGGTCTCGGCGTACGCAGCGAGCCGATCTTCGGGCCGTGGGTCTCCGTCCTCGGGCTGAGCCCCGAGGGCCCTGCTGCCGTCCGCACGCTCGCGCAGGTCCACCGGCCCGCCGGCTTGCGCCCGCGTCCGCGCGACGTAGCATATGTGGTTATGCCACCTATAGCACCAGCGCTGGATAGGGAGCTGAAGAAGGGATCGGCCGAGCTGATCGTGCTCTCGATCGTCGAAGGGCAGGCCCGTCACGGCTACGAGATCGGCAAGCTCATCGAGAGCCGCTCGCGCGGACGGCTCCGGTTCCACGTAGCCTCGCTGTATCCTCTCCTCTACCGCCTGGAGGAGCGCGGCTGGCTGCAGGGGCGCTGGGTCGAGAAGCCCGGAGAGCGTCGCCGGCGCTTCTACGGTCTCACGCCGAAGGGCCGGCGCGAGCTCGCACGCCAGCGCGAGGCGTGGAAGACGTTCGTGGACGCGATGACGCTGATCACGGCGGGCGAACATGCCTGACTGGTCGCAGCCTATCCGGGATCGCCTCGCGACACTCCGGCTCGATCCGGCCCGTGAGGCCGAGATCGTCGAGGAGATGGCCCAGCACCTCGAGGAGCGGTACGAGGAGCTGCGCGCGCGCGGCGCGTCCGAGGACGAAGCGGTGCGGGCGGCCCTGGAGGACCTGAGCGAGCCGGACGCGACGGCCCGTCACATGGGACCTCTCCGGCAGGCGTGGGCCCCCCAGCCGATCCAACCCGGCGCCCCGACCGGATCGTTCCCGGGCGACGTCGGCCAGGATCTGCGGCACGCGCTCAGGACCTTCTCGAAGCAGTCGGCCTTCGCCGCCGCGGTCGTGCTCACGCTCGGGCTCGGCATCGGCACGACCACCGCGATGTTCACGGTGATCCACGGCGTGCTCCTCCGGCCCCTGGCCTTCCCCGAGTCGGACCGGATCGTCGCGCTCTTTCACGACGGCATGCTGGCGTCGCAGCCGACGGTGATGAACCACGGGCCCGCGACGTACTTCGCCTATCGCGACAACCAGGAGACGTTCACGGACCTCGGCGCCTGGGACCGGACGGACGTCGCGATCACGGGGGCCGGCGAGCCCGAGCGCGTGCCGGCCCTCGCCGTGACGGACGGCTTCCTCCCCGTGCTCGGCGTCACGCCCCGGCTCGGTCGCTTCTTCCGCGCGGAGGACGATCTGCCGGGCCGGCCTCCGACGGTCGTGCTCTCGCACGGCTACTGGCTCCGCCGCTTCGGCGGCGCGGAGGACGTCGTCGGCCGATCCGTCAGCGTGGACGGCGAGACCGCGACCATCATCGGCGTCCTGCCGCCGGAGTTCCGCTTCCCCCGCGCGCCCGCCGACGTCCTGCTTCCGCTCCGGCTCGACCGGGCCGACGCGGGCGCGGTCAGCTTCGGCTTCCAGGTCATCGGACGCCTCCTGCCGGACGTCACGCTCGAGCAGGCGAGCGCCGACGTCGCCCGCATGATCCCGATCCTGGAGCAGCTGGCGCCCAGCGCCGCGAGCTTCCGGCTGAAGCCGAACCTCTACCCGCTCATCGGATACGCGGCCGGGGACATCGGCGGCACGCTCTGGATCCTGTTCGGAACCGCGGGGATCGTGCTCCTGATCGCGTGCGCGAACGTGGCGAACCTGTTCCTCGTGCGCGCCGAGGGACGCCACCACGAGCTGGCGCTGCGCACCGTACTCGGCGCCGGCCGCGGGCGTCTGGCGCGGGCGCTGCTCATCGAGAGCCTGGTGCTCGCGCTGGCCGGCGGCGTGCTGGGCATCGTCGTCGCGGCCGCCGGCACCGGCCTCCTTCGCCGCATCGCTCCGGCGACGCTGCCGCGCGTCGAGGACATCCAGCTCGATGCCCAGGTCCTGCTCTTCGCGCTCGGGGTTTCCGTGCTCGCGAGCGTCCTCCTCGCACTCCTCCCCGTCTCCCGGTTGAGCACACCCGGCTCGGCGGCGCTGAAGGAGGGCGGCCGCGGTTCGAGCGACGGACCCTCCCGACTGCGCGTACGCAACGTGTTCGCCGTAGTCCAGGTGGCGATGGCGTTCGTGCTGCTCATCGTCTCGGGGCTCATGGTGCGCACCTCGCTCGCCCTGCGGCAGGTTCCGCCCGGCTTCACGGAGCCCGAGACCGTGCAGACGCTGCGCATCGACGTGCCCGAAGCCTTCTGGGACGACCCGGCCCAGATGGTGCGGATCCACCAGCAGATCGGTGAGCGCCTCGCGGCCGTTCCCGGTGTGCAATCCGTCGGCATCGCCTCGTCCGTCACCATGGACGGCGAGGACAACTCGAACCCCTTCCTCGTCGAGAGCGAACAGCCCTGCGCCCCCTCCTGCTACCGCTTCCGCCGCTTCAAGACGGTGGCCCCGGGGCACTTCACGACGGTCGGCAACCCCCTCGTGGCCGGCCGCGACATCACGTGGGAGGACATCTACGAGATGCGGCGGGTCCTCCTCGTGTCCGCACCCCTCGCGCGCGAGATCTGGGGAGATGCTCAGGCGGCGCTCGGCCAGCGCATCGAGCCGTACGGCGACGATCGGCCTTGGTACGAGGTGATCGGCGTGGTCGGCGACGAGCGCGACGACGGGCTCGACCGGCCCGCGACGGGAATCCTCTATTGGCCGCTCCTCAACGACTTCTCGTTCGTGGAGAGCATGCTCGTCTACTCGCTGCGATCCGATCGCGTCGGCGACGCGTCTTTCCTGCGTGACGTCCGCGACGCCGTCTGGTCGGTCGATCCCGATCTGCCCATCTCGGGGGTCCTCACGCTCGCCGAGATCCGCGCGCAGTCGATGGCGTCGACGTCGTTCGCTCTGGTGATGCTCGGCATCGCGGCCGCCGTCGCGCTCCTGTTGGCGATCGTCGGCGTCTACGGCGTGATCGCGTACGTGGCCGTCCAGCGCACCCGCGAAGTCGGCATCCGTCTCGCACTCGGTGCGGAGGTGGGGAGCGTGCGGGCGATGTTCCTCCGTTACGGGCTCGGGCTCACCGGCGCGGGGATCCTCCTCGGCATCGGCGGCGCGGCTCTGCTCACGCGCATTCTATCCGCCCTGCTCTATGGCGTCAGCCCGACCGATGTGACGACGTACGGCGTCGTGTCGGTGGTTCTGATCGCGGCCGCGCTGGTCGCGACCAGCCTGCCGGTGCGACGCGCCTCGCGGGTCGATCCGGTGATCGCGCTGCGCGGCGAGGGCTAGGCGAGGGCCCGGGGTGGTCCACGCTCCGCGACGCCCTACTTTGGGCTCCTCGCATCACGTCGAACCCCCGCGAGGTGACCCATGCGCGCTCCCTGCCAGCTCCGCGCTCGTCGTATCCCCTCCCTTCTCTCCCCACTCCTCGTCGGATCGCTCGCGACCGCCGCCCTCCCGGGGCGAGCCGTCGAGGCGCAGGAGCCGATCCCGTCGATCGAGGAGAAGACGCGGGGGATGACCAGGATGGAGGGGCTCTTCGACCTCTACTGGCAGGAGAGCACGGGGATGCTGTTCTGGGAGATCACGGATCTGGACCGTGAGTTCCTCTACCAGATCTCCATGGGATCGGGCCTGGGCAGCAATCCCATCGGCATCGACCGCGGGCAGCTCAACGGCAGCAGCGTGATCACGCCGATGCGGGTCGGCCCGCGCGTCCTGCTCATGGAGCGCAACTACCGCTTCGTGGCCAACAGCGACAACGCCATGGAGGTATCGGCGGTGCGCGACGCGTTCGCTCCGTCGGTCCACTGGGGATTCGACGTCGCGGCCGAGTCCGGCGGTGCGGTCCTCGTCGACGCCACGGCCTTCTTCCTGCGTGACGCCGCCGGCGTGGTCGAGACGCTGGCCGGGTCCGGTCAGGGCCGCTACACGCTCGACCGGACGCGGAGCGCCGTCTACCTGCCGTCCACGCGTTCGTATCCCGAGAACACGGAGGTCGAGGCGCTCCTGACGTTCACCAGCACCGAGCCGGGCGGGCTCGTGCAGGGCGTCGCCGCTTCAGGCGAGGCGGTGACGCTGCGCGTGCATCACTCGTTCATCCGGCTGCCCGGCCCCGGGTTCCGGACGCGCATCGCCGACCCCCGCATCGGCGTCAACGGACCCAACGTGCTCGACTATGCTGCTCCGATCGACGCGGACATGACCGTGCGCCTGAGCGCCCGTCACCGACTGGAGAGGCGCAACCCCGGCACCGCGCCTTCGGAGGCCGTCGAGCCCATCGTCTACTACGTGGATCCGGGCGTGCCCGAGCCCATTCGCAGCGCGCTCATCGAGGGCGCCGGCTGGTGGAACCAGGCCTTCGAGGCGGCGGGCTTCATCGATGCCTTTCAGGTGCGCGTGCTCCCCGATTCCGCCGATCCGCAGGACATCCGCTACAACATCATCCACTGGACCCATCGACTCACCCGAGGCTACTCGTACGGCAACTCCATCGTCGATCCCCGCACGGGCGAGATCATCCGCGGCGTCGTGAACCTCGGGAGCCTGCGTCTCCGCCAGGACTTCCTGCTCGGCCAGGGCATGGTCTCGCCGTTCCCCGGCAGCACGCTGTCCGCCGACGGAGGCAGCGTCTTCGAGAGCCGCTGGGGACCGACGTGGGGATGGGATACGTGCGACCTGTCGGCCGCGCCCGACTTCGAGTACCTCGCGCAGGTCGCGGTCGGGTCCGACGCGTACGAGATGGCGCTGGCGCGCGTGCGGCAGCTCGCCGCGCACGAGGTCGGCCACACGCTCGGCTTCCCGCACAACTACATCGGCAGCGCCCAGGGGCGGGAGAGCGTGATGGACTATCCCGCGCCGCTCGTGGAGATCCGGAGCGACGGGACGCTCGATCTGTCGAACGCCTACGTCCAACGCATCGGCGAATACGACAAGATCTCCGTGAACTGGCTCTATCGCGAGTTCCCGGATGGGACCGACGAGGAAGCCGCGCTCGGTGCGATCGTGCGAGACGCGCTCGCCCGCGGTCTACGCTACGGCGGGCACACCAACAACACGTTCGTCGGGGCCGGTCATCAGTACGCGAGCGTGTGGGACAACGGGGCCAATCTCGTGGACCAGCTGGAGGTCGAGCTGCGCGTCCGGCAGATCGGGCTCGATCGCTTCGGCCTCGATCAGCTCGCCACGGGCGAGCCGCTCTCCAACCTCGAGTACGTTCTGCTGCCCCTCTACATGCATCACCGCTTCCAGCTCCGCTCGGCGGTGCAGAGCCTCGGGGGCGCCGACTATCGGCCCGCCGTGAAGGGTGACGGACAGGAGCCCGTCACCATCGTCCCCGGCGCCGAGCAGCGCCGCGCCCTGGACGTGATCCTCACGACGGTCACGCCGGACTTCCTCGCGCTGCCCGAGCGCATCGTCGCCATGATCCCGCCCACGGCGGACCGCTACACGCGCGGCGAGCCGTTCCCTGGGTACACCGAGCGTCTGTTCGATCCCCTCGGCGCCGCCGAGGCCGCTGCCGACTTCACGATCGGCGAGATCTTCCACCCTGCGCGCATGGCGCGGCTCGAGGTCTTCGGCAGCATGGGTGACTATCCCGACCTGGCCGAGGTGACCGATCGCGTCGTCCGTGCCACGTGGGACGCATCCGTTCCGGCGGACGAGTACAGGCAGAAGGTCCAGCACATCGTCCAGCGCGCGGTCGTGGACCACATGATGCGCGAGGGGAGCTCGAACGGTAACCCCGCCGAGGTGCGCGCCGTGCTCTCCGATCGGCTCGATCAGCTCGCCGGGCGCATCGAGGCGACGACCGGGGCCACGCCGCACGCGAAGCTCGTCGCGGCGGATATCCGGCGGTGGCAGCACAGATCGGACAACACGGAGCCCGGCCCGATGCTCGAGATGCCGGCGGGAGATCCTATCGGCAGCCCGCGCTAGAGGCGGCCGTCGGAGTCACTTCACCGCCAACCTCATGAGGATCCCGCTTCCGAAGCGGGTCGTGGTCGTGCCGACCATCTCGAACCCGCACGCCGTGTAGAATCCCTGTGCGTGAGGGTTGCCCACCACGTGGAGGGATGCGGCGCCCCGCGACTCGGCCAGGATTGCGCAGTGCGTCACCAGATGGCGGCCGATGCCCCGCTTCCAGAGCCCCGGCTCGACGAAGAGCGCATCCAGCTCCGCATCGCCGTCGTCGCGACGCACGACGGCGGCGAAGCCGACGACCACGCCCTCCGACTCCGCCACGACGACGCTCCCCGACTCCAGCTGCTCGCGAGGCACTTCGATCGCGTCGGGGTGCGCGAGCAGGCTCGCTCGGTCCCCGGCGTTCTCGAGCGACGCGCGCCTCTGGAGCTCCTCGAGTCGCTCCTTCTCGCTCGGGCTCCCCACCCGAACCCGGATGTCGGTCGTCATCCGCGCTCGCCGTCGCCGTCGTCCAGGAGCGCCACGGGCTCGGCGAGCCGGGGCATCTCTGCCCTCCTGGCCAGTGACAGCGTACCCGCGGCGGACACCGCCCCCGCCAACGCGAGGACCGGCACGAGCAGAAGAGGCTCCCCTCCGGGTCCCGCGGTCGCCGCGAGAATGCCGGAGAGCACGAGGCCGCCGGCGCCGCCCCACGCCGCGAAGCGCCCGAGCGACAGCTGATCGAACCGGCGACGGCCCGCCACCAACTTCAGGAACCCCGAGAACGTGACGCCGGAGAGGAACCCGAGGATGGCGAAGCGGATGGGGAGCGGGACGTCGTCGACGCCGGGACCGATGATCAACTGGAGAACCGCGCCGACGCCGAGCCAACCCAACGCCCACGTCAGGCCCATCCCGATCGCGCCGCGCAGTGACCTCAGGAGCTTCGTCATGGGATGCCTTTCGCCAGTTGGTCCGTCATGCCGCGGGCAGCGGCGCGCGTCGTGCCTCGATGATCGACACGAGGTCGCCCATGACCGGCACCACGCGCGCACAATACAGGCCGACCACATCGAGCATGTGCCGCCATTCGGGAGCGCTTCGCTCTCTGCCTCCCGTTACCGCGAGCATGTTCAGGTCGCTCAACAGCAGCGTTTCGAGACTTGGATCAGCGTGGTCGACCACGTCGGGCAGCACGAATTCCGCGATCAGAACCCGTCCATCCGGAGGCAAGACGGCGAGGCAGTTGCGCAGAATGTCCGCGGCGCCCTCGTCGCTGTAACCATGCAGGACGTGCTTCAGGATATAGGTGTCCGCGCCGGCCGGCACCTCATGCGCGAGATCCGCTGCGATCAGTTGCAGCCGCGCCGCAAGCGGACCTGTCGAGAAGCGTGGCTTGGCCGCTTCAACGGCTTCCGGCCGATCCACCAGCATGCCGCGCGCATGTGGGAACGCTTCCAGGATGGCGGCGATCAACGTCCCCCCGCCACCGCCGAGGTCGGCTACGACGCGGGCGTCCGAGAAGTCCCAGGCTCGAGCGATGGGCATATAGGCCTCGGCCGGAGCGGTGCCCATGACGGCACGAAAGATCGCCGGGCCTTCAGGGTCCTCACGCCAGCGAGTCATGATCTCGGGACGCAGCGCCGCTGCACTCTTCCCGGTCCGGACGCACTCGGTCAGCGAAGTCCAGTTGTCTGCGAGCAAATCGGCCCAGAAGACGATCTCCGGCCATGCCGAATCCGGGACATCCTGGCGAAGTGGCCTGCCGAACTCCGTCAAGGCAAAGATCCCCGGCTTCGTTTCGACCATCACCCCCATGCTCGCCAGTGCACGCAGCAATCGCTTCAGTGACCCGACGTCGGCTAGGGAAGCGGCGGCGAGCTCGTCGACTGTGCGCTCGCCGTCGCCGATGGCATCCGCGATGCCGAGGCGCGCGGCCGCACACAACGCACGGCTCCGCTGATAACCCATGGCGATCGTGACGAGGCCCACATCGTATCCGGCAATGGCGGTCGTGGCCATGGCTCAACTCGCCGCCCAGTTGCCCAAGAAGTCGCCCATCGTGAGTTGCACGCCCTGGTTGCGGAAGATGCCGTAGGCGGTGGTGAGATGATAGAAGAAGTGAGGGATCGCAAACGCGAGCAGAAACTGGCTACCGGTTGCGCTGATCGAGCCACGGGGGTGCTCGATCACGATCGTTCGCTCGAGGCCGGCTTCGATTTCGCCTGGGGCAACTTCCCGGAGATACGAGATCGTCGCGTCGATGCGCCGGTGCAGAGTCGCGAAGCTTCGCGCGTCGCTCGCCTCTGGCACAGCCCGCGCGCCCAGCAGGTGCGCGACGGCGAGTCGGGCTCCCTCGGCAGCCCAGTGGACCTGATCGGCTAGCGAATAGAGGTGCACGTCCCTCGGCGCGAAGCTCGCATCGTTCGGGCCGCGCGGACTGGCGGCGATCCTCGCGCCCAGAAACGCCGCTTCATTGCTGTCACTGGCCGCGGCATGCTCTTCGGCTTTCGCCAATTGCCGCCCGAGGTTGGTCAGGCCGCGGATGAACAGGCCAACAGATTGATCATAGGCATTCAACATCCTGACTCCGGCCTCCAGTGGTTCCGCTGGACCGGGGTCAATTGTCGCGCGCGGCGATCAGCGCTTCCCGATTCGCCTCGAGGCCCACCCAGCTGACCCGAGGCCAGAGACGATGATCTTGGACGAGGGAGCCTGCTGGCCGACGCTCTCACCCGTCGTCGACGAGAACGAGATGGTGAGAAGGAAGACGATACGGCGACGCCGGCGAAGATCAGTCTCATCTTGTTTGGCTCCCTTGGCGAGAGTGTCGAGCCCGGTCGGCCTCACTCAATCGGAGGAAGCGTGCGGCATTGTTGTAGAGGATGTCCCGCTTCTGTTCTTCGCTCAGGAACGGGGCATCCTCGATCGTACGGATTCCGTACTCGATGGTCTCCGGCCAAACCATTTGATCGGAGCCGAACATGACCCGACTTCCGAAGCCCGCCTCGACGATGACCTGGAGGTAACGGAGCTCGGCGCGAGGCAGTGCGAAGATGATGACGCCCAAGTCGACGTACACTTGAGGATGAGTCCACAACACGGCCAGCAGGTCGTCGAGCATCGGCCATCCAGCGTGCATGATCCACACGCGAAGCCGCGGATGACGTACGAGCGCCTCCTCCAGGGTCAGGGGACTGTGGAGGCGAGCACGGTATTCGGGGAACGCTAGGTAAGGTGCTCCGGGCGGACCTGTCCCGATGTGAATGCCCACAGGGATGTCCAGTTCCTCCGCTACCTCCAGATATGGCTCGAAGGCGGGGTCATCCGGGGCGATGCCGACGTACTGATTCGTGACTTCCGCGAGCGCCACGTATCGGCCGGTCGCCAGCGCCCGTCTGAGCGAGTCCGGAGAGATCCCCACGTCCCGGCCAAGATTGAAGCGATGCGCCGCAAGGATTCGCTCCGGCGCAGCCTCCAGCCACCGCGACAGGATGTCCGGAGGGCCGCTGGTCACCGCGATGACGTTGTTGCGATCCAGCACCTCGATCATTCGCGCAAGCAGCTCCGCGTCGCTTCCGGGAGACCAGATCGGATCTCTGCAGGGCGGATCGTTGATCATTCCGACCCAGACATCCGTCCACGACCCTGCCGGATCGTGGGCAGGTGCGAGCACACCACCCACACACATCGCGACCGGGGGCGGACCCTGATCGTTGGCGGGAAATGCGTGCACGTGCATGTCGATCACGGGAAGTGCTCGATCCTGCGCGGAGCCAGGAAGCGCCGAGAGCAGAAGTAGACTCGACACCGTGAGCCCGATTCTCATGGACGTACCTCCAAGTGGCCCTCAGCACTCCGACTCGCGCCCCCTCCTGATCTAACGCTCCAAGCGAAGGAAGCGCGCGGCATTGTTGTAGAAGATGTCTCGCTTCTGTTCGGTCGACAGGAAGTCAGCCTCTTCGATCGCCTCGACCGCCCGGTCGATCACCTCCGGCCATTCCATTTGATCTGAGCCGAACATGATCCGCTTCCCAAGACCCGCGTCCACGAGCGCTCGTAGGTAGCGATAAAAGGCACTTCGCGGCACGATCCAGGTAATCGTGGACACGTCTGCGTAGACTTGTGGGTATTGGGTCATCAGAGCGATTGCGTCGTCGAGATACGGATAGCCTGCGTTCTCGATGGATATCCTTAGCCGTGGATGCCGAAGCACCACATCCTCGAGCAAGAGCGGTGAACCCAAGGCCGTGCGGAAGCTGGGCACGTGTGCGCCAAGGCCCGCCGTGTGGATGAGGACGGGAATGTCCAGCTCCTCGGCTAATCGGAAGTAGGCGTCCAGTCGCGGGTCATTGGGTGCGATCCCTTCGTACTGCGTTCCGATTTCTCCAAGGCCCTGCAACCGTCCCAATCGTGCTCGCTGCCGCAGTACCTCGATCTTCGTGTCCACCTCTTCGACGGCACCTGCGGGGAACGTAGCCGCTATGAATCGCGATCTTTGTGGCACGACGTCCAACCACCGGTCGACGCGGGCCGCCAAGTCACCCAAGAAGCCCAGGACGATATTGTGGCGGTCCATCGCTTCGAGCGTGCCAGTCAGAATCGCTTCGTCCTGAGTGAACCGGGCTGGTGCGCTTTCGCATGGCTGCGGGTCACACGGCGGGGGCACGATCCATCCGTCGCCACTGCGTTGCACCGCTATTCGCGCGTGCATGTGCATGTCGATGATCGGCAGCCGACCCTGCGCCATGAGCGGCGACTCGCAGACACCAAGAGCCAGAATCAGGAACCCGACAAGCGTCACCGACTGTCTGCTCATGCCTCGCTCAACGGCCTAATAAGCAACGATGAATTACGGATAACGTGTGGAGGTTGCCGAAGCCAGCTTCGGTTTGCTTGCTACGAGAGCGAGTAGCCACGGGACGGCCCCGTCTCCCAGCTCCTCCACAGCGTCGATTTGAAGGCCAGAGGCGAGTATGCCGTTCAAGAGGTCAGCCATCGGAACGTGCCGCGCGCCGACGCGAGCCCGAATGCCATCTCCGATTCCAGGTCCTTCGAAGACGCGTTCCCGATTCCAGTAGCCGGGGTGAATGATCGTATTTCCGTCAGGTCCCCCCTCCATTCGCGCAAAGGGGCCCACAAAACACGGATGAGTTGCCAGCAGGACCAACTGCCCGCCTGGAACGATCACGCGCCCCGCCTCGCGGAGGAACGATTCGAGATCGTCGATATCGGTGTGGGTTAGGACGGAGACGACTCTTGCGGCGTGATTCGGCGGGAACGGCAATTGCGCCGCATCCGCTTGAACGACGCTGGACCACCGCCGAACCGCCAAGCGTAGTTGATCCACCGAGAGATCAACGCCGATCACGGACCCGCCGAGGGACGCGATCGTGTTGAGATAGACTCCTGTGCCGCATCCAACGTCGATGCAGATACCATCTCCACGGCCCACCAAACGACCAATATGAGCTGGCAGATCCGAGTACAGGCGACGCCCTCTTATGTACTGGTCGTACCACTCAGCCCACCCATCGTATCTTGCGCCGCCGGGGCGAGGGCTTCCGTCTTGCATCTCAGGACTTCCCATTGAGCCTCACCTTGGCAGTCCGGTCCATTCCTCGCCAACGCGCTCATGAGCCTATGCGTATAAGGCGCCGGTTTGAGTGGAGTGAACGAAGCGCACGGAACCGGCAACCTGTCCTCTGCGCCTACGTAACGTGACGTAGTGTGGGTACTTGCATCTGCTTCTATGCTCATCCGAAACCAGATTGGAGGGTCGGATGCCAGCTGTGTGCCGGATGCTGCTCGTATGCGGGACGCTTCTGCTGCCACTCTCAGCGGCCGGACAGACTTCGCGAACTTGGATCACTGAAACCTCCGTCACTTGGGGCCGTGGCGGATTCGCGTATCAGGGTACCGGTTCGGACGCAGTCGCGACCGCAGACCTCGGCTGGAGGTGGACGAATCCATCAGGAGTTGGTCGGGGTCTCTCGCTTGCTGCCGGCTACGATGCTGCCAATGAAGCCTTTCTGGTCGGCGGCCGTGCTCGGTACGGCCGCGCATGGCGCCAGCATCAATGGGAGGCATCTCTCGCTCTACTATTCTCGAGTCTCGACGATGGGGCGGTCGGGGGCATTGTCGGTGTTGCCTTCTATCCCGAACCCTTGGGCGCCTTGGTGCTCCAACTCGACCTCATGCCCACCAATGCGCAGTTCGGCTGCCGGGCGGGGGAGGCGTGTAGCGGACCCCGTACGCTGTCTGGCGGCTCCGACCTGGCGGTTTCGTACGGCCTAAGAATCGCGGAACGTCCCGCGCTCGTCTCTTGGCTAGGCGCGGGCCTAGTTGGACTGGCGGCGTGGGCCTTTGCGGGCGAGCTCGGCTGTTGCTAACGCACCAATCGACTGCCGTACCCAACTACCGGACGCCCCAGTTCTGATCTTGTTGCTACACAGAATTCCGCGCTTGCGTAGAACGAAGCGGAAGGGGCAACCGCATTGTTAAGCGCAGTTACCTCGCGCGAGTCTACGTCGGCACCCATTCCGCTCGCCCAACGGTCCATGCCTATTTCGCGCCCGCCTTCTCGGGGCGCCATGCCAGGCTGAGCTGTCGCTTGGACTCC
>JBFXDG010000026.1:0-28617 GCA_050181335.1 Gemmatimonadales bacterium | reverse complement strand
GTTTCCGCCCAGGCTGCGTCGCCGACCATGTTCATGCCGCTCATCTCTCGGTTCATGCGTGCGAGCATGTTCGCCACCATCTGCCGGTGCTGGCCCACCGCTGCGAGAAGGCTATCCGCAGGCAGCTCGCGCATCCGGACCAGGTGCGCGCGCATGGGATCGTCCGCGGCTCCTGCGCTCGCGTCCGGGGTCCCGCCCATGCTCGGCATGTCCTCCATCGAATCGCCGTCGCCGCCACACGCCGCCAGCACGGCTACCAGCGTCGCGTTCAAGACTACCCTCGCCGCGCGCCCGCGCGTCCGTCGCGTCATGTTCCCCCTCCAGTCTCGGGATGTCTCTCCATCTGCCACTCGCGCCAGAGTGAATACAGTGCCGGAACCACGATCAACGTCAGAAGCGTCGATGTGACCATGCCGCCTACCATGGGGGCCGCGATGCGCTTCATCACGGTCGACCCGGTGCCGCCCCCCCAAAGAATGGGCAGAAGGCCCGCAATGATTGCGCTCACCGTCATGAGCTTCGGACGCACGCGCTCGACCGCGCCCTCCAAGATCGCTTCGCGCAGGTCAGTGAGAGTGCGGCGCCCCGCTCGCACGCGCTTCTTCCAGGCTTGGTCGAGGAAGACCAGCATCACGACGCCCGTTTCGGCGGCCACGCCAGCCAGGGCGATCAGCCCGACCCACACGGCAACAGACAGATCGTAATCGAGGGCCCATAGCAGCCAGAAGGCGCCGACGAGCGCGAACGGAAGTGAGAGCAGGACGAGTAGGCTCTCTCCGAGGCTCCCGAAATTGGCATAGAGGAGGAGCAAGATGATCGCCAGCGTGATCGGCACCACGAATGCGAGTGTGCGTCGCGCTCGCTCCATTGCTTCGAACTGTCCCGACCACTCGAGGCGGTAACCGATCGGCAGCGCCAGGCGCTCCTCGACCAGTGCCCGAGCTTCGTCGACATAACTGCCGACGTCTCGACCGCGAACGTCGACATAGACGACACTGTTCAGCTGAGCGTTCTCGCTCTTGATCATCGACGGACCCCCGACGAAGCGGATCGAAGCGAGATCCGCGAGAGGCACCTGTGCGCCCCGGGGTGTTGCGACGAGAACGCGACGGATCGCGTGCGCATCGTCGCGCCGCTCACGGGCGTATCGGACGAGCACGCCGTAGCGTTCGCGCCCCTCGATGGTCCGTGTGGCCGTCGTGCCGCCGACACTTGCGGCCACCGACTCGTGGACCTCGGCGACGGAGAGTCCATAGCGAGCGGCTTGCTCGCGATCCACTTCGATCTCCAGATATCTTCCGCCGATCGATCGCTCTGCGAAAACCGAGGCGGTGCCCGATACCGCCGGTAGCAGTCCCTCGATCTCCTTGCCGATGGCCTCGAGCACCGCCAGATCCGGACCGAACACCTTGATCCCGACGGGCGTCTTGATCCCCGTCGCAAGCATGTCCAGGCGATTCTTGATGGGCATGGACCACATGTTCGCCACACCAGGAGTGCGCGTGGCCGTGTTCATCTCCGCGACGATGGAATCGAAGTCCACGCCCGCGCGCCACTCCTCCTCGGGCTTCAGGATCGCCACGGACTCGAACATCGCCAGGGGTGCCGGATCGGTTGCGGTCTCGGCCCGGCCGGCTTTCCCCAGCACGAGCGCGACTTCGGGAACCCCGGCCATGGCGCGGTCGCGCTGTTGGAGGATGCGCTGCACCTGCGCGGGACCGACGCCGGGAAAGAGTGACGGCATGTCCATGATGACACCTTCGGCGAGAGGCGGCATGAACTCGCGTCCAAGTCGCTGGAAGGGGAACCAGGTTCCCAGCAGAGCGAGCGTGGCCCCCCCGACGACCCACCCGCGCTTCCCAAGCACGAACTCGATGACCGGACGGTAGAGCCGGAGCGCCCAACGGTTGAGGGGATTCGTCGATTCGGCCCGAATCGAACCCCGAACGAAGGCACCCATACACACGGGGACCAGCGTGACCGCCAGGACGGCGGCGGATGCCATGGCGAGCGTCTTGGTCAGGGCGAGGGGTCGGAACAGTCGACCCTCCTGATCGCCAAGCGCGAAGATGGGGAGGAAGCTGACCGTGATGATGAGCAACGAGAAGAAGAGGGCCGGGCCGACCTCCACGGCAGCGTCCCGTGCCACCTGCCACGAGGAACGAGTGCTCCCGTCGCGTTCGTGCCATTCCAGGTGCTTATGCATGTTTTCGATCATCACGATGGCGGCGTCCACCATGGCACCCAGAGCGATGGCGATCCCGCCGAGGCTCATGATGTTTGCGTTCACGCCCATCCATCGCATGACCAGGAGCGACATGAGCACGCCAACGGGAAGTGTGATCATCGCCACCAGCGCGCTGCGCGCGTGCATGAGGAAGAGCACGACGACGATGGAGACGATGACGGCCTCCTCGACGAGCTTCTCCCTCAGCGTCTCGATTGCGCCGTGGATCAGGTCGCTCCGGTCGTAACCGATCACGAACTCGACGCCGTCGGGCAACGAGCTCTGGACATCGGACATGCGTTCTTTGACTCGATCGATCACCTCGAGCGGGTTCGCGCCGAAGCGCATGATCACGATCCCGGTGACCACCTCGCCCTGGAGGACAGTGCCGTCGGGCGCGCGCCACGCGAGATCGGCGATGCCGCGCCTCATCTCGCCTCCAACGCTGACGCGGCCGATGTCTCCGACGGTGATCGGCGTGCCTCCGGGACCGGTACCGACGGCCACGCTCTCGATGTCTTCGACGGACCTCAGGTAGCCGAGTCCTCGGACCATGTACTCGCTACCCCCGAGCTCGAGTGCTCGGCCGCCCACCTCGACGTTCGACCTCGAGATAGCCGCCACCACCTCCGAAATCGGGAGTCCATGAGCGAGCATCCGCTCAGGCTCGAGCTGGACCTGGTACTGTCGCTCGAAGCCGCCGAGCGAGGCGATCTCGCTCACGCCCGGGACCGACGCGAGCTGGTAGCGAACGGTCCAATCCTGAAGACTCCTGAGGTCGGCGTTGGTCATGCGACCCGAGCGGTCGATCAGAGCGTACTGCATCACCCATCCCACGCCCGTCGCGTCCGGGCCGAGCTGGGGTCGCACCTCGAAGGGGAGGCGACCGACGATGGAGTTCAAGTACTCGAGCACGCGTGAGCGGGCCCAGTAGAGATCGACACCGTCCTCGAACACGACGTAGACGAACGATCTGCCGAAATCGCTGATTCCCCGCACCCACTTCGTACGTGGAACCTTGAGGAGTTCGGTCGAAATGGGGTAGGTGATCTGATCCTCGATGACCTGCGGAGCCTGGCCGCCCCACTCGGTCTGAACGATCACCTGCACGTCGGAAAGGTCCGGGATCGCATCGACCGGTGTGGTGAGCAAGGCCCACACGCCGAACGCTACGACGGCGCCGACAGCCACCGTCACGAGGAACCGGTTCGCGATGGAACCCTCGATGATGCGCGCGAGCATGGTCAGCGGCTCCCCGTCGGGGCCATCTGCGCCATCATCGTCCGCATCACCTCGGCGAGGTTCGACTCGGAGTCCAGCATGTACTGCGGGGATGTGACGACCCGCTGACCCGGCTCCACGCCTCCCAAGATCTCGATCATCTCATCGGCCTCGACGCCGATGTCGACCTCTTGGGGCACCAGCCTTCCGTCACCGAGGTCAGCGAAGACGATCGCCCGGTCGCCGGTGTGGAGCACCGCCGACGCCGGGACGGTGAGGCGGCGGCCGAGATCGACCGTGATTCGGACGCGTGCGTACATCCCCGGTCTGATCGAGCCGCTCGAGTTGACGAGTGCCACCCGGGCTCGCGTCGCGCGGGTCTCGTCGCTGACGATGGGGTCGATGTACTCGATTCGGCCGGTGAAGGTTTGGCCGGGAAGTGCATCGAAGGTGATGTCGGCCGAGAGACCCTCGCGGACGAGCCCGGCATCGGACTCGAAGATCTCCGCCGTCACCCACACCTCGGAGAGGTCCGCGATCACGTAGAGGCTCTCGCCCGCGGTGAAGGCCCGACCCGCGAAGGCCGTCTTCTCGATCACCACTCCGGACGCGGGCGACAAGAGGGTAATCGTACGCCTCGGCGCGCCAGCTTGTAGCACTTCGTCGATCTGCCCTCGTGGCACGTCCCAAAACTCGAGGCGGCGCCGGGCGGCCGCGAGCAGCTCGGCCGTGGAGGGCGCGATGCCAGGCGCCGCGTCCACGCCTGCCAGTCGAGCGGCGACCAAGAGATCCTCCTGGGCTGCGAGCAGCTCGGGGGCGTACACGTCGACGAGCGGGGCGCCCTCTCGTACGACTCGACCCGTGAAGTCCGCATGAAGTCGCTCGGCCCAGCCGGCGAACTTCGGCGCGACATGGAGAACGCGCGTCTCATCGAGCCGGGTGAAGCCCGTGACGCGCAGTGTCCGCACGACGTCGCGGATCTCGACCGCACCGTAGGTAATGCCCAGCGTTTGCTCCGGTGAGAGCGTCAGGAAGCCGCTGGTTCCGCTCATGTCCATGCCCGCCATGCCCGCCATGCCTTCCATTCCTTCCATGCCTTCCATACCGGGCATGCCCTCCATGCCCGGCATGACCTCGGAAGTCGCATCCCCCCCGCGCGCGCGGTCGAGCACCAACAGCAGGGCCGTCGCTCCGGCGAGGGACAGGAGAGCGGCGCAGACGACGATCGCTCGGCGAGTCATGGGAGCACCTCCGCGCCCACGGCGCGCTCGAGAGCGGCGACGGTCATCGCGAAGTCCGCGAGAAGGCGGTGGTAATCGAGCTCGTCGCGATTCAAGACGATCTGCGCCTCGAGGACCGTGGGAAGACCGCTGCGTCCCACCTCATACGAGATCGTGGCTGAGGCCAGGGCGGCTCGCGACTGAGGAAGGATGCTACCCGCGAGCAGCGCGAGTCGCGCCCGGAGCCGCGAAGCCTCGGTCGCGAAGCAGGCGACCTCAGCGTTCACGTCGGCAAGCATCGCTTCGTGACGGGCATGCTGTTGGGCGAGAGCCGCCCTTTCCGCGACGACGTTCTGGCTCTGTTTGCGTCCCGCGAAGATCGGCACGGGCGCCGAGATCATCAGGTCGAAGAAGTCTCCCGGCCCCGCCCGATACGCGTAGCCGGCGCTCACGTCGAAGTCGGGGAGCGTTTCTCGCTCGGCGAGCGCGACGGCGCGCTCCTGAGCGCCCACGCGGCGCCTGTGCGCTTGGACGATGGGACTCGATTCGACCGCGATTGCCTGCAGATCCGCGACCCTGAGCGGGTCTCGAGGCGGGTGCGCCGACGGGACCGCGGCGTCGGCGGTGTCGGATGAGAGGGGACGCTCGTCCGAGTTCGGAGGAGCGACAGCCCTGACGATGCGATCGGGCATGGCGACGGCCGAGACCGGCGAACCGATCGGGCGTGAAAGGAGCGAGTTGATCCGCGCGACCTCCGCGACGCGTTCGGCCTCCAGGGTCAGGATCTGCTCGCCGAGCCGTGCGTACTCCGTCTGTGGCCGCAGGACGTCTTCGCTGCTCGATGCTCCCACCGCATACCGAGTAGCGGAGAGCCGTGCGACCGCCTCCATCAAGTCGCGATTTCGACCCGCGACATCGAGCGCTTGGTCGATGAAGTAGAGTCGGTAGTAGGACTGGGCGACGCGAGCAGCGACGTCCCGTCGCGCCCATTCGACGTCGAAGCCAGCGGCGGCCGCCTCCAACCCCGCCCTGTCCTCGCGGATACCGACCTTGCCTGGCCACGGAAGCGTGAGGCCGAGCTCGATTCGGGTCATGGTCATCATGTCGTTGCCGAGTCCGGGGCTCGAGATCGGGAAGTTCATGATGCCTGCGCCCAGCATCGGGTCCGGCAGCGCTCCCGCTGTAGGGACACGCGCGACCGCTACGTCCCCGGCCCTTCGGGCCGCCCGGATCTCCCAGTTCAACGTGTCGGCATCGCGCAGCAGGGCGTCCAGGTCAGTCTGTTGCGCATGGATCGTCGTGGCGCCCGCGCCGATCGAAGCGGCGAGCCCGGTCATGGCGAGCAGGTACGCTCGAGCCATCACTTTCGTCATCGTGCGACTCCTCTTCTTGATACATGGTGGCTGGTCGCGCCCGTATACGTGGCGTGTATGCAGCGCACACAAAGCGACGCGCTGCGCACCGCGGGGCACGGACTCAGGGATGTGCGCGGGATGCGGAGCCGGAAGGCTCCAGCTCGAAGAGGCTAGACTCTCGGCGGCCGAAAGAGCGTGTGGACGAGGTCGAGCTCGGCGCGGGCGTCGACTTCGGCCGCGACCCTCGCGGACTCGTCGCTCGGCGAGGCGAAGGTGTGCGTCGCCCCGGGGAAAGAGGCGGCCGTTGCGCAGCCCGTCCCGGCGACTCGATCGAGGGGGCAGTCGGGGCGAGTTCCGTCGCTCTCGCTTCCAACCGCCATGCGCCCCGTCGCGAGAGCGGAGGGATCCCGCTCGGCCCTGGCCGTGCGGGCCGACGGACCCATCGACATCGCCGCGGACGCCTGGTCCATGGCAGGCATCGCGTCACAAACGGAGACGAGCACCCCCTCGGCGAGGGAGAGGCTGAGGCCCCCGAGCGCGACCAGACCGATGATCCTGCGGCGGCGATGAGGCATATGACGACCGAACCTACGGTGGGCCCTAAGCAACCTCAAGCCGCCGACTTGAAGAGTGCCGATCAGGGCCGCCCGCCCTCGGCGCGAGGTACCGCACCGAGGGCGGAGCGAGCGCTACTTCGCGACGGCATCCGCAGCCGACGTCCACTCGAACGCCGCGAACGCCGCGTCGAGCGGCGTCTCGGCCACGTGGTTCGTGTAGTTCGACAGCGTCTTCATGGCGACGCCGAGGACGACTTCGAGCACGTTCGCCCGTGTGTAACCTGCTTGGAGGAATGCCTCGAGGGTTGCCGGAGCCACGCGGCCCCGTTCCCACACGACTTCCCGGGTGAACGCGGCGAGCGCCGCGAGGCGGGCGGTGGGTACCTCGTTGCCGCCGCGGAGCGCTTCGAGGTCGGCGGGTCCGATGCCAGCGCGGGTGGCGCCCGCCGAATGCGCGGCCACGCAGTACTCGCAGCCGTTTGCCACCGAGGTGGCGATCAAGACCGTTTGCTGCTCGATGGGTGAGAGGGAACTGGCGCCGAAGCGGCCACCGACGTCGAGGTAACCGTGGGCCGCCGCAGGAGCGTCCGCGAGGACGCGAATGAGGTTGGGCGCGAAGCCGAACGCCGCCTTGGCTCGGCCGAGCGCCTCCGCGCCTGCGGGCGCCGCGGTCTGCTCGGTATGCAACACGAAATCGGACACGATTCTCTCCTCATGGTGGTGGTCAGACACGCAAGAGTGCGGTCTGTACTGATCGGTACAATTCGGCGAACCCGGATTCGGTTCCCGGTGCGGGGCGCGCGGTCTGCGCCCTGACGTGGTGGCGGCTCCGGGCACTCGGTCCGACGAACGAGCCATCGGGCGGGGGAACCGTCAGTCTGGCCTGCCGATTTCGCTGTCGAGGCGACTCATGCATGCGGGGCCGCCCGGCGCGAGAGATCGGCGCCCGGGCCCTCCGCTCGAACCTGGGAGACATGCAGATGAAGATCGACTTTGGCCGGGCGACCCTCGCCGGCGTGATCGGCACCGCGGTGATGACCGTCATCGGGCTCTACGGGGCCCCCCTCATGGGGCTGCCCGCCATGAACCCGGCGGAGATGCTCGCAGGCGCGATGGGCGGCAACCTCGTGATCGGCTGGGTCGCCCATTTCATGATCGGGATCATCCTCGCGGTCGGCTACGCGGTCGTGGCGGGGGCGGTGCCAGGGCCCGCGGCGCTCGGGGGCGCGCTCTATGGCCTCGCGCCCTTCCTGCTCGCCCAGGTGGCCGTGATGCCGATGATGGGGATGCCGCTCTTCTCGGGCTCGGTGTCGATGGCTCTCGGGAGTCTCGTGGGGCACCTCGTGTACGGCGGGATCGTCGGCGCGGTCTACGGGCTCGGCCCCGCCGCGCGAGCGGCCCGCGCCGAGGCCTGAGCGGATGCCCATGCCGAGGGCCCGACAGGTCGGCCGCCGACTTGTGGTCGCGGCCGCGCTCGCGGTCAGTGCCGCCCTCCCCGCCGGCGCGCAGGAGACGTGGCGGACCGACTTCACGAGATCGACCGTCGACCCCTCCGAGATCGTGTCGGGAGGGCCGCCCAAGGACGGGATTCCCGCGATCGACGCTCCCCGCTTCGAGAGCGCCCGGGACGCCAACCGCCGGATCGATCCGGACGAGCCCGTCGCCGTGTTGCGACGCAACGGCGAGGCGAAGGCATATCCGCTCCAGATCCTGATCTGGCACGAGATCGTGAACGATGTCGTGGGCGGCGAGCCGATCTCCGTGACCTATTGTCCGCTCTGCAACACGACGTTGGCCTTCGACCGCCGCTTCGAAGGAGTCGTGCTCGACTTTGGCACGACCGGGCGGCTCCGCTTTTCGGACCTCATCATGTACGACCGACAGACCGAAACCTGGTGGCAACAGGCGACGGGCGAGGGGATCGTGGGTGAGCATGCGGGGAGGGTGCTCCGTCAGGTACCCGCGCCCGTCATGCGGTGGCGTGACGTTCGGGAGCAGATTCCCGACGTGCGCGTGCTGTCCCGCGATACGGGCTTCCCGGGCTATCGTGAGCGATACGGCATGAATCCCTACCGCGGCTATGACACGCAGCGCGGTCCGATGGCCTGGACGTTCGGCCGCGACGTTCCGGCAGGGCTGCCGGCGATGGAACGCGTTGTCGCTATCGAGCTCGGGGGCGAATCGTGGGCGGTTCCGTTCGGAACCCTCAGGGAGCGGCGCATCGCGGAGCTCACCGTCGGCGGCACCGCGCTCGTCGTCTTCTACACCCCTGAGACGGTGAGCGCGGTCGACGCCGCGCGGATCCAAGAGAGTCGGGCCGTCGGCTCGTCCGCGGTCTACCTCGCCCTGGTGAGCGGGCGGCGACTCCGGTTCGAGCCCGGTCCGGATCGAGGGTCCTATCGGGATCGCGAAACAGGCTCTACGTGGGAGTTCAGCGGCAGGGCGATCTCGGGCCCCCTCCAGGGGACCCAACTCGAAGAGGTCGCCCACGGAAATCACTTCTGGTTCGCATGGGGTGTGTTCCGCCCCGAGACGAGGATCTTCGACGGTACCCCTTGACTCCGTAGCATGGTCTAGGCGCTACCCTTTGTCGTGAACACCGAGACCGACGGACGACTCTTGATCGGCGCGCTCGCCAAAGCAGCCGAGGTGGGCGTCGAGACGATTCGCTTCTACGAGCGAGAGGGACTCCTCCCCGCACCGCGGCGCAGCGCGGCGGGATACCGCCTCTACGATGTGGAGGCCGTGCGGCGCCTGCGCTTCATCCTGCGGGCGAAGGATCTCGGGTTCACCCTGACCGAGACCAAGGAGCTGCTGGAGCTGCGCGTCGCCCCCGGTGCATGTGACGACGTCGCCGTACAAGCGCGCGCCAAGCTCACCTCCGTCGAGGCACGAATCCAGCAGTTGGAGCGCGTCCAAGCCGTACTCCTGGAGCTGCTCGGGGCGTGTGCCAAGTGCCGCCCGACGGACGCCTGTCCGATTCTGATGGCGCTGGACGACTGAGCCGGCGCGTGCGTGGACCGAAACGACACGAGGTGAACCCGTGAGAGCTCGGACGATCGAGTTGATCTATTTCGAGGGGTGCCCACACGCGGGGCGCGCCCGTCTGAACCTGCGAGCCGCCGTCGGTGAAGTGGCCTGGACGGAATGGGACCTCTCGGCGGACGACACGCCGCCGCGCTATCGGGCGTATGGGTCGCCGACCGTTCTCGTCGACGGCATCGACGTCACCGGGGTGGGGCCCGGCACCGCGGGGGCGGCTTGCCGGGCGGACGGCGCGCCCTCGCTCGCGTCCATTCGAGAGGCACTGGCCCGTCATGGCTGAGTGGATGAGGGCCTACGGAGCGGCGGTCGGAGCCGTGAGCGCGGCGGCCGCGTCGGCGCTCTGCTGCGCCGCTCCCGTCGTCGCCGCGTCGTTGGGCGTTTCCGGTGCGGGACTGGCCGCGCGCTTCGAGCCCCTGCGCCCGTACCTGCTGATGGGTACCGCGTCGTTGCTTCTTCTGGGCTTCTCGGCCCTCCGACGCGAGGAGCGGTGGGCCTGCGAGCCAGGCAGGCCCTGCGCGCGCCCCGAAGTCCGCGCCCGTATGCGGACGATCCTCTGGGCCGCCACGGGCGCGGCCCTGCTCTTGGCGACGTTTCCGAGTTGGCAGGCACTGGTCCCCTGAGTCCTGGTGGCCACCGAGGACTCCCGCGCGGTCGTGTCCGTGCTCACTGCACGGTGACGGTACCACGCATTCCGGACGTGGGGGTTCCGTGGATGGTGCAGTAGTACGCCAGGGCTCCGGTTGCTGAGGGCATGGTGGCCGAGTAGGAACCGCTGGTCTGCGTCGGCGAGTCGCCGAGGCCCGCCGAGACCCACGTGACGTTGTGAGGATTGGACCCGTTCCACGTCCAGGTCACCGTAGCTCCCGCCGCGACGGTCGCGTTCTGCGGCTCGAAGAAGTCGTCTCGCACCGCGATCGCGGTCGTCACGACCGGCTCCGTGGGTGTGTCGTCTCCGCAGCCTGCGGCCGCGAGGGCGAGGGAACTCAGCAGGAGCAAGCGCGCGACTCTCATGCGTTTTCCTCCGAAGGGATGGGCGAGGGCACTCCGATCGACTCCAGGGGAACCCACGTCCAGGGGCGGCGAGTTCCCTAGGCAGTCGCTGGGCTCCGCGATCGAGGATCGGACCGCCGCAGGTGAGGCCGTAACAAATGACATGTCAGGAGGCACGCGAGATCCTGTGGCCGCCCGGCCGGCCCCGGTTGGTGAAGGGCGCGGTGGCGGCGGCGAGGAAGCACGTCGATGTGTGCGAAGGGTGCCGGTCCTATCTCAGCCAGGCCCCATTCGTCCTCGACGCGTACGTCCGAGCCAAGCGAGCCACGGCCCCGGCGTCGCTGCGCGAAAGGGTGCGAGCGACGGTTTCAACGGCGAGGGGCGAGCGGCTCTGGTACGGCGTCTCGTTCGTTCGCTGGCTCGTTGCTGCCGGGGTGGCGGGCATCATCGCCGCCACGTTGATCGCGCTCACGATCACGTCGAGGTCCGAGGCGTCGGTGCGCGCGGAGGCCGACGTGTTTGCGGAGGACTACCTCCGGCGGGCGGTGGGAGAGGATCACATCGTGACGAGCGATCCCGGAGCGATCCGCGCGTTCCTTCAGAGGGAGTTGGGGATGAGGCTGAGTCCCCTGGACGCAGAGGGCCTGACGCTCGAGCGTGCCGAGATCTGCCTCATCCGTGGCCGGAGAGGGGCCATGGTCGTCTACAAGCTCGGGGAGTCGACGATCTCTCATTACCTCATGCCGCGTGACGGCGGTGGGCGTACGCGCCTACCCGAGGTCTCCTCCCCGACGGATGGTCCGGGCGCCCACATGCCCGTGGTCATGTGGGCGACACCGTCCGTCGAGCACGTGCTCGTGGGTGGGATCGAGCCGAGCGAGTTGCTCCGCCTGGCCGGGGGGCGGTCGTGAGGCAAGAGGCTCTGCTGGGACCACCGCTGGTCCTATCGCCCTGAGGGCGCGTGGTGGGAACCGCGTTGTACGTTCACGGATTGTGCCCGCGCATGCTCCTGCGCTCTTCAGTCCGCCCCGGTGACCGCGCCATGTTCGATCCCGTACTCAGGCCGCTGAAGGACCGTGCGCTCGAGCCCGTGACGCTGCGGCTGGCCCGCGTCGATCCCAATGCGATCACGGCGGCGGCCGCCATTCTAGGCCTCGGGTCCGCGGCGCTCGCTTGGACCGACCGAATGGGGCCCGCGCTCGGTCTCTGGCTCGCGAACCGGACGCTCGACGGCCTGGACGGCGCGGTGGCCAGGCGGCACGGCACCGGCTCGGACCTCGGCGGATTCCTCGATCTCGTGTCGGACTTCGTCGTGTATGCTGCGATTCCCGTGGCGTTGGCCCTCCGACCCGGGGCGGACCCCGCTCTTCCCGCGGCCGCGCTCGTGCTCCTCGCGACGTTCTACGTCAACGCCGCCGCCTGGATGGTTTCGTCGGCGATCCTCGAGGGACGAGGACTCGGGGCGCGCGAGGGCGGGGAGCCCACGACAGTCGTGATTCCGGAAGGCCTCGTGTCCGGGACGGAGACCGTCGTCCTCTACGCACTCTTCTTCCTTGTTCCCAGCCGCCAGGTATTGCTGTTCCAGGCGATGGCGGTGCTCACGGCCGTGACGGTCGTACAGCGCGTCACCTGGGCGCGGCGCGAGTTCCGCTCGCCGCGATAGCCGATCTGACGCTTCCCACTCCCACGAAAGGGCCGTTACCCAAGATGCGTCGTGCACGATTCCTCTTCTGGACACAGGCTCTCTCCCTCTGTATGCCGATGGCGCTCGCGGCCCAAGTCGGCGGTTCCGCCGCGATCGTCGGTACCGTCCGGGTTCAGGGTGGCGATCCGCTCGAGGGGGTCACCGTGACGCTCGAGGAGAACGGCTCCGTCGCGATCACGGATGCGAACGGCGCGTTCCGGATTCAAGTCCCAGCGGGAGCGAGGGCCGAACTCCTGTTCCGTCATCCCAGGACGCTCGAGGCTCGACAGGCGGTCGGGCCGCTCGCGCCCGGCTCGGAGCACGACGTTTCCCTCACCCTCGCGCCGCTGTATGCGCTGGACGCGGTGTCGGTGGTGGCGCGTCGACAGCGGCCGCTCCTCAACACCGACGACGGTTCGATCGCGAGCGCCGTGGAGCCCTATGAACTCCAGGCCCTCCCCGCGGATGCCCGAGACCCGCTCCGACTGGCCTTCACCGTTCCAGGGGTGGCGCAATCCACCGGCTTCTTCGGGGACGCGCCGCCCCTCACGATCGCGGGGGACAACGCGCTCTACACGCAGTACACCGTGGACGGACTCGACAACAACGAGGGCTTTCTCGGCGGCCCCCGGGTCGCGCTTCCGATGTCGGCGCTCGAGCGGTTGAGCGTGAACGCGCTCGGGTATCGCCCCGCGCTAGGGCGATCGACGAATGGGGTCGTCGATTTCGAGACGCGCGCGGGTGGCGACCGTTGGTCGGGCGAGGTGTTGGTCGCGAACCGCCCGGGGCTCCCCCTGGACTCCGAGCCGAAGTTCACGCCGGCGGGAGTCGACCCGGAGGGCTTTCAGCGCACTCAGATCGGGGGCGCGCTGAGCGGTCCCCTCGCCCGGGGACGGACGTTCTTGTTCGGGGCCGTGGAGTACACCATGGAGCAGGAGGACCGGATCGGATCGACCGCCCGCACCAGCTTCCTCGGGACCGAGGAGCGCGACACCTGGAAGGCGTTTCTTCGCGTGGATCACGGGTGGTCGCCGATGCAGAGCACGACGCTCCGGGCCGCCCTGACGGACGTCCGTCGAAGGGGCCAGGGCGGTGGAGTCATCGTACCCGAGGCGGACATCACGACGCGCAGGATCGGCAGCCTCACGTCTCTCACGCACCGAAGCGCATTCGCTGCGGGACGCGGCGCCAACGTCCTCTCGGCACAGGTCGGCACGTTCGTCTGGGACTTCCCGCCATCGGCGAGCGACCTCGAGACGCCGCAGGTCACGATCGTGTCGCCGGATCTGACGACGGTCGAGGCGGTGGTCGGTTCGAGCAACTTCGTCTTCGACGAGTCGGAGCTTCAGCTCCAACTCCAGAACCAGGTCGAGATGCGCCTGGGTGAGACCCACACGCTGCGCGCAGGGGCCGACGTCGTATGGTCCTCGTTCGAGCTTCTCGGGGCGAACACGAACCCGCAGGGCGCCTATACCGTGGTCAATGAGGGCAACATCGTTCTGACGGGGCGCTTCGTCTCGATCCAGGACGTACCCGCGAGCGTTCGGGTACTCCGGTACTCGATCGACGCCAACCCACAACAGGTGGACCTATCGCAGACGCTCTGGGGTGCCTTCGTGGAGGACCGCTGGCGCGTGAGTCCCTCGCTGACCGTGCAAGGCGGGGTGCGTTGGGATTACGACGACATCACGTCGCGCGGGTTCAGCGATCCGGACCTCGACAACTTCCAGCCGCGTGTTTCGTTCAACTGGCTCACCACGCGACGCAGTGTCGTGCGCGCTGCATGGGGCCTTTACGCTGGGAAGTTCCCCTACGCCGTCTATTCGGACGCGGTGCAGTTCGGGCCGGACGGCAACGCGGTCGTCACGTTCGAGGAAGGGACTGCATTCCTGCCACCGGCCTTCGGTCAGGGCCCATCGCCCTCCGAGATCCAGGCGCTCGAGGATGCCCTGCCGCCGCGTGAGATGCGGCGCATGTTCGCTCGTGGCCTCGAGCAGCCCATGAGCTCGCAGCTGACCCTCGGGTACCAGTTCCAGGTGGGGGCCGCTTGGAGCGTTTCCGTTGATGGTGCCTGGGTAGAGAGCCGGAACCTACCGCGCTCTTGGGACCTCAACCCGGTTCAGTATGTGCTGCAGCCCGGGGACACGATCAACCGCGCGCCCAGCTTCGGGGACACGCTCCGCCTCGAAAATCCCGCGACGACGGGGTATCGACGCCTCACCACGACGGACTCGGGTGGCGAGGGTCGCTACCTCGCGCTCCAGACCTCTATCCGCCGCGAGTTCGTCGACGGGTTCTCACTCGAGGGGACTTGGGTCTGGTCGCGCGCCGAGAACGACACCGAGGACATCAATTTCAACGCGGCGATCGGAAACGACTTCGCTGCCGAGTGGGCGGATGCCATCAATGACCGGCGTCACCGCGTCACGCTGCGCGGCGTGTGGGAACCGATGATGGGTGTCACGGTGGCCGGGGTCGCCGACTGGCAGACGGGCACGCCGATCAATCGCGTCGCTGGATTCCGCGACCTCGACGGCTCGGGTCAGATCTTCGGAAACGGCTTCATCGGAAACCACGACCGCTACCCGGGCGTGGCGCGCAACACCGACCGGCTTCCGGACGCATGGACGCTCGATGCGAGCGTGGAGTGGAGGCCGCCCGTCGCCGGACGCGAGTTGGCCGTGCGCGGAGAGGTCTTCAATGTGCTGAACCGAACCAACTACTCGGGCTTCGCGAACGGCATCCCCGGGGGCGGGCCGCGGACCCAGGTCGGACGACCGGGTGACCCTATCGTATACACGACCGCGGCGCCGCCCCGTCAGTTCCAGCTGTCCGCACGGTGGGCGTTCTGAGGAGGCCCCGACCGGCGCGGTCCCAGCGGTGGCGCGGCCCGTGGCCTACCCTCGGAATCGCGATGGCGTGCTTGCTCCTCTCGGGGTGCGGTGACGCAGCCCGTGTCGAGTCTCCGTCCGCGTCGGAGCTCGCGACGCAGCCCTGGGACGCGGTGGTGGCGCGCGCGCGCGGGACGGAGGTCGTGTGGCGGATGTGGAGAGGCGACCCAGCGATCAACTCCTACATCGACGCGTGGGTCGCGCCTCGATTGCGGGAGCGCTACGGCATCGTGCTCGAGGCCGTCGAGGGTCGGGGTCCGGAGCTCGTGAACCAGCTGGTGATCGAGCGTGAGGCCGGCGTCCGGTCCGGCGCCGACCTCGTATGGATCAACGGGGAGACGTTCCACAACCTCATGCAGGAAGCGCTGCTTCAGGGGCCCTGGGCAGGCTCCCTGCCCGCGTCCGCCGCCGTGGACAGCGCGTCGACCATCGTGTCCCTCGACTTCGAGCAAGACCCCGCCGGTTTCGAGTCGCCGTGGGGACGCGTACAGTTCGCGCTCATCTACGACTCCGCCCGCACGCCGCAGCCTCCTCGAAGCTTGGCCGAGCTCACAGAGTGGATCCGCCGCAACCCGGGTCGCTTCACCCATGATCAGTCGTTCACCGGGATGACGTTCCTGAAGACGGTCATGTACGCACGGGCCGGGGGCGTTCAAGTGTTCCAAGGCGGCTATCGTGAGGATGACTTCACACGTGGGCGAGATTCCCTGTTCATGTGGCTCGATCGGGTCACACCGTTCTTCTGGCGGGGTGGAGAGACCTATCCGGCCGATGTAGCGGACCTCCATCGGCTCTTCGCCAATCGCGAGGTCGACTTCTCCATGTCGAACAACCAGAACGAAGCAGCGACGAAAGCGAGACAAGGGGTGCTTCCCCCGACGGCGCGTGCTCTGGTCTTGCGTGATGGGACGATCGCGAACGCTCATTATCTCGGGATTCCCTTCAACGCCCTTAACCCGGCCGGAGCGATGGTCGTTGCCGACTTCCTCCTCTCCCCCGAGGCGCAGCTGGAAAAGGCACGCACCCACGTGTGGGGCGACGGCTCGGTTCTGGCACCCGAGCGGCTTCCCGAAGAGTGGCGCGAGCGATTCGCCGCGCTCGACGTCGACGATTCCACGATGACCGCTGATACCCTGCGACGTTACGCGGTCCCGGAAGTAGCGCCGGATTACCACGAGAGGCTCATCGAGGAGTGGCGCTCCCGGACCCGCGGGTCGGGCCGTTGACCGAGAGGGTCCCGCGCGCCCCTCGGCTACGCGGCGGGAGCGGGACGAGCGTCGGCGTCGCCGCCGCGATGGTCGTGGCCCTGCCCGTTCTCCTCGGCGTCGCCTACACCGTGCTCGGCGCCCTCGGGCTCGTCGGCGTGGGTGCCTCCCAGGTCGCGGGTCTCCAGTCCACCCCCCTCGAGCGCATCGTGGCCGAGCGGGACGTCCTGCTCAGCACGGCTTGGACCCTTTGGATCGCGGCCGCGTCGACCACGTTGGCTACCGTCGGGGCCTCTGCGGTGGCGTTGCTGTACCGCGGAAACCGGGGGTGGGACCGCCTCGCCCGTGCCACGGCGCTCCTGCCGCTGGCTGTCCCGCACCTCGCCGCCGCGGTCGGCGGCCTCCTGATCTTGGGCCAGAGCGGCCTCCTGGCGCGCTTCGCATATGCCGGGGGTTGGCTCGCCTCTCCCGCCGAGATGCCCGCACTGGTGCTGGATCGCGCCGGTGTGGGCCTGATCATCTCGCTCGCATGGAAGGAACTTCCGTTCTTGGCGTTGGTCGCCGTTTCCGTACTGGCGACCCGGGGCGCGGCGCTCGAAGGGACGGCGCGCGGACTCGGGGCGGGACCGCTCGCGACTCTCGCGCGCGTGACCTGGCCCCTCCTCTGGCGGGGGCTGCTCCCCGCGATCGTGGCGGTCTTCGCGTTCGTGGTGGGAAGTTACGAAGCCGCGATCCTCCTCGGGCCGAGCGATCCCATGGCCCTTCCGGTGCTCACATGGGAGCGGCTCAACCAGGCCGCATTGGCTCGCCGAGGTGAGGCCTACGCTCTCTCTCTCATCGCCACCGGCATCGCGCTGGCAGCGGTGGCCGTGCACGAGGTCCTCGCCGCGCGCGGTCGTCGAGGGGAGGGGTCGTGAACGCTGGGACGGCGCCGGACCCGCGTCCCCGTTCGTGCTACGGACCGGCTCTCTTCTGGCCACTGGCGGTTTGGTCCCTCCTCCCGCTCGGACTCCTCGCGATCGTCGCCTTCAGCGGTGGATGGCGCTTCCCCTCCCTGCTGGGCGCAGCGCCGGGGACACCCCCGTGGGCGGGCATTCCCGGAAGCTGGTGGCGTCTCGGCGATGCGCTGGTGGCGAGCGCTGGTTTGGCACTCGCGGTCGGAGGGCTCTCGGCGGCGGGCGGAATGTGGGTCGGGCGTTCGGTTGCGGGTCTTCGCGGGCCATGGCGTGCGCTGGGCGCCGCCGCGCTGTTCCTGCCTGTCGCGGTCCCGCCGCTCACCCTCGGGGTCGGGCTTCAGTACTCGCTGCTCCGCGTCGGCCTGGGCGGATCGATGGCCGGCGTCCTTTTGTCTCATCTGGTGCCGGCGCTGGGGTACACGGGCCTCTTCTTTCTCGGGATCTTCATGGCCTACGACGCCGAGATCGAAGAGGAGGCGCGCCGACTCGGTGCGAGCCGGAGCGCCGTGTGGTTGCGCGTGACACTCCCGCTGCTAAGACGTCCGTTGGCCGAAGCATGTGTGCTCGGGTTCCTCATCTCGTGGGCTCAGGTTCCTCTCACGTTGATCGTCGGACAGGGACGGGTACGCACGCTCACGGTCGAGGTGCTCGCCTGGATGCAAGGGGGTCAGGATCCACTGGCGGCCGCCGGTGCCCTCGCGCTCTCCCTCCCACCGATCGCTCTCATGCTCGTGGTCGCCCTCGCGGTGCGGCGGGCCGAGGCCGTGATCGCGTGAAACCTGCGCTCGAGGTCATCGGTCTGCACGTGCCCTTCGGACAAGTGCGAGGGCTGACGGACATCCACCTCGCGCTCGCGCCGGGGGAACGGGTGGCGTTGGTGGGTCCATCGGGGGTGGGGAAGACCTCGCTCCTCCGTGCGCTCGCCGGGTCGACCGCGATTTCGACCGGGACCATCCGTGTCGACGGTCTCGACGTGCATGAGCTTCCGCCGGAGGCGCGCTCCATGGTGCTCCTGTCGCAGCGACCGCTTCTCTTTCCGCACCTCTCGGTGTTCGAGAACGTCGCGTTTCCGCTGCGGGTGCGCCGGGTCGGGGGAAGGGAAGTGGAGCGGCGCGTGCGCGCGGCGTTGGAGGCCGTTCAGGTCGACGACCTCGCGCGGCGAGCCCCAGGCACGCTCTCCGGCGGTCAAGCGCACCGGGTGGCGCTCGCTCGCGCCGTGGTCGCACGCCCCCGCGTCCTCCTTCTCGACGAGCCGATGAGCGCTCTGGACCCCGAGCTCCGCGAGGAGGTTCGTCGCGCCGTGCTGGCGGTTCAGGCGGAGTATCAGCCGGCGATCCTCCTGGTCACGCACGATCTTCGCGAGGCCGGTAGCACGACCGATCGTGTCGCCGTGCTCCTGGACGGCTCGCTCGTTCAAGTGGGTTCGGCTGAGGAGGTGTTCCGGAGGCCGGCCAGCGCGCCCGTGGCGCGGTTCTTCGGCCTCGCCAACGACCTACCCGGCCTCCTCCTCGAGTCAGGGGCACTGGAGTTGGCTGGCTGGCCATCGGCGGCCCGAGTCTGCGTGTCTCGAGCCGGGCGGGTCGCGGTGATCTTCGCGCCCGAGGCGGCGCTCCTGGCTCCGGCCGGGGAGGGGCCGGTTCCGGGCGTGGTGGCGGCGGTCTCGCATCACCCCACCGGGGCGACCGTTCACGTGGAGGTGCACCCAGGGCCTCGAAGCTTGGAACCCAGGGGGCCGGATCGTGCGTTCCAGTGCGAGTGTGCGTGGGCCGGCGGGGTACTTCCCCGTGTGGGCGACGCCGTCAGTCTACGGTTGGAGGGCCAGCGCTTGCACATCTTTCCCGAAGACCGGGGTGTCGGTCGATGAGCTTTCAGCCCGTCGGGGCGGCCGATGCCAGGCTGCTCGAATACGTGCGGCCGACCGCATGGGTGAACCCCGAGCCCTGGCCTCGCTACGATCTTCTGGTGCTGGGTGCGGGGACAGGGGGGCTCGTCAGCGCGGCCATCGGCGCGGCGCTCGGCGCGCGTGTCGCTCTGGTGGAGCGTGCGCTCATGGGCGGCGACTGCTTGAACTACGGATGCGTGCCCTCGAAGGCCGTTCTGCGCGCCGCGCGCTCATGGGCGGAGGCTCGGGCCTCGGCCCCGCGTTTCGGTGGCCCCGAGGCGGTTGGAACCGGCGACTTCGCAGCGGCCATGGAACGGATGCGCGCACTGCGGGCCGACCTCGCGCACGTCGACGGGGCCGCCCGTTTCCGAGACATGGGGGTCCACGTGTTCTTCGGAGAGGCCCGCTTCGTGTCTCCCGAAGCGGTCGATGTCGAAGGGACGCGACTCCGCTTCCGCCGGGCAATCCTCGCCACGGGAGCGCGCGCCGCGGTGCCACCCATTCCCGGCCTGGCCGAGGCGGGGGGGTATACCAACGAGACGATCTTTCAGCTCACGCGACTACCGCAACGGCTACTGGTGCTCGGCGCGGGGCCTATCGGATGCGAGCTCGCGCAGGCATTCGCCCGCTTCGGCGGCCGGGTCACGCTCGTCGATCACGCGGACCGGCCGCTGCCGCGCGAGGAGCCCGTCGCATCGAGGGTACTCGCGGACGCGCTCGCCCGTGACGGCGTCGAGCTCGTGGGCGGTGCGAAGGTGACCCGCGTGGCGAAGTCCTCCGGACGGACGACCGTCGTGATCGAGCGCACGGGAGCGGAGCGATCCCTCGAGGGCGACGCGTTGTTGATTGCCGTCGGGCGGTCGCCCAACGTCGACCTCGGACTGGAGGCCGCCGGCATCGAGTACGACCGTAGGGGCGTGACTGTCGACGCGCGCCTTCGCACGACGAACAGGCGCGTGTACGCCGTGGGCGACGTCGCCTCGAGGTTACAGTTCACTCACGTGGCGGACGCGCACGCGCGCATAGCCGTCAGGAACGCGCTCTTCTTCGGACGTGGCAAGGCCAGCGACCTGGTGATCCCGGCGTCTACCTACACGAGCCCCGAGGTGGCGAGGGTCGGCCCGACGGCTGCGGAACTCGCCGAGCAGGGTATCGCATTCGAGACGATCGAAGTACCACTCGATGATGTCGATCGACCGCGGCTCGACGGCGCGAACGAGGGACTCCTGCTGGTGCACGTACGACGTGGCAAGGACTCCATCCTCGGGGCCACCCTCGTAGCGGAGCACGCAGGCGACATCATCGCCCAGCTCACGCAGGCCATGCAGCTCGGAGTCCGACTCGGCAAGCTGGGCGAGGTCGTCTTCCCCTATCCGACGACTGCGGAGGTGCTGCGCAAAGCCGCAGATCGGTACCGTCGGACGAAGCTCACGCCGCGCGCTGCCAAGGTGCTGGCGTCGATCGTCCGCTTCGGGCGTGTGCTTCCGTAGCATGGCGAGGGAGGCTGGCCGACGATGATACCGACGCCGCGGCCGCTGGGTCGAGCGATTCGGGCCGGCCTCGCCGCGGTCGCGATCGTCGGCCTCGTCTGGCTGGCGCGCACACACGCCGGAGACCTCCCGGCCCTCATCGATCAGGCAGCGGCGACCGGACCCGCCGCGGGCCTGCTCTTCGCTGGGCTCTACGCGATCGCCACGGTCGCGTGGGTCCCCGGCTCGGTCCTCACACTCGCGGCGGGCGCGACGTTCGGCCTCGCGGGCGGAACGCTGTACACGCTCGTCGGTGCGACGCTCGGGGCCGCGGCCGCATTCCTGGTGTCTCGGCACCTGGCCCGTGAGGCCATCGAGGCGAAGCTGGCTGCTTTTCCCAAGCTCAGTGCCTTGGACGATGCCCTCGCGCTCGGCGGGTGGCGCATCGTCCTTCTCATCCGCTTGTCACCGCTCTTCCCGTTCAACGCATTGAACTATGCGCTCGGACTCACTCGAGTGCGCTTCCGAGACTATGTGACGGCGAGCTTCGTGGGCATGGCCCCTGGAACGTTCCTCTACGTGTACAGCGGGCATGTTGCGGGCCGGCTGGCGACCGATCTGGCGGACGGAACTGCGCGCTTCGGACGGTATGCCATGCTCGGGGCGGGCCTCGTCGCGACGGTTGCGGCGACGGTCCTGGTCACGCGGGCGGCGCGCCGGGCGCTGGCCGCGGCGTCGGTCTCGAAAGGAGCGAGCACGTCGCGCTGAGACCGTTGGCTCCTTCCGGGAACCCGGTGGATTCGCCCGGCGTTTCTCTGTCAACGGAGTCCAGAGTCCGCACTGAAGAGACGCCCGAGGATCCCCAGCCCGTATGAGATCAGACCGACGCACGACCCATCGAAGCAGAGCTCGACTTCTCCTGGCGCCTTTGGTCCTCGCGGGGTGCGTCTCCACTTCGTTCGAGCGGCCACTCGAACCGCCTCCCGCATCGATGCTCGCGAGCATCGCACCACGGGCGCATGTGTCCGTGGATGCCGAGCGCCGTGAGATCCAAGTCGTCGCAGGTCCGTTTCGTGTGCCGCCGACGTCCGGATCCCACCATCACGAGCACACCGGGGATGATGCCTCCAGGAGTCCGCTGGTACTGGTGCCATGGCCGGTGGATGCAGGGCTGGCGGGGTTCCGGATGGCGGCGTACACCCGTAACGGAGAAGAGCTGCCACGTTCGCTTCTTCATCATCTGATCGCTGTCAACTTCTCCCGGCGGCAGCTCGTCTATCCCGTGGCGGAGCGTCTCTTCGGCGTGGGCACGGAGACGCCCGACGTCAAGCTTCCCGACTTTCTCCAGGTACCTCTCTCGCGGGGGGACTCCATCGGCTTCTACACGGCCTGGAACAACGTCGGCCCGGAGACCCTCGAAGATGTCTACGTCCACGTCGTGCTTCCATACGCGCCGAGCGGGAGGTCCAGAGAGAGCGTGTTTCCTTTCTATGTGGACACGAGCAACAAAATCGGCGGGTCGACATCCTTCGATCTCCCGAGTGGTCGCAGCGAGAAGTCGTTCGAATTCGAGCTGCCGTTGTCGGGAGGTCTGCTCGCCGCGAGCGGGCATCTCCACGACTACGGCGTGGAACTCCGCATCGAGGAGGTCGAGTCCGGGCGTGTCATCACGAGACTTCGTCCCGTCCGAGACGAGGATGGCCACGTCATGGCGGTCGAGCAGAAGATCTTTCGCAGGCTCTTCAACCTGGTGGATGCACGCGTGAGGTTCGACGCGGGCGTGCGATATCGTGTCGTCGGAGTCTACGAGAACCCCACGGGCGGGCTCATCGTGGACGGCGGGATGGCCCACGTCGTCGGGCTCTTCGCCCCGGACGATCCCACGGCCTGGCCAGCGGTCGATCCGCTCACGGAAGCGTTCCGGACAGACGCGGGTGCCCTTCCCGATCCCCTCGGTGTGGCTCATCTGCATGAGCATGAGTAGGGTGCGCGGCGGCCTCGTTTCCGTCGAAGTCGGCGGCATCGCGCCGCCCCTCGCCCTCGGGACTCTGGACGGCGGCCGCGTCGTCTTGGCGGGCAAAAGGGGTCGGACGGTGATCGTCACATTTCTAAGGCATGCGGGCTGACTGATCTGTCGAGCGCATCTCGTGAAGATGCACGACCTGCGGGCACGCATTGCACGAGTCGCGGACGTCGTGGTGGTCACGTATGACGATCCCGACGCCGTTCGCGCACAACTCCTCCACGGGATCGACCTGACGTTCCCCGTTGCGCTCGACCCGACGCGAGGTGCATACCGAGCCTGGGGCATGGCCACCGCCGCGTGGTGGCGCATCTGGCTGGATCCGATGGTGTGGTGGCACTACGCGAGCATGCTGGCGTCGGGCGAGCGCATCCGCGGTTCCGGCTCTCACACCCTCCAAATGGGCGGCGACTTCGTGGTCGCGCCGGATGGGACGGTTGCCTACGCGCGCCCGCAGGTGCGCGACGATCGTCCGCCGGTGACGGAGCTCATTGCCGTCGCCTCACGTCTCGGGACCCCAGGCGGGGGGCGCGCCCCCTAAGGTCGTTCGGCTCGCTCTGCCGTGTCGCGCGAGCGTCGGAGTGCGCTCTGGCTACGCCGTCTTCTCACGGTCGCGACCACGACCCCGGCGAGCACCGAGGCGGCGAGGCCCCACCCCCACGCCCCCGAGCGTTGCCATAGGTATCCGATACCGACGCCGGCGGTGGTGAAGAGAAAGGCCCCCGGGATGATCCCCAGAGCCGTCGTCCACAGGAACCGGCCTCGCGAGGTGGGGCCGAGGCCGAGCCCCCAGTTGAGCGCCGTGAACGCGACCCAGGGGATCAAGCGAACGGCGAGCAGACTGACCCAGCCCGCCGACACCGTGGCGCGATCGACGTGATCGAGCGCGGCCGGCCCGATCAAGCGCCGAGCCAAGGGCCGGCCGTACGCCCGCGAGAGCTCGAAGCTGATCCAGGCTCCGGCCATCGCACCCGACCACGTCACCAGCGTGCCGATCCACGGTCCGAAGAGGGCCCCGTTGAGGAGCGCGGGGATTTCTGCCGGCACGGGAAGGATCGAGACGGCAGCCATGATGAGCGGGGCGAGAGCGTAGGCCCAGGGCCCCGTGCCGACGAGCCACTCTTCGAGACCGGTCACACGGCCTTCCTGAGCCGCCCCTGTAGGCTGGCCGCTCGGGCGTTCAGCGCCGCTCCAGGCGTCGCATCCAATCAGCCAGGGTGCGCCCGATGATTTCGGGCTGGTCTTCCTGGATGTAGTGCCGCCCCACGCCCACGAACTGGATCTGGATGTTGTGGACGCGCTGACGCATGGCTTCAGCGAACGCTTCGTTGTTGAGGGCGCCCGGTCGCGCCCAAAGGAAGAGCATCGGGACCTCGGTTCGTTCCATCCACTCTCCAATCGCTTCGACGACGCGCACATTCCCGGCCGGTCCGCCGGCGGCGGGCAGCTCGCGTGGCCACTGGAGGGTCGGGAGCCTCGATGCGGGCGTGCTGAACGGGGCCCGGTAGTGTGACATCTCTTCGTCGCTCAGGCCCCGGGCGACGCTTCCCGGCAGGACCTGCTCGACGAAGGCGTTCTCCTCGAGCACCAACCGCTCTCCCTCCGCGGATCGGAACCGGCCGAGGAGCCCACCCATCGGTTCTGATCGAGGGAAGGCGGGCGGGATGATCGCCTCCATGAACGCGATACCGACGACGGCGTCCTCGTGCTCCATGGCCCAGTGGAAGCCGAGCACCGACCCCCAGTCGTGAATCACGAGCGTGACGTCGTCGAGATCGAGCGCCTCGATGAACGCGTCGAGATATCGCTTGTGATCCTGATAGGTGTAGGCGATGTCGGGCTTGTCGGACTTCCCCATGCCGATGAGATCGACCGCGATCGCGCGGTGGTCGCTGGTCGCATGGGGAATGACGTTCCTCCAGAGGTACGACGACGTGGGGTTGCCGTGGATGAACAGGACGGGCGTCCCCGACCCCTCGTCCACGTAGTGCATCCTCGAACCCAGCACCTCCACGTAGCGCGACGTGAAGGGGAAGTCCGCGGAGACCGCGGGCGCGCCAGGGGTCTGCTGGGCCCGGCCCGAGACGGCAGTCATCGCCAGTAGCGCGGTCGCGATCGCCGAAGCGCGCGCCGTTGCCGAGACGCTAGCGCGTCGGATCCCTCGAATCATGCGTCCTCCACACTGGTGGTTCGTCGATGCGGAACCGCGGCTGCGGAACCGGAACTCATGACGACACGCCTGTATTGTCAGGGGAAAGGGAGGATAGCTCATGCTTGACGTTACGCTCCTGGACCGAGGTCGTGCCGTGGCCCACGTCGCGTTTCGTGCCGCGTTCGGCTTGATGTTCATGCAGCACGGTGCTCAGAAGCTGTTCGGCGCGTTCGCTGGAAACGAAGCCGAGTCGCTGGCGTCTCTGATGGGTCTGGCCGGCGTGCTGGAGTTCTGGGGAGGACTCTTGGTCGTGGTTGGTCTCGGGACGCGCTGGGTTTCGCTCGTCCTGGCCTTCGAGATGGCCTTCGCATTCTTCTACGCGCACGTTCCCCGCGGTTGGGTCCCGATCGAGAACGGGGGGTGAGTTGGCCGTCCTCTACTGTTTCGCTTTCCTCCATCTCGTCGCCTTGGGAGGTGGGGGGCTCAGCGTGGATTCCTGGCTCACACGGCGCCGGTCCACATCGGGGTCCGCCTAAGGCGACACCATGGCCTGGTCGACCGCTTCGCGGATCGGGTCGATCGAGGCCCCGAAGCCGTAGATCGTCCTCACGAGGCGGCCGCTCCCGTCGAGGACCACCGTATAAGGGAGTCCGCGGTAGCCGTACTGCTCCCGGAGGCGACCTTCGCCTCGGCCTATGAGGTACGCCACACCGCCGAGCCTCCGCAGGAATTCATCGGCCGCGCGCCCGTCGGTGTCTTCGTTGAGGCCGATCACGACTGCGAGCTCCGGATTCAACTCCCGGGCGTAGGCGTCGAGCAGTGGCATTTCGTTTCTACATGGCGCGCACCAACTCGCCCAGAAGTTGACGACGACGACCTTGCCCGCGTAGTCCTCCAGCCGCACCCGCCGGGTGCCGTCGAAGGACGGCACGTCGAAGGGGGGGAAGGGCGCTCGGGCGAGTCCCTCCTCCGTCCGTGACATGGCCGCGGCAAGCGGAAGCGTGTACACATGCCCGCCCGGACCCACGTAGATGGCCGCGGCCGGGCCCACGCTCGCGTCGCGCCGCAAGGCGCCATCTGCGTCGAAGACGAGGAGTCGATTCGCGGGACCCTCGCCTCCGCTCGTCGCTAGAACGTAGATGCGGGCGTCGGGGCCAACCGCCACGGCCTGCTGGATGAGGCGGAACTTGGGCAGCAGCGTCCCTCCGGACGCCTCGAAGTAAGGCTCGAACACGCCGTCGTGAACCCACGTGGAGGTCCACTCCAGAGCGCCGGTCCGCCCGTACCGCCGAAGCTCCGGCCTCACCGCGGACGCGAAGACGACCCCGCCGCCCGACGTGGGCGCGACCCATCCGGCATTGACCACCGGAGCGAGCATGGCCTGCTCGGGAAGGTCGATCCTTCCGATGCCCCGTGTCCCGGCGGGTCCGGCGATCCACAGGAGTGGGTCGTCGGCTCGCAACGGCATGAGCTGGATGTCGAAGACCGTGCGCGTCGCAGCGAGGACGCCGAGACTGCCTCCCACGGCTGCTCCCGGAAGCCCGGTGGCGATCCAGGCCTCAGGCGCGTGGCCCTGGAATCGCAACGCGCTGCCGTCGATCTCGACGGCAACGAGCCTCCCGCCCGCATCGACGGCGGCAAAGGCAGGCCGCGTCAGCGGGGGACCTCCCGGAGGTCCGCCCGATAGCACGGAGCGCACCAAGCCCTTGGAGTCGAACACGACCAGGCGCCCGCCGTCCCAGTCCGCCCACGCGCTTCCACCTCGTGCGAGAGGCGTCGACGAACGGCCGCCGAGAAAGAGGAGCGTCAGGTCGCGCTGGTCCTCGGGCAGATAGAGATGAAGTCGCTCCGCTGCGGATGTATTCGCGATGCGGATCCCTTCACCGCTCTCGATCCGCGTAGGCTCCGCGTAGTCACCGATCGGATCTGCGACCGGCCGCGAGTCCGCACCCGGAGAGCAGGCGAGCGCCAGGAGAACAGCGAGGCCGGGGCTCACGCCCCGGCCTCCATGGATCGAACTCGTCACCTTGGACTCCATCCAGCTACATCGTGATGGACTCGATGATGATCGAGTTCACGCCAGCCCGGTTGATCCGCTTGCCGCGCACCGTGACCTGATGCTCGGCGTGTGGCCGCAGCATGGCCGTTGCCGACTCGCCCGGCATGGCAGCGCTCACCGGGATGTAGTAGGTGCCGTCGCTCGACAGTAGAGCGAGCGGGATCCCGCGGTCCGCACACACTTGCGAACACTCCCTGTGCATCTCGCCCGTCATGCCATACACGAGCCTGCACGACGTATCCACCACCGTAGCGGTGAAGGTGACGTCCTCGGTCGTGGCCATCTCGGGCATCATCTGCGCGCTAGCGGGAGCGGCGACCATCGCCATGCACGCCGCCGAGAGCGCCACGAGTGTCATCTTCCGAATCATTTCTCAGCTTTCTCCTCACTCCAGGTTGAACAATGAATTCCGGGCGATCTCCCGGACTCTCCGGGGCGTATGTGCCCCGACTCACCGCGTCGGCCCCGCGGTCATGGGGGCCTAGCGTTCAGTGTGCCATACCGTGATCACTCGACCCGTCCGATCTCGCGACCGAAAACGAGAACTGAGCGCTGACCGCGCCCACATCGTCGAAATTCACATAGACGGCCCACTCACCCTCCATGGGGACGTCGATTGCCACGCGCCCGTCGACGACCGGGCTCCGCACGACGCCGTGCGCGGGCATGGTCGGCGAGACGAGGTCGACGGAGCGGGCCGGATGATCATCGGGTGTGTCGAGGGTCAGCATCAGTGAGCCCACCGAGGGTGGGTTCGGCACCGGCGTCACGATGACCTGGATGCCGTTGGGGGTGGTCCCCACCCATGCGGCGTCGGGAGCGGTCGAGCCTGTCTCCGACTCCGCCAACACTCCGGAGTCCGAACGGCTGCATGCCGAGGCGAGCATGACCAGGGCTGCGAGCCCCCATCGGGCGTGGTGGATCATGCACGGGGAATCGGCCGGGGGCGCCTTGGGTTCCCGCGGTGCTGCGCGTAGTTCGACGAGGGCTTCATGCGGGTGACGCGGACTCGGGGTCGAGCCGTGAGACGGGGAGAGCACTCGGGGGTCGGGTTGAACTCGCGGCCGTCGTTGCGTATTGCTCGGCTAACGAGAGCCATCCGAGGTGACGTGTGTCCGGTGAGATCCGAGGCGAAGTGAGACGACCAGACTCAGGGGGAACGCTCCGCGACGCCCTGCGGCGGGCGGTGCTCGTGGCCGCAGTCGTCGGAACGCTCCTGCTCGCGATCAACCAGGGCGACCTCATCCTGGCGTTGGAATGGTCAGCGGCGCTCTGGTGGAAGATCCCGCTCACCTACGCTGTTCCGTTCTGCGTGTCGCTCTACTCCAGCCTGGCGGCGTCCCGGCCCGACTGATGAGCCCGGCTTGCTGTGGGGCAACGGTGGGTCTTACCGTGGCCGACCGACCACAGGGAGCCGCGGGGGTGACGTGAAGAGGAGCGCGAAGGCGGTCGTGTACCGAGAGGGCGCGGCGTCGGTCGCGGTCGAGGACGTCGACGTGCGGGGGCCCCGCCGGGGCGAGGTGACGGTCCGGCTCGCGGCGTGCGGCGTGTGCCACAGCGACCTCTCGGCGACGAACGGCACGATCGCCATTCCCCCGCCGCTCGTGCTCGGTCACGAGGGGGCCGGTGTCGTCGTGGAGGTCGGCGAGGGCGTGACGGACCTCGCGGTGGGGGACCACGT
>JBFXDG010000025.1:0-30749 GCA_050181335.1 Gemmatimonadales bacterium | reverse complement strand
TTTTCGTAGGAGCGGTGTCGGTTGCCGCCACCTTCTTCAAGGACCCGGCCTTCAGCCAAGAAGCGGAGTGGCGCCTGGCCGTCATTCCTCCCGACAACGCATTGCAGCAGCAGATGCCTTTGCAGTTCCGAACCGTACGCGGCGCGGTCGTTCCCTATCGCGTCTTGCAGCTCTCCAGGGTGACAATTCCCACTACGGGGATTGGGCGACTCGTGGCGGGCCTTAGCGATTGTCGGCTCACCGATGTCATCGTGGGGCCCGGGCCCGACCAGGACATGGCGGCTCTTGGCATTCTGCAACTCCTCGAAGAACGTGAATTCTCCGACGCGAGAGTCACCAAGTCTTCCACTCCATACCGGTGGTAGCACTGTTGGAGTCATCGGTGTCACCTAACACGAGTTGGGACGTGACGCGTCGGGCAGCTGAGTCGCGACAGGCGGTCGCTTGCAGCTCACGCCTCTCGGTCTGCATTTTGGCTCGCGCACCTCAAACCCGAGTCGTTGCCGCGCGAGAGTCAGCTCCGGTTCGCCCTTACCCGCTCAGGCGTCTGGACACGCCGAGAGTGAAGCCGCTGATTACGCCGTGAAACGGGTCGACGAATCGGACTCGAAGCTCTGGACGAGCACGCCAGTTGGCACCAAGAGAAACGGACAGACCAAGGGCAGCGTACGCGGTTAGGCTCTGTGGCTGATCGCCGCTCGCCGTGAGGCTGTAGCCTCCTCCAAGCGCGAACCGCAGCGGTACGTATCTCGGCCCTTGAAAGGCCACGCCACCCTCCGGAAGCAGCATGACCGTGCGCTCGGCAATCTGCGGGCGATACCAGAACAGGCTTACTCCGTAATCGAGGGCGAACCAGCTGCGCCTGAAGTCCTCGATGTACGCGCCCGCGGTGCCGCTCCAACCAGTGCCGGACAAGTCGTAGTTCGCTGGTCCGCCGGAGATGGTTAGGAACCGCTGCGCCTCAGCGGGCCTTGGCGTCGCCGCCATGCCTACTCCGGCGAGGAGTAAGAGGAGGCCGGTGGATGTCATCCGATTCCGCATGCGATCTACCTAACCATGATCAGCACTGAGTCCGCGAACGGCGTGTCCGGGATCCTCAGCAGAGCCGTGATCTGACCTGACCCCGACACTTGGAGTCGCATGAAGTCGGGCCAAGGAGGTCGCGTACACGTGTAGCATCCGTCCCATGTGCGGTTGACGAACCGAGCGCTGTCGGTCGTTGTGACCTCCCAACGCCAGTGGGGCGCTCCATTCCAAACCCAATCAATGCTATCGCGGTGAACGGCGTTCTCAGCTGAAGTCCGACTCCGTACGAACTGCCCAGACAAGTACAATTGACTGCCGGCATCGACCATCAGCGTATCAGGACCTAGCTCGACCCCCAGATACCAGAGGTCCGTTGTGAACTCGAAATGGCGAACGTTGTGGAAGCCGCAGGCCACAGGCATTCGCGTATCGGCGAAGGCCGTAAGACGCATCGCAGTCTTGGTGGTCGCCTCGACGTCGACCCCAGTGAAACCGCACTCGGTCCACCCGTTACGATCCTCATCCCAGGTGGCCGGGATGGTATAGCGCCCCCTGGAGTCCGTGATGCCTACCGCATACGAATCGGTATTCCCGTAGAAGTCATGCCCGAGCAGTGCGACCTCAACGCCAGGAACTGGCCGTCCGTCCTCACGAACGCTTCCTTGGACAACCGTCCCCTCAGAGCCAAGACCCACGATGTCACATCCTGCTACGAGTGTCAGGATCGGGACGATCACCGTGCGTGTCATTGGCGCTCCTTTTCGTGCACTTTACGCACGTCGTGGTGCCGCGTCTGTACGTCGGAGTACGTAGGAGCGTGGTCATGAGCGCGAACCCTGGATGGGTGACAGTCTGGGGGTAAGCCGCGGGAGCCGTTCAGGATGTCGGCGGCGGCCATCGGTGACGGTTCGAGGGCTCGTTCGCGGGATCTGACGCCGACAACCTAGGCGCACGCGCTGGCGAAACCCCCGCCCACAGCCAACATTCGGCACTCGTTCATCCGGGCAGGCGCTCGGTCGTCAGCGAGGAGGGCACATGCCGAACGACACGAAGGAGCCTCGCGGTCCCGCGCTCGGTGAGCACCTGGTGAGCGACGTCCGGTACGCGCTCCGGCGCCTACGACGCGACGGCGTGTTCACGGTCGGCGTCATCCTCCTCCTCGGCGTCGGGATCGGCGCGAACGTCGGCGTCTTCTCGATCGTCCACGGCGTGCTCTTGCGCCCGCTGCCGTACGAGGATTCGGAGAGACTCGTCGCGATCCGTGAGGTCGCGCCTCAGCTGATCGACGGAACGCTGCCGGTCAACGAGCGGCACTTCCTCGAGTGGCGTACCTGCGCGTGCTTCTCCGACGTCGCGCTCTCGAACAACTTCTCCGAAGCCAACCTGACGGGCGGCCAGGACCCGGAGCGCGTGCCGCTCTCGCGGGTCACGCCGAACACGTTCGACCTCTTGGGCGTGCAGGCCCAGCTGGGTCGCACGTTCCTCCCCGAAGACGGACGGGCGGGCGACGGGCAGGTCGTCGTCGTGAGCGACGAGCTGTGGCGCCGGCGGTTCGGCGCGGACCCGTCGATCGTGGGGTCCACCATCGGGTTGAACGGGACCGAAGCGCTCGTGGTCGGCGTTCTCCCGGCGGGGTTCCGCCATTTCGATCGGAGCCGCATGGCCCCGGACGGGCGCGTCGATGTCTATGTGCCCTGGAACGTCTCGCCGGCTTCGGGCGTGGGGTGGTTCGGCACGTTCAACTACGAAGCGCTGGGCCGCCTACGAGACGGCGTGTCGCTCGACGCCGCACGCCAGGAGATGGACGGCATTCAGGCTGCGATCAAACAGAACTTCGATCCGCAGTTCAGCTCGGTGGATCTACGCGCACGGCTCACGCCGCTGCGGGAGTCGCTGACCGGTCGGAGCCGCTCGGGGCTCTTCCTCCTGCTGGGCGCGGTCGGCGTGGCTCTCCTGGTGGCCTGCCTGAACGTGGCCAACCTGATGCTCGTGCGTGCGAGACGCTCCGCGGGGGCGGCGGCCCTGCGTACGGCGCTGGGAGCGCCGCGGGCTGCCATCTTCCGGGGCGCGATGGTGGAGAGCGCGGTCCTGGCGCTCGCCGGCTGCGCGATCGGCATCGCGATGGCGGCCATGCTGCTGCGGGGGTTCGCGGGCGTGGCGCCGGCGGGGCTCCCCCGCGCGGAGGAGGTCGGCTTCGACACGACGGCGGTTCTGATCGGCCTCGGGCTTTCGTTCGCCGTGACCTTGATCTTCGGAGTGACTCCGGCCCTGCGGACGTCCAGGGTCGATCCGCAGAGCGCGCTCCGCTCGAGCGCGCGCGGGCTGAGCGGATCGGGCTGGGTGGGGCAGGGGCTGGTCTCCCTCGAGGTGGGCCTGAGCGCAGGCCTCCTCGTGGTGGCGGGGCTCCTCACGATGAGCTTCACCCGTCTTCAGCTCGTCGAACGCGGATACGATGCGAGCCATGTGCTCACGGCCGAGCTGACGCTTCCGGCCGCCCGTTACGGACCTGCATCGCGCAGCGGAGGCGACAGCGACCACGAGAGGTTCTGGAGTCAGCTCGTCGAGCGGCTCGAGTCCGAGCCGGGCGTCGTGGCGGCGGGAGTGACGTCGATGCTGCCGCTGCGAGGGGATAGCTGGGGCGACGGCGCGATCCCGGCGGGCGCGGATCCAGCGGACTTCGAGGACCTGCCCGCGATCCAGTATCGATGGGTGTCTCCGCATTACTGGAGCGCGATGGGTGTGGGCTTCTTGGGCGGACGTCCCTTCGAGGCGGAGGACCGAACGGCGCGCGTGGCCGTGCTCTCGTCGGGAGCTGCGAGCCTCCTGTGGCCTGGAGGCGAGCCGGTCGGACGCTGGTTCCATCGCGGCGACCCCGACGAGCTGTACGAGGTGGTCGGCGTGGTTCCGGACGTGCACGTCGCCGATTTGGCGGACGACATCGTGCCGATCATCTATCTGCCGCCCTGGCTATCGGGTGCGCCGATCACGACCGTGTCGATCCGGACCGCCGGAGAGCCGACCGCCGCGGTCGTGTCGCTCAGGAGCGCGGTCCGCGCCCTCGATCCTCAGCTCGCCATCTCCGATATCCAGACGATGACGGAGATCGACCGCGACGTGCTGAGCGAGCGGCGGTTCGGGCTCATGCTCGTGGCCGCGTTCGCGCTCGCCTCCCTGCTGATCGCCGCGCTCGGCACGTACAGCGTGCTCGCCTACGCGGTGAGCAGTCGCATGCACGAGATCGCCATCCGCCTCTCCCTCGGCGCCGAGCCCGGCCGCATCCAGGCGATGGTGGTCGGCCAGGGTCTCCGTTCCGTCGCGATCGGGCTCGTGCTCGGGATCGGGGCGGCGCTCCTGCTGGGTCGAGGTCTCTCCGGCCTCCTCTTCGAGGTGAGTCCGTCGAACCCGGTGCCGTGCGCCGTCGTCGCGATCATCACGCTCGTCACCGCCACCGTGGCGTGCTGGGTTCCGGCGCGGCGCGCCGCGGCGGTGGACGTGGCGCTGCTCCGGCGAGAATAGGTCTGGGGCGGATTGCCTCCGTTGCCTCCTTCCACCTGAACACCCGAGGATGTGAACGCCAGCCATGACCTCCATTGTCCGTTCGCAGGCAGCCGACGTGCCGTACAACATGACGACCACGGCGTTCGAGCTGCCTGGATTTCGCATCGCGACGAGCCTCGGCGTGGTGCGCGGTGTCGTGGTTCGGTCGCGGTCGGTGTTCGGCACGCTCGGCGCTGGCCTGCAGACGTTGTTCGGCGGGAACATCTCGCTCTTCACGGAGCTCGCGGAGCGGACCCGGCAACAAGCGTTCGACACGATGCTTCTCCAGGCCGACGTCGCGGGGGCGAACGCGGTGATCGGCATCCGTTACGACGCCACGGAGGTGATGCAGGGCGTGACGGAGGTGATCTGCTACGGGACCGCGGTTCACGTGGAGTCGCTCGCCGACTGAGGTCACGAGCGGCGCGCGCATCCATCCGCTTGCACCCCCTCGACGCCGCGGCAATGTTGCTCCGCGGTGGATCCGTATCCCCTCCGCGTAGGCCGTCCCATGCGTGAGCCTCTGAGGGTTCTCTCGTCGGTCCTTTGTGCCGCCGCTTGGGCTCTGAGCGTAGGCTGCGGGGGGCAGGAGACGGGCGGCGCGTCCGAGAGAGGAAACGAGGCGGCCGCTCTTCCGGACGCGATCCGGCTCTACGTGCTCGACTGCGGCACGATGACGGGTGATCCGGCGCGGTTCCGCCTGCAGCCTGAGGAGATCTCGACCACCGACATGTCGGTGCCGTGCTTCCTGATCGCGCACCCGGCCGGTACGCTGCTCTGGGACACCGGAGCGGTGCCCGACCAGGCGTGGGTGCCGACGGGAAGTCCGGTCGCGCACCACCTCGTGCTGCCGGACGCGAGCGAGCGCGACCTCACGCTCCGCAAGCCGCTGCTCGGTCAGCTGGCCGAGCTGGGCTACGCACCGGCCGACATCACCTATCTCGCGCTCTCGCACTACCACTGGGATCACGTGGCCAACGCGAACGCCTTTGCGGCATCGACCTGGCTGGTGCGCCGGGAGGAGCGGGACACGATGTTCGCCGACGTCCCACCGGTCACGGTGCCCGAGAACTACGCGCGTCTCGAGGACAGCCGCACGGTCATCATCGACACGGACGACTACGACGTCTTCGGCGACGGGACCGTCGTCATCAAGAGCGCGCCGGGTCACACGCCGGGACACCAGGCGCTCTACCTGAAGCTGCCCCGCACGGGTGACGTGCTGCTGTCGGGCGATATCTATCATTTCGCCGAGTCGAGGACGCTCGGGCGCGTGCCGACGTTCGATGTCGACCCGCAGCAGACGGTCGCGACGCGCGAGGCCATCGAAGCATTTCTGGCGGAGACCGGCGCGCAGCTGTGGATCCAGCACGACGCGGTCGGGAACGCGCTGCTGAAGAAGTCGCCGCTCTACTACGACTGATGCAAGAGCGTCGCTGATCCATGGACGACGCGCGCAACCAACGCGTCTTCGCGATGTCGTTCGCCAGCGTGTATCCGCACTACGTGCGGAAGGCGGAGAAGAAGGGTCGCACGAAGCAGGAGGTCGACGAGATCATCTGCTGGCTGACCGGCTACAGCCCGAAGCAGCTGGCGAAGCAGATCGAGCGGAAGAGCGACTTCCGAACGTTCTTCGGCGAGGCGCCCGCGCTCCACCCCAACGCCAGCAAGATCACCGGCACGATCTGCGGCGTTCGCATCGAGGACATCGAGGACCCGCTGATGCGGAAGATCCGCTACATGGACAAGCTGGTGGACGAGCTGGCGAAGGGCAGGGCGATGGAGAAGATCCTGCGCGCCTGATCGCCCGTCCTAGGCGACGTCCGTCGCTCCGGCCGCCCGAAGGGCGTGACGAGCTTCGTCACCGAGGCTGTCGGTACGCACCACGACGACGAAGGACTGGGCATGCGAGCCCGCGGTGTCGAGTCGCCGCTTGCCGATCCACCCCGTCATCCCGATCGCTGCGCCGAGGGGGACACCGGCCGCGGCACACGCGCCGATGTAGTACAACGCGTGCACGGCGGTGAGCGTCGCGACGTCGTCCACGCCGAAGCTTCCCGTCACGCCCACGGCGATGAAGGCGAGCAGCCCGAACACGGCGCCGACGGCGGCCCCGATGAGGGCGCCCCGTTTCACGCCCGGGGCCTGGCTCATCTTTGCCTTCGGGCCCCGATTGCCCGAGCGGTCGATCGTGTAGACGTCGATCTGGTCGGTGGGAATGTTGGCGTCGATGAGGTGCTCGACCGCCTGAGCGGCGCTCTCGGCGGTCTCGAAGCGTCCCTCGATGGGGGCAGCCTGTTCTGTCGTCGACATGGACCTCTCTCCTTCCGTCCCCGTTCTCGACGGTCGGGCATGCACGATCCATTCCTCGGCGGAGCTGCTGGGAGGAAGGGCCGCACACTCGCGGCGCGAGTCGCAACGAAGCAGCGCCCGGTGACGATCGCGAGCGTCGGTGGTCGCGCGCACCCGAAGGCGCTCTGGCACGGCGCTTCCAGTGGGCGGGATACGACCCCAGACCGTTCGGAGGACCATGATGAACAGCTCGATGCGGTACCTACTCGTTCGATCCGTCGTCGATCTGCACAGCGCCGAATCGCAGATCGAGGCAGCGCTCCCGGAGATGATCGCGAAAGTGTCCGACGAGCCGCTGCGGGAGATGCTGTCGGACTATCACCGGCTGACGAGCGATCGGCGCGGCCGTCTCGAGACGTTGGCTCCCGGGTTGGAGGCGGACCTCGAAGGAGCCGAGAGTCTGGGGATGCAGGGGATCCTCCGCGACGAGCTCGCCACCATACGGGAAGTGGACCGCGGGCCGGTGTGCGACGCCGCCATCATCGGGTGTGCGCAGAAGGTCCAGCACTACGAGATCGCCGCCTACGGAACGGCCGCGAGCCACGCGAGGCATCTCGGCGAGGAGGATGCCGCGGACCTGCTGAGTCGGACGCTGGAGGAGGAGAAGAAGGCCGACTGGCAGCTGTCGGGCATCGCGGAGAGCCGGGTGAACAAGACGGCGGTCGAGGGCTGAGGCTCGATCCGCCTTGTCGCGGGCGGTGGTCCGGCGTTACCTGATGCGTGCGCCCACCGTTCTGGAGGAGCCCATGCTGCGTCGCCCGAGATTCGCCGTCGAGGTCCTCTCGCTCACGCTCGTCTTCTCGTCGGGCGCGAGTGCACAGACACCTGCCGCGCCCGCGGCCGGGGGAGGAGGAGGCGCGACGGCGGGTAGCCCGTACTTGGGCAAGATCCTGCGCGAAGACCTCTATGCCGACGTCTGGGAGCGCCCCGGCCTGGCGCCGCGCGACCGCAGCCTCATCACGATCGCGATCACCGAGTCGCTCTATGCCACCGAGGAGATCCGCGCGCACATCAACCGCGGGCTGAACAACGGGCTGACGCAGGCCGAGATCTCCGAGCTGATCGCGCACGTGCTCGTCTACTCGGGGTTCCCGACGGGTGTGAACGCCGCGCGCGTGGCGGCCGAGGTGTATCAGCAGCGCGGCCTACCCGCGGTTCCCGAGGCGACGCCGCGGAATCGCGACCCGGTGGTGCCGCCCGCGTACCCGAACTCCTTTCCGTCGACGCCCTATCTCGCGGAGCTCCTGAACGAATGGGTGTACGGCGAGGTCTGGGAGCGGCCGGATCTGTCCAAGCGCGACCGCAGCCTCGCGACCATCGCCGTGGCGCAGGGGATGGGCGCCGCCTCGGAGCTGCGCTCGCACATCGCGCGCGGCCTCGACAACGGCGTCACCCAGGAAGAGATCGGTGAGCTGATCACGCACATCGCGTTCTACACGGGCATCCCGAGCGCGGTGAACGCCGCGCGCGTCGCCGCGGCGGTCTTCGAGTCGCGCAATCTGCCGATGCCTCAGTCGGACATCCCGGCGGCGCCTTACCTCGACACGATCATCGACGGCTTGCTCGCCGATACGTGGGAGCGCTCGCCGCTCACGACGAGGGAGCGAACGCTGATCACGATGGCGGTCATGCAGACACTGTACTCGACGGACGAGCTGCGCGTTCAGATGGAGCACGCGCTCGACAGCGGCATCACGTCGGACGAGATCTCGGAGCTGATCGCGCACGTGACGCTCTACGCGGGCTTCCCGATGGGCGTCAACAGCTCGCGTACGGCGGGGGCGGTGTTCCAGGAGCGCGGCGCGCCGATGCCGCGCCCCTAGCGCGCGTCGGGGAGCTGGCCTCGCGCCGCTCGTCGGCTGAACCTCATCCCGTGGCACGCGCCCCGAGCTTCGTCTTCGCGATGCTGGCTCTCGCGGCGTGTGTGAGCGGCACAGGCCGCGGCGCTCCTGATCCGCGCGGAATGCGTCATCGTCGTGGGGGCGGTACGCCCGGATTGCGCCTCGACTGCACGGTGTCCGCCGCTCCCCGTCGCGCCGTCGCGACGGTGGCATGCCGTGTGCAACACGAGGTAGCTTCCCTCCGAATTCCCTCCTCGGTGTGTCCGCGATGGTGCCGCGAAAGATCTCCGTCGGACTGGGCCTCTACGTGCTCGGGTCCGGCCTCGTCTCGTTCGCCGGTTGGGTCCTCGACGTCCCGCGTCTGACCGACTGGGCGGGGACGGGGATCTCCATCCAGCCCAACACGACGATCGCCGCGACGGCTGTCGGTGCGGCGCTGATCTTCCTGGCCTTCGGTTACCGGCGCGCAGCCGCGGCTGCCGGATCGTTGGCGGGGCTGATCGGGTTCGCGACCCTCCTGCAGCACCTCACCGGAATCGACTTCGGGATCGACAGGCTGCTCCTCTTCGATCGGCCCTGGGGCAGCGCGACCACGGTGACTCCGGGCAGGATGGGGCCGGTGGGCGCCGTTTCGTGGACGGTGCTGTGCGTCGGTCTGTGGCTGGCCGTCGCCGGACCGGGCCTGCGCGCCGGCGTCGTGGCGATCAGCATCCTCGGCATGCTGCTCTCTTCGCTCTCGCTGGTCGGCTACGTGTTCGGCGTCCAGCAGTTCTTCGCGCTCCCGCGGCTGACGGCGATCGCGTTCCAGACGGCCACGATGATCCTGGCCGCCAGCACCAGCCTGCTGTTCATCGCTTCTTACGATCCGGGCTCGATGGCGACTCGGCGGGAATCGGCGGGCAGCGTCCTGCTGCGCCGCATGGTGCTGCCGGTCGTCCTCGTGCCGCTGCTCTTCGGCTGGCTGAGGCTGGAGGGCGAGCGTGCGGGCCTCTACGATACCGCGTTCGGCGAGGCCGCCTTCGTGATCTTCATGATCGCGGCGCTCCTGGCGCTGCTCGCGGTGACGGCCCGCCACATCGGCCGCTCCGACGCGGCGCTGCAAGATGTAGCGCATATGCAGCGCCTGCTGGCGAGGATCGGCGAGCTCGCCGCCAAGATCCGCGACACGGGTAACCTTCTCGAAGCGATCAGCGAGACCGTCGCCAAGGCGCTCGGTGTATCGCGCTGCGGCTTCGCGAGGATGGACCTCGACGCGGGCGAGATCGTCGTCGAGCGGGACTTCAACCGGCGTGGGGCCTCGCTCGCCGGCGTCCTCCCGATCGCCGAGTACGGCACGCACCTGATGGAGGACGGCAGGGCCGGGCGCCCGACGGTCGTCCGCGACGTGAAGCGCTCCACGGAGGTGTCGGACGAGCTGAAGACGCGGTACGAGGACGTCCAGATCCGCGCGCACGTCAATGTGCCCTTGCACCGTGACGGACGTTGGGTGGCCAACTTCTGGGTCGCGCACCACGAGCCGCGACACTGGACCGCTCACGAGGTGGAGCTGCTGGCCGCCGTGGCGGACCGCGTCTGGCTCGTGATCGAGAAGGCGCGGGCCGTGGAGGAGCAGCGCGTGACGCTGCAGGCGCTCGCGGAGCGGGAGGCTGCGCTGCGGGAGGCGGATCGTCGCAAGAACGAGTTCCTCGCCACGCTCGCGCACGAGCTGCGGAACCCGCTCGCGCCGGTGGTCACGGCGCTCGACCTGATCAAGTCCGCGAAGGGGGATCTCGCGCTCATCGAACGCTGCCGCGTGATGATGGAGCGGCAGCTCGGCCACACGGTCCGGTTGGTGGACGATCTGCTCGACGTGAGCCGTCTGAGCCGCGACTCCATCGAGCTCCGCCTGGAGCGCGTGGATCTCGAGACCATCGTGGAGTCCGCCATGGAGGCGGTCCGTCCCCTGGCCCACGAGACGGGCCACGAGATCGACGTCTCGCTGCCCGACGATCCCGTGCACCTCCAGGCCGATCCCGTGAGGCTCGCGCAGGTCCTGACGAACCTGCTCACCAACGCGTGCAAGTACACGCCGCCCGGTGGCCGCATCGAGCTGGACGCGGCGCGACAGGACGGCGAGGTCGTGATTCGGGTGACGGACACCGGGATCGGTATGCCGCCCGAGAAGATCCCGAGCGCCTTCGAGATGTTCTCCCAGGTCGCCGATCCGGTGGCGCAGGTCCCGGGAGGGCTCGGCATCGGGCTGTCCCTCGTGAAGAGCCTGGTGGAGAAGCACGGAGGGACGGTCGGCGCGACCAGCGAGGGCCCGGGGCGAGGGACGCAGTTCGTGGCGCGCCTTCCGCTGCTCGTGGAGACGACGCCCGCGCACGCAGCGCTTTCGGACGGTGCGGTCACGGAACCGTCGGCAGCGGTCGCGACGGGCCGCGTGCTCGTCGTGGACGACAACGTGGACGCCGCCACCACCCTGGCGGCGATGCTCGCGCTCTCCGGATACGAGACGGAGGTCACCCACGATGGAACGAGCGCCGTGGCGAAGGCCGCGCGCTACGCGCCGTCCGTGATCCTGCTGGACATCGGCCTTCCCGACATGGACGGCTACGAGGTCTGCCGGGCGATCCGCGGGCAGCCCTACGGTCACGACATGCGCATCGTGGCCGTCACGGGCTGGGGCAGCGCCGAGGATCGCGAGCGATCGGCCGAGGCCGGGTTCGACGCGCACCTCGTCAAGCCCGTGAGCCCGACGATCGTGCTCCAGACGCTCGGCGGCCTGCTCGGCGCCGCCTCGGAGGCGACGACGTACTCGGCGTGAGCGGCGCGGGCGCGCGTCGGCGCTCGCGTTCCGCCTGATCACGGTGCTCCCCGAGCATCGGTCCGAGGGAGCACGGGTCTCGCGACTGCGAGCACGGTTCTTGTGGCACTTCGGCGCAGGGCCGACACGCGACGAGGGAGGCAACGATGCATGTGAATCATCTGGATCTGCAGGTGTCCGACGTGGGGGCGGCGCGCCGCTTCTTCGAGACCCACTTCGGTCTCCGCCTCGTCCATCAGCGGGAAGGCCAGCTGGCGATGCTGGAGGACGACGCGGGCTTTTCACTCGGGGTGAGCAACCTCTTCGGGTCACCGCCTCCTGTTTATCCGCCGGATTTCCATCTCGGGTTCATCCTCTCGACGGAGGCCGAGGTGCGTACGTGCTACGACCGCCTGAGGGCGGCAGGCGTGCCGATGAGGTCCGAGCTGCGCCGGGGAGGGCCGAACCTGTACTTCATGTGTCTCGGACCGGACTCGATCATGGTCGAGGTGCGCGCGCCCCTGGACGAGGCGCCGGCGACGTCGTGACCGGCCCGGTCGGTTCTCCATTGTGGCGGGGCGCCGTCTCGACGAGGTTGCAGCAACCCTGAGATGCGGCCTTTTCGCCATTCCATCGACGTCACGGTACGAGCCGGATAATCCCCGATGAACCGAGTCGTTCGCGGCCTTCTCGGGTTGGGCACCATCGGCGCATTGACCGGTGGCGTTTTCGTTGCGGCCCTCGCGACCGTCGTCGAGCTGATCGGCGGGGGCGCCGTCGTCCCCGGGGTCATCGGCACCTTCTTCCTCGCCGGGGCCGGGCTCGGCTTCGCCGTGACCACGGCCTTCGGGGCAGTGCTCGCCGTCACGTCGCGCGGGCGCGCGATGGAGGACGTGAGCTTCTGGCGCGCGACCATCGCATCGGCGGTCGTGGGCGCGCTGCTGCCGCTCGTCATCGTCCTGATCGGGGGGGACGCCGTGTCCGCGCGCCTCGCCGAAGCGCCGGCGATCTTGATCTCCGGATTGTTCGGCGCGTTTCTGGGGGGTGGGCTGGTGGGTCTCGCCAAGAGGGGCCGCCAGGGCGAGATCGAGGACGGAAAAGGCGACCGGAAGCTCGTCGAGAAATAGCGCATCACGGGAGACACACGTGAGCTACGCATGTTCGCGTTCGTTCTTCGTTCTCGCCTCCATCCTCCTCGCCGCGGCGTGCGGAGGCTCGGAGCTGCAGCGCCGCCAGGCCGACGTGGCCGAGGCGGGCGGCGCGGTCATGCCGTTCGACCTCGACCGGACGACGCACGTCTTCGAGAAGCTCGACGACGGTGGGCGGCAGACGGTCGTCGCCGACGAAGCGGACGCCGAGCAGATATCGCTCGTGCGTGCCCACCTCGCCGAAGAGGCCGAGCGTTTCGCGCGGGGCGACTTCCACGACCCGAGCATGATCCACGGCGACGACATGGCCGGGCTCCACGCCTTGGTCGTGGGGCACGACAGGATCGCGATCACCTACCGTGAGGTCGAGCGCGGCGCGGAGATCCGCTACGCGACCGACGATGCGGCGCTGGTCGCCGCACTCCACCAGTGGTTCGACGCGCAGCTGCGTGACCATGGGCAGCACGCGCAGCCGCACCCATGAGGCCTCTCGGGCGACGTGACCCGGGGGCGAGGAGATCTCCGTGAAGAACTTCGTGATCCGTCTATTCGTGAACGCGCTGGCGCTGGCCGCCGCCGCGTGGCTCATCGACGGCATCCGCATGAGCGGCGACTTCGGCGACGTGCTCCTGGTCGCTCTGGTCTTCGGCCTGCTGAACGCGGTCCTGAAGCCGATCCTGCTGTTCTTCTCGCTGCCGCTGCTCATCCTGTCGCTCGGGCTCTTCGCGTTGGTCGTCAACGCCCTGATGCTCTTGGTGACGGCCAGCCTGCTGGACGATTTCGACGTGTCGGGGTTCTGGGCGGCGCTGCTCGGCAGCCTCGTGATCTCGTTCGTGACGATCGTGCTCGGCGGCGCGCTGAAAGACGGCGAGAAGCGATGACGGGGTCCCACGTCTGGTACATGCGGCCGGTCTCGTTCGTCGCGAATCTGGAGCGCGCAATCGAGTTCTACGTGGGGCGGTTGGGCTTCACGAAAGCCTGGCACGCGGACGAAGGCGAGGGCACCGTGTGCCAGGTGGAGCGCGGGGGCTGCGAGATCATCCTCTGTGAGGACGCCACGCGAAAGGACCAGGGTCGACTCTTCCTCGAGCTCTCCCGCGAGGGGGTCGATCGGTTGCTCGCGGAGATCGAAGAGCGATCGATCCCGACGGAAAGGACGTGGTGGGGATACGAGGCGCTCCGCATCGCGGATCCCGACGGCAACGAGCTCCTCGTTTGCCTCGATAACCTCCTACCCGAGAGAGCCTAGCGCATATGGCGCGGAAGACACGCCCCAGAAGATCGCTCGCCGCCGGGCAGCGCGAGGACCTCCTCGCGACGCTCCGGGCGCGTTTCGAGGAGAACGTCCACCGCCACGAGGGCGTCGCGTGGGCGAAGGTGCTGAAGAGGCTCGAGGCCGACCCCGAGAAGCTGTGGTCGCTCAGCGAGATGGAGCGGACCGGAGGCGAGCCCGACGTCGTCGGTCGCGCAGAGAAGTCCGGCGCCTTCGTCTTCTGCGACTGCTCGGCGCAGAGCCCGCAGGGGCGCAGGAGCGTCTGCTACGACGAGGAAGCCCTGGAGAGCAGAAAAGAGCACAAGCCGAAGGCCAGCGCGTCGGGGATGGCGGAGGCGATGGGTGCGACGCTCCTCGACGAGGGCGAGTACAGGAAGCTCCAGGAGCTCGAGGCGTTCGACACCAAGACGTCGAGCTGGCTGCTGACCCCCCCCGCCATCCGCGAGCTCGGCGGGGCGATCTTCGGGGATTACCGCTACGGCACCGTCTTCATCTATCACAACGGCGCGGAGTCGTACTACGCGGCCCGAGGGTTCCGCTGCTCGCTGCGGGTGTGAGCGCCGCGCGGCGCTAGTTCCGCGGAACGCCCAGGAAGCCGAGGGGCTCCGGGCCGGAGGCCCGAAGCCCCTCGGAGCGGGTCAGTTCTGGAACCTGATCCTGGAGACGTTCCACAGCGAGCAGGAGCCGCGGATGAGCTCGGTGTCGCTCACCGCGTGCAGCGAGTGGATGATGCAGCCGGTCTGGCCCATGCCGGTTCCGGTCTGGGCCCAGCCGAGCAGGTTACCGTTGTGGTCGAGGCGATAGATCTTGCCGTCGCCGTCGCCCGTGTAGATGTAGTTCTCCGTCACCTGCACGCTCCACGGAGCGCCGAGGTTCGTGATGTAGCGCTCGAAGTTCAGGTCGTAGTCGAAGACCTGGAGGCGGCGGTTGCCGCGATCGGCGACGTAGACGTGGCCGTAGCCGGCCGCGATCCCGTGCACCGTGTTGAACTGGCCGTCGCCGCTGCCGTACGTGCCGTACTCCTTCAGCCACGTGCCGTCCTTGGCCAGCTTCACGACGCGCGAGTTGTTGTAGCCGTCGGCGATGAAGATGCTGCCGTCCGGTCCCCACGCGACGTCGGTCGGGCGGTTGTAGGTGCCGCGACCCGCGCGCGGACGCTCGCCCTCGGGCTCGTGCTGGCCCGCCTCGACGTACTCCTCCCACCAGTCGATCGACTCGGGCTTACGGCCGAGCACCATCTGGACCATGCCGGTCGGGTCGACCTTGATGATCATGTTCGAGCCTTCGTCCGTGATCCAAACGTTCTGCTCGGGATCGACACGGACGGTGTGCGCGAAGGAGAGGCCGTAGGAGTTCGGGATCCACTCCTTCACGTAGTTCAGGTTCTGGTCGAACTCGAAGACCTTGGCCGCGTTGCCGCCGCGCGAGGAGCCGCTCCAGCCCGTGCGCGAGAAGACGAACAGGTGGCCGGCGCGATTCATCGACACGCCCTCGGTCTCGCCCAGCGTTTCGCCGGGGATGCGCAGGGGCAGGATCTCTTCTGTGACCCTGAGCTGCGGAGCCGACGGCATGGCCGCTGCTGCGCCGCCCGCGCGGCCCTGGGCCATGGCCGGGGCCGAGCCGACGGCCAGCATACACAGGCCGAGTGCGACTGCGGGTATCTTCATGGTGTTCCTCCGAAAGATGTGTGGTGCGGGAACGGTACGGGTCGAGGCTCGGAACGGAAAGCCGGCCCCCTGGCGCCCGCGAGGGCAACGCGGATACTGACGTGCGCTCGCGAGGGGCCTGGCCGGTGCTCCGGCGAGGTCGCCGATCCGGAAATAAGACCTGCGGGGGGCCATGAATGCTGCGGAATCCGTGGTGACGATCCACATGGCGGCCAGCCTCGACGGCTTCATCGCCCGCAAGGACGGGAGCGTCGACTGGCTGGAGACGGCCGACGAGTTCCCCGGGGGGGAGGTCCTGGATCCCGCCTACGTGAAGGAGTTCCTCGCCGCCATCGACTGTTACGTGATGGGGTCGCGGACCTACGAGACCGCGCTGGGCTTCGAGGCCAAGGGCTTCGGGTGGGTCTACGGGGACAAGCCGACGATCGTCCTGACCAGTCGGTCGCTTCCGACCACGCGAGACACGGTCGAGCTCTACGACGGGGATCTCGCGGCCCTGGTGAACGAACGCCTGCGGCCTGCCTACCGCAACATCTGGTTCGTGGGCGGCGGCGCGGTGTCGAGCGCCTGCCTTCGGCTCGGATTGGCCGACGAGGTGCGTTGCTCGATCGTGCCCGTCCTGATCGGCGACGGCATCTCCTTCTGCGAGGGGCTCGACGTGGACGTCCCGCTCCACCTCATGGAGGTGCGGGCGCACAGGAACGGCATGATCGAGCTCAGGCACGGAGTCCGTAAGTAGATCGCATGCAGGATTTCGATCTGAAGGCGCTGTACGCAGCGCTGGACGAGAAGCGCCGGTCGCTGGCGATGACGTGGGCCGACGTCGCGCGCGCCGTCGGCACGCGACATGCGGACCGGCCCGACACGAAGGTGAGCGCAGGGACGATCACGGGTATGCTGCGAAGACGCTCGGTCGAGGCCGACGGCGTCCTGCAGATGCTTCGCTGGCTGGACCGCACACCCGAGAGCTTTTGCGGCCAGGACCACGGGGAGCCCTTGAGCGCTTCCGCCCCCGCGGTCCTGCCCGGTCGAACGCTCCGGTTCGACGCGGCCGCGATCCACGCGGCGTTGGACGCGAAGAGAGCGGCGCTCGGGGCCAGTTGGGCGACGGTGGCGAGGGAGATCGGCGGGTACTCACCGCAGAATCTGACGCGACTCGCCCAGGGGGGACGGGTCGCGTTTCCGGGGATCATGAGGGTCGTCCGCTGGACGGAGGTGCCCTCCACCCGGTTCATGCGCGCCACGTCCCGGTGATCGCCGCGCGTCATTGACCGGCTTCGCGGCCGCCCCGTATCCTGCCGCGAGGTCTCACGTCAACGAGGTCCAGCCTGCCATGAGAACGTCGATTCCGTCGGGCGCCGTGTGGCTCCTCCTCGCCCTCCCGTTCGCCTCGTTCGCCGAGGTGAGCGCCCAGACCGCGCCAGCGCCTCCACCGCCTGCGCCCGCGCCGGGCGCCGCCGGGATCTTCCGCTCGCATGCCGACCTCGAGGCGGCCATGGCGCGGTCGATCGCCGCCGGGGGCGCGATGTCGAGCGCGTCGGTCACGCTCACCGATCAGTACCGCGCGGCCATGGTCCGCCGGACGGAGCCGAACGGCGCGATCGCGCATCCAGGCAACACCGAGATGCACTACATCGTCGAGGGCTCGGGCACCGTGGTGACCGGCGGGAGGGTGGTCCGCCGCGAGGGCGTGCCGGCCACGATCGAGGGTGGGGAAGCGCACCGGGTGACGAAGGGCGACATCATCATCATCCCCGCCGGATCGGCGCACATGTACAGCGAGGTCGTGGAGCCGATCACGTATCTCGAGTTCCGGTTCGTCGCACCGCAGTAAGGGGTCGGGATCTCCGGGCGGGTCGCCGCCCCTTCGCTTTCGCTGGGAAATGACCTCGGGGCACCTGTTGTTCGGTGCATTCCCCATCCTTCCCTATACATCCACATTGTCAGGGACGAATAGGGACGTTATCGTAAGCGCCCATGACCCAACCTCGAGATCTGCTGTCGGTCTTCGACGTCGCCAACCGACTGAAGCTGCACGTGAAGACCGTACGCGGTTACGTCCGTGACGGACGACTGAAGGCCGTGCGCATCGGCAAGCAGTACCGGATCGCCCGCGACGACTTGGAGGCGTTCACCGGCCTGCCGCTGCCGCTCACGGAGAGCGAGCGGGCCAAGCGGCGGCGCGAGGTGTCGGTCTCCTGCGTGGTGGGAATCGACGCCATCAGCCCGGAAGCGTCGAAGCAGCTGGAGAGCTCGCTCGAGGCGTTCGCGCGGCGCGAGGGCGAGCAGTCGGAGCCCTTGAGGGCCGACGCCATCTACGATCAGGACGTCGGCCATCTGAAGGTGACGTTGTTCGGCGGCGTGAACAGCACGGCCGCCGCGCTCAAGCTGCTGGCGGCTCTACTGGAGAAATGACGATGACCGAAGCGACGAAGGCACGCGTGGATGTGAGCGGGAGCGTTCGCCTCGGTGAGGCCGTGACGCCCATCACCGGCGAGGCCGCGGCGGTCCTGCGTACGCTCGAGGCGAAGTCGACGGACGGCAGCCGCGTCTACCCGGAGCACGCGACCGCCTCGCTCGTCGTCACGGCCGAGCCCGTGGGCAAGGAGAAGGCGATCGGCATCACGGATCATCTCCTCGGCGCCTCCGAGAACCATCCGCGCGACGGGTTGCCGCTCGAGTTCCGCACGGACCACGACGAGCAGGCCGAGCGACTCACGGTGAGCCTCCAGGGGAGCGTATCCGCGGTGTCGTATCTGCTGTTCCTCGTGCATCTGCACATGACGCAGTCGCGTCATTAGCGCCGATCATGAGCGAGCGACTGCTCGACGGCGTGCCGGAGGCACACCGTCAGACGGCCCGGCAGGCGGTGGCGGACACCCTCGGCTGGAGCGCCGTGACTGCGTTCGAGCCGGTGCGCGGCGGCGCTTCCGGTGCCCTGACGTATCGCGTCGACGCGGGGGCGCGCTCGTATCTGCTCCGCATGGAGACGCGACGCGACCGGCTCCGCAATCCGCACCAGTACACGTGCATGGAGATCGCCGCCGAGGCGGGCGTGGCGCCTCCGCTGCGACACGTCGACGGCGAAGCGGGCGTCGCTCTCATGGACTTCCTGCCGGAGCGACCCCTCCAGGAATATCCGGGCGGGCCGGCCTCGGTCGCACGGGCGCTCGGGAGCCTGGTCGCGAGGCTGCAGGACACGCCGGTCTTTCCGGTCCTCCACGAGTATCCGGCGCTCCTGCGCAGGATGCTCGCGTTCCTCGGGAGCTCGGGCATGTTCGCCGAGGGCCTCCTCGACGCGCATGCGGAAGGCTTCGAGCGCGTTCTCGAAGCCTACGGGTGGGACGCCTCGTCCAGGGTTTCCAGCCACAACGATCCGAACCCGCGCAACATCCTCTTCGACGGCCGGCGGCTCTGGCTCGTGGACTGGGAGGCGGCCTGCGCGAACGACCCCCTGACCGACGTCGCGATCGTCGCGGACAACCTGGCCGCGACGCCGGAGCTGGAGGCGGACCTCCTCCACGCTTGGCTCGGGCGCGCCCCGGACGGGCTCCTGCGTGCGCGGCTGACGCTGATGCGCCTGCTCACGCGGTTCTACTATGCGGCCATATTGCTTAGTCTCTCACGCCGCGCGCAGGGGGAGGGTCCCGAGACGGACCTCACGGCCCTCACACCTGCGGAGCTCGCCGCAGCGGTGGCGCGCGGCGAGCTCGAGCCCGCATCCTCCGAGATCATGTGGGCCCTGGGAAAGATGACGTTGGCCCACTTTCGCGCCGGGCTGGACGCGGACGGGCTCGAGGAGGCGATGGCGACGGCGAGAAGCGCGGTGAGGTGATGCGTACGACTTCGAGGAAGGAAAGCTGAATGGGACGGATCTTCGAGACCCGGAAGGCGACGATGTTTCGCCGCTGGGACAGGATGTCGAAGCAGTTCGCGCGCATCGGCAAGGACATCGCCATCGCCGTGAAGGCGGGCGGGCCGGTCGTCGAGAACAACCCGGCGCTGCGACGCGTGGTCCAGAACGCGCGTGCCGTGAACATGCCCAAGGACAAGATCGAGGCCGCCATCAAGCGCGCCTCGGGGCAGGGTGCGGCCGCCTACGAGGAGATCCTCTACGAGGGATACGCGCCACACGGCGTCGCCGTGCTGGTGCAGGCGGCGACGGACAACCCCACGCGCACGGTCGCCAACCTGCGCAACCACTTCACCCACTGGGGCGGCAGCCTCGGCTCGAGCGGCAGCGTCTCGTTCGCGTTCAAGCACATGGGCGTGTTTCGGCTGAGCCCCGAAGGCATCGACGCCGAGTCGCTCGAGCTCGACCTGATCGATCACGGGCTGGAGGAGATGGGCGAGAGCGTCGGTGAGAAGGACGAGCCGCAGCTCCTCATCCGATGCGCGTTCGCCGATTTCGGTCAGATGCAGAAGGCGCTCGAGGAGCGCGGCATCGCGCCCATCTCCGCCGAGCTCGAGTACATCCCCCTGAACCCGATTCAGCTCGCGGAGAGCGAGGCGACCGAAGCCTTGGGGTTGGTGGACCAGTTGGAGCAGGACGACGACGTCCAGAAGGTGTTCCACAGCCTGGGATAGCGGTCCGATCCGTACGGCTCGGCTGCCGAAGGAGGGTGCCTGGCGCTCTTCATAGCCTATCCGCTGCTCGCCGTGCTCGTCGCAGCGGCATTCGGGCTGCTCTGGCTGTGGCGCCGCCGACGGGCCGCGGGCGTCGCCGCCGTCGCCTGGGGCGCGTACGGCGTCTACGAGCTGCTCATGCAGGCGCGCGTCCTCTGCACGGGCGAGTGCAACATCCGCGTCGATCTGCTGCTGATCTACCCGCTCCTGCTCGTGCTCTCGCTCGTGGCGATCGCCAAGGCCATGCGGGCCCCCGCCGACAGGGGCGACTGAATGGCGCCACGGGACGTCATATGCCCGGGCCGAAGAGGAACCAGGCACCGAGCAGGCCGATCGCCGCGGACACCACCACGCGGAAGCGGTCCCGTGACAGCCCGAAGAGGAGCCGCTCTCCCAGCAGCGTTCCGGCCAGCACCCCCGCGACGCACGTCGCGACCAAGCCCCCGTGCTCCAGGAGCTCGGCGCCCTGCCGCTGGAGATAGACCGGCGTGCGTACCAGATCGATCGCGACCCCGATGACCGTGGAGGTGGCGACGAAGCAGAGCGGTGCGAGATCGAACCGGGAGAGCGCGGCTGCGCGGAGGCCCCCCTGATTGCCGACGACGCCGCCGAAGAAGCCCGACAGCCCGCCGAGCAGCCATACCACCAGGCCGCGAGGCTTCCAGCGGTCGGACCATCCAGTGAGGCCCGCGGTGGCGGTGACGACGAGGAGCAGGCCCAGCACGCGGGTGAGCAGATCCGGGGCGAGCCGCGCGAACGCCAGCGCGCCGAGCAGACCCCCGGCGGCGCTCAGGACGCCGAAGCGCAGGAGAACCGATCGATCGATCGACGCGCGCAGTCGCCATCCCCGCAGCGCGCCGCCGGCCAGATGCGGTAGGGCCACCGCGGCGATCGCGAGATCGGTGCCGAGCTGTGTCGCGAGCAACGGCGTCAGCAGGCTTCCGATGCCGAAGCCGACGATCGAAGCCGTGCCGCCGGCGAGCACCGCCGCCGCGAGCGCGATAGCCAGGAACATGAGCTCGACAAGCTTGGGTATCTTCCACGGAAAGTCCAAGTCGTTCGAGTCGAGGAGATGCGATGCGTGTCGGCGTGATCGGAACCGGGAACGTGGGCGACGTGCTGGCGAACGGCTTCCTGAAGCACGGTCACTCGGTCGTGCGCGGCACGCGCGATCCTTCGAAGCTCGCCGAGTGGGCGAGGACGGCCGGGAGCCGCGCTTCGGTAGGCTCCGTGGTCGAAGCCGTCCGTGCTGCCGACCTGGTCGTGCTGGCCGTGAAGGGAACCGCCGCGGAAGAGGTCGTGCGCGCGTGCCGCGCGGAGCTGGCGGGCAAGACGGTGATCGATACGACGAACCCGATCGCCGACGCGCCGCCCGAGAACGGCGTGTTGCGCTTCTTCACGACGCTCGACGATTCGCTGATGGAGAGGCTCCAACGAGCCGCACCCGAGGCGCGCTTCGTGAAGGCGTTCTCGTGCGTGGGCAACGCGCTCATGGTGGATCCGGACCTGCCGGGCGGCCGGCCGACCATGTTCGTGTGCGGTGACGATCAGGGCGCGAAGGACGCCGTGGCGCGCGTCCTCGACGACTTCGGTTGGGACACCGAGGACCTGGGAGGGGCCGCCGCGGCCCGAGCGATCGAGCCCCTCTGCGTGCTGTGGTGCATCCCCGGGTTCCTACGCAACGACTGGGTGCGCGCCTACAAGGTGCTGCGTCCCTGATGGCGCGCGCGGATCGGGAGCCGGCCTAGAGCCGGAGCGCCCAGGTCTTCCCGACCGACGGGTCGTTCGGGACGTCCGCGATGAACGGATCGAGCGGCACGTCGCCGGCGACCGACCCGGCGGCTTCTTCGGTGAGCACGATCTGCCCCAGCGCGGCGAGGTCGCGAATCCTCGCGGCGATCTCCACGGTGTCGCCCACGATCAAGCCGTTGCGCCACTTGGTGACGTCTCCGCAGTGGATCGCCCCGTGGATGCCGGGGCTCTCCACCTGGAGACGAACGGTCACGTCCCGCAGGTAGGAAGCGATCCTGCGCGCCGCCTCGACGGCCGTGGGGCTCGACCCGAAGCGAAGGAGGACGTCGTCCTCGGCCCGGTTCAGGACGACGCTGCCGCTCAGCTCCCGCGCCGCGCGGCGCGCGGCGTCGCGGAGGGCGGACTTCAGCGTGAGCGCCTTCCACTGGTCTTCGCCGAGAAGGCGGCTGTAGCCGACGATGTCGAGCGCCAACAGTGCCACGGATTCCCTGGGCGCCTGGAAGTTGTTGGCGAAGCACTCGAGGCACCACGCCTCGATGTTGTCGCGGGTAACGCCCCCGTCCTCCGCCTTCCAGTAGACCTTCCACTGGTCCCCCCGAAGGCCGCGCTTGCAGCGGGCGCCGCGAAGGTGATGCCGGCAGTTCTTGCCGGTGCATTCGCAGCGCTTACCCGCCTGTTCGACGGCGAAGGCCTTGAGCTCCTGGGTGATCTTCAACGTGCCCGCTCCACCGGGTGCGAAAAAGATGCAGAGCGTATAACTAGCACACCCGGCGGTGTCCCGCTATCCGACGACTCCATGGCAGAAACATCTGGGTCACGGCCGTGACGTGCAGCGGGGCGGAGCCCCACGCGCGTGTAGGGGATGTCCCGCTCGGCCCGCCCCTCAGGGCTCGGACCGCACCAGGCCGGTCTTCGTCAGGATCGTCTCCATCAGGCACCAATGCGTGAAGCTGGACTGGAGTAGGTTCAGCCCGACGAAGGCGGTGAAGAGGTACCAGTAGGGACTGACCAGCCAGCCGAGCGCCAGCGAGATCAGAACGAAGGATCCGGCGATCCGGCGGATCGCGTAGTGCATCGAAGTCATATCGGTTCATCCGTATCGAGAGAAAGCGCCAACCTCGGCGCGCTCCTCATCGGCGCATCTCGTAGTAGAGGAGCGGGACTGCGACGAGGGTGAGCGCGGTCGACACCACGGCGCCGCTGATCATGGCCATGCCGAGCCCCTGGAAGATCGGGTCGGTCACCATCACCGCCCCACCGACCACCACGGCCGCAGCCGTGAGGATGATCGGTCGTGCCCTGATGAGCCCCGATGCGATGACGGCGTCGCGCAGCGGGCGTCCGCGCGCGAGGCCGAGCTCGATGAAGTCGACGAGCAGGATCGAGTTGCGGACGATGATGCCGGCGAGGGCGATCATCCCGATCATCGACGTCGCGGTGAAGAACGCCCCGCTGACGGCGTGCGCCGGCAGGATGCCGATCAGGGTGAGCGGAATCGGGGCCATGATCACGAGGGGGACGGTGAACGACTGGAACCATGCCACCACGAGCACGTAGATCAGCACCAGGACGGCCGCGAACGCGATCCCGAGATCGCGGAAGACGTCGCGCGTGATGTTCCACTCGCCGTCCCAGACGACCGATGTCTGCTCGGTCGACACGGGTGCCGCGCCCCAGCTCACCCGAGCGTCGGGGAGCGCGTCGGCAAGCGGGTCGCCCATGGCGAGCATCGCGTAGACGGGGCTCTCGAGCGCTCCGGCGACGTCGCCGGTCACGTACACCACGCGCTTCAGGTTCTTCCGGAAGATCGAGGCCGGCGCCGCCGCGCTGTCGAAGCGCGCGAGCGTGCCGAGGCGACGCACGCCCGTCGGCGTGCTGACGGGCACCGCGGCGAGCTCGGCGTGGCTGCCCCGGAGGGAGTCGGGAAGGGCCACCCGGATGGCCACCGGCTCGGCGGCATGCGGCTCGTGGAGCAGCCCCGCGGAAGCGCCGCCCAGCGAGGCGGCGACGGTGCCGGCGATCGCCTGCACGGTGGTGCCCGCGCGTGCGCTTTCGGCGGCGTCCAGCTCGGCCCGCGTCTCGGCGTGTGGCGCGTCGACCGACCAGTCCACGTCCACGACGCCGTCGGTGGCCTCGAAGACGTCGCGGACGCGCCGTGCAGCCTCGAGCTGCGCCTTCGCGCTGGAGGCGTAGACTTCCGCGACGAGCGTCGCCTGGACCGGTGGACCGGGCGGGATCTCGGCGACCTTGACCGACGCACCGTATGCGCGGGCGAGCGAGTCCACGGCCGGGCGCATCCTGAGCGCCACGGCGTGACTCTGGTCGCCGCGCTCGTCCTTCGGCGAGAGGTTCACCTGCACGTCGGCGACCGTCGGACCGCGCCGGAGGAAGTAGTGTCGCACCAGGCCGTTGAAGTTGAACGGCGCCGCGGTGCCCGCGTAGACCTGGACGTCACGCACCGCCTCGTCGCGGCCCACCGCGACGGCGAGCGCGTGCGCGACTTCGGAGGTGCGCTCGAGGGACGTGCCCTCGGGCATGTCGACGATCAGCTGTAGCTCGCTCTTGTTGTCGAAGGGGAGCATCTTCACGGTGACCCATCGAAGCGGAACGAGCGCCGCGGCCGCGAGGAGCAGGCCGACGAGCCCGCCGTACGCCCATAACCTGCGGGAGGGGCGCTCGAGGAGCCCGTCGATCAGCGCTCGGTAGGCGCGCGCGGCCGGTCCGGCCGGCAGAGGCTCGTCGCCGGCCAGGGGCTCCGCCGCCGCGGCGGGATCGGGTGACGGCGCGCTGCCCGCCTCGTGGTGGCCCTTCAGCAGCCGCACCGCCAGATAGGGCGTCACGATGAACGCCACCGCGAGCGAGAAGAGCATCGCCACCGAGGCGCCGACCGGAATCGGCCGCATGTAGGGGCCCATGAGCCCGGAGACGAACGCCATGGGCAGGATGGCCGCGATGACGGTGAACGTCGCCAGGATCGTCGGATTGCCGACCTCGTCGACGGCCATGACCGCGGCCTCGTGCGGGCTTCGCAGCCTCATGCCGACGTGGCGGGCGATGTTCTCGACCACGACGATCGCGTCGTCGACCAGGATGCCGATCGCGAAGACCAGCGCGAACAGCGTGATCCGATTGAGCGTGTAGCCGTAGAGCCGGTAGACGAGCAGGGTGAGCGCGAGCGTCACCGGGACGGCCACGAGCACGACGACGGCCTCGCGCCAGCCCAGCGTCAGCCACACGAGCACGACGACGCCCGCGGTGGCGATCAGGATGTGGAGGAGGAGCTCCCCGGACTTCTCCGTCGCCGTCTCCCCGTAATCACGCGTCACGGTGACCCGGACGTCGTCGGCCACGACCCGGCCGCGCAGCTCCTCGACGCGCTCCATGACGGCGTGTGCGATGGTGGCGGCGTTCGTTCCCTCGCGTTTGGCGATGGCGAGGGTGACCGCGGGCTCGAAGTCGAGGCCGCCGCCGCCCGCCGGAAGGAACGACACGTACTGGTCCGGCTCGGCGGGCCCGTCGGTGATCTCCGCCACGTCCCGGAGGAGCACCGCGCGATCACCGGCGATGCCGACCACGAGGTTGCGGACCTGCTCGACGTCCTTCAGCAAGCGCCCGACGCGCACGGGGACGGCCCGCTCGGCATCGAGCAACGCGCCGGCAGGCAGCTCGGCGTTCCCCGCCCGGAGGCTCTGGATCACGGAGCCGGCGGATAGGCCGCGTGCGGCGAGGGCCTGGGGGTCGAGCGTCACCCGGACCTCGCGCGGCGCGCCGCCGATCACCCACGTCTCCGCCACGTCAGCGACGCGCTCGATCTCCATCGCGAGCTCGGAAGCCTGCGCCCGCAGCAGGTAGCCGTCCCCCGCGTCGCTCCCACCGGAGAGCGTGATCGTGAGGATGGGCACCTCGTTGATCCCGTGCAGCGTCACGAGCGGCGGCGTCGCGCCGGCCGGCGCCTCGGCCGCGCTCGCCATGAGCTTGCCGTAGAGGCGGGTCAGCGCGATCTCGGGCTCCGTCCCGACCTCGTACCGCACGGTCAGCAGCGCCCCGTCCTGCTGCGCCATGCCGTAGACGTACTCCACGCCCGGGATCTCCCAGGTCACGCGCTCCAGCGGCTCGAGGATCCGGCGCTCGACTTCTTCGGGCGACGCGCCGGGAAGGCCGACCATCACATCGATCATCGGCACCCGGATCTGCGGCTCCTCCTCGCGGGGTGTCGTGAGGAGACCTCCGACGCCTGCCGCCATCGAAGCGCCGACCAGCAGCGGCGTCAGCTTCGAGTCGAGGAAGGCCCGCGCGATCCTGCCCGAGAGACCCGTCTTCACAGTTGAATCCTCTCCCCGACGTTCAGGCCGCTGAGGACCTCGACGTCGACCGTTGCGCCTCCCTCCTCGTCGGTCGACTCGATCCGCCGGCCGAGCCGGATCCAGCGGAGGGAAGCGCCGTCGTCACCGATCACGCGCACGCCCGTGAGCTGCCCGCGTTGGACGACGGCCGATTCGGGGATCGCGATCCCGTCGCGCGTCCCCGTGGGCACGAGCGCGGTCACGGACACGCCGGTGGGCCAGCTCGAGGGGAGCTCCGCGCGCACCTCGATGGTCCGCGAGCGGTGATCGGCGCCTGGGGCCACGGCGCGCACGCGTGCGATCGCTCGTCCGGGGGCGCCGCGGACCACGATCTCGCTTCCGGGCTCGAGGTGGAGCGCCGCTTCGACGGGCACGCCGAGGACGACCTCTCTCGGCCCGTCCGCGGCGAGCGCCATGAGCGGCACTCCCGGCGACGCGAGATCGCCCACACGAGCCGAACGGCTCACCACCCCGCCGTCGAACGGCGCCGCGAGGAGGGAGTACCTGGAGGCGGCGTCCACCTCGCGGAGGGCGGCCTCGGCGAGCGTCACCTGGGACTCGGCCTGCACGAGCGCGAGCCGGGCCTGATCGCGCTGGACGACGGCGACCGCGTCCTGCGAGAGCAGCGTATCCATGCGCGCCGCGTGTCGAGCCGCCTCGTCGCGGGCTGCCTGCGCGACGTGCAGCGCGGCCTCGGCGCGCTGGCGGCTCGCCGACACGTCGTCGGTCCCCAGCCGCACGAGCACCTGTCCGGCGCGCACGTGGTCGCCGACCTCGACCTCGAGGGCGGTGATTTGGGCCATCACGCGCGTGGAGAGCACGGCCTCCTCGCGCGCGGTGACGGTCCCGTCCACCGGGACCACGGCGTCCAGCCGTTTCAGTTCGACGACCATCGTCTCACCGGACGACGTCGCGTCGGACGGGGCGGGGACGGGTGAGGTCTCCACGTCGGCACATGCCGCCGCGAGCGCGATCGTCAGGAGAGCCATCGTGGGACGGATCATCGGTCGAACGCTCCGTATGCGAAGTCGAGCGCCGCGCCCGCCACGGCGTGGTCGCGCTGCGCGGTCAACAGGGAAAGCCGGGTCGCAGTGGCCGCGGCCTGTACGTCGAGGAGCTCGCTGATCGGGGCGACGCCCGTGCGGTAGCGCGTGCGCGCTTGGCCGAGCGCCTCCTGTGCCTCGGTCCACGCGGCGGCCGCGACGGACACACGACCGGCCGCCGCTTCCAGCGTGCGGAGCGCCTGCACGGACTCGAGCTCGGCGCGGCGCTCGGCGTCCGCGAGCAGCGCTTCAGCCTCGGCGCGCTCCGCCTGGGCCTTCCGCACGGCGCCCACCCCGGAGAGCGCCGCGAAGGGACTCCAGGAGAGCCCGATCCCGATCGTCCAGTCTCCGCTCCCGGAGCCCCACGGAGCCGAGGCTCCATACCGCGACGCCGAGCCGAAGGCGGCGACGCTCGGGAGGTTCTTGGCCCAGGCGCTCCGCACGCCGAGCGTCGCCGCGTCCAGCCCGAGACGGCGGGCCCTGACGTCGGCACGATCCGCGACCTGACACGCGTCGGGCCCGGCGCAGGTGCGATGGGTCGACACCGTGAGCGAATCCGTCAGCTCGAGCGGCGTGTCGTCGGGCAGCGCGAGCATGGCGAGCAGCGCCGAGCGCGCGTTGTCCGCGGCGGCCGCGGCCCCCAGCCGTCGCGCTTCCACCTCCGCGACGGCGAGTCGGGCCAGCCGAGCGTCGAGGCCCGTGACCAGCCCCTGCGCATGGAGCGCCTCGGCTTGGCCGGCGTGCGCTTCCGCCGAGGCGAGCGCGTCCTCGAGCGCTTGCAGCGACGCCGCGGCGAGCTGAGCGTCCCAGTAGGCCTGTGTGACGACGAGCTCGGTGGCGCCCGCGGCGCGATCCGTCACCGCCGAGGCCGCCTCGGCCCCTCGACGCGCGGCCCCGTACCCGAAGATGCCCGACGGGACGAACAGCGGGATCTCCAACGTGGCCGTGGTCGCGAAGCCGCTGTACGCACCCGGTCGGATGAGCGCGTCCAACGCGAGGTCCTCGGACGCGAACGCTTCCTGGCGGAGCTTCGAGCCGAAGACCGCCACGGGATCCGTCGTGCGCAGGCCGCCGACGTCGAGCCGGAGGGTCGGGAGGAACGACCGGGTCGCGTCCAGCGGAGCCTGCGCACTCGCTCGGGCCGATGCGCGCTGCGCGAGCAGGGCGGGGTTGGCCCGCCGCGCCCTCGCAACCGCCTCGTCGACCGACATCCGCGCGGGCCCGGCGGGCGCGGACACCGAAGGCTCGGCGGCGCGCGGCGCCTCCTGCGGAGCCGTCGCCGCGAGCAGCGCAGATAGACCTATTGCAATAACCATATGTTCATCCCGAAACGAGGATCACAGGTCGCAGTTGCGGATGCAGTTGAGGATGTGGAGCACCTTCGGCTCGACGAGCGCATAGACCACGTTCTGCCCCTCGCGCGTGGACGACACGATCCCGTGCGCCCGCAGGCGGGCGAGATGCTGCGAGACGATCGCCTGCGGCAGCTCGACGATCTCCTGGATCTCGGTCACGGTCGCCTCTCCCGCCTCGAGGACCTCGGCGATCTTCAGGCGGTCCACGTGTCCCAGCACCCGAATCGTCTGTGCCGCTCGATTCAGCAGATCGGAATCGACCCCACGGAGGAGGTGTTTGTCGGGCGGACGCCGTGCCGCCACTCGTTTCTTGGTCTTCATGAAACATAGAATAATCGCTATAGCTCTATGTGAGCAACCCCGGACAATCCGTCCCGGCGGCGCGCGCCGGCGGAGACGTCCTGTCCGCTCCGGGGGCGGCCGGAGCGTCGCCGCGCGGGCATGTGCCTTGCCGCACTCGCAGGCGTGAGATCTCACGAGCGAGGAGGATCACGATGGCCCGTGTCAGCGACATCATGACGGCCGACGTCTGCGTCGTCTCTCCGGAGATGACGTTGCGGACGGCGTTGGAGACGTTGCGGAGCCGCGAAGTGGCGGGAGCGCCCGTGGTGCGGGGCGACGAGGTCGTGGGCGTCGTCTCCGCGGCGGACCTGCTCGAGTTCGAGGCGACCACGCCTCCCATCCCCAGCTATCGCCGGGCACAGGGAGAGTGGGACGAGCCGATCGAGGAGGAGGAGGCCTGGGCCGAAGGCGCGTCGCCGCCGCTCTACTTCGTGGAGCTATGGAGGGACTCGGAGGCGGACGTGGTGGAGCGTATGTCCGACGTCGACGGTCCCGAGTGGGACTTCCTCGCGGATCACACGGTCAGCGAAGCCATGAGCCGGGGCCTGCTCAGCGTGAAGCCGGGCGACGACCTGCGCACGGCGGCGCGCCGGATGACGGACGAGGGCGTCCACCGCGTGCTCGTGCTCGAGGGCGGTCGCCTGGCGGGCATCCTGTCGGCGAGCGACATCGTGCGGGCCGTGGCCGACGGCGCCGTATGAGTCAGTCCGCGCGTCTAGGGCGAGGCGATCCGCAGGATCGCCCCGCCGTGGCTCACCACGTACAGCTCGCCGAGCCCGTCCTCGCCGAACGAGACGATGGACGACACGGGGCCCGCCGAAGCCGTATGGTCCTGAAGACCACGCACCACGCCGCCCACGACCGCGAAGCTGCGTAACCAGCTCGAGCAGAGGTCGGCGAAGAAGTAGCGGCCCTGGAGGGCGGGGAAGTCCGCGCCGCGGTACACGTAGCCGCCCGCGATGGAGCAGCCGTCGCCGTGGTCGTACTCGTGGATCGGCAGGGTGAGGCCGGCCTGCGAGCAGCCCGCGGTCACCGGGTAGCAGTGCGTGCCCTCCATGACGTTCCAGCCGTAGTTCTCGCCGCCGGCGCTCGAGGCGGGCTGGAACGAGACCTCCTCCCACGCGTTCTGACCCACGTCGGCGATGTAGAGATCACCGGTCGCGCGATCGAACGCGAACCGCCAGGGATTGCGCAGGCCGGACGCCCAGATCTCGGGGGCGATCGAGAGCGAGGCGACGTACGGGTTGTCCGCGGGGATCGCGTACGGTGTGCCGCCGTCCACGTCGAGCCGCAGCATGTCGCCGAGCAGCGTCATGCGGTTCTGCCCGTGTCCATGCGGATCGCCGCCGGAGCCTCCATCGCCCATGCCCACGTAGAGCATGCCGTCGTTCGGGCCGAACGCGATCATCCCTCCGTTGTGGTTCGCGTAGGGCTGTTGCACGGTCGAGATGGGTAGCGCCGAGCCCGGGTCGGCGACGTCTGGATCGGCGGATACGCTGTAGCGGACGATCTGCGTGTGGCCGAGCGTGTCGGTGTAGTTCACGTAGAAGCGCCCGTTGGCGCCGTAGTCGGGATGGAACGCCATACCGAGCAGACCCTGCTCGCCGCCGCCGGAGACCAGGTCGGCGACGTCCAGGAACGGTGGCTCCTCGATCGACC
>JBFXDG010000024.1:0-36836 GCA_050181335.1 Gemmatimonadales bacterium | reverse complement strand
TCGACGCGATGCTCAAGGACCCGGGCCACGAGAACGCATACTTCCCGCTGCTCATCCCGATGAGCTTCATCGAGCGCGAGAAGGATCACGTCGAGGGCTTCGCGCCGGAGCTGGCGGACGACACGCAGGCGGGGGGCAAGGAGCTCGAGGAGCCCTACGCGATCCGGCCCACCTCCGAGACGATCATCTACGCGATGTACGCCAAGTGGGTGCAGAGCTACCGCGACCTCCCCGTCCTCATGAACCAGTGGGCGAACGTCATGCGTTGGGAGATGCGCACGCGCCTCTTCCTCCGCACGGCGGAGTTCCTCTGGCAGGAGGGCCACACCGCGCACGCCACCGCGGAGGAGGCGCAGCGGGAAGCCCTGATGATCCTCGGCGTCTATCGGACGTTCATGGAGGAGTGGATCGCGCTCGCGCCCATGACGGGTCGGAAGTCCGACACGGAGAGATTCGCAGGCGCGGTGAGCACGCACACCCTCGAGGCGCTCATGCAGGACAACCGCGCGCTCCAGGCGGGCACGTCGCATTTCCTCGGGCAGAACTTCGCCAAGCAGTTCGAGCTCAAGTTCCAGACCGAGGACGGGCGCGAGGAGTTCGCGTGGAATACCTCCTGGGGTGTGTCGACCCGGCTGGTGGGCGCGCTGGTCATGAGCCACGGGGACGACGCGGGCATCGTCGTGCCGCCCAAGCTGGCCCCCATCCAGGTCGTGATCGTGCCCATCCTGGGCGGGGACGACGAGGCGACCGTGCGGGAGAAGGCCGACGCGGTCGCCAAGCGCCTCCGCGCCTCGGGTCTGCGTGTCCGGGTGGACGCGCGCGACAACGTGACGGCGGGCGCCAAGTACTACGAGTGGGAGCGGAAGGGCGTCCCGTTCCGCGTGGAGATCGGGCCGAAGGACATCGCCAAGGAGCAGCTCGCGATCGTGCGGCGGGTCACGCCGTCGGGCGAGAAGCGGAAGGCGTTCGTGCCCGAGGTGCAGGCGCTCGATCAGCTTCCCAGCTGGCTGGACGCCTTCCAGATCGAGCTCCTCCACGCCGCCAAGAAGCGTCGCGAGGAGAACACCGTGCGCGGCGTGAAGTCGATCGACGAGCTGGCGGAGGCGCTCGACGGCGGCGCCGGGTTCGTGCTCACCGGATGGAGCGGCGATCCCGCCGTCGAAGCCCAGGTGAAAGAGCGCACGAAGGCCACGCTGCGCGCGATCGTGGACGAGGAGTTCCGCTCGCCGACGGCGCCGGCGAAGTGCGTGTCGGGCCAGTCCGCGTCCATCGGGGAGGTCGCGTGGGCGCGAGCCTATTGATGCGCGCGTCATGAGCCACGAGCACGACCGCGTCCTGATCCTCGACTTCGGGTCGCAGTTCACCAAGCTGATCGCGCGTCGCATCCGCGAGGAGCGCGTCTACTGCGAGATCCACCCGCCGACGCGCACGCTCGCGTGGATCCAGGAGTGGAATCCGAAGGCCGTCATCCTGTCGGGCGGCCCGGCGTCCGTCTACGACCCCGGCGTGCCGAAGACCGATCCCGGTCTGTTGAGGACCGGGCTGCCGGTGCTGGGCATTTGCTACGGGCTCCACCTGATCGCGCAGATGGAAGGGGGGAAGGTCCATCACGGCACGCGTGAGTATGGGCGCGCCGAGCTCGCTGTCGATCAGGTGGGTGGGCTGTTCGCCGGATTCTCGCCCGGCGAGAAGACCACCGTCTGGTGCTCCCATGGGGACCACGTCGAGGAGCCCCCTCCCGGGTACGTCGCGATCGGGTCCACGGATACGCTGCGCGTCGCCGCGTTCCGCTCGGAGGACCGTCCCATCTGGGCCGTGCAGTTCCACCCCGAGGTCGCGCATACGCGCCGCGGCGACGAGATCCTGTCGAACTTCCTCTTCGAGGTCGCCGGGTGCAGGCCGACGTGGACCGCCGGCGCGTTCATCGAGGACACGGTCGAGCGGATCCGGGCGCAGGTCGGCGAGCGGACCGCGATCTGCGGACTCTCCGGCGGCGTGGACTCCTCGGTCGCCGCCGTGCTCGTGCATCGCGCGATCGGTGACCGGCTGACGTGCATCTTCGTGGACCACGGGCTGCTCAGGCAACACGAGCGAGAGCAGGTCGAGCGCCTCTTCCGCACGCACTACGACATGAAGCTCGTGGTGGAGGACGCCTCCGCCGCCTTCCTCGCCGACCTCGACGGCGTGGTCGATCCGGAAGCGAAGCGGAAGGCGATCGGCGCCCGCTTCATCGACGTCTTCGAGCGGGCCGCCCAGCGCGAGGGCACCGGCGCCGCGTTCCTCGTGCAGGGGACGCTCTACCCGGACGTGATCGAGTCCGTGTCCGCCGGTGGCCCGTCGGTCACGATCAAGACGCACCACAACGTGGGTGGCCTTCCCGAGCGTCTCCCGTTCCAGCTCATCGAGCCGCTCCGGGAGCTCTTCAAGGACGAGGTTCGGCAGGTGGGCCGCGAGCTCGGGCTCCCGGAGGACTTCGTGGGCAGGCACCCGTTTCCCGGACCGGGCCTGGCGATCCGCATCCTGGGCGAGGTCACACCCGAGCGCCTCGACGTCCTGCGCGAGGCGGACGCGATCTATCTCGAGGAGATCCGCGCGGCCGGTCTCTACGACGAGATCTGGCAGGCGTTCGCCGTCCTCCTGCCGGTGCGCTCGGTGGGAGTGATGGGCGATGCGCGCACCTACGAGAACGTGCTCGCGCTCCGAGCCGTCACGTCCCGCGACGGGATGACCGCGGACTGGTATCCGTTCCCGCACGACGTCCTCGGACGGATCTCGACGCGGATCATCAACGAGGTGAGGGGCGTGAACCGCGTCACCTACGACGTCAGCTCCAAGCCCCCCGCGACGATCGAGTGGGAGTGAGCTAGTCGCGATCCTCCACAACCGCGTCCGCCTCGATCTCGACCAGCATGTCGGGGTGGATCAAGCGCCGGATCTCCACCATGGTCGTGGTGGGTGGGTGCTCCCGGAACACGTCGCCGTGCGCGCGGCCGTACTCCTGCCAGCGGTCGATGTCCGTGACGAACATCCGCGTCCGAGTGACGTTCTCCACGCCGGCGCCCAGCGCGGACAGGGCTTCGCGGATGATCTCGAAGCAGCGGAGCGTTTGCGCGTAGGCATCGCCCGGAGCATGTACGCTGCCGTCCGGGTTCACGGGCGCCGTGCCCGTGACGGAGATGTGCGGACCCGAGCGCAGCGCGCGGCAGTATCCGATCTTGCTCTCCCAGGGGGCACCGCTGAAGTGGCGTTGGAACGTCATTTGCGTAGGGGGTGTGAAAGGTGTCTCCGAACTGACCGCAATAACCTACCATGGTGAAATCGAGGAGGAGGCCGTGAAGCGCACCTTCGCTGCATTCGCATTGACGGCGATGCTCGCCGTTCCCGTCGCCGGCCAGGTCGCATGGGAATCGCCCGCGCTCATCAGCCCGGTGGTTCCTTCCGGGTTTTCGCTCTTCCTCGTCGAGCCGGCGGGAGGCGACCTGGGTGCGCTGGGGACGTTCCGGCACTCGGCCGGACCGGTGGGGGTAGGGTATCGCGCGTCCGTTGCGGAGGAGTCGGGTCCTGCCGGCGACCTCGCCGTTTCCTTCGGGATCGACGTCGCCGGCTTCCTCGCGAGGGCGGTGGAAGGCTCCGAGGTGGATCTGGTCTGGTGGGCCGGCGGCGGCATGAGCGTCGGCAGCGATTGGCTGGCGTCCGCGCCCGCGGGCATCATCGTGGGATGGAGCGGGGAGGGGGACGGCGTCGTCATCAGCCCCTACGGGGGCGCCCACGTGGTGCTCGACATCACGGGAAACGAAGGTGACGCGCTGAACTTCGACGGCGTGCTCGACCTGGGGATCGACCTGGTCCTGCGGTCCGGGTGGATGATCCGCGCGGGAGCGAGCCTCGGCGACCGCGAGGCGATCGCGGTCGGGTTCAGGATCCCGAGCGGCAGCTGAGCCGCGGCAGCCGACTAAGGCGTCGACTCCTTTCCGGCGGAGTCCTGGAACCGCGCCTCGACCTCGGCCCACACCTCGTTCATGAGCTCGAGATCCCGGCCGTGGGTCTCCGCGAACCGCACGAGGTCCTCCCCCCGCACCCCGTGACGGGCGAGGATCTCCTCGCGGGCGTCCGGAGGGATGCGGAAATCCGGTGCGGCGACGGCGGCCAGGCGGAGGTCGACGTACGTGTCGACGAAGGTCGCCCTGTCGATCACGCCGGCTTCCGCGGGCTCGGCGGTGTCGCTCACGCACGACGCCAGGCCCAGCAGGATGGCGGTAGCCGCGGCGGTACGCTTCATGCGGACGTGGTATCCCGAACCTGGCCGTGAGGTCCTTGAAAGTGAGCGGGTCGGAGCTAGGCTACAGGCTGTCTCGAGCTCGAATGGAGGATAACCCATGAGGTCTCGCACGAAGCTCCTCGGCTCCTTCGTCCTGCTCGCAGCCTGCGCGGTCAACCCGGCGACCGGCGAGCGGGAGTTCTCGCTCGTGAGCGAGAGTCAGGAGATCCAGATGGGGCGCGAGGCGGATCCCCAGATCGTCGCCCAGTTCGGCGTCGTGGACGACGCGGGGCTCCAGTCGTACGTGTCGGGCATCGGCATGCGCATCGCGCAGGTTGCCGAGAGACCGAACCTGCCGTGGTCCTTCAAGGTGGTGGACGACCCGATCGTGAATGCGTTCGCGTTGCCGGGCGGCTTCGTCTACGTGTCCCGCGGCATCCTCGCCTACTTCGAGAGCGAGGCGGAGCTGGCCGGCGTGCTCGGCCACGAGGTCGGTCACGTGACGGCCCGTCACTCGGCGAGCCAGGTGAGCCGCCAGCAGCTGCAGCAGCTCGGTCTCGGCGTCGGGATGATCTTCTCGGAAACCATCCGCGAGTATGGTCAGCTCGCGTCGGCCGGGCTGCAGCTCATGAACCTGCGCTACTCGCGCGGCGACGAAAGCGAAGCCGACCGGCTCGGGCTGCGCTACATCGGTCGCCTCGGTTACGACCCCGACGCGATGATCGGCGTCTTCCAGATGCTCGCGAGCGTGAGCAGCAGCGCGGAAGGGGGACGCGTTCCGGAATGGCAGCTGACGCACCCCTACCCGGAGAACCGGGAGCAGGCGATGCGGCAGATCATGGAGGAGAACGACATCTCCCGCGAGGGCCGCACGGCGCACGACGAGTACCTCGCGCAGATCGACGGTCTCACCTACGGCGAGAACCCGCGCGAGGGGTACTTCAAGGACGCGCGCTTCGTCCATCCCGACCTCGAGATGGAGCTGACCTTCCCGGCGGGGTGGCGCGGCATCAACCAGCGCAGCGTTGTCGCCGCGATCGCGCCGCGCGAGGACGCGGTGATGACGATGGAGCTGGTCCCGGACGGCGGCGCCCCCGAAGCCGAGCTTCGTGAGTTCCTGAGCCAGGAGGGCATCAGCGCGGGGCCCGCGCGCAGAGAGGGATCCGGCGGCGTCGAGGTCGCGCGCGCGGACTTCGACGCGACGACCGAGGAGGGCGTCCTCTCGGGCGAGGTCGCGTTCATCCGCTACGACGGGAATCTGTACCGACTTCTCGGATACTCGACGCAGGCCGCGTGGCGCTCGCATGCCAGCGCGATCGCGTCGTCGATCTCGAGCTTCAAGCCCCTGACCGACCGCGCCATACTGGCAGTCGAGCCGTGGCGGCTGGAGATCGTCCAGCTTCCCCAGGCGATGTCGCTCCAGTCCTACGTTTCCCGCAACGCCGGCCCGATCCCGATCGAGGAGCTCGCCCGGCTGAACCGCGTGGAGCCGGGAGACGTCCTGCCCGCGGGCACGCGCATCAAGCGGGTGGTCGGCAGCGCCCGTCCCTAGCCGGGGACCGGCCGCGGGTGGGCCGTGGTCGATGGCCCGGATCTTGAGTTTTCGGTAGGTGTCGGACCTCCGTCGGTGTCAATGTGGCAGCGGCGGGGGCGACGTCGAATGACTCGAGACACCTGGATGGCACGATGCTCAGCCCGGAAAGACTGACGGTCAAAGCGGCGGAGTCGCTGCAGGCCGCGGCGGCCGAAGCGCGTAAGCGCGGCAACGCCGAGATCCACGGCGTGCATCTGCTCGGCGCCCTGCTCGAGCAGGAGGAAGGGATCGTCGTTCCCATCCTGCAGAAGCTGGAGATTCCGGTCGCGCTCGTGCGGGAGAGGGTGAGGGAAGCGCTGGACAGAATGGCCCGCGTCGAAGGCGGCACGGAGGCGAATCTGTCCCGGGACCTCCGCAAGGCGCTCCAGAGCGCCGAGGACGTCTCGCGTGAGCTCGGCGACGAGTACGTCTCCACCGAGCACCTCCTCCTCGGCCTGACCGGAGAGAAGGACGACGCCGGCCGCATCCTGCGTGACAGCGGAGCTTCCCTCGCGGAGGTGCGTGCTGCGTTGGAGGCTGTGCGCGGATCGCACCGGGTGACCGACGACACGCCCGAGGACAGCTACCGTGCGCTCGCGCGCTTCTCCAAGGACCTGACCGAGCTGGCCCGACGAGGCAAGCTCGATCCCGTCATCGGCCGTGACGAGGAGATCCGGCGGGTGATCAAGGTCCTCGCGCGCCGCACCAAGAACAACCCGGTGATCATCGGCGAGCCGGGGGTGGGGAAAACGGCGATCGTGGAGGGCCTCGCGCAGCGCATCGTCGCCGGGGACGTTCCGACCTCGCTGAGCAACAAGAAGCTCCTCCAGCTCGACATCTCCGCCATGCTCGCGGGCGCCAAGTACCGCGGCGAGTTCGAGGAGCGCATGAAGGCGGTAATCAAAGAGATCACCGAGGCGGAGGGCCGCTACGTGATCTTCATCGACGAGATGCACACCATCGTCGGTGCCGGCGCGGCCGAGGGCGCCGTGGATGCGGGTAACATGCTCAAGCCCGCGCTCGCGCGCGGTGAGCTGCGCGTGGTCGGCGCCACGACGCTCGACGAGTACCGCACGCACATCGAGAAGGACCCGGCGCTCGAGCGTCGCTTCCAGCCCGTGTTCGTCGCGCCGCCTTCCGTGGAGGACGCGGTCGCGATCCTGCGCGGGCTGAAGGAGCGCTACGAGGTCCATCACGGCGTCCGGATCACCGACGACGCCGTGATCGCCGCGGCGAAGCTCTCCGATCGCTACATCGGCGGGCGCTTCCTCCCCGACAAGGCGATCGACCTCATCGACGAGGCGGCGAGCAGGCTGCGGATCGAGATCGACTCGCTTCCCCAGGAGATCGACGAGGTCGAGCGGCGCATCGTGCAGCTCGAGATCGAGCGCCAGGCGCTCCAGAAGGAGCCGGACGGCTCCGCGCGCGAGCGCCGCCACGCGATCGAGGCCGAGCTGGCGGAGCTGCGCGAGAAGAGCCAGGGCATGAAGGCCAAGTGGCAGGCGGAGAAGGACGTCATCGACGAGATCCAGGAGCTACGCTCGAAGGTCGAGGCGCTCCGGGTCGAAGCGGATCGGGCCACGCGCACGGGCGACCTGACGCGCGCCGCCGAGATCAACTACGGAGAGGTCCCCGCCGCCGAGAAGAAGGTGGAGTCCCTCGCGGCCCGTCTCGCCGAGCTCCAGAAGGAGCAGAAGTTCCTCAAGGAGGAAGTGGAGGCGGACGACATCGCGGAGGTGGTGGCCGAATGGACGGGGATTCCCGTCACCCGGCTGATGGAGTCCGAGCGCAAGCGCCTCACGCAGCTCGAGGAGCACCTCGGCCAGAGGGTGATCGGCCAGGAAGAGGCGATCCGCGCCGTGTCGAACGCGGTGCGCCGGGCGCGGGCGGGTCTCCAGGATCCCAACCGCCCGGTGGGCTCGTTCATCTTCCTGGGTCCCACAGGCGTCGGGAAGACGGAGACGGCGCGCGCGCTCGCGGAGTTCATCTTCGACGACGAGCGCGCCATGGTGCGCATCGACATGTCCGAGTACATGGAGAAGCACGCCGTCGCGAGGCTCATCGGCGCGCCTCCCGGATACGTGGGCTACGAGGAAGGCGGACAGCTGACGGAGGCGGTGCGGCGACGCCCGCACGCGGTCGTCCTCTTCGACGAGATCGAGAAGGCGCACGCGGAGGTGTTCAACGTGCTGCTGCAGATCCTCGACGACGGCCGCCTCACGGATGCGCAGGGCAGGACCGTGGACTTCCGCAACGTGATCGTCCTGATGACGTCGAACATCGGCAGCCAGTACATCCTCGAGGCGGGCGTGAGCGGAAGCTGGGAGGAGGTGGAGCAGGTCGTGCGCCGGCAGCTCAACTCGCACTTCAGGCCCGAGTTCCTGAACCGCGTGGACGACATCGTGGTCTTCCGTCCGCTCGGCCAGGCGGAGCTCCGCAAGATCGTGGACCTGCAGCTGCATCGCGTCGAGAAGCTCGCCGCCGACTCCGGGCTCGTGCTCGAGGTCACGCCGGACGCCCGCGACTTCCTGGCCCGCGAGGGCTTCGACCCCGTCTACGGGGCGCGTCCGCTCAAGAGGGCGATCCAGCGACAGATCCAGGATCCGCTCGCGCTCCACATGCTGGAGGAGGAGATCGCCGAAGGCTCCGTCGTGCGGGTGGACGTGGCCCGCGGGGGCCAGGGGCTCGAGATCCACACGGCTCCGGCGCGCGAGACCGCGCGGGAGCCGGTGGGCGCGGCCGCCGCGGGGCATTGAGTGAAACGAGAGACTTCCTCTCACGGAGCGTTTTGCGCACATTCGTGCCATGCGACTTCGCTGGCGTCCTGGCCTGCTGATCGCGGTGCCGATGCTGGCAGCAGTGTCGGCGTGCGCGACCCGCGCCGGACCGAACGAGGTGGCGCCCGTCGCGGCTCAGCTCTCGGTGGAACGGTTCCTCCAGGCCGCGAACGTCCGCGACGTCGAGTCGATGGGGAGGCTCTTCGGCACGGAGCGCGGACCGGTCGGCGACACCGGCGGCACGTTCGGCTGCTTCTTCAAGAAGATTGGCTCCTGGTTCGGGGGCTCGGCCTGTCAGAAGCGCGTGGACGTGGAGCTGCGCATGGATGCGATCGCGTCCGTGATCCAGCATCGGGACTACCGGATCGTGCGCGAGGAGCCCGTCGCCGGACGGTCGAGCCCGACCCGGCGTGTGGTGGTCAACTTCGACATCGGCGGGCGGGCGGTGAACGGCGCGCCCTTCGTCGTCGTCCAGACCGGGCAGGGCCGCTGGCTGGTGCAAGAGGTGCCCCTCGAGACCATCATGGGGCGTTAGGAGCTTCCACCAGCTCGATCAGGACCCCACCCGCGGCCGAGGGGTGGACGAAGGCGACACGATGTCCGCGGGCACCCGTGCGGGGGACGCGGTCGATGAGGCGGATGCCCTCGGCGTCGAGACGCTCGAGCTCCGCCTGCAGGTCGGGGGTGCGGTACGCGACGTGGTGCAGACCCTCACCGCGCCGATCGATGAACCTTCCGACGGTGGTCTCGGGGCCGAGCGGCTCCAGCAGCTCGACCGCGCCGACGAAGGCGACGCGGACTCCCTGGGCCTCGAGGAACTCGGGTGCGGTACAAGATTCACCGGTGATGAGCTCGAAGAGGGCACGGCGCTCTTCGATGGAGCGGACGGCGACGGCCACGTGGTCGAGCGGCCGGCGCCCCGCGATTGGATTCATGGGCGGGATGCTATGCCCGCTGCAGCACACGAACAAGATCGGAAACAAGGAGAAGTAGCATGGCGACGAGCGAGATGATGTTGGACGTCACGGATGCGAGCTTCGCGGAAGAGGTCGAGAAGGCGCCCGGGCTGCACATGGTGGATTTCTGGGCCGTGTGGTGCGGACCCTGCCGGCTGGTCGCCCCCGTCGTCGCCGAGCTGGCGGAGCAGTACAAGGACAAGGGGCTGCACGTCGCGAAGCTCGACGTCGACGCGAACCCACGCACGACGACGCGCTTCCGCGTGATGTCCATCCCGAGCATCCTGTTCTTCAAGGACGGAGCGCTGGTGGACACGGTGGTCGGCGCGGTGCCGAAGAATCACCTCGAGGAGAGGATCAAGAAGCACCTGTAGACCGTTCACGCGAGCCACCTGCGGCGCGAGCGTGGCGACACTCTTCCTGGTCGGCACACCCATCGGGAATCTGGGAGACTTGTCGCCACGCGCCGCGGATACACTGCGACAGGTATCGCGCGTGCTCGCGGAAGATACACGCAGGACGCGGGTGCTCACTGAGCGCGTCGGAAGCGGCGCGCCGCTCGTGTCGCTGCACGCCCACAACGAGGCGGAGCGGATCGGTCGTATCCTCGCCTGGCTCGAGGCCGGCGAGGATCTGGCGCTCGTATCCGACGCCGGCACGCCGCTCCTCTCCGATCCGGGCGCGCGTGTCGTGCGGGCCGTGCTCGACGCCGGGCACCGCGTGGTCCCGATTCCGGGACCCAGCGCGATCCTCACGTCGCTGATCGCGTCGGGGCTCGCGGGCGAGCGGTTCACGTTCCTCGGGTTTCCGCCGCGAAAGGGGCCCGAGCGCCGGGCGCTGCTCGAGCGCGTCGCGACGAGCGCCGAGACCACCGTGTTGTTCGAGTCCCCGCACCGGCTCGCGGACCTCCTCGACGCCCTCGCGGAGGCGTGCGGCGGCGGGCGCCCGGCGGCGGTCGCCCGCGAGCTGACCAAGCTGCACGAGGAGATGGTCCGGGGAACCCTCCACGAAGTGGGCGCCTATTACCGGCAGCACCCTCCGAAGGGGGAGGTCACCGTCGTCGTGGCGCCCGGCGGCGACTCCGTCGTCCAATCGGCCCACGACCAGCCAGCCAGCGAGGGGGAACTCGAGGTGGAAGCCCGTCAGCTCGCGGGGCGGCTGCTCGCGGAGGGGATGAAGCCCTCCGCGGCTGCCCGGGAGCTGGCCGCCCGGCTCGACCTGGCACGCAACGAAGCGTACCGTGTCGTCCAGGATTGCCTCGCAGGTCGCTGAAGCCCCACCGAATGAACGCCCTCCTCCTCGCCCTCCTCGTCGCCACCGCGGCTCCGCCGGCTCCATCGCCCGACACGATCGCCATCACCAGGCTCCGCTACGACGGCGGCGGCGATTGGTACGCCAACCCCTCGTCGCTGCCGAACCTGCTGACCGCCATCCGCACGCGCGCCGGGATCCCCGTGACCGCCCGCGAGGAGACGATCTCTCTGCTCGACCCGTCGCTGCCCGACCATCCTTATCTCTATATGACGGGTCACGGCAACGTGGCCTTCTCGACGGCCGAGCGTGCGGCGCTGCGCGCGTACCTGCTCGGGGGCGGCTTTCTCCACGCCGACGACAACTACGGTCTCGACGAGTCCTTCCGACGCGAGATCTCGGAGGTGTTTCCTGACGCGCAGCTGACGGAGCTGCCTCCGGATCATCCGATCTTCCATCTGTTCTACGACTTTCCGCGGGGGCTCCCGAAAGTCCATGAGCACAATGGCAAGGCTCCGCAGGCCTTCGGTATCTTCTACGGCGGTCGCCTGGTCGTCCTCTATACCTACGAGACCGACCTCGGCGACGGGTGGGAGGACGAAGGCGTGCACGACGATCCCCCGGAGATCCGGGAGCAGGCTCTGCGCATGGGCGTGAACATCTTCTTGTACGCTTTGGGTCAGGCCGCGTCGTGAGCCCTGTCGGCACCCAGCTCGCCGATCGCGTCGGCGCGGTGCACGGCCGCCTCCGTCGGCGCGCCGCGGTCGCCGCGGGCCTGTGGGTCGCGGCGGGCCTCGTGCTGTTCTTCTTCCTCGCGTGGATCGCCGTCGGGGCCGACGGCTGGCGACCGGGCAGCAACGTGCCTGCCCTCATCGACGCCCTCGTGCTCGCGTGGGTCGTCGCGGGTGTGGTCGCGTTCCGGCGGGGCGCGGGGCGCTGGTTCGGGGAGGTCGCCCTGTCGCGCTCGATCGAGCGGGCCGCGGGGCTCGACGCCGGCGTGGTGCGCGGCTCGCTCGAGCTCGCCCGCGCGCTTCCCGCGGGCATGTCGCCCTCGCTCGCGGACCGGGCGGTCGCCAGCACGGTCACGGGCCTGGGCGCGCGGGATGCCGACCAGCTGTCCGGCGATCTCGGTCGCAGCGTGGGCGTGTGGACGAAGCGCGGCATGGCCGCGGCGATCGCCGCCGCCGTGGGCATCGTCGGCCTGTCGGTCGCGTCGCCCAACCGCACGGCGGACATGTGGAGCGGCGTGTCGTCCCCCGTCCGTACGATGATCGATCCGGTGCTCGCGCCGATCGTCGTGCGCCCCGGCACCATCGAGGTCATGCGCGGGAGCGACGTCCGCGTGGATGTCGAGGCGCTCGGGCGCATGGAGGTGAGCCTCCACTGGCAGACCGCCGGCGACGTCGCCCGCTCCGAGCTCCTGCAGGTCGGCGAGGGGATCGCGAGCCACGTGTTCGAGGCGGTGTCCGCCGAGATCGAGTACAGCGTACGCGCCGCCGATGGCGCCGCGACGTCGACGTTCCACATCGTTCCGATCGACCCGCTCTTCGTGAGCGACCTCGTGATCTCGGTCGACTACCCCGCCTACACGGGGATCTCGCCCGACGAGTACCGCGGGACGCCGCCACCGCTGCGGCTGCCGGCGGGCTCGCGCCTCACGTTCGAGGGGCTCGCCTCCCGGCCGCTCGCCGTCGCCGGGCTCATCGACTCGACCGGCACGGCCGCTCTGGATCTCGAGGTGGAGGGCACGGCCTTCTCGGGGACGTGGATGCCCCGCCAGGGTGGCTCGTTCTCCTGGGAGTTCCTGGACGTCAACCAGGCTCCGGCGGAGGTGCAGCCCGAGCCTCTCGAGATCCGTCTGATCGCGGATTCGCTGCCGTCCGTGGCGATCCTGCTCCCAGGTCAGGACACCGTGCTTCCGTTGAGCCTACGGCAGCCGCTCGTCGTGGACGCGCGTGACGACTACGGGCTCTCGCGCTTCGAGCTCGTCGCCTATCGCGTCACCGCGTTCGGGGAGCGCCACGACCCGGTCGTGCAGGGGCTCGATCTCGGCGGTACACGCGCCGCGCTGGCCCGGCCGGCGCTCGACCTGACGACGTGGGGCCTGCTGCCGGGGGACACGGTGCGTTACTTCGCGCGCGTCGTGGACACGCACCCGAGCGCCCAGGTCGGCGTGTCGCCCGAGTACGTGCTGCGCATGCCGGCCGCCTCCGAGCTCCGGCGCGAGGCCGAGGAGACGATCGAGACGGTCGCCGAGCGCCTGGAAGCCATGCGCGTCGAGGCCGAGCGGCAGGCCGAGCTGAGCGCGGCGCAGTCGGTGGAGACGGCGGCGAGGCCCGACGTGCCGGAGCCACGGGCCGGCGACCCCGCGGAGCCGGGCTTCCAGCAGCGCGAGGAGCAGAGGCGCGCTTCGGATCAGCAGGCCGCGCTGCTCGCCCAGGCGGATTCGCTCGCCGCGTCGCTCGCCGAGCTCCAGCGGACGCTCGAGGAGCTCGGGCAGGCCGACCCGGAGCTGGCCGCCGCCCTCGAGGAGCTGCAGCAGCTCCTCGAGCAGCTCGGTGAGCAGCCCGAAGACGCGCCACAGCTCGATCCGAGCGGAGGGGCGGACGTGCAGGCGCCGCCCGAGCTGCCGACGGATCCAGAGCTGCTTCGCCAGCAGCTCGACGCGACCCTCGAGCAGTTCCGTCGCGCCGCCGTCGAGCAAGACTTCCGCGCGACCACCGACGAGGCCGAGGAGCTCGCGCGCCAACAGCGCGCGCTCGCGGAAGCGATGCGGGAGGCCGACGATCCCGAGTTGCGAGCCGAGCAGCAGGCTCAGCTCGCCGAGCGCGCCGAGCAGCTCCAGGCCCAGATGCAGGAGCTCACGGAGCGGCTCGCGCAGCTCCAGGAGCAGAACGCCGCGGCCGACGTCGAGCAGGCGCGGCAGACCGCCCAGCAGGCCCAGGACCAGATGCGCGAGGCGGAGCGGCGAGCCGACCAGGGAGACGACCAGGGCGCGGCGCAGCAAGCCGATCAGGCGGCGCAGCAGATGCAGCAGGCGGCGTCGCAGATGCAGCAGGCGCAGGCAGGCATGCAGCAGGACGCACAGCAGCAGACACAGGCCGCGCTGCAGCAGTCGGCCGACGACGCGCTGTCGCTCGCCCGGAGCCAAGCCGGGCTGGCCGAGCGCATGCAAGGCGCCAACCAAGATCAGCTCGCGCAGATGCGAACCGAGCAGGCGTCGGTCCTGCGGGGCCTCCAGAACCTCGCCCAGAACCTCCAGTCCGCCACGCAGTCGGGCGGCGCGGACCCGGCGATGTCCGCGCAGCTCGGCCAGGCCATCCAAGCCGTCAACGGCGCGCTCCAGGCGCTCGATTCGCGCCGCAGCTCGCCGAGCGCTGCCTCGCAGCAGGCACAACAGGCGATCGGCGATCTCAACCAGCTCGCGATGATGGCGATGGCCAGCGCCGAGCAGGCGGGGTCGGTGAGTGCGGGCCAGAGCGGCCAGGACATCGCCGATCAGGTGGGCCAGCTGGCCCAGCGACAGGGCGACCTGGTCGCCCAGACCGGCGACCTCGTGCCGATGAAGCTCGGCGAGCAGGCGCTCCGCCAGCAGCTGGAGCAGCTCGCCGAGCGCCAGAGCCAGGTCGCGCAGGACATCGAGACGACGTCGCGGGAGCCCGGCGCCGACGATGCGCTCGGGGATCTCGAGCAGCTCGCCCGGGAGGCGGATGCGCTGGCCGCCGAGCTGGCGCGAGGCCGCATGACGCCCGAGGTCATGCAGCGCCAGGAGCGACTCTTCCACCGCTTGCTCGATGCCGGCCGCTCGCTCGAGAAGGAGGAGTTCTCGGAAGAGCGCGAGTCGAGCCAGGCGGGCGAGTTCGTGCGCGGCGACGTCGTGCCGCTCTCCGCGCTCCAGCTCGGCCTCATGCCGTACGACCTGCCCGACGGCGAGCAGCTTCGAAACCTCACGCCGGCGGTGCGCCAGCTCGTGCTCGAGTACTTCGAGCGGCTCAACCGAGCTCCGGCGGAGGTGCGGGGGACGCCATGAGGGTGGCGCTCGTCGCGGCGATCCTCCTGTCCGCGGCGCCGGGGGTGCGGGCCCAGGTCGGGCGGGGAGGCGATCCGCGCAGCCAGCTCCAGCTCCAGGCCGCCACGCTCGAGTCGCGCGGCGACCTGGACGGCGCCGAGGACGCGCTCCGCCGCCTGCTCGCGCTCGAGCCCGACGCATCCGGGACGGTGTTCGCGCTGGAGAGGGTGCTGCGCGCGAAAGGCGAGCTGGCCGAGCTCCGCGACGTCGTGCACCAGTTTCTCGAGCACACCGACAGCCCGGAGGTCATGGGTCTGAACCTGGGGCTGCTCATCGAAGCGGATTCGCTGCGCGTCATGGAGACGACCGCCGAGCGCTGGCTGTCCGGCGCGAGGACGGAGCCGCCCTTCCGGATCGTTGCGGACGCCTACGGCCGGGCGTTCGGGCACGCTCGCGCGCTCGAGGTCCTGCGACGCGGAAGGTCGGCCGTGGGTCGGCGCGACGCGCTGGCCCTCGAGATCGGGGACGTCCTCGCCGAGAGCGGCGACGTGAACGGCGCCGTCGGCGAGTGGGCGCTCGCGGTGGGCGACGGCGCGGGGACCGACGCCGCGATCGAGCGGGTCCGAGCCCTTGGGGACCGCACGCCGGAAGCCGGGCGCCGCCTCGTGGAGGCGCTGGTCGACGGGGACGTCGTCGAGCGCCGTGACGCCGCGCTCGAGGTGGCCTTCGCGCTGCGCCTGGAGCCTCAGGCGCTCGACCTCGTGCGTGAGGCCGCGGGCGATCTCGACGACAGGAGCCGCGTGGCTTATCTCGAGACCGTCGCCTCACGCGCCCGGGGCGCGCAGCTCGCGCGCGTGGCGGCCTGGGCGTACGAGCAGCTCGGTGGTGAGTCGGCGAATCCCGAGCAGCAGCGCGAGGTTCAGCGTCGCATCGTGGAGGCCGCGCTCGAGGCGGGCGACACGACCATGGCGCTCGCGGCGCAGCGCCGCGTCGTCGCTTCCTACGCGCGGAGCACCGACGAAGGCAGGCGCGCCCAGGCCGAGGCCATACGCCTGCAGGCGAGCGCCGAGCCCGATCGCGTGGTCGAGTCGTGGACCACGTTCCGCGAGATCTTCCCGGACGCGCCCGAGCTGGACGAGGTCGCGGCGGTCGTGGCCCTCAGCCTGCAGACCCAGGGGGAAGCGGAGGGTGCCGCGGCGGTGCTGGAAGGCATCGAAGGCCCCAGGAGCACGCTGGAGCGCGCCTATCTCCTGTTCGCGCAGGGCGACGTCGAGGAAGGGAGGCAGGCCCTGCTCGCCGCCGTGAGCGGGCTCTCGCCCATCGAAGCGACGTCCGTGATCCAGTTCGCCTCGATCCTCGGTCGCGTCTCGGAATCGGGGAAGGAGGCGCTCGTCACGGCGGGCGTGGAAGCTCACCGCGGCCGAGGCGCGCCCGCCTCGGCGGAGCTCGCCCGCCAGGCCGCGGACCTGCCGCGAGACGATCGTCCGCCCTTGCTGGCCGAAGCCGCGCGCATCGCCGAGCGCTCCGGCTCTGCGGACGGCGCCGCGATGATCCGTGAGCGGCTCGTGACCGACCATCCGGACGCGCCGGAGTCGGCCGAAGCGTCGCTCGCGCTGGCCCGTCACGTGGCCACGGCCGAGGGCGACACGGAGGGCGCGATCCGGCTGCTGGAGGACCTCATCATCCGCCGGCCCAACGCGGCCGTCGTGCCCGAGGCCCGATTGGAGCTCGAGCGTCTTCGCGCGGATGGAGGGGTCTAGGATGGTGACGACACGGCTCGCGAGATCGCGCGTCGGCGCCTTCGTCGTCGTCGCGTGCGCGCTGCTCGCGACGCACGCACCCGTTTCCGCGCAGTGGATCCTCGTCCCCATGGACCGGGTGCAGGCCAACCATCTGCGCGCCTACGGGCTGACGTATTGGGCACTGGAGCAGCAGCAGCGCTCCGAGTGGCTGCTCAACTACCGCGGCGGCTCGTTCCTCCTCCCGGACAACCCGGGGATTCGGCGGGAGGCGGCGCTGCGCGGCGTGACCATCGAGGCGATGGACGCCTCGGCCGAGGCGCGCATGCGCGCGACGATCGCTTCGTCGAACATGGACGCGGTGCCGCTGGAGCGCGCGCCGCGCATCGCGATCTACTCGCCCCCCAACGCCGAGATCTGGGACGACGCCGTCACGATGGCGCTCGAGTACGCCGGGATCTCCTACGAGACGATCTGGGATCCCGAGGTTCTGAGCGGCGGCCTGTCCGAGTACGAGTGGGTGCACCTGCACCACGAGGATTTCACCGGGCAGTACTCGAAGTTCTTCCTGACGTACGGAGGAACGTCGTGGCTCCAGGACGAGGTGGATCGCAACGAGGAGATGGCGGCCTCGGTGGGCGCCAAGAATGTGCCCGAGCTCAAGAAGCGCGTCGCCGCGGCGATGCGCGCGTACGTGGAAGCGGGCGGCTTCCTCTTCGCCATGTGCTCGGCGACGGAGACGCTCGAGCTCGCGCTCGCGGGCGCGGACGTCGATATCGCGGCCGAGTACGCGGACGGAACCCCTCCCGATCCGAACGCCTCCCAGCTCATGGACTGGAGCCGCGCGATGGCCTTCCAGGGCGCGCAGGTTCAGATCGCCCCGAACGTCAACGCGTTCTCCGACATCGACGCGCATCAGGTCAACACGCCGTGGCGGCGCGAGCTCGGAGCCTACACGCTGTTCGACTTCTCCGCCAAGTTCGACCCCGTCCCTTCGATGCTCACGCAGAACCACGTGGCCGTCCTGCCCGACTTCTACGGGCTCACGACGTCGTTCAGCGAGAACCGCCTCAAGCCCGCCACGGTGGTGCTGGCGAGCGAAGGGTCGTGGGCCAAGTACCTCCACGGCAATCTGGGCGAGGGCACGTGGACCTACTTCGGGGGCCACGACCCCGAGGATCCCGAGCATCAGATCGGTGACCCTCCGACCGACCTCGCGTCGCATCCGAACTCGCCGGGTTACCGCCTCATCCTGAACAACGTGCTCTTCCCGGCCGCGAAGAAGCAGACGCTGAAGACGTAGCGGTGAGGCGGTCGACCGGAATCCCGGAGGGCTTCCCGCTCCGCCTTCCGGCCGTGGCGCTGGCGGGACTCGATGGTGCGGAGGACGTCGTCGGGGACGCGGCGGGCGACGCGCCGGGGCAGGCCGCCGCGAAAGCGCCTCGCATGACCGCCCGCGACGCCGCGCTCCCCGATCTGACGCTCTCTCCCGAAGCCGCCGCGCGCATCCGCGACGAGGTCGCCCGTGCGGGTGGGCGGGAAGTCTGCTTCCTCGCCACCGTGGACGAAGCGCGCGTCGTCCACGCTGCCCGCGCGGTCGCCCGAGGGAGCTTCGCGGCCGTGCTCGTCGCCGCGCGCGACGCGCCCGAAGGCGGCGTGATGCTCCACAACCACCCGGACGGCGTGCTCGAGCCCTCCGAGGCGGACATGAGCGTGGCCGCGCGCCTGTACGAGCAGGGCCTCGGCACGGCCATCGTGGACAACGCCGCCGAGCGACTGTACGTGGTGGTCGAGCCGCCGGTGCCCAAGGAGCGTGTGCCGCTCGATGCGGGTGAGCTCGAGGAGATCCTGGCGCCCGGAGGCGCGCTGGCCGCGCGGCATCCGGGCTTCGAGGACCGGCCGGGCCAGCGCGAGATGCTTCGTGAGGTGGCCGAGCGCTTCAACGAGGGCGGCATCGCGATCGTGGAGGCGGGCACGGGGACGGGCAAATCGCTGGCGTATTTGCTGCCGGCCGCGCGGTGGGCGCAGGCGAACGGCGGCCGCACGGTCGTGTCCACGAACACGATCAACCTCCAGGAGCAGCTCGTCGGCAAGGACCTCCCGCTGGTGCGCGATCTCCTGGGCGACGTGCGCTGGACGCTCGTGAAGGGGAGGGGCAACTACGTCTCGATCCGCCGGGCGCAGCTCGCGGCGCAGGGCCAGGCGAGCCTCTTCGAGGACGACCGCTCGGAGGAGCTGGCGAGCCTGCTCGAGTGGATCGAGAGCACGGAGGACGGCTCGCTCTCCGATCTGCCGTTCTCCCCCTCCGACGACACGTGGGAGGAGGTGCGCAGCGATCCGGACATGTGCCTCCGCGCGAAATGTCCGCACTTCCAGCGGTGCTTCTACCAGACGTCACGGCGCCGCGCCGCTTCGGCCGAGCTCCTGGTGGTGAACCACCACCTCCTCTTCACCGACCTGTCGGTGCGGAGGGCGACACAGAACTACACGGACGCCGCGGTGCTGCCCGCCTACCAGCGCGTGATCCTCGACGAAGCGCACAACCTGGAGGACGCCGCCACGACGCACATGGGCGTCGAGGTGACGCGGCGCGGCCTCTACCGCTCGCTCGCGCGGCTCGACAGGAAGGGGCGGGGCATCCTCACGGCCGTCCACGAAGAGGTGCACGGCGTCGACAGCGGCTCGGACGTGCGCGTCCGCATGGAGAACCAGGTGCGGCCGGCACACGCGCGCGCGCACGTGTCCGTCGAAGCGCTGCTGGACATGCTCGAGCCCTTCGTGCTCGGAGACGCCCGCTGGTCGGCGGCGGGAGGGCCGGGGTCCGGTGGACGGGGTGCCGTGCGACTTGGGCCCTCGGGCATCGGGGAGCCCGGCGACGACCCCGCGATCGCGGAGAGCCTGGCGCGCGCCGTCGCGACGCTCGGCGACCTGGAGCGCGCGATCGCCGAGCTCCGGGCCCGGCTCGAGCTCGACGAAGCGCTCTCCGAGCGACTCCAGGGGAGGATCCTCGATCTCCGTTCGATCGAGCGTCGCCTCGCGTCCGCCGTCCACGCGCTCCGCCTCGTCCTCGCGCCCGGCGAGGACGCCTCGGCGTGGGTGCGCTGGCTCGACTTCCGCGGGCGCGGTCGTCAGGCCAACCTGGTGCTCGCGGCGGCTCCGATCGAGCTGGGCGGCGTCCTGCGCGAGTCGCTCTTCACGCAGGTCGAGTCGGCGGTCCTCACGTCGGCCACGCTGTCGACGCGGAAGCGCTTCGACTTCCTGCGCGGCCGACTCGGCCTGGACGGAGAAGCGCTCCGCCAGACGGAGGAGCCGGTCGAGCTGACGGAGCGTATCCTGTTGTCCCCGTTCGATTTCACTGCCCAGACCTTACTCGCCGTCCCCACCGACCTGCCGCCCGCCGAGGGCGCGGACCTGCCGTTCCACGAGGCGACCGCCGAGGTCGTCCGCGGGCTCGCGGAGGTGAGCGGAGGGGGGCTCTTCGCGCTCTTCACGTCGCACGCGGCCGTCCGCCGCGTCGCCGAGATCCTCCGGGCGGGTGGCGCGGAGCGGCAGTGGCCGCTCTACGTACACGGCGAGGGCGACCGCTCCCGGCTGCTCGACCGCTTCGTGCAAGCGCGGGACGGCATCCTCCTCGGGACGGCCTCCTTCTGGGAGGGCGTCGACGTCCCCGGCGATCCGCTCCGCGGCCTGGTCATCCAGAAGCTGCCGTTCCGGGTCCCGACCGAGCCGGTCACGGCGGCCCGCATGGAGGCGATCGAGGCGCGCGGCGGGGACCCGTTCCAGAGCTTCATGCTCCCGCACGCCGCGCTCCGGCTCAAGCAGGGGTTCGGCCGGCTCATCCGCTCGCGCACGGACCGGGGGGCGGTGCTGGTGCTCGACGACCGCCTCGTGACGCGGAGATACGGGCGATACCTGCGGGACTCGATCCCGGAGACGCCGCTCGTGAAAGGCCCGTGGACCGAGGTCCTGAGCCGGCTGAAGGGCTTCTACGGGAGTCGGTAGAACCGTAGATTGCCTCGCCGCCAGTTCACCGGCTCCATTCACCGTTTTCCATTAGCCGTTCTTCAGCGGCCAGGATCGCGAACGATGAAGCGTATCATCGGTTGGGGTGTGGGCGTCTTCTATCTGGGCCTCTCGTACGGCGCGTTCTCCAGCGCCAGCGCGGGACGCGCCGAGGGCCACGGGGAGCTCGGCTTCTGGTTCTCCGTCGTGGGCACGTTCCTCTTCATCGCCGCGCTCGGCGCGTTCATCGGAACGTGGATCCACACGCGCGCGGGCACCGAGACCTCCGGAGCGCATTAGCCGCTCATGGCGACGACGCGTCCTTCCAAGATCGTCTGCGTCGGGATGAACTACGCGAAGCACGCCGCGGAGTTCGGAAACCCGATCCCGAAGGAGCCGCTGATCTTCCTGAAGCCGCCGTCGTCGTTGATCGGGCCGAACGATCCGATCGTGATGCCGAAGGGCGCGGGGCAGGTGGATTACGAAGGCGAGATCGGCGTCTGCATCGGCAAGCGGGCGCGCCACGTCTCCAAGCAGGACGCCTGGGACTACGTGGACGGCCTGCTGGCGATCAACGACGTCACGGCCCGTGAGCTGCAGCGCGCGGACGGTCAGTGGAGCCGCGCCAAGGGGTTCGACACCTTCTGCCCGGTCGGACCCGTGACGCCCATCGCGAAGGTCGACCGCGGCGCGCTGTCGGTGACGACGCGCGTGAACGGGAAGGTGCGCCAGCAGAGCGGAGCCGACGACATGGTCTTCGACATCCCGTCGCTCGTCGCGCACATCAGCCGCATCATGACGCTCGAGCCCGGTGACCTGATCGCCACGGGCACGCCGTCGGGCGTGGGTCCGCTCGCACCCGGCGACGTCGTCGAGATCGAGATCGGCGGCGTGGGGAAGGTCTCCAACCCCGTGGTCGCCGAGGCCTAGCCGCTCGCTCCGGCGACCGGCTGACCGGGGGCCCATGCACACCAGCGAGCGGTTCCGGGCGCTCCCGGCCTACCCGCTCGCCGGCATGAAGGAGATACGCCGCCGCATCGAGGCGGACGGCGTGGACGTCATCGACCTCGGGACGGGTGACGCCCAGCTCGATCCGCCGCCGCGGGTCGTCGAGCGGCTGCGCGAGGTGGCGGGCGATCAGGCGCACTCCCGCTACGGGTTCCAATCCGGTCTCGGCGAGCTGCGCGAGGCGATTGCGCGTTGGATGCAGACCCGCTTCGGCGTGCGTGTCGATCCCGCCGCCGAGGTCCTGCCGTTGATCGGCTCCAAGGAGGGGATCGCGCACCTCCCGTTCGCCTTCGTCGGCCCGGGCGACGTGGGCATCGTCCCCGATCCCGGCTATCAGGCGTATCTCGGGGGTGTCACGCTCGCGGGCGGCGAGCCTCACCTCGTGCGCCTCGAGCGCGAGCACGACTTCCTCGTGCCGCTCGACGAGATCCCCGCAGCGGTGGCCCGGCGTGCCCGCATCCTCTATCTGAACTACCCGAACAACCCGACCACCGCGGTGGCGCCGGACGACTACTACCGGTCCGCGATCGACTTCTGTCACCGACACGGCGCGGTGCTGGTCCACGATCACGCCTACTCGGAGATCGCGTTCGAAGGCTACCGGCCGCGCAGCGTGCTCGAGCTCGACGGTGCGCGCGAGGTCGCGATCGAGTTCCACTCGTTCTCGAAGACGTACAACATGACCGGGTGGCGCCTCGGCTGGGCGGTCGGGAATCCCGAGCTCGTCGGCGCGCTCACCAAGGTGAAGACGTTCATCGATACGGGTGGCTACCTCGGCATCCAGGCGGCGGGTGTCGCGGCGCTCGAGAGTTGGGCAGACTGGGTTCCCGGCAACGTCGCGACGTTCCAGCGACGGCGCGACGCGGCCGTGCAGGCGTTTCGCCGCGCCGGGTTCGACGTCGCGTGTCCTCGGGCGACGATGTACCTGTGGATTCCCGTGCCGGCGGGCGAGAGCTCGGAGACGTTCGCGCGCGATGCGCTCGAGAAGGCGGGCGTGATCGTGCTGCCGGGCGCTTCGCTCGGGAAGGGCGGCGAGGGATACTTCCGCGTCGCGCTCACCGTCGGGGAGCGTCGCCTGGAGGAAGCAGCGGACCGCCTCGGGCGGCTCCGTTGACGGGCCCGGACGGTCCTGCGCTCCAGGAACCGCCACGTCGAGGTGGTTTACGAGGTGCGATGAGCCCTCCACCCGCGGGTCCTCCCCCCTTGGCGTCCCTACGCCTGGGGCAGCCCGCCTCACGGCGGGAACGGTGGAGCTCGTTCGGCATCTCCGTCGCCCTCCACGCGGTGCTCGTCGTGGGGCTCCTCGCGATCGTTCCGCTGCGTGCCGACCTGCCGCTCTTCCAGCAGGCCTACTCCGAGAGGGGCATCGAGGTCTGGCTCCCTCCCGCGCCCGAGCCGCCTCCGCCCGAGCCCGCCCCGGTCGTTCCCGCCGCGCCGGAGGGGGTCGGGGTGGGCGTCGCCGGAGCCATCGAGCTGGTCCAGCCGAACGTCGGCGACTTCCGCAGCACCGGCGACGGCATCGTCCTGCCGCCGATCGGCGGGACGGGCACGTACGGCGACACGCCGGCCGAGCGGCTGCAGCCGGGCTTCAGCGACCCGCGCATCTGGGGGCCGCTGCCGGAGCAGTACCGGACGCTCTCGCCCGAGCAGCGCGAGGAGATCTCGATCGCCACGCGCTTCCAGGCCTGGAACGACTCGATCGCCGCCGCGGCCGCGGCCGAGGCCGCCATGCGCGACTGGACGTTCACCGACGGCGACGGAGACCGGTGGGGCGTGTCCGACGGGCAGCTCCATCTCGGGGGCCTGACGCTGCCGCTGCCGTTCAACATCCAGGGCTCGGCGGCGCAGCGGGATTACCTGCGCTCCTTCGACGAGATGGCCCGGCAGGGAGCCAACGCGCTCATCCAGCAGAGCGTGCGCGAGCGCCAGGAGGCGATCCGCGCGAGGCGGGACGCCGAGCGGGCCGCCGCCCCGCGCGACACGACGCAGACGCAGCGCTGAGGACCCGCGCCGGGGCAGGGTGCCCGGCCCCTCGTCGTCGGTCGAGGGACCGCTCTGGTGGCGGGGCGCCAAGCGGCTATATAGTCGATAGAGCCTCTCCTCACGCGCGACGATCCCGAATCGCCTGAACTCGCGCCCTTCGGCCACCACTTCGCCGTCAACCGATCGCGGCATCCATGGACTCAGGAAGGGCATTCTACGCGGGTCTCCTCGAGGCTCTGACGAGCGTCATGGGCTCGGCCAAGGGCTACCTGCGGGACCACGGCCCGATGGTCGCGATGCTCTCGTCGCAGCTCGGGCGCGAGATGGGGCTGTCCAAGGCGCAGTGCTCGGAGCTCTTCTTCGGGGCGATCCTGTCGGACATGGGGATGGTCGGCCTCGCCGAGGATGCCTGGGAGAACCCGACGCCCGAGCTGTCCACGGACGTGCGCGAGCGTGTGGAGCGACACCCGCAGCGCTCCGAGGAGCGTGTTCGGGGCGTGCCTCATCTGCAGGATCTCGCGCCGCTCCTCCGGCACCACCACGAGTGGTGGGACGGGAGCGGCTATCCCGACGGCCTGCGCGGCCAGGAGATCCCGATCGGCGCGCGCATCCTGCGGTTGGCCGACACGGTATCCGCACTGGCCGAGAAGAGACCGCACCGCGGTGCGCTCGCCGCAGACGCGATCGGCGAGATCGTCCAGACGGGGCTCGGAAAGGAGTTCGCGCCGGACGTCGGCGACTGCTACCTGTCGCTCTCGCGCTCCGGGGCCATCCCCCGCTTCGACCGTGAGAGCTACCGGCACACGGTGCTCCGCGCCGCGGAGAGCTTGCTGCCCGAGGAGGTGTCGCCGCTCTCGACGAGTCAGCTCCTCACCATCATCGCCAACCTGATCGACGCCAAGGATCCCTATACGGCGGGTCACTCGCGTCGCGTGGCCGTGCTGGCCGTCGCCGTCGCCGAGCAGCTCGATCTGGATGCGCACACGCGCTCCGCGCTCTGGGCCGGAGGTTACCTGCACGATCTCGGCAAGCTCGCGGTCCCGCTCCGCGTGCTCGCCAAGTCGGGGCGTCTCACGGACGAGGAGTTCGAGTACATCCGCGCGCATCCGTCCGACGGCGCGGCGATCCTCGAGGGGATCCCCACGCTCCAGCATCTGACGACCGGCGTGCGCTACCACCACGAGAAGTGGGACGGGAGCGGGTACCCGGAGGGGCTGTCGGGCGACCGCATCCCGCTGGTCGCGCAGATCATGGCGGTCTGCGACGCGTACGACGCGATGACGTCGACGCGGGCGTACCGCAACTCGCGCGATCCGGAGTTCGCGCGCGGGGAGGTGGCCAAGGAGTCCGGCACGCAGTTCGGGCCTCTCGCGGCCGAAGCCTTCCTGAAGATCCCCGAGCAGATCTTCGCGACGCTGCAGGCCCAGAGACCCGAGGCGCTGCGGGGCGTCCCCGAGCGGGTCCAGACGCTGCGCAGCATCGACCCGAGCTTCTTCGGCAGGCAGCCCGCGCCGGCCCTCTAGGGAAGCTCCGCGGGACCGGATTCCGGTTCCGAACGTCGCGGCGCCTCGCCATCTTACGGCAACCCGCCCCGCGACCCGCAGACCGCCGTCGGAGTTTCCGTGACCGAAGAGCTCGCCCCGCGTCTCGATCCCCGTGCGATCGAGCCCGACCGGTACCGCGGCTGGATGGAGGGCGGCTACTTCCACGTGCCGGCCTCCGCGGTTCTGGACGAAGGGCGCGATCCCTACGTGATCGTCATTCCGCCGCCCAACGTGACGGCGGCGCTGCACATGGGGCATGGCCTGAACGACACGGTTCAGGACGTGCTCATCCGCTGGAGGCGCATGCAGGGCCGCGCCACGCTCTGGGTGCCGGGCACCGACCACGCGGGCATCGCGACGCAGAACGTCGTCGAGCGCCGCCTGGCGGCCGAGGGATGCACGCGCGAGGACCTCGGGCGCGAGGAGTTCGTGCGCCGCGTGTGGGCGTTCGTGACCGAGACCGGCGGCACCATCCTCGAGCAGCTGAAGGCGATCGGCTGCTCGTGCGACTGGTCCCGGACGCGGTTCACCTTCGACGAGGACCTGCAGCGCGCCGTGCGCGAGGTCTTCGTGAGCCTCTACGAGAAGGAGCTGATCTACCGCGGCAAGTACATCATCAACTGGTGCCCGCGCTGCACCACCGCGCTCTCGAACGAGGAAGCGGAGGGCGAGGAGACGGCGGGCACGCTCTGGCACATACGCTATCCCCTCTCCGACTCGGCCTCGGGTGCCGCCGCCGACGCGGCCCGCCGGGAGGGCGCTGCGGTCGGGCAGCTCGCGGACGGGCGCTGGTACGTCACGGTGTCCACGACGCGGCCGGAGACGATGCTCGGCGACACGGGCGTCGCCGTGCATCCCGAGGACGAGCGATACCGGGGCCTCGTGGGCGCGGAGGTCCAGCTCCCGCTGACCCGCCGCCTCATCCCGATCGTCGCCGACGCCGCCGTCGATCCGGCCTTCGGCTCCGGCTTCGTGAAGGTGACGCCGGCCCACGATCCGAACGACTTCGAGATCGCGCAGCGTACCGGCCTGCCGCCGATCGACGTGATGACGCCGGACGGCAAGATGAGCGCGGACGCCGGCGCGCCGTTCGCCGGGCTCGACCGGTTCGATGCGCGCAAGGCGGTGATCGCGGAGCTCGCCGCCCAGGGGCTGCTGGCGAAGGAGGAGCCCCACACGCATTCGGTGCCGCACTGCTACCGCTGTCACACGGTCGTGGAGCCGCGGCTGTCCGAGCAGTGGTTCGTGAAGATGAAGCCGCTCGCCGAGCCGGCGCTCGCGGCATCGCGCGACGGGACGATCACGTTCACGCCGCGCCACTGGCAGAAGATCTACGAGCACTGGATGGAGAACATCCGCGACTGGTGCATCTCGCGGCAGCTGTGGTGGGGCCACCGGATCCCCGTCTGGTACTGCGCGTGCGGCGAGGTGATCGCAGCCCGTGAGGATCCGACGGAGTGCCCGAAGTGCGGCGGCACGGAGCTGCGCCAGGACCCCGACGTGCTCGACACGTGGTTCAGCTCGCAGCTGTGGCCGTTCTCCGTGTTCGGATGGCCGCGCGAGACCGAGGATCTGAAGGCGTTCTACCCGGGCAACACGCTGGTCACCGCGCCGGAGATCATCTTCTTCTGGGTCGCGCGCATGATCATGATGGGCTACGCGTTCCGCGGCGAGCCACCGTTCACGGAGGTGTACATCCACGGGACGGTGCGGGACATGAAGGGCCGCAAGATGTCCAAGTCGCTCGGCAACGGGATCGACCCGCTCGACGTCGTCCGCGCGTACGGTGCGGACGCCATGCGCTACACGATCGTGAGCCAGTGCGCGGTCGGCACGGACATCGCGCTCGACAACGAGAACGTGGAGGCGGCGTTCGCGAACGGGCGCAACTTCGCGAACAAGATCTGGAACGCCGGCCGCTTCGCGCTCATGAGCCTGGGCGACGCGCCCGTGCGCTCGTTGGACGAGGTCGAGCCGGACCTCGAGCTCGAGGACCGCTGGATCCTGTCCCGGCTCCAGAAGGCGAGCGCCCATGCGACGGAGGCGCTCGAGCGCTTCAGGCTCCACGAGTACGCCGAGGGCGTCTACCATTTCTTCTGGGGCGATCTCTGCGACTGGTACCTCGAGCTGGTGAAGTCCCGTCTCGGCAAGAGCGCGGAGTCGGAGGCGAGCCGCGAGGCGGCCCGCTCGACGCTCGTGACGGTCCTCGACCGCGCGCTCCGGCTCCTCCATCCGGTCGTGCCCTTCGTGAGCGCCGAGCTGTGGGCGCGCCTCCCCCGCGTGGGCAGCGAGCCGCGCGCGGACGACCTCATCGTGGCTGCGTGGCCCCAGCCCGACCCGCGTTGGACGTCGGACGACGTCGAGGCGCGCATGGCGGCCTTCCAGGAGCTCATCGTCGAGGTGCGTCGCCTCCGCAAGGAGTACGGCATCCCGGAGGGGGGCCGCATCGCGATCCACGTGTGGCACACCGAGAGCAACGGCAGCCCCGACGGGTTTCCCGCGCTCGTGCGCGAGCAGGCGCCGGCGCTCGAGCAGCTCGCGCGCGTGAACCGCGTCGAGACGGAAGCGGGGCACGGCGTCGGCGCGCACGCGGTGCTCAAGAACGGCGCGGAGCTGTTCGTCCCGCTCGCGGGCGTCATCGACGTCGAGCGTGAGCGTTCGCGCCTGCGCGAGGAGATCGCCAAGCTCGAGGGTCTGCACGCCGGTACGAGCAAGAAGCTCGACAACGCGGCGTTCGTGTCACGGGCGCCCGCCGACGTGGTGCAGAAGGAGCGCGACCGGCTCGCGCAGCTGGAGGAGCAGCGCACCAAGCTCGGGGTGAAGCTCGCCGCACTCGCCGAGCGTCGATGAATGGGAGTGCGCGCCTGAACGCAGGAAGATGGCCCGCGGTCGGGGCTTTCGCGGCGACCTTCCTCGTGGGCGTCGCCGCGTGCGCGAACCAGGGCGCGCCCCCCGGGGGGCCGGTCGACGTGCGCCCACCGGTGCTCGTGCGCACCGATCCGGACACGTTCGCGACGCTCACCGATCTCGATCGTCCCGTGCGCTTCTACTTCGACGAGCGCATCAGCGAGAACGTGACCGGAGGCACCCTGGACGACGCCGTCACCGTGTCACCTCGCACCGGGGACGTGCGCGTCGGACACGGCCGGACCTCCATCACGGTCGAGGTCCGCGGGGGATTTCGGCCGGGGCTCCTCTACCGCGTGACGCTGCAGCCGGTGATCCGCGACATGTTCGGCAACCAGCTCCGTGATCCCTTCGAGCTGGTGTTCTCGACCGGCGGGTCCGCTTCGCCGACCGCCGTCGCGGGGCAGGCGTGGAATCGAACGACCGGAGCGCCGCTGGGTGGCGCGCTGGTGCAGGCCGTGAGCGACGACTCCCTGGCGTACGTCTCCCGAGCGGACCAGGAGGGCATCTTCGTGCTCCGCTACCTGCCCGACGGTCCCTACCGGGTCACGGCGTTCGAGGACGTGGACCGCGACGGCGTGCTCGACGCGCGGGAGACCCAGGGGACCGAGAACGTGGTCGTCGCGGCCGGCGACACCCTGCTGGTCGACGTCGGCGCGCTGCCCTCGGACACCACACCGGCCGCGCTGCTGTCGGCGAGCGCGCTCGACTCGGTCACCGTGGCGCTCGAGCTCGACGACTACGTCGACTTCGAATCCCCGGCCGCCGACGTCACCGTGCGGATCGACGGGCCGCAGGGCCCGGGACCGTCCGTGGCGCGCGTGTATCACGAGCGGGAGTACTCGGAGATGGTCGAGGCGGTCGTCGACTCGCTCCTGCGGCTCGACTCGCTCGACGCCGCCGCGCAGGCGGCCGCGGCGCCGCCCGAGCCGGCAGCGCCTCCGGACTCCGCCGGCGCGGTCGCGGATACGACGGGCGGCGTCGCGCCGACGGGCCCCGCCGGCGCACCGCAGGGCGCCGCGGGACGCGGGGCGGGAGCCGCGAGGGTGCCGTCCCGGCCGGCGCCGCCGCGGCTCCAGAGCGCCGGGAGCCGGGCCCCCCGTGGAGGACCCGAGAGGCCGCTGCCCGCGCGCAGGTTGGTCGCCGTGCTGGAGTCGCCCCTCGAGGTCGACGTCGAGTACGAGGTCACGCTGGAAGGGGTCGTGAACGTCAACGGCGTGCCCGGAGGCGGTGGCGACGCGACGCTGGTACGCCGCGCGGCGCCAGTGCCACGACCGGACGCCGGCGCGGCAGGCGACACACCACCTCCCGCGTCACCTCCTGCGCCGTCTCCGGATGCGCCTCCCGGCGCGGCGGGCCCCACCCGGTGAGCGAAGACCCGCGACGGACCATCCCGTCGGTCGATCGGCTCCTCGCGTCGCCCGAGTTCGAGCCGCTGCTCGAGCGCCACGCTCGCGGACGGGTCGTCGGAGCCCTACGGGACGTGATCGCCGACGTGCGGGCGGGCGCCCACACCGCCCCCGACGGGACGGCGCCGTCCGCGGCGTACGCGCAGGAGGTCGAGCGGCGCCTCACGGCGGGGGACGCCGCTTCGCTCCGACGCGTCATCAACGCGACGGGCGTCGTGCTCCACACCAACCTGGGGCGCGCGCCGCTCGCCGATGCCGCGGTCGACGCGATGCTCGCCGCGGCCCGCGACTACACGAACCTGGAGTACGATCTGGCCGCCGGGGAGCGCGGCTCCCGCTACGACCACTGCGCGGCGGTCCTCTGCGAGCTGACCGGAGCCGACGCGGCGCTCGTCGTGAACAATGCGGCCGCCGCGCTCGTGCTCGCCCTGAACACCGTGGCGCGCGGGGCGGGGGTGGTGGTTTCGCGGGGCGAGCTCGTCGAGATCGGCGGCGGCTTCCGCATCCCGGAGATCCTCGAGCGCTCGGGGGCGCGTCTGGTCGAGGTCGGCGCGACCAACCGCACCCGCGTGCGCGACTACGAGGCCGCGCTGACGGATGTCTCCGTGCGCGCGATCCTCAAGGTGCACCGGTCGAACTTCCGCATCACGGGCTTCACGGAAGAGGCGTCGCTCGCCGCGCTCGCGGAGGTCGCGCACCGGCGGGGCGTGCCGCTGCTCCACGACCTCGGCTCGGGGCTGATGGTGCCGCCCGAGCATATCGGCCTCTCGGGCGAGCCCACGCCGAGCGAATCGCTGGCGTCCGGCGTGGACCTCGTGACGTTCTCCGGCGACAAGCTGCTCGGCGGGCCGCAGGCGGGTATCCTGCTCGGTCGCCGCGAGCTCATCGATGCCGCGCGCTCGAACCCGCTCTGCCGCGCCCTCCGGGTCGACAAGGTGACGCTCGCGGGGCTCGAGGCCACGCTGCGGCTCTACCGGGACCCACGGCGGGCGATCGTCGAGATCCCGACGTTGCGCATGTTGGCCGCGAAGCCGTCCGAGCTCGAGGAGCGGGCCGTACGCCTGGCGGCCGATCTCGCCGCGCGCGGCGTCACCTGCCGGGCCGTGCGCGCGGAGGGCGCCGTGGGCGGCGGCACGTTCCCGGGCATCGTGCTCGAGTCGTGGGCCGTGGAGCTGGACGCGCCGAGCGCCGCGACGCTGGCGCGCGTGCTCCGCGAGGGCGACCCGCCCGTGATCGGCCACATCCGCGACGATCGTCTGCGGCTCGACGTGCGCACGGTCCTGCCGGGGCAGGAGGGCAGCCTCGTCCGCCGGGTGGTCGAGGCGCGCCCCGCGTGAGCGCTACGAAGCCCGCCGTCTTCATCGATCGTGACGGCACGCTCATCACGGAGCGGAGCTACCTCGCCGATCCCGAGGGCGTGGAGCTGGTGCCGGGTGCGGTGGAGGCGCTCGCGGACCTGCGGGCCGCGGGGTTCGCGCTCGTGACCGTGACCAACCAGTCCGGCATCGCGCGCGGGCTCTACCGCGAGGCCGACTACCACGCCGTTGCGAACCGGGTCGCGGAGGTTCTGGACGCCGCCGGCGTGCCGCCCGACGACGTGCGGTACTGCCCCCACCATCCGGACGTCACCGGACCCTGCGACTGCCGCAAGCCGGCGACCGGGATGTACCTGAGGTCCGCGGCGCTCCTCGGCATCGACCCGGCGGCGTCGTACTTCGTCGGCGACAAGGTGACGGACGTGCTTCCGGCGATCGCGCTCGGGGGGCGGGGCATCTTGGTGCGAACGGGGTATGGAGCGGAGCAGGAACGCCAGGTCCCCCCGGGAGTTCGGGTGGTGGACGACCTGCGTGCGGCCGCGGGTCTGATCCTCCAGGACCCGCGCCGTTGAGCGGTTTTTCGCCCTTGATTAGGTTGGATCCATGGTAACGATGACACGAACGGCGACCGAGAAGGTCCAGGACTTCATCCAGGAGCACGGCGTGCAGGGCGAGGTCGGACTGCGCGTGGCCGTGCTGCCCGGGGGCTGCTCCGGGTTCCAATACGGGTTGAACATCGAGGACGCGCCCGAAGCCGACGACGAGGTGCTCGACGTCGGCGGGATCCGCGTCTTCGTCGATCCGTTCAGCGCCCAGTATCTCACGGGTGTCGAGATCGACTACGTCTCGAGCATGATGGGCCAGGGCTTCACGTTCCGGAACCCGAACGCCTCGGGCGGCTGCGGGTGCGGGAGCTCGTTCACCGTTTGATGGCCCCCTCGAGGGGCTAGAGCGGTGGACGTCCGAACCTTCACGGGTGGAGGGTTCGGACAGAACGCCTACCTGACGGTTTGCGACGGCTCCGCCGCCGCGATCGATCCCGGGGCGGGTGCCGGGCGCATGGCGGACGAGATCCGCTCCCAGGCGCTCCGGCTCGAGGCGATCGTGCTCACGCATGCCCACGTGGACCACATCGAGGGCGTGCACGTCGTCCATGCGCTCGCCCCCGCCGCGCCGATCTGGATCCACCCCGACGCGCTCGCGATGTACCGCGCGCTCCCCCATCAGGCGGCGGCGTTCGGCCTGAGCGTGGAGCCGCAGCCCGAGCCGACCCACCGGCTCGCGCACGGCCAGCGGCTCGAGATCGGCGCGTGCGCGCTCGACGTCCGCGACGCGCCGGGTCACGCGCCCGGCCACGTCATCCTCGTCGCGACGGACCGGAGCTTCGCGATCGTCGGCGACGTCGTGTTCCGGGGATCGATCGGCCGCACGGATCTCCCGGGCGGTGACTTCCACCGGCTCATGCGAGCCATCCGGGAGGAAGTGCTGAGCCTGCCCGACGCGACCGTGCTGTACTCCGGCCACGGCCCGCCCACGACCGTGGGACACGAGCGTATCGGCAACCCGTTCCTGGTGCCGCACTTCGGGGGCGACGTTCCGGGGAGGGGTGAGCTGGCGTGACGGTTCGCGCGGCCGTGTTCGCCTCGGGGGGAGGCACGAACTTCCAGGCGCTGCTCGATGGGCAGCCCGCGGGCGGTGCGTGGCGGATCGTCCTGCTGCTCACCGACCGCGAGGATGCCGGAGCGATCGCGCGTGCCGTCGAGGCGGACGTGCCCGTGGCGGTCGTCCGTACGAACGGGCGGTCTCCCGCGGACGTCGGGCGGGAGATGCTCGACGTGCTCGCGCGCCACCGCGTGGATCTCGTGCTGCTCGCCGGCTACGTGAAGCTCGTGCCGCCCGAGGTGGTCGCGCGGTACGCGCGCCGCATGCTGAACATCCATCCCGCGCTCCTGCCGGCGTTCGGAGGCAAGGGGATGTACGGAAAGCGCGTGCACGCTGCGGTGCTCGCGTCGGGCGTCGAGGAGAGTGGGGCCTCCGTGCACTTCGTCGACGAGGAGTACGACCGCGGGCCTGTCATCGCGCATCGGCGCGTCCCGGTTCTGGCCGGTGACACGCCGGAGTCGCTCGCGGCCCGGGTGCTCGAGATCGAGCACCAGCTCTATCCGGCGGCCGTGGACCGGGTATGCGAGGCGCTCGCGGCAGGCCGCGAGCCGACGGAGCTCGCGTTCGCCACGAGCACCGAAATGACCACGCACGATGTAACAACCAAAGAGGAGAAGTCATGAGGCGGGCGTTGCTCAGCGTGTCCGACAAGACCGGGATCGTTCCGTTCGCGAAGGGGCTCGTCGAACGCGGCTGGCAGCTCGTCTCCACGGGAGGGACCGCCAAGACGCTGCGTGAGGGCGGGCTCTCCGTGCTCAGCGTGTCCGACACGACGGGACATCCCGAGATCATGGACGGGCGCGTGAAGACGCTCCATCCCGCCGTGCACGCGGGACTGCTCGCGCGCCGGTCCCGGCCGAGCGACATGGCCGAGCTGGCCGCGCTCGGCTACCGGCCGATCGACCTCGTCTGCGTGAACCTCTATCCGTTCCGTGAGACGGTGAAGAAGCGCGTGACGATGGACACCGCGATGGAGCAGGTGGACATCGGCGGGCCGACGATGGTCCGGGCGGCCGCCAAGAGCCACAAGGACGTCTACGTGGTCGTGGAGCCCGACGACTACGACGCCGTTCTCGCCGCGCTCGACGCGTCGGACTCGGCGCCGCTGCGCCGGACGCTGGCCGCCAAGGCGTTCCGTCACGTCAGCGCCTACGATGCGGCCGTCGCCGAGTATCTGGGCAGCAAGACCTCGACGTGGGAGGTCTTCCCGGATCGGCTCGTCGTCTCCCTCGAGCGCACGCAGACGCTCCGCTACGGCGAGAACCCCGACCAGCAAGCCGCGTTCTACGGTTACGAGCGCAAGGCGGGGCTGGCCTCCCTCGAGCAGCATCATGGGAGGGAGCTCTCCTACAACAACCTGCTCGACGTGGACGGCGCGTTGCTCGCGCTCGCGCCGTTCGCGCGCACCCGGCGGGCGGCCGTGTGCATCATCAAGCACACCACGCCGTGCGGCCTGGCGGTGGCCGATACCGTTGCCGACGCCTATGCCAAAGCGCTCGCCACCGACCCCACCAGCGCGTACGGCTCCGTGATCGCGTTCAACACCGAGGTCGACGCCGCGACCGCCACGCTCATGTCGTCGCTCTTCATCGAGTGCGTGCTCGCGCCGGCCTACGCGCCGAAAGCGATGGAGACGCTCTCCGCCAAGAAGAACATCCGCCTCCTGACGTACCCGTCCGGTGACCCCGCCGCGTTCCTCGCCGCGTACGGGCGCGAGCCCGAGGCGCGGATGCTCCGCAGCGTATACGGGGGGATGCTCGCGCAGTCGCCCGCCGAGCCCCCGTTCTACGACGGCGGCCAGGACGGAAAGAGGGACGACTGGAAGGTCGTCACGAAGCGCGAGCCCACGGACGCCGAGTGGGACGATCTCCGCTTCGCGTGGGCGGCCGTGTTCGGCGTGAAGTCCAACGCGATCGTGCTCGCGCGGGGCGGGGCGGTGCTCGGGATCGGCGCCGGCCAGATGAGCCGCGTCGACTCGTCGCGGATCGCGGTCCTCAAGGCGGCCGACGCAAGGCACGATCTGAAGGGCTGCGCGCTCGCGTCCGACGCGTTCTTCCCCTTCCGGGACGGCGTGGACGCGGCGGCCGAGGCCGGCGTGGGGGCGATCGTCCAACCCGGCGGCTCGGTCCGGGACGACGAGGTGATCGCGTCCGCCGACGAGCATGGGATGACGATGGTGCTCACCGGGAGGAGGCTGTTCCGGCACTAGGAGGCTGCGTACCGATGGAAGGCGGCGAGCTTCGGGACCGGTTGGCGATCCAGAGGACGCGTTTGGCCAACGAGCGCACGTTGCTGGCCTACGTGCGAACGGGTCTGGCGTTGAGCGCGGCCGGTGCGGCGATCATCGAGGTGCTGCCGACGCACCCGGTGCTGCGGGCCGGGGGTTGGGTGCTGGTGGTGGCGGGAGGGCTGACGGTTGCGGGCGGACTGGTTCGGTTCCAACATGTACGACGGAACCTTGGGTAGGAGGTCGCCATGAGCCGCTTCGGTGTGTGGATCGCCATCGCCGCCATGTTCCTGCTCGGTGTACCGGCCGCTGCGCAAGATCTGCGCGAGCTGGTCGCAGACGGACGCTACGAGGATGCGGCGACCAGCCTGCGAGACGTCGGACCGGCCGAGGCGCGCGCCGGTGCCCGGCTCATCTTCGAGCAGGTGTACCTGCGCGAGTACCAGGCAGGTCGCTTCTCCGACGCGGTGCGCGGCTTCGTGGCGGCCAAGCAGGTGCCGTACCTCGAGGAGCACGAGCGCGAGATGCTCGATTTCTGGCACGGCATCGCGTTGGTCGCGACCGTGCGCGAGTCCCCCGCGGGCGCGCTCAGCGACGACGAGGCCGCGGCGTTGTTCGACGAGGCGCGGGCGCTGTTCCTCGCGTCGGGCGACTATCCGGGCCGCGTGGGCATGCAGGACGTCGTGTCGAACGCGGAGCTCCTGCTCGAGATGTCGGGACGCGCGAACGCGAGAAACTGAGGCGTCAGCTCTCCATGAGCGCGAGCAGCTTGCGCGCGGTGTTGCAATTCCGGATCGTCATGCGCTTGTAGAGCGCGGTGCCCACCAGCTTCGCCATCCGGCTCTTCCCGATGTTCTTGCGATCGATCCGCCAGATGACCGCGCCAGGCGCGTACCGGACCGTGTCGATCCCTTGCCGGACGGGGAGCTCGTCGAGAATCCCCCGGCGGTCGACGTCGTCCCAGAGGAACAGGACGTCGCACCGCGTCGCTTGGTCGTTCGTCCACGTCGCCGGAATCGCCGCCACGACCTCGCGCAGCCGCGCCTCGGACACCACGAGCACGTCGACCGCGAACCCGAACCGGGCCTCGATCGCCTCCTCCAGGAGCGGTGCGATGCGTGCCGGGCTGCGTCGTGTCGTCGAGAAGACGACGTTGCCCGAGTTGATGTAGGTGCGCACGCCGTCCATGCCGGCGTCCTCGAAGACCTCCTTCAGCGTCTTCATGGAAACCGCGCGGTTGCCGCCGACGTTGATGCCGCGCAGGAGTGCGACCCAGGTCATGGCTCGGGAGGTGCGGGTGCGTGTCTCGTCGTTCCCCAAGGTATATCGTTCACCCCCTGACCCCCTCCCCGCGAATCCCCCATGAAGAAGCCCGTCGTGATCGCCGTCGTCGTCTCGGTGGTGCTGCACCAAGTGCTCGGGTACCTATGGTACGCCGTGGCGCCTTGGGCGCGCACGCGCGTCCTCGCGCTCGGTCTGCCCGAGAGCGAGCTGACGACGGTGAACGGAGCCGCGCTGGGGATGGATATCGTCGGATGGATCCTGGCCAGCGTCATGATCGCCTGGCTCCTCCAGCGGCTCGGCCGGGCAACGGTGTCCAGCGGGATGACGCTCGCCGTCGCCCTGTGGGTCGGCGTCGCGCTGCCGGCCATCGCCCCGCACTATGCCTTCGCGCACATCCCCGCGAGCGTCATGGTCGTCGATCTGCTGAACTCTCTGGTGACGTTGATCGTGACCGGCGCGGTGCTCGGTGCCGGGCTGAGCCGGGAGATGACGGCGGCGTGAGCGTGCTCCGGCTGCGGTCATCGCCGTCGTTCGATGCAGGGTGCTCGACGATGTGAGCGTCGGCGTGCCGGACGCCACCGTGAGTATCAGGGCCGTGATTTGGGGATCGGCTCTCCCGCCTTACGTTATGAGCGCTCGGGAGGGGTGGCAGAGCGGTTCAATGCACCGGTCTTGAAAACCGGCGGGCGCAAGCCCTCGTGGGTTCGAATCCCACCCCCTCCGTCTTTCTTTAGCCTGCCGGCCGCAGGCGGATTCGAACCCACGGCGATCTTCGCAGAAGATCGCGACGTGGGTTCGCGCCGAGGTGCACAGAGGCTCACCGAAGCCCACGCGCGGACCGCCGAGACGAGCGAAGGCGCGAAGCGCCGGAGCTAATCCCACCCCCTCCGTGAATTCCGGCACCTCGTACACGGGGCGGATGCAGCGGTCG
>JBFXDG010000023.1:0-37232 GCA_050181335.1 Gemmatimonadales bacterium | reverse complement strand
AATCCCCGTAGTGGGAATTGTCACACTGGAGAGCTGCAAGACGCGATAGGGATCGACCGCGCCGCGTACGGTTCGGTACTGCAAAGGCATCTGCTGCTGCAATGCGTTGTCGGGAGGAATGACGGCCAGGCGCCACTCCGCTTCTTGGCTGAAGGCCGGGTCCTTGAAGAAGGTGGCGGCAACCGACACCGCTCCTACGAAAATCACTCGGTGAGGAAGACCGTCCGCATCGCTGTCGGCAGGATTCTCGGCTAGCAGAGGTGAAAGTGCTTTGGCGAGCGCGGCTCGCTGAAGCGCGGGATCGTATACCACCGGACTGAAAATGCCTGTTAACGGCAAGTTGGCAGCCAGCGTAGCGAGGTACGGCCACGGAAAGCCTAGGGCATATCCCTGGCCGGAGTACGCTCGCCACTGTGACAACTGATTCCGATTCGCCGAGAAGCAGGTAACATGACACGTCATCTTCGAAAGCGCGTGGAATTCGTCCGTCAGGTCACCCCAGTCCTCATGTTTCGAAATCGCCGGGTCACCGACAACCGTCCGAACAAGCTGCACTGCGTAGCGCCATTCGGACGAGTCGTTGAGAAAACGCACGTCCGTAGCCCACATGCTTTGGGAGTCGACGATGCCACACGCACCCTCCGCGCTCGTGTAATGGTAGAGCGTGGTGAGTTCGGGCCGCCGAGAGGCGGCGAGGAGATTCTCGACGATCCCATTGAGCACGCGATCGCTCAGTGACGGCTGTGGCGCGGTGTCTGCTTCATTGGTGCTGTTCATAGCGTCTACTATGCGGTGCCACCTAACGACTTGGGTTTCAGCTGCGCGAGCCAAGGTGCTGACCGAGAGGCGTGAACCACAAGGCGAACGCCTCTCGCGACTAAGCTGACCGAAGTAGCAGCAGCGAACCCGTGTTATCCGGCATCACGCGACCGCGAGGACCTGGCCCACCCACAGGGGCGGGAACGGCCCGGGTGGAGCCGGTGCAGCAGTGATTCGTTCGGACGTGACGTCCCATTCGAGATTGTGAACGCGGCCTCGACTTGCTCAGCTCTCTCACGAAGGCTAGCGTCTCCTAAGACGTTAGGAGTGGGTCGCCGTAAACCGGGTGTGCCATGATGACCAAGACGTGGATCCTCATCCGCCAGCTTGCACTGCATCGGACGTTCGCAGTCACCACGATCTGCACGCTTGCCGTCGGCATTGGTGCCACGACCGCAATTTTCAGCACGGTCAATGCGACCCTTCTGCGGCCGCTGCCGTACCCGTACCCCGAGGACATCTACGAGCTGAGGGCGCCGTTGATAGACGGGCGCACGTCCAGCGGGCGGGTCAGTGGCGCGTACGTCGCGGCGGTGAGGGAGGGCGCACCTTCGGTTTCGCACGTGGTCGCAGTCGTCGATCAGGAGAACGTCCTGACGGCCCCCGACGGCGAAGCCCAACCTGTGCTGGTGCAACTGGTCACCGAGGGGTTCTTCGACCTCTTCGGTCTACCGATGGCGCAGGGCCGCGGGTTCGTGCCCGAGGATCACGAGTTCCGTGCGAGAGGGGTCGTGCTGTCGCACCGACTATGGACGACGCGATTCGGCGGCGACCCGTCAGTGGTGGGGGAGCCCATCGGTCTGCTGGAAGGCTCGTTTCCCGTCGTTGGCGTGGCACACGAGGAGTTTGACGTCCCTCGCGGGACGGATGTGTGGATGAGCATCGAGATCCCCGCCGGTTTCCAGCAGTTCAACCACGTCGGGGAGTCCTACCTGCGCGCACGCCCGGGAACGGACCTGCGGATTCTCCAAGGCGAGCTAGATACCGTCGTCGCCGGCTTGGTCGCGCAGTACCCGGAGGTCGCTACCGGTCGCGCGTTCGTCATTACGCCGGCGGTCGCCTCGCTGATTGGTGACCTGGGTGCCATCCTTCTCATCGTTCTTGGCGGTGCGCTTCTACTTCTGCTGGTGGGCGCGGTGAACGTGGCCACGCTTATCCTGGCCAGAGGCGTGGGTCGCTCGAGCGAAGTTGCCATACGCATCGCTCTTGGTGCCGGTCGATGGAGCATCGCTCGAAGCTTCTTCGCGGAAGCCCTCCTTCTGTCGGTAGTCGGGACCCTGCTTGGTCTATTGCTCGCGTGGCTGGGTGTCCACGCCCTTGGCGGCCTAGGTGTTCGGACTCTGCCGCGCTTGGACACGATTCCCTTCGACGGCCGCGTGCTTGCGTTCGCGGGCGCCACCCTCGTTGCCACGACGGTTTTGATCGGCTTGGTCCCGGCGGCGATCCTGACGAACGTCGATGTTCAGCGGCTCCTGAGTGGAATGGGTCGTTCCAACTCACGCACGCGCGGCTCCAAGCGGGTGCTCCGTGGACTAGTGGTGGCCGAGATTGCGCTGGCTATCACACTCGTATCCGGAGCCGGCCTCATGGTCCGGAGTTATGAGAACGTTACGAACGCGCCCCTCGGGTTCGAGCCGGAAGGGCGGCTCGTCCTCACCGCGCATCTTCAGGGAACTCAGTGGGCGCCCGGACCGGCGGTCATCATTGGTCCCAATGGCGAGCGCATGCTCGACCCCAACCCACCGCCCTCGGAAACCCCGACTAGTTGGTTCCGGCAAGTCTCCGATCGGCTGCTTGCATCGGCCCAGATCGAGTCGGTTGGAGCAGGACGGTCCGTCCCCTTCCGCGCGGACTGGGACGGGATGGTCTACGTGGCTGCGAGCGAAGAGACATACGATCGGAATGCCCGAGAGGCCGCTCGGCTCCGCCGCGTCAGCCACACGTTCTTGGACGCCATGGGCACTCGCTTGCTAGCCGGCCGCGGCTTTGCAGAAAGCGAGGACGTGCCCGTTGCCATCGTGAACGAAACGTTCGCGCGGACCTTGTATCCAGGGCAGGACGCCCTCCATCAAACATTCGGCGGAGGTTCGCCCGAGGTATCGTTCGAATACAAGATTCCCATCATAGGCGTCGTCGAGGACACCCGCTTCGCGTCCCCAACGCTGCCCGCAGTACCTGAATTCTTCATGCTCGGACTCGACACGAGGGTACTCGTCGTCGTGAAGACGACGCTCGAAGACCCGACGCCGCTCATCCCAGTGGTGCGCGCGGAAGTTGCCTCGATTGATCCCACCGTTCCGATCACGGTGGAAGCGCTTCCCGCCATCGTGTCGACCCAGCTGGCTCGAAGCCGAATCGGGCTCACTCTCATGGGTCTATTCGCTGTGATGTCGCTTGCGTTGGCCGGTGTGGGCATCTATGGCGTGCTCTCCAACCTGACCAAGGACCGCAGGACCGAACTCGCCACGCACGCAGCGCTCGGTGCCGCGCCAGCAGACGTGCGCGACCTAGTGGTGCGAGAAGGTAGCGTGTTAGGTGCGCTGGGCACGATCATTGGAATAGCCCTGTCTTACACGGGAGGCCGTGTGGCTTCGAGCCGACTATTCGAGGTGCCGCAGTTCGACCCTCCTATGATCGTCGTAGCCGTCACGACCGTATTGGGCGTAACAATGATCGCGGTAGTACTGCCTGCACTGTATGCCGGACGGACGTCACCTGCTGACGGACTGCGTGCTGAGTGATGCGATCGGCGTGGACCGTTCGCCCGTGCGGATGTGACGACGGTGATTCCCTCGCGGGCCATGAGCCGCGGGATGCGGTTCGGGCTCGCCGTCTCGCCCTCGTCCGTCAGCACCTCGCTCGCTCCAACTCCGATGTCTCGTGCCACCTGACTCACGGTCGCGTTGGGCTGGCGCGTAAGGTTCACTGCCTTATCCGACAACCCACACGCAGAGCGCTTTCTTAGGAGCTAGTTTGAGGGCTGGAGCGATCTCAGATGGGCGGGAATGCCCTGACGGTTGCGTACGTTGTTTGATTCAAAGACCGATCGACCCCGTGGGTCGCCCTGAGGACAACCGTCGAACAACACCTCACTCAGGTCCCTGGTTGTTCCTGAAGTCTGAATCCGGCGAACCACCTCGTCCGGCGACAAGAACCGGAGCGACTTTACCGCGAAGAAGGCCTCGCCGTGCGACGTCGCGGAAAGAAGCGGCGTAGCGGACTGCCGCGGCTGGTCCGTGCTCTGTTGACTCGATTGAACGAGCGCTGGAGCATGGACTTCGTGTCGGGCACTCTGAGCTCAGGACGAACGTTCCGATGCCTGAACATCATCGACGAGTTCAACCGTGAGAACCTGGCGCAGTGTCTGTCTCACTCGATCCCGGCCGTTCGGGTCATCGATGTGCTCGAGCAGCTCCGCGAACAGCGCGGCTTATCTCTTAGCGACTTGGGTTTGAGCTGCGCGAGCCAAAATGCTGACCGAGAGGCGTGAGCTGCAAGGCGAACGCCTCTCGCGACTAAGCTGACCGAAGCGTCAGCTCCAAACCCGTGTTAGAGAGCACCTCCGTTGCTCTTTCCGGGCAGCAGTGCACGTATGGCAGGCCTTGCCAACGCAAGGTATGGCTTGGCTTTGGCCACCAAATCGAGGATGGCGTCGAGAATCTTGATGGACTCGGCGACCTCCTTCTTGTCCCAGGCACCCTCTACGGAGTCTTTGGCCAGGATAATCGCGCCTATCGCACCTTCGGCGACGCGCTGAAGTCCGTCGGCACCGTCGAGTCGGTAGAAAATCAAGGCGCGGCGTGCGTCCTCAAGCGCGGCGATCAGAAGTTTGCGGAGTTGGGCCTCAATGTCGGCGTTCAGCACTTCCTTGATGACGCGGTCGATGCTGTTGAGGAGTTGCTTCACAGCATTTGGGTCGAGGCGGAGTTCGTTCGATGCCCTGTTGAACTGCTCGGCCACAAACTGGAGCGCGAGCACGTTCGAGCCGGCGAAATGCGGAGCGTTGGCCCCCCAGTTTACGTGCAGCGGAACCTGGTGCATGGCCGCCTCGATGTTGGACAACGCTCCTAGGTAGAGAGCCTGATCCAGCTCCGGGTTGGCCGCGACGTCTCTTCTGGCCTCGTCGATTAGGCGGTGAACGCCGGAGATGCCAGCGTAGACCTCGGCTCGGTGTTCCGGATTCAAGCCGAGCGCGTTGGCCCAAGCGTTAAAGACGAGGGCGCCGTTGTCTGCCTTCTCAAGGCTCTTGATGATCAAGAAGAGCCGTCCAGCGGCACTGGTCTTTTGAGTGTCCGTCATCCGCTACGCCTGAGTGCTCTCTAACCCATGTCTGTACCTCCGCCCGCGACAATACGCCCGCCCACCCCGGCGAACAACCCGAAAAAGCCGAAGGGCCCGGCCACCGATCGGTGACCGAGCCCCCTGCCCTCATCCCGTCGGCGACGTGCGAAGCATGTCGCTGACGAGGCGGGTTGCCGACACCGGCTTCGTGGTCGCGTGAACCGTTTGGCGTACCCGGTGTCGGCAACCCGCCGGCCCGGTTGGCGACGCCGCCGCGGATAGCCCACGTAGGCTACCCGCGGACGGCGGTGTCGCCAACCGCTTAGTACATGCCTCCCATGCCGCCGCCGCCCGGCATCGCCGGCGCCGGCTTCTCTTCCGGGATCTCGACCACGACCGCCTCGGTCGTGAGCAGCAGACCAGCGATGGACGCGGCGTTCTGCAGCGCCGTGCGCACGACCTTGGTCGGGTCGATGACGCCGGCCTTCACCAGATCCTCGTACTCGTCGGTCTGGGCGTTGAATCCGAAGCCGCCCTTCCCCGAGCGGACCTTGTCGATCACGATGCTGCCCTCGACCCCGGCGTTCTGCGCGATCTGCCGGATGGGGTGCTCGAGCGCGCGGCGGAGGATCTGCACGCCGATCTGCTCCTCCTCGTTCTCCAGCTTGAGCTTGTCGAGCGCAGCCTGCGCGCGGAGCAGCGCGACGCCGCCGCCGGGGACGATGCCCTCCTCGACCGCCGCACGCGTCGCGTGCAGCGCGTCCTCGACCAGCGCCTTCTTCTCCTTCATCTCCGTCTCGGTCGCGGCACCGACGTTGATGACCGCCACGCCGCCGGCCAGCTTCGCGAGCCGCTCCTGGAGCTTCTCCTTGTCGTAATCCGACGTGCTCTTGTCGATCGCGACGCGGATCTCCTCGATGCGGCCCTTGATCTTCGAGTTCTCGCCGCGGCCGTCGATGACCGTGGTGTTGTCCTTGTCGATCACGATGCGCTTGGCGCGACCGAGATCGCTCGTGACGGTGTTCTCGAGCTTGAAGCCGACTTCCTCGGAGATCACCTGGCCGCCGGTCAGGACGGCGATGTCCTGCAGCATCGCCTTGCGGCGATCACCGAACCCGGGCGCCTTCACGGCCGCGACCTTCAGCGTGCCGCGCAGCTTGTTCACCACGAGCGTGGCGAGCGCCTCGCCCTCGACGTCCTCCGCCACGATGAGCAGGGGACGGCCCTGCTGCGCGACCTTCTCCAGGATCGGAAGGAGGTCCTTCATCGAGCTGATCTTCTTGTCGTGGATCAGGATCGAGGCATCCTCGAGCACGGCCTCCATGCGCTCCGGATCCGTCACGAAGTAGGGCGACAGGTAGCCGCGGTCGAACTGCATGCCGTCCACGGTCTCGAGCGTGGTCTCGAGGCCGCGAGCCTCCTCGACCGTGATCACGCCGTCCTTGCCGACCTTCTCCATCGCGTCGGCGATGAGCTCGCCGATCTCGGAGTTGTTGTTCGCGCTGATGGCGCCGACCTGGGCGATCTCCTTCTTGCCCTTCGTGTCGGTCGACATCTTCTCGAGCTCGGCGACCACCGCCTCGACCGCGCGGTCGATGCCGCGGCGGATACCCATCGGGTTCGTCCCCGCGGTGACGTTCTTCAGACCCTCGCCGAAGATCGCCTGCGCGAGCACGGTCGCCGTCGTCGTGCCGTCACCCGCGACGTCGGACGTCTTGGTGGCGACCTCCTTCACCATCTGCGCGCCCATGTTCTCGATGGGGTCCTGGAGCTCGACCTCCTTCGCCACGGAGACGCCGTCCTTGGTCACCGTCGGCGAGCCGAACTTCCGGTCGAGAACCACGTTCCGGCCCTTGGGGCCGAGGGTCACCTTGACCGCCTGGGCGAGACGATCGACGCCCCGCTTGAGCTTGGCCCGAGCTTCGACGTCGAACTCGAGATTCTTCGCTGCCATGATATCAGTCTCCTGGTAGTTCGCTTAGGTAGTCGCCGCTTGGTGCGTCAGGGAATCACCGCGAGGATGTCCGACTCGCGCAGGATGAGGTACTCGACGCCGTCGAGCGTCACGTCCGTCCCGCTGTACTTCCCGTAGAGGACGCGGTCGCCGACCTTCACGTCCATCTCCAGGCGCGCGCCTTCGTCGGAAACTTTGCCCGGGCCGACCGCCACGACTTCGCCCTGCGAGGGCTTCTCCTTGGCGGTGTCGGGGATGTAGAGCCCCCCGCGCATCTGCTCGGATTCCTCCAGGGGCTTCACCACGACGCGGTCGGCGAGCGGCTTGACCGTGACTTTGCCCTTCGCTGTTGCCTTAGCCATCAGGCCTCCTCCTACGTGTTGGGCCGGAATGTGAGGGGTCGCTCTCTTGTTAGCACTCAGTGGGACGGAGTGCTAACGGAGCGGGAAATCTGGGCTAGCCACGAGGGCTGTCAAGCTGCGGGTGATGGAATTGGCCCACCACCAAGCTGCGAGTGCAGGAAACGGATGATGCCGGGGCCGCCGGGACGCGGCCCGGCTCCCCCGGGGCTACTCCGGCCGGGCGAGCGCCTCCATGCGGCGCGTCCCGTCGAGGCCGACGATGGCGTGCACGATCTCCTCGGCCAGCTCGGCTTCGAGCCAGAATCCGAGGTCCGCGAGGCCGACGAGCGCCCCCTGCGCCTCGTCGTAGGCGCGCCCGAGCACCGCCCGGGCGGATCGCTTGAACAGCCCCTCGACGATCCCCGGCGTGACGCCGACGCCTCCGGCGACCTCGGCGCGCGTCCGCTCGAGCTCCGTACGCTCTTCCCGGCTTCCGGCGTGCTCGATCTGCGCGACCAGCAGGTTGTGGCTGCGCCGCCCGAGATCGAACTCGAAGTCGGTCAGATCGTCCACGATCTGGAAAGCGGTCCCGAGCCGCGCGACCGCGGCCTCCGCGCGCGCCATCTTCTTGACGATCTCGCCCCGCTCGAGCACGCCCGGCGCCACGAACGCGAGCGCGAACAGCGCGCCCCCGCGGACCCGGTGGACGGCCTCGACCATCGCATCGGGCGAGAGCACCTCGGCGACCCCGCCTTCCTCCGAGCCTTCGAGCGCTCCGATCCTGGCCATGCGGTCGAGCAGACCGCGCTGGATCCGGTCGCGCTCGGACGAGACGAGCACCCCCGCCTCCTGACCGCGGTCGAGCACGCGACGCGCTAGCCGCTCGAACGCCATGAGCTGGAGGATCGACATGAAGCGCGCGCCGGCCCGCTCGGAGAGCGGCAGGAGGGACTTCGCCTGATCGTCGAAGATGTTGTCGGCCGCGGTGATCGTGCCCTTGATGCAGAAGTTGAGCTCGGTGTACAGCCGGAGCCGCTCGCGGGAGACGCCGAGCGAGGCGAACACCGAGCGGAAGAGGATCAGGAAGAAGTACTCCTGCAGGAACGCGAGTCCCGCCGTCGTCATCACCTCGGACGCGTGCGGCACGTGCGGCGCGGCCTTCCTGAACTCGGGCCCCAGGATCTCCTCGAGATCCCGATGCACGGCGCGCACGGCCTCCGCCTGTGCCTCCATGTCGCCGGCCAGGCGCGACCACACGCCGCGCTCCGCGAGGAGCGTCACGGCGTCTTCGGAGCGGAAGACGGGCGAGAGCGTCATGCGAGGTCCATGGAAGGGCATAAGGTAGTGCGCTCCCGGAATGGAAACCATTTCGAGCATCCCCCCGTCCAAGTCTCCAGAGGCTCACGACCGACGGGAGGCGGGGATGCCGAAGCTGATCGTTCGCGCGGGGCTGGTGGCGGCGGTGGCGGGGATGGGATGGGGCGCGGCGGACGTCGAGGGTCAGACGACGGCCTCCCTGGCTTCCGGGCCCGCGGTCGCGGGCCGGGCGGGCGCGCTTCCCCGCGTCGCCGTCGCCGTCAGGTCCGGCTCCGAGGTCACGATCGACGGGATCGATGCAGACCCCGTGTGGCGCAGCGCGCCCGCGACGGGCGGATTCCGGCAGTTCGATCCGGAGCTCGACGCCGATCCGGCCCAGCAGACCGAGTTCCGCGTCGCGTACGACGACGACAACCTCTACGTGTTCGTGCGCGCGCTCGATGCGAGCCCCGACAGCATCATGCGGGCGCTCACGCGCCGGGACGTGCGGGGACCGTCGGATCAGATCGGGATCATGATCGATTCCTATCACGATCGCCGGACGGGCTTCGCGTTCTGGGTGAACCCCGACGGCGTGCAGCGCGACTTCGCCTTCTCGAACGACACGAACCAGGATCAGTCGTGGAACGGCGTGTGGGACGTCGCCACGAGCGTGGACGAGCGCGGGTGGACCGCGGAGTTCCGCATCCCGCTCTCGCAGCTACGCTACGCGTCGGCGGACCAGCACACGTTCGGGTTCGGGATCCGCCGGCAGATCGATCGCTATCCGGAGTCGTCGAGCTGGCCGCACTACGACCGGAACAACACGGGGATGATGTCGCAGCTGGGCGAGCTGCAGGGCCTGGAGGGGCTGGGACGCTCGAATCGCCTCGAGGTGACGCCGTACGCGGTCACCAAGAACGTGACGCGCGCGGGCTCGGGCGGCGGCCTCGAGCACCCGCAGGAGTTCTCCGCGGGCGCGGACGTGAAGCTCGGCATCACGCCGAACCTCACGCTCGACGCAACCGTGAACCCGGACTTCGGCCAGGTCGAGGCGGACCCCGCGCAGGTGAACCTCTCGGCGTTCGAGACGTTCTTCGGCGAGCGGCGGCCGTTCTTCCTCGAGGGGACCGGTCTCTACCGGTTCCAGCTCAACTGCTACATCGTCGTCGACTGCAACACCAACGAAGGGCTCTTCTACTCCCGCCGCATCGGCCGCAGCCCCGCGCTGAGCAATCAGTACGGCGACGCGCTCACGCCGACCGCGACGCCGATCGCCGCCGCGGCCAAGCTCACGGGACGGCGCACGGGTGGGCTCTCCTTCGGGATCCTCGACGCCGTCACGCAGCAGGTGACGGGCGCGTCCGACCAGACGGTGGAGCCGACCGCGAACTACGCCGTGCTCCGCGCGCAGCAGGACTTCCGCAACGGGGAAGCGAGCGTCGGTTGGATCGGCACGGCCGTGAACCGATCGAACGACGCGCTCACCGCTCCCTATCTGCACGAGAGCGCGTACGTGACGGGGTTCAACGTGCGCAACCGATTCTCGGGCAGGCGCTTCGAGCTCGCGGGCTCGTTCGCGGCGTCCCGCGTGGCGGGAAGCGCGGCGGCGATCGCGCGCACGCAGACCAGCTCCGCCCACTACTACCAGCAGCCGAACGACGGCCCGAGCGTGGACTCGGCGCGCACCGCGCTCTCCGGCTACAGCGGGCAGCTCAAGTTCGGGAAGTACGGCGGCGGGATCACCCGCTTCGAGACGAGCTTCGTGTACCAATCGCCCGGGTTCGAGGTCAACGACCTCGGATACCTGCGGCGCGCCGACATCTACGACTGGAGCACGTGGGCGCAGCTCACGTTCCAGTCGCCGACGCGTCTCTACCGCTGGGCGTCGTTCAACGGCAATACCTGGTACCACTGGAACACGTCGGGCGACCGGATCGAGACGTCGATCAACCTCAACGGTCACATGGGGCTGAACAACAACTGGGACGTCCACGCCGGCGGCACCATCGGACGCCTCGGCGGCGCGTTCTGCGACCGCTGCACGCGCGGCGGGCCCCTCCTCCGCCGTGACGTGTCGTTCTTCCCCTGGTTCGGGTTCAACGCGGACAGCCGCAGGACGATCCAGCCCGGCATATGGGTGAACCTGGGCTACTGGGACGCGGGCCGCAGCCACAACATGTCGCTCGGTCCGTACCTGAACTTCCGGGTCTCGTCGCGGTTCACGGTGAACTTCGGCGCCAACTTCTTCCGCGCGGACGACGACGCGCAGTGGATCGGCAACTTCACCGACACCGGCGGGGGGCGACACTACGCGTTCGCGCATCTCGATCAGCGGACCGTCTCGTTCAACGTGCGCGTCAACTACACGATGACGCCGGATCTCACGTTCGAGTTCTACGGCGAGCCGTTCGCGAGCAGCGGCATCTACACCGACGTGCGCGAGATCTCGGCGACGCCCGACGCGTGGTCGTACGAGGCGCGCTTCCAGCCGTACACTCCGCCCGCCGGCACCGAGACCTCGTTTTCGTTCCGCCAGGTCCGCACGAACGCCGTCGTGCGCTGGGAGTACCTGCCCGGCTCGACGCTCTTCCTGGTGTGGGCGCACGGACGCGACGAGTCGACCGAGAACGAGCCGCGGCGGGCGTGGCAGCGCGACCTGACCGGCCTGTTCGATCTCCAGGCGGACCACACGTTCCTGCTCAAGGTGTCGTACTGGCTGAACCGGTAGGTCTCGGGGGGGCTCGAGGAGGTGGTGGCCCCGAGTAGGCGAGGGCTTCCTGAGCCCACTCGGAGATCGTTCGACGCTCGAAGGATCCGACGCAGCGGCCGCCCCCGGCCCGCGCGCCGTCCCACCGCGTCATTCCTGGGCTCCGGACCACCTCGCATCGTGAACGGACCGAGGAGGTTCGTTCGATGATCGAACGAGTTGCACCTACGAGAAAACGAGGCCCTCATCCCCCGGGGGCAGGCCCGGTGTCGGGTCCGGAATCGGATCCGGGCGCGGCCCCGCATGCGCGCGCGAGCCGAGACTGGGCGGCCGACCTCCTCGACGCCTGGACGCTCCTGCGCCGCGCCTCCGAGCGGTTCGATCGCATCGCGGCGGAAGAAGCCTGGCCCCGCCCCTTCTGCCCGGCCCGCTACCTCATCCTGGCCGAGCTCTCGCGCGCGACCTCACTCGGGCTCTCCGCGCGCCGGCTCTCGCGCGGTCTCTCCCTCGCGCCTTCCACGCTGGCCCACCACCTCGGGGTGCTCGAGCGCTCGGGGCTGGTCAGCCGGGATCGCTGGCCGGCCCACGACCGCCGCAAGGTCGCCGTGCGCCTCACCGACGACGGTCGCTACGCGCTCCGCCGCTTGGCTCCGATGATCTCCCCCGCCATCGCGAGCCCGTAGAGCGTGAGCAGCGGCTCGACCTCGTTCACCGTCGTGAGGTGCGGGCCGACGACGTGCGAGAACCCGCCCGTCGCGACCACGAACGCGTCGGGCTTCGCCCACTCGTCCTTGATGCGACGAACCATCCCGTCCACCGCGTCCACCGCCTGATAGAACACACCGCTCTGGATGCACGTCTCGGTCCGCCGGCCGATCACCGCGCGAGGAGGCTGGAGCTCGACGCGCGGCAGCTTGGCGGTTCGCGCCGAGAGCCAGTCCAGACCCGCCTGCAGACCGGGCGAGATCACGCCGCCGATGAACACACCCTCTCTCGTGATGCAGTCGAACGTGGTCGCGGTGCCGAGATCCACGGCAATCGTGTCGCGCCGGTAGATCTCCCTCGCGGCCAGCGTGTTCGCGATGCGGTCGGCACCGACCGTGAGCGGCTCGTCCACGTCGAGCTCGATCGGCAGCTCCGACGCCGGTCCCACCGACAGGACCTCGCCCCGGATCACGCGCGCGAGCGAGTGGGACCACACGGCGTTCAGCGACGGCACGACGGACCCGATCACGGCACGCTGGATCGATCCGGCGTCGATCGCGTCGCCGGTCAGGAGCGCGCGCAGCAGCGCGGTGAGCTCGTCCGCCGTGCGCGGCACGTTCGAGCTGACCCGCCAGTGCGCCGAGATCTCGGTGGTCTTCGCCGCGAGACCGACGACCGTCTCGGTGTTCCCCACATCCACGACGAGCTGCAAGGAAAGCCTCCGGTCAGAGAGCCCTGACGCTACCGGCGACCACGCGTACCCGCGACCCGTCGGGCCGCTCCAGGATCAGCGCTCCGCTCCGGTCGATCCCGCGGGCGACGCCCGCGCCGTGCTCCTCCGTCTCGACGGCCGCGCCGAGCAGGGCGTCCCGCCCCGCGAGCGCTTCGCTCACTTCGGCGTCGAGCCCCCACGAGCGCCCTTTCAGCCGTTCTACGATACATCCGGCCAAGTCACTGGTGGCGAACGATTTGCCGCACTCCACCTCGAGCGATGTCGCACGGTAGGCCAGCGACGTCGCGGGCGTGGTGCCGAGCGCGCGCACGTTGATCCCGATCCCGGCGACAATCGCCGCGCCGGTCGATTCGCAGAGGATGCCCCCGAGCTTGCCGCCCCGCACCATCAGATCGTTCGGCCACTTGATGCCGACGCGGATCTCAGGGGCCAGCGCCTCGATCGCCTCGGCCACGGCGAGCCCGACCAGAAGGCTCGCGTGGGGCGACGGCCGCGGCGAGGGCAGCACGAGCGACATCCAGAGCCCCCCGCCGGGCGGCGAATGCCAGCGCGCTCCCCGCCGCCCGCGCCCCGCGGTCTGCTCGTCGGCGATCACCACCGCCAGCGCCCCGCCCACCGACGCGGCGAGATCGAGCGCCCGGTCGTTCGTCGAGCCGATGCTCTCGTAGATCTCGACGACCGGCACCGCCCACGCTTCTGCCCAGGCGCCGGGCTCCTTTCCCTGCCAGATCACCGCATCGCCAGATAGGCGAGGAAGAGCGCCCCGACCGCCCAGCAGTACGGGGCGAACGCGTGGAACGCGCGGCGGTCGAGCAAGAGGACCAGCGTGCGGATCGCGAGGATGCCGGTCACGCACGCCACGAGGCTGCCCGCGAGCAGAGGACCAGCCGTCAGCCCCGAGCCCTCGAGGTTGGGCAGCTCGAGCACGGCGGCGCCCGCGATCGCCGGAATCGCCATCAGGAACGAGAACGCGGCGGCCTCACGCGCCTCGACGCCGAGCCAGAGGGCGGCGACGATCGTGGTGCCGGAGCGGGAGACGCCGGGCGTGATCGCCAGCGCCTGGGCGAGCCCGATCGCCAGCGCGATGCCCCACGTCGAGACGGACCCGGTCGCGCGCGGAAGCGCGGAGCGCGTAGTCCAGAGCAGCACACCGGTGAACAGGAGGCCGAGTCCCGGCACCACGGGGCTCTCGAAGAGCGCCTCGACCTGGTCTTCGGCGAGGACGCCGACCAGCCCGGCCGGCACGCTCGCGACCACGATCAGGGCGAGGTAGCGCAGCGCATCCGTGTCGCGCGCCAGCGAGCGCCGCGCGAGATCGCCGAGCCGCGCGCGGTACGCGACCAGGATCGACACCAACGTCGCGAGATGGACCGCCACCTCGAAGACGATCCCCGACGCGCTCACGCCGAGGAGCGTCTGGGCGATGACGAGGTGCCCCGAGCTCGAGACTGGCAGGAACTCGGTCGCGCCCTGCACGAACCCGAGGATGATCGACTCCCAGTAGGTCACGACCGTACGCTCACGCTGGACGTGACGCGCCCGCGCCCGCGAGCACGCGCTCGTAGAGCGCCTCGTACTGCGGGACGATCGCGTCCGTGGAGAACTTCTCGACGGCGATCTTACGCGCCGCCACACGCATCTTCTTGCGGAGCGCGTCGTCGGCGAGGATGCGCACACCCGCCTCCGCCATCGCGTCGGTGGCGCCGACGGGCAGCAGGTACCCCGAGACGCCGTCCTCGACGACCTCCGGCAGACCGCCGGCGTTCGAGGCGATCACCGGCGCGCCACACGCCATCGCCTCCAGCGCCGCCAGGCCGAACGACTCCGACGCCGAAGGAAGCAGGAAGAGGTCGGCACACGACAGCAGATCCTCGACGGACGCGTGCCGCCCGAGGAACAGCACGTCCTCTCCCAGCCCGAGGTCGGCGGCGCGCTTGAGCGCGCGTGGACGCTCCGGGCCGTCGCCGACCAGCACGAGTCGCGCGTCGACCGACTCGCGGATCTTCGCGAACACCTCGACCACGTCCTGCACGCGCTTCACCTCGCGGAAGTTCGACACGTGCATGACGATGCGTTGATCCGCGGCGGCGAGCTTCGAGCGGTGGCAGGGCTCCCGGTCGCGCCGCCACACCTCCGTGTCCACGAAGTTGGGGATCACGTCGATGCGCTGCTCGGGGACGGAGAACCGCCGGACGGTCTCCTCCTTGAGGAACTGCGACACGGCGGACAGCCCGTCCGATTGCAGGATCGAGAAGCGCGTGATCGCGTGGAACGAAGGGTGCAGCCCGAGCAGCGTGATGTCCGTGCCGTGCAGCGTCGTGACGATCTGGATGTCGCGCTCGCCCTTCAGCATCTCGCGCGCGAGGAACGCCGAGGCCGCGTGCGGGATCGCGTAGTGCATGTGGAGCAGGTCGAGCTTCTCGCGGCGGGCGGCGTCGTGGAGCGCCACGGCGAGCGCGAGCGAATACGGAGGATGCTCGAAGAGCGGATAGTCCTCCATCTCGACCTCGTGGTAGAACACCCGCTCGTGCAGCCCGACGAGGCGGAACGGCTGCGCGTAGGTGACGAAGTGGACCTCGTGGCCGCGCCGCGCCAGCGCCAGCCCGAGCTCGGTCGCCACCGCACCCGAGCCGCCGTACGTCGGATAACAGGTGATCCCGATGTTCACGTCGTCTCGCTCCTCCTCACACCGTCCTCACATCGTCCTCACGCCGTCCTCGTTGCCGCGGCCTCCAGGGCACCGTGCCGCCGTCCCGCTCGTAGGCCGCGATCGCCGCCTCGACCTGCCGCTCGACCGACTCCATCGCGTCCACGCGGTGCACGGACGCGGGCAGCTGGTGCCGGAACCACGTGAGCTGCCGCCTCGCGTACCTCCGCGTCTGGCTCCGCATTCGCTCGAGCGCGTCCTCCAGCGACACCTCACCCCGGAGGTATGCTGCGATCTCGCGGTATCCGGTGCCGGTCATCCCCGGTGCGTCCTCGCCGTATCCCTCGGCGAGCAGCCCGCGGACCTCCTCGACCAACCCCCGATCCAGCATGCCGCCCACGCGCTCGTCGATGCGGCGGTCCATCTCCGGCCGCGGAAGATCGAGGAGAACGATCGTGCCAGGAAGGCCGGCGGCCTCGGGGGGAGTCGTCCGGTGCCACCAGCTGAGCGCGCGTCCCGAGAGGAGCGCCACCTCCAACGTGCGCGCGAGACGCTGCGGTCCGCCCGCGCGGGCCAGCGACGCGCGCGCCGGGTCGAGCCGGTCCACCCACCGCCCGAGCTCCTCGGGCGGCCGGCCCCGCAGATAGGTGCGCAGAGCGTCGCGGCGGCCCTCGTCCAGCGGCGGCTCGCCGAACACCGGATCGATGACGGCGCGCAGGAAGAAGCCGGTGCCGCCGACCAGCACCGGCAGCGCGCCCCGCTCACGAATCTCGGCGATCCAGCCGCGGGCGGCCCGAGCGAACTGCCCGGCCGAGAAGCGCTCGGCGGGCGAGACCAGGTCGATCCCGTGGTGCGGCACGCGGGCCCGCGCCGACGCGGGCACCTTGTCCGTGCCCACGTCCATCCCGCGGTAGACCTGACGCGAGTCCATCGAGATCACCTCGATGCGCACCTTCTCCGCCAACGCCAGGGAGAGGTCGGTCTTCCCCGACGCCGTGGGTCCGATCAGGGCGAGGAACTGCGGCCCGTCCGCCCTCAACCGCGGCCGAACCTCCGGGCCAGCTCCTGCGAGGAGAGCCGCACGACCGTCGGCCGCCCGTGCACGTCGTGGTAGGGCAGCTCCGTCGCGAAGAGCTGGTCGAAGAGCTGGTTCATCTCCGCGGCCGACAGACGCTGACCCGCCTTGATCGCGCTCTTGCACGCGAACGTCTTCGCGATCCGCTCGTGCTGGTTCTTCGCCGCGCGCACCAGCTCCGAGCCGTGCGTCAGCTCGCTCACCATCTCGCGGATCGCCCGCTCGGCGTCGAAGTACGGATGCGGGTTCGGCACGCTGTGCACGATGACCGTGTCACCGCCGAACGGCTCGATCTCGAAGCCCGCGCGCTCGAGCAGGCCACGCAGGTCCACGAGGCACGCGACTTCGGGCGCCGTGAGCCGCAGCGTGAGCGGGAAGAGGAGGCGCTGTCCGTGCTCGCCGCCCGCGCTGAACGCGTCCATCAGCCTCTGGAAGAGGATGCGCTCGTGCGCGGAGTGCTGGTCGATGATCAGCAGCCCGTCGCGCGTCTCCGCGAGCACGTAGGTGTCGAGCACCTGCCAGAGCCGGGGGCGTCCCACGGGAAGCTCGACGGGGCCCGTCGGGCTCGGGGCTCGGGCGTCGGCCGCGTCCTCCGCGCGCGCCGCGCCCGCGACGAAGAGCGCGATCTGCGTGTCGGGAGCGGCGGCTCGGCCGCCACCCTCCCCGGGCGCGCGGGCCGCATGCCCCGGCCCCGGCCGCTCGCGGGCGACGAGCGGCCCGGCCGCGGGCCGATCGTCGAACGTGGCCGCGCTCGTCTCCTGATCGAGCGCCTCGCGTACGGCGAGCTCGACGAGGCCCTCCACGCCGCCCTGGTCGCGAAAGCGGACCTCGGCCTTGGTCGGGTGCACGTTGACGTCCACGTCCCCTCCGGCCACCCGGAGGTAGAGGAAGATCCACGGGCGCGCCCCCTGCGGAATCGTGGTCCGGTATCCGCGCTCCGCCGCTCGGAGGAGCCCCGTCGCGCGAAACGGGCGTCCGTTCACGAACAGATGGCATCGGCGCACACCCGGCCGCGCGGCGTCGGGCCGCTGCACGAGGCCGTGCAGCTCCATCCCCGCGCCGCTCGCGGCGGCGGTCACGAGCGACGCCGCCTGGTCGTCTCCCCACAGCTGCGCCACGCGCTCCGCGGCGCCGCCGACGCCGGGCAGCTCGAGGAGCGTACGGCCATCGGAGCGCAGCACGAGCGTGACGCGCGGGCTCGCGAGCGCCACCGCGGTGATCACGTCGCAGACGGCGCGCGTCTCGGCGGAGGCGGCCTTCGAGAACTTGGCCCGCGCCGGCGCGTTGAAGAACAGGTTGCGCACGTCGACCGTCGTGCCGGCCTGTCGCGCGCAGTCCTCCACGACGTCGATGCGACCGCCTTCGACCACCACGCGCGTTCCGGTCTCCGCGTCCGCCTCGCTCGTCTCCAGGGTGAGCCGCGAGACCGCCGCGATGGAGGGAAGCGCTTCGCCGCGAAAGCCGAGCGTGCGCACGCCGACGAGATCGGAAGCCGCGGCGATCTTGCTCGTCGCGTGACGGTCGAAGCACAGCAGCGCGTCCTCGCGGCCCATGCCGTGCCCGTCGTCGCTCACGCGGACGCGGCGCTTGCCGCCCTGCTCGAGATCGACCTCCACGCGCGTCGCGGCCGCGTCGAGCGCGTTCTCGACCAGCTCCTTCACGACGGACGCCGGCCGCTCCACCACCTCGCCCGCGGCGATCTGGTTCGCGACCGCGTCGGGCAGCACGTGAATCCGGCGCGGCATGGTCAGGACACCGCGTAGAACCGGCAGGCGTTCTCGGTGGTCTGCCGCGCCAGCTCGCCCGGATCCATGTCCAGATGGCGGGCGACCGCGGCGACCACGTGGACGACCAGCGCGGGCTCGTTCCGTCGGCCGCGGTGCGGGACCGGTGCCAGATACGGGGAGTCCGTCTCGACGAGCAGACGATCGAGGGGCACCTCGCGCAGCCGATCGGCGGCGGAAAAGCTGCCGAACGACGCGATGCCCGAGAACGACACGTACCAGCCGGCGGCCATGGCCTCGGCGAACGCCGCGTCGCCGCCCGTGAAGCAGTGGAGGACCCCCAGGGTGCCGGCGGGCATCGCGCGGAGCGCTCCCGCGACGCGGTCGTCGGCCTCGCGCGCGTGCACGATCACCGGCAGCCCCGTCTCGGCCCCGAGCGCGAGGTGCGTCCGGAAGAGCTCCTCCTGCACCGCGCGTGGGGAGTGGTCGTAGTGGAAGTCGAGGCCCGTCTCGCCGATCGCGACGACCTCGTCGTTTTCGCGCGCGAGCTCACGCACCGCGTCGACGTCCCCCGGCTGGGCCTTGCCCGCCTCGTGCGGATGAACGCCCGCGGTGCACCAGAGCCCTTTCCGCCCCCTGGCGAGCGCGAGCGCCGCGCGCGCGTCGGCCACGTCGGACGCGATGGTCACGGCGCGCGTCACCCCGGCTTCGGAGGCCCGAAGCAGCGCCGCCTCCCGGTCGTCCCGGAAGGCGGTGTCCGTCAGATGGCAGTGGCTGTCGAAGTACTCGATCACACCGTCGCCGGCTCGGCGCGCTTCTGCTCACGGATCCTGCCGACGCCCCACCGCTTCTGGATCTCGATCAGCGCCGCCGAACCGATGAAGATCGACGAGTACGTCCCGGCCACGATGCCGAAGATCATCACCAGCGCGAACTCACGGATGACCGGGCCGCCCAGCACCGACAGCGCCGCGAGCACGGCCAGGGTGGACCCGCCGGTGAGGATCGTGCGTGGAAGCGTCTCGTTGATCGAGCGGTTCACCAGCTCCATCGGGTCACGCTTGCGCGCGCCCTTCATGTGCAGGTTCTCGCGGATGCGGTCGAACACGACGATCGTGTCGTTGAGCGAGTAACCCAGGATGGTCAGGAGCGCCGCGATCGTCGTGAGCGAGATCTCCATGCGGAAGATCGCGAGCAGCCCGAGCGTGAGCACGATGTCGTGCGCGGTGGCGATCACGGCCGCCCAGCCGAAGCGCAGCTCGAAGCGGATGGCCAGGTACACCAGCGTCAGACCGAACGAGATGAGGATCGCGAATGCCGCGCGGCGCTGGAGCTCGCTGCCGACCTTCGCACCCACCAGCTCCGTGCGGACGACCTCGAACGACTGGCCGGGCATCTCCGAGGTGATCTCGGCCTCGATCTGGTCGGCGACGGCGGTAATCGACGCACCCTCGTCGAGCGGAGCACGAACGACGAACTCGTTCTGGTCCGCTTCACCGAAGCGGGTGATCGGCGGTGCGTTCGCCCCGCCGAGCGCGTCGCGCAGCTGCGCGATGTCGGTGTTCTGCGCGAAGCGCACCTGGACGAGCGAGCCGCCCGTGAAGTCCACGCCGTAGTTCATCCAGCTGCCAATGGTCGCGATGTTGAAGACCATCGCGGCGATGCTGAGCACGGTCAGCGCGCCCGAGAAGACGTAGGCCTTCTTGCGATTCTCGATGAAGGCGTAGTTGGCGTGCTCGAAGATGCGCATGGAGCAGGGGGCCCTAGATGCTGATGGGATCCGAGGCCTTCTTCCCCTGCAGATACACGAGGAAGAAAGTCTTGGTCACGTAGACCGCGGATACGAAGGAAGCGATGATGCCGACCGACAGCGTGACGGCGAAGCCGCGCACGGGTCCGGTTCCGAACTGGTAGAGCACCAGCGCCGTGATCAGCGTGGTGATGTTGGAGTCCACGATCGCGGAGAGCGCGTTCGCGAAGCCTTCGTCCATGGCGGTGCGCGTCGCGCGGCCGGCGGCCAGCTCCTCACGAATGCGCTCGAAGATCAGCACGTTGGCGTCCACCGCCATGCCGATCGACAGGATGATGCCCGCCATTCCGGGTAAGGTGAGCGTGGCGTTCATCGCCGCCATCCCGCCGAGGATGAGCAGCACGTAGACGCCCAGCGCGCCCACGGCGAGGGCGCCCGCCAGGCGGTAGTAGCTGATCATGAGCACCACGACGATCAGCGTGCCCACGATGCCTGCGAGCACACCCGCGTCGATCGAGTCCTGTCCGAGCGACGGACCCACGGTGCGCTCCTCGATGATCGCGATGCGCGCGGGAAGCGCGCCGGCGCGGAGGACGAGCGCGAGGTTGCGCGCCTCCTCGAGCGGCGTGCCCTGCCCCATCTCGATCTGGCCGCGCGCGCCGATCCGGTCGCGGATCACCGGCGCGCTCATCACCTCGCCGTCCAGCACGATGGCGAGGAACTGCCCGACGTTGGCGCCCGTGAAGCGCGAGAACTCGCGCCCGCCGGCGCGCGAGAGCTCGAAGCGGACGATGGACTGGTTGAACTGGGGATCGCGCTCGGCCGCCGCGTCCTCCAGCTGATCGCCGGTGAGGAAAGGCTCCTCCGTGAGCACGTACAGGTAGCGGTAGTTGCGCACGCCGCGCGCGACGAGGTCGCGTCCCCACTGGAGCGAGGTGCCGCGCGGGATCGCGCGCTGGACCTCGGGAAGGCCGAGGAAGTGCTCGGCGGCCGGGACGTCCTCGACGTCGATCAGGTACGTGCCCGGAATGTCCCCGTAGCCGAGCAGCGACGAGAACGGACGCAGCGCGTCGGCGGCCTGCTGCGCGCTGTCCGTGGCGGCCGCGGCGGTGGTGCTGTCTCCGGCAGCGGTCGAGTCGCCCTGTCGGAAGAGGATGTCCTCGACCCGCCGCCTCTCGCCCGCGTCGCGTCCCATGGCGCGGATCGAGTCGACGCCGAGTGCCGCGACGACGGCTCGGTCCATGCGCGGCAGCGCCGCGTCCATGTCGGCCGACTGCTGGACGAGCTTGAACTCGAGGAAGGCGTTGCGCGTGACGATGCCCTTCGCCTGCTCCTCGTCCGAGATGCCCGCGAGCTCGACGATGAGCCGCTCTCCGCCGACGCGCTGGATGAGGGGCTCGTCGATGCCGAACTCGTCGATGCGCGTGCGGATGATGGTCTCGACGCGGTCGATCATGTCGGCCCGGGCGTCGGGCGTCATCGTGCCCTCGGGATCGTCCACCTCGAGCACGAGGTGCATGCCGCCCTTGAGATCCAGCCCGAGCTTGAGCCAGTCACCGGTCGCGTTGCGGTGCGCGAAGAGCTGCCAGATGGCGATCGCCACAATGACGACGGTGGTGACGATCCGGCCCCGAAGAGATTTGAACATGCGGCGCGTTTAGTCCTGCGGCGAGATGAGCCGCGACCGGACCGGCGGATCCGAAGGTGCGCCCGGGCGGCACGGCAGCCGGGGAAAGCTGCGGTTGACCCCTGGGGGTGTCAATCGGACGCCGGAACGGCGCGTCGTTCCTGGACCATCCTGAACCGATCTAGGACCAGCGATACCGCGGGCGGGTTCCCCGCGTGAGGCCTAGTAGTACAGGAACGTCTGGATCTTGAGCGACGTCTCCTGGCTCCCCGTCTGGGGAGAATAGATGTCGAGGTTCGCCCCGATCTTGGTCCGGCCGACGAGGTAGAACATCAGGCCCGGCGTGAAGACGATGCCCGCGTCGTCGTCGGAGTCCGTGTCGGGGTCCGCCCAGCTCACGCGCGCCAGCGGCTCGACGCCGATCAGCCGCGTGCCATCCATGGGCATGTAGTAGGTCACGACGCCCTGCATCGCCAGGAACGAGGCAGGATCGAGCGACGGGTCCAGGATCATCCAGTTGTCACCCGTGACGAGCCCCGCCTGCAGGTGCATGCCGTCGCGCCACGTGCCCACTTCGACGTCGCCACCGAACGCGATCGCGGTGGCGTCGCCGTCGGCGTCCACGTAGTCGTGCAGCGACAGTTGGCTCGTGAGGCGCACGTCGTCGGTGAGCGCGACGGTCAGCCGCCCGGCGGCGGACTTGGTGTCGTTCTCGTCGGCGCTGTTCAGCCCGGTGCCGTTGGTCAAGGTCACGATGTAGCTCACCCGCTCCGAGGCACCTTCCACGCGCAGGCCCATGTCGCGGTCGGCGTACTGCAGCGATTCCATGAACCGGCCGAACGAGCAGACGGACCCGACGCCGGAGCAGGTGGACAGACCCTCGACGCGGCCGTCCCGCTCGATGAGCGAGAGGTCCACGGAGCTCGACAGCGTGAAGATGTCGAAGCCGCGCTTGAACTGCCCGGCGGCCAGCGTGAACGCATCCGAGAAGTTGAACCGCACCCACGCGTCCCGCAGCGACGTCGTACCGGCGAAGTCGGGCTCGATGCGCGCGTCGATGAAGTCGTTCACCGTCAGGTTGAACGTGAGGCGCGCGCGCCGGATGAAGAAGTCGTTCTCGGCCGCCCCGACCGAAGACCAGGCGAACTGAGGATTGAAGCGTCCGCCGATGCTGACCCTGGCCGCGTTGCCGAAGGCTTCGAACTGCTGCGAGAGGGCCGGGGTCGCGGCGAGTGCGGTGAGGAGCGAGGCGAGCGCGATCGAACGGGCACGCGACATGGACGCACCTGGGGCCGGGGATTCGACGGAAACGAGGAGTGACGCGAACGTGACGAGTCCGTGACGGAGGATCAAGACCCGCGCCGCTACATCGCCCTCCTGAGCACGGCGCGCACACGGGCCATGAACCGGTCGGCGTCCACCGACTTGTCGACGTAGTCGTCGGCGCCGGCCTCGAGCAGCTCGGCTTCCAGCGTGTCGCTGCCGGTGCCGGTGCGGATCAGCACGGGCAGCGCCGAGGTGTCCGTCGAGCCCCGGATCTGCTGGAGCACCTGGCGGCCGTCCAGGCCCGGCATGGACAGGTCGAGGATGACGAGCTGGAACTCGTGGTCCTCCTTGAGGATGTCGAGGGCCCTGTAGCCGTCCTCGGCCTCCTCCACCTCGAATCGGTCCGCCTCGAGCAGCGCCCGCATGAGCGTGCGCGCGTCGTGGTCGTCGTCCACGAGCAGGACCCGCGGCGGCGCCTGCTTCGTGTCCACCGATTCGTCCTCCAGCCCCTGGCCCAGCACCCGCTCGACCTCGACGAGGGTCGTCTTGCCCTTCTTCACCCACTCCAGGCCGACCTCGTGCAGCGTGCGCATGCCGCCCTGCACCGCCACGCGGCTGAGCGTCGCCCAGCCCTTCCTCTGCTCGATCGCCTGCTGGAGGCGCGGTCCGCCCACCAGCACCTCGTTCACCGGCAGACGTCCTCGATATCCGGTGAACCCGCATTCCGGGCAGCCCACGGCCCGCACCACCGGCTCGACCCCGTGGCGGTCGGTGAGGCGCTGCTCGTCCGGCGTGAGCTGCCCCCTCACGGGCTCGGCGCAGGCGGCGCACACCCGGCGCAGGAGGCGCTGCGCCGCGGCGCCGCGCAGCGTCTGCGCGATCGTGCTGTACTGCAGGCCCAGATCGGCGAGGCGCGCGACCGCGCTCACCGCGTCGTTCGCGTGCACGGTGGTCAGCACCAGGTGTCCGGTCATCGCCGCCTGGGCGGCCGTGACGGCGGTCTCCTTGTCGCGGATCTCACCGACCAGGATGACGTCGGGGTCCTGGCGCAGCATGGCGCGCAGCGCGCCCGCGAACGTCATGCCCTGCTTCGTCTGCACCTGCGTCTGCGTGATGCCCGGCAGCTCGTACTCGATCGGGTCCTCGACGGTCATGATGTTGACCTTCCCGTCGGCGAGCTCGCGCAGGGCGCCGTAGAGCGTCGTGGTCTTCCCGGAGCCGGTGGGCCCCGTCACCACGACGATGCCGCTCCGGTGCGTGAGGAGACCCCGCAGGCGATCGAGCTCGATCTTGGGGAGCTCGAGCTCGTCGAGCCCGAGCGCGTTGCTCGAGTCGAGCACGCGCATGACGCACTTCTCGGCACCACCGGCCGGGATGGTCGAGACGCGCAGGTCGTAGCTCCGGCCACGCACCTGGACGCGCGCCTTGCCGTCTTGAGGACGCAGTCTATCCGCGATGTCGAGCTTCGAGAGCACCTTCACGCGCGAGATGATGCGATTCAGCGCGGCCATGGGCAGATCCATGTGCTTGCGCAGCACGCCGTCCACGCGGTAGCGGACCGCGCCGAGCTTCCTGCCCGGCTCGATGTGGATGTCGCTCGCTCCCTGGCTGATCGCGTCCCGGATGATGAGGTTCGTCAGCTTCACGACCGGCGTGGAGGTGACGTCGTCCTCGCTGATCGACTCCGGACCCATCTCCTCGACCAGCTTGACCGCGTCTTCGCCGACGTCGTCGGCGAGTCCCCCGAGCAGGGCGTCCACCGCCTTCTCGGGCGAGAAGCGCTGGTCGAGGGCGTCCTGGATGACCCGCGGCGGCGCGACCTGGAAGAGGGGCGTGCGGCCCGTGCTGAAGCCGAGGGCGCGCTCCGCCTCCACGTTCGTCGGGTCGCAGGTCGCGACGACGAGCTGGCGGTCGTCCTCGCTGAGCGGGAAGACGTGGTGCTTGCGCGCCATCGTCTCAGGGATCAGGAGCGCGGCGTTGGGATCCGCGCGGTTGATGTCCGCGACTTCCAGCCGGAAGTACTCGGCGACCAGGTCGGCGAGCTGCGGATCGCTGATGCCGTACGCCTTCGCCACCTCGCCCCAGGCCTCGGCCGCGGACAGGCTGCTCGCGATCGGCGGCCGGTTCTTGTCCGAGTAGCCGGCGCGCTCGGCGATGCGCACGAGCCAGTGGAGCGCGCTCTTCGAGCGGGGCGCCTCGGGCGCCGACGCGGCGCCGTTACCCTTCGCCGCCTCGACCGAGGCGCCGTCGTCGCTCACCGTTCCCTCAATGCGGCGGCCCGCTTGCCATGCTTCTCGCGGTACATCGCGCTGTCGGCTTCGGCGACCATGTCCTCGAGTCGTACACGCAGGTCGTCGTCGTGATGCGCCATCCCGATGCTCACCGACAGCTGGTACGGCTCGGGGCTCGAGCGGTTGAAGTCCACCACGCGCTCGCGCAGGCGCTGGACGAGGAGCTCGGAGGACTCGTCCGCGGCCTCGAGCGCCAGGACGCCGAACTCGTCTCCGCCCAGGCGCGCGATGATGTCGGAGCGCCGGAACGTGGCCCGTAGGATGTCCGCCACCCTGAGCAGCGCGCGATCGCCCACGTGATGGCCGAGCGAATCGTTGATCGTCTTGAATCTGTCGAGATCGAGGTACACCATCGTGACCCCCCGGCCCGAGCGCCTCGCGAGCTTCAAATATTGCTCGCCCAGGTCCGTGAAGCCTCGTCTGTTGTAGAGCCCCGTCAGGTCGTCGATCAGCGACAGGCTCCTGAGCGCGGAGAACAGGCGGTGCCGCTCGATGGCGTGGCGCACCGCCCGCACCAGCATGTGCGGCGTCGTCTCGATCTTCACCAGATAGTCCTGCGCCCCCCCTTGGACTGCCGCTCCCGCCGCTTCCTCGTCAGGCTCCCGCGTCAGGACGATGATCGGAACGTCGGGCGCGAAGGCGTACGCGCGGTCGAACGTCACCATCCCCTGGCTGTCGCCGAGGTCGAGCGACAGCAGGATCGCGTCGATTCCCCCCTGCGCCAACCTCGCCAGCGCTTGGCTCAGCTCCGAGACGTCCTCGATCTCGAGCGCCCCGGCGTGCGACTTGGCTAGGCCACTCCGGACGTCACCGATGTAGTGCCCGTCCGATTCGACGAGCAGGACTCTGATGGGCCGGTGCTGCAAGCGGACTCACCCTGGGAAGCAGGCCGTGCATCGACGCGTCGGTTGTGCGGCGCGACCGCTCTCGGCCCGCCCGCGCCCGTCGCCGGGCATGATAATATGACGGCCGGGTGACGGAAGAACAGCGCGGCGTTTCCCCGGAAACCGGCGGAAACCGGGCTTTCCGCGCCTTTTCTCGATCCTCCGGACGAACTCGGGCGGGCGCCGGCCGGGCCCGCACGCCGAATTGGCAGCGCGGCGGCGGCGTCTAGGCCCCGCCGCGGATGAGCTCGAGGAGGAACGGACCGACGCGCGGATCGTGGCTCTGCCCGAGCCAGAAGATCGCCTGCTCGCGCAGATCGGGGTCCTGCTCGGTCCTGGCGATCTCCATGAGGAGGTCCACCATCTCGGCGCTTCCCACCTGCGAGGCGACGAAGATCGCCTGCTCCTTCATCTCCGGGTCGGTGACGGCGCGGTAGATGTCGCGCACCGCGGTGGCGTCGATGCCGCCGGTCTGGGCCAGCCAGAAGAGGGCGGTCTTGCGGAGCTCGGTCGTCTCCTGCTCGTCGGTCGCGCGGTCGAGGAGCCAGGCGCGCCCCGCCGCGTCGGAGGTCTGGGCGATCCCGAAGATGGCGTTCTCCTTGAGGTCCTCGGTCTCGAGGCGGGGGTAGAGGTCCATGAGATAGCGCGCGCCGCCGGCGGCGCCGCTCTGGCCGATCCAGAAGATGGCGTTCTCGCGGAGCTCGGCGGGCGCATCCGCGCGCTCCGCGTAGGTCTGCAGGACGGCCATGGCGCGGGTGTCCCCCGACCGTTGGGAGATCGCGAACAGCGCCGCCTCCTGCAGATCCTGGTCGGTGCTCTCCTCGAGGATCGACTGGAGCGCGTCGAGCGCCTCGGGCGTGCGCACCTGGTGCAGCCAGAACACCGCCTGCTCGCGGACCTCGGGGTCCGGATCGGGATTGCGGTGCGCGAGGTCGAGCAGGATGTCCACCGACTCGCCGTTCAGCTTCTGCGCGATCAGGAACACGGCCTGGCGCCGCAGCTGCACGGAGCACGCGTCGCGGCTGCGCAGGACCTCCTGGAGGATCGGCACCGCCTGCTCGGCGTTCATGTTCATGAGGGCGCTCAGCGCGGCGGCCCTCACGCCCTGGTTCTGGTCGCAGGGCCCCGCCGCCTGCTGCGCGATCGTGGCGGCGGCCTGCGCGTCCCCGCGTTGGGCGAGCTGCGCCTCGACCCGCACGAGCAGCTCCTCGGCGTCCGCGCGCGTGGCGGCGGCGGGGTGGAGGCGGCCCTGGGAGCGCAGCAGCTCGGAGGCCGTGCGCAGGTTGCTCGCCCCGCCCTCGCGATAGAGCGCGAACGCCTGCCAGTAGTACGAGTCCGGCGCGTAGCTCGAGTTGGCGAACGAGGCGCGCAGCCGCGCGAACTGCTCGGCCGCGGCCCGGTAGCGGGCCTCGTTGAGCATCTCGCGGGCCTCCCGGTAGATCTGCCCCGCGGGGTCCGGCTGTCCGCTCGCCTGGATCGCCGCCGTCACCGGCGCGGGTCCGAGAGCACACCAGATCACCGCCAACCTCCATGCCGTCGCGCGCATCATCGACCTCCTGCGGTCGCCGTTCCCTCGGTTTCGCCCCTGCCCGCTCATTCGCTCGCCATCCCCGTCGGCATCGCTGCCCGGATCCTGTTCAGCACTTCGCGCTCATCCATCCCACCGATCGTGAGATCGAGCTCGGTCTGCATGCGTGTCTGGTCGGCGCCGGCTTCCGTCACGCCGACGATCTGCGTCAGCACCAGCTCGAGCTCCGCGAGGAGCGCGTCCAGCGTCGTGTCTCCGCCTCGCCGCGCGTCCAGGAGCAGCCTCGTCTCCATGAGCAGGTTACGCGCCCAGGGAGCCACGGACGGATCGACACGCCCCTCCCGCGCGTCCGCGCGGACCATCGCGAGCAGCGATTCCGATCTGCCCAGGTGCTCGAGCGCGGCGAAGTCGAGCGCCGTCACGGTCGGACGGCCGCCGTACGACTCCGGCTCCGCGGGCGCCGGACCGACCGTCGTCCGCGTGGGCTCGGGAGCGGTGGCGCGCCCGAGCGCGATCCCGACGAGGAGCACCGCGGCGGCGGCGAGCCACCCGCGCGCGGCGGGCCAGCGCCGCCGCTCGCGGCGCGCGTCGCTTGGGCTCACTTCGCTGCTCACTTCGGCGCTCACTTCGGCGGCGCTCACTTCGGCCGGCAGGACGCCTTCCTCGCGGATGCGGGAGACGATCGCCTCCCACATCTCCTCGCGCGGCGTCGGCGGCGGAGCGTGGTACTCGCCGTACGGACCCGGAACTCGATCGCTCATGCGTACTCCTCCATCGCGGCTCCCAGCACCTCTCTCAACCTCGAGCGGGCGCGGAACAGCCGCGCCTTCGACGTCCCTTCCGCCACGCCCAGCGACGCGGCGATCTCGCCGTGGCTGTATCCCTCCAGGTCGTGCATCACGAACACGGTCCGGTAGATGTCGGGCAGGCCGTCCACGGCGGCTTCGATGCGCCCCCGGACGCCCGGCTCCGGATCCCGATGCGGCGACTGGATGGCGTGCGCCTCCTCGAGCGAGCGCTCGCGCGACCGGTGCCGCTCCGACTTGCGCAGGCCGTTCAGCGTCACCGAGATCGCGATGCTGTGCACCCAGGTCGAGAACGCGGAGTCACCGCGGAACTGAGCCAGCCGCTGGAACGCCCGCACGAACGTCTCCTGCGTGAAGTCCCTCGCGAGCTCCGGATCTCCGGCCATCCGGTACGCCAGACGGTAGATCCGGTCCACGGTCGCGTCGTAGAGGACGCGGAACGCCCTCTCGTCGCCCTGCCGGGCCCGCTCGACCAGATGGGTATCGCTCACACCGGTTGGGACACGACCGCGGGGGAAACGGTTGCGCTCGCGCGCCCCGGGTCGGCGTCAGTCGAGCGGGAGCACCAGCCTCGCGCGCGCGCCCGAGGCGTCCCCGCGGTTCTCGAGCTCGAGCGTCCCCCCGTGACCTTCCGCGATCTGCCGGCAGAGCACGAGCCCGATGCCGGAGCCGCCGGGCTTCGTCGTGTAGAACGGCACGAAGAGGTTCCCGGTGTCGGAGAGGCCGGGTCCCTGGTCCTCGACCAGGAGGTGGAGCTTCCCGGTCCGCGTGATCCAGCGGATGCTCACGTGCTTCTCGACGGCCGCGCTGCCGGTCGACCCGTCGCCGGCGGCCTCGAGCGTCGCGTCCACGGCGTTGCGGATCAGGTTGATCAGCGCCTGCTCGAGCTGGTCCGGGTCCGCCCGCAGGGTGACGTCCTGTCCGCCGATGACCTCGACCGCCATACGCGTCTCCAGGTCCGCCACCCGGCGCACCAGCGGGGCCACCTGCACGTCGACCGGCTCGGGCGGGGGAAGCCGCGCGAGCGTCGCGTACGACGCCATGAACCGCCCGAGCGCCTCCGCGCGCCCGTTGATCACGGAGAGGCCGCGCTCGACGTCGTCGCGCAGCTCGGCCCCCAGCGCGCCGGCCGCCTTCTCGCGACCGAGCATGCTGCGCAGGCTTCCCGAGATCGACTTGATCGGCGCGAGCGAGTTGTTGATCTCGTGCGAGAGCACGCGGATGATGCGCTTCCACGCCGCGCGCTCCTCCTCGCGCAGGGCGCGCGAGAGGTCCGAGAGCGCGACGAGCTGGAGCGGATAGCCTTCTTGGCGAACCACGCTGCGTCGCAGCTCCCAGCGCCCCGTACCTCCGGGGTGCGCGATCTCCAACGTGCGGGGCGCCACGCCTCCGAGGGTCTCGGCGAGCCTCAGCTCCGCGGCCGACTTGCCGATCAGGCGATCGGCCGGATGCCCGAGCAGGCGCTCGCCCGCGCGGTTGACGAGCCGCAGCGTCCCGTCGGGATCGAACGCGAGCACGGCGACGTCGATCTCCTCGAGCACCTTGCGGAGGGTTTCCGTCGCCTCGACGGCGCCGAGGCGTTGGTTCCGCAGGATGCCCTCCAGTGCGTTCACCTCCTGGTAGGCGAGCGAGAGTGAGTCGGTGCCCTCCGTCGCCCGCGCGCGGATGGAGAAGTCCCCCTCGCGGAGCGCCGCCAGCATGTTGGCCAGCGTCCCGAGCGGCCTCACCACCTGCTCGCGAAGGGAGACGGAGAGCCCGAGCCACGCGGTGACGAGCAGCGAAGCGCCGGTCCAGCGCACGCGCGGCTCGAAGTCGCCGAGCCAGAGGAGCAGCAGCGCGGTGGCGACGCCGGGCAGGCCCACCAGCAGCGCCAGGAGGAAGATCCGCTGGTCGTGGCCGAGACGCCTCCACCACGCGGTCACGCGCTACTCTTCCTTGCGGTGCAGTCGGCGGTAGAGCGCGCTCCGCGAGAGGCCGAGCGCCTCGGCCGCGCGGCTCACGTTCCCCTGATAGCGGTCGAGCGCCTTCTCGATCATCAGCCGCTCGGCCTCCTCGAGCGTGAGCTCGTCGAGCCGCGCCGCGCCGTCCTCGCGTCGCCGCAGGCCGAGGTCGGCGCCCTCGATCCGGCGGCCCCGGGCCATCAGCACCGCGCGCTCGACGGCATGCTTGAGCTCGCGCACGTTGCCCGGCCACGGGTGCGCGCGCAGGGCCTCCATCGCGCCGGCGCTGAACCCCTCGACCTGCCGGCCGTAGCGCGCCGCCTGCTCGCGCAGGAAGTGCTCGGCGAGCAACGGGATGTCGTCGCCGCGCTCGCGCAGCGGAGGGAGCCGCACCTCGACCGTGTTCAGGCGGTAGAGCAGATCCTCCCTGAACTCGCCTCGCGCGACCATCCCGCCCACGTCGGCGTTGGTGGCGGATATGACCCGCACGTCCACGGTGCGGACCTTGGACGAGCCCACGCGTTGGATCTCACGCGTCTCGAGCACCCGCAGGAGCTTCGTCTGCTGCTGCAGCGGCACCGTGGCGATCTCGTCGAGGAAGAGCGTGCCTCGGTCGGCGAGCTCGAAGCAGCCCACGCGATCGACCTTCGCGTCGGTGAACGCGCCGCGCACGTGGCCGAAGAGCTCGCTCTCGAAGACCCCCTCGCTGAAGCCACCGGCGTTCACGGCCACGAGCGCGTTCTTTGCGCGCGGCGACACGGCGTGCAGCCAACGCGCCACGATCTCCTTGCCGGTGCCGTGCTCTCCCACGATCAGCACGTTGGCCTCCGACGGACCCACGCGCTCGATCACGTCCATCACGGGCTTCATCACCGGCGCGCGCGCGATGAGCTCGGGCGCGCCGTCGCCCTTGAGGCGGCTGTTCTCGCCCTCCAGCCGCTCGCTCCGCCGCAGCGCCCGCGCCAGCTGGACCTGTGTGCGGATCGTCGCGAGCAGCCGCTCGTTGTCCCACGGCTTCTCGACGTAGTCGCGCGCGCCGCGACGCATGGCCGCGACCGCCCCTTCGACGCTCCCCCAGGCGGTCATGACGACGACGGGCAGCGTGTCGTCGAGCGAGCGCAGCGAGGTGATCAGGTCGAGCCCCTCGAGCCCCGAGGTCGTGTCGCGCGTGTAGTTCAGGTCGACGAGCGCGAGGTCGAAGTCGCCCTTCTCCACGGCGCCGAGAACCTCGGCGGGCGAGCTCGCCGTGACGGTCTCGTAGTCCTCGCCTTTCAGCAGGAAGCGGAGCGCCTCCAGGACGTCGGGCTGATCATCCGCGATCAGGATGCGAGCGGCCATCGCGTCCCCATCCGTCTACTCGTCGACGATCCAGCCGTCCTTGAGCTGGATGACCCGGTCGCCGTAGGCCGCGTAGTCTTCGTTGTGCGTGACCTGCACGATCGTGGTGCCCTCGGTGTTGAGCTGCTTGAGCAGGTCCATGATCATGCGACCCTGCGTCGAGTGCAGGCTACCCGTGGGCTCGTCGGCGAGGATGACCGACGGCTCCGCGATCACCGCGCGGGCGACGGCCACGAGCTGCTGCTGGCCCCCCGAGAGCTGGCTCGGATAGAGGTCCTTCTTTCCCACGATCTGGAAGCGGTCGAGCGTGTCGGCGACGATCGCCTCGCGCTCCTTCCGCTTCACGTTCCGGTAGGAGAGCGGGATCTCCAGGTTCTCGTACACGTTCAGGTCGTCGATCAGGTGGTACTGCTGGAAGACGAACCCGATGTAGCGTTTGTTCAGCTCGATGCGGGCGCGCGGCTTCATCGCGTGCACCGGCTCGCTCTGCAGCCAGTACTCGCCGCGCCAGTCGCCGTCCAGCATGCCGAGGATCGCGAGCAGCGTCGACTTCCCCGCCCCGGAGGGACCCATGATGGTGACGAACTCGCCCTTCTGGATCTCCGCGTTGATGCGCCGGAGCACGAAGGTCTCGCCGGCGCCGGTCCGGTAGGATTTTTCGACGTTGTTGAGCTTGATCATGGGCAGGAACCTACCACGTCGGCGCGCCTACCCGCAGGCCGAGCGCGAGACCGCCGGCCGGTGATCGCCCCACGAAGGGCCTCGCCGACCCGAGCATGTAGCCCTCTCCGAGGGCCCGCTCCTGGAGGATCTCCGCCGCGACACCCGCCCCCGCTCCGATCAGCGTCCAGTCGCGCAGGCGCCGCTCGTCCTCGCCGGGCGCGTTCCCCGACTGCCCCTCGATCCACCAGACCGCGAGCAGCGTACCCGTGGCGGCGACTCCGGTGACCATGCCGAAGCGCGCGCGCCACCGCTGGCCCGCGGTCATGCGACCCTCCCGCGCCGCGCGCTCGGCGGACGCACCGATCCGGTTGCCGATCACCATGCCGGCGATCCCCGCGGAGATGATGAAGATGCCGGCCGACTCCAGCTCGCAGCCGGACCAGCACGCGGCCAGCGCCAGCGAGCCCGCCGTCATTCCGTACCCGAGCGTGGACGTCTCCCGCCAGACGATCGTCTGAGCGGACGCGGCCCCCGGCGCCGCACAGACGAAGGTCGACACCGCGACCACCCAAACCACCGATCTCGTGCGCGACATGTCCTCCTCCTCGAATGGTTCCCGAGGATGCGAGGAGGAGGCCCCCCGGCACCGTACCTCGAATGACGTAGATTCCGACATGGAAAGCCTCAAGGGCCAGCTGCTGATCTCCAGCGGGGGTCTCTACGATCCGAACTTCCGGCACACGGTCGTCCTGATCGGCGAGCACAACGCGGAGGGTGCGCTCGGTGTGATCCTCAATCGTCCCCTCGACGTCACCGTCGCGAGCGCCGTGCCGGGCCTCGGCGACCTCGTCGCGCCCGACGCGCCGCTCTTCGAGGGCGGCCCGGTCCAGCGCACGAGCCCGGTCTTCCTGGCCGAGCTCGCGCGTCCGGATCTGGCGGATATCCTCGTGTTCGGATCGGTGGGCTTCCTCACCGGCGACGTCTCCGCGGACGTGCGCCCGCACATCCTGCGGGCCCGCGTCTTCGCGGGATACTCGGGATGGGGGCCCGGACAGCTCGAGGCGGAGATGGAGACCGACAGCTGGCTCGTGGACCCCGGGCGCGAGGACGATGTCTTCACCGACTCCCCCGAGCTGCTCTGGACCCGTGTGCTGGAGCGGAAGGGACCGCAGTTCCGGCGCCTGTCGCGGATGCCCTACGATCCGTCGATGAACTGAAAGGGTCGGGCTCGAAAGTCGTTGGCCTCCGTCCCGAAGCGCTGGTAGTGTGGAACAGGAGGTTCGACGTCCGACCGACGCACCTGGTTCGTGGTCGTGGCCGCCGACGACATGCGTCGTGACCGGATGTGCCGGGAATCCATCCGCGCGACGCTGGACGAGGTCGCGGAGGCGCAGGCCGCGGCGTACGCGCCGAACCATGCGTATCCCGAGCTCGCCGACATCGCGTTCGACCACGATGCGTACATCCTGCAGAGCAACTCGCAGAGCTACTGCGCCTACGGCCTCGACGGCTGCTTGTTGGAGGGGCGCTGGATCGCCGTGGCGCGCCACCGCGCGAGCCCGCACGGGAAGGTCTGCGCGGTCGCGCTGAACATCGAGCCGGCTCACGTGGCCGGTGACGCGTGTCATCTTCACGCCTCTCCGGCGGTAATCCTTCGCCGCGTCCGCGCCGCGAGGCCCAGCGCGAGCCAGTGGACGGTGGCGAGTAGCATCGCCGCCACCGAGTCGATGAGGATCGACGTCGGGTCGGAGCCCGGCCGGAGGAGCCCGCTGCTCACGCCCGCCGCCAGACCCGAGACCGCGAAGGGCCACCAGGTCGAAGCGAACGACGAGCCCACGCGCCGCGCGTCGAGCACGAGGAGGACCGCGGCATAGGCGCTTCCTGCCGCGGCGACGCGCAGTACCTTCGGCCAATTGCCGTCGAGCCCGAGCCCGACCAGGGCGACGAGGAGGATCCCGCCCAGCAGGGCGACGCTGCCGCGAAGCGAAGCGCGTGCGCTCACGGGTCTACTCCGCGCGCAGCACGGAGACGGGATCCGCGCGGCGGAGGCGACGCGTGGGCACCCAGCTCGCGAGCGTCGCCACGCCCACGAGGACCGCGGCCGTCGCCACGAACGTCGTCGGGTCGGTCGCCTCGACGTCGTAGAGGAGACCGCGCAGCGCGCGCGTGGCGAGCAGCGCGCCCACCGTCCCGACGACGATGCCGACGCCGGCCAGGCGCAGCCCGCCTCCGACGACCATCCATCCGAGGTCGGCGCGCTCGGCACCCAGCGCGGTGCGGATCCCCATCTCCCGCATGCGCCGATTGACCCCGTACGAGACCACCCCGTAGATGCCCAGCGCGGCGAGCAGCAGCGCGGTCGCGGCGAACAGCGACAGCAGGGCGGTCACGAACCTGTCCCGCGCGAGCGCGTCGTCCACCAACGCCGCGACGGGTCGGATCTGCGAAGCAGCGAGGCGTGGATCCACCTCGCTCAGGGCCCGTCGGATGTCCGGCGCGAGCGAGAGCGGATCGCCCTCGGTGCGCGCCACCACGGACATCTGCGCCGGCGCGAACTCCACGTACAGCTGTCCGTAAGGCAGGTAAGCCGCGGGCTCGTCCGGCACGGCCGTGGGGTCCGGTCCGGCTGCGCTCCCCGCGCGGATGGCGAAGTGGTGCACGTCGCGCGTGACCCCGACGATCGTCCACCAGCGCGCGTCCGTCGCGTCTCCGCTGAAGGCGATCCTGCGGCCGATCACCGCGCCGCCGAAGTACTGGCGCGCGAAGCTCTCGTTCACCAACGCGACCGGGGACGCCTGCGCGTCGTCGGACGGGCTCAGGCTCCGGCCCTCCAACGTTTCCAGGCCCATCGTCTCGAAGTAGCCCGGCATGACCGGACGCAGCCAAATCGCCTGGTCGACGCCTCGAACGGGCGGCGGCTCACCCTCCAGCCGGAAGCCCGTGTCGGTGTTGATCCCGTCGAGCGGCAACGAGTTCACCGCGCCCGCCGACTCGACCCCCGGGATGGCGCGCACCCGGTCGAGCAGCGCGTCGAAGAACGCCACACGGGCGGCCGGACCGTACCGGCTTCCGGGCACCGCGACGCGGAAGGTGAGCACGTCCTCCGGTTGGTCGAAACCGAGGTCGACGACGGCCAACCGCTGGAAGCTGCGCACGAGGAGGCCCGCGCCGACCAGGAGCACGAGCGCGGTCGCCACTTCGGCGACGACCAGCCCGTTCCGGAGGTGGCGACCGCCCGCGTGCCGTCCGCCGTGCGAGCGGATGCTCGAGAAGACGGCGGACCGCGACGCCCGCCACGAGGGAAGCAGCCCGAAGACCAGCCCGGTCGCGAGCGTGACCCCCGCCGTGAAGAGCAGCACGCGGCCGTCGAGCCCCACGTCGTCGATCCGCGGAAGCGACGCGGGCGCGAGTGAGAGCAGGACGTCGGTGCCCCAGCTGCCGAGGAAGAGTCCCGCGCCGCCGCCCACCGCCGCGAGGAGGAGGCTCTCGGTGATCAGCTGCCTCACGATCGCGCCGCGACCCGCGCCGAGCGCCGAGCGCACGGCGAGCTCGCCTTCCCGCGCCGAGGCGCGCACCAGGAGGAGGTTCGCCACGTTCGTGCACGCGATCAGCAGCACGAGGCCGACCGCGCCGAGCAGCACCCACAGCCCCCTCGCCGAGCCGCCGGTCAGGTCCTCGCGGAGATCGGTGAGCGTGAACGTCAGACCCGTGTTCGTGTCGGGATACGCGGCCTCCAGGCGCGTGCCGATCTCGCGCGCCCTCTGCTGGGCGAGTCCGAGCGGCACGCCGGCCGCCAGGCGCGCGATCCCGCGCGTGCCGAAGCAGCCCCGGCCGCAGCCGCGCTCCCCGATCACGCCCATGGCGCGGAAGATCTCCGCGTCGGGCGCGAAGGGCAGCCGGAACCCGGGCGACGCCACGCCGACGACCGTGTACGGGAGGTCCGAGAGCGTCAGCGTGCTGCCCAGCACGCCCGCGTCGCCGCCGAAACGCTGCTGCCAGGACGCGTAGGTGAGCACCACCACGCCCGCCGCGCCCGGCACGTCGTCGCCGGCTCCGAAGAACCGTCCGACGGCCGGTGAGGCGCGCAGCACGTCGACCAGCATCTCGTGGGAGAGCATGGCGCCTTCGACGACTTCGGGCGCGACCGCGGGGTCGCGTCCCAGCAGCGTCGGCCGCCAGGTGCTCCAGCTCGCGGCCGCCTCGAGCAACCCCTGCTCTTCGGCGAGCGCGTCGAGATCCGGATAGTTGAGCCACTCCTTCTCCGGGCCTCCGCGCTCGGACACGTCCACCCAGATCGCCACCAGCCGGTCCGGCTCCTCGTAGGGCAGCCGCTCCAGCAGCACGGCGTTCACGACGCTGAAGATCGCCGTGTTCGCTCCGATCCCGAGCGCGAGCGTCGCGACCACCACCAGCGTGAATCCCGGCGTGCGCAGCAGCGTACGCGCGGAATGACGCAGATCGCGGATCATGTCGGAGCTCCTAGCTCAGAGGGCTGCCTCCCGCGCGCTCCTGCGGACTAGTGCAAATCGAAGCCCGCCTGCTCCAGCTCCTGCGCCTTGCGCACGTCGTCCTCGCTGACCACCTGGCCGTCGAAGAGGTGGATCGAGCGGTCGGCCACGTGCGCATAGCGCGGATCGTGCGTCACCATGCAGATCGTCGCGCCCTCGGCGTGCAGCTCCTTCAGCAGATCCATCACCGCGCCGCCGTTCTTCGAGTCCAGGTTACCCGTCGGCTCGTCCGCGAGCAGGATCAGCGGCTTGCCCACGATCGCCCTCGCCACCGCCACCCGCTGCTGCTGACCACCCGACAGCTGGCTCGGGTAGTGCTGCATCCGGTGCGCCATCCCCACCCGCT
>JBFXDG010000022.1:0-39809 GCA_050181335.1 Gemmatimonadales bacterium | reverse complement strand
CGAAGATCTCCCACACGGTGCCGATTCCCAACGCGAACAGGAACGCGAACAGCGCGTCGAACCCGGGCTTCATGTCGAGCTCGATGTCCTCCTTCTCGTTCAGCACGTGCACGAGGAGGAACCCGATGATGCCGAGCAGGAAGCCGGACGCCATATGTAGAGTGATGTCCCACCACCAGATGCGGTTGTAGTAATCGCGGACCTCGCCGAGGAACAGCGTGGCGAAGATGAAGAGGCCTGCCACCGCCTCGAACTCCGGCGGGATGAACACGTTGAACCGCTTGCCGAGCAGGACCGGAGCGAGGGTCAGCAGCACGACGGCGAAGGTGGTCACGGCTCCGAGCCATAGCCCTTGCCAAACGGCGAGCCCGGCACCGACCAGCAGGAAGGCCTGCAGGGACAGCGTCAGCCGGCGATGCAGGGATCCGGACGAGCCAGCGCTCTCTTGCCTTGCCATCGTGCGTTCCTCGTCGTGGTGGCGGCTCCGACCTTACCGAGGTCCAGTCACATCTCTTCAATGACGCCCATATCGGCCGGCACCCGTGCACGGGTGCCGGTCGCGCTGGGCGAGGTCCGGGCTCGGCAACCACGAGCTTCCTCTGCTCTGCCCGGCGCGTGGCGGCAGCAGGGAGGTCCTCGGGTTTCTCATCCGTCGCCACCCTCCCCGATTCCTGATTACCGACAATCGCGCGAGCGCGGTACTTCATGGGTTACGCGGTTCACGCTCGCGCTGCGCAGGTGATGCACTGCAACGCCTCAGGCATGGCGATGAGCCGCCCATACGCAATGGGGCGGCCGCAGCCGACGCAGATTCCATACGGTCCGGTCGCGAGTCTGTCCAGCGCATCGACGATCGCGGCATAGCGCGTCTGTGCGCGCGCCTGGACCACGGTGCCCACCTCCCGCGCGACCAGCGTCGCGACAGCGTCGCCAGTCGTCATCCATGCATCCATCCCTCCATCCACCTCCGTAAAGCGCTCCAGCCGATCGCGCTCGCTCAATAGCGTCGCCTCCAGCACGTCGAGTTGTTGCTTGGTCAGAAAATCTCCGCGAGTCATGATGACCTCCCTTTACGTGTCTGCGACGCCGCATCGTCGTGGACGTGCGGTTCGTCACGAGCATGGCATGAAGGCTAGTCGGGCGACCCTGAAGAAGAAATGAAGAGATCGCGAAGTGCTCTTTCTTCCTTGGCGCATCTCACGACGTCTTGAGGCGCAGGGCGTGACAGCGCCACCAAGGCATGAAGGCACTTCTTGCCTCCTTCACGTTCTCTTCACGGTCGGTTCACCAAGATGCGTTGGCGAGGCGCGCGATCCTCGCGCCGGCCCCGGTCACTATCCGAGAGGATTCAGCATGTCACACCACACGAAGACGGCTGCAAGGAAGGACTCATTCGTAAACTTCCGCACCGGTCAGCTCCACGAGAGAGCTTCGAAGTCCAACGGTGCACATCCTTCGATCGATGAGCAGATCCGGCTACGAGCCTACGAGCTCTACCTCCAGCGAGGTGCCCAGCCGAACGAAGACCTCCGAGACTGGCTGCAGGCCGAACGAGAGGTACGCGCGGGGCCGGTGTCGGAGACGCCGGACGACGCAGCCAGCTAGCGAAGCGGCAGTTCAGTGCCCGGCCGGCCGCACTTTTCGAGGTCTCCGTCGAAGAGTGCGCGAAAGGCGCGGCCCGGTCGTGCGAAAAGCTCCCCCTCGAGAGGCAGCGCTATGACGTCTAGAGTCGCGATCAACGGACTGGGGCGCATCGGGCGTGCCATTCTGAAGTTGGTCATCGAGGAGCCCACTCTCGAGGTAGTGGCAGTCAACGACCTCGTGAACGCTGCGAATCTCGCCTACCTCCTCCGCTTCGATACCGTGTATGGGCGCTATCCGAAGCCCGTCCTGGCCGTCGAGAATCAACTGCATGTCGGCGGCCGCGTTCTTCCCGTATTCAGCGAGTCCGACCCGTCCAACTCCCATGGACGGAGCTGGGTGTCGACCTCGTCTTCGAGTGCACGGGGGCACTCACCCGTCGGGAGGACCTGGAGAAGCACATCCAAGCAGGCGCACGCATCGGTGGTCCTGTCAGCACCATCCAGCGACGCCGATGTGCCAACTGTCGTACACGGCGCGAACGTCGGAGAAGACTCTCTCCGCATCATTTCCTGCGCCAGTTGCACGACGAACTGCATCACCTCGATCGTCGAAATCATCGGGCGTCGCATTGGATTCACCAAGGCTGCGATGACGACCGTGCACGCATATACAGCTTCGCAGTCGATCGTCGATGGGCAGAGCACGCCATTTCGGCGCGGTCGGGCCGCCGCCATGAACCTCGTTCCCGCCTCCACAGGAGCTGCACGCGCCACTGCCCGTGCGCTGCCCGAGTACGCAGAGCACTTCGACGGCGTCGCCATCCGTGCGCCGATCGCCGTCGGGTCCATCGCCGACATCACCTTCGTCACACGGCGTCGGACGACGGTCGCCGAGGTGAACGAGATCCTCACTGCCGAGGCCCTCACCGAGCGCTACGCAGAGGTCATGGGCGTATCGGATGAGCCGCTCGTCTCCTCGGACATCATCGGTGATCCGAGGGCCTCCGTCGTGGACGTCGCTCTAACCAGAGTCATCGACGGGGATCTGGTGAAGATCATGAGCTGGTACGACAACGAGTGGGGGTATGCCAATCAGATGCTCCGAGAAGCGCTGTCCGTGACTGGGGCCCGCCCTTCGAATCCGTCACGGTGAACCGCTCAACTCGACTACTCCCGGCCTCCCATACTACGGAGGGTGAACCCAACGCCGCGGATCGTCGACAGCAACTGTTCACCTGCTGCTGCCGCCAGCTTTCGTCGAAGGTTTCCAACGTGGACGTCGACGACGTTGCTATCCGGATCGAAGTGCATCTCCCACACCTTCTCGAGAAGAGTCGTGCGACGCACCACCTCTTCTGGATGCAGGAGGAAGAATTCGAGAAGCTGAAACTCCTTCGGCGTGAGATCGAGTTGCCTGTCGTTTACCGTTACGACGTGCTGCAACCGATCGAGTGCCACCGGGCCGTACCGCAGCACGTCGAGCCGCTCCGCACCGCCACGACGGTATAGCGCCCGGATTCGAGCCAGCAGCACGTCGAACGGAAATGGCTTGGCGAGATAATCATCCGCGCCCGCATCCAATCCACGGATGACGTCCTCAGGGGCGTCCCGGGATGTGAGCATGAGGATGGGAGTCGTGCGCCCCTCTCGTCTGAGCTCCGCGGCGATCTGAAAGCCATTCTTCTTCGGAAGGACCACGTCGAGCAGGATGACGTCGTATTCGTTGATATGCGCGAGCATGGTGGCCTCGTTGCCGTCTCGAGCCAGGTCGACCACGTATCCCTCTTCCTGCAATCCGTGCTCGATGAATCCCGCAACTTTGCGGTCGTCCTCCACGACAAGAACTTTCATGACTCTATATCTATTCCGTGACACTCAGCGGGACAGGAAACTGACGTGAAGATTTCTTCATCATTCAGTCGCAGGGACCTCCAGAACGAAACAGCCCCCTTTTCCGGAAAGGGCAACGGCGCGGAGCTCGCCCCTCAGCAGACGGGCGAGGCGACGCGAAAGGGGTAGGCCCAGACCGAGGCCGCGACTCTCTTCGCCCACCTTGGTGACGTAGATGTCGAAAATCCGCTCGACATCATCTGCCGGTACGCCGGGGCCCGCATCTTCCACCGTGTACACGACTCGCTTGTCCGCCGCCGTGACGCTGACATGGACCGTGCTGCGCTCAGGAGCATACTTGATGGCGTTTCCGAGCAGATTGACGAGGATCTGCTCGACCCTGCTGGCATCGGTTTCGCAGTTAGGCAACCCCGTGTCGGCCGCCAGTTGCAGCGTCATCTGCTTCCGCTCCGCCGCTGGGGTCACGACACTCATCGCGCGTGTGGCGATCGAGGTGGGTTCAACCGCCCTGATGACTGGCTGAAGGCGATCCTCGTCCAGGCGGCTCAAGTCCAAGAGGTCATTGATCAGGGTGACGGCGTACTGCGCCGAGTCCAGGACTTCGAAAGCGGCTCGTGGCACCGTTGCGGGATCCCGTTTCCGCACCAGCATCTCCGACCAGCCAAGGACACCCGCCAGCGCATTCCGGAGCTCGTGGTTCACCATCGCAAAGAACCGCTCACGAGCGCGGTGCAGTTGCTGGACCTCTGTCAGGAGCCGCGCACTCTCCTCATGGTGACGCGCATTCTCCACCGCAGCGGCGGTCGTGGCGGCAAGGAGAATCGCGATGTCCTCGTCCTCCAACGTGAAGGAGCCCCCTCCGGTCTTCTCTGCCAGATATAGGTTCCCGAACACGCCCAGGCTCCCGAGTATCGGAACGCCGAGAAACGACTGCATTGGCGGGTGGTGCGGGGGAAACCCTTGGAAGTCGGGATGCGCCGTCAGGTCCGGCAATCGGATCGGATGGGCCTCCCTCATGACGAGACCGAGAATGCCCTCCCCGCGTGGTGGGTGTCCGATTTGCCGCGCCACATCCGCATCGATGCCGTGGGCCGTGAAGCTCTCCAGGGTCTTGCCGTCGGGGCCGACGACTCCAATAGCCGCGTACCGCGCCCCAATGACCTGGGCAGCGACACGCACGACGCGGCGGACCACTCCGTCGAGCGAGACTTCGGCCACGAGCGGAGCCATGGCTGCCAACAGCTCCCGGAGCCGCTCTCGTGTCGATGTAGCACTGGCCACCGATGGTGCGGGCATACTCGAGGATCCTGCGGCGGAGCGAGGCGGTCGCTAAGCGAAGCTTTCGGCCGCCTTCACGCTTTCTTCACGGCGGCTTGGCTAGTCTCTGCAAGGCTCGCTGAACGTAAGCCTGCCGCAACGAACCCCGAAAGCTCCACCAAGGCAAAGGTGTTACGTATGAAACGCGAGCACACCACGGGGGAAGCTCGCTTGCCAGCGCTTGCGAGCGTCAAGAGCGAGCTCGGCGCATCCTCGGAGGATCTGCTCCCTCGCGGGGAGACGAACGCCCAGCGGCCTCTGGAAGCTGCCATCGATGCAGCGCTCGACATGACCTTCCCTGCGAGCGATCCGCCTGCGTGGGGCTCCCTCGCCCGCCGGCACCATCTGGAGACGGACAGCGCGTAACGAGCGCAGCGAGCAAACGAGGGGCCAAGGGTGGCGAGGTCGAGACGTGTCGTTTTCTCGGGAGCCACGGCGACGTGAAGGCCTTTTCTTGCTTCCTTCACATTCCCTTCATGCCTGGTCGACTAACATGCGTCTACGAGGACAGAGCAGCGCGATCGTCGCGCTCGCCACGGTCACCGTTTCGAGAGGAGATCAGCATGTCACGCCACGCAAAGAAGGAAGAAGACTCAGCTGCGAATGGGCACGTCGGTGTGCTCGCGCACGAAGAGTCAGAGACCAATGGAGCGCATCCTTCGATCGATGAGCAGATCCGACTGCGGGCCTACGAGCTGTACATCGAACGAGGTGCTCAGCCTGACGACGACCTCGGAGACTGGCTCCGGGCGGAACGCGAGCTGCGCCTGCGTGCCGCCGCTGAGATACAAGGCCCACCGAGCTGATCCCTCAGGCGCCGGCAGACACTCACGCACTTTCGAATTTGGAGGATACAATGTCGACGATTCGCTCCCTCACGGGGCCCTCTCTGCTGACCGTTCTAGTAACAGCAGGGGCCTCTCTGCTGACCCTTCTAGTGACAACGGTGGGAGTTTCGGGCCAGGACTTGAGCGACCCCCAGATCGCGCACGTCGCCGTGACCGCGAACGCCATCGTAGAAGCAGGAACCCTGGCGCTCGAGCACGCGCAGGACGGGGAGGTGAGGGCCTTCGCACGCACCATGATCAGGGATCACACTGCGGTTAATGAGCAGGCTGCAGCGCTCGCGAGCCGCCTGGGAATCACACCGCAGGACAACGACGTCAGCCGTTCGCTGCGCGACGACGCCGACGAAGCACGCGCCAAGATCGATGATCTAAGGGGCACTTCTTTCGACCGATCCTACATCGCACGTGAGGTGGCGTACCACCAGGCGGTGCTGAACGCCCTCGATGGTGTCCTCATCCCGCAGGCCCGTAACGCGGAGTTGAAGGCGCTGCTACAGGGAGTGCGGCCCGCCATCGTGGCTCATCTCGCGCACGCGCGGAGACTCGCCGCCGAGCTGGGGAGCGAGAGGTGATTCTCCGATTCGTGCGCGCGTGGCTGCTGCTCGGCGCCGCAGCTCTCGCCCTTGTCATCGCCTTCGCGATCGCCGTCGTCGCGGGCGCGGATGGGCCGCAGCCCGCGCGTTATGAGATCGCGATGCGCGCATTCGCCTTCGAGCCTGGCGTGCTCGAGGCAAATGCGGGTGACACGCTCGTTTGGATCAACCACGACGTCGTGCCGCATACGGCCACGTCCGGCGAGGGCGGCATCGACTCGGGCTTGGTCGCGCCTGGTGCGTCGTGGTCCTTCGTCGTGCCGGCGGTGGCACACCTGGCTTACAGCTGCCTTTTCCATCCCACCATGACGGGCACGATCAGCGTGCGCTGACGTATCGGCCCGTCTTCCGGAGCGAACGATGTCGAAGAAAATGCTCGCGCCATCAAAGGCCGCAGCGGACGCACCGCTGCGAATCAAGAAGATCCTGGTGCCGTTCGACTTCGGTGAGCCGGCGCGGCACGCGCTGGAGTTTGCCCAGAAGCTGGCACCGAGCGTGGGAGCGTCGGTCGAGGCGCTCTACGTCGTCGCCCATTCCCCAATTGCTGCTCCGGCCGCCCCCGGGCTCGGCGCGGTTCCTGTCGCCCTCCCTTCCGTCGATGATGTCGGCGAGAGAGTCGATGGCGCGAAAGCCAAGCTCCACGAGGTCCTCGCCGAGGAGGGTACACGCTCTCGCTACCTCAGGAAGACGGTCGAGGTCGGGGATCCGCGCGCACAGATCGTGGCGCACGCGGCCGCTGAAGGCGTCGACCTGATCGTGATGGGCACGCACGGCCGCAAGGGGCCTTCACGACTCCTGTTCGGCAGCGTGGCAGAGCGCGTCGTCCGCGAAGCGCCCTGCCCCGTACTGACCGTGCACTGAGCTGAGGTGGTAGCCATGTTCGCTCACCTGATGGCGTCGAGCCCCGAACGACGCCCGCTGTCCATGTCCGGATGGGGTGGAGTCGCCGCGGGATTGCATGCGACGCTGCTCTTGGGGGTGTTCTGGATCAGCAGCCGCCCAGCACCCGCCGAGAACGTGGTGGAAGGGCCGGTGACCTACATCCTTCTCCCAGAGGAAGCGCCCCCTCCTCCTCCGACCGATTTCCCCACCGAGCCGCCTCCACTTCCCGACGCACCGAAGGCGCCTGCGGCACCCGCGCAACCCGAGTTGGCGCTGGGCTTCCAGGAGCTGGAGCTGCCGCGGGAGATCCCCGTAAGGATCCCGCCGCCATCGACCTTCAGGGTGAGGGCGAGGGACTTCAGCGGCGTCGGCGTGCCCGGAGGGGTCGGAAGCGTCTACGAACCACCGGTCGATACCGTGGCGGCGCCCGTGCCGCTCGCGGTCGTGGACAGATTGCCTCAGCTGAAGAACACAAGCGAGCTGGCCAGCCGTATGCGCGCGCTGTATCCGCCGATCCTTCGGTCGGCAGGAATCGAGGGCCGGGCCGTGCTACAACTCATGGTGGACACCCAGGGTCGAGTCGAGCTCGAAGGCTTGAAGGTGCTGAGCGCCACGCATCCCGAGTTTGGAGCGGCGGCGGTCGCGCTGGCACCCATGATTCGGTTCGAGCCTGCACGCCGAAACGGGCGCCCCGTCCGCGTGTGGGTGCAACTCCCTGTGGACTGGCAAGTCAATTAGGCAGACTTGGCCGTCGGGATCTGAAGCTGAGCGTGGCAGCCATCCGGCGGAGTCCGCCTCATCCTTAACGACCTTCCCTTCGCTCCGCCGGTCAGCGCCCGTGTTCCGCCGGCTCTCGCCGCCCGCCGGGATGCATTTTGGATGCAGTCGTTAGCTCGTGGCGAGGACCCGACCAGAGTCTCATCACCAGGCTATTGGCTTAGCTGCTGACCGGAGGGCTGGCGTTGCGTCGCGAGCCTCTGGCTTCAAAGCGGTCGCACCGCTATGGCCTTGGCAACTACGGGAAACGGTGCAGCTGGACTGGCGTTGGTCGCTGCGTCGAACCACCATTGGCCCGTCTCGCCGCTCCGCCCCCTCACACACGCTGTTGACCGTGGACTACGAAATAGCTGCCGATGAGATGGCGCGGCTCGTGATCTGGGCGCGCGACAACCCGGGAGCTCGGAACGAAGCAACGACGCGGCTACACCTTATCGATCGCCTGCTCATCGACGTCCTTGGGTGGCCGCGAGAACTCGTCGAAGCAGAACGCCATTTCCGCGGCGAATACTCGGACTATGAGTTGGGGGGGGACCGAAAGCTGGGGCTCCTTGAGGCGAAACGCGAAGGTCTGGCGTTCGAATTGCCAATCGGCTTCGATCGGCCGGAGTGTCGGTTGCGCACGCTCGCTGATCTGGAGGGCGATGCCTTCGCCGCGGTCAATCAGGCGATGGAGTACGCACAAAGCCGGGGAATAGCCGTGGCTGCCGTCGCCAATGGGACGCAGTTGGTGGTGTTTATCGCGTCCCGCCAGGACGGCGTCCCGCCAGAAGACGGCATGTGCCTCGTATTTCCGTCGCTCGAAGCCATGCAAGAGCGGTTCAAGAGGGTCTGGGACGCGCTTTCTCCGGCTGGCCTGGTTGGTCGCGGTGCGTTTTACCTGCTGGACGCGGAACATGTCCAGCCCCCGCCGCCGCGACTTTCGAGTCGTATCGTGGGTTATCCAGGCTACAAGAACCGAAATCCGCAGGCAGCCGAACTCCAAATCTTGGGAGGACTATTTCTCGAGGACGTGGCACGCATACCCGAGTACGAGGAGGAGTTCGTGCGCGACACGTATTGCGTCAGCGGTGCGTTGTCGCAGTATGCGCTCGTCAGCCGCGAGATATTGAAGACTCGATACTCCACCCATTTCGAGAAGGAAGCACGAGTAACTACTACCCCCGCCAGAACAAAGAAGGGCGTTGAGCCAGAGCTCGAGCGAGACCTCCTCGTGGCAGGGCTCAGCCGGCGCCCAATAGTGCTGGTCGGGGACGTCGGTGTTGGAAAGTCGATGTTCATCCTTCACCTGATTCACGTCGATGCCCGTGAGGCGCTCGATCGCGCCGTGGTGCTGTACGTCGACTTCGTTAAGAAGCCGGCAATCGCGGATGATCTGACCGCATACGTCGCGGGCGAGATTCAGCGGCAACTGAGGGAAAAGTACGACATCGACGTCACCGACAACCTTTTCGTCAGAGGCGTTCACAATCTCCGGTTGCAGCAATTCGGCTCAAGCGTCTTTGGCGGCCTTCGCGACATCGACCCCGACGAGTTCGGTCGGAAGGAGATCGACTTCCTCGCGGAGCTGATGGCCGACCGAGAGCAGCATTTGAAAGCGTGTTTGGAGCACATCGTCCGAGGGCAGAACCGACAGGTGGTGCTTTTTCTGGACAATATCGACCAGCGCCCCGCACACTTTCAGGAGCAGGTGTTCGTAATGGGCCACGCCTTCGCAGAGGACTGGCCACTGACGGTATTCGTGGCCCTCCGCCCGGACACTTTCCGGGAGTCAAGGGCGGCGGGTCCGCTATCGGCATATCAGCCGCGAGTGTTCACCATCGAACCGCCTCGCGTTGACCAGGTAATCACCAAACGTCTCGCCTACGCACTGGAAAGGCTTCGGGAAACTGGCCGGCTGCCCACTTTCCCGAAGGGGTTGACCCTGAAGGTGTCGAGCCTGGAGCAGTACCTCGAGATGCTTTCGGAAGCCATGGGCCGCGGTGACCAACTGGTCGAACTAATCGATAACCTCAGTGACGGAAACCTTCGACGCGCTCTTGATTTTGTCGCCACGTTCGTCGGCAGTGGGCACGTGGACACGGGTAAGATTTTCCGAATTTTGGATGGCACCGGATATACGCTTCCACGTCACGAGTTTCTTCGGGCGTTGATGTACGGTGACAACGAGCACTACGATCCCACCACGTCGCCGGTAGTCAATCTCTTTGACGTCTCCAGCGTCGACACGCGCGAGCACTTTCTCTTGCCCTCCGTCCTGGGGTTCGTTGAGCGGGCAGGCAGTGGCGCTGGTACGGAGGGCTTTGTCCGCACCGAGCAGATTTACGCTCAGTTCCAAGGGCTTGGGTTCCAGGTCCGCGCCATTGCACACGCGATTCGCAACGCCGGCTCAAAGGGTTTGCTTGCCGGCCCAAGCTTCCATCGCGACGCTGACTGGGAGACGCTTGATCGCCTGCGGATAACTACGTCGGGCGCCTACTCGGCAAAGAGACTGCCGGGAATGTTCGAGTACGTTGATGCCGTGATAGTCGACACCCCAATCTTGATAGACGACTATCGGTCATTGATCGTCGAGGAGCAATCCACAGGGGGACGTGTCTCGCGCGTTAGGACTTTCGCGGAGTACCTGGATAGGTGTTGGGACCCGATGCTTCTGCCAGAGATCGACTGGCGAGCGCACGCGCGGCACCTCCGCAGCGAATGCGATCGAGTAGATGCGAAGCACTCGACCGTGTGAGCCGCGCACCTGAGGGACGTGCGGCACGCCGTGAGTGGAATAGCTATACGGCGCGGGACGATCATGAAACACCGGGAGACCGTTAGGACAATAAAGTCCCGATTCTCGCACGCCTGCCTCACCCCTGGGATGGATACACAATGGTCGACGAGCGTCCATGGCCACCCGAGTTCTCCCTCGATAAGGCACGCATCCTCAAACTCCTCACCGGCGATCGCTTTTACTCCAACGCGAGCGCGAGCCTCCGGGAGGCCGTCCTTAACGCTCTCGACGCGACGCACCGGCGCCACAGCGCCGACCCGCAGCACGAGCCGCTGATCAAAGTCGTCTTCTCCCGGGACGATCACGTTTTCGAGGTATCCGACAACGGTGATGGGATGACTCGTGCTACGGTCACCGACCTCTTCACGCGCATCGGAGCATCCGCGGCTGAGTTTGATCCCCACGGCAAGGGAGAGGTCGGAGAATTTGGCATCGGCGTGATCAGCTACTTCATGGCGGCCGATTCTTTCGAGATCGAGACCGCATCCGGGAGCGAAGCAGCGATTGGCCTTCGGTTTCACAAGGACATGTTCATCAGTGGCGGTGCCGCTGAGTTCAGTCCGGCCAGGACGGAGCAAGGGACAACCCTCCGCCTATTCGTTCGCAACTCCGAGACCTTTGAGCTCCTTGAGGAGCAGTTCCCGCATTGGTGCCGTGAGGTGCACGGGCTGAGTGCGGTTGAAGGGCCAGATGGAAAGCCGGTTCCTCAGGGCGGAGATCCGTTGGTCAACGCGCCCGTCATCGACGTTTCGCTTCCCCCTGGCATCGAGGCGGCCCGGATCGGTCCTGTTTCCACTGAATCGGGCTGGGGTGTCATGACGGGATCTGCCAGCGTAGCGGTACTGTACCGAGGTGTCTTCGTGCAGGACTTCGCGAAGGATGGCTGCTGGGGGCTACGGGGTTCGTTGCATGTAGATCCGAAGGCGTTTCCGCCCCGCCTAAATCGTGAAGGCTTCGTCGGAGACGACTTCCAGAATCGCATCTCGGCCTTTTTGGATCACTGTCATCCCCCGGTGCTCCGTGCATTGGCAGCACTTCTGGAGATTGCGTTCAACGAGAACCGCATGAGTGAGTGGTCCGTAAAGCGATTTGCGACCATGTGGCTGTCTGTGCCTCGAGAAGATCGCTACAAAGACGCGGCGGCAAAGTGGGATGGCGTCTTTCGACGCTTTCCGGCCTTCGAGGTATTCGGCTCCGGACAATGGCGACCGGCGGCCGTTGAAGATCTCATCAAACTTTCGGGCCCGATCTGGGTCGCATCGCAACGCCACGAGTCGCGGACGAATGATCTAATTAAGAGCGCTGAACGCCTGCTGCGCGAGACTGGCGCGCCGGTGGTTCGAGGTCTGACCCGCGAAAAATCGTGGCTCCAGGGGGCAGGAAACTACTTCGCAACTACCGCCGATCTCATTGCCAGGGTATTCGCTGGTGAACTCCCTGAGCTAAGGCGCATTGATCAACACGCGGAAACGGTGCTGAGTGGTGTTCGTCCCGTACAAGTCGTATACGGGGGGGCTGAGCCGGTAGAGTTGGCCCGGCTCGGGTCCGACGGCCCCCCCGTCCTTCGTGTTGGAACACGTCTTCTCATCAACATTGACGCAGCCAACGGGCTGCAGATCGCTCGTTATGTCCTTGACGCCAACCGGGGCCGGGGAGCCTTGCTCGAAGCAACGGCCCTCCACGCTGCCGCCTACCTGTCCCAGGTGTCCAAAGTGGCAAGACTCGAGCAGCCCAACGCTGAGTTGCTCGGCCTCGTGAAGCGACGGCACCTCAGAGAGTTGGTTGGGTGAAGATCCTGGTCTTCGCCGGTGCCGGCGCGTCGGTAGAGCTCGGCGTACCAGCGATGGCTCAATTGGCAATGGACTTCCGGCGCCATGTTGGCGCGTGGAAGGTCGAGCCAGAGCTTCTCGGTCTCCTGCTCCATGATCAACAGGACTTGGAGGATCTGATCGAGAAACTCGATGGAGTTTGCGGCTCCTCCGAAGCACTTGAGGCCTTGGGCTTTGATCAAGTGGGGATGAATCGCGCTCGCTCTCTACAATCGGAAGTCGAATGGTTCGTGCAACATGCGTGCGAGCGTGTCACATCCTCGGGGGCCGAGCTCATGTGGTCCTCGGTGCTCGCAAGCACGACCAGCCATGAGGTTGTCGTCGCTACCACCAACTACGATCGCGCGATAGAGCTGGCAGCAAACGCAATGGGGCTCGCATTGCGGGATGGGTTTGAGCCATTTGGCACATCGGAAGTGGCTTCCTGGTGTGACTTTCCGAGCAGCGACGGTTTTGCGGGCAACGGATGTGTCACACTTCTCAAGCTTCACGGGTCGACGGACTGGTACGAACTCGGAGGGAGGCCCGGCCAGCCGGTGAAGCTGCGGCATCCAATGCCTCTCTTCGGGGGCGGAGCCCTACGTCTTCCTTCAGTAAGCCAGGAATTGACCGCCGCACTCATACTACCGTCTCGAGAAAAGCGCGTTACGCGCCCACCCTACCTCAGGCTGTCACAAGTATTCTTGAACGCGGCAGAGCGAGCCGACGTGATCATTTTCATCGGGTCTTCGTTTCGCGACCCGCATTTGCGAAGCGCCGCCCGAACGTCGGCGCAGCACAAACCAACGTTCCTGGTTTCTCGAAGTAATCCGAACTCTACGGAGATACTCGGGGCCGTGCGCATTCAGGCCACTGCGAGTCAGTTCTTGCTCTCGATGTTGCCCCGCGCCCTCAATTCCATAGATCCCATTTCAACGCTCACGCAGATCGCGGCAGCACGACCCAAAGCCGTCGACGTATTCGATCTCGTGGGCTCCGCTCGCGACCCGCGGCTGTCGACCTCCGTGCGCTGTGCCGCAATCGAAGGGCTTTGGGGAGACGGCATCGCCCTCGGCGCAACTGTCGTGGTGCCGCTACTGGCTGACGCAGATGACGCCGTGGCACGTTTCGCTCTTGGCCTTGTCGCAGACTCGTTCGACGCGACTCCGCTGCTCGCAACGGCGCGCCAGAGGGCGGAGCGAAACGGCAGTCATGAGTTTCACGACGAGCTCGCGATACTCGAGAGCTTGGTGAAGCAGCCTGGGTGATGAAGGGGTCTCGGGGCGCATGCGGGAGCCACTAAGAACGAACACGATCAGCGCGTCGGAGAAGCATCAACGCGCCCCCCCGCCTGCTTCGAATTGGAGTGAACGGAGGGGTGATCTCAGGTCCGAGACAGCGCCCAGCACTCGCCCTACCAGCCGGCCATTGCGCTGTACAGCCGGGTTACGGAGCAGAGCCCCAGCTCTGGGGCAAGCGGGTCGTCGGCGTGCTGGGCGGCGGCGGGCGCTCGGGCCAGCTCATCCCCGCACTGGTGGAGCTCTACGAGCAGGGGCGCTTCCCTTCGACGAGCTGGTCCGGTACTACGAGCTGGGCGATATCGAGCTGGCGCTCGCCGACTCGAAGTCCGGCGAGGTGGTCAAGCCGATCCTGCGCCTGGCGTAGGGACGGAGGGGACCACCGACTTGTCTAGTTCAACGATGCGTCACGAGACCGAGGTCGTCGTCACAGGTTCGGCACAGGGCTTCGCGCAGGAGATCTCCACGCGCACGCATCGTCTTCTCGCCGACGAGCCGGTACCGAATGGCGGCACCGACGCGGGGCCGACTCCGTATGAGCTCCTGTTGGCCGCCCTGGGCAGCTGTGCGTCGATGACCGTCGCGCTTTACGCGCGACGCAAGGCCTGGCCACTCGAACAGGTAACCATCTGGCTCCGGCACGACAGAGTCTACGCCACCGACTCGGCCGAGAGCGAGACGAAGGGGGGCTGGCTGGATCACGTGCAATGGTCGCTGCAGCTGTCTGGAGCTCTAAGCGATGCGCAGCGCGCCAGACTGTTGGAGATCGCGCAAATGTGTCCGGTCCACCGCACGCTGCGTTCGACGATTCGCATTCTGCCGCTCGCCAGCCACTGAATTGGTGAGCCCGCGCGTCACATGGCCGGTGCTGGATCGACACGGTCGGCGCCCTCGCCCGGTGTCTCCCCGAGGAACTCGACCCACGCGCGCTTGATGCAGGGGTAGTGCTTGGCCGCCTCGGCCAGGGAAAGAAACGCCTGCACATTCGTCCGAAAGCGGCCCTGCAGCTGCTGGTCGGCGATACCGCCGTCGGAGAACGCTTTATGCGCAGCGGCGAGCGAGAACATGTCCGGGAAGATCCGGGCCCCCAGGTGCTCGAACGGGACCCGGAGCGCCCAGAGACCCCGGTTGCCGCCGGCCATCGACGGCGAGGCGGACATGAGCAGCCCATGGCGTTCGTCGAAGGGTTGCGGCTTGAACCTCGACGTCCAGTCGAGAACGTTCTTGAGCGCGCCGCTCATGGATCCATTGTATTCGGGCGCGGCGACGATGAACGCGTCGTTGGCCTGCAATCGACGGCGGAACTCGTGGACGCCCGACGGAACGTGCCCCTCTCTCTCCGCGTCCCCGTCGTAGGAAGGTGCATCGAAGTCGCGCAGGCTCGCACGATCCACGATCGCGCCGGCTTCCTCGGCTGTGCGTGCGGCGAGCTCCGCCAACTGCGCGTTGAGCGATCCGTTCCGTAGCGATGCGGCAAAGACGAGCACGCGCAGCTCACCGTGAGGGCCTTTGGGAATGGTCATCGTCTCTCCGCCGTCACTTCCAGATGAAGAAGGTGCGCGGTGGCATGGATGGGCGCGCGTGGGCATGCCACCAGCTGTGAACTCCAGTCGGAGGTCCAGGCTGAATGCGGCCTCGGTTCGTCCGCTTCGGGGAGTGTGCCGGCTAGGATGCCCACAGGCAAGCGGGCGGCGCGTATGTGCTCGCTGCGCCGCACCGGGCTTATAGGGGCCCGGCGGCGCAGCGCTTTTCGCCGGTCCCCTCCCCCTTTCTAGCTGTGGGGGCCACTTGATCTTATGATAGACACTGACTATTATTTCCTATGGCAGTGTGGCGAGATGCGGCTGGGAATGAACCTCCGGCGGAAACTGAGCAGCCGTGGACTTTCGCAACGAATGCCGCCCTGACTTCGCTCCTCGACCACCTAGCCGAGGAACTGGCCCTTGAGTATGTGCGGTTGATGAAGCTCGCTGCCGATTCCGGAGGGCCGCCCAACGATAGTGAGGTCCACTGACCATGCGTGCCGCCATCTACGCCCGCTACAGCTCCGAGAACCAGCGCCCCGAGAGCATCGAAGACCAGATCGCAGCCTGCCGGCGGCTCGCCCGGGAGCGGGGCTTCGCGATTCTCGAGGACCACATCTACTCGGATCAAGCGCAGTCGGGCGCCCGACGAGATAGACTCGGGTTATCCGCGCTCATTGCCGCCGGCAACAACAGGCAGTTCGACATCGTCCTCGTCGACGACCTGTCTCGGCTCGCGCGAGACAACTACCTGATGCTCTCGGTCATCGCCGAGCTGCATTTCGAGGGTGTCCGCGTTATCTCCGTCGCCGATGGGCTCGACAGCGACGACGAAGAGGCCACGCTCGGCATTCAGATCCGCGGCATCTTCAACGAGCTCCAGCTCCGCGATCTGAAGAAGAAGACGCTGCGCGGACAGATCGGCCAGAAGGAGCGGGGCTTCTCCGTCGGCGAGCGGACGTTCGGCTACCGGTCGGTGCCCGTCGGCACGATCCGGATGGACAAAAAGGGCCGCCCTCGGCCCGACGGATACAAGATGGAGATCGAACCCCGTGAGGCGGCGGTCGTGCTTCGGATCTTCGAGGCGTACGCCGACGGCTCGGCGGTAACACGCATCGTCCGCACGCTCAACGAGGAGCATGTTCCCGGCCGGCTTCTCTCGGCGAAAGGCTGGTCGTCGGCAACGGTCAGCAGGGTTCTTGGCAACGAGAAGTACGTGGGCCGGTGGCTGTGGAACCGGACGGAGAGCCGCCGCGACCCTCGGACCGGGAAGCGACGCCGTTTCACCAAGCAGCAGAGCGAATGGATCATCAAGGAGGACGATTCTCTGCGCATCGTGCCCGAAGGGCTGTGGGAACAGGTTCAAGCCCGGCGACAGGAAATTCGGCGGGCTTGGCCCGGCAGCAAGGGCTTCGCAAAGGGGCATAAGGGACGCCACAAGCCGTTCCCGACCCACCTCCTGTCCGGGGGTATGGTGTGCGGTGTCTGCGGTGCCGCCATCGCGCAGGTGAGCGGAAAGGCGGGGGGCTACTACGGCTGCCTGGGTGCGACCAAGGGCGCGTGCGACAACCGGGCCCTCGTTCGCCGGAACCTGGCAGAGGACATGATCCTCGGAGCCGTCCGGGAGCAGCTTTCCCGCACCGAGCCCATCCGATATCTGCTCGGCCGTGTCGAGGAGGAGGTCGCCAAGCTTTCCGCAGACCTGCCAGAGACCATTCGGGTCAAGGAAGCCGAGCTCGGCGCCGAGGAGCGCCGGCTGGGGAACTTCCTGGACTTCATCGGTGAGGGGCGCGGAAGCCAGGCCCTCGCGAAGGCCCTCGTGGAGACGGAGCGAAGGGTGGAGGCCCTCCGGGAAGAGTTGGAGGGCTTCCGGCGGAGGCGGGCGAAGGTGTTCCAAGCTCCGCCCCGAGAGTGGATCGAGGAGCGGCTGGAAGGGATGCAGGAGCTCCTAGAGCGGCGTACCGAGCAGTCAGCTCGCCTTCTCCGCGAACTCCTAGGCCAGGTCCGCCTCGAGCCCGTTACGGGCGACATCGGGCGGCCCTATTACGTGGCGAGCACCTCGATCGACTGCATGGTCCTACTCAAACCGCCGGCCGGAGAGGCCCCGGACGGCGGTTCGAGTATGTTGCGACAGTGGAGGCGGCGGGAGTCGAACCCGCGTCCGCGACTGGGTCCTGCGGAGCCCCTACGTGCGTAGGACGCTGTTGATCTCGCCGAAGGCGGCCAGCGACCCGCCGACCCCTCGACCAGCCACCTGGTGTCTCATCCCCGGACGCGGCGGCACCGCCCGGGGACCAGCCCGAATTATCGTCGCTTCAGGGACCGCCTCGGGCAGGCAATCCAAGAAACGGGCTTGTAAGCTCGAAGCTTACGCGGCCAGCGCCATGTTTGAATTGGCAGCTATGAAGTTACCCGAGGTTTAACGAGGACCAGGAGACCTCGGCACGCTACTCCGCGCTCACCAGACACGTCGAAACCGTGACGCCCCCGAATGACACGCTGCTCGATGATACACGGATGGGGGGGCTGCGGTCCACCACCGTGCGCGTCAGGCCATGGGCAACGCGTCCACGAGCTGGATCATCCTGCGGACGTGATCGGGCGTCGGTAGGCGTCCACGGCCACCGCCGAGGTTGTCGATCATGTGCTCGGCGTCGCCGGTGCCGGGGCAGGCCACGCTCACGGCCGGATGGGCGATCACGTACTTGAGCATGAACTGCGCCCACGTATGCGCGTCGAACTCCGCGGCCCACTCGGGGAGCGGTCGGTCGCCGATGCGCGCCCACATGCGGCTGCGGCCGAATGGCAGGTAGACCAGCACGCCGATGCCGCGGTCCGCGGCGAGAGGGAGCAGCACGCGCTCGGCGGCCCGGCTGTCGATCGCGTAGTCCACGCCGATGAAGTCGATGGGATACTGGCGCATCACCTGCGCGAGGTCGTCGTACTCGTTCTCGCTCGTCGTCGTGATACCGATGTAGCGTATCCTGCCCGACTCCTTGTACTCCTGCAGCACGCGCAGCTGCGTGGGGGGATCACCCATGTTGTGGACCTGATCGAGATCGATCACGGGGACGCGCAGGCGCGTGAACGAGCGCTCGATCTGGGCGCGCACGGCGGTGGGATCAGCCGCTCCCGATCCCCTTCCCTCGACGACGTTGACCTTCGTGGCCCAGAAGATCCGGTCGGCGATTCCGTCCTGGGCCGCCCATTGGCCGGCGTACTCCTCCGAGCCCCCGCCGCCGTATCCCGCTGCGGAGTCGAACAGCCGGCCGGCACCCTCGGCGCCGTCCGCGAGAGCGCGGAGCACGGCGCGGTGACCCGCCAGCTCGTCCGCGCTCGAGTTGGCGGATATCCAACGGCCGCCGAGCCCGATGACCGGGAGCTGCTCGCCACTGGACGGAATGGGCCGCGTGCGGACCGGACCGGACTGCAGCGCCTCGAGCATGCGCCAGTCCAGGCCCAGTGCCGCGCCGGTGCCGGCCGTGATGCGGAGCCACTCACGTCGCGAGAGCATCGGACCTCCTCTGGATCGTCTGCACGGGGCTCGATTTCGGTCCGACCACGGTAGGCGCTTCAGCCCGCGGTGGCCACCCGCGCCCGCAGCCGCTGCACGCGAATCGCCGAGTCCAGGCGCTCCAGGACGCCGTCCACCAGCGTCGGCTGGGCCGACGGCCACGCCGGCACGAGGAGCTCGTCGATACCCGCGCGCAACAGCTCGAGACGACGGACCGGCTCCTCGTCGAGCCAGACCCTGCGAAGCCCACTCTCCCCGCTGGCCACGACGTCGCAGAGGCTGGTGCGGTCGAGGAGGGCGTCGTCACCGAGGAGGGCGTCACGCACCTGCGTGTCCGTCGTCAGGGCATCGGGAAATGCGAGCCGCGCGTAGGCCTCGATCAAGGCCCGCGCAGCGGACATGCCGGTGAGCGCGCGCCGCATGCGCGTCGCCGACGCGATGTCCTGCGTCGACAATGTCCCGGGTGCGGCGTCGGCCGCGCAGATCGCGTTGAACACGCCGTCGAGCCCCGCCGTGGCATGCCGTCGCAACTCGTCTTCGATCCTCCTCTCGAGCGTCGGCACAGCCTCCTGATTCACGAGATCCCGGGTCCAGAGATCCGCATCCGCGGCGAGGGCGGGCCAGGACGCCGTGAGGAAGTGCGCGAGCACGTCGCCGACGTGGTCGACCCGCTTCGCCACATCCACGCTCGTGTGATCGCCCTTCATCTCCTCCGTACGGGTCAGCACGAACGGGCCGGCGGTACGCCATCGGGCGACCGTGCCGAGGTCTCCCGAACGCAGCTCGAGAACGACATGAACGCGCGAGTGCGTGTGGCGGTCGTGGCGTCGACCGAAGAAGAGGAAGCGATGGCGCGTGGCGCTCCGGCTCACGCTGTCCTCCCGCTCCATGCGGTATTCGATCGACACGTCGTCGACACCGAGAACCGCGGCCGTTCGGATCTCGGCCGGTACCGAGGCGGCGATGAAGCCGGGGACGTGGAGCGCGGGCCCGGCTCCTTCGCTCTCCTGCATGTCCACGAACAGCGTCTCCGGATCGACCTGGAGGAGGATCTGCTGGCGATGGCGCCGGGCGAGCGTATCCGCCTCGTCGATCAGCTCGTCCAGTCGCTCCTCGTAGTACGCGAGCACCCGGTCGAAAAGCGGAGAACGCAGGCCGGTGGCCGGATCGACGGTGATCGCGCGCAGCGTGCGGCCGAGGTCGGCGCCAAGGGCACGCATCGCTTCCAGATCGCGCTCGTTCACGGCACGCGCGTGGAGCGGCCAGTCGTCGAGGAGCGCCAGGTACGCGGAGGCCGCGACCATCCATTCGGACAGGTTCGCGAGGCTCCGCTCCCCACCGAGCGCCGGGTAGTGGAAGCGCTGCTCCGCGATGCGCGCGAGGAGCGGCAGCCTGTACGCGAGGTCGGAGGGCGACTGGCGGGCCAAGGCCGTCACGACGGAGGCGTCGTCCACGAGCGTCGATCGATCGGCGAGGAGAGCGTCGGTGGCATCCACGACGGCGCGCGTCCGAAAGTCGGCCAGGCAGTCGGCGAATACGCCGAACTCCATCTCGTCGAACGGCGGCACGTACCGGTTACGATGCTCGAGGCATCGTACCAGCGTGCGCGAGTAGTCGCGATCGAATCCCGCCTGCACGTAGGACCGCGTGCCGGCGTCCATCCTCTCCATCCGGTCCCCCAACGCGAGCACCTCGTCGTGGAGCGCGGTCAGCTCCGACCGCGTGTCGCGTGCGCTCGACTCGGCGAGCCTCTGGAGTCGAGCGAAGCGGTCGTCCAAGACACCGAAGAGGGTGTCGATGCGCTCGTTCACATCCGCGAAGCCCACGCGCATCTCGCCGCGAAGCGATTCGATGCCCTCGCGCAGGACACCGACGTCGCGTCCGGCGGAGCCGCCGAGAGCGAGGGGCGATCCCTGGAAGAACGACGTGATGCGCGACGCGAACCCGAGCACGTTGCCGGTGAGCGCGGCGACCGCGAGGTCGCGCCCCATCCCGGCGAGCGACGCGGGAAAGCTCGCCGTGCCGCGCCGCAGATCCACCGCGGCGGCGCCGAGCGCGGCCATCCGCTGCGTCGTGCTTCCGTCGGCGCCGCCGAGCGCAGCCGAGCGCGTGGCCAGATACACGTACGCGCGCCCGGCGGCCCACTCGGCGGTCGCGGTCGGCGGTTCGGTCGCCAAGCCGAATCCGAGAGGGACCGCCGAGATCCCCTCTCCGGCAGCCGGACCACGCAAGGCCGCGCCGAGCGAGGCGCTCACGCCGCCCAGGAACGCTCGGTATCCCTCGTCGACGCCGCCCCCGAGCACCCCCGGCGATCCGGCGCCGGCGAGGGGATAGGCTCCCACCAGCCTCGACAGCGCTGGAGCGCGCACGAGTGCGGACGCGCCTTCGGCGGGCGCGAACCCCAGCATACCCGCGAGCACGCCGTCGATGCTCGAAGGCTCGTCGGCAGCGAGGCTCGCCTTGCGCCGGGTCCACACTCCTTCCAGGGCATCTTCGGCGAAGCTCTGCAGAGGGTCGGCGGCGGGAGCCGTGGCGGCGCGCGACGTCCGGAGTCCTTCGAAACCTGCGTGGGGGGACGGAGACAGGGCGGCCAACAATCGAGCGCCCTCCTCGGTCACGTCGCGCGCGAGAACGGGAGGCACGACCGGAACGAGCCGTTCCATGGAGCAGAGCACCCCCTGCGCGGCGTCCGCTTCACTCCGGCACTCGCGAATGCCGTCTCCGTCGCCATCCGCATCGAGGCCGGCGGCGCCCAGGGAAGGATCGGACAGCTGGGCGACGACGGGCGTCAGCCGCGTGAGGGTTTCCTCGCTCGGCTCCTCGTCGCCGTTCGCGAGCGCCGAGATGAGCAGCATGGACGGGTAGTCCGACTCGGCGAGGAGCCGATCCAGGGCCGTCGCCGTCCATCCCAGCCGGTCCCACTCGCTCGGCTCCGCCGCCGCTTCGGCGGGGGCGTCGTCGGCCGGTGGAACATCCGAGTCGATGATCTGTGCGGCGAGGTCCGACGTGCTGGTCCACACCGCGGCCACGGCTCCCAGGGCCACCGCGCAGGACACACGCGCTCTCACGGAGAGCGTACCTGATCACGGGTGGCCACGACCATCAGGTGCGGCTCGCCGGATCCATCCACCTCCTCTTGCGGGTGTCCTTCCGATTCCACCAGCCGCTCGACGCGCGGGGGGACGGGGCCGAGCGGTGTCGCGGGCGTGTCCCCGTCCGGGACGGAGGCGCCCGCGGCGCCGAGCGGCCCGAGTCGCTGGCCGAGCGCGCGCAGCACCTGCGTCGGCAGCGCGCTGGTGAAGCGATATTCCCCGGCGCGCGGCCCCTGCACGAAGGCGGTGACGACGCCGGTGTAGCGGTCCCCCGCGACGAAGACGAACGAAGCGGTGCGGTTCACCACCCGCGTGGCGAGCACGCGCCCGCGCGCATCGTACTCGCGCACCCGGTTGTCCCCCGTACCGGTCTTGCCGCCGATCGTGAGCGGCTCGCCGTCGGCGCCCGTGAGCGCGCCGCGCGCTCTCCGTCCGGTTCCCTGCTCCACGACGTCCAAGAGCGCGCGCCGCAGGACGCCCGCCACCTCGGTGCCCAGCACGCGCTGCCCGGCCTCCGGACGTCGCCGGAACCGCGTCTCGAACGGCGTATCCTCGGCCGCGCGGATCGCGGCGACGCGAACGGTCGGATGCCTCCTGCCATCGTCGAGGATGACGCTCACGAGCTCCGTCAACGCCAGGGGGCGGTCACCCGAGCTCCCGATGGCGGTGCCCAACGACGGAGCGAGATCCTCGAAGGGGTAGCCCAGGCGGCGCCAGCGCGCGTGGATCTGCTGGAACGCCTCCATCTCCAGCACCGTCTGGATGCGGACATCCTGCGCACGGGGGCGCGACGTACGGAGCAGCCAGCCATAGACGTCCATCATCACGTCCCTGCTCTCGACGAGCAGGACCTGCAGCGTCTCGGCCGGGTGATCCAGGCGCTGTCCCGCGACCCAGAGCTCGAGGGGATGGATCCGCGCCAGATATCCCAGATCCGACAGCGGCAGCGTGGTAGGATCCGTCCGCGCGTGGAGGGCGAGCATGCGCTCTTCCGTCGAAGGCGCGTCGCTTCCGTACGTGCGCACGAGATCGGCGAAGAGCTCGTAGGGAGCGTCCGGCGCGACCGTGCGCACGGCCCAGGCGACCTGAGTCGCCGACAGCCCGCGGTCCGCGAGCAACGTCGAGAAGATCTCCGGCCCCGTTCGTTCGACATAACGGCGATGGAACCGGCGCACGTACTGGGCGCCCTCGTGATCGGCGAACCGCATGAGGTAGGCTCGGCGCAGCTCGGGCTGATCCGTCGTCAGGACCTCGGCGACGCCGAGCCGTCCGAGCTCGTAGTCGACCAGATCGCGCATGAGCCGGACGAAGGGCAGGTTCACCGAGCTCCGGAAGGCCTCGCGAACGGTGAGCACCTCCTGATCGTAGCGCGCATCGAAGTTGGAGAACGTCATCTCGGTGCCGCCGGTGAGGAAGCGCTCCCGCGGCGAGGCCGAGTAGCGGCGTTCGAGCGCCGCCTCTAGCACGTCCGTGAGCGTCGCTCCCGGCGTGCGGAGTAATTGGGCCGCCACCCAACGCGTGAGCACGTCCTCCCGCGCGGCGAAGACGCGAAGAGAATCGGCTTCCGCGGAGGCCAACCGGGCATGGATCTCCTCGATCACCTCCATATAGGTGGTGAGCGTGCGCAGCTTGGCCGTGGAGCCGAGCTCGAGCCGCGAGCCGTCCGAGAAGCTCATGTCGCCCGGAAAGTTGTCCGCTTCGATCCGGACGACGTTCCCGATCTCGGTGCGCTCGACGAGGAGAACGGAATAGAAGACCTCCGAGGGATCGCCCGCCGCGAGCAGCGACGCTTCGCGGAACCCCTCGGCAGCGAGGAACTCGGGATCGCCGAGATCGCGTAGCACGTCACGCGCAGCGGCGTCCCAGGCCGCGTCGACCGTGGCCATCGCGGTGAGATCGAGGCGATCCATCTCGTAGAGTCCGCGCGCACCGATCAGACTCAGGAGGTTCGCGCGCACGGAGCTCGCGCTCCGCGGCAGTTCCGGGTCCTCGGATGGGCCCGCGCTCGGTGCGGCGCGACGAACGGGATCGGAGGGGAGACTCCTCGCGAGCGCCGCCAATCGCGCAGGAATGACGCCGTCCCGCTCGAGAATGCCGAGGTAGGCATTGGTGAGCCTGGTGAGCGCGCGTTGGCCCTCCGCGCTCGCCAGGTAATACGTCGGACGTCGCTGAGCGACGAGCAGCGCGAGGACCTGTCGATACGTGCGTGCGAGCTGCAGCTCGGCGAGCGTATTGCCGGGTGCGTGCGTCAAGACGTCGTTCGCGTGCGCGAACGGCGTTCCATACCACGCCCACAGCCCCTCACCCAAGCCGACCACCTCGCCGTGCCCGACCTGACCGGCGAGCGGAACCGAGTTGAGGAACTCGGTGACGATTCGCCGGCGTTCCTCGTAGGTGCTCGGTCCGTCACCGTAGGCCCGCAGCGACGCGGCCAACATCTGGCGCAGCTTCTCGCCCGGTGACGCCGTGATGCCACCCGGGGAGTGGCGGTACTTCTCGATCTGCGTGGCGAGCGTGCTTCCCCCGGGAACGTTTCCCTCGGCGCCCAGCTCACGCAGCGCCATCCTGGCCGCCCCCATCGCGAGCCGATGCCATTCGACCGCTGGGTTGCGTGTGGGATCCCCGTCATCCAGCATCCCGCGGCTTTCGATGTGCAGCAGCGTGCGCCACACGAGCTCGGGTATCGCCTCGAAGTCCTGATAGGCGTAGAGCGGGAATGCCTCCCGGACGAGCGTTCGGCCCGACTCGTCCTCCACGCGCAGCCCTGCGGCGGCCTTGCTCTCGTGCACAGGATACACGCCACGCTGCATCCATCGCAGCAGCGAGGGCGTCACGCGCGCCTGGTGCGTGAGCTCGAAGCCGAGCGAGTCGAGACGCTCGGTGAGCTCGGGGATCCGCGAGTAACCTAGGCGCTCATCGTGAGGACCACCCGCCGGGAACCTGATCCGGTCGCTGACGCCTTCCTCCACCGTGAAACCGAACGACGAAGCGATGTGACTGAAGACGGACGCCTGGAGGCGGGACGTCCTCGCTTCGTGCACCACCCCCGCCACCCCCGCACATGCCAGGAGGAGCACGAGGCCCCACCGCCCCCGGAGGAGCGATCGGGCCCCGTGCGACTGGACCTCCCTTCCGTCATCGGCATCGACGTCCGCGCTGCCGAAGCGCGCCGACTGGGACACTCTCGGCCGGTCAGCCCCCGGCCTGGAGCGATCCCGCGGTGACGGCGAACTCGGCCCGCCGGTTGCGGGACCAGGAGCTCTCGTTGCTCATGCGCTCCAGCGGGCGACCCTCGCCGAACGAGACGATCTCGATACGCGCAGCCTGGATGCCGAGACCGGTCAGGTAGCCTCTCACGGCCTCCGCCCGCCGTGAGCCGAGCGCGAGGTTGTACTCGGTCGAGCCGCGCTCGTCCGCATGCCCTTCGATGCGGATGCGGACCGTGGGCTCGTCACGCAGCACGCGAGCCTTGCGATCCAGAACGGCGCGCGAGTCGGCCCTGATATCCGAGCGATCGTAGTCGAAGAAGACCATCTCGGCGAGCGTCGCGCGCATCTGCGCGAGCGCAGCTTCTCTCTGCCGCGCCGCGTCCGCCGCGTTGTTGTTCGTCGGCGCCGGCGGCCGCGGAGCGGGTGCGGCTGCCTGGGCCGGCGGCGGCGTCGGAGCCGGGGGCGGCGGCGGATCTCCACCACATGCCGCGATCGCGACGATCGCGGTGACGATGGCGGACTTCATGGGCACTCTGCTCATTGCTTCTCCTCTTGTGGGTGTAACGATTGAGTCGACTCACGTTCTTCGCCCGCGCGGGACACGAAGAGCACGGGACAGGGTGCGCGCAGCGCCACTCGGCTCGCGGTCGAGCCCAAGCTCAGCGCTTGCACCCCCGACGCGCCGTGGCTGCCGAGGACGATCACCGCAGCCGCGATCTCGTGGGCGTGGCGAACGATCTCGATCCACGGCAGTCCCTGCCGCACTGCCACCATCCCGGGCTCGACGGGGGCGGCCATCAGCCAGTCCCAAGCAGGCGCGTCCGGCGGCCACGCCGAGCCATTCTCCGCGACGTGCACCACGCGCAGATCCAGGCCGGTACGGCGCGCGAGCCACCGACCCTCCCGCAGGGCGCCGAGCGCACCCTTCGAGAAGTCGATCGCAACCAGCACGCACGCTTGGTTCCCCTCCACGAGCGCCACCTCCATCCAGAGCCGTCGGGAAGGAAAGCAACGGTCGCGCCAAACTATAAACCCAATCCTGGTAAATACTTATGCCGTTCCTCCGCCTACGGCTGCCGTGGAATAACTCCCCGGTGCTGGAGCGCTTCGCCCCACTTCGGGCCGGCGCCCCTCCCCGGGGCGCCACCCCGAGCCAGGTCCCGGGGCCCGGCCGTGGCGAGACCGCACGTCATATCGCGGCGATGCGATACGAAGCAGCCTACGCTCCCGCCGGGAGGGTCGTCCTCTGGACGGGATGACGGGACGTGTGGGGGGGCCGAACCCGCGTGCGCGGCGGCACCTCGCTTGCACGCCTGGTACGCGACCGTTGGGCCAAAAGCGAACCAAGGAGGTACTCATGACACGCTCGATGCCCAAGATCACGTCCATGGTCCTGGCGGCTATGCTGGCCGTCACGGGGTCGGTCACGGCCCAGGACCAAGGGCAGAACCAGGACCAGAGCCGGAATCCGGATCCTTATGCACGGCCGAACGACAGCTGGATCACGATCCGCGGGACCGTGCAATCGGTCCGACCCGACGCGTTCACGCTCGCCTACGGCGACGGTCGGATCACCGTCGAGATGGACGACGAAGACCGTGATGCCGACGCCTACGTTCTCATGGAAGGCGACTCGGTGACCGTCAACGGCACGATCGACGACGACGTGTTCGAGTCCGCGACGATCGAGGCGAACAGCGTCTATGTCCACGAGCTGGACACCTACTTCTATGCGAGCGCCCTCGATGAGGAGGACGCCTACTCGGACCAGGGTGCGTGGTGGCGCCCCCATCATGGCATCGTCGTGTTGCAGCCGGCCGACGAGGCCAGCACCACCCTGAGCGGCACCGTCACGGAGATCCTCGGGGACGACGAGTTCAAGATCGACCGGGGAGCCCGTGAGGTCACCGTGGACGTGGGCGAGATGGACGACAATCCTCTCGACGACGAGGGATATCGGAAGATCGCGGTCGGCGATTACGTCACCGTGCACGGCGAGATGGACGACGACCTCTTCGAGGAGCGTGAGCTCCAGGCGACGTCCGTGACGACCATCTTCGACTCCTCGCACACGACGGACATGCAGTCGTCGCAGGATTCGACGAGCGATCGTTCGTCGAGCGATCAGCGCTGAGCTGCCGATCCCGACGCGACGCACCGACGCCTCCGGGACATTCGCTCCCGGGGGCGTCCTCGCGTCGGATCACGCGCGGACGCGCGAGCGCGCTGGTGCGCTAGATCAACGCCGCTTCGGCCCTTTCCGCTCGGTATCCTTCGATCAGGCGCTCGACGTCCTCGAGCGTGGTCGCTTGGAACAGCTCCGTGCGCAGACGACGTCCGTCGGGAAGGCCCTTCGTGTACCAGCCGAGATGCTTACGGAAGTCGATGATCGCATTCCGGTAGTCGCGCTCGAACTCGATGGCATTGCGCGCGTGCTCGAGGCAGACGGCGAAGCGCTCGTCCACATCCGGCTCTGGTGGAGGCGGCAGACCGTCCAGGGCGGCACGCGCCTGCTGGAAGATCCACGGGTTTCCGTGCGACCCGCGCGCGATCATGATCGCGGCGCAGCCGGTTTCCGACCGCATGCGCACGACGTCTTCGGCGGTGACGATGTCGCCGTTGCCGATCACCGGGATCGATACGGCCTCCACGATGGCGCGGATCTCCGACCAGCGCGCCCGCCCGGTGTACATGTCGGCGCGCGTGCGCGGGTGCAGGCACACCGCCCGGGCTCCGGCGTCCTCGACCCGGCGCGCGATGCGCACGGGATCGCGCGTGCTTTCGTCGAAGCCGCTACGGATCTTGACGGTCGTGGGAAGCGGCGTGGCGTCGTCCACCGCGCGAATGATGCGCTCGACCAGGTCGAGATCCCGCAGACAGCCCGATCCCCCGTTTCGCTTCACGACCTTCTTCACCGGGCAACCGAAGTTGATGTCGATGAAGTCGGGCGCGTAGACCTGCGCCACGAGAGCCGCCGCATCCGCCATCACCGCCGGATCGGCGCCAAAGATCTGGATGCCGATCGGCCGCTCGGCGTCGTCGAACCGCAGATACCCGTGCGTGCGGGGGCCGCCCATCAGGATGCCCGCCGCGCTCACGAACTCGCTCACCACGACGTCGGCCCCGAACCGGCGGCAGAGGCGCCGGAACGGGGACTCGCTCACCCCCGCCTGGGGGGCGAGATAGAGCGGCGTGCTCGCGCCGCTCAGCCACGGGAGGGATTCGGAGGGCATGCCCGAAAGTAGCTGGCCTCGGAGAGGGCGAGAAGCATACGGAAAGGGTCGACGCGCGGCCGCCGACGCGGTATTGTCGGGTCCCTCGCTTTCGGAAGACGTCGAGCCCCTGCCACACCCCAGACCATGCGACTGAGAGAGCTCTTCACCGCGGATGCCGTGAAGCTCGACCTGCAGGCCACGACCAAAGACGACCTGCTCCAGGAGCTGGTGGCGCTCCTCCGTCTGGACCCGAAGTCCGAAGCGACCCTCTTCAAGACCCTCAAGCGACGTGAGAATCTCGGCTCGACCGGCATCGGCCAGGGCTTCGCGATTCCGCACTGTCGCTCGCTGGTCGTCAACCGGCTGCGCCTCGCCTACGGTCGCAAAGTCGAGGGCATCGAGTTCAACGCGATCGACGCGGCGCCCGTACACAACCTCTTCTTGATCGTCGCGCCGCCGCTCGAGGTCTCGAATCAGTACCTGCCCGTGCTCGGCAAGATCGCGCAGTTCTGCAAGGATCCCGAGGTGCCGAAGCTCCTCGCGGCGCTCACCGAGCCGACGGACTTCCTCGACCTCTTGAGCGCGAAGGCGCCCTAGGGAGTCCGGGACCGCTCTACTTCAGCACGTACATGCGTCGGGAGACGCTCTGGCCGTTCACCGTGAGCTGCATGAAGTAGATGCCGGAGGCGACCTGGCGGCCCGATTGATCGGTCCCGTCCCAGAACGCCTCGTGCCGTCCGGGCTGCGTGTACTCCAGGCTGCGAACCTCTACGCCCGCCCCCGCCGGATGCGAGAGCGCGACCGGAATGGCGACCGGCTGCGACAGGAGGTTGAAGATGCGCAGCGACACGACGACCGGCGCCCCGTCCGCGAACAGCTCCTCCCCCAGCACGAAGGGGATGGTCGTTTCGGGATTGAACGGGTTCGGGTAGTTCTGCTCCAGCTCGAAGCCGCCGCGGGCGGCTCGCGTGGGGGCGGGATCTTGGGCGGCGGTCCCGGTCGCGAAGGCTAGAGTGACGAACGCAAGCAGGCAGTAGCTCAGCTTCAATCCCGCTCTCCTGAGTGAGGTACCCTCGGCACGCAGGCCCGTCCCACGGTACATCGACCGAAAATCCTCGGTCAAGACACCGCTGGGTCGATACCCCCAAAGACCCTCGGCCGCCTCCTTTCGTTAGTACCGAGGGGTCCTCGTTTCGTTGCACACCGGCGACACGCTCACGAGCCGGGGACATCCCGACCGTCGCCGCGGCGCACCGTCGTCCCGCGGCCGTCGAAGTAGCTCAGGAGCGGCAGGAGCCGTTTCCGCGACGCGGGCAACACGTCCCGGAAGGCCGCGGGGCCCAGCTCGGTGCGCCCCCCGAGCTCCGCCCGAATGCGCGCCGCGGCCTCGTCGAGGTCGTCGCTCCGGAGGAAGAGATCGTCGGCGACCTGGCGCACGACCCCGCGCGACTCGAGATGCCGGAGCAGCTCCCACAGATCCTCGCGCCGCTGCAGCTCGTCCGGCAGCTCGGCGAGCGCCGGCGCGCCCAAGCCGCCGGCGCGAAAGATCTCCTCGAGGTGCCGCGACGCGGACTCCTGCTCCTCCGACAGGGTCGGCCGGTGATCCGGCCGCCGGAGGCCGCCGTCGACGGACTCGACCCTGCCCTCTCGCACCATCCCCTGCACGATCGCGTCGGCGAGGTCGGGGGCGGCCCACCTGGGAAACCCGTCTCGCACCTGGGCCAGGGCGACGGACGACCGGAGCGGATGGCGCGCGTGCCCGTCCTCGAGCGCGCGCAGTACGAGTCGCTCCCCCTCCGCGCGCGCCGCCACCCCGAACACGCGCTGCGACGAAGCCGCGCCCTCGGCCTCGACGTCCGTGAGCGCCGACGCGATGACCGACGGCGAGAGGCCGGTCAGGATGGGGAGCTGGGCGCGGGGAACCCCCGCCATGCCCGCCAGCTCGAGCGCCCCTCGAAGCGCCTCGAGGGGCGGACCGTCGATCACGCGCGCGAGGGCCGCCGACGTTCCGGCATCCACGGACGCACGCTTGGGCGCCACCGGCTCGGCCACGATCGCTCCGCCGATCGTGGCTTCGGGAGAGTACGAGCGCAGCACGATTCGGTCACGGGACCGTGCCGCGAGCGGCGCTTCCAGCCGCAGCTGCACCCAGCCGCTCTCACCGGGAGAGATCTCGTCCGCATCGAGAAGGCTGCAGCGCGCGAGCACCTCGGCGGTTCCGTGGTGCACACGCACTCGCTGGCGCGGCTCGAGGCTCCACTCCGAGTCGGGAAGCATCCACACCCTCGTGGTGAGCATGCGGGTGGTCGGCCATTCTCTCGTGGTCACCAAGGTGGCGCCGCGTTCGACACGATCCCGGTCCGCACCTTCCCCGGAGATCGCCACGGCCGTGCGCTCGCCCGCGCGCGCCTGCTCGACGTCCCGGCCGTGAACCTGGACGCCGCGGATGCGTGCCTCGAGGCCCTGCGGGAGCACGAAGACGCGGTCGCCCGACCGGACCGTGCCGCTCCACAGCGTCCCCGTCACCACTGTGCCGGTCCCCTGCATCGCGAATATCCTGTCGAGCGGCAGCCGTGCGATGTCGTCCGCGTCGTGCGCCTGCGCGCGCTCGCCGCACTCCGCGAGGGCTTCCGCCAGCTCCTCGAGCCCAATCAGCCGAGTGGCGGACGTCACGACACGACGCGCGTGCGCATAGGGTGTGGCCGCCAAGAAGCCCGCCACGTCGGCATCGACGAGCCCGAGCCAGTCCTCGTCCACGAGATCGCTCTTGGTGAGCGCGACGACCAGCTCGCGGATGCCGAGCAGCTGGGCGATCGCCACGTGCTCACGGGTCTGCGGCATCACGCCTTCGTCGGCGGCGACGACGAGCAGCACGACGTCCATGCCGGCCGCGCCGGCGACCATGGTGCGCACGAAATCCTGGTGGCCCGGAACGTCCACGACGCCGAACCGCAGACGACCGGGGATCTCGAGCGGGGCGAAGCCGAGCTCGATGGTGATGCCTCGGGCCTTCTCTTCCTTGAGTCGATCCGTATCCACGCCGGTGAGCGCGCGCACGAGGGCGGTCTTCCCGTGGTCCACGTGCCCGGCGGTCCCGAGGATCGACGCTCTCACGGGACCTCAGCTCCCCGCGGGGGGCGCGTCGGCCGGCAGGAGACCCGTCAGGAACGGGATCGACTTGAGCGGCTTCGGCACCACGTGGTGCGCCACGAAGTCCGCCACCAGCGAGAGGTGCTGGCGCGCGTGCGTGAGCGCGGGCGTCTCGCCCGCGAGCAGGGCCGCGAGCTGACCGCGCGCGAGCGGCCCGATGCGGCGTCCGCCCGACGGATCCGCGCACGCCTGACAGCGCACGCCTCCGGACACCACGTCGAAGCGGCCCACCTCGTCGGTCCCCAGGGGCACCCCGCAGCGCACGCAGGACTCGACCTGCGGCGCGAAGCCGAGTGCGTCGATCAGGGTCCACAACGCACCCAGCGAGGCCGCCGGGACGTCCGTCGAGGGGGCGGCATCGATGCGGTCGAGCGCACGCTCCAGGGCGTCGAACAACGCCTCGTGCCGCTCCTGCTCCGCGTGCGACAACACGAGCTCGGCGGCGACCGACGCGCCCGCGAACCGCAGGGGATCTCGTCCGAGCGCGTCGCGCGTCGCGAGCGGCGCGAATTCCTTCATCGTGTGGAGATCGCGGTGCGGCCGCACGTGCGCGGTCAGCTCACCGGTGGCGAAGGTGGGAGCGCCGCCCGATCCCTTGCCTGCCCGGCCGCGCACCCCGTGCGCGACCACGCTCAGCAGGCCGTGCGCCTCGGTATAGAAGCGAAGGATGCGGCTCGAGTCGCCGTAGTCGTGCGCGCGCAGCACGATGGCTCTCGTGTTGAGCGGGGCCACGTCACGCTCCTTCCCTCAAGCGTCGGAGCAACGCCGCCCGGCGCGCTCGATACTCCTGCGTGACCGACTCCGGCGGCGAAGACTGTCCTTGATAGGCGTCGTCCAGACGGGCCACCTCGAGCAGGAGGTCCTCGCGCGTCCAGGTTCGCGCGACTGCGGGTGCGCGTGCCGACCTCGCGCGCAGCGCGAGAAGCCCTCCGCCCGCGAGAACGACGGCCAGGATCACGGCGATCCATTGCACGGGAGGCGGCGCGGTCTCCTCGCCGAGCACGATGTCGATCGAAGGCGTGGACAGGCTGTCGCCGGAGAAGCGCCGATAGGTAATACCGCCCTCGAACGCGACGCTCTCTCCGGGGCTCAGGCCCGTGACCTCGAGAGGGGGCGCGGGCTCGCGGACGAGCACGTCCACCATCAACGTCGATCCAGGCGTCGGGATCGAGACCTCCGGCGACGGGAGCGTGTAGCGCACCACGAACATGCGCTCGCCCGGCGGGAGCGCGCCCCGCACGACGATCCGCCCGTCCTCGTAGGTGATGACGTCGGCGGACATCTCGTTCTCGCCCGTCGTCACGTCGGTCGCGGCGGCGGGAAGCGGGTACGTCCACACGCGACCTTCCGGTCGAGCCACGATCGTGCGGTCGAGCTCGTTGTGGAGCTGAAAGACGTCGGTGATCGTCCAGCTCTCTCCCTGCGGGTCGAAGAACATGCTTCGAACCTCGACGTCGACCTCCATCCCCTCGGCCGGCGCGAGCAGCGTGTCCCAGGCTTGGATCACGTACGCCGAGTCGAGCTCGATCGCCTGCGTGATCGGGGGGCCGAAGTACATCACGCCCTGATGGCGTACCGACGCGAAGTAGATGTCGCCGAGCGTGGGGTTCGGAACCCCGGGGAGTCGGAACGCGAACTCGCCGTTCATCACGCGCATCGAATCGATCTCGCCCTGCTCGCTGTCGCTCACGCGGTGGAGCACGACCGTTCCGCTGCGCATCGCCGAGTCGCCGAGCAGCACGCGGCCGTCGAGCACGGCTTCCGCCTCGACCTGGGCCCGCGCGTCCGCCGCGACCGACAGCGTCGCGAGCACCGCGAGGAGGACGTACGCCGGTCGCGAGCGGAGTCGCAGGACGGGCATCCGGGGGGGTGGCGGCCGGCTCAGGGCGTGAAGCGCCCGAAGTCCTCTGGATTCAGCTTCCGCAGGTGCTCCTCGAGCTCCTCCGGACCCATCACCTCGTGCGCCGACGTCGTCTTCTCACCGGGGACGCCGCCGCTCGACTCTTCGTCCGCGATCTCGATGGCCGCCTCCTCGAGGAGATCGTCCTGTGCGAAGATCCGCGCCGACACCCGCAGCGCGACCGCGATCGAGTCGGAGGGCCGCGCGTCGAGCGAGAAGACCTCCCCGTTGCGACGCACGATCATCTCGGCGTAGTAGGTGCTCGCCTCGACGCGGGTGATGATGACCTTCTGCAGGTCTCCGCCCAGACCCTTGAGCACCGCGCACAGCAGGTCGTGCGTCAGGGGTCGGGAGAACTCCATGTCGGCGAGCTGCATGGCGATGGCGCTCGCTTCGCCAGGGCCGATCCAAATGGGCAGAACCCGCTCGCCATCGAGCTCCTGCAGGATCACGACGGGAGTGTTCGTCGTGCGATCCAGCGCCAGACTCTGGACCTTGACCTCGACCAGCACCTGGGGTGGACCTCCGCGCGAGTGACGACCCGGGCAACGGCGCCCGGGGCTATCCCACAGTACTCCCGAGGTCCAGCGGGGTTCTACCGCCGGCTCGCGTCGGCGAGGCCGGGTCCGTGCGCCGGGGACGCCCGATCGGGTCAGGCGCCGACCGCGCTGCGGAGCTCGTCGGCGCGGTCCGTGAGCTCCCACGGGAAGAAGCGCACCGGCTTGCTTCCGTTCGCGTCGGGAACCTGCATCTCGGACGTGCGTCCGAAGTGGCCGTACGCGGCGGTCGGCGTGTAGATCGGGTTCCGCAGGCCGAGCCGCTCGATGATCGCGCCGGGACGGAAGTCGAACACCTCGGCGACCGCGTCCTCGAGCTGCGTCTCCGGGAGCTCGCTCGTGCCGAACGTCTGCACGCGCACGGACACCGGGTCCACCACGCCGATCGCGTACGCGAGCTGGATCTCGCAGCGCCGCGCGAGCCCGGCCGCGACCACGTTCTTCGCGGCCCAGCGCGCGGCGTAGGCCGCCGAGCGGTCCACCTTCGTCGGATCCTTGCCGCTGAACGCGCCGCCGCCGTGACGCCCCATCCCGCCGTAGGTGTCGACGATGATCTTGCGCCCCGTGAGCCCGCAGTCACCGTGCGGCCCACCGATGACGAACCGGCCGGTGGGGTTGATGTGCAGCACGCAGTCGTTCTCGTCGTACAGCTCGGGCGGGAGCGACGCCTTGATGATCTTGTGCCTCACCACCTCGGCGATCTCGGAATCCCGCACGTCGGGATGGTGCTGCGTGCTGACCACGACGGTGTGCACGCGTACCGGCTTGTCGCCGTCGTATTCGACCGTGACCTGCGCCTTGCCGTCGGGCCGGATCCACGGCACCTCGCCGCTCTTGCGCACCTGCGCGAGCCGGCGCGTGAGCGCGTGCGCGAACTGCAGCGTCGCCGGCATCATCTCGGGCGTCTCGTCCGAGGCGTAGCCGAACATCATCCCCTGGTCACCGGCTCCCCCGGTGTCCACGCCCATGGCGATGTCCGGCGACTGCCGGTCCAGGTTCGTGAGCACCGCGCACGTCATGGCGTCGATGCCCAGCGCGGCGTTCGTGTAGCCGATCCGCGTGAGCGTGCCCCTGACGATGTCGGGAAGGTGCACGTACGCCGACGTGGTCACCTCGCCCGCCACCAGCGCCAGCCCGGTCGTCACGAGCGTCTCGCAGGCGACGCGGGAGCGCGCATCCTCGGCGAGCAGGTGGTCGAGGACGGCATCCGAGATCTGATCGGCGATCTTGTCGGGATGGCCTTCGGTGACCGACTCGGAGGTGAAGAGCGTGGGACGCATCTTGGCGTCCTGGCCCTTGCGAGCCGTCTTGGGAGCTGTGCGGGGAGCGGACATGTGGGTTCCTGTAGCGGGCGGGCCAAACCTTATGCGATCACCCGGGGACCGACAAGCTCCATCTCCCCGAGAACGCCTTCAGATCGACCGACTGGCCGATTCCTTCGACGAGACGCGCCGTGACGTCCCGGCTGGTGTCCGCCGCGAGCGCCTTCCGCGCCGCGCGGCGTGCGTCCTCGATGCGGACGTCGCGCACCATCTTCTTGATCTCGGGCAGGGACGGCCAACCCATCGAGAGCACGGTGATGTCGAGCCCGAGCAGGAGGTAGGCGCCGAGGGGGTGCGCCGCCATCTCTCCGCAAACGCTCACCTCGATGCCGGCGGCCCGTCCGACGCGCGCCACCTGGTGGAGCTGCCTCACCACGGCCGGGTGGAACGGGTTGTAGAGCTTCGACAGACGCGTGTTGGTGCGATCGACCGCGAGGGTGTACTGGATCAGGTCGTTCGTCCCGATGGAGAAGAAGTCGCAGTAACGCGCGAGCTCCGCCGCGTCGAGCGCCGCCGCGGGCGTCTCGATCATGACGCCGAGCTTGTATCCCGGGTTGAACGGGATGCCCTCGCGCTCGAGCTTCTCGGCCTCCTCGTTGAGCAGCGTACGCGCTTGGCGGACCTCGTCGACGTCGTTGACGAGCGGCAGCATGAACCGCAGGTCGCCGTACGCGGTGGCGCGCAGCATCGCGCGCAGCTGGGTGCGGAAGAGATCCGGCACGTCGAGGCACACCCGGATCGCACGCCACCCCAGGAACGGGTTCTCCTCGCGCGGCATGTGCAGGAACATCGGGAACTTGTCGCCGCCCAGGTCGAAGGTTCGCACGTACACGGCGCCGTGCGGAAAGGCCTCCGCCACGGAGCGATACGCCTCGAACTGCTCTTCCTCGGCGGGCATCGTGTTGCGGCCCACGACGAGGAACTCCGTGCGGAAGAGACCGACCCCGACCGCGCCGTGCGCCTGTGCCTCCGCCGCTTCGTCCGGCAGATCGAGATTGGCACGCAGCTCGACGTATTGTCCATCCGCGGTCACCGACTCGAGCGCGGAGATCTGCGCGAGGTCCTCCTCCCAGTCGTCGATGCGCGCCCTGCGCGTGGCGAAGCTGTCGCGCTCCTCGGGGCCGGGCTCCAGCACGATCCTGCCGATGCGGCCGTCGAGGATGGCGTCGCTTCCCTCCTGGGCGCGCTTGGTCACGTCCCCGAGCCCGACCACCGCAGGGATCTCGAGCGACCTGGCGAGGATCGCCCAGTGCGCCGTCCTCGTGCCGTGGTCCGTCGCGATGCCGACCACCGCATGCGAGTCGAGCTGCATCACCAGGCTGGGCGTCAGATCCGAGGAGATCACGATGACGCCCTCGGCGAGGCCGGCGATGTCCGTCGGATCGTGATGGCCGAGCAGGTGGTGCAGCACACGCACCACCATGTCCTGCAGATCGTTCAGTCGGTCGAGCACCATCGGATGCGACGTGCGGCTCCAGACGGCCTCGAGCTCGAGCATGCGCCACTCGAAGGCACGCTCGGCGCTGAGGTGGTTCTCGCGGATGTAGCGGAGGGTTCCGTCCACGACCTCCGCGTCGTCGAGCATGAGCATCTGCGGCTCGAAGATGCGCGCCTCCACGGGCCCCAGACGGGCCTCGGTCGAGCGCTGGAGCTCGAGGAGCCGCGCTTTCGCCCACGTCCGCGCCGTGTGAAAGCGTTCGATCTCCGCCTCGACGCGAGCTTCTGGAATGGTGACGTGCGGCACGATGGGGATGCCCCACTCCAGGTGGAAGATCTTGCCCGCCGCGATGCCGTCGGACGCGCCGAACCCGTCGAGCACCGTCGCCATCAGCGCGCACCCGCCGATCGGATCATTCTCCGTGCATCTCCTCGAATCCCCGGCGCACGAGGTCGGAGAGCGCCCTCACGGCGTCCTCCGCGTCGGCTCCTTTGGCGGACAACTTGAGCGTGCTGCCCCGCTCCGCCGCGAGCATGAGCACGCCCATGATGCTCTTGCCGTTCACCTCGAGGCCGTCCTTCTCCACGCGAATGTCCGCCGCGAACCGCCCGGCGATCTTCACGAACTCGGCCGCCGGGCGCGCGTGCATGCCGGCGCGGTTGACCACCTCCACCTCCAGTTGGACCAGGCCCGAGTCGTTCATCGTAGCAGCCCCAGCGCGGATAGGCCTCCCACGGCGAGGACCGCCGTCACGGCCGCGGGTCGCCAAGCTCGGTGCCCGACGAGCAAACCCGCAACCGCGGCCGCCGCCGCGAGGACGATCCAGGTGGGCCCGGCGGCGCCGAGGCCCTCCCCTCCCGCCAGCAACGCGCCCGCCAGGGATCCGAGGAAGAACGCGGCGAGCTTCTGCAGTCGCGACGTCAGTCCGGAGAGGTCGGCGGTCGCGAGCCTTCCCGCGATGTCGCGCCCGTCCGCGAGACCGATGCGAAACGCCCAGAGCCTCAGCCCGACGTGGCCGACGTTGTAGAGGACGAGAAACACCACCGCCGCGAGCCAGCCCGGCAGCCCCACCCAATAGATCGTCAGCGCGAGCAGCGACACCCCGGGCAGCCAGGTGGCCCACACGAGGCGGTCGCCGAGGCCGCCGAGCGGACCTCGCACGGCGAGCTTGAAGCGCCGCACCGTGTCGGGATCGGCGCCCTCGGCCTCGAGCCTCGCCGCGGCGCCGAGCGCCACGTTCGTCAGGTAGGGATGCGCGTTGAAGAGCTCCAGGTGCCTCCCGATCGAGGCGTCGCGCGACGGGCCGTCCCTGAACACGCTCCGCAGCACGGGGAGCATCGCGTAGGCGAACCCTCCCCCGAGCATGTTGCGGTAGTTCCACGAGCCCTGGATCAGGAAGGACCGCGCGAACGCGGACGCGAGGGCCGACCGGGGGACTTCACCGTCGCGCTGCGAGGCGCCGCCGGGGCGGGACGGATCGCCGCTCACAGGAGGCCCGCGCCGAGCATGGCCAGCCCGAAGCCGGCGGCCAGCGTGATCTGGTGCCGAGTGAACCCTCCGAGGTCCCGCAGCAGGATGCCGACCGAAACCGCGCCACCGACGAGGAGCAGCCCGTGGGTGTCGTCGGCCGGCAGCGGCCAGGAGGCGGCGAGTGCCTGCACGACGGGACGCGCCACGACGATGCCCGCCAGCGTCACCAGCACGCCGCGCACGTAGTCGAGACCGACGGCGCCCAGGTGCGTCGCCGTCACACGGGCGGACGACGTTGGGCCCCGCGCGGGATCGGGAACGAACCGCGCGTTCATGTGCCGCAGCCACGTGATCGACACGCCGGCGAGCTGGCCCCAGACGAGACCGACGGCGACCGCGAGCGCGAGCGTTCCGCCGGCGCCTTCGCCGCCCGCCGCGACCGCCACCACCGTGGCGGTCGCGCCTTCCGGGAAGCGTGAGCCTCCCGTCGGGAAGGAGACCAGGAGGTAGAGCTCGAGGATCGTGCCGACGGCGATGCCCGTCGTCGGCTGGCCGACGAGCAGCCCCGTGACGGCCCCGGCCACCAACGGCCGCGAGACCATGAACTGCCCGACGGAGGTCGCGTCCAGGGCGAGGAGGCCGCCGAGCAGGCTTATCTGTAGGAGTTCCATCGGCGCGTCACCTGCGCGAGATCCGTTCGGGGCGCATCGGGAAGGTCGCGGGCCACCACCTCGACGCCGGCCGCGTCGATCGCCTCCAGGTCTCCGAGCTCCGTTTCGGTGAGGTGCACGTAGGTCAGAGCCTCCCGCCGTCCCGGAGCGTGGTGGACGCCGCCCACCACGACCGACTCACCCCTCAGCGCGCCGCTCTCCGCGAGACGGCGCATCGTCGCGGTGTCCCGCGTGAGTAGGATGGTCCGATCGAAGCCGGTCCGCCACTCGTCCAGATGGCCGAGCGCGTCCGCGACGGAGAAGAAGCCAACCTCCACGCCCGCCGCGCCCAGACGGTAGAGGTCCTGCTCCCACCGGCTCGCGGCGAGATCGTCGTCGACGACCACGTAGCGGTCGGGCCGCAGCTGATTCGCCCAGCCGATCACGACCTGCCCGTGGATCAGCCGCTCGTCGATCCTCAGCAGGACGATGGGCAATCGGATCAGCTCGCCGCGGAAGCGACCTTGATCGCGGCCCGGCCCCCGTCGACCAGCTTCGCGGCCAGGGCGTCCAGCGACAGCTCGCGGTGGAAGACGAAGTCCAGGAGCATCGGGAGGTTCACGCCGGAGATGACGACGCGGCCCTCACAGCCGCGGCAGGCGTACGCCGCCGCGAGCCCGCAGCTCCCGGATTGGATGTCCACGAAGACGATCGCGGGTCCGGGCCCGGCGGCGGCGTCCACGTCGGCGCGGAGGACGTCGGGCCCCTTTCCCTGGTTGGAAACGGCGGATAAGCCGCCCGCCGCATCACCCGCGATGCGGCGCACCGCGTCGACCAGCCCACGTGGCATGTCGCCGTGACCGACGACCACCCCGTTCACGAGCCGCGGCTCACTCATGGTCCTGCTCGAGATACTGTCGCAGCCGTCGATCGAACGCCTCGGCGGATTCGACCCCCGTGTAGCGGAGCAGTTGGTTCATGGCCACGACCTCGGAGAGCACCGTGATGTTCTTACCCGGGTTCAGCGGGATCG
>JBFXDG010000021.1:34202-44421 GCA_050181335.1 Gemmatimonadales bacterium | reverse complement strand
TTCTCGGAGGCGCCGACCGAACCCGGTTGGGGACCGGAGCGCATGGCCGACGCGGGGGCGGCGCTCATGGAGCGCCTCGGCTACGAGCGTTACGGCGTGCAGGGGGGTGACTGGGGTGGGATCATCGGCCGCTCGCTCGCGGGCAACTACCCGGACCAGGTGATCGGCTTCCACACGAACTTCATCCTGGGCGGACCCGCTCCGGGGACGGACCCGGCCGCGGGTGTGACGCCCGAGGAGCAGGCGCTGCGCAGCGAGCGCGTCGAGGCGTTCGCGGAGGGGAGCGCGTACCAGGAGATCCAAGGCACCAAGCCGCAGACGCTCGCCTACGGGCTCTCGGACTCGCCGGCGGGCCTCGCCGCGTGGATCGTGGAGAAGTTCCACGGTTGGACGGATCACGAGGGGGACCCGGAGCAGGCGATCCCGCGCGACAAAGTGCTCGCGAACGTCACGCTCTACTGGGTGACGGGATCGATCGCGTCGTCCACGCGCATCTACTACGAGTCGCGCCACACGCCCGCGAGGCGACCGGTCGCGTACGTGTCCGTGCCGACCGCCGGCGCGATCTTCCCGAAGGAGATCTACTTCAGCCCGCGTGCGTGGGCGGAGTCGCGCTACAACATCGTGCGCTGGACGGTGATGCCCAGGGGAGGGCACTTCGCGGCCCTCGAGGAGCCGGACCTGTTGCTCGAGGACGTGCGCGCGTTCTTCGGGGAGCTCGTGGCCGCCGCGCGCTGAGGGACGCGCGGCGCGCTCGGCCCTCGGCGTCCGAGCGACCCGACCGGCGCCGACGGCGTCCGGCGCGCTCAGCCCTTCGAGCGCTCGAGCGCCTGGGCGAGGTCGGCGATCACGTCGTCCGGGTGCTCGAGCCCCACGGACAGGCGCACCAGCCCGGGGGTGATGCCCTGGGCGAGACGCTCCTCCTCGGTGAGCTTCGCGTGCGTGGTCGACGTCGGATGACTGGCGATCGTGCGCGTGTCGCCCAGGTTCGCCGTGAGCGAGCACATCTGGAGGGCATCCAGGAAGTCGCGCCCCTGCTGGAGCCCGCCCGGTAGCTTGAACGCCACGATCGCTCCACCGCCGGTCATCTGCCGCTTCGCGATCTCGTACTGCGGGTGCGACGGCAGGAATGGATAGCGCACGTCCGTGACGCCCTTCTGGGCCTCGAGCCAGCGCGCCACCGTCATGGCGTTCTCCGAGTGCCGCTCCATGCGCACCGCGAGCGTCTCGACGCTCTTCGAGAGCACCCACGCGTTGAACGGCGAGAGGGCAGGGCCGGTGGCGCGCGCGAAGTCGAAGATCTGCTTCACCAGGTCGGTGCGTCCCGCGACGATGCCGCCCATGACGCGCCCCTGGCCGTCGATGAACTTCGTGGCGGAGTGGATCGACAGGTGCGCGCCGAAGTCGATCGGTCGCTGCAGGATCGGCGTGGCGAAGCAGTTGTCGACCGCGAGGAGCAGGTCACGTTCGGCGCACAGCGTGCCGAGGCGCTCCAGGTCGACGAGATCGACGGCGGGGTTCGTCGGCGTCTCCGCGAAGACGAGCTTGGTGTTGGGCCGCACGTGCGCAGCCCACGAGTCCGGATCGGCCGCGTCGAAGTAGCTGTGCGTGATCCCCCACCGCGGGAGGATCTTCGTCAGGATCGTGTGCGTGGAGCCGAAGAGCGAGCGGCACGCGAGGAGGTGATCCCCGGAGGAGAGCAGGGCTCCGAACGTGGCGAACACCGCGGCCATGCCGGTCGCCGTCGACAGGCCGGCCTCCGCGCCCTCCAGGATGCGGATCTTTTCGGAGAGCTCGGCCACATTGGGGTTCGTGAACCGGCTGTAGATGTTCCGCGAGATCTCGTCCGCGAACGCGGCGCGCATCTCCTCGCTGTCGTCGAAGACGAAGCTCGACGTCAGGAAGAGGGGCACCGAGTGCTCGCGTTGAGGCGAGGTGCCGACCTGGGTGCGCACGGCCGCGGTCTCGGGCTTGATCGCCCCTCCGGACCCGTCGGAATCGCGTGCGCTCATCCCCTCACCTCGGGCGGCTCAGCCCTTGGAGGCCTCCGGACGGAGCGCGCGCACGGCCTTGCCCGCCCGCCAGATCTCCTCGTTGGCGAGCTCGGCGAGCTCCTTCTCCAGCTTGGCGCGGTAGTCGGGGGCGCTCCCGGCCTTGATCACCACGCGCGCCTCCTGGCCCGTCGCCACGCTCTGGTAGAGCTGCTCGAAGAGCGGCGCGACCGCGTCACGGAACTTGTGTCGCCAGTCGAGCGCGCCGCGCTGCGCCGTCGTCGACGTGTTCGCGTACATCCAGTCCATGCCGTTCTCGGCGACGAGCGGCATGAGGCTCTGCGTGAGCTCCTCGACGGTCTCGTTGAACGCCTCGGACGGAGAGTGCCCATGCTTGCGCAGGCAGTTGAACTGCGCCTCGAAGACGCCCGCGAGCGCACCCATGAGGATGCCGCGCTCTCCCGTCAGGTCCGAGAGCACCTCGCGCTTGAAGTCCGTCTCGAAGAGATAGCCCGAGCCGACGCCGATCCCGAGCGAGATCACGCGCTCCTTGGCGCGCCCCGTCGCGTCCTGGAAGATCGCGTAGCTCGAGTTGAGGCCCTTGCCCTGGAGGAAGAGCCTGCGGAGCGACGTGCCGGACCCCTTGGGCGCCACGAGCACGACGTCGACGTCCTTCGGCGGCACCACGCCGGTGTCGTCCTTGAAGGTCACCGCGAAGCCATGGGAGAAGTACAGACACTTCCCCTTGGTGAGGTGTGGCTTGACCGTCGGCCAGAGCGCGATCTGACCGGCGTCGGAGAGGAGGTACATGATGATCGTGCCGCGCTTCGCTGCCTCTTCGATGTCGAAGAGGGTCTCGCCTTCGACCCACCCGTCCGCGACGGCTTTGTCCCACGTCTTGCCGCCCTTGCGCTGGCCGACGATCACGTTGAAGCCGTTGTCGCGGAGGTTGAGCGCCTGCCCGGGACCTTGGACGCCGTACCCGATGCACGCGATCGTCTCGTCCTTCAGCGTCTCGAGCGCCTTCTTCAGGGGCCACTCCTCGCGGGTGGTCACGTTCTCGAGCTCGTCGCCGAACTGGATCTTCGCCATGTCGTCCTCTGCTATCCGTTCCTGGGTGTCGTTTCGTCGTCAGCCCTGCAAGTGGGCGTCGAGCACGGGGGCTCCCCGCGCCATCGCCATGGCCCCGCTGCGTACCACCGTCTCGATCTCGGCGAGGTCCGCCACCTCGTCCATGAAGCGGTCGATCTCCGCGCCGTTTCCGACCAGCTCGAGCGTTCCGTGTCCCTCGTCGTAGGAGAGCACGTGGCCGCCGAAGTCCCCGAGCAAGGCGGCGAGCTTCCGGCGTGAGCCCTGCGGAGCGCGAACCTTGATCAGGGCGAGCTCGCGCTCGATGTGGTCCTTTCCGGTCATGTCAACGATGTCCACGACGTCGATCAGCTTCCCGAGCTGCTTCGAGATCTGGTGGATCACCTCGTCCGACCCCGTGGTCACCAGGGTCAGGCGCGACACCGCGGGGTTGTCCGTGGGGGCTACGTTCAGGCTCTCGATGTTGTAGCCCCGGGTGGAGAACAGGTTCGCCACCCTCGCCAGGGCTCCAGCCTGGTTCTCGAGCAGGATCGAGATGATGTGTCGCATGGGGATTTCCCCGGGAATCCGCCTGTCCGTGGGCCCTCCGGGCTCCTCCGGAGGGGGGCGCCAAGTTCGCCCCGGAGGCGCGCCTATTGCAATGGGCTCGGTCCTCTTCGACCTTGCGGCTTCGTGCCACCGCATCCCCGAAGACCCGTATGAAGACCCAGGTCCGGCCCAAGCCCAGCCGCGCCGACGCCCCCCGGGGCCCGGTCATGAGCGGCGCCGACATGATCGTCCACGTCCTCGCGTCCGAGGGCGTAGACACGATCTTCGGCTACAGCGGGGGCGCGATCCTGCCGACGTACGACTCGGTCTTCCGCTACAACGCCGAGCACGCCGTGGGGGGCAAGGAGCCGATGCCCCTCATCGTGCCCGCCAACGAGCAGGGGGCGGGCTTCATGGCAGCCGGGTACGCGCGCGCGAGCGGGCGCGTCGGCGTGGTCATGGTCACGTCCGGGCCCGGTGCCACCAACTGCGTCACGCCCGTGCGGGACAGCCTCGCCGACTCCGTTCCCATGGTCGTGATCTGCGGGCAGGTGGCGCGGGCCGCCGTGGGCACCGACGCCTTCCAGGAGGCGCCCGTCTCGGCCGTGATGGGTGCGGTGGCGAAGCACGTCTTCCTGGTCACCGAGCCCGAGAAGCTGGAAGCCACCGTTCGCACGGCGCTCGAGATCGCCCGCACGGGTCGGCCCGGTCCGGTGGTCATCGACGTGCCCAAGGACGTGCAGAACTGGCAGGGCGAGCTGCGGGGCGAAGGCACGCTCCCCATCCCGGGGTACCGTCACCGGCTCGAGCAGATCGATGGCAACGCGCTCGACGACGACCGCTGCCGCGAGGTCTTCGAAATGCTCGCGGAGGCGCGGCGCCCGCTGATCTATGCGGGCGGGGGCGTGATCAAGGCGGGAGCGAGCCAGGACATGCGCGCGCTTTCCGATGCGTTCGGAATCCCCGTGGTGACGACGCTCATGGGGCTCGGCGCCATGGACACGACGCACCCGCTGTCGCTCCACATGCTCGGGATGCACGGGACGGCGTACGCCAACTACGCGGTCGACGACTGCGATCTCCTCATCGCGATCGGCGCGCGCTTCGACGACCGCGTCGCGGGCGATCCGCCCAAGTTCGCTCCCAAGGCGCGGCGCATCCTGCACTTCGACATCGACCCCTCGGAGATCCACAAGGTCAAGCGCGCCGACTGGCACTACGTCGGCCAGCTCGCTCCGGCGCTGCGGGCGTTGGTGGCCTATGGAACCGGCCACCGGTTCCAGGGCGACTACGCGAAGTGGCACGCCGAGATCGCCGACCTGAAGTCGACGTACGCGCTCGCCTACGATCGGAACAGCCCGCGGATCCAGCCGCACCACGTCCTGGAGGCGATGAACCGCATCACCAAGGGTGAGGCGATCGTCGCCACCGGTGTCGGCCAGCACCAGATGTGGGCGGCGCAGTACTGTGACTTCCGCGAGCCGAACCTGTGGCTGACCTCGGGAAGCATGGGCACGATGGGCTTCGGGCTCCCCGCCGCCATCGGCGCTCAGTTCGCTTGCCCCGACAAGCTCGTCATCGACGTGGATGGCGACGCGAGCATCCGCATGAACCTCGGCGAGCTCGAGACCGTCACCACGTACGACCTGCCGATCAAGGTGCTCGTCCTGAACAACTTCGGTGACGGCATGGTCATGCAGTGGCAGCGCCTCTTCTTCAAGGGGAGGCTCTCCGCTTCGGACAAGTCGCTTCGAAAGAAGGACTTCGTGAAGGCCGCGCAGGCCGACGGCTTCGGCTACGCGAAGCGGCTCGACCGCAAGGAGGACGTGGAGCGACTCGTCGAGGAGTTCGTCACCTTCGACGGGCCCGCGTTCCTGGACGTCATCATCGACACGGAGGCCGGCGTCTACCCGATGGTGGGGCCGGGTCTCTCGTACCGCGAGATGATCACGGGCGACTTCATCCCGAACCGCTACGCGGGGCGCAAGCCTTCGGAGCCGGACGCCTCCAACATGTTCTAGGTAGGCGACAGCCCCGAAGGGGCCGTCGCCTACCGGGCCGGCGGATGGACGACACCTCCTGCGGGGTGGTCGTCGTCGCGTTCGTGGAGGGGTGTCGTCCATCCGCCTCGTGAGACGACGTCCTTCGGACGTCGCCCACGGGCTTTGCGTATCAGATCGCGTGCGCAACACGGGGGAAGAGCGATGAGGGTCGGTCTCGGAAGCGTCGGGGTGTGGCGGTGGCACGGCGGCCTCCTCGGCTGGTCGATTCCGCTGCTCCTGGGTGCGTTCCTGCTCGCGGCCGCCTCCCCCCTCCTCGCGCAGGACGCTCCCAAGCGGCTCCTCTTCCTGACGCACGCGGGGCTCTACAAGCACACGAGCCTCGACGACGCGGAGGCGGCGGTCACGGCGTGGGGTGAGAACGGGGGCTTCGCGGTGACGGGGCTCCGCGGTTATACCCAGACCGCGCCCGACCTCGACCTGTCGATGATCACCCGCGAGTACCTCGCGGGCTTCGACGGCGTCATGATGATGACGAACGGCAACCTGCCGATGACGCCGGAGCAGCGCGCGGCGCTGCTCGACTTCGTGCGCTCGGGAGGCGGCTTCGTCGGCGTGCACAACGCGGCGCTCACGTTCTACGACATGCCGGACTTCGGGGAAATGCTCGGCGGCTACTTCCGGCGCGCGGTCCGGCAGAATCACGTCTTCGTGCTGCGCGTGGAGGACAGGGAGCACCCGGCCACGCGCATGCTCGGACCGAGTTGGCCGATCGTGGACGAGATGTACGAGTACGGCACCGCGGCCTGGCGCGCGGACCGGCCCGAGGAGAACGTCGACGTGCTCTTCGACAATCGGATCCCTCTTGGATTCTCACGCGAGCGGGTGCGCGTGCTCCTCAGCGTCGATACGTCGGAGACGGAGCTCGAGGGGACGGGCCTCGTCGCGGGCGGCGACTATCCGCAGGCATGGGTGCGAGAGTACGGGGAAGGACGCTCGTTCTACACATCGATCGGGCACCGCGACGACATCTGGACGAGCGACCCGGTCTTCCGCGCGCACGTCGTGGGCGGGATCCGCTGGGCGCTCGGGCTCGAGGACGGGGACGCGACGCCGCGACGCTGAAGCGCGCCGGTCCCGGCGGGGCGGCGCGTAGGCCGCGGCGACGCCCGCCCGACACGGCTCCCGACCGGGCGCAGCCGCCGCCCACCCCAGACGACCGACCGCGCGGAGCGTCCCTAACGCAGGTAGCGTTGCGGCGCGGGCTCGCGGAGGTTGTAGCGGGACGACATGACGATCCCGTAGGCGCCCGTGTTCGCGATGAGGAGCACGTCGCCCTCGCGCGTGGGCGCGAGCAGGCGGTCGAGGCCGAGTGTGTCGCCGGTCTCGCAGATCGGTCCCACGACGTTCGCCCGCTCGGTGGGCTCCTCGCCGAGGCGGGAGAGGTTCACGATCTCGTGGTAGGATCCGTAGAGCGCGGGCCGGATCAACGAGTTCATGCCCGTGGCGATCCCGACGTAGCGCACCTCGCCCTTCCCCTTGAGCTGCGTCACGCGCGCGAGGATCACACCGGACTCGGCGACGACGTAGCGCCCGGGCTCGATCCAGAGGGACATGCCCGGATTGGCAGCGCGAACGCGCGCGAGCCCTGCCGCGACGGCACTCATGTCGAGCGGATCTTGGGCCGGCTTCTCGGGCACGCCGAGCCCGCCGCCGAGGTCGAGCACGCCGACGTCGGGGAAGTGGCGGGTGGCCTCCGCGAGGGTCTCGCCGAGATGCGCCCAGTGATCGGGCGTGAGGATGCCGCTTCCCGCGTGGGCGTGCAGTCCCACGACACGCGCGCCGGCGCGGGCGGCGAGCTCCGCCACCTCGGCGAGCTCGAAGAGCGGAATGCCGAACTTCGCCTGCGCACCCGCCGTACGGACCTTGTCGTGATGGCCGCGCCCGACTCCCGGGTCGAGACGCAGGAAGAGGCTCGTTCCGCCGAACAGCTCCGGCCAGCTCCAGAGCGGATAGCTCGAGTCGAGCGTCGTCTGCACGCCCAGCTCGAGCGCCGCAGCGTACTCGTGCCGAGGCGCGAAGTTGGGGGTGAAGAGGATCTCCGCGGGGGGCAGGTCGGGGAAGCAGGCGCGCACCCGATCGATCTCGCCCGGCGACACGCACTCGAAGCCCGCCCCCGCCGCGCGTACGCGTTCCAGGATCTCGGGGTTCGAATTGGCCTTCATCGAGTAGAGCACGCGGTCGACCGGGCCGAGCGCGAGGAGCGAAGCGAGACGTTCGTCGACCGTCGCCAAGTCGTAGACGTACGCCGCGTCGTCGTCGCCCAGGCAGGCGAGCAACGCGTCGCGCTTCCGCTCCCACCAGCGCAGGCGCCGCGGCGGCGTGGCCGCGCGCTCGGGCTGCAGCTGCTCCCAGCTGGGGCCGAAGACGTCCGAGCTGCCCGCCTCGGCGATGAGCTGGGCGTGCAGGAGGCGCACGAGTCGATCCGCCTGGTCCTCGTCCACCACGACCGTGAGGTTCAGGTCGCTCGCCGCCTGGGAGAGCATGTGGACCCGCTGTTGCTCGAAGACCTGGAAGGCAGGCCCGAGCCGGTACAGCAGGCCGCGGATGTTCCGACCCACGAGGCTCACCGCGGCGCAGCCGCGGATCAGCGTCGCGCGACAGATGCGCCCGAGCTCCACCATGAGCGCGTCGACCTGCTCGGCGTCGAGCAGGTTGGCGTCGGCGTCCAGCGATACCGTCACGTTCGTCTCTGACGTGGACACCAGGTCGATCGAGAGGCCGAAGCGGCCGAACACCCCGAACGCCTTGGCCAGGAAGCCGACTTCCTGCCACATGCCGACGGTCTCCATGGAGACCAGCGCGATGTTCTTCTTGCTGGAGATCGCCTTGAGCTGCGCCGGACCCTCGGCGGCCCCGCGGCGGATGACCGTGCCCTCCACGCGGGGCATGTTCGTCGCGAAGACGTGGATGGGGATCTGTCGGTCGCGCACCGCGGGGATGCAGCGCGGGTGCAGCACCTTGCTCCCGGTGGTCGCGATCTCCTGAGCCTCTCGGTAGTCGAGCTGGCGGAGGAGTCGCGCCGACGGCACCACGCGCGGGTCGGCGGTGAACATGCCCGGAACGTCCGTCCAGATCTCGAGTCGCTCGGCGGAGAGCTTGCTCGCCAGGTACGCGGCGGCGGTGTCGGAGCCGCCGCGCCCGAGCACGACGGTGTCGCCCGCCGGGTTACGCGCGATGAAGCCCTGCGTGAGGGGAACGCCGTCCACGCGTGCGAGGCGCGCGACCAGCTCCGCGTCCGGAGAGGCGTCGCACTCGGCGGACAGGTACGAAGCGGGATCCGAGCCGTTCCGGTCGGGGTGGCTCACCAGCAGCTCGCGCGCGTCCAGCCACGTGGTGGCGAGGCCCTGCCGGGCCAGGTGAGCCGCGCCGAGGCGTGTCGCGAGGCGTTCGCCGAACGCGAGCAGGCGGGCGCGCGTGCGTGGCGTGAGCTCGCCGACGAGCGCGATCCCCTCGACGAGCTGACGCAACTCCGCGAAGTCCGCGGCCAGCAACGCGCTCGCCTCGTCGAGCGAGAGCCCGAGCTCCGCGGCGAGCGCCATGTGGCGCGACTCGATCTCCTTCAGGAGCGGCGCGTGCTCCCGGTCGATCGCTCGCGCCCACAGCTGCTCCAGCTTCTGTGTGATCCCCGAGAGCGCGGAGTGCACCACGAGCGGCCGGTAGCCGGCGTCGATTCGCGCGCGCAGGACGTCGGCGATCGTCGCCCAGTTGGCGGCGGTCGCCACGGACGTGCCGCCGAACTTGAGGACGATCCAGGGTTGGGCGGTCGGCATCGGGTGGGCGGTGGAGAGGGTGCCTCGCCGGCGGCAGCTGGGCGCGCATCCCCTCGGCCCCGGCGCGGCTCAGAAAAGCGCGCCGGCACCGGCTCCCGTCAAGGCGTTCCGAGCTCGATGCTCTCGATCTCGAGACGCTCGCCCACCCAGGTGCCCACGATCGACACCGGGCGGCCCGCCGCCGCGAGGAGCTCGTCCTCGAAGGCGCGGGCGTTCGTGAACGAGACCGCCACCTTGGCGCGCCGTCCCACCACGAGGGCCAGGTCGTCGACCGAGCCGATGCGGGCCCGCACCCACGCGCCCGGGTCGGCTTCCGTGGCGGGAGGCTCGAGCAGCGTCCTGTGCCCGATCACGCCGGGCCGCGTGGTGCGGAAGGGCTCGGACTCGTCTCCCACGTACATGAGCCCACGGTGCTGGCGCGCTCCTTCGATGCCCTGCGTGCCGAGCGGGCTCACGACGGTGCCCGTCATGCGGTCGCCGTCGGCGCGCAGCGTGTACGTGTACGAACCGAAGACGACGTGAAGCGTTCCGCCCTCGTACCGCAGCTCGTCCACCGGCATGAAGGTGTTGCGGATCGACGTCATCTCCGCGGCGAGCGAGCCGCCGCGCTCCTCGACGCGCAGGAGCACGACGCGCACGCCGCCGGTGGCGCGGTCGGTCTGATCCTGCGAGCGCAGGTTCCAGACGCCCACCGGCGCGCGCTGCGCCAGCAGCGGCGTCACGGCCGGGCCGAACGCGGCGAGCGCGATCGCCACGAGCGCGGGGCGCGCGAGCGTGG
>JBFXDG010000021.1:29593-34102 GCA_050181335.1 Gemmatimonadales bacterium | reverse complement strand
CGGTCGGTCTGATCCTGCGAGCGCAGGTTCCAGACGCCCACCGGCGCGCGCTGCGCCAGCAGCGGCGTCACGGCCGGGCCGAACGCGGCGAGCGCGATCGCCACGAGCGCGGGGCGCGCGAGCGTGGGGCGCGCGAGCGTGGCCGGCCCTCGGCGTCCACGCGTCGCAACCGACCTCATCGGGCGCTCACTCCTGGTCCGCGGCCGGTCGCGCCGAGGGAGGCACGATCGGCTCGGGCAGGGCGACCCGATAGTCGAACCACCCTTCCATCATCTCGTCGCGTGAGTCCGAGCCCCAGATGACCTGGATCGACGGATCCGGGTTCCACGGGTTGTTCTCGGAGTTGTCGAAGTGCGCGATGACTTGGAGCTTCGTCCCTGCCGGCACCGGAAGCGGTCTCGCGAGCTCGTACGAGATCTGCCAGTTCATGTCGTACTCGGGCACCGACAGGATCGTCTCGCGTCGCCCGTCGGGGTATACGAGCTCGTAGCGCATGTCCTTGCCCCGGTAGTGCATGTGGGGTTTCATGAGCGTGATCTCCGCGTCCTGCGCGAAGACGAACTCCCCGCGGCTCTCGTAGTCGTCCTCGAACGGCGGGATCACGAGACCGGGGTCCGCCACCACGCTCGAATGCACCGCGTGGGTGATGGGCTTTCGCACGAGCCAAACGGCCACGCGCGAGACGTCGACCTCCTCCTGGTTGCTCGGATGGTAGTGGAGCGAGAAGTCCATGGTCGAGCCGGCGGGGATCAGCTTGCCCGCGCCGTCGGGGAAGAGGTCCCACTGCTTGCCCGGCGTCGCGCTCGCGAGGCGCCCCGTCGGCTCGTCCGAGCCGTCCGGGAGGATGACCGACACCACGTTGTGGTGCATGACGCGCGAGTTGCCGCGCACTTCGGCGGCCTGGACCCAGATGTCCTCGGTGTGGGTCGTGGGAACGATGATGTTCACGTTGATGTCCTCGCCGCCCGCGGGGACGACGAACCCCTCGGTCATCTCGAAGACGTAATCCGGCTCCCCGAGCACGCCGCCGAGCAGCCACCCCTCCGGATACTCCGGGGTCTCGAAGGAGCCGTTCCCGCGCGGCATGCCGGCCTCGACCCAGCTGGAGATCGTGTTGATCTGCATCTGCGTCATGCGGCGGTTGTTGCCGAAGTCGCCGTACGCCGGATCGGCGTGCCAGGGCGGCATGATGCGCGCCTCGACCATCGAGCGGATCGAGCGGCCCCAGGGGCGCACCTCTTCGTACGAGAGCAGCGACATCGGCGCGACCTCCCCCGGCCGATGACAGTTCATGCACTTGTCGCGCATGAGCGGGCCGACTTCGTCGGTCCAGGTGGGCGTATCCTGCGCCTGCGCCGGCGCGGCGAGCGCGAGGAGGGAGAGGGCGAGAGCCAAGGGGACGGGTCTCATGCGGCGCGCTCCTCCGTCGGATGTGGCCTGCCTGCCGCCGCGTCTGCGGCGGCGCGACGCTCGACCAGGGTAGGGCCCCCCCGGGCCCTCGCGCAAGCACGCCCCGAGCCCGCAGATTGGGCTCCCTGGCGGCCTCGCGCCGCCGCAGGCCGAACCCCGAGGAGGAACCCCATGAGGCTCCTGTGGACCGCCGCGCTCGCGCTCACGGTCGCCGCCCCGCTCCGCGCCCAGCTCGCGCCGGCCAACGCGGCCGGGCTGACGTTCGCGCACGTGCACCTGAACGTGGCCGACGTGGAGGTGCACAAGCGGCTCTGGGTCGAGCACTTCGGGGGCGTCGTGGCGGAGAAGGGACCGCTCTCCACGGTGAAGCTCCCCAACATGCTGATCGTCTTCACGGAGCGCGCGCCGACCGGGCCCTCCCAGGGGACGTCGATGGATCACTTCGGCTTCAAGGTGCGCGACATCGAGGCGGTGCTCGCGAAGTGGCGCGCGGCGGGGCTCGAGGTGCAGTCCGAGTTCACGGGCGCCGAGGGCTTTCCGAACGCGTACCTGCTCGCGCCCGACGGCGTGCGCTTCGAGCTCCAGGAAGACCCGACGCTCCCCGTCGAGGCCACGGGCTACCACATCCATTACTGGTCGCCGCAGTACGAGGAGCTGATGGCGTGGTACGCCGACGTGTTCGGCGCGGTCGTGCGGCAGCGCGGCAGCATCGCGACGACGGCCGACGTACCAGGAATGAACCTGAGCTTCGCGAATTGCCCGCGGGAGTGCGCGCCCACCGTGGGTCGCGCGATCGACCACGTCGGCTTCGAGCTCGACGACCTGGAGGCGTTCGCGGCGCAGCTCCAGGCCCGCGGGATCGAGTTCCAGGTCCCACCGCGCTACATCGAGAGCATCGGCCTCACGATCGCCTTCCTCACGGATCCCGCGGGCGTGCGGATCGAGCTCACCGAGGGCTTCGACGAGTACTGAGGCCGGCGAACCGCGGCGGCCCGGGCCTCTCCGGTCCGGCCACGCCGCGCGGGGGGGACCCCGGCCGGCTCCTTGCCGGTACGATCCCCGGCGGCCACTCTGTTCCACCCACCTGTCCCGTCATTCGGGGGTGACGCCCCGAGGAGACCGATTCATGCGCCTGTCCAGCTCCCTCTTCACACTCACCGCGACGCTCGTGGCGTCGGCGGCGCCGCTCGCGGCACAGTCGACGGCCCCCGTGCGCTTCCGCGCGCACACGATCGCGGAGATCCGCGGCGGATACGCCGTGACGGTCGCTGACTTCAACCGGGACGGCCGCCTCGACGTGATGGCGAACTCGCTGTCCGTTCCCGAGGTGGCGTGGCTCGAGAACCCGACCTGGGAGAAGCACGTCATCGCGTCGGACGTGCGCAGCGTGGTCAACCAGGCCCCCGCCGACATCGACGGCGACGGCGTCCCCGAGGTCGCGTACCAGAGCGCCTTCGCGATGCAGGCCGCGAACAGCGAAGGCCTCAACTGGCTGGCGCGGACCGCCGACGGGAACCCGGAGGGCACGTGGACCGCGCAGCTGGTCGACCGCTTCGAGACGTCGCACCATATCCAGTGGGGTGACTTCGACGGCGACGGGCGCCTGGAGCTGGTGAACGCCCCGCTCATCGGTCCGCTGAGCCTCGCGCCGACCTACGACCAGGACAGCGCGTCGGTCTTCTTCTACCCGCAGGGGAGCTGGATCCGCGGGACGGTCGACGACCAGATCCCGGGGATCATCCACCGGATCCGTCCGGTGCGTTGGGACGAAGGGAACCGGGACGCGCTCCTGGTCGCGAGCTTCGAGGGCGTCGGCCTGTACCGCGCCACGGGCTCGGGGGAGAACATGCGCTTCACCAAGGAGCTGCTCACGCCGGGTCACGTGGAGGCGGCGCCCCGCCTCGGCGCGAGCGACGTCGGCGTGGGCACGGCCAACGGCCGCCGCATGTTCGCGACCGTGGAGCCGTGGCACGGCAACGAGGTCGTGGTCTACACGCAGTCGGGCAACCGGTGGCAGCGTCGTGTGATCTTCGATCAGGTGCAGAGCGGCCACGAGATTGCGGTCGTCGACCTGAACGGTGACGGACGCTCCGACATCATCGCGAACGACAACAGCCGCGTGACGGAGCAGCGGCCGAACGCGACGCCGGGCGTGCACGTGTTCTTCTCGCCCGAAGACCCGGCGACGGGGCAGTGGCAATACGTGCGCATCGAGAGCGAGGCCGCGATGAACGGGTGTGTCGGCGGCGACATGAACCAGGACAGCCGCATGGACATCGTGTGCGCGGGGGCCGGCGGCTTCATCAAGTGGTACGAGAACCTGGGTCGCTGAGACGCGGTCGACCGGCGGCCGAGCGGCCGCGGTAAGGGAAGGGAAATGACGAGCGGCCCGGGGCTCTGCCCCGGGCCGCTCTCGTCTGTGGTGGTGTGGTGGCCCGCCCCCGCCGGCGGGCGGCCGCCGAAGCGGAACCTCTCGGCGGGACCGCTTCAGCAGATCTCGCCGAGGATCCCTCCGCCCCCGCAGTACGTGATGTCCTGCAGCTGGATGGAAAGCCCGTCCGGGTCGCTGAAGTAGAGCTCCGGCGTGCCCTCGGGGGCCCCGCCGCGGTTCGGCATGCGCATCGACACCCAGTGGAGCAGGGGTCCGCTCCCGCCGTCGGGCCGCGGGCGGATCCCTCGGCTCTCGAGCGCAGCTTGGATGCGCGCGACGTCGAAGCGCTCGAGCGCGAGCGAAACGTGGTTCACGCGGGCAGCGCCCGCGCCCGCACCGCGGCCGCCCGCCGCGATGAACATGAGGAAGTCGCGTCCGGGTCCCACGCCGAGGAGCGGCGAGGCTGCCTGGTAGGCCTGGATGTCGAGGCCGAACGTGCGCTGGAAGAACGCGTTGGTCGCCTCCGGGTTCGGCACGTTCACGGTGAGGTGGTTGAGGCCGTAGAGCGAGAGCGGCGCGCCGGCGGGTGCCGCAGCGACCGGGCCACACTGGTCGCCGAGCGGACCGGTCCCGCCGCAGTACGACGGGTGCTGGAGCTGGACGACCAAGCCGTCCGGGTCTCCCAGGAACAGCTCCGGCGTCCCTTCGCGGGTGGAGACGCGCACGCG
>JBFXDG010000021.1:0-29493 GCA_050181335.1 Gemmatimonadales bacterium | reverse complement strand
CGATCCTCCTCTCGAATCTCTTCACGTTGCGGGGAATCGATTCTCCCGTGTAGACGTTGCCCGCGGCGTCCACGGTGACGGCCTCGGCCAGCGTGCCGTCGATGAAGCCGATCTCCTGGAAGTCGCTCGCGCGGGCGATGACGATCCCCTGTCGGAGCTGGTAGTCCGCCACGTAGACGATGTCGCCCGGCGCGATGTGGAGCCCGCTCGCCTGGATCGCGGGCCACACGGCGAGGAAGCGGCCGTTCTGATCGAAGACCTGGATGCGTTGGTTCAGGCGGTCGGCGACGAAGAGGCGGCCGCGCGAGTCCATGGCGAGCGCGTGCGGCTCGTTGAACTGGCCGAGCATCGTGCCCTCGGTCCCCCACTCCATCAGGAACTCGCCGTCGGCCGAGAACTTCACCACGCGATCGTTGCCGTGCCCGTCCGCCACGAAGATCGACCCGTCGGGCGCGACCAAGACGTCGGAGGGCCCGTCGAACGCGTCGCGACCCGAGCCCGCCACGCCGGGTGTGCCGAGCGTCATGAGCACGCGACCGTCGCGCGCGTGCTTCATGACCGTGTGCCCCTTACCCGCGGCGCCCCGGGCGTCGGATGTCCAGAGGTTGCCCTCGGCATCGAGGAAGAAGCCGTGCGGCCAGACGAACATGCCGGAGCCCCAGCTGCTCACGAGCCGACCCGAAGGGTCGTACTCGAGTACGGCGGGCTGTCGCTCCTCCGGTCCGTCCACGCAGTCGGTCGAGAAGCAGCGCTGGAACACCCAGAGGTGCTCGCGGTCGTCGAGCTCGAGCCCGAGCGTCATGCCGAAACGATCGACCCCGGCCGGGAGGCGCGCCCACCCCTCCTGGAGCTCGTACTGCACGGTCTGGCCCGTGGCGTCCTGGGGGTGCCAGAGCGCGAGCAAGCCCACGAGGAGCAGAAAGGGCGTGCGGCCGCTGTGGGTCATGGGTTCTCCGAGGGGGAAGGGTCCGGACGCGTCGGGGCAAGCTGGGTGCGCCGAGTTCCCGCCGCAAACGTCAACTGGCCGGCGCGCTCGTGTGTCGTAGACGTGAGCGGATACGTGCCCCAGCGGAGATCATCGACCATGCGGTATACACCCCTGTCCACCAGCGCCCTCCTTCTCGCAGCCTCGGTGTTCGGCTCGTCGGCTGGGGCCCAGGTCACCAACGATCCGTTCCCCCAGCCGATCGGGGATGGCTGGGCGCCCCTGGTCGTGGCCTATACGGAGTTCGCACGCGTTCCCGGTGTCGGCGCCGCCGCGCCGCGGATGACGAACCTGGTCGACGAGCCCGGGACGCGCCGCATCTTCGTCAACGACATGGTCGGACCGATCACGAGCATCAGCTACGACGGGCGCACGGTCACACGGTACATCGACACGAACGACCCGCGCTGGGGCTACCGCGTGCAGAGCCAGGGGCAGGAGCGCGGCCTGCAGAGCTTCGCGTTCCATCCGCAGTTCGGGCAGCAGGGCACGCCCGGCTACGGCAAGTTCTACACCTGGGTCGACGTCGTGGACACCGCGCCCAGGCCCGACTTCACGCCGCTCGGCGGGGGCGACACGCACGACACGGTCCTGCTCGAGTGGACCGCGCGCGACGCCACCGCGGCGACGTACGACGGAGGCCCCCCGCGGGAGCTCGTGCGCCTCCAGCAGCCGTACGCGAACCACAACGCCGGGCAGCTGGCGTTCAACCCGAACGCGACGCCGGGAAGCGCCGACTTCGGGCTGCTCTACATCGGGTGTGCCGACGGCGGCAGCGGCGGGGATCCGCACAACATGGCGCAGAACCTCGGCTCGATCTTCGGCAAGATCCTGCGGATCGACCCGCTCGGCACGAACGCCGCGAACGGGAAGTACGGCATTCCCGCGGACAACCCGTTCGTCGGGCGCGCCGGCGCGCTTCCGGAGATCTACGCCTACGGAGCGCGTAACCCGCAGAAGTTCGCGTGGGATGCGAACAACGGGAACCTGTTCATGGCCGACATCGGGCAGAACACCGTCGAAGAGCTCACGCTCGTGCCCCGCGGCGCGAACCTGGGCTGGAACGTCTGGGAGGGGAGCTTCCGGTACGTGGGGCGCGAGGGAGTCGACACGCGCAACCAGCGGGGCGACCGGTCCGTGACGTTCCCGGTCGCGGAGTACGCGCAGCCCGACCCGCTCCTCCTCGGTCAGTCGGCTGCGGTGGGGCTCGCCGTCTACCGCGCCAATCGCGTGCAGGCGATCTCCAACATGGTGATCTGGGGCGACAACCCGAGCGGCGAGGTGTTCGCGATCCCGGCCGACGCGCTACCGAACGGCGGGCAGGACGCGATCCGTCGCGTGCTCTTCCGCGACGAGGGACAGGCCAAGACGCTCCTGCAGCTGATCCAGAAGCACGTGCCCGGCGCCAACCAGCCGGACCTGCGCCTGAACGCCGGGCCGGAAGGGGCGGTCTTCCTGCTCAACAAGGCCGACGGGATCGTGCGCCAGATCGTGCCTTAGGGCTACTTCCGAGGCGCCGCCCTGCGGGGCGGCCTGAAGCAACCCGAAGAGGAACGGCCCCGTCGCCCGCGGTGGGCGACGGGGCCGTGCTGCTTGGTCCGCGGTCGAGCGATGGAGGAAACGCTCGTCGCTCAGGGGAGCGCGAACGTCCAGACGCGTGGCGGCAGGGAGCCGGCTCCGGCGCCGGCCATGATCGTCACGTACTGGCGTCCGTCGAGCTCGTACGTGGCGGGGGTCGCCGTGCCGTTGCCGACCTGGTGCGCCCAGAGCTCGTTCCCGTTGCGCGCGTCGAGCGCGACGAGGCGATCGCCCGAACCCCAGAACACGAGGTTGCCGCCGGTCGAGAGCGTGCCTCCGTTCCCTCCCTCGGAAGGGACCCGCCACGCTTCGACGTTCCGCGCTGGATCCCACGCCTTGAGCGCCGTGCGCGGCCCCACGATCTCCGGGCGCTCGACACCCGCGGAGCCGCGCCCGGTCCCCGTGTTCCATTGGCCCCGCCGGTAGTCGACCGTCTGGCGGACGTAGTAGAAGTTGTTGTTCTGCATGGGCAAGTAGACGAGGCCGGTGCCCGGGTTGTAGGCCATCGGCCACCAGTTGCGCGCCCCCGTCGGTCCCGGCGCGATGTAGACGCCACGTCCGGTCTGCCCGTAGCGCGCCTGGGGCGTCTCCATCGGGCGACCCGTCTCCTGATCGACGCCCGTCGCCCAGCTGAGGTTGTCGGCGAAGGCCTGCGCCGAGATGAACTCGCCCGTGATCCGGTCGATCACGTAGAAGAAGCCGTTCTTCGGAGCCTGCACGATCGTGGCCCGCTGGCGCCCGCGGATCTCGAGGTCGAGGAGCATCAGCGGCTGCGTCGCCGTATAGTCCCAGTCGTCGCCGGGCGTGGTCTGGTAGTGCCAGACGTACTCACCGGTCTCGCCGCGCAGCGCCACGATGGACGACAGGTACAGGTTGTCGCCTCCGCCCGGGCTGCGCTCCTCGCGGTTCCACGGCGCGCCGTTCCCGGTGCCGATGTAGAGGAGGTCGAGGACCGGGTCGTAGGCCATCCCGTCCCACACGGTGCCGCCGCCCCCGACCACCCACCATTGGCCGGTCCACGTCTCGGCGGCGCGGCGCATGGCGTCGTTCTCGAAGCCGTCGGCCGGGTTGCCGGGCACCGTGTACCAGCGCCAGACCTGTCGGCCCGTCTCCGCGTCGTACGCCGTCACGTAACCGCGCACGCCGTATTCGGCGCCGCCGTTCCCGATCACCACGTTGCCCCGCACGATGCGCGGCGCCCCCGTGATGCTGTAGTCGGTACCGGTCGGCGTCGTCTGCTGCACCCAGCGCACGGCGCCCGTCGCTCGATCGAGCGCCACGAGCCTGCCGTCGAGAAGCCCCACGAAGATCTTGTCGCCATAGATGGCGACGCCGCGGTTCACGTCGCCGCAGCACACGCTGGGCCCGCCCTGCGCCTCGTCCGGGATCCCGGGGTCCCACTTCCAGAGCTCACGGCCGGTGCGGGCGTCGAGCGCGAACACGGTGCTGCGCGGGCCGGTGACGTACATGGCCCCGCCGGCGACGATGGGCGTCGCCTCGAGTCGGGCCCCGGTCGTCGGGAGGTCGTACGTCCACGCCACGGCCAGGCGCGCGACGTTGTCCGTGCTCACCCTCGCGAGCGGGCTGTGGTGGGTCTCCGCGTAGTCCCGTCCGTAGGTGAGCCACTCCGCGGCAGGGGCCGCCGTCAGGGCCGCGTCGTCGACTCCTTGGGCGCCCGCGGACCCGGGGATCGCGGCGGCGAGCGCGGCGAGAGCGGCGGCGAAGCCGCGGGTGAACCGCCGAGCGAGACTCGGGAACATCGTGCCTCCGTCATGAGCGTTGTGTCCACGGGATTATCCACGGGGTGCGCCTCCTCCGCTACCCCCCAGTTCGCCCGTCGCTTCGCCCCTGTGGCGTGGCAACGCTTGGGGGGAAGTCATATGTTTGCGCTTCCGGGTCGAGTCGCGACAAAGCTCCCGCTCGGCAACGCCCCCGGTGCGGTGCGCGTTGCGATCCTCCACGACGACATGACCGACACCAAGTACAGAATCCTCGTCGCCGACGACGACGAGATGATCCGGGAGCTGCACGCGGACTTCGTGCGCGGCTTCGGCTACGACGTGGAGTTGGCCGCCGACGGCATCGAGGCGATCGCCAAGATCGGGCTGGGCGTCGACCTCGTGCTCACGGACGCCCACATGCCGAACCTGGACGGGTTCGATGTCGCCCGACGGATCCGACAGACGCGGACGCCCGACGAGCTCCCGATCGTGATGGTCACGAGTCTCGACGCGCGGCAAGATCGGCTGCGTGCCTACGAGGCCGGCATCAACGACTTCATCAACAAGCCCGTCGACCACACGGAGCTCAAGCTCAGGCTCAAGTGGCTGCTCGAGCTCAAATCCGCGCAGGACCAACTCCGTCGCTCCAAGCGCAACCTCGAGGAGACCGTCGACCTCCGCACGCGCGACCTGCGGCACGCGCTCGAAGAGGTGACCCGCGCCCAGCGCCTCGTTCAGGAGGGCCACCTGGACACGATCCGCCGGCTCACGATCGCGGCCGAGTACAAGGACCACGACACGGCCGGCCACATCGCGCGCATCGGGCGCTACTCCGAGGTGCTCGGCCACGCCATGCACCTCGCGCCGGGCACGATCGATCTCCTCGCGCACGCGACGCCGATGCACGACGTCGGCAAGCTCGGCATCCCGGACCACATTCTCCTCAAGGCGGGGCCCCTCACCGACGAGGAGCGCAGCGTCATGAACACGCACACGACGATCGGCGCTCAGATCCTCGCGGGCTCGACGTCTCCGGTGATCCAGATGGGGGAGCGCGTGGCCCTCGCGCACCACGAGAAGTGGGATGGCACCGGTTATCCGCGCGGGTTGGCGGGGGAACGGATCCCGCTCGAGGCGCGCATCTGCAGCGTCGTCGACTTCTTCGATGCGCTGACGATGGATCGGCCCTATCGCAGTGCGGTGCCGAGTGACGAGGTCGTGCGCATGATCCTCGACGAGACGGGGTCCCGCTTCGACCCGGCCGTGGTGAAGGTGTTCGTGGACACGCGTGCCGAGATCGAGGAGATCCAGGCCGAATACCTGGACTAGCTGAGCCCTGGATGCGGTGCCGAGCGCGTCCGGGCCGGCCGGGCCGGCCCCGGATCCCCGGCTCGCGCGCGGTGTACGGGTTGCCGAAGGACCGCAGCCAGGGTCATGTTACCCGTCTTCGTCCACCCCTGAACCACGACCGATGAGCGCCATTTCGAGACCCCTCAGTGTCTTCGCCGCGCTGGGCATCGCCGCCTGCGCCTCTTCCGGCGGTTCGATGGACCAGCCGGCCCCCGCTCCCCAGCCCGCGGCTGCGGCGCCTGCACCGGCCCCTGCTGCCGCGGCGGCTCCTGCCGCCACCGCGCCGGCCGGCCTGTTCTCACAGGCTCAGGCCAACCGCGGACGCGACACGTTCCGCTCGATGTGCACCGAGTGCCACACGGCGGGCGAGTTCAGCGACAACGCCTTCAAGGTCAAGTGGGCGCGCCGCTCGGTGGGTGATCTCTACGAGTTCATCCACACCTCGATGCCCGACGACGCGCCGGGCGTCCTGACCGAGGCTCAGGCCATCGAGCTGACGGCGTACATTCTGGAATCGAACGGATTCACCGCTGGAAGCCGCCAGATGCAGCCGGCGGGGCTCGACGACATCAGCCTCGCTGCACTGCGCAGCTGACGGAGCTCGGCCAACCGAGGGTCCGGGCCCCGGCCGCGCTCGCGGCCGGGGCCTTTTTTCCGGCAGGGAAGTGAGTACCGTACCCGCGGGCGCGGGCCAGAGAGGCTGACGCATGAGCGCTGACGTGCGAGAGCCGGCGAGGGGGCTCTGGGCCCTGTGGTTCGTGGCCGCCGCGCTGGTGGCGCTCGCCGCCGTGCCCGCGTACTACGGCCGGCGCGTGGCCGAGCTGCAGTCGCGGATCACCGACGTCTTGCAGGAAGCGGCCGGGCTCAGCTCGCGCCTGTCGCTGGCGAAGGCCGGCCAGATGGCGCGGTTCCAGGCCTTCGTCCTCACGGGCGACCGCTCGTTCCGCGAGCCCTACATCGCCGCCATCGCCGAAGAGGACTCGCTCTTCGCGAGCCTCAGCGTGCTGGCGAGGGACCTCGACTTCGACGTGCGGGAGCGCCTCGCGGCGCTGCGCTTCGAGTCGACCGCGTGGCATTTCGAGAACCGTCGCATTTTCGATGCGGACGCCGTCGGTGACGCGCTCGTGCGCGCGCGCCGTGAGTACGACCTGTTGCAGCGGGCCACCCGAGAGCTCGATCGCGCCATCCAGAGCGAAGTCGCAGCAGGGCGGCGGGAGATGGCGCGTATGCAACTCTTGCAGGAGCGTCTCGCGTTCGGGCTCGCGCTCATCGCGCTGGGCGCAACGATCATGGTGGCGCGCGTCGGGTGGCGATTCCGCGATCTCACGGAGGAGTCCGAGCGACGTCGCCGCGACGCGGTCCAGGCGCGCCGCGAGATCGATGCGCTTCTCGAGGCCACCGGGGACGGCGTGCTGGGCATCGACCTGAACGGGAAGTGTACCTCGCTCAACCGGGCGGGCAGCGAGCTGCTCGGGTACACGGACCGAGAGATCAAGGGGCGAGACGTGCACGACACGCTCTTCCACTCCCTGAAGGACGGTTCTCCGTGCCCACGCGAGGCATCGCCCGTCCTCGCGGCGGTGGCCGAAGGGCGTTCGATCGAGTCGCCGGATGGTGCCGTCCTCTGGCGGCGGCGAGGGCTGGCGTTCCCCGCGCGCTGGTCGCTCAGGCCGCTCGTGGACGGCACGGAGCTCCGTGGCTCCGTGCTCACGTTCACGGACATGACCGAGATCCGTGAGAAGGAGGAAGCGCTCAGGCGGGCGGTGAAGACGCGCGAGGACGTGGTCTCGATCGTCTCGCACGATCTCCGCAACCCCCTGGGTGTCGTCCTCGCCGCTTCGGACCTGCTCATCGACCTGCCCCTCGACGAAGCCGAGCGCCGGAAGCAGGCCGAAGTCATCCACCGGTCGGGGAAGCGCATGCAGCACCTCATCGAGGACCTGCTCGACGTGGCGCGCATCGAAGCGGGAGCGCTCGTGGTGCGCCCGTCACGCGAGGAACTGGTCCCCATCCTGCGCGAAGCGTCCGAGCTGTTCGCCGAGCAGGCAGCGCGGCGCCGCATCGAGCTCCGCGTGCGGGCGGACGGCGCTCCCATCGCGCGGGTCGATCGCGACCGGCTGCTGCAGGCCCTGGCGAATCTGCTCGAGAATGCCCTCCGGTATGCGCCGGAGGGAGGCCATGTCACGCTCGGTGCGCATCTCCGCGACGGTCACGTGGCGCTCACCGTATCCGACGACGGGCCCGGCGTCGCGCCGGAGCTCATCGCGACGCTCTTCGACCGCTTCTCGCAGTCCTCCGGAGAGGGAGCCGGCGCGGCCGGCCTCGGGCTCGCGATCGTGAAGGGCGTGGCCGAAGCGCACGGAGGCACCGTGACCGTGGACTCCGAGCTCGGCCGGGGCGCGACGTTCACGATCCGGCTCCCGCGCTCCGGCGCGGCGTGACGAGCCGGAGCGTCGCCGCGGATCCCTACTCCGCGGGGACCCCGTGCTCGGAGGCCAGCTGCCGGTAGGTCGAGACCTCGCGCTCGCGCCGCTCCGGGCTCCAGCCGAGGAGGCCGGCCATGATCGTGGCAGCCTCCTCGACGCCCGCGAGCCCGAAGCCCGGCGAGAAGAGGAGGAGCGCGGAGCGGCGGTCCATGAAGTCGACGAGCGTATGCGCCATCTCGCGCTCCACCGCGAGCCTCACTTCGCCACGCACGGCCGGCACCCCCTGGCCGAGCGGACGCAGCCAGGCCGGATCGGCGTCGCCGAAGTCGAGCAGGTCGTCGAGCTGGCGGCCGTAGAGCCAGCACAGCCGGTCGATCGCCGCTTTGGAAACGCCGGCCTCCGCGAGGCGACGCGCCCTTTCGGATACGAAGCGCCCCACGTCGCCGGCGGGTGCACCCGGGAGGGGTGTCTCGGCGGTGCGGTCGGTCGGGTCGGGAGGGGCGCCGATCTCCGCTTCGAGTGCCTCGATCACACGACCCGCCATGCGGCGGTAGGTGGTGAGCTTGCCGCCCGCCACCGTCACGAGCCCCGGAGGCTCCGACCACACCTCGTCCTCCCGCGACGTGTCGCGCGTGCTCTTGCCCTCCTCGGCGATGAGCGGGCGAACTCCGGCCCACGTCGCCAGGACGTCCTCGAGGCCCAGCCGCGCGTCGGGGAAGGAGTCCTGGGCCATGGCGAGCACGTCCAGCACCTCGGCGCGCGTGGCGCGAGGCGCCTCGAGGGGCCCGTCGTACTCCTCGTCCGTCGTGCCGATGTACACGTAGTCGAGCCGACGCATCGCCAGGCCCCGGCGCCCGTTCGTGGCCTTCAGGAAGGTGGCTCCGCGAATCGGGAGCCGTGCCGCGGGGAGGAGGATGTGGATCCCCTTGCTCGGGCGCAGCGGCTTGGGCGCGTGCAGCCCGGATGCCTCGAGGATCCGCTGCGCCCACGGGCCGCCCGCGTTGACGACCACGCGGGCCTGGACCTCGTAGACCGAGCCATCCAACTCGTCGCGCACGCGCGCCCCGCACACGCGCCCGCGAGAGTCTCGGAACAGGGACTCGGCACCCGCGTGATTCGCCACGAGCGCGCCGTGCTCGGCGGCGGATAGGGCGTTCTCCAGCGTGAGGCGTGCGTCGTCCGTGATGTACTCGGGGTAGAGGACCGCCCCGCGGAGAGGGTCCCGCAACCCCGGCACGTGCTCGCGCACCTGGTCGGGCTCGAGCGTCTCGTGCTTGTCGCCGCCCTCCGCGCTCGCCAGCCAATCGAAGACCGCGAGGCCCGCGCGGATCTTCATGAGCGAGTCGGGCTCGAACACGGGATAGAGGAAGTCGAGCCGGTGCACGAGGTGCGGCGCGATCGCCTGGACCACGCGGCGCTCGCGGGCCGACTCGCGCACGAGCAGGAAGTGGCCGTACTCGAGGTAGCGCACGCCGCCGTGCACGATCTTCGACGAGCGGCTCGAGGTCCCGAATCCGAAGTCGTGCTTCTCGACCAGCGCGACCCTCCAGCCGCGGAGTGCGGCATCGCGGGCGATTCCGACCCCCGTGATGCCCCCACCGATGATCAGCACGTCCAAGGGGCGTGTGGCCATCGCGCGGAGCGCCTCGAGGCGCCCGCGCGGCGAGAAGGCGTGGCTCACCGCGATCGCCGGCCTCTCAGCTCCTGGTGGGAGCGTCGGGTGCACGCGGCGCGGCGAGCGCCCGCTCGAAGTCCCGCGCGTCGCTCAGCTGCTGCACCGCCGACTGGAGGGACTCGATCTGGTGCTCCTGGAGCTCCACACGTCGCTCGAGGATGCGGACGGTCTCGTCGAGCTGCCGGTTCTCGAACAGCTTCGCGAGTGCCTCGACGGCGGGCTTCAGCGCGAAGCGCGCGGTGAGACCGATGACGGGCACGAGGACGATGGAGATGCCGAGGATCACCGCCACGAGGGCCGTGATGTCGATGGGCAGGATCTGCATGAACGATGCGGGTTCGGGTGTGCCTGATGGTGCCCGGAGGGACGGTCGCGCGCAACCCGGCGCCGTTCAGCGACGTCCGAGCGGAATCGCGAGGCGAACGTCTTCCCAGGTATAGACCAGGCTTCCCGAATCGGGTCCCTGCGGCTCGAACGAGAAGGTGAGGCGCTCGACGAAGGGGCGCCCTCGCTCGGCGGGAGCGCGGAAGCTTCCGATGTCGGCCGCGCGCACGTCCGGGCCGATCGGCATGCCCCACCGGTTCGGGTTGCCGTTCACCACGATCGTCCAATCCCCCGCTTCCGGGATCGCGTACAGGCTATACGATCCGGGGCCCAGGTCGACCGAGCCCACGCGCGCGGGGAAGGAGAGGTGCAGGGTGGTGGGCTCGTTCGCGCCCAACTGCCAGGGAGCTCCGAAGGGGAACTCCGACCCGACGCGGGCGATCCCGCCGGCCACGGGGCGGCCGTAGCACAGCTTGGCCTGACCGGCGCCGAGGCTCACGAGGACCGAATCGAGCGGGCTGGGGCGTTCGTGCAGGGCAGACGGCGCGCCGCGGAACGAGCACGCGGGCGTTTGAGCCGCGGCGGGCGTCAGAGGCGCGAACGCCAGGGCGGCGGCGAAGGCGACGGGGAAGGCCCAGGTGCGCGCCGACACGTCAGCTCTCACCGAGCGTCGCTCCCAATCTGAGGCGCGCCGTACGCGCGAGCGCCGCCGACGCTTCCACGAAGTCCCGGGCGCGCGCGGCGGCCGTGTAGGCCACGCGCGCGGACTCCCAGCTCCAGGTCTCCTCGGCGGCGAGGCCCCGATGGAAGTCGGCGACCGCGTCCGGCGCGATGCCCGAGGAGGCGAACGCCTCCGGGGCCGCACCGGGGACGGGATCGCTCCACGCGGGACGTCGACCCGCTTCTCCGAGCGCCGCGAGCACCGTCCCCACCGCCAGGCGGGCGAGCCCGACCGGGTCCGCGTCCTCCGGCGCGAGCGCTCGCCGAGTCACGACCACGGCGCCCGTCGCCGCGGCGACCAGGCGCGCCTCAAGAGAGGTCGAGCCGCCCCCCACCGGGGCCCACACCACGTGCGCCACGAGCTCCGCTCCCGGGGATACGCCGGCGCGGGGGGCTCCCACGGGGCGCTCCGCGCCCGTCCGCTCGGCCTCCGCCGCGGCGGCGAAGCGCCGGCGTTCGACGAAGCGCACGTCGGCCCGGCGGAGGAGTCCCGCGGCGATCAGCTCGGCCAGCCCCAGGGTCGGCGACACGGTGCCGGCCGACCAGCGCGGTGTGGAGAGCAGCGTGACGTCCCCGAGCGCGATCCGCGGTGCGTCCGCGAGGGGGGTCGGGCGCGGAGTGGCGAGCGCGCGCCACTCCGCCTCGCTCGCCGCGGGTGCCGGCGTAGGGCCCCCCGGGGCGCCCACCGCGCTCGAGCAGGCCGCGGCGAGGCCCGCCAGCGCGACCGCGGTGAGGGCGCGCGCGACGGGTCGACCCAGCGGCCGGGGAGGGCGTGCGGGGACGCTCATGCCTGAGGGATGATCGGGTCGACTCTGGAGGTCAAGGGCGGCCGTGGCGCGGGGTCTCGTGGGCATGGTCGTGGTAGCGTTGACCGGGGCACCGAGGTTCCCGTACGTTGTGCCCCTCGTAGCGCCCCTGGGTCCGTCGGTCGACGCCACCCCGGACCCCGGGGCATCGTGTTGGGTTATGTCTACGCGAGGGGGCCGTCCGGCGGCGGACCCCCGGGCCCACACAGGTCCCAAAGTTGCAGGAACGACACCCCCAGGAGGCACACCCCATGGTCGGACGGCTCAGGCTCGGTCTCGCCGCCTCGGCGCTCGCGTTGCTCGCCGCGCCCACCCTGATCCAGGCTCAGGGCCAGGCCGGAGGCCGCGCTCTGGTCATGATCCCGCATTTCGAGCCGCGCGAGAACGCGGATCGCGGGTTCGGTAGGAACGCCTCGGAGGAGCTCCGGAGGCTCATCAACACCCTCCCCACGTATGCGCCGATGTCGGAGGACGACATCGAAGACCGCGCGCGCGATTTCGACATGCGGATGGAGCAGCTGAACTGCCTCTTCACGGTCCAGCTCGCGACGCAGCTCAACGTGCCGGTCGCGATCTGCGCGAACTACACGGAAGACGCGCAGCGAAACGTCACGGTCAACGCGACGATTCGTAACATCACGGAGGGCGAGGAATACCCGCTCGAGCCCTTCACCGTCGCGCGGAACGATCGCCAGGGTGCGGCGCAACAGCTCTTCACGCAGTTCGACCGCTTCACCACGCAGCTCCGCGCGGCGGGCATCTGCTCCGACTACGCGAACAGCCAGCAGTGGGACAACGCGCTCCGGAACTGCGACGAGTCGCTCGCCATCAATCCCAACGCGGTGTCGGTGCGCTTCCTCCGCGGCCGCATCCTCTACGAGATGCAGCGCTACGACGAGGCGATCCAGGAGTTCGATCGCGTGCTCGAGCAGGATCCCTTCCACGAGGATGCGCTCCAGCTCGCGGGCTACATCTCGGTCACGTCGGGCAACGACGAGGCGGGCCGCGACTACTACGGGCGCTACCTCGATCTCAACCCGGGGAACGTCGCGATCCGGATGAGGATCGCCTACGACATGGCCGAAGCCGGTGACCCGGTCGGCGCCATGGAGTTCATCCAGGTGGGCCTCGAGGTGGATTCGACGAACGTCGACCTGCTCGACCAGTATGGCGGCTTCGCGTTCCGCGCGGCGCTCGACGCCCAGCAGGAGTACGCCGCGGCCAACGCCAACACCCAGGACGTCGCCCCCGAAGCAGCGCAGTACTACCGGGAAGCCATCTCGGCCTACATGAGGGTCTTCGAGGCCCGCGGGGCCGAGACGCCGGCCGACCGGCTGCGCAACATCATCGCGGCGCAGGTGCAGCTCGGCGATCTGGACGCCGCGATCTCGCTCAGCCAGCGGGTCCTCGAGACGCACCCCACCGAGGCGCCGATCTGGACGCTGTACGCCGACGCGCTCCAGCGCGCGGGCCGTCTCGACGACGCCGTGACCGCGCTCGGCAGGCTGCTCGAGATCCAGCCGGATCACCCCACGGCGGGGCTCCGCCAGGGGAGCATCCTCATCCAGGCGCGTCGGACCGAGGACGCGCAACGCGTGCTCACGCCGGTGGCGCAGCGGGACGCGCAGCAGGCCGACCAGGCCGCGCGGCTCTTCTTCAACGAGGGGTACGTCAACGGCCACCAGAAGCAGGACTACGCGTACTCGATCCGGAACATGTCGGCGGCCAAGGCGCTGCCGAACGTCGGCGAGGCGATGCGCAGCCAGCTCAACTTCTGGCACGGCTTCAGCCTCTTCCAGAGCGCCATGGGGGAGCAGGAGCCGCAGACGCTCCAGACGGCCCAGTCGACGCTCCCGAAGTTCCGCGAGGCGCTCCAGCTGTTCAATTCGTCGGGCACCTACCCGGCGTCGGTGAACGTCAACATCACCCAGCTGGTCGACAACACGAACACCTACATCGAGATCCAGGACGCGATCATCCGCCGCGGCCGGTAACGGCCGTCTGAGCGGGAGCGGGCGGGCCTAAGGCCCGTCCCCCCCGGATCCCGGAGGTCGAGGCGCCGCGGGGCGAAAGCCCCGCGGCGGCTTCACGGTTTCCCCCTGGGCGGAGTAGTGTCCGCCCGCCACCCGCCGCGTGATGGCGGCGGGGAGCGCGCCCGGGAGGGGGGTGCATCCCCACTTCGCCCCACCGGCCCAGGTACCCCCTTTCGGGTTTCCTTCGGAATTTTCCCGAATTGGCCCACGCACCCGAGGTGTCTCGGGGCGGAAGAGGCCTCGGTTTGCGCGGCCTTCCGGTGCCTCCCAGGCGTCGGCTGGGCGACCAGGAATTGCGAAAACCTGCTCTTGACGCGCCGAACCACCGAGTCGTATTATCCCCCATTCCTCCCCACTATTTCCCACCGCATGCCACCCCGAGGAACGCTTGAGCGGTTTCGTCGGGCAATACGAGCATCAGATGGACGACAAGGGGCGCGTCAGCCTCCCCTCGGCGTTTCGCCGGGAGGCCGACAGCGACCGCTTCGTCCTTCTACAGTGGGAATCCGACTACCTGACGCTCTTCACGGCGTCGAAGTGGGCGGAGGTCCAGCAGCGCCTCCTCGAGTTCCGCCGGGGAGATCCCCAGGCGTGGAACCAGGTCCGGCTCATCGTCTCGGCCGCCGTGGAGGTCTCGCCCGACAAGCAGGGGCGCATCCTGGTCCCGGCGCCGCTCCAGGAGGCCGCCGGCCTCTCGGGGGCGGTCCTCCTCTCCGGGAACATCGACCGGGTCGAGCTCTGGAATCCGACGCGCTACCGCGAGCTCGTCGTCGAGAAGGCCGCCGACATCCAGAAGTTCGCCCACCGTCTCTTCGGATGAGCCCGGTGGACACCTACCACGAGCCGGTTCTGGGCGAGGAGGCCGTTCGCTTCCTCTCTCCCTCGGGGGCGGGCCTGTATCTGGACGGCACGGTGGGGGGCGGCGGGCACACGCGCCTCCTGCTCGAGGCGTGCCCCGCGTGCCGGGTCGTCGCGGTGGACCGCGATCCCGAGGCACTCGAGCATGCCCGCGCCGCGCTCGCCGACCAGGCGGCCCGCGTCCGCTTCGTGCACGCGCGCTTCGATCGGGCCGTCTCCGACGCGGAGATTCGCGAACGGGGGCTCGACGGAGCGCTCCTCGACCTCGGGGTGAGCTCGCGCCAGATCGACGCCGAGCCCCGGGGCTTCACGTTCCGCCGCGGCGTGGCACTCGACATGCGTATGGATCCCGCGGAACCGGAAGACGCCAAGAGCTTCCTCGCGCACGCGAGCGAAGAGCGGCTCGCGGAGGTGTTCAGGGAGTTCGGGGAGGAGCCACGGGCCCGTCGCCTCGCGCGCGAGATCGTGAAGCGTCGCGCGACCGCGCCGCTCGAGAGCAGCGACGACCTGGTGGCCGCGCTCGCGGTCACGCTCGGGCGCTCGCCGTCCGCTCGTGAGAAGGCGCGGATCTTCCAGGCGGTGAGGATCGCGGTGAACGCCGAGCTCGAGGCGCTGGAGCAGGGGCTCCCCGCGATCCGTGAGGCGATGAATGACGGGGCGGTGATGGTGGTGATCTCGTACCACTCGCTCGAGGACCGAGTGGTGAAGAACGCGTTCCGGGAGTGGAGCCGGAGCTGCGTGTGCCCGCCCGAGCTGCCCGTGTGCGCCTGTGGGGGGCGCGCGCTCGGCGAGACGCTCACCCGGCGTCCCGTGATGCCCTCGGCGGACGAAGTCGAGCGGAACCCGCGGGCGCGCAGCGCGCGCCTGCGTGCCTGGCGGAGGGCGGCCTGATGGATCCCGCCCTCCTCGGCCGCGCCGCGGTCACGCTCGCCGTCCTCCTCGGCTCCCTGGGCTTCGTGACGTGGAGGCAGAGCCGCGCCCTCGAGACGCTCGCGGAGCTCGATGAAGTGAGGAGCGCGACGTCGGTGGCGTATGCCCGCGTGGTCGAGCTCGACCGCGAGATCCAGGTGCTCTCCAGCCGCGCGCGGGTCGTGCCGGCTGCGCGCGAGCGCCTCGGCATGCACACGCCGGACGCGTCGGAGTTGGTGATCCTCGCCCGGGAGGTGGCGCCGTGAGCCGCCGGACGGTCACCCGGAAGCGTTCCCCGAAGGGGCGCCGCGAGGCCGCGCGGCGGCGCGCGCCCACGGGGCCCTCCGAGTCGGTCGCGAAGCTGCCGGCGTGGCGGAGGCGACTCGTCCTCGCGGGCTGGCTCCTGGGCGCGGTCGCGATCCTCGCGCGCGCGGGGCAGGTGCAGCTCGCACAGGCCGCGGAGTGGGGTGCCATGGCCGAGGCGCAGCACCGCACGGACATCTCGATCGAGGCGACGCGTGGCTCGATCCTCGATCGCGACGGGATGCCGCTCGCGGTGTCGCGGGAGCGGACCCGCGTGAGCGTGGCGCCCCGCGAGATCGCGAACCGGGACGCGGTGCGGGCGCTGCTCAGGGAAGAGCTCGGGCTGTCGCGCTCGGAGGTCGTGCGCCTCACCTCGAATGATCGCGTGTGGGCGGTGGCCCCCGATCTCTATCCGCCCGACGTGAGAGACGAGCTGCGCTCGACCCCGGGCGTTCACCTGGAGCGCGTCCTCCAGCGCTTCCATCCGCACGGGGACCTGGCGCGCTCCGTGCTGGGCGTGATCCAGGACGGGACGGGCCTCGGCGGGATCGAGCAGGCGTTCGAGGATCTGCTCGGCGGCACGCCCGGCCGGGAGATGGTCGCCCGCGACAACGCCGGCCGCGAGATCCCGGGCGAGCGCGTCACGGTGGTCGCCCCCCGCGCGGGCGGCGAAGTCGTGCTCACGCTCGATATGGACCTCCAGGAGATCGCCCAGCAGGCGCTCGAAGAGGCGATCGAGGAAACCGAGGCGCGCGGCGGTGACGTCGTGGTCACGGATCCCAAGACGGGTGAGGTGCTCGCCCTGGTCTCGATCCGGGACGGTCGCACCTCCGCGCTCTCCGCGGTCACCACGCCGTACGAGCCGGGCTCGACCCTGAAGGCCTTCACCGTGGCGGGCCTGCTCGAGCGCGGGCTCGTCTCGATGGACGACATGGTCGACGTGGGCGACGGCCGCTGGGAGGTCGAAGGCCGCGTGCTCCACGACACGCACACCGAGGGGCGCATCTCCGTCGCCGAGGCGCTCCGTGAGTCGTCGAACATCGGCATCGCGAAGGTCGCGCAGCGCATGGGCCCGGGTGACCAGTACGAGAACCTGAGGGATTTCGGCTTCGGGGTCCTCACCGGCATCGAGCTCCCCGGTGAGGTGGCCGGAACGCTGCGGCGCCCCGACCGCTGGACCGCTCAGTCCGCTGCGTCGCTCGCGATCGGCTACGAGATGTCGGTGACGCCCCTCCAGATGGCGATGGCATACGGGGCGCTCGCGAACGGTGGCGTGCTCATGCAGCCGCGGCTGGTGCGCGAGCTGCGCAGCCCGACCGGGGTCGTCCTCGAGCGCTTCGAGCCGCAGGCGATCCGCAGGGTGGTGTCCGAGGACGTGGCGCGCGAGGTCGGCGCGGCGCTCGTCGGTGTCGTGGAGGACGGCACGGGCACGGCGGCCCGCGTGGGCTCGTTCCTGGTGGCGGGAAAGAGCGGCACCGCGCGCCTCAACCAAGGCGATGGCTACGAGAAGGGCGCCTACTACTCGTCGTTCGTGGGCTTCTTCCCGGCCGATGCCCCGCAGCTCGTGGTCTTCGTCGGGCTCGACCGGCCCGAAGGGCAGTACTACGGAGGAGCGATCGCCGCGCCGGTATCCCGGGCGACCATGGAGGCCGCGCTCGCCGCCCGCTCCACGCCGCTCGACCGGGGCGCACTGCTGAGCGCGGCGCGCAGAGACGCGCTCACGACGTCCGATCTGCCGGCCGCGCGCTTCGCGGCCCGCACCGACGAGGCTCCGCCGGAGCGCGTCGAAGTCCGATCGGAGCCGGGCGGAGGCGTGACCCTTCCCGACCTCCTCGGGCTCCCGTCGCGCGTGGCGGTTCGCAGGCTGCACGCACTCGGGCTCCGGGTCTCCCCTTCGGGCGACGGCGACGTCGTGGGTACGCGACCCGAGGCCGGCGCGAGGGTGATGCCCGGCGACACCGTGCGCCTCCGCATGGAGCCGGCGCTGAAGTGACGGCCTCCACGAGCATCGGTCTCGGCCTCGTGAGCGACGTCCTCCGCTCGGCCGACCTCCTCCGGGAGGTGCGCGCCACGGGGGACGTCTCCGTTCGGGGCGTCTGCCAGGACTCCCGGGCCGTGCAGCCGGGGGATCTCTTCCTCGCTTGGAGCGGGACCCAGGCCGACGCCCACGACTTCGTGGGCGATGCCGCGGCACGCGGCGCCGCTGCGGCCGTCGTGGAGCGGTCTCTCGACGTGGCGATCCCCCAGCTCGTCGTGACGAACGGACGCCGCGCGGCCGCGCTCGCCTCCGACGCCGTCATGGGCTTTCCGAGCCGCCGGCTCCGCTCCTTCGGCGTGACGGGGACCAACGGGAAGACGACCACGGCGCTGCTGATCCGACACCTCATGGGACCCGACGTCCCGACCGCGGTGATCGGCACGCTCGGGCTGATCGAGAAGGGCGGCGTGCGGCCCGGGAGCGAGCGTCTGACCACGCCGGGGCCGGTGCAGGTCGCGCTGTGGCTACGCGAGCTTGCCGACGGTGGCATGAGCGCGGTCGTGATCGAGGCCTCCTCCCACGCGCTCGACCAGCATCGCCTGGATGCGATCGCGTTCGAGGTCGTGGTCTATACGAATCTGACGCAGGACCACCTCGATTATCACACGGACCTCGCGAGCTATCTCGCGGCCAAGCTGCGTCTCGTCGACCTGGCGTCGGCGCAGGGCACCGTGGTGGTCAACGCCGACGACTCGGCGTGGCAGGGGCTCGACCCGAAGGGGCGTGCCCTGCGGAGCTACGCGATCGACGCCGACGCGGACGTGCGCGCCCGCAACCTCGACCTCACGGCTGGCGGCTCGAGCTTCGACCTCGACGTCGACGGAGTGCGGCGGCGCGTGCGCACGCCGCTGCTCGGGCGCTTCAACGTGGAGAACACGCTGGCCGCCGTAACCGCGGTGCTCGCCGCGGGCGTGCCGCTCGACGACGTCGTGTCCCGGCTCGCCACGGCTCCGCAACCGAGCGGGCGCCTCGAAGCGGCGCTCACGGAGCCTTTCACGGTGCTCATCGACTTCGCCCACACACCGGCGGGCCTCGAGAGCGCGCTCGCGGCGGTCAGGCCGCTGACCCAGGGCCGTCTGATCGTCGTGTTCGGCGCCGGCGGCGACCGGGACCGCACCAAGCGGCGCCCCATGGCCGAAGCGGTGCGGCGCGTCGCGGACTTCGTGGTCCTCACCTCGGACAATCCGCGCACGGAAGACCCCGAGCGGATCCTCGACGACCTCGCCGTGGGGCTCGCGGGAGCGCGCCATGTGCGCATCTCCGACCGCAAGCAGGCGATCGAGGCCGCGCTCGAGGCCGCGCGTCCGGGCGACACCGTCGTGCTCGCCGGCAAGGGCCATGAGCGCTACCAGGTGGTCGGCGGCACGAAGCACCCCTTCGACGAGCGCGCCATCGTCGCGGCTTGGGCGTCGGGCCGGGGGGTCGCATGACCGCCTTCGCCTGGACGGACGCCGAGGTGCGACGCGCGCTGGGTCTCTCGCCTGCCGGCGCGGATGCCGGGCCCGCCTACACGGGGGTCTCGACGGACTCGAGGTCGGTCGAGACGGGTCAGCTCTACGTCGCGCTCGTGGGCGAGCGCTTCGACGGGCACGACTTCGTCGCCGACGCGCTCGCGCGCGGCGCGCGCGGGGTGGTCGCGTCACGCGCCGCGGGCGCCACCGGGGGCGCGCCGGTCTACTCGGTGGCCGACACCCTGGTCGCGCTGGGCGCGCTCGCGCACCACCGGCGCACGTATCTGCGGGCACCGGTCGTCGCGATCACGGGCTCGTCGGGGAAGACCACCACCAAGGACCTCACGGCTGCGGCGCTCGGCACGGCGAAGCGTGTGCACGCGACCCGCGGCAACCTGAACAACCGCGTGGGGATGCCCCTCACGCTGCTGGCCGCGCCCGACCGGGCCGAGGCGGTCGTGCTCGAGATGGGCACGAACGAGCCCGGCGAGATCCGTGTGCTCGCGCAGATCGCGCGTCCGGACATCGGCGTGGTCACCACCGTGGGCGAAGCGCACCTGGAGAAGCTCGGCTCGGTCCAAGGTGTGCTCGACGAGAAGCTCGACCTGCTGCGCAACCTCGCGGCGGGTGGCCGCTGCGTGGTCGGCGACGAGCCGGCGCTCCTCGTGGACGGCGCGCGCGCCATCTGTGAGGGCGTGCGGGTGGCGGGGTGGAGCGAGCGCGCCGATGGGGATCTGCGCCCCGACGGCGCGCGCGCCGACGAGGCCGGTCGCTACGCGTTCACATGGCGCGGAACGACGGTGTCCGTCCCGGTGGCCGGCCGCCACGCGGTGACCGACGCGCTGCTCGCGCTCGCCGTGGCCGACCTGCTCGGCGTGGCGCCCGCTGATGCCGCGCGCGGGCTGGCCTCCGCCGCGACCAATCCCATGCGCGCAGAGGTGCGTAGGATCGGCTCGCTGACCGTGATCGTCGACTGCTACAACGCGAACCCACAGAGCGTGGGCGCGGCGCTCGACATCCTGCAGGGGCAGTCGACGGCCGAGCGGCGCGTCGCCGTGCTCGGAACGATGCGCGAGTTGGGAGCCGAGTCCGCGCGCCTGCACCGCGAGGTGCTCGCTCGCGCCCTCGCGACGGACATCGACGTGCTCGTCGCCACGGGGGGATTCGCGGAGGCCGCGCGCGAGCTCGACATGGTGGGGAGCGACCGAGTCATCACCGCCGAGGACTGGCGTGCCGCCTATCCGCTGCTGCGCGCGCGCCTGGCGGGCGGGGAGGTCGTGCTGCTCAAGGCGTCGCGCGGGATCGCGCTCGAGGGGATCCTGCCGATGCTCGAGGCGGACTTCTGATGCTCTTCCACCTCCTGCCGGGGCTCGTGGACGTGCACGGCGTCTTCAACGTCTTCGTCTACATCACGTTCCGCGCCGCGGGCGCAGTCGTCACGTCCTTGCTCATCGCGTTCGTGTTCGGCCCGGCCATCATCCGGCGTCTGCAGCGGGCTGGCGTCGGGCAGGTCGTGCGCGAGGTCGGTCCTGCGACCCACCAGAAGAAGGCGGGCACGCCGACGATGGGCGGCCTCATCATCATCCTGGCCGCGACGATCTCCACGGTGCTGTGGGCGGAGCTCACGAACTGGTACACGATGGTCGCGCTCGTGTCGTTCCTCTGGATGGGCGCGATCGGGTTCCTGGACGACTACCTCAAGGTGGTCCAGCACAAGACGAGGGGCCTCGTCGCCCGCTACAAGATGGTCGGGCAGTGGACGTTCGGGCTCGCGCTCGGGGCCTTTCTCCTCGCGAACCCCATCTCGCCGCACCCGACGACGTGGACGACCGTGCCGTTCTTCTCCGGCGTCTCCGCCGCGTTCGCGCCCGCGGTCTTCGTGCTGCTCACGGGCACGGTCGTGTCGGGCTTCTCGAACGCCGTCAACCTCACCGATGGTCTCGACGGCCTCGCGGCGGGCCTCGTCGCGATCGCGTCCGCGACGCTCGGGATCTTCGCCTACATCGCGGGCCGCACGGACACGTCCGCGTATCTGGGCTTCTTCTATCTCCCGGGCGCCGGGGAGCTCTCGATCTTCGCGGTGGCCGTCGCCGGCGCGGCGCTGGGCTTCCTGTGGTTCAACGCGCACCCCGCGCAGGTCTTCATGGGCGACACGGGCTCGCTCGCGCTCGGGGGCGCGCTCGGTGTGATGGCCATCCTGCTCAAGGCCGAGTTCCTGCTCGTGATCGCCGGAGGCGTCTTCGTGATGGAGACGGCGTCCGTCGCGCTGCAGGTCGGTTGGTTCAAGTACACGCGACGTCGCTACGGAGAGGGGCGCCGGATCTTCAGGATGGCGCCCATCCACCACCACTTCGAGCAGGTGGGGTGGCCCGAGACGAAGGTCGTGACCCGGTTTTGGATCCTCGGCGTGCTCTGCGCGATGCTCGCGATCAGCGCGCTGAAGATCCGTTGAGCGAATACGATGCGCTCATGTGTGCGGTGAAGGGGATATGCAGCACCTGGAAGGGGAGAACGTGGCAGTCATCGGCCTCGGAGCGAGCGGTATCGCCGCTGCACGACTGGCCATCGCCAAGGGAGGGAAGGTCTATGTCTCGGATTCGAGCACGGATGCTGCAACTGCAGGTCGTGGAGCCGAGCTCCGCGCACGAGGAGCCGCGGTCCAGCTGGGAGGACACGACATCGAACGGCTGGCAAGCGCCCGGCTCGTCGTGGTCAGTCCCGGGATCGCACCGGACGCTCCAGTGCTCGCCTCGCTCGCCGAGCGCGGCGTCCGCTGGATCAGCGAGCCCGAGCTCGCCGTTCGGTTCTATCAGCGTCCACTGATCGCGGTCACCGGGACCAATGGAAAGACCACGACCACGCTCCTGGTGGGGCACCTGCTCGAGGCGGCCGGCATCCGCGCGGCCGTCGGCGGCAACGTCGGCGGCGGGCTCGCGCCCGCGGCCTCGGAGCTGGCGCTCCTCGACGAGCCGCCCGCGTGGTACGTGCTCGAGATGAGCTCCTTCCAGCTGGCCGGCATCGACACGTTCCGCCCCGACATCGGGGTGGTGACGAACCTGTCGCCCGACCACCTGGATCGCTACGCGAGCGTGGCGGCCTACTTCGCGGACAAGGCGCGCATGTTCGAGACCGCCACGTCCGCGAGCCGCTGGGTGCTTCCGGCGGGCGACCAAGAGGTGGAACGCCTCGCGGGGGAGGCTCCCGGCTCGCGCTACTACTTCGAGGGCGCGGCCGTGCCGCCGGCCGAGCACGCGCACGCCCGAGTGGTCGACGGCTGGCTCACGCTGCGCCTCGACGGGGCGTCGCGCGGGGCCGGCGAGCGGCTGATCCCCGCAGCGGATCTGAGGTTGCTGGGCCGCCACAACGTCGCGAACGCGCTCGCGGCCTCGCTCACCGCGCGCCTCGCGGGCGCGTCGGCCGAGGGGATCGCCCTCGGTCTGCGCACCGCGAAGCCGCTCCCGCACCGACTCGAGCCCGTGACCGAGCGCGGCGGCGTGCTCTGGGTCAACGACTCCAAGGCCACCAACGTCGCGGCCGCGCTGAGCGCGCTCGCGAGCCTGGACCGGCCGGTCGTGATGCTGCTCGGCGGCAAGGACAAGGGCGAGGACTTCCGTCCGCTCGCGGCGGCGCTGCGTGAGCGGGTGCGCCACGCGCTCGCGTACGGCGCGGCGGGCGCGCGCATCGAGCGCGAGCTCCGCGGCTCGGTTCCGATCGAGCTGATGGGGAGCGACTTCGAAGCGGTGGTGGCGCGCGCGCGCGCGATCGCCCGGCCGGGAGACCTCGTGCTCCTGGCCCCGGCGTGCTCGAGCTACGACATGTTCGAGAACTACGAGCACCGCGGCCGTCGCTTCGCCGAGCTCGCCCGGGAGGCGGCATGAGCCCGCGCGCCCTCGACATCGCCCCCGAGGGCCCCGTGCGGCTTCCGGAGTCCGGGCTGGGCCGGGGCTGGGAGGCGGCGGCGCTCATGGGGCTCACGCTCCTGCTCCTCTCGTTCGGGCTCGTCTTCCTCTACTCCGCGTCCTCCGTGCTCGCGCTGCGCGAAGGACTTCCCGACACGTACTTCCTGCGCAATCAGGGGATCGGAGCGGCGATCGGCATCGTGCTGCTCACCACCGTGGCGCTGCTGCCCTACCGCATGTGGGAGTACCTCGCGTGGCCGCTCCTCGCCGTGAGCCTCGCCGGGCTCGTGACGGTGATCCTGCCGTGGACGCACTCGATCGCGGCGGAGGTCAACGGAGCACGGCGCTGGCTCACCCTCGGTCCGGTGACCGTCCAGCCCTCGGAGGTGGCCAAGGTCGCGGTCATCGTGTGGACGGCCAGCATGGCGGTGAAGAAGGCGCCCCACTTCCGCTCGCTGCGCCGGGGGCTCGGCCCGTTCCTCATCGTATGGGCGCTCGTGATCGGGCTCCTCGTGCTCGAGCCGAGCCTCTCGACGGCGCTCGTGATCACCGTGCTCGGCGGTGTGATCGTGTTCGTGGCCGGGGCGCGCATCGCGCACTTCGTCTTCATGGGGCTCCTCGCCGCGCCCCTGCTCTGGCAGCAGCTCTCGGTGGGCTTCCGCGCGGAGCGCATCGAGGCGTTCCTGAATCCCACCGCCGACCCGGCCGGCGCCGGCTACCAGGTCCACCAGTCGCTCATCGCGCTCGGCTCGGGCGGGCTTTCGGGCGTGGGGGTCGGGCAGGGGCGGCAGAAGTTCGGCTTCCTCCCCGAGGCCCACAACGACTTCATCTTCGCCATGATCGGCGAGGAATGGGGCTTCCTCGGCGTCCTGCTCGTCGTGACGCTGTACACGTCCATCGTGTTGGTCGGCTTCCGCATCGCGGGTCGCGTGCCGGACACGTTCGGTCAGCTCCTCGCGGTCGGGTGCACGAGCCTGATCGCCCTCCAGGCGCTCCTGCACATGGCGGTCGGCCTCGCGCTCACGCCGCCGACGGGCCTGCCGCTCCCGCTCGTCTCGTACGGCCGCTCGAGCCTCATCATGACCCTGGTCACGCTCGGCATTCTGATCTCGGTGGCTCGCGCGACGCCGGGCGGTAAGGCGGCCCGTGCATGAGCGTCCCGTCGTGGTCCTGTCCGGCGGCGGCACGGGCGGACACCTCTACCCCGCGCTCGCCATCGCGGATGCGCTGCGCGAACGCCGCCCGGATGTACGCGCGGTCTTCATCGGCGCGCGGCGTGGGCTCGAGGCACGCGTTCTTCCCGCGCGCCACGAGGAGCACGTGCTCCTTCCGGTGGAGGGGTTCGATCGTGCGCGTCCGCTCAGCGCCTTCCGCGTGCTCGCGGGGCTCGTCACGGGCGTGGTGCGCACCGCTCGCCTCTTCGCGCGGCTCCGCCCGGAGGTGGTCGTCGTGACGGGCGGCTACGCGGGCGCGGCGGCCGGGATCGTGGCGGGCCTCTCGGGCGTGCCGCTGGTGCTCCAGGAGCAGAACGCCGAGCCCGGCGTGGTGACGCGCCTGCTCACGCGTTGGGCGACGCGCGTGCACGTGGCGTTTCCCGAGGCGATCGAACGCCTACCGCTCGCGGAGGGCCGAGCCCGCGTCACGGGGAATCCCGTGCGGCCGGGGTCGGGGAGGCCCCGCGACGTCGTGCGCGCGGAGTTGGACGTGCCGGCGGCCGCCACGCTCCTCGTGGTCACGGGTGGCAGCCAAGGCTCGCTCGCGCTCAACCGCGTGGTCGGCGAGGCCCTGCGCGGGGTGGCGGCGGGGGCGCTCGCGCGTCCGCAGGGGCTGCACGTGCTCTGGGTCAGCGGCCCGAGCCACCTCACGAGCGTGGAAGCGATCGTCCGCGAGTGCGGCGCTCCCGAGTGGGTGCGCACCGTCGGGTACGTCGACGACATGCCCGGCGTGCTCGCCGCGGCGGATCTCGCGGTGTCGCGCGCCGGCGCGATGTTCACCGCGGAGCTCCTCGAGCGCGGCGTCCCGGCCGTCCTGGTCCCGCTCCCGACGGCGGCCGCCGGACACCAGATGCACAACGCCCGCGCGTTGGAGAGCGCCGGCGCCGCCGTCGTCGCGCCGCAGGACGACCTGACAGGCGAACGCCTGTGGACCGAGGTCGGTCGACTGCTCGGCGAGCCCGACCGGCTCGCGCGCATGGGTGCCGCCGCCCGCGCGCTCGCGCGCCCGCACGCGGCTCGGGACATCGCCGACGACGTGGGGACGCTCATGGCGTCGCACGGGAGGTCCGCGTGAGCGGCGCCCCCGACCTGCGCACGCTGTCCGCCGGCGCTCCGGTCCACTTCATGGGGATCGGCGGTGCCGGGATGTGCGCGCTCGCCGAGCTGGTGCTGCGGAGCGGGGGGCGCGTGAGCGGATGCGATCTGAAGGAGAGCGACGCGCTCCGGGACCTCGCGCGCCTGGGCGCCCAGGTCCACGTGGGGCACGACGCGGCGCACGTCGTCGGCGCCTCGGCGCTGGTGATCACGTCGGCGGTTCCGCAGAACCACCCGGAGCTCGCCGCCGCGCGCGCGGCGGGCGTGCCCGTGCTGAAGCGCGCCGAGGCGCTCGGCGCCTGGGTGGAGTCGGGGACCGTGGTCGCCATCGCGGGGACACATGGCAAGACGACCACGACGGCGATGACCACCGAGATCCTCGCACGCGCCGGACGCGATCCAACCGGGCTGGTCGGTGGCAAGGTCGCGGGGTGGGAGGGGAACCTCCGCTTCGGCGCGCCGTCGCTCTTCGTGGTCGAGGCCGACGAGTACGACCGCTCCTTCCTGCGGCTCGCGCCCGACGTGGCGGTGATCACGAACGTGGAGGCGGACCACCTCGATATCTACGGTGACTACGCAGGCGTGCGGGGGGGCTTCGTCGACTTCGTCGGGCGGGTGCGCGGAGGCGGGCGCGTGATCGTGTGCGCCGACGATCCGGGCGCCGCGTCGCTCGCGCCGGTCGCCGGGCGGAACGCGTACACGTACGGCACGACCGCGGGATCCATGCTCCGCGGCGTCGACGTGATCGTGCGCCCCGGGCTGGTGCGCTGCACGGTGCTCGAGGAAGGCCGTCGCGTCGGGATGCTCACGCTCGCGAAGGGTGGGCGTCACACGGTGCTCAACGCCCTGGGCGCGTCCGCTGCGGCGCGCACGCTCGACGTGCCGTGGACGGCGATCTTCGAGGCGCTCGCCTCGTTCCGCGGCGTGGCCCGTCGCTTCGAGCGGCTGGGCGAGGCGGAAGGGATCGTCGTCATCGACGACTATGCGCACCATCCGACGGAGATCCGCGCGACGCTCACGGCGGCGCGCGCCGGCTACGAGGAGGCGCGCATCGTGGCGGTCTTCCAGCCGCACCTCTACTCGCGCACGAGGGACTTCCGCGACGACTTCGGCTCGGTGCTCGCGCTGGCCGACGCGGTCTGGGTGACGGACGTCTTTCCTGCACGCGAGGCGCCGATTCCCGGCGTGACGGGGGAAGGAGTCGCCGCGGCCGCGCGCCGAGCGGGCGCCACGGATGTGCGCTACCACGCCGATCTCGCCACGCTCGCGGACGCGCTCATGGATACGCTGCGCCCCGGCGACGTGGTGATCACGCTGGGAGCGGGCTCCATCGAGGTGCTGGGCGAACAGATCCTCGAGCGACTCGGGGCGGCCGCCCATGCGTAGGGACGGGAAGATCCTGCTCGCGACCGCGTGCTTCGGCGCCGTGGCGATCTGGGGGGACACCGTGCCCGCGTCCCTCGCGTCGTGGGAGGCGTTCCACGTCGAGGACATCGAGGTGCGGGGCCTTCGCTACCTGGAGGAGGGCGAGGTCGTGGCCTGGCTCGGCGTCGCGCCGGGCACGTCCGTGTGGAGCGACACCGACATCTGGAACGAGCGACTCTCGGCGCATCCCATGATCAAGGATGCGCGCGTCACCCGTCGCGTCCCGGACGGCCTCCTCCTGCAGGTGACCGAGCGGACGCCGATCGCGCTGGCCCCGACGCCGACGCTCGAGCCGATCGATGCCGAGGGGCGGCGCCTGCCGATCGATCCAGCCGAGTTCCGCCTGGACCTGCCCGTGATCCACACCACTCGCCGTCCGGCCGCCGGAGCACGCCTCTTCCCCGAGGATGTGCGCCGCCTCGCGGCCGAGGTCGAGCACCTCATGGCCGCCGACACCGCCTTCCTCCAACGCGTCTCGAGCGTCGCGTGGGACGGGCGCGGGGCGCTGGTCGCGCGTTGGACCGAGCCGTCGGTGGCGTTCCTCCTTCCGCCGCAGGCGCCCGCCGCGCGCCTCCGCGAGGGCCTCGGTGCGCTCGCCGACGCCGTCGCCAAGTCGCCCGGACGGCCCCCGGCGGCGATCGATCTGCGCTACGCGGACCAGGTCGTGGTCCGCCGCACTCCTGCAACCGGTTCCTAGCTCATGCGCGCGAACCTCATCGCCGGCCTCGACATCGGCACCAGCAACACGTGCGCCGTGATCGGAGAGATCTCGCCCGATCCGCGACGCCCGGGCCTCCGCATCCTCGGCGTCGGGCAGGCCCGCACCGGCGGATTGCGCGGCGACCTGGTGATCAACATCGACGGCATCACGGAATCGGTGCGGAGCGCGATGAAGGAAGCCGAGCTGATGGCGGGCGTGGCGGTCGACCGCGTGTACGCCGGCATCGGGGGCGACCACGTGAGGGCGACGAGCTCCATGGGCGTGGTCGCGATCTCGGAGGACGAGGTCACCGCCGACGACATCGAACGCGTACACGTGGTGGCGCGCGCGGTCGCGCTCCCGCCGGACCGCGAGATGGTGCACGCGATCCCACAGGAGTACCGCGTCGACAACCAGCGCGGCATCAAGGACCCGCTCGGCATGGCCGGCGTGCGGCTGGAAGCCGAGGTGTTCCTCGTGACGTGCCAGATCACGGCCTCGGCCAACATCGCGAAGGCCGTGAACCGGGCCGGCTACCGCGTGCAGGAGCTGGTGCTCGAGCCATTGGCCGCCGCGCGCGCCATCCTCACGGAGGACGAGAAAGAGATCGGCGTCGTGATGATCGAGATCGGCGCCCAGACCACGGATGTCGCAGCCTACTACGAGGGGAAGGTGCAGTACGTCTCCATCCTGCCCTTCGGGGGCTCCACGCTGACCTCCGACCTGGTGCGCGGGCTCGCCGTCCCGTACGCCGAGGCGCAGCGCGCGAAGGAGCACCACGGGAGCGCGCTCGCGCAGATGGTGGACCCGCGCGAGAGCGTCGAGCTGCCCGGTCCCTCGCCCGGTCAGCTGCGGCCGGTCGCGCGCGAGCTGATCGCGCACGTGATCGAGCAGCGCCTCGACGAGCTTCTCGGCATGATCCAGCGCGATCTCGAGACACAGGGGCTCCTGCGCAAGCTGAGTGCCGGCGTCGTGCTCACCGGCGGCACCGCCGCATTGCCCGGGCTCGTCGAGCTCACGCAGCAGATCTTCGCGTGCCCCGTGCGGCTCGGTGTGCCGGCGGAGGGGCTCGGCGGTCTTGCGGATTCGGTGCGGCGCCCGCGCTTCGCGGTCGCGGCGGGATTGGCACTCTGGGGCGCGGACCGTTTCGCCGAGACGGGACGGGGTGCTTCGACCGTCACGTCGGGCGTGTTCACGAAGATCGGTATCTGGCTGAAGGAATTCTTTTGATTCTCACCACTCCGTCACGGAGGAAATCATGATGCTGTTCGAGTTCGAAGAGACCCCGGTCCGCAACGCGCGGATGAAGGTCGTGGGCGTGGGTGGAGCCGGCGGGAACGCCGTCAATCGCATGGTCGACGAGCACCTGGAGGGCGTCGAGTTCATCTCGATGAACACCGACGGCCAGGCCCTGAAGACGTCGAAGGCGCAGATCACGATCCAGATCGGGAAGAAGCTCACGCGCGGGCTGGGCGCGGGCGCGCGCCCCGAGGTCGGGCGTCAAGCGCTCGCGGAGAGCGAGGAGGAAGTGCGTCGGGCCCTCGAGGGCGCCGACCTGGTGTTCGTGACGGCCGGCATGGGCGGCGGCACGGGCACGGGCGCCGCGCCGTTGGTCGCCGAGATCGCGCGCGACATGGGCGCGCTCACGATCGGGGTGGTCACCCGTCCGTTCTCCTTCGAGGGGAAGAAGCGCGAGCGTCAGGCGATGCAGGGCCTCGCCGAGCTGCGCCGCTGCGTCGACACCATGATCGTGGTGCCGAACGACCGGCTGCTGGCCGTCGTCCCGAAGGGGACGTCGTTCAAGGACGCGTTGAAGACGGCCGACGAGGTCCTGCTCAACGCGACCAAGGGCATCTCCGACCTGATCAGCGTGACGGGCGAGGTGAACGTCGACTTCGCCGACGTGCGCACGGTCATGGCGAGCCGCGGACCGGCGCTCATGGGCTCGGGCTTCGGCGAGGGTGACAACCGCGCGCAGGAGGC
>JBFXDG010000020.1:0-46458 GCA_050181335.1 Gemmatimonadales bacterium | reverse complement strand
TCGATCCGGTCGGTGTCGGCACGGTGACGGTGACCGCGCGCTCGAGCGGCTTGATCGCGCAGCCGATCGCGACGCAGCAGGTGACGGTGTCGGCGCCCGGGATCACGGTGGGCGCGCGGACGGTCGGAGCGGGGCTGCAGGAGAGCACGAGCTTCTCGCTCGGCGCGAGCAACCACGGCGGCGTGATGGTGACCGTCACCAGCTCCGACCCCACGCGGGTCCTCGTGTCGCCCGACGCGTCGACCCCCGGCAGCGGCTCGTTCAGCGTGAACATGGCGGACGGCAACACGGGCCTCGGGTTCTACGTGCAGGGCGTGGAGGGGGCGACGGGCACGGCGAGCGTGACGGTGAGCGCGGCGGGCTTCAATCAAGGCTCGGCGACGATGACGGTGGTGCAGCCGGGGATCATCCTGGCAGGGCTGTCATCGAGCACGACGACGCTCTCGCCGGATAACCACTTCTATGCGTACGTGGGGATCCCGTCGGGCAGCTCGGTGAACGCGCAGAGCGTGCGGGCGGGCGGCTCGCCGATCGCCGTGACGTTCGCGGTGGACGACCCGGCGGTGGCGGTGCTCGAGACGTCACTCGTCCAGGACGACACGGTGACGGCGACGATCGTGCCGGGTCTCTACTACACGCCGAGCTCGGTGGCTTCGGGGGGTGTGGCGTTCGATCCGGTGGGTGTCGGCACGGTGACGGTGACCGCGCGCTCGAGCGGCTTGATCGCGCAGCCGATCGCGACGCAGCAGGTGACGGTGTCGGCGCCCGGGATCACGGTGGGCGCGCGAACGGTCGGGGCAGGGCTGCAGGAGAGCACGAGCTTCTCGCTCGGCGCGAGCAACCACGGCGGCGTGACGGTGACCGTCACAAGCTCCGACGCCACGCGGGTCCTCGTGTCGCCCGACGCGTCGACCCCCGGCAGCGGCTCGTTCAGCGTGAACATGGCGGACGGCAACACGGGCCTCGGGTTCTACGTGCAGGGCGTGGAGGGTGCGACGGGCACGGCGAGCGTGACGGTGAGCGCGGCGGGCTTCAATCAAGGCTCGGCGACGATGACGGTGGTACAGCCGGGGATCATCCTGGCAGGGCTGTCGGCGAGCGCGACGACGCTCTCGCCGGACAACCAGTTCTATGCGTACGTGGGGATCCCGTCGGGCAGCTCGGTGAACGCGCAGAACGTGCGTGCGGGGGGCTCGCCGATCACCGTGACGTTCGCGGTCGACAACCCCGGGGTGGCGGTGCTCGAGACGTCGCTCGTCCAGGACGACACGGTGACGGCGACGATCGTGCCGGGTCTCTACTACACGCCGAGCTCGGTGGCTTCGGGGGGTGTGGCGTTCGATCCGGTCGGTGTCGGCACGGTGACGGTGACCGCGCGCTCGAGCGGCTTGATCGCGCAGCCGATCGCGACGCAGCAGGTGACGGTGTCGGCGCCCGGGATCACGGTGGGCGCGCGGACGGTCGGGGCGGGGCTGCAGGAGAGCACGAGCTTCTCGCTCGGCGCGAGCAACCACGGCGGCGTGATGGTGACCGTCACCAGCTCCGACCCCACGACGTTGCTGGTCTCTCCCAACTCGACGACGCCCGGCAGCGGCTCGTTCAGCGTGAACATGGCGGACGGCAACACGGGCCTCGGGTTCTACGTGCAGGGCGTGGAGGGGGCGACGGGGGCAGCGACCGTGACGGTGAGCGCGGCCGGATTCCTCGACGGGACGGCCGTCGAGACCGTCGCGCAGCCGGGTCTCATCCTCGTGGGATTGAACTCGACGCTGGCCTCAGGTGCGACGAACACCCAGTTCTACGCGTACGCCGGCGTTCCGGTCGGCAGCTCGGTGAACGCGCAGTCGGTCCGGGCTGGGTCGGCGGGCGTCACCGTCACAGCGATGAGCAGCAACGCCGCAGCGGCGCTCGTCGTCACCTCGGCCGGGGCCGGTGCGTCGGGGACGGCGGTGATCGTTCCCGGCCTGTACTACACGCCGACCACGCTGTCCGGCGGCGGCTTCGAGCTCGACCCGCTCGCCCCCGGAACGACCACCGTGAGCGTGAGCGCGCCCGGCTTCCTCACGCAGCCACTCGGCATGCCGGTGGTCAACATCACGCCCTAGGCAGGGAACGAAGGCCACCGATCTCCCGCCGCACGGTGCCGCTGCGGAGGCGTTCTACACGCCGGCCCGTCGCAGCGCGGCCTTCACGCGCAGCAGGAACCGCTTCGGCTCCAGGGGCTTCCGCATGTAGTCGTCGGCGCCCTGCTCGAGCAGCTGGACCTCGGCGTCGTGGTCGTTGGTGCCCGTGAGAACGAGCACCGGGAGCGACGCGGTGCTCAACGACGAACGCACCGCCTTGAGGACCTCGCGCCCGCCGAGCAACGGCATATCGAGATCGAGCACCATGAGCGCGAACTTCTCGCCGCGATGGAGGCGCGTGAGCGCTTCACTCCCGTCGTTCGCTTCGTGGACGCAGTAGCCTTCCTTCTCGAGGAGCGAGCGTGCGATGCTTCGCAGGGTGCCGTCGTCGTCCACCAGCAGGACGTGGGCGTCGCGCGGGTCCGGCGCGCCGTCGACGGAGACGATGGCGCCGTCGTCGACGGCCACGGACCGTCGAGGAGCGGTCGTGGCAGCCGCGCTGCCCGCGTTCGGCTGCGGCTCGCGGCTCGTGCCGAGGACACGGTGCAGCTCCTGGAGCGTGGTCTCGCCGGCTTCGACGCGCGCCCGTCCTGAATCGAGCAGCGAGCACATGCCGTCGTGCATGGCCTGCGCGTGGATCTCCGCACCCGGCGCGCCGCCCGCCACCAGCGCCGCGAGCTTCGCGCTCGGTTGCAGGAACTCCGTCACGGGCATCCTGCCCATGTATCCCGTGCCAGCGCAGCGCTCGCACCCGACCGCTCGCACCCTCGGCGCGACCCCGAGCTGCTCCGTCAGGGCTCGCTCGTCGGCGGACACGCTGTCGTCGGCCGGAGCGACACAGTGCGGACACACGCGTCGCACCAGCCGCTGCGCGAGCGACCCGCGCAGCACCTCGGCGAGCGTGGGCGCGTCGAGCCCGAGGTCCAGGAAACGGCGGAGCGAGCCGACCGCGTCGTTCGCGTGCAGCGTGGCGAGCACGAGATGGCCGGTCAGGCTCGCCTGCACGGCGACCTCCGCGGTTTCGGGATCGCGGATCTCCCCGACGAAGATGGCGTCGGGATCCTGCCGAAGGATGGCGCGCAGCGCGGACGCGAACGTGATCCCTTGCTTCGGATCCACCTGGATCTGCGTCAAGCCCGGGAGCTCGTACTCCACCGGGTCCTCGACCGTCATGATGTTGATGTCGTCCGTCGCGATGTCGCGCAGGGCTCCGTAGAGCGTCGTCGTCTTGCCCGAGCCGGTGGGGCCGCTCACGACGAAGATCCCGTCCCGGTGCGCGAGCGCCGCGCGAATGCGCCCGAGATCCGCGCTCTGGATCCCTGTGTCGGCGAGCGTTGTGGACGCCTGCGTGTCCAGGATGCGGATCACGGCCTTCTCCGCGTTCCGCGTCGGTACGGTGGAGATACGGAGATCGTAGGGACGCTTGGCGACCAGAATGCGTGCTCGGCCATCCTGAGGGCGCAGCCTGTCCGCAATGTCGAGGTCGCCCATGATCTTGATGCGCGACACGACCCTGAGGAGAACGGGGAGGGGAATCTGCAGGTGAGTCGCCAGGACCCCGTCCGTGCGGTAGCGAACGACACCGCCTCGGCCCGTCGGTTGGATATGGATGTCCGAGGCACCGCGGGTCACGGCCTCCGCCAGGATCAGGTTGGTCAGGCGGACGACCGGTCCCGAAGCCACCTCCTCCTCGGTGACGCTCTCGGGCGCCTCCTCCGTGGTGAGGCCCACCTCGACCGCCTCCGCCATGTCGTCCTCGACACGCGCGAGGAGGGCCGCGGTCGCCGCCTCCGGCGTGTACGCGTTGTCGATGGCGGCGACCACGGCGGCCGGATGCGCGATCACCAGGACGGCCGCCCGACCCGACGCGAACGCGACCTCCTGCTCGATGTTGGGGTTGGCCGGGTCCGCGGTCGCGATCTCGAGCGAGCGATCGAGGTCCCGGACGGGGAAGGCGCCGAAGCGCTTGGCTACGCTCGCGGGCAGCAGCTTGAGCGCCGTGGGCTCCGCGCGTTGCAGGTCCGCGACCTGCGTGCGGAACGCCTTCGCCACGATCTGCGCGAGCGACTCGCCGCTGACGCCGCAGACCCGCTCCACGGTGGCCCACGCTTCGTCGGTGGGTGCCGACGTCGCGATGTCGAGCCCGTCCGCGCCCGCGAGCGCGTGGTCACGCGCGACCCTCACGATCCAATGGGCCATCAGCAGTGAGCCTTCACGTAGGCGAGCGCGGCCTCGTAGCGCGGGCGCACCGCGTCCAGCAAATCGGGCAGGCGATCACGCTCCCCGTCGTGCCCGGCCGACTCGAGGGCGTCGAGGGCGGAGACCAGGTCCGTCGCGCAGATGTGCGAGCAGGAAGACTTGAGCGCGTGCGCCGCCGATGCCACCGCGGGGGGATCCCCCGCGGACACCGCGGCCTCCAGGCGTGCTAGCTTCAACGGCGCTTCGTCCACCCAGACCCGTAGCGTGGGCGCGATGGCCTCCTCGATGCCGGCCTCCACCATCACGGCCCGAAAGGCATCCAGATCGACCGGGGGTCTCGGGATCGGGCTCATCGGGCGTCCCCTTGGGGGGCGCACGGCGCGGGCTTCCATCGCTCGAGGACGCCGTAGAGCGCGTTCGCCTTGAACGGCTTCGAGAGAAAGTCGCTCATGCCGGCATCCCGGCAGCGCTGCTCGAGCTCGGGGACCACATGCGCCGTCAGCGCCACGATCGGCAGCTCCTCGGCGCTGAGCCGCTCGCGGATCGCCACCGTCGCGGCGATTCCGTCCATCTCGGGCATCTCGATGTCCATGAGCACCACGTCGTAGGGATGCGTGAGCGCCGCCCGCACGGCGTCGCTGCCGTTGTCGACGACGTCGACCGTGTACCCGCGCTTCTCGAGCATCGCCACGGCCACGTGATGGTTCACCTTGCTGTCGTCGGCGAGGAGGATGCGGCCGCTGCTCGGCAGGGCGTCGAGCGTGCGCCCCGTCACGAGTCGGCGCTCGGGGCCCGCGTCGCGTTGCGGGGCGAGCAGGAGCCCGATCGCCTGCAGCAGGCGTCTCCGCGAAGCGGGCTTCTCGAGCAGCCCCCGCACACCGAGCGATCGCGCGCGCTCGGCTTCGTCCGCGGTGGCCGCCGAGGTCAGCATCAGCACGTTGGGACGCGCCCCCTCGGGCATCTCGCTCACGGCCTCGGCCACGGCGAAGCCGTCGACCACCGGCATCAGGGAGTCCAACACCACGACGTCGTAGGGGCGCCCGGTGCCGATCCGCTCACGGATCATGTCGATGCCGGCGCGGGCGGTCTCGGCCTCCTCCAAGAAGCCACCTTCGGCCTCGACGAGCTCGCGAACGATGCGGCGCGCCGTCGTGTTGTCGTCCACCACCAGCAGGCGCCGGCCGCTCAACGACTCGGCGGCGACGAAGCGCGCGGTGGGCGGGGCGGCCGCCAGCGGCAAGGTCAGCTCGACGGTGAAGACGCTTCCGCGGCCGGCCGCCGACTCCACGCGGATGTCTCCGTCCATCATGTCCACGAGCCGCCGGCAGATGGCGAGCCCCAGACCGGTTCCGCCGTAGAGGCGCGTCGTGGACGCGTCGGCCTGGCTGAACTCCTCGAAGATCATCGCGCGCTTGTCGGCGGGGATGCCGATGCCGGTGTCGGCGACCGACAGCGCGAGATCGACCTGGCGCTCGGTGGGTGACGTGGCGCGGACCGCGACGGAGATCTCGCCGCCGTCGGTGAACTTCACGGCGTTCGAGAGCAGGTTGCTCAGGACCTGGCGGATCCGCACCGGATCTCCCACGACGTACTGCGGGACGTCGGCGGCGATGTCGAGCACCAGCTCCGTGCCGTGCCGTGCCGCGGGGTGGGCGAAGGAGCGCACCGTCTCCGACACGACCTCGTGCAAGTCGAAGTCGATGAGCTCCAGGCTGAGCTGGCCGGCCTCGATCTTGGAGACGTCCAAGACGTCGTTGAGGATGGAGAGCAGGCTGTCCGCCGAGCCACGTAGGATATCCGCCCAGTCGCGTTGCTGGTCCGTGAGCGGCGTGTCGAGCAGCAGCTCGATCATGCCCATGATTCCGTTCATGGGGGTCCGGATCTCGTGGCTCATCGACGCGAGGAACATGGCCTTGGCCCGTGCCGACTGCTCGGCCGCCACGCGCGCCGCTTCCCGCGCTTCGCGCGCAGCCACCTGGGCGGTCACGTCCTCTCCGATGAGGATGGCCGCGCCGACGCCGGCTTTCGAGGAGGACGTGCCAGCGAGCCGCACCCACACCAACGACTCGTCGCGACGTCGCACCTTCAGCTCCACCACCGCCTTCTCCCCGCTTTCGATCGCGGTGAGCAGCCGCACGAGCGGCTCCACGCCGGACTCCGTGTCCACCATCTCCTCCAGGAGTCGTCCCAGAGACTCCGTCCTCGCGTAGCCCGTCACCCGCTCGAACGCCGGGTTCACGCTCCGGATACGGTGGTCCGAGTCGAGGATGAGGATCGGGTTGGGTGCGGCCTCGAGCAGCGAGTCCAGGAACTCGGTGCGCGCAGCAGCGACGCGCTCGCTGATGCGGAGCCGGGCCTGCGACTCGATTTGATCGCGCAGGATCCGGTTGCCGCGGGCCTGCACGATGAGCATGAAGGGGGAGTACAGGAGGATGATCAGCACGAGTGACAGCTGGTGCCGCGTCACGCCACCGGCGCCGAGGGTGATCAGCATCGGCACGAGCAGCAGCAGGCAGAAGCCGTAGAAAGCGGGGCGATCGGACACGACGGTGGACGTGGCCGCCGCGATCAGGCCGGCGTAGATCAGGAGGAGCAGCGCGAGATCCGTGTCGCCCCCGCCGATCAGCAGAGGCCCGCCGAGCCCCCACAGCGCGGCGGAGATCCACACGTCCACGCGCAGGCGCCGGATACGCGCATCCGGATCGTCGATCGCGACGACGACCTCGCGCCGGTGGAGGAAGCGGAGCAGCGCGGAGACCAGCACGGTGCCGAGCCACGTCAGCGCGACGACGGGAGTGGTGGACTCCCAGAACATGAACGTGGTGAGGAGGGCGAGGAGGCCCTGGCCCACGTCCGAGGTGACGCGGCCGGCCAAGAGATGCCCGGCGAGCGCCCGACGAAGCTCGTCGTGGACGCTCAGCTCGTCAGGGGTCTCGCCGGCGCGGCCCGCGAGCCCATCGATGTGTGACCGAGATCTCTGGCGCATGCATGGCCCGAAGAGCGATCCCGGGGGGGAGTAGCACTATGGAACCATCACGCGCCCGAGCGCCAGCGCCTTCTTCGCCCCGCCCTCAGGTGATTCCCTCAGGGGATTCCCTAAGGTGAGGCCTCAGGCGACGCCCCCGAACCGCGACCTCGAATGACGACGTGCCGACACCTCATTCCTGCGCGGCTCGCGGCGGTATCGGCCAGTCCGCGAACATCCGCGTCACCAGGTCGTAGACCCACCGCCGCATGGCGGCCGGGCTGGTCAGGGCGGGCTCGACGTTGGCCTGCGCCCAGGCGACCCACGCGTCCTCACCGGTGCGCGCGTCGACGATATGGAGAACGAGCGATCCGCCTTCGTACACGATCGTCTCCGTGCTCTCGTAACCCGCCTCGTCGACGATCTCCCGCTCCATCTCGTGGTCGGCGAGCGAGAAGTGGTGGTGGATCAGCAGCGACGGGTTGGATTCGCTGTATCGGATCCCACGCAGGTTGAGCTCCCACTCGACCGCTTCGTGGAGGCGGGCGTGGAGGAACGCGTTGTCCTCGAGCCGCTGGTCACCCTGCGTGCGGTCCGCGGAGTCGTTCCACGCGAACGTTGCCCGCGCCGGAGGTTCCCAGGCGTTCGCGAAGTGCGCGCCGGACTGGATCGGAACGCCGCAGCCCGCGAGCGCGACGACCATCAGGACTCCGAGCACCGGTCTCATCACCCCTCCTCGTTTGGCTTCTCCCCGCGTAGAACGCTAAGGCGCCGCGCGCAGGGAGCCTGTCGGGCGATCTCCGCGCCGGAGGGTAGGGCATCGAGGATGGGCGATCAGAACTCGACCTGATAGAGGATCGTGCTGTAGAGCCAGGTGGTCTCCATCCGGCGCGCGGCCTGCTCGAGGTTCCAGACGGCCTCGTCGTCGAGCTGGATGTGATGCCCCGCCAGGATGTAAGCCGTCCTGCCGGTTCCCCTGAGCTCCCGCGCCAGCCGGGCGGCGGCCGCCGCCGTCGGCTCGACCACCTCGAGGTCTGCGGCGATCCCGTCCGCGCCGCGCCGGCGGAAGTAGTACTCGTAGAACGCGAGGTTCTGCCGGTACAGACCGCCGTCGATGTCCCCGGCGCGGAGATAATCCAGCAGCGACCGCTCGGGGCTCGACCCCAGGACATAGATCGGGTCCCCGGGTCGTGCCGAGGCCAACACGAGGTCGACGCTCACGTCCCACTCCTGACGCTGCATCCCGTCGATCATCCGGAAGTCGACCACCGCCGCCCTGGCGAAGAAGAGGAGCGGAAGGGCGGCCCACCAACCCCGGGAGAGCGGAAATGCCGCGGCCGCGAGGATCGCCACCGCGAGGAGCGCCGAGGGAAAGAGCACGATGAAGTACCGTACGACCAGCGTGGGCTCCGCGACCGACAGAGCGGCCAGGAGGAGCGCGAATGTCGCGACGAGCGTCGCGAGGTGACGGTTTCGGTCCGATCGCAGCTCGGAGCGCGTCCGACGATCCCGCGTCGCACGCCATGCGAGCGTGGCGCCGAGGATCGCCAGGGCGCTCCGCACGACCGTGCGGTCGTCGAAGAACAGCGCGGGCAGGAGACCCGAGAGCAGGGTGGACACCTCGCTCGGCTGCGAGATGTTCGACAACAGGAAGGGGAAATAGAGGAAGTAGGCGATCGGCAGATAGGTCACCGCCAGAACGCCCGCCATCCTTCCGACCGACCGCAGGAGCTCCCGATCGGCTCGGAAGGCGAGCGCCAAGAGACCCAACAGGACCCACGCGTACGCCATCGCGAAGTGATTGAGCCACGCGAGGCCCACCAGCGTTGCCGTGAACAGGTGCGCGGTGCGCCGCTCTACGACGCGCTCCTCGGCGATCCTCGCGTACGTGACCGTTGCCACCGTCGCGAGCAGGATGACGGCGCTGTACTGCTTCACATTGACCGCGTAGAACAGGTAGAGCGACGAGAGGGACGCCAGCGCCGCCGCGAAGATGCGCTCGTCGCGGGAGAGCACGCGGCGGGTACCGAACAGCAGGTATGCCACCGTCAGGACGCCGGCGATGGCGTTGGGGAGGCGCGCCCACAGCTCGTCGTTCGGAAAGAGCTCGAACCATACGAAGTAGAAGAGGAAGTAGCCGGGTGGATGGGCGTCACCGAGCATCCACCCGCGATACATGTCCATGAACGAGCGATCGGACGCGCCGACCACCGTCCAGAGCTCGTCGTACCAGAGGCCGTCCTCACCGAGCTTCCAGAAGCGGAGGAGGCACCCGAAGGCGAGGAGCGCGCCGAGACCCACGACGAGCAGACGCTCGCGTGTGGTGGGCGTGCCCGGTGGTCGGTCGCCGGCATCGACGGATGCGGCCACCGCCCGGTCGGGTCCGGAGCTTCCTGAAGCGTCTAGGCTGCTGTCGCGCATGGTGACGAAGAGGATGGGAATGTACGCCGGCTGTCGCGGCGTCGCATCAGAAGCCGGGTTCTTGCCCCGCAACGGGCTGGAACGGTTCGTGCGTTCCGTTCCGAGCGTCACCTGACGACTGCGTGACGAGTGGCGTGACGAATTGCGTACGAATGGCGTGAGGGGGACGGCGACGTGGAGTCGATCGGCAGGCGGCGTTGGGCCATCGCCGAGGGGTACATCCCCGGCTGGAGCCAGGGACCCGAGCCTCAGATGGTGAGCCACGAGACGGTCTGTATCCTGAACGCGGCGGATCGGGATGCCGACGTGGAGCTGTGGGTGTTCTTCGCGAGCCGGCCACCTGCCGGACCGTACCGGTTCACGGTTCCCGCCGAGCGCACGCTGCACCTGCGCTTCAACGATCTCTCGGACCCCGAGCCGATCCCGCGCGACACGGATTACGCGAGCACCATCGAGTCCAACGTGCCGATCGTCGTGCAGCATACACGCTTGGATTCCCGCCAGGACGCCAACGCCCTCCTGAGCACGATCGCATTCGCCGGGGACGACTGACGACTCGAGGACACCGACAGCGAGGCAACAGAGGTAACATGGCCAAGACCGTCGCCGATTTCGTCATCGAAAGGCTGCACGACTGGGGTGTGCGCCGCATCTACGGCTACCCGGGGGACGGCATCAGCGGGCTCATGGGCGCGCTGGACCGGGCCGACGGGGCGTTGGAGTTCGTGCAGGCCCGCCACGAGGAGATGGCCGCGTTCATGGCCACGGGTCACGCGAAGTTCAGCGGCACGGTGGGCGTCTGTCTCGCCACCTCCGGTCCGGGCGCGATCCATCTCCTCAACGGCCTCTACGACGCCCGCATGGATCACCAGCCCGTGGTGGCCCTCGTGGGACAGCAGGCCACCACGGCGCTCGGCGCGGATTTCCAGCAGGAGGTGGATCTCATCTCCCTCTTCAAGGACGTGGCGAGCCACTACGTGCACATGTGCTCCACGCCCGAGCAGGCGCGGCACCTGATCGACCGCGCCCTGCGCATCGCGATGGCCGAGCGCACCGTGACGTGCGTCATCTTCCCGAACGACGTGCAGCTGATGGACGCCGTCGAGTCGCCGCCGCGCGTGCATGGGAACACGTTCTCCGGAATCGGCTGGTCACAGCCCCGCGTGGTGCCCTTCGACGTCGATCTGCAGCGCGCGGCGCGCGTGCTGAACGACGGCGAGCGCGTCGCGATGCTGGTGGGCGCCGGGGCCCTCGGCGCCGCCGCCGAGGTCGAGGAGGTGGCCGAGCGCCTCGGCGCGGGCGTCGCCAAGGCGCTGCTCGGCAAGGCGGTGCTGCCGGACGAGATCCCGTGGGTGACCGGCTCGATCGGTCTGCTCGGCACCAGGCCCAGCTGGAGGCTCATGAAGGACTGCGACACCCTGCTCGTGGTGGGGAGCAGCTTCCCGTACTCCGAGTTCCTTCCCGAGGAGGGGCAGGCGCGCGGGGTGCAGATCGACATCTCACCGCGCATGCTCAGCCTGCGGTATCCGATGGAGGTGAGTCTCTGCGGTGACAGCGCCGAGACGCTCCGGGCGCTGATCCCGCTGCTCGATCACAAGCCGAACCGGTCGTGGCGCCGGGAGATCGAGGAGGGAGTGCGGGAGTGGCAGGAGCTGGTGGACGAGCGCGCGATGATCGACGCGGAGCCGATCAACCCGCAGCGGGTCTTCCGGGAGCTCTCCGACATGCTTCCCGATGGGGTGATCCTGACGGCGGACTCGGGCTCGACGGCGAGCTGGTGGGCGCGCGATGTGCGCATACGCCGTGGCATGCTGGCTTCGCTGTCGGGCAATCTCGCGACGATGGGGCCGGGCGTGCCGTACGCGCTCGCCGCGAAGCTCTGTCACACCGACCGTCCGGTGATCGCCTGCGTGGGCGACGGAGCCATGCAGATGAACGGCATCAACGAGCTGATCACGGTCGCCGCGCGCTGGAAGGATTGGGACGACCCTCGCTTCATCGTCCTCGTCCTGAACAATCGCGACCTGAACATGGTCACGTGGGAGCAGAGGGTCCTCACCGGCGACCCGAAGTACGACGCCAGCCAGGTCCTCCCCCCGTTCTCGTACGCCGACTACGCCGAGCAGCTCGGGCTGGCGGCCGTGCGGATGGAGAAGCCGAAGGACGTGCTTCCCGGCTGGGCGGTCGCGCTCGCCGCCGAGCGTCCCTGCGTCGTGGACGCGATCACCGATCCCGAAGTGCCTCCGCTGCCACCGCACATCTCGCTCACGCAGGCGCGCAACTTCGCGGTGTCGATGGCGAAGGGGGATCCGCACCGCTGGCGCGCGATCAAGCAGTCGGCGCGGCACCTGGCGCAGGCCGTCGTTCCGGGGATGAAGCCGGACGGCTCGGAGCGACGAGGATGACCGAGCGCGCGTCCGCGCCCGTCGACGCGATCGAGGCGCGCGCCTATACGATTCCGACGGAGTCGCCAGAGTCGGACGGGACGCTCGAGTGGGACGCCACCACGATCGTCGTCGTGCGGGCGCGCGCGGGTCGGGAGCTCGGCACCGGCTACAGCTACACGGCGGCGGAGGCCGCCGCGCTCATCGAGCGACTGCTCGCCCCGCTCGCGATCGGCCGCCCCGTGCGCGAGCGAGCGGCGTGCTGGTGGGACATGCAGCGTGCGGTGCGCAACGTCGGAGCCCGTGGGCTCGTGGCCTCCGCGATCGCCGCCGTGGATACGGCGCTCTGGGACCTCGACGCGCGGCTGCGCGACGTTCCGCTCGCCGAGATGCTCGGTGCCGTGCGCGAGCGGGTGCCGCTCTACGGGAGCGGTGGGTTCACGTCGTACCCCGCGTCCACGTTGCGCGAGCAGCTTGCGGGGTGGACGGACGCGGGCTTCGCCGGCGTGAAGATGAAGGTGGGGCGCGATCCGGACCACGACGTCGGTCGCGTGCGCGAGGCGCGTGCCGCAATCGGGGATGGTGTCGAGCTCATGGTCGACGCCAACGGCGCGTACGACGCGCGTCAGGCGCTCCGGCTCGCGAACGAGTTCGCCGAGGTCGGCGTCGTGTGGTTCGAGGAGCCGGTTCCCTCGGACGACCGCGAAGGCCTCGCCTTCGTTCGCCAGCACGCTCCTCCCGGCATGGCGATCGCCGCGGGAGAGTACGCCTACACGCTGGACGACTTCAGGGATCTCCTGGTGCCGCGGGCCGTGGATGTCCTGCAGGCGGACATGACGCGCTGCGGCGGGTACACGGGCTTCCTGCTCGCCGCCGCGCTCTGTGCGGCCCACCGGGTGCCGCTCTCCACGCACACCGCGCCCGCGCTCCACCTCCCGGTCGCCTGCGCGGCCCCCACGCTCCTGCACGTCGAGCACTTCTTCGACCACGTGCGCATCGAGTCCCGGCTCCTCGAGGGCGCGCCCCAGCCGGAGTCCGGCGCGCTGACGGTCGATCGCGCCCGCCCCGGCCACGGCCTGCGCTTCCGGCACGAGGCGGCCGAGCCGTTCCTCGTGTCGCGCGCCGCATGATCCTGCCCGTCGTCGCACCCGAAAGGGCCGGCAGAGGGGCGCTCTCCCAGAGCATCGATCTCGACGTCGCCGCGCTCGAGTCGGAGCTGCGCTCCTCGATCGACGGCGAGGTGCGCTTCGGGGCCGGAGACCGCGCGCTCTACGCGACCGACGCCTCGAACTACCGGCGCACCCCGATCGGTGTCGTCATCCCCCGGCATGCGGGAGACGTCGAAGCGGCGGTGGCCGCCGCGCGCCGTCACGGAGCCCCCGTGCTCTCGCGAGGCGGCGGCACCAGCCTCGCGGGTCAATGCTGCAACACCGCCGTCGTGCTCGACTTCTCGAAGTACATGCGGGGCGTGCTCGAGGTGGACGCGCAGCGCCGGCTCGCGCGTGTCCTGCCGGGGACGTATCTCGACGACCTACGCGCCGCGACGGACCGCCACGGTCTCACGTTCGGGCCCGACCCCGCGACGCACAGCCACTGCACCATCGGCGGGATGATCGGCAACGACTCCTGCGGCGTGCACTCCGTGATGGCGGAGCTGTGGGGGAAGGGTCCGCGCACCGGCGACAGCTTGGCCGCCATGGAGGTGCTGACCTACGACGGCGCGCGGATGGTGGTGGGGGAGACCACGCCGGAGGCGCGCCGCCGGATCGCCCAGGAAGGCGGGCGGCGCGCGGAGATCTACGCCGACCTCGAGCGCCTCGTGGACCGCTGGGGCGACGCGATTCGGACGCGGTTCCCGAAGCTGCTGCGGCGCGTGTCCGGGTACGACCTTCCTCAGCTGCTTCCCGAGAACGGCTTCCACGTGGCGCGCGCGTTGGCCGGCTCGGAGTCGACGTGCGTCACGATCCTGCAGGCGACGCTCGAGCTCATTCCCTCGCCGCGCCACCGTGCGCTGCTCCTGCTGGGCTTTCCGTCGGTGGTGGACGCGGGCGCCGCCGTCCCCGACCTACGCGCGTGCGGCCCCATCGGCCTGGAGGGAATGGACGACGTGCTCGTGCGCGCGATGCAGAAGAAAGGAATGCACCACGAGGGTATCGAGTCGCTGCCCGAAGGCCGGGCCTGGCTGCTGGTGGAGCTCGGGGGTGAGAACGCGGAGGAGGCGGTGGCGCGGGCGCGCGGCGCGCTGGACGCGATGAGGTCCCGTCACCCCGCGCCGAGCGCGCTGCTCCTCGAGGACCCACAGGCGCAGCGGCGCATGTTCGAGCTGCGGGAATCGGGGCTGGGCGCCACCGCGTTCGTCGCCGGCGAGCGCGACACCTGGGAAGGATGGGAGGACTCCGCGGTTCCGGTGGAGAAGCTGGGCGAGTACCTCGGCGATCTGCGCGCGCTCCTCGACCGATACGGCTATCACGGGGCGCTCTACGGGCACTTCGGTCAGGGATGCGTCCATACCCGCATCGACTTCGACCTCCGGTCACGGGAGGGCATCGACCGGTTCCGCGCGTTCACGCGCGAGGCGGCGGAGTTGGTCTGCGTCCGCTACGGCGGCTCCTTGTCCGGCGAGCACGGCGACGGACAGGCGCGAGGCGACCTGCTGCCGATCATGTACGACAGCGACCTGCTCGACGCGATGCGTGAGTTCAAGCGCATCTGGGATCCGGAGCAGCGGATGAACCCGGGGAAGGTGGTCGACGCTCGGCCGCGCACCGACGATCTCCGCATCGCGAGAGGGGGCGCGTCGGATCCTCCGAGCACCCGCTTCTCCTACCCGGAAGACGACGGCAGCCTGACGCACGCGACGCTGCGGTGTGTCGGTGTCGGCATGTGCCGGCGGCGTGAGGGCGGGACGATGTGCCCGAGCTACCGCGTCACGTGGGAGGAGAAGCACACGACCCGCGGTCGCGCCCATCTCCTGTTCGAGATGCTGCGCGGGGAGACGATCACCGACGGCTGGCGAAGCGAAGAGGTGAAGGAGGCGCTCGATCTCTGCCTATCCTGCAAGGGATGCAAAGGCGACTGCCCCGTGCAGGTCGACATCGCGACGCTCAAGGCGGAGTTCCTCCATCATTACTACGAAGGTCGCCGGCGACCACGGCACGCGTATGCGTTCGGGCTGATCGACGTGTGGGCGCGTCTGGCGGAGCTGGCCCCGGGCGTGGTGAACCTCGCCACCCAGGCTCCGGGCCTGCGCCGCATTGCGGGGGCGGCCGTCGGCATGGCACCCGAGCGAACCGCGCCGGCGTTCGCGCGACGCACGTTCCGCTCGTGGTATCGAAGACGGCGGTCACGGGCCGCCAACTCGCGCGCCGCGCGTGGGGCGCCACGGGGACCGGTGCTCCTCTGGGTGGATACGTTCAACGACCATTTCTTTCCCGACGTCCTCGCCGCGGGGCTCGAGGTTCTCGAAGGAGCCGGCTTCGGCGTCCGGATCGCCGAGGAGCGGCTGTGCTGCGGACGGCCGCTCTACGACCATGGGATGCTGGACCTGGCGGAGCGACGCCTCGACAGGATCCTCGCCGTCCTGAGTCCCGACATCGAGCGCGGAACGCCGGTGGTGGGGCTGGAGCCGAGCTGCGTGAGCGTCCTCCGCGACGAGCTTCCCAACCTGAAGCCGCACGATACGCGCGCCACCCGCTTGAGCCGCCAGACTGTCACGCTCGGCGAGCTGCTGCTGGAGCGGGAGGTGCCGCTCCCGGACGTGCGCGCGCGCGCGTTCGTCCACGGCCACTGCCACGAAAAGGCCGTGCTGGGCGGGGATCACGGCACGACGCTCCTCGAGCGCATGGGCGTCGAGGTCCGGCGTCCCGAGAGCGGCTGCTGTGGGATGGCCGGTGCGTTCGGGTTCGAGCGCGACAAGTACGACGTGTCGACGCGAATCGCCGAGCAGCGGCTCGCGCCTGCGCTGCGGAACGCCGCGCCGGAGGATCTGGTCGTCGCGGACGGCTTCAGCTGTCGTGAGCAGATCCGGCACACGACGGGACGGACGGCCGTGCACACGGCCGAGGTCCTGCGCGCGGCGGCGGGGCCCGAGGACGGTCGTCGTCCCGTCACGAACGCGGCGGTGCGCCGGCGACGTGACCGTGGGCTGCGGCCCGCGTCGACGTTCGGGCCGGCACTCATCCTCGGGGCAGCCGCGGCCGGTTCGCTCGGGCTGCTCGCGACACGACGCCTCGCGCGCACGAAGGCAAGCCGATGAAGAACGACGCGAAGGTCGAAGCTCCCAGGCGGGAACGCGCGCGCCGCCGAGGCCGCGGATCCGAGGTGCGTGAGCCCCACCTCCAAGACGGTGACGTCCGCGGGCGCCCTCTGGCGGGAAGGGAAGGAAGCCCCGCCGAGGTCAAGCACCAAGTCGCGACGAGCGAGACGCCTTCGGCCGCGCGCAGCATCGCCGACGCGGTCGTGATCAAGCGGGGCGCGCTCTACTTCCTCACCGACGCCTCCGGGGAGGTGCCGTTCGACCGCGAGCACGGGCTCGGCCTCTACTATCGGGACTGCCGCTACCTGAACGGCTACCGTGTGCGCATGGGGGGCAAGCCCGCCGAGTGCCTGGGCGCGTCGGCCGCGCGGGGGTTCGGCGCCGAGCTCGCGCTCTCGAGCCCCCGCATGGAGTGCGACGGGAGGTTGATCCCGAGCCAGCGCATCTCGATTCGCTGGGAGCGCGTGATCGACGACGAGGCGGGTGCGCTCCGCGACGAGATCCGCATCACCAGCCACGAGCTGGATCCTGTCCGGATGGCCCTGACCCTCGAGTTCCGTGCGGCCTTCGAGGACGTCTTCGTCGTCCGCAGGCTGATCGCGGCGGACCCCGGCACGGTGCAGCCGCCACTCTGGCAGGACGGCGACCTCGTGCTGGGTTACGACGGCAAGGACGGCGTGCACCGGACGACGCGCATCGAGATCGTGCCGGCACCCGACCGCACGGACGGCGCGACGGCCGACATCATCCTCGATCTGGAGCACGCGAAGGAGCAGATCGTTTCCGTCGTCATCGGGGTCTCCGAGGGCCCGGTCTCGTCCGACCTGGCACCGGAGGACCCGGGCGGCGACGAGCGCCGGCAGCGATCGCCAGGCACGCAGCCTGTACGCATCCATGACGTCGAGAAGATGCTGGCGCGAGCGTCCAGCACGTGGCTCCAGTCCCATACCGCGGTCGAGACGGACAGCCCGCTCATGAACCAAGTGCTCCGACGGAGCCTGCTCGATCTCGGCGTTCTCACCTGCAGCCTGCACGGGCATGCGTACTTCGCGGCCGGGGTGCCGTGGTTCGTGACCCTCTTCGGGCGCGACAGTGCCATCTCCGCGCTGCAGACCCTCGCGTTCATGCCGGAGATCGCCGCGGACACGCTGCGCGTCCTCGCGCGCTACCAGGGACACCGCGACGACGAGCTCTCGGAGGAGCAGCCGGGCAAGATCCTGCACGAGCTCCGTGTGGGCGAGATGGCGCGGCGCGGCCTCGTGCCTCACATGCCGTTCTACGGCTCGGTCGATGCCACCGCGCTCTTCCTCGTGCTGTTGGCCGAGCACGCCCGTTGGACCGGGAGCCTCGCCTTGTTCGAGGAGCTGTCGCCCGCGGTCGATGCCGCGCTGCGGTGGATCACGTCGCTCGGCGCGGGCGGCGACGGGCTGATCCGCTACGCGAGCCGCATCGGCGAGACCAGCGAGACGATCGTCAACCAAGGATGGAAGGATGCCGGCGACTCGATCGTCGATCACACCGGCAGGATCGCGCGGCCGCCGATCGCGCTCGTCGAGGTGCAAGCCTACGCCGTTCGCGCGTGTCGCGTGATCGCCGACCTCTTCACCCGATCGGGCGACGGGGCTCGCGCACAGGATCTGGAGCGGCACGCGGCGAAGCTCGAGCGGGCGATCGACGAGCGGTTCTGGAGCGACGAGCTCGGCCTCTACGACATGGCGCTCGAGGAGAACGACGAGCCCACGCAGGTGATCGCCTCCAACGCCGGACACGTCCTCTTCGCCGAAGCCGCGCGCCCCGAACGCGCGCGCCGGACGGTGGAGCGGCTCATGGAGGCCGACATGTACAGCGGGTGGGGCGTGCGGACGCTGTCGGCCGACGAGGCCGCGTTCAACCCGGTCGGCTACCATCGGGGGACGGTGTGGCCGCACGACAACAGCCTCCTCGCCGCCGGTTTCCGCGCGTACGGTGAGGACGACGCCGCGCTCCGCTTGCTCGAGGGGCTGCTCTCCGCGGCCATGTTCTTCCAGGAGACGCGGCTGCCGGAGCTCTTCGCCGGCTACGATCGCACCGCTCTCGAGTTCCCCGTGAACTATCCGGTCGCGTGTCACCCGCAGGCATGGGCGGCCGGATCGGTGCCGTTCATGCTGACCACGCTGCTGGGCCTCCGGCCGGAGGGCTTCGAGGGGCGGTTGCGCCTCGTCCGCCCCGTTCTGCCGGACATGGTGGAGAGGGTCGAGCTCCGCGACCTGCGCGTCGCGGGTGGAGTCTGCGACCTCCGCTGCTTCCGAAGCGGCGGGAGCACGCGCGTCGAGGTCGCGCGCGCCGAGGGCGTCGAGGTCGTCGTGGAGGAGGCATGAGCGCACGACAGGAGCGCGGGACGAGCCGGTGGCACGACCGGACCGTGGTCGTGACCGGGGCGTCGGCCGGCGTGGGTCGCGCCATCGTCCGGGAGGTCGCGCGCGAAGGCGCGCGGATCGGCCTGATCGCGCGGGGCAGGGACGGTCTCGAAGCGGCCCGGCGCGAGGTGGAGTCGCTGGGCGGAACGGCGCTCGTGCTGCCGCTCGACGTCGCCGACGCGCGGGCCGTGGACGACGCGGCCCAACGCGTCGAGGAGCACTTCGGACCGATCGATCTCTGGATCAACAACGCCATGGTGTCCGTCTTCGCGCCGGTGTCGAAGATGGAGGCGGACGAATACCGGCGCGTGACCGAGGTGACGTACCTCGGCTACGTCCACGGAACGCTGTCGGCGCTCCGGCGCATGCGACAGCGCGACCGCGGAACGATCGTGCAGGTAGGCTCCGCGCTCGCGTATCAGGCGATTCCTCTCCAGTCCGCGTATTGCGCCGCGAAGCACGCGGTCGAGGGCTTCACCGAATCGCTGCGGTGCGAGCTACGGCACGACCGGAGCCAGGTGCGCGTCGTGATGGTGCAGATGCCCGCCCTGAACACGCCGCAGTTCGACTGGGTGCGCTCGCGCCTGCCGGGAAGGGCGCAGCCGGTTCCACCGATCTTCCAGCCGGAGGTCGCGGCCCGCGCCGTCCTCCACGCCGCGCGCTCCAAGCGCGCGGAGCTGTGGGTCGGGTGGCCCACCGTGAAAGCCATCGTGGGCAGCCGGGTCGCATCCGCCTACATGGAGCGCTATCTGGCCGGGCACGCGTACCGCGCCCAGCAGACCTCCCAACCACGGCCGGACCGGCCGGACAACCTGTTCCAGCCGGTCCCCGGGGACCACGGCGCCCACGGGCGCTTCGACGCCCGCTCCCGGCAGCGGAGCCTGCAGCTCTGGCTCAACATGCACCTGCGTGGCGTGGCCGTGGGCGCCGCGGTGAGCGTCGCCGCGGCGGTGTGGCTGTGGAGACGCTACGCCTTCAGCACCACCTTCTCGCAGCCGTCCTCCTTGTTGAGGAAGAGTTCGTAACCCCGCGCCGCATCGGCGAGCGGCAGGCGGTGCGTGAGCACGACCGTCGGATCGATGAGCCCGTCCTCGATCATGCGCAGGAGTGGACGCATATAGCGGTGCACGTGGCACTGGCCGCTCCGAATCGTGAGCGCCCGGTTCATCACGGTACCCATGGGAAACTTGTCCACGAAGCCCGCGTAGACGCCGATCACCGAAACGGTTCCGCCGTTGCGGCAAGCGGTGATCGCTTCACGCAACGCGGTGGGCCTGCCGGTTTCCATCTTGAGCGCCTGCTTGGCTCGATCGTAAGCGTGGCCGAGACCCTCACCGTGCGCCTCCAGGCCCACGGCGTCGATGCAGGCATCGGGTCCGCGTCCGGCCGTGAGCTCGTTCAGCTCACCGATCACATCGACGTTCTCGTAGTCGATCACCTCGGCGTTGCACTTGGCGCTCGCCATGTCGAGGCGGTAGTCGAACCGGTCGATCGCGATGACGCGCGCCGCGCCGAGCAGGTACGCGCTCTGGATCGCGAACAGCCCGACGGGACCGCAGCCCCACACGGCGACCACGTCGCCGGGTTGGATGTTGCACATCTCGGCACCCATCCAACCCGTGGGGAGGATATCGGACAAGAAGAGCAGCTGGTCGTCCGACATTCCGTTGTCCACCTTCAGCGGGCCGACGTCCGCGAAGGGCACCCTGGCATACTCGGCTTGACCTCCCGCGAAGCCGCCGGTGAGGTGCGAGTATCCGAAGGCGCCCGACGCCGCGTGGCCCATCGTCTTCTCGGCCAGCGCGGCGTTCGGATTCGAGTTCTCGCAAAGCGACCACATGTCGTGCCGGCAGGACCAACACCGTCCGCAGGCGACGGTGAAGGGCACCACCACGCGGTCACCGATCTCCAAGTCGTGGACGTCCGGCCCGACCTCCACCACCTCGCCCATGAACTCGTGGCCGAGGATGTCGCCCTTCTTCATGGTCGGCATGAAGCCGTTGTAGAGATGGAGGTCGGAGCCGCAGATCGCCGTCGATGACACCTTCACGATCGCGTCCTGCGCGTTGAGGATCTTGGGCTCCGGAACGTCGGCGACCTCGACCGACTGCTTTCCCATCCAGCAGAGCGCTTTCATGCTCGCACCTCCGCGCCAGCCGCGCGCGACGGTCGCTCGCCACGGGCGCCTTCGCCGGCCCCCTTCGGGCTTCCCTCGGAGATCACCACCTCGCCAACCTCCATGACCTGCTTGAAGCGGCGGAGGTCGTCGCGCAGCTGCTGTCCTGGTTCTTCCCCGAAGATCTTCGCGATCACGGCGCCCAGGCGTCCCCCGGGTGCGTCGTATTGGAGATCCACATGGACCTCCGTTCCGCGGTCCCCCGGCGCTTCGATGAAACGCACGACGCCCCCGTTCGGCACCTCGCTGCCGTCGAGCGACTGCCATCGGATGAGCTCGCCGGGCCGGTCCTCGACGATCTCGGCGTCCCACTCGACCTGCCCTCCGGCCGGAGCATGGGCGACCCATTGCGAATGGCGGGCGTCTCGCTGCTGCACGGAGTCGAGGTGGATCATGAACGCCGGCAGGTGGTCGAGGTCGCGCCAATAGCGATAGACCTCGTCCCGATCCCGGTTGATGGTGACACTTCGTCGTACGCGAATCATGGGCGTGCTTCTTTTGGTTCAGGGCGGTGGAGGTGAGCGGAGGGCGTGCGAGGATCGTGCCGCCGTGGGCTCTCGCGTCGAAGCCGATAGACGCATCCGCGCGACGGTCGCGGCGCCCATCGTCGCGTGTTACTCTCCGACCCCGAAGCGGCGTCCGTCACCCGAAGTCTGAAGTCCCGAGAGCCATGGCAGCCCAACCCCAGCTCCGGTCGTCGCAAACGTTGCCGAAGGCGCCGTCGGGCATTCGCGGTTTGGACGCAATCACCATGGGCGGCCTGCCGCGTGGCCGGCCGACGCTCGTGTGCGGCGCCGCCGGCTGCGGAAAGACGCTGCTGGCCATGGAGTTTCTCGTGCGCGGGGCAACGGAGCTCGACGAGCCGGGTGTGTTCGTGGCCTTCGAGGAGACCGCCACGGAGCTGGCCGAGAACGTCCGCTCGCTCGGCTTCGACCTCGAGCGCCTGATCGAGGAGAACCGCCTGTCGGTCGACCATGTCCGGGTCGAGCGCAGCGAGATCGAGGAGACGGGCGAGTACGACCTCGAGGGCTTGTTCATTCGCTTGGGTCACGCGATCGATAGCATAGGCGCCAAGCGTGTCGTGCTGGACACGCTCGAGACGCTCTTCGGTGGCCTGAGCAACGCGAACATCCTGCGCTCGGAGCTGCGGCGCCTCTTCCAGTGGTTGAAGGACAAGGGCGTGACGGCGGTCATCACGGCGGAGCGAGGGGAGGGCGCCCTCACGCGCCAGGGCCTGGAGGAGTACGTCTCCGACTGCGTGATCGTGCTCGATCACCGGGTCATGGAGAACCTCTCCACCCGGCGTCTGCGCATCGTGAAGTACCGCGGGTCGGTGCACGGGACGAACGAGTACCCGTTCCTCATCGACGAGACGGGCATCGTCGTCCTTCCGATCACGTCGGTCGGCTTGGACCACCAGGTCTCGAGCGAGCGGATTTCGACCGGGATCCACCGCCTGGATACGATGCTCGGCGGCGAGGGGCTCTACCGCGGAAGCAGCGTGTTGATCTCCGGCACCGCGGGCACGGGCAAGACGACCTTGGCCAGCCATCTCGCCGACGCGTCGTGCCGACGGGGCGAGCCGTGCCTCTACCTGGAATACGAGGAGCCGTCGAGCCAGCTCGTCCGCAACATGCGCGCCGTGGGGCTCGACCTAGGCCGGTGGATCGACGAAGGCACGCTGCACGTCCATTCGACCCGCCCCACCGTGCACGGCCTCGAGGCCCATCTCATCGGGGTGCATCGATGGGTCGAGTCCCTCCAGCCGCGTCTGGTCGTCATCGACCCGATCACCGCGCTGCTCACAGCGGGCTCCGCGGCGGACGCGCACTCGATGCTCACGCGCACGCTCGACCTCCTGAAGTCGAGACAGATCACGGCGGTCCTGACCAGTCTGGGGCACGGCGGCGATCATCAGGAGAACACCCGCACCGCGATCTCTTCCCTGATCGACACGTGGATCCTCATGCGTGACATCGAGCTGGGCGGAGAGCGCAACCGCGGCCTCTACGTGTTGAAGTCGCGCGGCATGGCACACTCGAACCAGATCCGTGAGTTTCTCGTCACCGAGCGTGGCATCGAGCTCGAGGACGTCTACGTGGGACCCGAAGGCGTGCTCACGGGCTCCATGCGGATGGCTCAGGAGGCGAGGGAGCGGGCGGCCGCCATCGGTCGCCAGCAGCAGATCGAGCGCCAACGTAGAGAGCTGGAGCGGCGGCGTGAGGCATTGGAGGCGGAGATCGTGAGGAAACGCGAGGAGTTCGCCTCCGAGGAGCAAGAGCTCATGACCTCGATCGAAGAGGGTCGATCCTCCGCGGATCAGCTCGCGATCGACCGGACCGCCATGAAGCGCAGCCGCGGAGCCGACGCGGCTCCGGTGGACGGGCCGTCCAGGAGATCGAGGAACAACGAACGAAAGGCCACGGAGAAGCGAGAACGATGAAGGTCGAGCACGCGGCACCCAAGTCCCTGCGGGAGGTCACGACCACCGAAGGTCAGGACGTGTGGGAGCTGCGGCTCTACGTCGCCGGCAAGACGGCCAAGTCCGTCGCCGCGATGGAGAACCTCACGCGCATCTGCGAGCGCGAGCTGCCCGGGAAGTACCACATCGAGGTGGTCGATCTCCTCGTGCATCCCCATCTCGCGAAGGGTGACGAGATCCTCGCCGTCCCCACGCTCGTCCGGAAGCTCCCGCAACCGATCCGCAAAGTGATCGGCGATCTCTCGAACACCGAGCGAACGTTGGTCGGCCTCCAGCTCCGTCCCGCGGCTTCGTAAGGCCGATGGCCAGCGCCGCCACCACGCTCGAGCGCGAGATCGAGGAGCTTCGGGTTCGTCTCCGCGAGGCGGAGGAAGAGCTGCGCGCCATCCGGGAGGGGGAGATCGACGCCCTCCTCCTCCAGGCAGGCGAGGACCGGGTCTACACGTTGGAGCGGCCCGAGCACCCCTTCCGGCTGCTCGTCGATCAGATCCCCCACGCGGCGGCCACGCTCACCGCCGAAGGGACGATCCTCTGCTGCAACGAGCGGTTCGGCGCGCTCGTCAGGCGGCCTCCGCTCTCGCTGTCCGGCCTGCCGCTCCAGGAGCTGGTGGCCCCGGAGTCGCACGAGGCGCTGGGCGAGATGCTCGCGCGCGCGCCCAACGCCGACGCGGAGGCACTCCTTACCCTGCGCGTCGGGGACACCGCGTTACCGGTGCCGCTCGGCCTCCAAGCGATCGGCGCGAGCGCGTTCGGAACGTGCTTGATGCTCACCGATCTGAGCGAGAGCAAGCGCTTCGAGGAGCTGGAGCGCGCGCAGGCAGCGCTCCGCGCGAGCGAGGAGGCGCTGCGCCAAGCCGATCGCAAGAAGGACGAGTTCCTCGCCACGCTCGCGCACGAGCTCCGCAACCCGCTGGCACCCATGCGCAACGCGGTCGAGTTCCTGCGCGCGAAGGGCGGCGCCGCGCCGGAGCTGCGTTGGGCGCACGACGTGATCGACCGACAGGTACGGCTCATGGCTCGCCTGCTCGAGGATCTCCTCGACGTGTCGCGCGTGGCGCTCGACCGGCCGGACCTGAGGCGAAGCGTCGTCGAGCTCGCCACCGTATTGGATGCCGCCGTCGAAACCAGCTTCCCGCTCATGGAGCGTGCAGGGCAGGAGCTCACCGTCACGCTCCCACCCGAGCCGATCTACCTGCACGCCGATCCCGTTCGGCTCGCGCAGGTCTTCGGCAACCTGTTGAACAACGCAGCGAAGTTCACGGACGAGGGCGGACGCATCCGACTCGTCGCCGAGCAGCAGGGCGACGAGGTCGTCGTGTCGGTGAGCGACAGCGGCATCGGCATCGCACCCGAGCTCCTGCCGCGGGTCTTCGACATCTTCTCGCAGGCGAAGCCGGCGCTCGGGCATTCCCCGGGTGGCCTGGGCATCGGACTGTCCTTGGTGAAGGGGTGGGTCGAGCTGCACGGCGGTCGCGTCGAAGCGCACAGCGACGGCCTGGGCCACGGATCCACGTTCTCGGTCCGACTCCCGGTCGCGGACGAAAGCGCCGCGGCGCGCGCGCGGCCCGGTTCCGACGCGGCGGCGGATCCGTCCGCGCGAGCCGGCCGACGCGTGCTCGTCGTGGACGACCATCGCGACAGCGCGGACAGCCTGGCGATGCTGCTCGAGGCGTTGGGACATCGAGTCGAACGCGCATACGACGGCGAGGGCGCCGTCGATGTCGCGGCTACGATGCGGCCCGACCTGATCCTCCTCGACATCGGCATGCCTCGTGTCGACGGATACGAGGCGTGTCGCCGCATTCGGGGTACGTCGTGGGGCGAGAAGATCTGCGTCGTCGCTCTGACCGGATGGGGCCAAGACGAAGATCGCCGCAAGAGTAGCGTCGCGGGCTTCGACCATCATCTCGTGAAACCCGTGGACCTCGACCAGCTCGCCCGGCTGATGGGCTCGCTGGACGGACGAGGAGCGAGCACGGGCGAGATGCTCCACGCCCCATGAGGAGTCGGGGCACGAAGCGGCGCGCCGGCCGGCGCGTGGCGACGCTCTGCCTGCTCGCCGCGGCGGCGGTCGTCGACGTCTCCGCTCAGGAGGACTTGGCGAGCCAGGTGGAGGCACGCGAGATCGCGTTCGCCCAGACGATGGCCGACCGGGATCCGGATGCCTTCGCGACGTTCATCTCCCCGGAGGCCATCTTCTTCAACGGCAACGACGCGCTGCGCGGCAAGGAGGCGATCACGCGCGCTTGGGCGCCTTTCTTCGAGGGCCCGGCGCCCTTCTCCTGGCGCCCGGACGTGGTCGAGGTCCTGGATTCGGGGCGTCTCGCGCTCACGTCCGGACCCGTGAGCGATCCGTCGGGCGCGGTCGTCGGCCGCTTCAACTCCATCTGGCGCCGGGAGTCGGACGGCGTGTGGATGATCATCTTCGACAAGGGTTCCTGAGCCGCCCGAGCCGCGAGTGCCTGGCGGTCGGGACGAATCATCCGTAAGGTGCGCGACGGCTCGCGGCCGAGCCCGTCCATCGCTCAGGGAGCGTCTATGAAGCGGTTCTTCGTCGGAATGGTCGTGGCCGGCTCCCTGTCGATGGGGATCGCGGCCTGCGAGGGCCCCATGGGGCCCGCGGGCGTACCTGGACCTGGCACGCGGCTCGTCCTCAACGGCACGACGGACGACTTCGGCGAGGCGGCGGTCGATCTCCCCGCCGAGGCCGGCACGATCGATTCTCCTCCGGCGGTGACCTGCTACCTGTCGGGCACCGGACAGGCGTGGATCGTCCTCGGGTTCGACACCGACTCGGACACCGACGTCGAGGCCGGCACGGACAACAACTTCCTCACGGCGTGCCTGCTCGACCAAGGCACGGGCGGAAATCTGATCGTCGCGGTGGTCGGAGCGCCCGTGGGCTGGTTCTTCCGCGTCGTCGTCATCTACTGAGCGGAGACGCGGGTGCGGTGATCGCGCCCGGGACAGCGTGTAGGATGCCGTCCGGCCCCACCTCGTAGATCGGGCCGAGCAGCACGTCGTCCCCGAGCGGAACGCCGGCCGTGGGGGAGCCGATCCTCGGCGGCGAGGGGAACGGTCCGATCGTGAACGGGTCGGCGGCGCTCTCGTCCACCTCGTAGCCGAGGTCCTCGAGCGACGCGATGGTGAGGCGGCTGAGGGGACTCGATCCGGACGTGAGGAAGCCGGTCATCAGCTCGTTCTCGAGCACCGACAGACGCCAGTGACTGTCCCTCGTGCCCACGGCGCCCTCCCGGTTCTCCACGGGCACCTTCTGGCCAGCGGCATACGTGCTGCCGCCGAGCCCGTCGAAGGCGGCGATGGCACGCGCTCCGCGGAAATACGTGTCGACTCCTCGGCTGTTGGGCAGCGACGGGTTCACGAGCAGGCCGCGTGAGACCCACAGCGTGCCGAAGCCCATGGCGTGGGCGAGCTCGTGGGTCAGCAGATCGTGGAGCGAGCCGTCGGCGTCGAGCCTCGCGACGTCGGCGGCGTCGACCGTGAGACGCGCGAGCACCGGCAGCCCGCCTCCCGAGCGCGCGACGCAGACGCCGGCCTGCGCGAGCGTTCCGAAGGCCTGATCGATCGGCGCGATGCGCACGATCACGAGCAGGTCGTCGATCGTGCGGTTGACGGCCGGGGAGCCCGGCCCGCAGGCACCGGCCGGTGCGTTCACCGCCTGCGGCGTGAGCCGGCCGGGAATCGCCTCGGCCCAGCGAGCCACGGCGGCGTCGAAGGCGGCCTGCTGCGACGTCGTCGGCGGCTGCAGGAATTGCAGCTCGATCTCGAGGCCGGAGAGCCCGAGCACGCCGCCGCTGAAGATCACCGACGCGCCGGTGATCGAAGCGGTGACGAACTGCGCTCCGGCGGCGGAGCCGAGCGTCCACACCGTCGACGCGAGACCCTGGCCGTCGGAGACGTCCTGCGTGGGAGCGACGGAGCCGCTCTGCGTCGCGGCCGCGAAGGTCACCGTCACGGCGGACACCGGATTCCCGTAGACGTCGCTCACGCGCACGACGAGCGGATCGGCGAGGGGCGTGCCCGCGTCCCCGCGTTGCCCATCGCCGGACACCCGGGTGAGCAATGCCGCCGGGCCGGTCTGCGCGGTGGCGGTGATGAGGAGGTCGGGGATGCCGGGAACGGCGACCTCGAGCTCGTGGACGCCCGGGGCCGTCCCCAGGATCCACGCGCCGACGGCCGCAATTCCGTCGACGTCCGTTCGGACGATGACACTCTCCGTCGCGCTGCCCGCGGCCGGGGGCTCGAGGAGGCCTGCGAGGGCGGTGAACCGCACGTCGAGCGACGCGATCGGGTCACCCTGGGCATCGAGGACGCGGACCGCGGGCGGATCGGCCAGCGCCTCTCCCACGATCCCCGACTGTCCGTCACCGCCCACCACCTCGATGTCGTCGGGCACCGCGGTCGCGATCGCGCCGAGGGATACGGCGGGTAGGCTGCCCACCGTGATCGAGGCCGTCTGAGCCCCGAGGGCGCTCCCGAGCGTCCACGCGGAGGACGCGCGTCCCTCGGCGTCCGTCGCGACCGTCACGGGAAGAAAGGACCCGTGGCCGGGGGAGGCCGTGAACTGGGCGCTCACGCCGGCTACCGGATTGTCGAAGGCGTCGACGACCCTCACCACGACCGGAGCGAGCAGCGTGGTGAGGAATGGGCCGGTCTGGTCGTCACCGTCCACGAGCGTCGCCTCGGCAGGCGCGCCGGCGAGCGCCGTGGCCGTGAACTCCACGGCCGCTTCGACGCGGAACGAGGCGAACGCACGCGCCCGCTGCGTCTCCTGCGCGTCCGTGCCCAACGTCCACGCGCCTTGGGCGCGTCCCTGCGCGTCGGTCGTGGCCTGCGCCGGTGTGAGCGACCCTCCTCCCTGGGACGACTGAAACGACACGAGCACGCCCGCCGCGGCGTGGCCGAGACGGTCGAGCACACGCACGACCAAAGGCTCTCCCAGGGGCTCACCCGCCGACCCCGACTGATCGTCGCCGGATTGCTGCTCGAGCGTGGCCGCGCGCTGGGCCACCGTGACGGCAATCGTACGCGTGATCCCTCCCGACGATGCCGTGATGGACGCGTCGCCGTTCGCGACGGCGGTCGCCACGCCCGCCTGCGTGATGGTGACGACGCCGTCGTCGGAAGAGCTCCAGGTCACGGTCGCGCTCGTCAGTGTGCGGCCGTCCCCGTCACGGACCTCGGCGGCCAACGTGTCCGCCGCGCCGATCGCATCGAGATCCAGGGCGGGCGGAGACACGATGATCGAGGTCGGATCGGTCGCGTTGCCCGTCCCCAGATCGCACGCCGAGAGGAGCGCCACCGCCAACGACCACAGGACGCGCTCGAGGGTCCGGGCCGTCACGCCGGCCGCGCGGGCGCGCGGTATGGACCGGCCATTTTTCCCCCGGTAAGTTGGCCAGCGGTCCTCACCGACTCCCGCCGCACCGCCTCCTTCCTCGGAGCCTCGCGTCGACGGGCCCGAGTTTTCCCCGCGCGCGGAGCCTCCATGCGAGCGAGCAGGCGAGACGAGCCGAGACGAGGATCGCGCGCGCCGCGCGAGCACGGTCGTGTCCTCTGTGGTGGCCTGCTGCATCTCGCGTCCCTCGCTACCGTGGCTTTCGCTCTCCTGGCGGCCGACGCACCGCGGTCGGCCGCATACGCCCAGACCAGCGGCATCACGGGTGTCGTGACGGACGCCGCGAGCGCACGGCCCGTGGTGGACGCCCGCATCTTCGTGCCGGGCACCGCGCTCTCGGTGTTCACCGACGATCAGGGAAGGTACGTTCTGGGTGGCCTCGCGGCAGGTACGTACCTGCTGCGGATCGAGCGGACCGGGTACGCGACGACGGACCAGACGGTGCTCTTGCCCGTCAACCAGACCGTCCAGGCGGATTTCGATCTGCAGGTGTCGGCAGTGCCGCTCGACGCCCTGGTGGTCACCGCCGCCGGCACGCAGCGCCGACGGGAGCTCGGCAACGCCGCCGTCTCGATTCAGGTGGCCGACGAGCTTCGCCGCGCATCTCCCCCGAACATCACGAGCCTGCTCCAGGGCCGCGCGACCGGCGTGCAGGTCCTCACCAGCTCCGGATCCGTCGGCACGGCGTCGAGCATCAAGATCCGCGGCAACGGCTCCATCGCGCTGGGAGACGCGCCGCTCATCTACGTCGACGGCGCGCGCGTCTCCAACGATCTCGACTCGGGTCCCGGCGTGGGAGGGCAGGGGACCAGCCGCTTGAACGACATCAACCTGGACGACATCGAGTCGATCGAGATCGTGAAGGGGCCCTCCGCGGCGACGCTCTACGGCGTGGAGGCCGCCGCGGGCGTGATCCGCATCACCACGAAGCGCGGCCGCGCGGGCGGCAGCGAGTGGACCTTCCGCTCCGAGTGGGGCGCGAGCTGGGACGACACCGCGTGGCCGAAGACCGTGTGGAACCCGCGCGCGTTCTTCGGCGAGCTGCTCGACGTCTCCGACCTCTTCGCTCCGGGCAGCATCACGCCGGGCACGTTCTTCGCGACGATCCCCGACACGCTCTACACGGTGGACCTGCTCTCCGGCGCGGGCGGCTATCCTGCGCCGTGGCGCACGGGGTACGAGCAGACCTACAGCGCGTCCCTGCGCGGCGGCTCGGGCACCACCACGTATTTCCTCTCGGGCGAGTTTCGCGACGCCAACGGGACGCTCTCGAACAACGAGAGCACGCAGCGTTCGCTGCGGGCGAACTTCAACCTCCTCCTCACGCCCGAGCTGGACGTCGCCCTGTCGACCTCGTACGCGAACAACCGCGTCCTCCTGCCGGACAACGACAACAGCACGTTCGGCTACATCGGCGTGGGCATGCTCGGCTCCGCGTGGGGCACGTCCATCAGGAGGAACGACGTGGACCTCGGCGGGGAGTTCGCCACGTGTCCGCTCGCCTACGAGATGCAGCGCGCGATCTCGAACGGCGGCGTGACGCCCCCCAGGCTGGACGAGCTCTCCGCGGACAACTGCCCGAAGAACCCCTACTTCTCCGAGCGCACCTTCGACCAGATCGGCACGCTGAGCAACGCGCAGGACGTCGACCGCTTCACGGTGAGCATCACGGGGCAGTACCGGCCCCTCGACTTCGTCACCGCGAAGGCGACGATCGGCTACGATCATTTCTCCGATCAGACCGGCTTCTTGGTTCCGGTCGATCCGGAGCTGCCGTTCGGCGACTCATCGCGAGGCGTCCGCGGCATCGGTCATGCGCTCAACCGGCTCCTGACCGCCGACGCGAACGTGCAGGCGTTCTACGCGATCACGCCCGACATCCGCTCGACCACCACGGTGGGCGCGCAGTTCTTCCGCCAGAAGGGAGAGTCGACCGGCGGGACGGGCCGGACGCTGCCGCTCGGATCGGGGACCGTGTCCGGCGCCGTGCGCACGGACGCCTTCGAGTCGATCGGTGAGTCCCGCACCCTCGGCCTGTTCGTCGAGGAGCAGATCGGCTACCGGGACCGGCTGTTCGTCACGCCCGCGATCCGCTTCGACGACAGCAGCGCATTCGGCCGCAATCTGGGTCGTGCTGCCTATCCGCGGGTCATGGCATCGTACCTGATCAGCGAGGAGAGCTGGTTCGACGGCCTCGTCCCCGGCTCCTTCATCGAATCGCTGCGCCTCCGCGCAGCCTGGGGAGAGTCCGGCACGCAGCCGGCCGCGTTCGCCGCGCTCAAGCTGCTCGACGCCCGGCGCGTCTCCTTCAACGGTGACGACGTGTCCGGCCTCGTGCTGGCCGGCCCGGGCAATCCCGAGCTCGAGGCCGAGCGCGGACAGGAGTTCGAGCTGGGATTCGAAGCCAACCTCTTCGCCGGTCGCGTGGGCGTGGACTTCACCTGGTTCTACGACATCACCCGAGATGCCATCGTCGGCAAGTCGCTCGCGCCCTCGTCGGGGTACGCGGCGCCGATCTTCACCAACGTCGGCGAGATGCGGAACCAGGGCGTCGAGCTGGGCCTGAGCGGTCTGCTCGTCAATCGCCGGAGCGTGCGTTGGGACTCCAACCTGAACGTCTCCACGGTGCTCGGCGAGATCACGAAGCTCGACGAGCCGATCGTGTACGGGCTGGGCGGCGACAGCCAGCGCCTACAGCAGGGATACGCGTTCGGCTCGTACTTCAGCCGCATCTACCAGATCGCGTCGAACGGCTCCGTGGCCGCCTCCGACTCGGCGGTCTACATCGGCCAGCCCACGCCGAACGTCGAGGGCTCCCTCGCCACGTCCGTCACGCTCGCGGGTTGGATCACCCTCTCCGCGAACGTCGGCTTCGCGATGGGCTTCCAGCAGTTCAACAGCACGGAGGAGTTCCGCTGCTCGTTCTTCGGCGGCGGCGACTACGGGGGCGTGTGCCCCGAGCTCTTCGAGGTGGACGCCTCGGGCGAGCGGACGACCGAGGCGCGCCTCCGCGCCGCCGCCTCGGAGGATCTGGAGATCGCACCCTGGGTCGAGGACGGGGACTTCGCCCGCCTTCGCAACGTGTCGCTGCGGCTCGAGCTGCCGCGCGGATGGCTGGGCCACGTGGGCGCGGGCGGGGGCAACTTCACGCTTTCGGCGGAGAACCTGTGGCTCCTGACCGGCTATTCGGGGCTCGATCCGGAGGTGAACTTCGCCGGCAGCGACGTGACGTCACGCGCCGAGTTCTTCACGCTGCCGCCGGCCAAGCGCGTGACCGGCCGCCTCTCCATCTCCTTCTGACATGACGACACGAGCCGTGAGACGGGCGGCCGCCCTCGCCGCGCTGACGATCGTCGGCGCCTGCGGCATCCTCGACGTGGACGAGGGCGGCGTGATCGACTTCGAGGATCTGGACGAAGCCGGTCCGTCGGCCGTCGGGGCCCTCGTGAACGGCATCGTGGGGGCGTATCAGGAGGCCCTCGACGACGTCGTGCGCTACAGCTCGCTGCTCACCGACGAGATGATCATGTCGGGGACCTTCGAGACGCGCGTCGACGTGGACCGCCGCCGCATCCAGCCCGGCAATGCCACGCTGACGTCGAGCATCTACACGCAGATCCACGTGGCGCGCATGCAGGCCGACACCGCCGTCGCGCTGCTCGAGGAGAAGCTGCCCGATCCGGCGTTCGCCAGCGTCGAGGCCGACATGCGCGAGGGCATCGCGCTCGGCAAGCTGTACGGGGGGCTCAGCCGGCTCTGGCTCGGCGAGATGTACTGCTGGAGCATCCTGACCGGCATGTATCCCGAGGCCTCGCCCGTCCTGCCGAACGCCCGCATCGCGGACGCGCGCGCGTTCCTGGTCGACGCCGAGGGACGCGCCGGACCGCTGGGCCTCGAGAACGTCCGGCTCGCGGCGGTCGTGGGCCAGGCGCGCGCGCAGCTGTGGCTGGGCAACTACACCCAGGCGGACGCGCTCGCGCTCGCCGTTCCGCGCGACTTCACGTACTGGGCCGAGTACTCCTACAACGAGCCCGAGCAGTTCAACGAGGTCTACCAGTTCACGTGGGGCGACATCGAAGGCATCCACTGGACCGTCGGGGACGGGACGACGCCCGAGCGGGGGAACGAGCGCTTCGCGTACTTCGACGAGTTCGTGCGGCTGAACCTGATCGACGTCGAACCGGACGGGTTCGAGGCGGTGAGCTCGTCCACGCCGGTGATGCTGCAGAAGATCTACCGCCGACCGGATTCCCGGATTCTCGTGGCCTCGGGCGTGGAAGCGCAGCTCATCCGCGCCGAGGTAGCGGTTCGGTCCGGCCAGACGCTCGTCGCCGAGCAGCTGCTCAACGATCTGCGCGCCGACTACAGCTTCCGGGCGACGGTGAACTGGGGCGTCGAGCCGCCCGCGCCCGTCGACGCGCTCCTGCCGCTCGTCCTGACGGACACGCTCGCGACCGATCTGCGCACCGTGGCGGGTGAGCGGGCGCGCGAGCTCTGGCTCACCGGCGACCGGCTGACGACGTCCAGGCGCCTGCGGCGCGACACGAGCATCTCGATCGACCTCTTCCCGCCGGTGAAGGCCGGCGTCGGGGGAGGGGACGACATCACGTTCCCGATCGTGCAGCTCGAGCTGGACGCCAATCCCAACCTGAGCGCCGCGAACGCCTGTCCCGCCGGCCAATCGATCGGCACCTGGCGGTAGGATCGCGGTCTAGCCGCCGTCCGCGCCGAGATCGACCAGCGACGGCACCATGTCGGCGGCGGTGCCCCGCAGGCTGACCGCGGCTCGCGACGTCAGCGGCGTGCTCTCCGGGTTCACCTCCACGATCGCGCCCCCGCGGGCGAGCGTGGCCTCCGGAACGGCCGCCGCGGGGTAGACCACCGCGCTGGTCCCGACCACCAGACAGACGTCGGCGCGCGCCGCCGCGTCGAAGGCCGCCGCGAGCACCTCCGGATCGAGCGATTCGCCGAACCACACGACATCGGGGCGCAGCATCGACCCGCACGCGGAGCACCGGGGAAGTCGCGCCTCGCTGCTCGCGTCCACCGAGCCTCCGGGTGTCCGTCGTCCGCAGCCCGTGCAGCGGTCGCGGTGGAGGGCGCCGTGGACCTCCAGGGGATACGCGCGGCTCGACGAGCCCTCCGGTCGAGCGCTCGCTTCGGCGGCGAGCGCGTCGGCTGCCCGGTGATGGAGACCGTCCACGTTCTGCGTGACGATGAGGGCATCGCGATGGCGCAGGGCCAGACGTGCGAGCGCGCGGTGCGCCGCGTTGGGCGCGCACCCCGCGACCACGCTCCGTCGCCATGCGTACCACTCCCACACGAGGCGTGGGTCGCGCGCGAAGGCGTCGGGCGTCGCCAGCGTCTCGGGTCGGTGGGTCTTCCAGAGCCCGCCGGGCCCCCGGAACGTCGGCACCCCCGACTCCGCCGAAACGCCCGCGCCGGTCAGCACGACGATCCGCTCCGCGCGCTCGAGGAGGGCGCGGGCGCGGTGGAGCGCCTCGTGTTCTGCTTGCGTCAACTCCGGAGCGCGGACCAGGCCAGCAGCGCCCATCCGACGATGAACGCGACGCCGCCGATGGGCGTGACGGCGCCGAGCCAGCGCGGCCCCGTCAGGACGAGCATGTAGAGGCTGCCCGAGAACACGACGATGCCGATCACGAAGGCCCAACCGGCCACGACCGCCGGCGTGCCGCCCCAGCGCTCCACCGCCCATGCGGCGGCGAGCAGCGCGAGCGAGTGGTACATGTGATAACGCACGCCGACCTCGAACGTGGCGAGGTCGGCTGCGGAGAGCGTGTTGCGGAGCCCGTGTGCAGCGAAGGCGCCGAGGACCACCGCGAGCGCCCCGAAGATCGATCCCAGACCGAAGAAGAGTCGCATGGGGTGAGGTTGAGGCTGGAGCGGGCGGGACGCCAGGGGCTCGCGCCACCCCACCGGCGCCTCGGGCGGCGCTCCCGTCGGCTCCCGTCGCGGATGCCGCTCGATTATCCTGATGACCGCGCGGCCCACCCACCCATCCCACCCAGCCCGAGACTCGTGCAGACGGTCGCCTCCAGTCGGGAGCGCAGCGCGCTGGCGACGTCCGGCCTGCAGCTCGCGCTCGTCGTGGCGTTCGCCCACGGGCTGACGGACGCGTACGCCTCCGTGCTGCCGCCGCTGCTGCCGCGCATCATGAACGAGCTGGGCATCTCGATCGCGTTGACGGCGACGCTCGCCGTGGCTTCGGGGATCGCCGGGGCGCTGCCGCAGCCCTTCCTCGGCTACCTGGCCGACCGTTTCGGGCGGCGTGCGTTCACGGCGTTCGGACCCCTCCTGGCCGGTGCGGCCGTCGGATCGATCGCGTTCGCGTCGAGCTTCGCCGCTCTCGTTCTCGTGCTCGTCCTGGCCGGGCTCGGCAATGCCGCCTTCCACCCACCCGGTGCCGCCTATGCTGCGCGCGTGGGGGAGGGGAAGGGCGCTGGAAGGCGCTACTCGCTGTTCGCGTTCGGCGGCGCTTCCGGATTCGCGATCGGACCGCTGGCCGCCGTCTGGGTGGTGCAGGGGCGGGGGCTCGACGGCTTCTGGGTCGCGATGATCCCCGCCGTGGTGCTCACCCCGCTCATCTTCCTGGCGCTTCCGCCTGACCGGGACGACCATCACGCGATCGCGAAGCTCCCGACACCGGCGACCGTCGTCGCGCAGCTGAGGGGGCCGCTCGGCGTGATGTTCGGCATCAGCGCGACGATGTCGTTCGTGCAGCGGGCCTTCCTCACCATGGAGCCGATCATCGTCTCCGAGGCCGGAGGGAGCGAGGCGTTGGGCGCCGCGGCATTGAGCCTCTACCTGGGAGCGCAGTCGTTCGGGATGGTGATGGGCGGCATGCTGGCCGATCACATGAACCGGCGGACGTTGCTCCTGCGGCTCTGTGCCGCGGCGCTGCCGGCCCATCTCCTCGCCGTCTGGCTGGGGCCGACGAGCATCCTCGGCCTGGCGGCGATCGCGTCCGCGGGATTCCTGGGTCTCGCGACGCTGCCGCCCCTCGTCGTCATGGCGCAGGAGAACCTCCCGTCCGCGGCGGGTGTGAGCTCGGGCATCGTGATGGGGCTGGCCTGGGCGACCGGATCCCTGGGCGTTCTCGGGACGGGCGCGCTCGCCGACGCGGTCGGGCCGTACGCCGCGGCCCTCCTGTCCATGCCCGTCATGTTGATCGCGTGGGTGCTGGCGCTGCATCCGGCGCTCGAGCCCCTGACGCTTCCGCGGCACTAGCCGCCGCGAAGCATGCCCTTCCGACTCGAGCCGCCGCGAGATCGCAAGCTCTTCCGGCTGGTGAAGAAGTCGGAGGCGGTGCGCGTGCCGAAGGGGAGGGCGCTCTACGTCCCGGGAGACGAAGCGCGCGAGGTGTACATGGTGCGCGCCGGGTTCATGCGCCTGGTCCTCCCGGGGATGGAGCCGGGCCTCCCCGAGCGGACGGTCGGGCTCGCGCTCCCCTGGGAGCTCTTCGGGGACGAGGCGCTCACGGAGGGCCGACGTCGCTACGGCGCGGTGGCGGGAACCAGCTGCATCGTGCACGCGCTCCCGAAGGGCGGCGTCCTGAACGGCCTCAAGACCGCGAAGACCAGCCTGGACGCGTATCTGGAGGGGCAGGAGAGGGAGCTCCACCGCCTCCGTCACGCGCAGGGAGGCTCGAACGGTCCCACGGCCGCGCAGCGGCTCGCCGAGGTGCTGCTCGACCTGGGTGAGCGGTGCGGCGAGCCCGAGAACCGGGCCCTCCAGCTCACGCAGAAGCTCACGCACCAGATCCTGGCCGACCTGGCCGGGTCTCACCGCGCGACCGTGACCACCCTCTTGAACGATTGGCTCTACGACGGCATCCTCAGCACCGCGCGGGACGGGTGCCTGACCCTCCAGCGGCCCCGGGATCTCCTGGCGCTCGCAGGGTATCATCCGGCCGCCCCGCGCCCGGCCGACTGAGCCGGCCCGGCCCCCGATCCCAACCGAGTCCATGTCGCAGCGCCATCCCGCCGCCCGCCGCACGGCCCAGAAGTCCGACAGCGAGCCGGACGACGTCTTCGTCGCGCGGGTCCTCCATCTCGGTAAGTGGGCCGAGCGGAACCAGCAGGTCATCACCGTGCTCATGGTCGTGCTGGCGATCGGCGTCGCCGGGCTCGTCTACTACCGGAGCTATCGCCGCTCGCTCGGCCAGCAGGCCGCGCAGCAGCTGGAGCAGATCTACCAGACGGTCGGGATGGCCGACACGGAGGGTGCGCGCACGGAGCTGGGCACGTTCCTCGAGAGGTTCGGGGGCACGCCGTACGCAGCCGAGGCGCGGTTGCTGCTGGGAGATCTCTACCTCCGCGACGGAAGCCCGCAGCAGGCGCAGGCGGTGCTCAGGCCGCTCGGGGAATCACCGAGTGAGCCGCTCGAGTTCCAGGCCGCGATGCTGCTCGCCGCAGCGTACGAGCAGGATGGGCAGTCGGTCGAGGCGGAGCGCACCTACCTGGCGATCGCCGATCGCTCCGACCTGGACTTCCAGGTTCTCGACGCGCTGGAGGCCGCGGCGCGACTGCGGGCCGCGCGCGGCGACACCGACGGTGCTCTACAGCTGTACGAGCGCGCGCTGAGCAGTCTCGAGGAAGGGGCCCCGGAGCGGGGGCTGTACCAGATGCGCATCCAGGAGCTGCGGAGCGCCACGAACGCCTGATCGCGAGGCGCGTCCGTCGGCGCCCGCGCTCGGAAGGGTCAGACCGTGAGCCGCTCCTCGGTGCGCGGCTCGGGGTCGGCGTCACGCATCCGCCGCCGCATGTGCTTGACCAAGAGTCGGGCGAGCTCGTCCGCGGACTCGCACTCGATGTGGTCCCACGAGAAGCCGGCGGTGAGATCGATGCCCAGGTTGTCGACGATCTCCGACTCGCCGGTGTCGGCGTGCAGGCCACCCGAGCGTGTGGTCACCGTGACCTGACTGTGCGAGAGCGTCATCACGGCGACGGGACCGCGGGGTGACACCAGGCGTACACGACACTCGGGCATACCCCCGCGCGACCACTCGATCTCCAGGTCACCCATGCCCTCGCTGCGGTTTTCCAGCGCGGCGCATAGACGGCGAAGGCGATCTTCCGATGCGTATACCATGGCAGTCTCCCCTGTACTCGCGTGCAGCATAGACGCCTGATTCGTCACTCGTGCTTCTTGCCCACACGAACGCAAGTGCAAAGTGCGTGCCGTCCGACGACGCCAGCGCCCCCAAGGAGCTCTTGCGCGCGGACGCGCCCTACGGATCGCCGATGATTCCGCGGATGTGCGCCATCAGCTTCGTGGGCGTCATCGGCTTCCAGAGGATGGAATGGAAGAGCTGCCCGGCGCGCCTGGCCCCGGTGCGATCGGCCAGACGCTCTCCGGTGAGCGCCACGATCGGGATATGGCGCGTGCGCTCGTCCGCACGGATCCTCTCGGCCGCCTCCAGCCCGTCCATCCCCGGCATGTTGATGTCCATGAGAATGAGATCGGGAAGCAGCTCGCGCGCGAGGGCCACGCCGCGCTCACCGCCGGGCGCCTCTTCCACGTGGTAGCCGTCGTGGTTCAGGACGGCACCCACCGCGAAGCGTGCGTCGGCGTCGTTCTCGACGATCAGGACGGTCTTGGAAGACGCCATCGGCGAGGGATCTCGAGGGGGAAAAAGCCAGTGTAAAGGGCCTGCCCGGAGACGGCCATTGTCGCGCCGTCGCGCCGGAAGGCCCGCAGCTGCCTCCCGCGCCAGATTCGTTACTCAACTCTCGGCGTAGGAGCGCCCGCAGCGCCATCCCGAGGGGGTTGGGGCGCGATCCGGGAAGACCACGCCCGACCCCCCGTACCGGCTCGGGAGCACTTCGCATAATAGATAGTGTGTCTGCAACGGGACGTTGCACAGCATAGGCGCCACGCGCCTTGTACCGTGTAACGATGTTTTACCAGAAGCCCGGCTAGGGGACGGGATCTGTTCGGGGCAATCGCGAGCGCGTCAATCATTGGCCGAACAACGCAGGCGGACAAAACTCGCCGATCGCCAACACGTGCGTTGCCTTGAATCCCGAGCACATCACGTAAAGCGCGTCCATCTCGGCTCGGTGGTGACTCACCGTTTCCCTGTGATTGTCGAACACTGTCCACCCAACGATTAGAAGCACGATGAACGTCGTGAACCCGAATAGTTGGAGCTCGTTGTGCATCGTGTTGAGCTTCCTCTCAAGGAGCTCTAGCCGCGTTTCAGCGTCCATCGTCCGTTCCCTCCTGGGTTGACCGGAGCCCGGGAGTGCTCCGATGTTCCGCACGTCAAGAGGCCTCCCGCCGCCCGCGCTTGGGCGGGTCGGATGAGTGCCTCCCCGGCCTCCCAGCCGGCGAGACTGTGACGAACGGTCCAGCGACAACGGCCCCCGGGTGATAAACCCGGGGGCTTCGTGCTTCTAGCGGCTTACCTCCGGACTCCCGAGAGCCGGAAGCCCTAGACCCCGCGCCGGCGCCTTCATGGCCGTTACACTCATGGAGGGGCGCTCAACCACGGAGCTAGAACTTCCGGCGAGCTCGGAAGCCTGGCAGACACGAAACCCTCGAGCTCGAGCGACGCGGACGAGCTCGTCGACACGACCGCGGGCGGGGTCCTTCCGCCGCTCGACGGGGTGGGGCAGGCTCACGACTGCCCCTCATCGGACTTCGACGGGTCGGGCGCCGGCGCTCCCGCCTCGGCGATCTGCGTCGGCGTGAGCTGCTCGGGATTCAGCGTCGGCTCCGGCGCGGCTTCCGCCGCCGCGCGCATCGCTTCGGCCATCACTTCGTCGAGGACCGCGTCGTCCCCGGGCCCGAGATTCACTTCGTGCTCCGGATCCGGAGCAACCTGCAACGTGAGCGACGGGAGAATGAGCGTCGGCCGCTCTCCCGCCTCGAGCTGGCGTACGAGCTCGAGCGTCATCCCCTCGAGCTCGACGTCGGCACACTCGCCGGCGTACGCGGCGAGCTTTGTCAGATGCCGCCCGGCGGTCGGAAGGTCGATCAGGCCCCCGTAGAGGTTCCCGAGGTGACCGGCCATGATCCGCCGCGCGGCGTGGTAGTCGTATTGCATCGGCGCGTTAGCTGACGATCGAATGCGGCGCCATCGAGATCACGCGGACCTGAGCGCCCGCGGCGCCGGATCCGGCAGTCGTCGCCTTCGTGCAGACGGTGTTGACCGCGCCCGGTGCGGCCGTCCAGAGGGAGATCCGCGCGGCCGCTGCGAGCGGCGTCAGGATGACGATCGTCGGTGTCGTCGGGAGCCCGTGCGGGATCGTCGCCGTCGTATCGGCGTCGGCGGTCGCTTCGACGTCCGTGATGTTGAGCCGGACGCCTGCGAGCACTGTCGTGTTCGTAACGGCCATCGTGACCTCCTTCGTTAGAGTGCGAACTGTTGGCGCCGCGGCGCAAGTCCGAGATACAACGCGACCGCCGCGGCGGCGAGCGCGAGGAGGCCGGCCCCGATCGCGGGGACCGTCTCGAAATGCAGGAAGTACTCACCCTCTTCCCGCTCCTCGAGGACCTGGATTCGGCCGTCGGCGAACTTCTCGACCATCGCCACTCGGGGCGCGACGTGGATGTGTTCGCCCTGGGGCGTTCCCTCGGCTGCGGAGCGCGCCGGCTCGTAGATCCACCGGCCGACGTAACCGCTCGGGATAAGGTGCTGAGACCCCCACGCGAACGCGTCGGGCGTTCGGCCCTGGTCGACGGTGAAATCGACCGTGCCGCCGTGCGCGTGAGCTCCCGATCGCGGCGAGCCGTCGCTCCAGCGCATCCAGGAGCCGATCCGGACCGGGACGCCGAGCGCCGTACGGATCGGCTGGAGCACGCGAGCGACCGTCTCCTCGAGGCGCTCGACGTCCTCCTCGGTCGCATCGCGCCAGCCCGGGAACTCCGAGAGACGAAAATTGCGCGATAGCTGCCGGTCCGTGGCCATCAATCCCCCTGGAGCTCGGCGCCCGCCGGCGTGAACCGGCCGAGCTTGCCCGAGAGCGCGTAAAAGAGCTGGTCGCTCCCCCCTCCCCAACAGAATGCGGACCAGAGGCCGCCGGCGGTCCCGCTCGAGGTTGGATCCGCCAGCACTCCGCTCCCGAATACGCGCCCGGTGACGACGTCGAAGCCGTTGACTTGCACGGCGAGCTGCGGCTCGCGGCCGCCCGCGCCGGCGCTCTGGATCACGAATCGGAACGTCGACCAATTCACGATCGACGGAACGATCGAAGCGCCGATCGTCACGCGCTCGAGGATCGCCCCGCCGTCGGCCCACGAGACGTACTCCCATGTCGGCACGCCGGCGACGTTGTTCAGGAACACCCCGAACCCGCGGACAGGGACGCCGCCGCCGCCCGGGGTCTGATTCACATCCCGCGTGGGCGTGTCGGGGAGGAAAAAGAACCCAACCCGATCGGCGCCGGCGACGACCGTTGCACCGACGAGCTGCACGGAAGCGTGCCAGTCGAACACCGCGCAGAGCGACGCGTCGTCCTGCAGCGCGCCGGGGTTCAGGCTTCCGCCGGGCGGGTCGTAGACGCCGCTCCACGGCATCGGGAGCATACCCGCACCGTTCTTGATCGCGGCGTCGTTCACGGTGTTCAGGATCATGACGCACGGCCGCCCAAAGCGATTCTCCATGCGGTTCGTCGTGCCGCCGGTCGTGCGCGCGCCGTACCCCTCGAACGAATTGATCGAGCCCGCGCCGATCTGTTGAACCGCGTTCCGTGACTCGGCCGGGCGGATCGTCGTTCCGGCGAGAATGTTCCGGGCCGTGAACGGCGGCGAGCTCGCAAAGGTGAGCTGCGGAAAATAGAAGTACTCGAGCCACTCGATCGAAGGCGCCGGGAGTGCGACGGAGATAGGCATGGAGCTAGTCGTCCTGCATCTGGCGGCCGTTCGGAAGGAACCGGCCCGACTTGTAGCTGAGCGTGTGAAAGATCGTGTCGCCCGACGTCGTCGCATCGACGTTCGCCACGGAGATCCCCGTACACATGCCGGTCGCGCCGTTGTTGCCGGGCGCGGCCGTGGCGGGACGCTGGATCTGGACGTCGTTAAAAAGTCGATCGACAACGACGTCCTGTCCGTTCGCCTGGAGAGTAAGCCGCGCCTCTCGGCCCGACGCGGCCCCGACGATGATGAAACGAAACGTGTTCCAGAGCGTCGGATCCGGAACGATCGACGAGCCGATCGTAACGCGCTCGAGGACCGCGCCGCCGGTCTGCCACGATACATACTCAAATGCGGCGGCGCCGGCGACGGTGTTCGCATAGACTGCGAACCCACCGATCGGTGCGGATCCGCCGCGCTGGTTCGTGTTGCCATTGAGCGTGGTGCCGACCGGAAGGAAGAACACGCCGCTCCGGTCGTTCGGCCACGTCGGCGCGGCGCCGGCGAGCCCTAGCGACACGTTCCAGTCGAACACGGCAACGACGGCAGAGTCGTCGAGTCGCGCGCCGGGGTTCATGTTCACCGCGGGGCCGAAACTCGCGAGCCAGTCAGGCGGCCGCCATGCGTCCGAAACGGTTCCCGCGTTCGCGTTGCCGGCCGCGAGCCCGAACTCCTGACAGCGTCGTCCGTGACGGAGCGCGATCCGTCGAATGACCGTTCCGGCGACGCTCGTGTTGCCGTACCCTCGGATGTCGCCGCCGTTATTCTGCGTCGACGACAGCACGTTGGTCGTGTGGATCGGACGGAGCTGGAGCATGTCGAAAAACCCGATCACGAGCCCAATGTCGGCGTTGGGGCTCCCGTTCCGCGCCGGCATGTAGGCGCGCGACAGCCACTCGAGGGACTGAGCGGGGATCACCGTCGAGAGAGGCACCGGAGCGGCTACCCTCCGATCCAGCTCTGAGCAGCCGCGATCTCGAGCTCGACGGGGTAGTGCCAGCCGTGCGCGGCGACGCTCACCTGATACGTCCCCGCGTCGAGCACCGTCACACGGAAGTCGATCGTCGCACCCTCGGGTACCGGGATGAACGTCTCCTCGGGCGTCCATGACACCTCAACGGATCCGGCCGCTCGAGGATTGATCGTGAGCGCGTTCCAGCCTGGTTCCGCGTTCGCGTTGAACAGCACGGCCCAACGGACGTCGCTCGTGACGAGCAGGCTATTGGCAAGAATCGACAACGAGCGAATGACTCCGACGCGCCCGGCGGGGATCTGGAACCGCGCGCCCGTGAAGAGCGCCGGCGTGTTCGCCGCCGTCCTCGACGCGAGCGTGCCGAACAGGTTGAAGTCCTGCGCGAGCGGCGGCCGCTCGACGGTCGGAGCTCCGACCGTGAAGTTCGGCGCTCCGTAGCCGGCGCCCCCGCCGCCGCCGGAGAAAGTCACGTCCCGGCCAGGGCGTGGCCGGTACGTGATGTCATGGGGCGGGGGCCCGTGCGGTGCCACGGCTTACCTCCCGCCTCGCATCATGTCGAAAATCTTGAAGCCGAGGAACGAGAGCCGGATCCGCGCCGCCTGCGTCGGGTCGTTGTTCACGATCGTCGTCGAGACCTGCGAGCTCCGGTCGATGAACTTGGGGAAAGGGAGGTAGCTCGGGAGCTGACCCGTCCCCACGACGTTGGCGTACGCCTGCGCCCGGTTCTGGAGCTGGCGTCCGGACCCGGAGTCGGTGATCGCGATCGTGAACGGCGTCCGCGCGATCGCCGTTCCCTCGTCGGCCGGATCCACCTCGGTCCCGGAGAGTGCGACGATGAGGAAATCGGAATCGCTCGGGACCGTGAACGACTCCGTCGCCGACGCGCCCGCCGCAGCGATCGTCAGGAAGTCGACGCCGAACGTGAAGAAGTCACGAGGAGCTCCGCGGAGCTCTTCGGGGAGAAAGTCGAGATAGAGCGCGGGGATGGTCGGAATGCCACCGTTCCCGCCGGCGAACGCCTGGGCGGCCGCCGCGAGCTGTTGGCTCGCTTGAAAGATCCCCTGAAGGGCTCTCTGTTGCTGAGTCGCGTTCATGGTCGCGCCTCCGGGCGCGGGTAAGGTGTCAGGCAGTTGGGTTGGAGCGCCGGAGATGCGGCCGGGGAGCAACGCCCCCCGGCCGTGTGATCCTCGATCGACTACAGAACGCGACGGTGGAGCACGCCACGCATCTGGGCGACGATCTGCACGTTCGCCGAGAGCGTGAGGGCGGCCGGCCACCGCATGACGACGCGGAACGACTGCGTCGGCGGGATCACGATCGCCCCGTCCGAGCAGAACGTTGAGCTCAGGTTGCCGACGTTCCCGTACTCCTGGGCCGTGCGCGTCGAGAAGCCGGTGATGCCGCCCATGCTCTGGAGGCCTGCGAGCGGGAACGGCCCCATCTGCTTATCCGCGAGCACGAATGACCAGGTCGGGATCCCCTGGAGCGCCGCACCGCCCGCGCCCTTGATGATCCGGAAGAGGTCACCGAGCACGTCGGTGTTGCCGGGGACGCGGAGCACGTCGAGGCCGAAGTAATAAACCTCGAAGTACTGAGGCGTCGGCAGCCCGTTCGCGCCTGCGATGTTGCCGATGAACGGGTTCGCCGGCGCGGCGCTGAAGAAGGTGAGCTCCGTCGTCGTCGCCGACGTATAGAGCTGCGTGTCGAAGAGCTCCCACTCGAGGGCTTCCGACTGACCGCCGGAGACGACGGACGGCTCGGCCATCGCCGCGAGCTTCGCGCGGGTGCGTGGCCTTACGGGATTCGTGAACACGGGTCAAACCTCGCGTTTTGGATGGGTGAGACTCCCTTTCTTCGCCCGCCGGGTTGGACCTTCGGCACTTCACTCGTGAACACGAACCGCTCCCCGAGCTCCGGAGCTCACGAGCGAGCTCCGGAGCCGGGCCCTGCTAGTAGCTGCCCCGAGCCGAGACGTAGCTCCCGAGCCCGCGATCGCCGTTCGCCGACGTCGCGGCGATGCGCTCGCGCGCGTAGCGACCGAGTCGACCACCGTTCGCTCCCATCACGTACGAGGAGAGCGTCGCCGTCTGCGTCACCGGCGAGAGCGCGCCCGAGAGCCACGGCACCTTGTACGCCACGACCATCGTCTCGACCGGCGCCGACAGGCCGCCGTAGAGGATCGCGCGGCTCGCGTCCTTCGAGAGGAACATGTCCGCGAGCACACCGGCGACGAGCGCGACCGCCGCCTGGATCGCAAGCCCGACATTGCCCTCCTTCGGGAGCCCGGCGATGTCCGGCACCGAGCGCACGACCGCCTTCCCGATGAGGACCTGGCCGGCTCCGATCGCGCCGTCCGTCAGGTTCCGTACGAGCTGCTGCGGGCTCGGGAACCGACCACGCGGCGGGTTCCGACGCGCACGGCGGCGCCGACGGAGCGGTGCCGCGCGGGGAGCACTCCTGCGCCGACGCCGGCGCGGGTTGGCCTGCGCCGCGGGTACGGTGCGGCCCGGGTTGCGGCGCGCGCGGCGTCGCCGGCGCGACGTCGCCCCCCGCTTCATGAACTGCCCTTTCTTCGGCCCCGACTTGTGGCGGGGCGGCGTCCTGCGCGCCATTGTGCCTCCTCGGCTGGACCCGACTCGGTCGGGGTTGATGAGAAACCGCTGAACCTTCACCCCGGGGTTGGAGCTCGTTCGCCTCTTCCTGCGTCGACGGCGCTTTGAAGCCGGCGGCTTCAATCGTCCTCCTCGTCGTCGTCATACTCGACGTCCTCGTCGTCCTCGAGGTCCTCGTCGTCCTCGAGGTCCTCGTCGTCGAGCTGCTCGAGCTCGTCGTCCAGGAGCTCGTCGACGTCCTCGTCGTCGAGCTGCTCGAGATCCTCGTCGCCGACGTCGAAGTCGTCCCATAGCCTGACTCCGTCGCGGTGCTCGAGCGCGACCGATCCATCGGCGTGGCTCACGAGCTCGACGCCCTCACCGAACCGATGCACGTACGGCGCGCCGTCGGCCGCGTGGCGATACCACACCGCGAGCACGCGCTCACCGATCACCTGCGACGGCGGGTTGCGCTTGAACGTGATGAGCGGCGGGTTGCGGCGAGCTCGCCCCCGGGACCCTCCGAACTGCTGAGCGAGCTGCGCCGCGAGATACAACCCGAGACCCGCCACCGCGACTTTCCCGACGCCGCCAAGGCTCTCGAGAATCTGCGCGATGCTTCCGGCGACCCCTGAAGCCGTTCCTGCAATCCCAGGCCCCGACGCGGCAGCGAGATTCCTGATCGTGTCATTCAGCCGATCGTGCTCTTCTGGCGTGATATCGCCTGACTCAACCCCGTCGACCATCTGCTGCAGGACGTTGGTGCTCTCCTCGTCCGCACCATACTTGCGCTCGATCCAATACATGGTGGTTGCGAGGCCGATGATTGCCGCGACCCAGCCGATGGGCACTGCGCCCAATCCCGTGTAGTAGCCGGAGAGCCCGCCGATCCCCACGAACTCCGCGACGGAGCGCATCGTTTCGATCGCCTGGCCGTGTTGCTGGTTCAGCGTGCCGAGCGAGCGAATGATCTCCTTCGCCCGATCGGCGCTCGCGGTGTCGCCCAACTGCTTCGCTCGATAGCCGAGCTCGGCCGCGCGGTGTTGGAGGTCGATGATCCGGCGAGAGAGGTCCTCAAAGCGGTCCCATGCGCCGCGGATATAGTCGATCGCGTCGTCGACGGTGGGGAAGTTCACAGACCGCCGCTCCAGTCGCGCGACTGCCAGAGCTCCGCGGTCACGACGCGCGGCTCGCG
>JBFXDG010000019.1:0-64413 GCA_050181335.1 Gemmatimonadales bacterium | reverse complement strand
TCGGCGAGCCCCCCGCACGCACGTTCTGCGCGTTCACCGAGCTGCCCGACGGGATCCCCACGTACGCATAGAACTGGTTGTCCGGCGAGAGCGTCGTCGTGCTCGCCGACAGTCCCGCCAGGATGATCCCCGGCTGCACCACCGTCATCGTCGCCGAGCCTTGATTGAAGCCCGCCGCGCTCACCGTCACGCTCGCCGTGCCCGTCGCACCTTCCACGCCCTGCACGTAGAACCCGACGCCAGCCGTGCCGTTGGGCACGTTCACGTCGAAGGACGCCGCACCGGGCGTGGTCGCATCGGGTGCGACGAGCACCCGGGTCGCATCCGAGCTCGCGACCGTGACCGTCGAGCCTCCGTGGTTTCCGACGCCGAGGGTGAAGCTGGTGTTTTCCTGCAGCCCGCCGCCGACAGTCCGCGCGCCGAGCGTGATCCCCGGCTGCGGCGTGACGGAGACGAGCACGGAGTCCTGCACGACATTCGGCGCCGTCGCGACCACGTACGTCTGGCAGGGTGGCGTCGCCGCTCCGCCCCACGAGAGCGTCGTGCCGCGGGAGATCTGGCCGCCGGGAATGGCGAGCGACGACGCGACCGCGACGCAGCCGGGATCCCGAGCGGCCAGGGAGACCGACAGCCCGCCCGCGGGCGCGGCGATGGCGATGCCCTGGCTCTCGAGCTGCACCGTGACGGGGTTCGAGAAGGGCGACGCGAAGGAGATGCTGCTGCCGAGGATGTCGAGCTCGGCCCTCACCGTCGCCACCACAACCGCGGAGCCGAACTGCGCGTTGGCCACCGTGATGTTCGCCGTCCCCGGCAGGAGTCCCGAGAGGGTCGCGTTGGCGGATAGCGCGCCCTGCGGGATGAACACGGTGGCGGAGGTCGGGTTCGCGATGGTCGGCGCGCTCGAGGCGAGCGAGAGCGTGATCCCGCCCGTCGGCGCCGCCTGCGACAGCGTGATCGGGAGCGACGCGGTACCACCGAACGGCACGTTCAGCGTGGAGGGCATCGTGTAGAGCGCGACGGTCACGTGGATGGTGTCGGCCCCGGTGCCTCCGTCCGAGTCCGTCGCCGACGCGCTGATCGTGTGCACGCCTGCGCGCAGCGCGGAGGTCGTGACCGAGCCACCGGTCCCCAGGCCGCCATCGAGATTGGATCGCCAGACGATCGAGGGCGTGAGGCTACCGTCCTCGGGGTCCGTCGCGGTGGCCGTGAACGTCACCGGATCGCCGGGATCGTACACCGAGCTGTCGGCCGGCTGCGTGATCTGCACGGTCGGCACGGCGGAGAGCGGGAAGTCGAGCGTGACGCGCGCGGTATCGTTCGCCGGGGTGGAGTCGCTGGGCGCCACCGCGCGCAGGATCGCCGTGTTCACCGCCGATCCCCCCGCGACGCCGGAGGCCACGGTCACGTCGGTCGTCCAGGTCGCGGACGCGCCGGCCGCCAGGGCTCCGATCTGCCACAGCGAGTCCCCGACGAGCGCACCGGCGGATACGGAGTGCGACGGGCTCGTGAATGCGGACCGGCGCAGCGTATCGAAGACCATCACGTTGGTCGCGCCCGCCGGCCCGAGGTTGGTGGCCGACACCGTGAACCGGATGCGCGCGCCGGCGAGCGGCCGCGGCTGATCCACCGTCTTCTGGACACGCACGTCGACGCGCGGTCCGCTGCTCGGTCCGCGCACCACGATCGACGCAGTATCCGCGTGGGCTCCGGCCGACGCGACCACGCGGCCCGTCCCCAGCGCGCGGCCCTGCAGCGTGGTCCCGGTGAGCGAGAGGACGGCGGTGTCCAGAACCGTCCAGAAGATCGTGGGCGCCACCGCCCCGGACGACGTCGCCGACGCGGCGAGGGGTGCCGTTTGGTCGACGACCACGGTATCGGGCGCCGTGGTGATCGTGACGCCCGTCGTGTAGACGTTCGCGACGGGACCGCGAACGATGGTGACCTCCGGTCGGACGGGCGGCTCGCCTGCGCGCAGCGTGAGCGGGCCGGCGACGCCGCTGAACTCCACCGATTCCGCGCCACCGGGCTCCACGTGAACGAGCAGCACCGTCAGGGTGACGTCCACCGTGGGTGCCGGGAGGCGGACGTCGAGGGCCAGCGTCCACGACGTCTGGAGCGGATCGACGGCGACGACCGACTCGCCGAGCACGACGCCGTCCGTCGTCCTCGCCACCGTCATCCGGATGCGGTTGATCGGCAGCGCGCTCGCGTCGGCAGGCGAAGGAATGACCGCCGGCTGCAGATCGATGCCCGTCGAGCCCACCCCGACGTCCGTCGGGCCCTCGGGACCGAGGCACGACATGGCGAGGATGGCGCACAACACGGGCGCCATGGACCGTCTGGGGGGGCGGTGCATCCTCCAAGCTTGGTTCCCGAGCCCACGCGCCGCAACGCGCGACACCGGCCAGTGTGCAAGACGCGGCGGGCGGCACGTCATTCAGGGCATGGATCTTGTCGGCTCAAGAGCCAGCAACATCGAGTTCCAGGAGGAGAATACCATGGTCACACCACGCAGACGTGCCGCCCTGTTCATGATTCTGGCGTTCGCCGCCGGGTGTGCCTCGACGGGCCGCCCGGTCGAGGAAGGCACCTCGGAGGACGTCGAGGTGACGGTCGAGAACCAGAACTACAACGACGCCGTGATCTATGCGATCTGGGGCGCCGGCCCACGCGACCGCCTCGGCATGGTCACCGGGAATACGACGCAGACGTTCACCACCGCGGTGCGCGGAGGCGGCGATATGCGGCTCGAGGTGGACCTGATCGCCGGGAACGACGTCGCCACCCACTCGATGGGGGTGTACGAGGGTGACCAGGTCGAGTTGGTGATCCCACCGACCTTCTAGCAGCCCGGCCAGCCGCGCGGTCGGCAGGAATGCCCGCAGGCTAATCGCCTACCGGAAGGATGCTGTCCGGTAGGCGGTCGGGCCCGGCGCGCTCGGCTACCGCCCGCTGATCCGGACGGCGCCCGCACGATGGAGGATCTGTCGCGCGCGCGGCTCGAGCGCCTCGCTCGTGACCACGACCTCCGCGCTGCCGCGCTCGATCTCCTCGTCCGAGATCTTGCCGCTGCTCCGCCACCGGCCCATGCCCAGGAGCGCACCGAGCGGCACGGCGGCGGCCGCGGTCAGGAGGATCGTCCGGACGGCACCGACGATGCCGCGCAGGCCTAGAACGCTCACGCCCGCCTCGCCGAACGCGCCCGCGAGCACCAGGCCGACGAGCAGCACGCCCAGCGCGGCTCCCACACCAGCCCCGATCAAGGCGCCGCGTAGCACGCCGGGCTCTCCCTCGACCGGGATCTCCCTGCGCCGCCCATCGGACGAGCGGACGAAGACCTGGACCGAATCCACGGGTACGCTGTTGCCCGTGAGCTCCCGCACCGCCCGGTTCAGCGACGCGCGGTCGCGGAACTCCGCCACCACCGTCCCGCTCGCACTCCGCGGAAGGTCGGCGACGTCGTCTCCCCCTGCTCCGCTGCTTGCTCGCATGTCGCGGTCTCCCTGGCTCGCCCCTCGACGTCGGCCCCATGCACGAGTCGTTCCATCGCGAGGGCGGCGACACCCAGGAAGAGCGGGCCGGAGACTCGGCCGGCTGGCTTTGGAGCCAGCGCGGCCTAGTCGCCGATGGACCGCGGGAGGACCGTCTCTCGAGCGAGAGCGCGGTCCCGCGGCCGCCTTACTTCAGGTGCTTGCTGACGAGCTTGGTCATCTCGAACATGCTCACCGGCTTATTCCCGCCGAACACGGCCGCGAGCTTCGCATCCGGATTGATCATCCGCTTGTTCTTCTGATCCTGGAGCCCGTTCTTCTTGATGTAGTCCCAGAGCTTCGACGTGACCTCGGTCCTGGGCATCGGCTTGCTGCCGACGACCGCGGCGAGCGCGTCATCGGGCGTAAGCGGCTTCATGAATGCGGCGTTCGGCTTGCGCTTGGGCGTGGCTGCCATGCGTTCCTTTCTCGGGGTGAGCGATGCTCGGCTGAGGGCTATGGAAAACGGCGGTAGAGGATAGCTGCGCCGGGACCAGGTGTCACGGCTCACCCCGCGAGGAGGGGAGCGCCGGAGCCTTCCGTTCGATCGGGACGTCGATGCGGGCGCGGCTCAGCGGTCCGCCCGAAGGGAGCTCAGGAGACTCTCCAGCACCTGGAGATCGGCGGGTTTGACCAGGTGGTAGTCGAAGCCGGCGGACTCGGACCGCCGGCGATCCTGCTCCTGCCCCCATCCCGTCAGCGCGATGAGCGTCACCTTCCGGGCGCCCGGTTCTTGGCGAATCCGCCTCGCCACCTCGTGTCCGTCCATGTCGGGCATGCCGATGTCGAGCAGCACGACCGCCGGCTCGTAGGTCGAGAAGGCCTCGAGGGCTTCCACCCCGCTGTACGCGACGCAGACGTCGGCACCGAGAAGCTCGAGCAGCGTGCCGAGGCTCTCCGCCGCGTCGCGATTGTCGTCCACCACCAGGATTCTCCGCGGGGGCAGACTCGCCGGCGAGCGTTCCTCCGCCGAGGGTACGTCGCTGGAGCGCCGCGTACCGCCCAACGGCAGTCGGACCACGAACTCGCTGCCCCGCCCCGGACCTCCGCTCCGTGCCTCGACGCTGCCCCCGTGCAGCTCGACGAGGTGCTTGGCCAGCGTCAGACCGATCCCGAGGCCGCCTTGGGCTCGTCCTTCGGACTGCCGAACCTGGAGGAACGGATCGAATACGAAGGGAAGCATGTCCGGCGGAATCCCGTGCCCGGTATCGCGCACCGAGATCGCCACCCCTTGCTCGTCGTGCTCCTCGCGTTCGACGGTGAGCGTGATCTGCCCCCCGTCGTCACTGTACTTGGCCGCGTTGTTCAGCAGGTTGGCCACCACCTGGGTCAGCCGCACGACATCACCCTCCAGCGTGACCGGCTCATCCGGGAGGAACACGGCCAGGCGGTGGGCGCCGGCTTCGATGAGCGGCCGGCTGACATCGATGGCGCCGCGCACGATCGCGCCCACGTCCGCGGGCTCCTTGCGGAGCTCGATTTTCCCGCGGCTTATACGCGATACCTCCATGAGGTCGTCCACCAACCTCACCATGAGGTTGATCTGACGGTCCATGACCCCGATGATGCGCTCGGCCGATGGATCCTGCGGGACCGTCATGCGCAGGATCTGAAGCGAGTTGCGAATCGGCGCGAGAGGATTGCGCAGCTCGTGCGCGAGGATGGCGAGGAAGTCGTCCTTGCGTCGATCGGAGTCCCGCAGCGCCTCCGCGGCCTGCTCGTGCTCGACGATGTGCTCGCGGATCTGGTACTGTCGCTGGCGAGCCCGCAGCGCCGAGCGCGCGGCGCTGACGAGCGCGGACACCCGCATGGGTCGCTCGAGCACCGTCACGTTGCCCAGGAGGTCCATCGCCTGGGCGACCGCCGTGGAGTCGGCTCCCGGCCGGGCCAGGATCAGGACCGGCAGGTCGGACCACGCCGGCTGACGCGCGAGCCACCGAATGAGACAGCTCTCCCTCTCGGGCACGACGGCTTCTTCCGGGAGCACCACCGCCCCGGCGCCGATCTCGAGCTCCCGGCAGATGTGCGTCACGCTCGAGCAGCCGACGCACGCCATGCCCGCCCGCTCGAGGATCGAGCTCGTGAAGCTCGCGTCCCTGCTGGTCGGGGCCAGGAGCAGCACGCGCATGTCCCGGCTCTCGCCGGTGCCTTCCGTCACGACGTCGTCTGTCCGCGGTTCGGACCCGCACCTTCCAGAAGCGGAACGCCCGTGAGCACACCACGGAAATCCCTCAGCGGCTCACCGACCGTGATCCGGCCCCCGTCCATGCGGAACTCCCGAATCGATCGTTCGTGCGCGCCCCCGCGCTTCTTGACGACCGAGATCGCCTGATGCACCTCGCCTCGCAGCTCGTAGTACCGCATCAGGACGACGGCGTCGGCCAGATAGCTGGCATCGACCGGGGCGATCATCTGTCCTCCGATCAGGCCCTGGTGTGCACCGACGAGCAGCGTCGCCACGCCGGCCTGCCCCAGGTACGTCAACAGCTCGTGGAGCTGGATGATCAAAAAGCGCTCCTCGGGCATCGCGTTGAGGTACCCGTTCAAGCTGTCGATGACCACGATGGAGACCTTCTGGCGCTCGACGACCCGTCGAATGGCGTGCGCGAACTCCCCCGGGGAGAGCTCGGCGGGGTCGATCTGCTGCAACGTGACCCGCCCGGCCTCCAAGTGGGAACGCAGATCGATGCCCAGCCCGGCAGATCGCGTGAGCAGCGTATGGGTGCTCTCGTCGAAGATGAACAGCGCGGCACTCTCACCCCGATCCGCCGCGGCCGACACGAACTGAGTCGCCAGCGAGGACTTGCCCGTCCCCGCAGCGCCGACGAGCAGCGTGCTGGTGCCGCGCTCGATCCCTCCGCCGAGCAAGGTGTCCAGGTCCGCGATGCCGCTCGCCAGCTTCGTCATGACAGGAGCGCCTACGTGCTCGCTGGCGATCAGCCGCGGGAAGACGTCGATGCCTCCCCGCTGGATGGTGTAGTCGTGATAACCCCCGCGAAAGCGCACGCCACGGAACTTCAACACGATCAGCCGCCGCCGCTCCGCCCCGTATTCGGGATAGAGCTGCTCCAACCGCACGACGCCGTGGGCGATGCTCTGCACCTGTAGGTCGTGGCTCGTCGTCACCAGGTCGTCGAGCAGGAGCACCGTGCAGCTCCGCCCGGCGAAGAACTGCTTGAGCGCCTGGATGTGTCGTCGATAACGCAGCGGATTACCCGCCAGCAGGCGCAGCTCCGAGAGCGAATCGAACACGACCCGCGCGGGCTTCATCCGCTCGACCTCCGCGAGGATCGTCTTCATCGTCTCGCTCAGCTCCACCTCCGAGGGGTGGAACATCGTGTACTGCTCCTCGGGCCGGAGGCTGTCCTCTCCCGGAATGACTTCGCGGATCGTCAGGCCGTCGAACGACCAGCCATGCGAAGCGGCCACGTCACGCAGCTCGCTTTCGGTCTCGGAGAGCGTGACGTAGAGGACCGGCTCGCCGCGACGAGCCCCCTCCATGAGGAACTGGAGGGCCAGCGTGGTCTTCCCCGTGCCCGGCACCCCCTCGATCAGGTACAGCCGGTTCGGCGTCAGACCTCCGCCGAGAACGTCGTCGAACCCCGCGACACCGGTCGGGGCCCGTCCATCGGCCTGAGACATCGGCTCACCTCTTCGGATACGGTCGTGCCGGAGCTTAACTACGTCATCACGATCCGGCGAAGGGCTCCATGAACCGAAGCGTCACGGGCGCCTCGTCAGCACGATATGCGTCGCGTGGCTGGTCGGCACGTGTGTGGCACAGGCATAACCCGATGCCGTGGCGTCGAGACGGTGGAACAGGTGCTCGCCGGAGCCGAGCAACATGGGTGAGATCGCGACGTGCAGCTCGTCGATGAGCCCTGCCTCGAGGTATTGGCGGATCGTCGACACGCCGCCGCCGATCTGCACGTCCTTCCCCGCCGCGGCCGCCGTCGCGCGCTCCAGCGCCTCACGGATCCCGCCCGTGACGAAGTGAAAGACCGAGCCGCCTTCCATCTCGAAGGACGCGCGTTCGTGGTGCGTCAGCACGAATACCGGCACGTGATAGGGTGGGTTCTTACCCCACCATCCGCGCCACGAGTCGTCGGGCCAGGGACCGCGAACGGGGCCGAACATGTTGCGTCCCATGATGTAGGCGCCGATCCCATCGCCGAAGCGTGCCGCGAAGCTGTCATCGACGCCCGCGGAGCCGCCCGTCTTTCCGCCCATGCGTGGAACGTGCGCGTGCCGACGTACCATTCGTGGAGCGCTTCGCCGCCGACACCGAGCGGCTCCTCGTAGGTTTGGCGCGGACCCGCGCCGTACCCGTCGAGCGAGATCGTGAAGTTGTGCACGCGTACCCGAGCCATCGATGCCTCCGGGAGGTGGTCGCAGGACGAACGAGCGGAAGGCGGATCGACGTCGGTGCCGACGGGCGGCGCCGGCGCTGCGCCGCGAGCGTTCTGCGAGTGCCCTCGCCGCGAGTCGAACGCGGGACCTACTGCTTAGGAGGCAGTCGCTCTATCCACTGAGCTACGAGGGCGAGGCCGAAAGGCTACCCGGCCGCGGGGAGGGGGTCAACGCTTCGGCATCTCGACGTCCCCGCGTCGCGGCACCGCGACCGAGGTCGTCGCGTACGCGCGCCGTCGACAGTCGGAGACGGTCGACTTCGCGCCCTCTACGCCCCTTCCGAGCCGGCCGCTGCGTGCCGCGGACGTGGTACGCTGCTTGCCATCAGCAACGCCGGTCTCCCCCAAGAATCCCACGGAGGACGCATGTTGCAGCGAGCGACTCTTGGTGGCGTATCCGGCGTCGTCGACCTGCAGTTCCAGCTCCACAGCGGCATGGACGGAGAGTGGTTGGGCACGTTCTTCTTCCAGCCCGACGACGAGCCGACCGTGGCGCGGATGAACCGGGATCGGGAAGCGGTCCTCGAGACGACGCTCGAAGAGGAGCGCCGCACCCTGCCGGTGACGATCACATCCTCGGGCAGCGGTCTGGCGTTCTTCCGTAGCGACGCGTGGTCGTCGCCCACGGACCGTCCGACACGCTCGGATACGCCCAACTGACGTCAGGCGCCGAAGGACGTCCTACTGGTCATCCTTCGTGGCTTGGCCCCAGTCGAGGAACTGCGGCTCCGCTTCGGCACGCCGGCCGGCGAGGTAGCCGATGCAGTACGCGCGAAGGGTCGCATCGAAGCGGCCCATCTCGGGGCTCGTGCGGAGTCCCGCCTCGCCCTTGCGGCGAAGGGCCTGCGCGAGCTTGCTCACGGCGTCGATCAGCTCCATCACGTAGGGATCGCCGGCCGCAGCCAACTCGCCACGATCGAGGTGCGCATCGGAGCCGATCCCGGTCACCACGCCTTCCTCGGGCTTGCCCATCGTGCGGCGGACACCGAGCGGCTCACGCTTCGGAAGCGGGTCTTCCGGGGAGATGAACGCGTCCTTCATGCCGTCCGGGCGGCGTTCGGGAAGCGGATCGTCCGGCTGGATGAACGCGGCGGCGACCTTGTCGGTTCGCGCCGGAATGGGATCGTCCGGTGAGATATACGCATCGTCCTCGCCCCGCCTGCTCGGCGTCGGCTCGGTCTTGGGCGACGATCCGCTGCGCGGCACGCGTTTGCGGCTGCCGGGCGGAAATGCCGGCGGCGGGAGGCTGCGTCCCTCTTTCTTGTGGTTGTTCTCGCTCATGGAGCAGCCTCCGTCCGAGGCCTACCCGCCACGGACCGTCTCGCGATCCGCTTCCTCGCAATATACCCCGGGGCTCCCGTTGGAAACAAAGGTTTCTCAAAGCTCCAGGCGCCAGCCCCGGATCTCCTCGAGGAGACGATAGTTCGTCAGGTCGAGATGGAGCGGCGTGACCGAGACGTAGCCGTCCTCCACCGCCTGGAAGTCGGAGTCCTCGGCGCCGCTCCAGTGCGCCACCCCTCCGCCGATCCAGAAGTACTCCCGTCCGGACGGATCCTTGGCGCGGGTGATCGACTCCGCGAAGCGCCGCTTCCCGAGCGACGTGACCTTGATCCCGCGGACGTCCGCGGGCGACACCGGCGGCAGGTTGATGTTGAACAGCGTATCGGGGGGAAGCCCCTTCCTGCCCAGGATCGCCGAGAGGATGCCGCGCACCACGTCCTGCCAGCCTTCGATCTCCTCGTGCAGCGCGCCGGAGTACGAGAAGGCGAGGGAGGGCATCCCCAACACCGTCGCCTCCATGGCCGCGGCCACGGTCCCCGAGTAGAGCACGTCCTCGCCCATGTTGGGGCCGTGGTTGATGCCGGACAGACACACCGTCGGGCGCTCGGGGAGGAGCTGGTTCACGGCCAGCAGCACGCAGTCGGTGGGCGTGCCGTCCACGATCCACGTGCCGTCCACGGTACGGCGCGCACGCAGAGGGTGGTGGAGCGTGAGCGAGTGGCTCGTCGCGCTCTGCTCGCGGTCGGGGGCGACGGTCGTCACCTGTCCGAGCCCGCTCGCCGCGCCCGCCAGGACGCGGATGCCGGTCGCGAGGTATCCGTCGTCGTTCGTGCAGAGGATCTTCAGCGGAGGCTCAACCCTGCGGATCGGTCTTCGTGGCGGGGACGCCGGGGGTGAGGACGTCGCGCAGCATCTCGAGATCCGCCTTCATGCCGGAGAGGAACTCGGGGGCCAACGCATGCTGCCGGCCGTCCTCGAGCTCGCCCGCCTGCCGCATCTCGAGCAGCCGCTTGTTGGCGCCCTCGATCGTGTACTTCTGCACGTAGAGGAGGTGCTTCACCAACATCACGAGCTCGATGTCCTGACCGCGATAGACCCGGTTGCCCGCTCGGTTCTTCCCCGGGTTCAGGACCTCGAACTGCGTCTCCCAATACCGCAGCACGTGCGGCTTGAGGCCGGTGAGGTCGCAGACCTCGCCGATCGAGTAGTACACCTTACGCGCGATATGATCGCTCATGACCACTCTTCGGGCTTCGGGTCGCGCGTCATCAGGGCCCGCAGGGCCTCGGAGGGCGCGCGGCCCTCGTACAGAATGGCGTACATCTGCTCGGTGATCGGCATCTCGACCCTGTGTCGGCGCGAGAGCTCGTGGGCCGCGCGCGTCGTCAGCACGCCCTCCGCCACGGCCGTCATCTCCGCGAGCACCTTCTCGAGCGGCTCTCCCTGCCCGAGCCGGTAGCCCACGGTCCGGTTGCGGCTGAGCGAGCCCGTGCAGGTCAGCACGAGGTCGCCGAGCCCAGCCAGTCCGTAGAAGGTAGCCTTCTCGGCACCGACCGCGAGGCCGAGCCGGGTGATCTCGGCGAGCCCTCGGGTGATGAGGGCGGCCGTGGTGTTGTGCCCGAACCCGAGCCCCGCGGACGTTCCCGCGGCGAGCGCGATCACGTTCTTGAGCGCGCCGCCGAGCTCGACGCCGATGACGTCCGCGTTGGTGTAGACGCGGAACGTCGCGGTCTGGAAGAGCGACCGGGCGCGCACCGCCGACGCCTCGTCCCGGCTGGCGATCACCACCGCGGTGGGAAGACCGCTCGCGACCTCCTGAGCGAAGCTCGGACCGGAGAGCACGCAGAGGCGTCGGGCCAGCCCTTCGGGAAGGGTCTCGGCCAGCACCTCGTCCATGCGCAGGAGCGTGTTCAGCTCGATCCCCTTGGACGCGCTCACGATGGTGGCATCCGGATCGAGATGGGTCGCTGCGCTTCCCGTGACCTCGCGCACGAACTGGGACGGGCTGGCCGACACCACCAGCCCAGCCCCCGACACGGCCCTGACCAGGTCCGTCTCGGCCGTCAGGCCCGAGGGCAGCGAGATCCCTTGGAGATAAGGGTTTACGTGCGTCCGGTTGATGCTCTCGGCGACGTCGCGCTCGTAGGACCAGAGCGTCACGCGGTGGCCCTTCTGCGCGAGCTGCGCGCCGAGCGCGGTGCCCCAGGCGCCCGCTCCGAGCACCGCCGCCCTCACCACGTCGCTCATGGCCGGCTCACGCGTTCCAGTCCCCGCTCCGGGGAGCGCCGGCCTCGCCGCCCGCGCGGCGTCCGAAGCGGTGCTCTTCCCCGCGCGCGAGACGCCGGATGTTCTTGCGATGCGCCCAGATGACGACGGCCCCGAGGATCAGGCAGAACCAGACCAGCGTCGCGCCGCCCTGGTGCGGCGTGAGCGCCACCAGCGCGGGAAGCGCGGCGGCCGCCGCGATCGAGCCGAGCGACACGTATCCGCTCGGAAACGTGACCGCGAGCCACACGAAGAGGCCGCCGAGCACCGCCCACGGAGCCAGCGCGATCAGGACCCCCGCGCTCGTGGCGATCCCCTTCCCACCCCGGAAGCCCACCCAGACGCTGAACATGTGCCCGAGGATCGCCGCCCCCGCGTACGCGAGCGTCCATCCGAACGCGGCCGGCGCGAGCCGAGGGAAGAAGAGGACCGGCAGGAGCCCCTTCGTCATGTCGGCGAGCAGGACGGGCAGCGCGGACTTCGCGCCGAGCACCCGAAAGGCGTTGGTGGCTCCGAGATTACCTGATCCGTGCTGTCTCAAGTCGATGCCGTGAAAGATCTTCCCGACGAGGAAGCTGGACGGGATCGAGCCGGCGACGTACGACAGCGCGACCAGGAGGTACGTCACCGTTCGCGGCGGCCGTCCTTCCTGCCGCCGGTCACGGCGTCCTTGCCGCCGCGCACCCTGAGGCGGATCGGTGAGCCCATGAAGGTCCACGCCTCGCGGAAGCCGTTGTGCAGGAAGCGAAGGTAGTGATCCGCGAGCGCCTTGGGAAAGTTGCAGAAGACGGCGAAGGTCGGCGGCCCGACGCCGATCTGCGTGCCATAGCGGATCTTCACGCGACGGCCCCGGTGCGCCGGCGGGGGCTGTCGTTCGAGCAGCTGCTCGAGGACCTCGTTGACCTCGTGCGTCTCGATCCGCCGCAGCCGCTGCTCCTGGACTTCCAGGACCAGATCGAGGCATTTCCGCACCCGCTGGCCGGTGAGCGCCGAGGTGAACACGATCGGCACCCACTTCAGGAAGGGCACGCGGTCGCGGACCTTCTTCTCCCAGTCCGGCGCGGTCATCGTCTCCTTCGCGACCAGATCCCACTTGTTCGCCACCAGGATCAGGCCCTTGCCGGCCTCCCACGCCGTCTGCGCGATGCGGACGTCCTGGGCGTGCAGCTCGTCCTCGGTGGCATCCACCATGACGATGCAGACGTCGGCGTCCTGGACCGCGCGCTCCGTGCGCAGCGCGCTGTAGTACTCGAGGTCGTCCTTCACCTTGGCCTGGCGGCGCAGGCCGGCGGTGTCGACGAACACGAGGGTGTGGCCGTGATACGCGAACGGGGTATCGACCGAGTCGCGGGTCGTCCCCGCCTCGGCCGACACGACCACCCGCTCCTCGCCGAGCAGACGGTTCACGAAGCTCGACTTGCCGACGTTCGGCTTGCCCACCACCGCCACGCGAACCTCGCCCACCGACGCCTCGGGATGCGGAGAGGGGGGAACGAGCGAGAGCACGTGATCGAGCAGATTGCCGGACCCTTTACCGGAGACCGAGCTGACGGGCCTCGGCTCTCCCAGGCCCAGCGACCAGAAATCGTGGCGCGCCTGGTCTTCGGGCAGGTTGTCGAGCTTGTTCGCGACGAGGACGATCGGCTTCCCCGATTTCCGCAGGATGCCCGCCAGGAGCTCGTCGAGCGCGTGCACCCCGTCGCGAGCGTCCACCATGAAGATGACGGCATCCGCCTGATCGACCGCGGCGAGCGCCTGCTGCCGGATGGCGCGGTCCAACGGGGCGTCGCTCCCCTCGATCACGCCGCCCGTGTCCACGATGTAGAACTCACGCCCCGCCCACTCGGCACGGGCGAAGTTGCGGTCGCGCGTCACACCCGGACGGTCGTCCACGATCGCGAGGCGCCGGCCGACGACGCGGTTGAAGAACGTCGACTTCCCGACGTTGGGCCGTCCCACGACGGCGACCACGGGAAGCTTCACAGCGAGCCCAGCGCCTCGGTCACCTCGTAGCCGGAGCGCACGACCGCGGGCCCGAGACGCTCCACGAGCTCCGCCTGCGACAGGTCGTCGATGAAGCGGCCGTCCCCGTTGAGCGCCTCGGCCGGCAGCAGGATCACGTCACCGGCGCGCCCCTGGTCGAGCGCCCGCAGGATGTCCCGCCCGCCCAGCAGGCCCGCGACCGTCACCGTCTCGCCGAAGTAGTCGTTCACGACCTCGACCACCTCGACCGCCGCGCCCGTGCCCCGCGCCAGCCGCGGCGCGCGCTCGCGCAGAAAAGGCGCCATCGAGGCACCGGTCACCAGTCGCACACGACGACCCTCGAGCCGCGGGACGTCGGCCAGACCGCGCTCGAAATCCTGCACGAACTTGCGGATCTGCCCCACGCCGTTCTCGTGGAGCGCGCCGTCATCGTAGTATGCCTCGTCGGGGATGGGCAGCTCGGCCGTCAGGTACATCTCGTCGGCGGCGTAACACCACCCGACGCCGCGCTCTTCCAGGCCTCGCGCGCGCGCCTCGTCCACGCGCTCGATCACCGCCCGCGCCTCGTCGGCGCGGAGGAGTCGAACGGGCCGATTGAGGTTGTAGCGGGTCAGGCCGACCGGCACGATCGACAGGGAGCGGACCTGCGGGCCGAGCTGCCACAGGTCCTCGATCGTGCGGCCTAGATGCGCGCCGTCGTTCCACTCCGGGCACAGCACCACCTGCGTGTGCACCTCGAGTCCGCCGTCGAGCAGCTCGCGGAGCTGCTCCATGATCAGACCCGCGCGGTCGTTGACCAGCAGCCTCTCGCGCACCTCCGGCTCCGTCGCGTGCACACTCACGTAGAGGGGCGAGATGCGCTGCTCGACGAGCCGGCGCAGCCCCTTCGGTCCCAGGTTCGTGAGGGTGACGTAGCTGCCGTAGGTGAACGACAGCCGGAAATCGTCGTCCCGGAGCCAGAGGGGATCGCGGGCCCCCGCCGGATTGCCGTCGATGAAGCAGAACACGCACTTGTTGGCGCACTCGCGGATCGTGTCCGGCGCGGGCACGATGCCGATCGGCTCGCCCGGGTCCCGATCGAAGGAATACACCACCGTCTCGCCCGCCGGCGACGTCGCCTCGAGCTCGATCCGCTCGTCGGCGAGCAGGAACGTGAGATCGATGCCGTCCCGAACCGGCTCGCCGTTGATCCGCACGATCCTCGAGCCGATCTCGAGGCTGAGCTCGTCGGCGATGCTGCCGGCTTCGATGTCCGCGATCCGTACCACGTCGATACCCGCTCCGAGGGGCGAAAAACCTAATGGAGGCCCATCTGGCCTACAATTTTCAGGGCCCGTCGCCGGGGGCGCCCACCATTGACCCTGGGACGCCCCGGGAGTCAGGTTCGGTGCAACGAGGACGCTCGCAGGACGCCTTCCCAGGAGCACACTCCAGATGACGCTCCCCCGCCCGCGCGCCGTCGTCCTCCTGGCCGCCGCCGCCGGCGCCCTCGTCGGCTGCGAGCAGGTCGAGGTGGTCCAGGACCGTTTTCGCGACCTCACGCCGTACGAGGCGTACCGCGAGTCGCTCTCCCAGGCCGGCCTTCTCGAGACCGCGCTCGGGCGCGAGTGGGTCGCGGTCGGCAGTGCCGCCGTCGAGCAGGCGGCTCCCGTCACGCTCCCCTTCCAGGAGGAGGGGTACATCGCCGCCGAGGCGCCCGCGGCGATGGCGTACAAGATCTCGGTCCCGCGCGGGAAGCGGCTGACCGCCGAGGTGACGCTGGACAGCGAGGACAGCACGCGGGTCTTCGTCGACCTCTTCCGCGTCCCGACCGACGCCGACGACCCTCCCCGGCCGATCATCTCGACGGACTCGGTGCCGGGGACGTTCGAGCACGAGCCGTGGCGCGAAGGCGACTTCATCCTGCGCCTCCAGCCCGAGCTGCTCCGCGGCGGCCAGTACCACGTGGTGCTCCGACTCGAGGCGCAGCTCGCCTTCCCCGTCAGCGGTCGCAGCATGCCCGCCGTCCAGAGCGTGTTCGGCGCCGAGCGCGACGGCGGCGCGAGGAGCCACGAGGGCGTGGACATCTTCGCGCCGCGGGGCACGCCGGTTCTGGCCGCCGCGGCCGGTGAGGCCTACCGAATCGGTATCACGAACCTCGGCGGGAAGGTCGTCTGGGTGCGCGATCCGATCCGCAACGCTCGCCTGTACTACGCGCACCTCGACAGCCAGCACGTGCGCAACGGCGACCGGATCGAGATCGGCGACACGCTCGGCTTCGTCGGCAACACGGGCAACGCGCGCACGACGCCGCCCCATCTGCACTTCGGCCTGTACCGCTCGGGCGAGGGCGCCATCGACCCGGCTCCGTATCTGCGCCCGCCCGCCGGCACGCTCGCGGAGCTCACCGCCGACCTCGGACAGCTCGGTCATTGGGTGAGGCTCCAGAGCAGCGGGGGGCGCCTCCGCGCGGCGCCCGACGGGAACGCTCCCGTGCTGCGCGAGCTCGAGCGCTTCACCGCCGCCCGCGTGCTCGGGGGCTCAGGCGAGTACTTCCGCGTGCGGCTTCCGGACGGCGGGTACGGGTACGTCGCCTCGCGCCTCACCGAGCCCGTGGATCAGCCGGTCGGAGCCCAGCTCACCGTGAACGGCGCGACCGTGAGGCAGCGCCCGCAGGAGGGAGCGCCGCTCGTGGCGCTGCTGGACTCCCCGCTCGAGCTGCCCGTCTTCGGCCGCTACGACGGCTACCTGTTCGTGCAGGCACCCGGCGGCCACCTCGGGTGGCTCCAGGAGAGCACGCGGTCGCTCGAGCAGTGACCCGCCGCTCCCCGCGTCGACCCGCCGTCGGGGCCGGGCGCCGCATGGAGCGACGGCGCCCGGCCCTTCTCGGCGCTCAGCGCTGATCGAGCCTCATCCAGCGACCGCGTCCGAGGTTGCCCACCTGGGTGACCGGCCGACTCCTCAGCTCACGGAGGACCGTCTCGAGCCTCGTGCGACGCTCCGCGTTCAGCGTCGTCCCGGCGTGGCCCACGATCGGGATCATGTTGCCGCGACCGCGCTCCGGTTGGCCGCGCTCCCGCCGGAAGCGGGCCAGCATGCGGATCGCCACGCCGAGATCCTCCGGCGTCGCGTCCCTGGCGAGCACGATGACCTCGCGGGATTGCTCCCGCAGGAGGGTGACGCGGCCGTCCACGTCGGGGTAGACGTCCGGCATCGCGAGGAAGAGCGGCGGCCCTCCGTCCGCCTGGGCCGCGAGCGGGCTCGGGCCGAGCGCCGCGGCGAGCGCGAGCGCGATCAGGAGGGTGAGCGCGAAGGTGTGCGTAGGTGTGCGCATGGTCGAAGACCTCGTGGAAGAGGGTGGAGTCCCAGAATTGCTGCGGGAATGCTGCGGACATGCTGCGTTGGAGACGGCCTCGGATCAGCCGCCGTCCGTGCAGAAGAGGAGCTGCTGGTTGTAGATCTCGCCGGTCTCGAGATCGTAGGTGGTCCAGAGGTAGCAGATGGCTTCCCCGCCGCCGCCACCCGTGCTCGTCGAGCCCGTGCTGTTGCCCGGGTTCGGCGGCGTCGGGGGACAGGCGGGTTGGAACACCCGATCGGCCGTCGACCCTCGCGCGACTGCCGAGAAGATCGAAACCGGGCTGCCCATGACGGCCTCCCACCAAGCTCGATGGGCGGAGTCACCCCACCCGCTCAGGCCGCACTCCCGGTCCGTGTAGATCCTGGCCTCGGTCCAGATGGACTGCGTCCAGAGCGGAGGTGGGATGAAGGGATGTGAGTTCTCGGCGTACGACTGGTTGGTCCCGATCACGGCGCCCTGGTAGCTGAGCGTCGCTTTCGTGTCGACCGAGCTCTTGTTGGCGATGTAGTCGTGGCTCCCGACCACGCTGAGCCGGCCGGGCAGGAACCATGCGCGCGTCTTCTCGTCCCAGAGGCCCGCGGCCGCCGTGACGACGGGCTGCTCGCCGAAGTCGTAGTAGGTTCCGTACCCCTGGTCCTCGGAGCGCGCGGGCCCCGCGGGGCGGACGGTGTCGACGACGATGGTTCTCGTGATCATGCGCTCGCGCAGGTCGGTGGGTACGACGAACGCCAGCTCGGACGCGATCTCCGCGACGTCCGGGGCGACGCCGGTCGGCGCGTCCTCGGTGCATGCCGCCACCACGAGCGCGGCGACGGCGGTCAATGCACGACTGCGAAAGGGGGACATGCGATCCTCCGGGGGATGAGATGGAGATGGGGTACTGCTGGAGGTCCGCAGCGGGTAGCTAGCAGGACGTGCTCAGTCGGAGGACGAGGCTGCGGACTGGGGTCTCGGGCGACACCCGACCCATCTGGGGGCCGACCAAGACGATGTCGTTCGCGTCGCGCGCCCGCGCGCTGAAGAAGCCGGTGAACGGGCTGGGCACGGCCGCGGCTCGTAGGATGCGGGTGCCGTCGAGGCGCAGGACGCGAAGCTCTTTCTGCTGGGTGACGGGGTCGAGGTGCTCGGCGATCCACGCGGGTGACCCGTCCGGCATCGTCAGCGTGCGCAGATGCGGAGCGTTGTCGTCGAGCTCGACGATCGGCCCGGGATCGACGCCGGAGCGGATGCCGCTCCGAACGAACGCGCGCGACCCCTCCCGTGCCGACACGACCCACGACACGTGGACCGCGCCGTCTTGGATCTGCATCGACGGCCAAGAGATCATGCGGTCGGCACCCGGCTCGGCAGTGACGCGCGCGACCAGCTCCCGTGTCCGACCCTCGCGATACAGCCGAATGGACTTCTGGAACCCCGGCAGCTCCTCGTCCAGGCCGACGAGCAGCATCCAGAGTCCCGCTCCATCGTCGTACTCGAGGACGGCGACCTCGACGAACTCGTCGGGCATGCGCTCGTACCGCCAGGTGCCGTCGCCTCGCTCGTAGCGATACATGTGGGCCGGCGACGCACGCTCCGCGTCGTCGTATCCGATCCACACGAGTCGGTCACCAGCGCGGACGAGGTTCGAGGACTGCCGCAAGAGAAGCCTCGAGGCGGGAGGAACGGGCAGCGGCTCCACGAGCGTCCAGCGCGTCCCGTCGTGCTCGCCGTACCACCACGACAGCGGGGAGAACACGCCCGGGATCGAGTCCGGATGGATCTCGTCGAAGATGGCCGCCCACCGACCGTCGCCGAGCGGGGTCGCGATCACGCTCCCCGTCCGCGCGGCTCTCGGCCTCGCGATCGGCACCGCGGGCCGGGCCACGACCGCGGCCACGTGCGCATCCGTCTGGAGGCGGACCGCGTCGCGCCCGGGTGCGACACCCCAGCGGTAGCTCGGCGCGCCTGCGACGACCCAGGCGTCGCCGAGCGCGAACAAGTTCTGGGGCTCGATGTAGAGCTCGGTCCCGTCGGCCGCGAGGAGCGGCGACTGCTCGAGCAGGCAGGGTGCGAGGGGTGCCGATGAAGCCGCCGCGGGCCCGGCTGAAGCGGGCGCCTGCTCCGGGTCGCCCCCGCACGCACAGGCCGCGAGCGCGCCGACGCCGATCGCCCTACGACTCCATCTTCCCCACCACGTCTGTCTCATCCGGGTGCTCCACCGAGACGTCCGCCGACCTGCGCTACGATGAGGCTCGGGTCGTCCCGCGGACATGTCTGGATGGGACGTCAGCGCAGAGGGCGGATCACCTCCGGAGGCCATCCGGGAAGCGCGAGCCGCTCGACGGCGTTCTGCCCGGGTGCCAGAGCCGCGAGCATCTCGACGACCGTGCGCGGGTGGTCACCGATCCGCAGATCCGGCGCGATCTCGGCGAGCGGCGCGAGCACGAAGCGCCGCGCCGTCATGCGCGGGTGCGGCAGCACCAACCCCCGCTCGTCCAGCACGCGATCGCCGTGGAGCAGCAGGTCCAGATCGATGGTACGCGGACCGTTCTCGACCGGCTCAGCCTCACGGACGCGCCCCAGGCCGCGCTCGACGGCGAGCAGCGCGTGCAGCAGCGCACGTGGCGCCAGCGTCGTGCGCCCACCCACCACCGCGTTGTAGAACGGCGGCTGCTCGCGGAGCCCGACCGGCTCGGTCAGCCAGATCGACGAGACGCGCTCGATGGTGATCGCGTCGCGGAGCGCGAGCACCGCGCGCCTCAGGTGCTCCTCGCGCTCGCCGAGGTTGGACCCCAGGCCGACGTAGACGTCGGAGCCGGGCTCAGGCACGCCGGCGCACCACCTCGACGGCCGCATGGGGCACGCCACGCGCCACGAGCGCCCCGGGCTTCCGGACGCGCACGCGCACCTCCTGCACGCCGAACGAGCTGAGGATCGCCGACGCGCACGCCTCGGCGATCGCCTCGATCAGACGATACGGGTGGGCTTGCACCGTAGCCGCCACGACGTCGCAGACCTTCTCGTAGTCCACCGTGTGCTCGAGCGCGTCCTCGCGCCCGGCTCGGGCGAGGTCGAGACCGAGCTCGAGATCGATCAGCACGTCCTGGGCGACGGCCCGCTCCGCGTCCGTGACGCCGACGCGCGCCCGCAGCGGCAGCGCGGGAACGACGATACGGTCCACGTCACGCCCCGCGCACGGCGTCGACGACCTCGACGACGCGCTTCGTCTGGAGCACGTCGTGGACCCTCACGATCGACGCGCCGTGCAGCGCGCAGACCGCCACGGCGGCCAGCGTGCCCTCGAGGCGCTCCGAGGACGGGAGCTTGCTCGGGAGCGATCCGAGGAAGGACTTCCGGGAGGGGCCGACGAGCACCGGGTATCCGAGCGACGCGATCTCGTCGAGGCGCTTCAGGATCTCGAAGTTGTGGGCGGCCGTCTTCCCGAATCCGATGCCCGGATCGACGATCACCTCGTCGATGCCGGCACCGCGAGCGACGCGCGCACGCTCCGCGAGGAAGCGGCTCACCTCGCGTACGACGTCGTCGTACACGACGTCCTGCTGCATCGTCTTCGGCCGGCCCCGCATGTGCATGACGACCACCCCGGCCCCGCCCTCCTTCGCCGTGCGGATCATCGCATCGTCCGTGAGACCCGTCACGTCGTTCACCAGGCTCGCCCCGAGCCGCAGGCACGCCTCGGCCACGCGGGGCTTGGAGGTGTCGACCGAGATGCGCGCGCCGATCGTGCGGGCGAGCCCCTCCACGACGGGCGCCACTCGATCGAGCTCCTCCTGCTCCCCGACGGGATCGGAGCCGGGCCGGGTGCTCTCGCCGCCGACGTCGACGATGTCGGCTCCCTCATCCGCCATGCGCGCCCCGTGGGCGAGCGCGTCTTCGTGGCGCAGGAACCGTCCACCGTCCGCGAACGAGTCCGGCGTGACGTTGAGGACGCCCATGACGAGCGTGCGCGGAAGCCTCCCCCGCAGCGCTCCTTCGCTGCCGCTCGTGGCGGAGGTCAGTTCGCGAGCTCGAGCCCGGCCGAGAGCGCCCGGTCCACGCGCACGCGGCTCTCGTTGAGGTGGGCGCGCGTGTAGGCGTCCGTGTGGTTGGAGCCCAGCGCGGCGTCGAGATCGTTGCGAAGGCGCTCGAGCGTCATACGCGCTACCGAGCGGGCGTCGGCCGGCGTGCCGTTCGGCGCGTCGGTGACGAGCTCGATCATGCGGTCCAGGTGCGCCCGCTGGAGATCGCGGCGCATCGCCGGAACCGAATCGCCGGAGCGCAGCTCGCTCCAGATCGCACCGGTCAGCGACTCGAGCAGCTCGGGGATCGACAGCACCTCCGCCGTCCCGAACTTCATCTCCGCGTCGCGTATGCGCGCGAAGACCATGGGGTCGGTGATCTGCGCCAGCAGCGTGCGCTGCAGGTCGAGCACCTCGCCGTGATAGGGGTAGTCGATCCGCCCGTCGATGGTGAGGTCGCTCCCCCAATGGCTCCAGCGGTTGGCACCGAACTGCTGGAGCACCGCGGGGGGAAGCTCGAAGGCGTCTTCGCTGAACCCGAACTCCACCAGGAAGTCGAGCGCCTCGACCTGGCGTTCGCGGGGCACGTTGGCCCACGGGCCGCGCCCGGCCGGGTCGCCGACGTGGTCGCGATAGAGGTACTGGCCGCCGATGTACTTCACACCCGTGCCGAGCGCGCGGGCGTACTGGAACAGCAGGCTCGAGAAGACCGCGGTGGCGCCGGCGTACGAGGCGTCGTCCTCGAGCGCGAACGTCGGCACGTCCTGCCAGGTGCCGCGGATGAGCTGCGCGCGATCCCTCCCCCACGCGAGCGGATCCTCGCCCAGGTCGTAGACGTTCACCGTCGGGTCGAGCGCGCCCGGCCCGCGGTTGTCCTCGTCCGTGCCGTACGCGTGGCCCGGCTGCGCGGCCTGCCGCGCGAGCTCGCGGGCATGCTGCGGGTCACGCGTGTAGCCGTAGGCGATCGCCCAACGGTCGTACGTGCCCATGCCCTGGATGTAGAAGTCGCCGCTGGGCTGGCCGGGAGCCGCGATGTTCGGCGTGGCGTAGTCCATCACCGATCCCACCAGGCCGCGCTGACGCGTCCAGTCGCGGTCCGCCAGCCGCTCGTTGGGTGTGTCCGCCGACGCACGGAAGTTGTGCCTGAGCCCGAGGGTGTGACCTACCTCGTGCATCGTCACCCACTTCACCGCGTCGTTCACGTACTCCATCGGCACGGGCTCGGACGGCCCCAGATCGCCACGCGCCTGGAGCAGCGCGCGCACCAACATCCCCTGCGACATCAGCTCGGTTCCGAACGTCGAGATCTCTCCCCCCCGCGCCAGCCCCTCGAGCTCCTCGGGCGTCGCCGCCAGCATCTCCTCGAGCGCGGCGGCCGGGTTCACCTGGAAGCGCCAGGCGCTCCGGAATCCGAGGATCATGCTCCCTTCCATCAGGATATCCGCATCCAGGATCTCGCCCGTGCGCGGATCCACCACGGACGGACCGATCGCGCTGTAGCCCGGCGGATCGGACACGTTCCAGCGGATCGTCGGGTAGCGGATGTCCTCGGCCTCCGCGCTGTCCGGCAGCATCTCGGCGCGGATCGCGTTACGGAACCCCGCCTCCTCGAAGGCCTCGTTCCACGCCTCCACGCCCTGGACCATCGCGGGTCGGTACTCTTCCGGCACCGTGCGGTCGATGTAGTACGTGATGGGCTCGCGCGGCTCGCAGAGTCCGTCGCTCGGACGGTCGGCGCACTCGAGGCGCCAACGGCGCACGTACCGCACGAAGAAGTCCTGGCCGTCGTCGAGCGAGAAGTCCTTCTTCACGGTGAGGAAGTAGCCCACTCGGTCGTCCCCCAGGCGGGGCTCCATCGGCGTCTCGGGAAGCGCGACGAGGCGCGCGTGCACCGTGACCGGGACGAAGCGCGCGTCCGGCACGCTGCGCAGATCCCCTCCGCCCGCCCGGAACGTGAGACGGGAATCGATGGTCATGTTGCGCGGGAACGAGCGCACGGCCTCCAGATAGCTGCGACCGTCGTCGAAGCTCGCGCTGCCGGCGCCGCGCCCACCCTGTCCCGCCAGCGCCCCGCGAAGCTGCTCGCTCACCTGGGAGATGTCCGACACGAACCAGTCGTAGACGTCGATGAGGTGATCGGTCGAGTCGCGCGTGGCGTCGATGCGGGCCGTGGCCAGGACGGACGGCCCGAAAGTCAGATCGATGGCGCGCTGCTCGGGCGAGCCCTCCGGCGCCGTGTAGATGTTCTGATGCTGGATCAGGAGGATCCGGCCCTGTCGCTTCTCGAACGAGACGATACGCGCCTCGTTGTCGAGCATGGTGCCGCCGTAGATGCCCCCCGTCCCCGGACCCTGCGAAGCCTCGAACGACAGCAGGAAGCGCTCACCCAGCCGGCTCTCCGGCACGACGAGCAGGAGGCGGCCGTCCTCGAGGTACGCGTCGAAGAACCCGGGCTGCAGGACCGCGTCTTCCGTCAGGCGCTCGAAGTCGGAGCGCTCCTGGCGGGGCGGACGGCCTCCCGTGACGGCCGCGGAGTCGGGATGCAGCGCCGTGGCGGAGTCGGGAACCTGCTGCGCGCCGGCGACACGAGGACCGCCGGACGCCACGATGCAAAGAGCTGCGAGGAGGGGGGTGGAGCGGTACATGACGATCCCTCGGATATTTCCACGAACGACCGCGAGTGCTGCTCGCGTACGACGAGCCGACTCGCGGATGCGACGAGCCTATCGGAACAGTATCCCCGGACCCCTTCCCACGGTAGACCGTTGTCCGAGAGACCGTCCGGAGAGCGTCAGCGCCCTGCGGGAGCCGCCGGGCCGACGATCGGGTTGGTCAGCGTTCCGATGCCCTCGTAGGTGCACACGGAGACGTCGCCGGCACGGAAGAAGATCGGCGGATTGCGCGCCGACCCCACGCCGGCCGGGCTCCCCGTGGCAATCACGTCGCCCGGCTGGAGCGTGAGGATATTCGTCGCGTACACCACCTGCTCGAAGACGTCGTGGATCATGAGCGACGTATTCGCTTCCTGCATGAGCTCGCCGTTCAGCGTGTAACGTACGTCCAGGTCCCGCGGGTCCGGCACGAACTCCTTGGGCACGATGAACGGACCCAGCGGCGCGAACGTGTCGTGCGACTTGCCGATCAGCCAGTCGGAGCCGTAGCGCTCGTCGCCGCGCCCACCGCGATCGGACACGTCCAGCTCGATGGTGTAGCCGAAGATGTAGTCACCCGCGCGTGCCAGGGGCACGCGGGACGCGGTCCGCCCGATCACGGCGCCCAGCTCGCACTCCCAATCCACCTGCGCGCGGCCTACCGGCAGACGGACGGCTTCGCCATTCGCGATGATCGCCGACGGCGACTTCAGGAACATGTACGGGTTCCAGCGATCGTCCGTGGCCGCGCGCTCCCAGATGCCGGGGGCGCTCACGGTGGTCGGCGTCGCGAAACCCGGAGGCGGCGCCCCCGCGCTCAGCGCGGGCGGTCCGCTGTTCAGCCCCGCCATCTCGAGGGCGTGCTCGCGGTAGTTGAGCGCCGTGTTGACCATGTTCGAGGGATACATGATCGGCGGCAGCGTTCTCACCGCGGAGAGCGCGTGCACGTACGGCGGGCGACCCGAGGCCGCCTCGACCGCTCGCACGATCTCCTGGATGCGGGTGCGGACACCCTGCTCGTAGCGAGCGATCAGGTCCTTCATGTCCGTCGGGGCCGCCGCCGCGCCTCCTGCTGCCGGAACCGCCGCGTGCGCGGCCGCGAGATCGACGACGAGCGTGTCGCGGAGCACGATGCCCACGAACGCGCGTCCCTCCCGCTCGAAGGTGCCGAGCTTGAAGGGTCGAGCGGCCTGGGCCGCGAAACCGGCCGCGGCGAGCGCCGAGAGCGCGAGGAGCGAAACGACGGTGCGGCGGAAAATCGTCCACCTCCTGTGGAATCGTCGGCGCTGAAATAGCGCGACGGCGCACCGTTCGCAACGCGGTCCGCCAGAGCGGTCCCTGCGCCTCAGCCGCCCTGCTCCCCTGCCCCCGCGCTCAAGCCCTCGAAGACCAGGACCGGCCAGAAGTTCTCCGTGGCGTAGCAGTGCCACAGCTGCGCCTCCTCGATGAACTTCGCGAACAGCTCGTCGTCCGCGTACAGCACACCGTCGGCGGCGTGGAATCTTCCGAACGGACCGAAGTACTCCGTGCGCCCGCCTGCGACGTCCTCGAAGTGGATGAGGCCCGGCTCCTTGCAGTCCCAGCGCGTGAAGTACCGCCCCTGCACGTCCCACTGGTGGCTCCGGTAGATCGCCACGGGCGTGCCCTCGGGACCCTGCCGGATGAAGTTGCCCGCGATGCGAAACCAAGGGGCCGGCCCGAGCACGAGGGAGGAGGTCGGCGACCTTCCGTCGAAGTGGATGTGGACCATCGGCCTGCCCCGGGAGCGTGTGCTTCGTCGGGGGACGTCCCTTCATGTCACGTGCCAGCCTCCACCCGCGGGCGGGGGGGCATCGTGCTGGGGCGCGACCTATCTCACGCGCACGTACTTCACGATGCGCTGGGGGCGCGGCTCGCCGGCGAAGATGTTGCCGAGACGATCCACCGTGATCGCTTCCGCGCCGCTCCCGCCGGCCGTGATGGGCGGGTTGTCCCCCGTGTCGAGGATGAACCACTCCACCCATCCCGTCCGCACGTCACCGATCCGGATGCCCTTCTCCCATCCCGGGTTCTCGTTCGTGTCGGACTCGGAGTCCGCCACGTAGATCCGGTCGTCGTCGTCGATCCAGATGTCGCTCGGCATGCCGAACTGCGTCCAACGCGTCAGGTAACGTCCTTCCTGATCGAAGACGACGATGCGCTGATTCGCCCGGTCCGCGACGAACAGGCGTCCTTCCGCGTCCATGGCGATGGCGTGCGGTCCCCGGAGCTGACCCGGTCCGTAGCCCGTCTCGCCGAAGGCTCGGATGAAGCGGCCGTCGCGGGCGAACTTCACGATCCGGTTGTTGCCCGTGGCGTTGTGGCCGTCGACGACGAAGACGTCACCGTTCGGCGCCGTGATCACGTCGCTCGGCGCCGTGAAGTGGTCGGGGTCGTTTCCTTCGACGCCGGCCTCGCCGAGCGTCATCAGGAGCCGCCCCTCGGGCGAGAACTTGAATACCTGATGGCCGATCGCCCGCCCCGCGGTGCGCTCCCCTCCACCGGCCTCCGTCACCCAGACGTTGCCCTGGGCGTCCACGTGCAGTCCGTGCGGCCAATCGAACATGCGGCTCCCGAACTGCGTGACGACGTTGCCGTCCGCGTCGAATCTCAGGATGGGATCGAGATCGGACGCCCCGCAGTACGTCTGGCTTCCCCGCGGCGTGCCGTCGTCGCCGCAGCGCACGATGGCCCAGATGTGCTCGCCGTCCACGTCCACGTGCAGACCTCCGGGCGATCCCATCGCGCGCCCGCCGGGCATCTTCGCCCAACCGTCACCGATGCGGCCCGGACCCCCGCCGGCCTGCAGCCCTTCCACCGGTCGGTACGGGTTCGGTCCGGACTGCGCGTGCGCTCCGGCCAACGGCCGGCCGAGCAGCAGCACTGCGAGCAACGGCAGGATCAGCGCCAGGAAGGACGGCCGACGAGCGAGCATCATATTCGCAGTCTCCTCGGAGCGGGTTCGTGCGGGCCGACAGGCATCCCGGACACCGGGACGACAGCCATCATAGAGACCCGGAGAACGGGGAGCGAGCTTCGCCCACCCGCGGCATGGATCCTGCGAACCGCCCATGCTCAGACAAGGAGCGGATTCTATGTGGTACAACCGAGCGTGGTATGACCGAAGGAACCTGGGACGTCGCGCGAGGAGCGTTCTCGGCGACCGGCGTGTGCGCATCGCGTCCGGCGTGGCCGCGTTGGCCGCGCTCCTGCTCCAGCTCCGTCGCTGGCGCGCGACACGCGACGAGTAGCCGTCGCGCCCTCCCATGCTCCGCCGAGCGTCCGTGGTCCTCGCTGCCGCGATGCTGACGGCAGCATGCACCACGGAGATCGTGACGTGGGAGGAGCCCGCGGACGACACGGCGGGGCCCGGCCCCACGAATCCCTCCCGGCCCGGCGACGACGATGATCGTCATGGTCGTGGTGACGACCGCGGTGCCGATTCGGACGATCTCAGCGAGGATGACATCGTGGGTATTCCCGTGGGCCAGATGCCTCCCCCGGGCGCTTGCCGCATCTGGAACCCACTGCTCCCCACCGGTCGCCAGTCGCCACCGGGAAGCTGCGACGACCTCCTCCGCCGTGTTCCGGTGGGCTCGTGGCTCCTCTATCGGCCGAACGAGGAGCCGCGCGTCTACCGCATCGCCTGAGCCCAGGCGTGCGCGATCCCCGCGCGGGTGCGCCGTGAAGTAGAGCGACCCCGCCCACGGCCTCTCGCGGAGGCCGCAGACGGGGTCAAAAGCGACGCCGGGCTCACAGTCCCGCGTCGTGGCGCGGACTGCAGGTAGCTCGCGAGGAACGACTGCGCAAGTCGTCGGTCTACGCTCATGGACGCAACGACCCGGCCTCGAGCGGTCTGCAGGCTCGACCGAGGCCGGGTCGTGAGGGTTCATCCCCGGGTGTTCGGGGGCATCCCGCTTCGCTGGTCGAACCATAGTGCAAGCCGCGGGCCGCGAGCGCGCTTCGCTGCTCCCCGAAGGAGCGCGATCTCACGCAAAGCGGCCGGAGCCGCCGCAGCTCTGGCACCGGATCCTGCCGCTGCTCGTGCAGTAGCTGCACGTCACGAGCTGGGCGACGCCGCTCGCCGTCTGCGGCGGTTGATACCAGCTCCCACGTCCGCTGCACTGTGGGCAGGGCTGCTCGCCCGCTCCTCCGCACGCGGAGCAGCGCGCCGGCTCACGCACCGTCTCCCAGGATGGCGGCTGCAGCGTTCCCGCGGGGGGAGTCGCGTAGCCCGCGACGCCGGCGGAGGCGGCGGCCATCCGCCCCAGGTACTCCTCCAGCCGCTTCGAGAAGGCGGCGATCAGACACGCCAGCCACCCGATGCCCGTCCATGCGACGAAGAAATTGAAGATCCCGAAGAGGAGCACCTTCTTGCCGCGAAACGGTGCGCTCCATCGCCCGAACGCGACGATGGTCGGCAGGAAGTACGCCGCAGCCAGGATCAGGAGGGAGGGCCCCATGGGCACCTATCTTACGACGGGGACGACCGAAAGGCCTGGTGAGCACGTCGAACCAGCCTGCTTGACGTCTCACGGCAGGCGCGGGAAGATGAAGCTGATATGCTCCGGCCTCCCCCGTCGCGCGAGCATTCGTGAAACTCGTCTCCGTCGTTGTCCTGTCCATCCTCGTCGCCGCCTGCGGCGCCAGGGATTCATCCGGTCCGGACACGGACGGCGAGGACGCGACCTTCAGCGTCAAGATCGACGGGGCGGACTGAAGTCCTCATCTCGCCGCATCGGTCGAGAATGCAACGGCGGGCACGTACACGATCACGGCAGGCGACCGAGGATCGACCGACTACACGATCGACCTCTTCCTCCACAACATCGGTGGCCCCGGCACCTACCCCCTCGGAGTGTCCCACTCGGTGTTCGGCGGTAGCGCGCAGCTCTCGCAGGCCTCCAGCGTTTGGAGCACTCCGTATACCGGTGTCGCCGGTGAAACGGTGATCACCGAGCTCTCGGCGACGCGGGTCTCGGGAACGTTCGAGTTCGTGGCGACTCCCCAAGCCGCGACCGGTGTGAGCAAGACGGTCACACACGGCGTCTTCGATCTCCCGGTGACGGGCACGGGCGGCGTCGCGGCTGCGAACCAGGGTTCATCGTTCTCCGCCACGATCGACGGCATCTCGCTCGTCTTTCCCATCGCGGGCCCCCCGGTGACGTTCGGGGACACGCTCAGGTTCGGCGCCATCAACGAGGACTACCGGATCATCGCCAGCATAGCCGCCATGAGCGGGACCGGGACCTACGCCTTGAGCGGCCCGACCCGCACCATGATCGTCGCCAGTCCTCCTGGCACTCCGACGGCGGCCTGGAGCAGTGACGCAACAGGAGGAAGCGGCACCGTCGAGATCACGAGCGCCGTCCCGGGACGCATCATGGGCACATTCACTGCGACGTTGATCGCCGTGTTCGGCGATGCAACCGGATCGATGTCCGTCAGTGGCTCGTTCAACCTCGGGGGATACTTCTAGGAGCCGTCTCGCCCACGGCCCGAAGTGACGAGGCCCGGCGCCGCTGGATCAGCGGCACCGGGCCTTTCGTTTCCTGCGTTGTCACCCAGAGCGGGAGACGGGACTCGAACCCGCGACCCTCAGCTTGGGAAGCTGATGCTCTACCAACTGAGCTACTCCCGCGCGTGGCCTAAGCTAAGAAACCCGCGCGCAAAAGTCGCCCCGTCTTCGTCAGCCTCTCGCGACCGTGTAACTGTATCCGGCCACCGGCTGCGCGGCCGTGTACTCGACCTGGAACACCTGCTTCTCCCCGACCGCACCCAACGTCGCCTGGTGCGTCGCCGTTCCGAGCGCTTGTCCGGCCGTGTTGTAGAAGGTGAACGTCAAAGTGACGCGACCGCCCGGATCGAGCGTCCGGTTCGCCACCGAGCCGTTCACGATGGCCGTGTTGCCACCGCGGCGCATCTCGAGGTCGTCGACGGTCACGAAGAGCTCCTCGGCCCGCCGCATGATCTCCGCGGCACGCTGAGGATCGCCGGCGCTGTTCGTCGCCTGGGCGTACACGGACAGCGCGATCTGGCTCGACGGATCGAGCTCGATCCACCGCTCGGCCACGGGTGCGACCGCGGTATAGGCGGAATCGAGCGTCAGCGAGCGCGCCCACATCTCGAGCGCGTCACGGTCACGCGGGCTGTTCTGCGCCGCACGCTCGAACGCCTGCGCGGCCCGCTCGTAGTCTTCGTTGTTGTAGAAGCCGACGCCGATACGGTAGTAGTCACCCGCCGAGAGACCGGGGCGAGCCATCAGCCTCTCGTACTCCTGCATGGCTTCGTCCTCACGACCCATGGTCATGAGGATCGCCGCGATGTCCTGCTGCACGGAGATGTTGCTCGGGTCCTCGGCAGCGAGCTCGCGATACGTCGCGACCGCTTCCTCGAAGCGACCCGCGTCGGCGAGCACCTGGCCGCGCATCAGCAGGAGGTTCGAGCCGTCCTCGCGCCACTGCGCCGCCGTGGCCGAATCGACCTCCTCCATGCGGGGCGACTCGAGGAACTCGCGCGCCTGGTCGATCTTCTCGATCGCCTGGTCGTGCTGCCGTTCCTGCGCGTAGATCTGCGCGAGGGTGATCATCGCCTCGGCGCGCAGCGGGAAGATCGTGTTGGCGCTTTCCAGCACCTCGGCCGCGTCCAGGTACTGCTGAGACTGGAGGAGCGGGATCGCCTCGCTGTACAGATCGATGTACGCGTTCTCGCGCAGCGGAGCGATCTCGAGGTCGTACACGGGCCGCAGCTCGACCGCGCGGTCGAGATTCTGGGCGGCCTGCTCGTAGTCTTCGAGCCCGAGCGCGGCGACGCCTGCCAACCGATAGGCCAGCGGGTTCGACGGGTCTTCGGTGATCGCGGCCTGCGCGGCCGTCATGGCAGCCTGATACTGCTGCTGCGCGACCGCCGTGTTCTGCGCCTCGGCGGCCTCTTGGGCGGCCTCGAGCGCTTCCTCCGCGGCGTCCGTGTTGTCGGTCTCACGGGGCCGGGCACCCTGCGTCAGCAGGTTCGCTCCGCTTCCGGTCGGACCTGCCGCCGTGGTGGTTCCACCACCACCGCCGCCGCCACCGCCACCGCCGGAGGCGCAGCCGCCGATCGCAACGAGCAGCGCCATGGTGAGAGCGAATACGCCACGCATCTTCATGCGGTTACCTCCCTATCGAAACGGTCCGGCTGACGGCCAAGACCGGGTAACGTAAAGGCCCTCGAAAACCCCGCCAAGGCCCGCCCTGTCTACCCCTCGCGGCCTGCGAGGGTCTCATCCGAGGGCTTGCCGCAGCCTACGATCGGCCTCGTCGGGCCCGATCGCTGCAAGGATCTTGCCCAGGTCGGGTCCCTTTTCGGTGCCGATGAGGAGGACACGCACCGGGTGGAAGAGCGCCGCCCCCTTCACGCCCGCGTCCGCTCCCGCGGCGCGGACCGCCTGATCGAGCGCCACGGCTTCCCATTCCTCCTGCGCCGTGAGGCGCGCGCGGACCGCCTCGAGCACCGGCCGCACGGCCGGATCCGCGCCCAATGCCCGTCGCTTCTCCGCGGACTCCGTCTCGGGCGGATAGAGCAGCCCCAGGTGCTCGTTCACGTCGCCGTAGGTCGACAGTCGCGTCCTGAGCGTCTCCACCACAGCGGGCAGGTTGTCGCCGGCGCGCGGGAAGCGAGCGAGATCGACGAAGGGCCTCACGTGCTCGGTGAGCTCCGCGAGGGTTTCCGTCGCCAGATGCTGGGCCGAGACCCAGCGCAGCTTCTCGAGATCGATCTGCGTGTCGCTCTTGCCGACGCGATCGAGCCCGATCGAAGCGATCAGCTCCCGCCGTGTGAGCACCTCCTTCTCCTCCGGATGCGACCAGCCGAGGAGCGACAGGTAGTTCAGCACGGCGTCCGGCGGATAGCCCGCGGACCGAAGCTCGGCGACACCCGTGGCGCCGAGCCGCTTCGACAGCTTCTTGCCGTCCGGTCCGAGGACGGTCGGCAGGTGCGCGAACACCGGTCGCGGCACCTCGAGCGCGTCGAAGAGGAGCGCCTGTTTGGGCGTGTTGGAGAGATGCCCGACACCACGCACGACGTGCGTGATCTCCATCTCGATGTCGTCGACGACCACGCCGAAGTTGTAGGTGACGCGCCCGTCGGTGCGCCGAAGCACGAAGTCGTCGATGTCGCTCGTCGGAAACGAGATCCGGCCGAAGATCTCGTCCGCGATGTCCACGCTCTGGAGACCCTCCGGAACCGCGAAGCGCACGACGTGCGGCTCACCCGCAGCGACGCGCCGGGTCCGCTCCGCCGGCTCGAGCCGCCGGCACCGCCCCGAGTAGCGGAGCGCGGTTCGGCCCTCGCCGAACTCCTCCGTCTGCTCGTCGAGATCCTCCTCCGAGCAGAAGCACGGGTACGCCTTGGCGGCGCCGACGAGCCGCTCCACGGCGCGCGTGTACGACGCGCCGCGCTCGCTCTGTCGATAGGGGGCGTGCGGGCCTCCGATGTCCGGTCCCTCGTCCCAGTCGAGGCCCAGCCAACGCAGATCCTCGAGGATGCCGGACTCGCCGCCTTCGACGTTGCGGCCCACGTCCGTGTCCTCGATGCGGAGGATGAACTGGCCGCCCCCCTGCCGCGCGAGCAGCCAGTTGAAGGCGGCGGCCCGCACGTTGCCTACGTGGAGGCGACCGGTGGGGCTGGGAGCGAATCGGGTGCGAATCGTCACGAGGCGCGGGAGAGGGGTCGTCGGGTCGAGAGAAGCTAGCGATCGGCGCGGGACCGCCGAAGCTCATACGCCGCGCTTCACCTTCCCAGGTACGTCAGGACGCGGCTCGCGAGCGCCTCGGAGAACCCCGGCACCCGCGCGATCTCCTCCCTCGACGCCTCCCGCACCCCCTGCAGGGAGCCGAAGCGACGCAGGAGGAGCGTCTGGCGGGTGGGGCCGATCCCGGGGATGTCACCCAGGTCGCTCCTGATCGTCCGCTTGCTGCGCAGCTTGCGGTTGTATCGCACGGCGAACCGGTGCGCCTCGTCGCGCAGGCGCTGCAGGACGTGGAGGGCCCGGTGCCGCCGGTCGAGTCGCACGGGGTCGGGCCGCCCGGGTAGGAACACCTCCTCCTCCCTCTTGGCCAGCGCGATGACCGCCACGTCACCGAGCCCGAGCGATTGGAGCGCGGCCACGGCCGCCCCGAGCTGCCCCTTCCCGCCGTCGATCACCGCGAGATCCGGCAGCGGCTGCCCTTCCTCCACACGGCGGCGGAAGTATCGCGTCACGACCTCCTGCATCGAGCGGTAGTCGTCGTTGCCCCATTCGCCCTTGATGCGCATGTGCCGATACCCTGCGCGCTTCGGCTCCCCGTTCTCGAACAGGACGGCGCTCGCCACGGTCTCCGAGCCCTGTGTGTGCGATACGTCGAAGCACACCATGAGCCTCGGCACCACCTTGAGATCGAGCTCGTCCTGCAGGCTGAAGAGCGCCTCCTCGGCGCGGTCGGCTGCATACGCGAGCGCCGTGACGCGATCCTCCAGGACCTCGCGGGCGTTCTGCTCGGCCAGATCGAGGAGACCACGGTTCGCGCCCCGCCGCGGCACGGTGACGGCGACCCGACGCCCTGCGGCCTCCGAGAGGATCTCGCCGAGCACCTCGCGGTCCTCCACGTCCCACGGGAGGAGGACCTGACGAGGAAGATCGCTCAGGACGACCTCGCCGCCTCCGAGGTAGTGTCGCGACAGGAGCGATCCCAGCAGGTCGGCGTCCGACTCGTGCAGGATGTTCGCGAAGCGCAGCGACTCCCTGCCGAGCAGCAGCCCACGGCGCACGCGCAGGATCACCCCCGCACCCAGATCGCCGTCGCGCGCGAGTCCCAGGATGTCGAAGTCACCACCCTGCGTACGGTGCACGCGCTGACCGAGCGCGAGCGCGTCGAGCCCACCGAGCACGTCGCGGAGCTCGGCCGCGCGCTCGAAGTCCAGACGCTCCGCGGCCGCGCGCATGCGCTCCTCCACGAGCGCGCGAAGCTCCTCGGTGTCCCCTTCCAGGACGCGGATGATCTCCTCGATCATCCCGCGGTAGTCGGCTTCGGTCTGGAGCCCGATGCACGGCGCCTTGCAGCGGCCGATGTGGTAGTCGAGGCAGGCGCGGGCGGGGCTCTCGCCGGGGAGGTCGTAGCGGCAGGAGCGCACCGAGTGCATTCGCTTCACCACCTCGAGCGCCTGGCGCATCGGGCCGACCGAGCTGTAAGGCCCGAAGTACCGGCTGCCGTCGTTGACGATCCTGCGCGTGACGTAGACGCGCGGGAACGGCTCCTTCATCGTCACCTTGATGTACGGATACTTCTTGTCGTCGCGCAGCAGGATGTTGAAGCGCGGTCGGTGCTCCTTGATGAGGTTGGCCTCGAGGATCAGCGCCTCGGCCTCGGATCCCACGACGATCGTCTCGACCGCGTCGACGACCCGCACCAGCTCGCGGTTCTTCGCGCCGAGCTCCGCGCCCGGCTGGAAGTAGCTGCGCACGCGCGCGCGCAGGGACTTCGCCTTGCCCACGTACAGCACGCTGCCGCGTGCGTCACGCAGCAGATAGACACCCGGGCGGGTGGCGAGCTTCGAGAGGCGTTCGAGATCGACGGGCACGGACGGGGACGGTTGGAGTCTGCCGGCTCCGAGGCTCGCTCAGGTGGTGGCGCTCGGGCGCTTCGCCGCGATCCTCAGGCGTCGGCGCTACGGCGCCAGGCGAGCTTCTCCCCGAGCAGGGCGGCGCCGGCGAGATAGACTACCCCGAACGGGACCAGCGTTTCCACGGCGACGAGGGCGGCATGGGCCGGCGGCAGCACGCGCTGCAAACCGAACCCCACCGCCGCGGCCACCCCGGCGGCGAGCCAGATCTTCTCGGCGCTCCTGCCGATCCCGTGCGGCCCGACCTGCTGCCCGAGCCCTCGCCGGAGCAGCGCGTACTCGACCCACGCCCCCACCGACGCGCCGAGCGCCAGACCGACCGCGCCCAGGCTCAGCGATCCGACCTCGATGCGATCGAAGGGCCACATCAGCACCAGACCCGTGACGAGCGACAGCGCCACGCGCACGTACGCGATCCGCGAGGGCGCCCTCGCGTCCTTGAGCGCATAGAAGGCCGACGTCAGGACCCGGGAGGCGCCGGAGGCGGGGAGCCCCAACGCGTACGCGCCGAGCACGGCCCACGTGACGAGCGTGGTGCTCTCGCCGAACGCCCCGGTCTGATAGAGCGCGGCGACGATCACGTCGCCGAGCACCACGTACGCGACCGCGGAGGGGACCATGAAGTACGTGACGCGGCGGAGCGCGCGGCGCACCCGATCCGCGACGACCTCCTTCGCGGCGCCGCTCGTGCGGGACAGCTCGGGGAGCTCCGACGCCGCGATGCTCATGCCGAAGAGCGAGATCGGCAGGACGTAGAAGGTCTGCGCGTAGCCGATCACCGCCAGCGCGCCCGTGCGAAGCAGCCCCGCCAGGAACACGTCGATCCAGGCGCTCACGTTCACCACGCCTCGCGCCATCACCACCGGCCAGAAGCTCCTGACCGCATCGGACACGCCTTCGACGCCCTTGCCCAGCGACGGACGGACTCCGCGTGCGTACTGCGCCACGAACGGCAGCTGGAACCCGAGCTGCAGGCCTCCGCCGACGAGCGCGCCCCAGGCGAGCGCGAGCAGCAGATCGCGGGACGGCTCCTCCGAGCCGACGTAGACGGCGCCCCCGATCATCGCCGCGATCATCGCGACGTTCCAGAACACCGGTGCGACGTACGAGACGAAGAAGCGCCGATGGCTGTTCAGGATCCCCAGCGCCCACGCGGAGAGCACCAGCAGCCCCGTCATCGGAAAGAGGATCCGGACGAGCGTGATGGTCATCTCCTGCTTCGCGGGATCCCAGCGTGGGAAGAAGACGCTCACGAGGACCGGCGCCGCGAGCACGCCGACGAGGGTGACCCCGCCCGCCAGCAGCGCGAGCAGGCCCAGCGTGGCACCGGCGAACCGTCCCGCCTTCTCGGTCTCGCCCCGCTCGATGAGCGCGGCGTACGAGGGGATCAGCGCCGCGGAGAGCGTGCCCTCACCCAGGAGATTCTGGACGACGTTCGGAAGGCGGAGCGCCGCTCGCCAGGCGTCGGCGAAATCGGTCGAGCCGAAGTAGTGCGCGACGAACCGCTCGCGGATGAAGCCGAAGATCCGGCTGACGAAGATGCCCGCGCCGACCCGCGCTGCCGGAGACGCGGGCGCGGGCGTCGCCGGATCAGCTCCGTTGGTCACCGGGGGGGAGCGCCGCGCCCTCCGCGCCCTTTTGGCCGAGCAGCCTCTGGACGAAGTCGCTCTCTTCGTCCAACCGCTGGATCTCCGCCGTCAGGCGCTCGACCTCGCCTTCGAGGAATGCGAGCCGCTCGGCGGTCGAATCGCCGGGCGCTTCGAGACCCCTCCGCTCCAGTCGTGACGCGAGGGCCCTTCCCACCTGCGAATCGAGCACGATCGCCAGCAGCGGGATCAGCACGACGAGGACGAGGATGAGCTGCAGAAACATGTCCTGATATTAGAGAGCGCGGACGACGGCGTACAACCACGCGCACCGCTCGAGGCCCCTACGCAGCGCGCTCACCCGAGATTCACCCGAAACTGCTCGTACAGGCCATCGAGAAGCGTGCCACCGTAGCGGGTGAGGTAGTAGAACGGGCTCTGCACGCGGTCGGCCGGCTTGCCCAGGGGGAAGAGATGGACCTGGGCCTTCTCGAGCTGGGAGAGCCCGATCTCGCTCTCTCTCTTCACGGCCTGGACGATCTTCTTCTCGACGTCGGCGATCGCGGCGTTGGTCTGCGTGCCGAGCTGCTGCACCGGACCGGCCAGCGTCTTGTCGACCGTCGTCGCCGCGCGCTTCAGCTCGGCGAGGCCGCCGTTGAGCGCGCCGCGCAGCTTACCCAGCGCCGCACGCACCTCGTCGGGCACCTCCTCACGCGCCACGTCGCTGGCGACCTCGTGGAACGGCCGCTCGAGCGCCGCGACGTCGAGGTGGAACTTGTCGAGGACCTTGCGGATCTTGCTCTCCACGGGCGTGGCGGCCCAACGCGGGTGCACGACCGGCATGCCGATGCCGTGTGCCTCGAAGTAAGCGCGCAGCTGCCCGAAGTAGGCGATCTCGCCCGGCCCGGCGACGTACGAGAGCGTCGGGAAGAGCCCGCTCTCGACCACCGGCCGAAGGAGCACGTTGGGGCTGAGCGCCTGCGGATCGGCCTCCACACGCCGGCGGATCTCGGCGGCCGTGAGCTGCTCGCCCGACGCGCGTAGGCGATAGCCGCCGTTCTGGCGATAGAGCCGCTCGCGTCCGGCGGGACCGTCGAGGAAGAGGTTCACGCTGCCCTCGAGGATCGGCACCTGGAGATCGAACCCCGCCGATTCGAGCGCCGTCGCCGTGCTCGCCAGGACGCGCTCCATCTCTTCGGCACGCTCGAGCTCCGCCCACAGAATGGGAGCGGAGTGACGCTTGACCGCAGGATGCGCGCCGTCCGTGAAGAAGATGCCGAACCTCCCCAGGAGGTGCTGCATGGTGGCGTGGAAGCCGTCGGCGATGGTGCGGCCCGGGCCGAACGCCGACTCGAGCAGCGTGAAGTACTCGGCGCTGAACTCCGTCTGGGGCAGAAAGCCGAGGAACTCCTTCACCGCCTCGCCGGACCCGTTCGAGAGCGGGATCCGGTGGAGCGACGGCGCCAGCGTGTCGTGCGGCGGGGCGACGTGCACGGTGTGGACGTGGTTGTCCGGCCCGATGACGCTCGCCTGGCTCGCCTCCGCCCAGTCGTGGTCCTCGGAGGAGACCCAGAACAGCGGGAGCACCGGCCTGGCGAGCCGCTCCTCGAGCAGCTCCGCGAGGCGGACGGCCGTGAGCGCCTTGCAGAGGTTGTAGAGCGGACCGCCGAAGAGGCCCGGCTGCTGCCCCGTCGTGACCATGAACCCGCCTTCGCTCACGAACCGCTCGAGCCGGGTCGGATCGGCGCCCGGAGGCACGGTGATGCACTCGACCGCGCGCTCGCGCGCGCCGCGGTCGAATCGCTCGGCCACCTCGCGCGCCTTGAGGACGTACGCTTCGACGCTGCCGAAGTGCGGTCCGAAGAAGGGGCGCGCAGCCGCATCGTCGGCGAGATAGGCCCTCGTGAGGGGGCCACCGGTCGGTCGACTGACGATGAGCTCCAGGGGGGGAGCGACGGTCACGCGGTTCTCCTGTGTCGGCGACATCAGCCTTTGTGGTAGGGCTCACCGCGGACGATCGTACCGGCACGGTAAAGCTGTTCCGCCAGGACGAGGCGCGCCATCTCGTGCGGCAGCGTGAGCTCCGAGAGGGACAGCGTTCGCCCGGCGCGACGGAGCACACTCTCGTGCAGTCCATAGGCGCCGCCGATCACGAAGCATACCCCCGGCGAGGATCTCGTGCCCAGCTCCGCCAGGTGGGCCGCCAGCTCACGGGACCCCATGGGCTTGCCGAACCTGGTGAGCGCGATCACGTCGAGCCCCGCGGGAATGCGCGCCAGGATGCGCTCCGCTTCGGCTTCGCGGACGCGTTCCGCCGCCGCCTCACCGCCCGCCGCTCCGGCGGCCACCTCGGTCACCGAGAGCTTCCAGTACCGGCGCGCGCGCGCCTCGTAGTCCGCGACGGCGTCCGCGAGCGCGCCCTTCACCTTCCCCACCACGACGACGCCGAGCTTCATGCGGCGTCCGCCTGCACGACCGTGCGGCGAAGGAGCCCACGCACCTCACTCTCCCCGCGCTCCCACCGGAGGCGATCCGGCAGGACGTGGAGTCCACCCAGCTCCTCGATCCAGGGCTCCAGCTTCACCGCGTCCTTCTCGGTCACCACCAGGGCTCGACCGCGCGCCCGCCGACGGAGGGTCCGGACGTCTTCGCGACCGTACCGATGGTGATCGGCGAATGCCGCCAGCTCGACCTCGCCCCTCACGGCGCCCTGCACCGCGCGGGCGAACGTGTCGGGACGGGCGATCGCGCAGACGGCGAGCACGTCGCATGGAACCACGGAAGGCGTTCCGTCGGGCCCGACGAGCGCGCCCGGCTCGAGCGACACCATGCCGGGCGGGCGTCCGCCACAGTAGCCCTGGACGAGGTCGGCCACGGCATGCGCGCGGTCGGGCGGCGCGCTCCGCCGCGTCACGACCACCGCATCGGCTCTCGCGAGCGCGTCTGCCGGCTCGCGGTAAGGGCCGCGAGGGAGCACGGCGCCCGGAAACGGATCGTCCGCGGATACCAGGACGAGGTCCAGATCGCGAGCGAGCGCGACGTGCTGGAATCCATCATCGAGAACCGCGACGCGCGCGCCGGCCGCGTGCGCCCGCTCGGCGCTCGCACGGCGATCTCGACCCACGCGCACGGGCACGCTCGCGTTCCATCGACGGTGCAGCTCGGCCTCGTCGGCCGCGTGGCTCCCCACGAGCACGCACGTCGCGACGCCGCTCGCATGCAGCTCGGCGGCCACCCATCGCGTGATCGGCGTCTTGCCCGTTCCGCCGACCGCGAGGTTGCCGACGGAGACGACGCGCAGGCCCGGCACGCGCTCGGGAACCGTCGTCCGGCGCCGTGCCGCGTGCAGCGCCGACCAGCCCCACGACACCGGCGCGCTCAGCGCCGAGAGCGCCCGACCCGCCGTTCCCAGCTCACCGGCCCACCACCGCCGCGCCAGGCGCTCGGCGGCCGCTCTCACGCCGACACCGCCTGCGGATCCATCTCTCCCGCGAGCCGCGCTCCCGCGGCGTTCAGCTCGCTACCCAGGCCGGCGGCGAGCGCCTCCAGCTCCGACCGGGAGGCGTCGCGCGTGACGAGCCTCGGCGGAAGGTATTGGATCTGCACCTTCGCGAACGGCTTCGGCACGAGGAATCGGTCCCAGCTTCCGAGCGACCACGCGGGCGAGGCCGCCACGGCAAGAGGGATGACGGGCAGACCCGTGATGCGGGCCGCCGCGAGCGCACCGGGCTTGAACTCGCCGCGCGGACCTCGCGGTCCGTCGGGCGTGAGGGCGAGGTCACGCCCCGCTCGCGCCGCGCGCACGAGATCCCGGAGCCCGCGCGCTCCCCCGCGCGTGCTCGATCCACGCACCGTGGCGAACCCCCGCCGCATCAAGATGCGCGCGATGCGCTCCCCGTCGGCGTGCTCGCTCACGAGCACGACGATGCCCTCGTGGCGGTGGTAGTGGACGAGAGGCAGCAGGTTGCCGTGCCAGAACACGAAGATCACCGGCGTGCCGCGACGCCGAAAATGCGTGAAGTTCTCGACACCGATTCGCTCCACGCTCGTGGTGGAGAGCAACGCGCTCACGAGCGCCGCTCCGGCCACGCCTCCAACCTCCCCTCCCACGACGCTCACGTCGGGCTCCCGTCCAGGAGCTGAACCGCCATGTCCGCGACGCGAGCCGTCGCGCCGGGGCCGCCCAGGGCTCGCCGCACTCGCGCATAGCCTGCGAGCTGCTCACTCCTCGCCGGACCATCGTCGAGCAGCCCGAGCAGATCGCCGGCGAGGGCCTCCGGCGTCGCGCTCGCCTGGAGGCGCTCGGGCACGATGCGCGCGCCGTCCACGAGGTTCGGCAGGGACACGAACGGCACGCGCAGCAGCCGCCTCGCGACCTGCCACGTGAGCCCGCTCGTGCGGTAGGCGACCGTCATGGGCGCTTCCGCGATCACCGCCTCGAGCGTCGCGGTGCCGGACTTCACCAGCGCCGCCCGCGCATGGCGCAGGAGCGCGGCAGCGTCCACGACGACCGGGAAGCCGGCGCGCTCGAACAGCGGCGCGGGAAGGCTGCGGGCCCTCGCGATCACCGGCAGGACCTCGGGACGGCCCGCCTGCACGAGCCGCGCGGCCGCCGCGAACAGGGCGAGATGCCGATCGACCTCCTGACGTCTCGAACCAGGCAGCAGCGCCAGGAACGAGCGCCTTCCGTCCAGGCCCCACTCACGGCAGAACGCGTCCCGCGAGGGGATGGTCGACGCATCGCGGTCCAACAGGGGATGGCCGACGAACGTCGCCCGCACGCCATGCCGCTCGAGCGCGGCGACCTCGAACGGCAGGATCGCGGCGACGCGATCGGTCGCCCGCGCGAGGGTGCGCGCGCGACCCTCTCGCCACGCCCACACCTTGGGCGCGACGTAGTAGAGCACGCGAACGCCGGCGCGTCGCGCGGCCGCCGCGAGCCGCAGGTTGAGACCGGGAAAGTCGATCGCGACGAAGAGCCGCGTGCCACCGCGGGAGAGCAGCGCGCGGATCCGTCGCTCGAGCCTCCAGAAGAACGCCAGGCGCGGCGCGACCTCCCCGAACCCCATCACCGCGAGGTCGTCGAGATGCGCCATCAGCTCGACCCCCGCCGCCGCCATCGTCGGACCGCCGATGCCGACCAGTCGCACGTCCGGTCGACGGATGCGGAGCGCCCGGGCGAGCGCGCCGCCGTACGCATCGCCCGAGAGCTCCCCGGCCGAAAGGAAGACCGTGACGTCCTTCAGGAGAGCCAACCGGGCGACGGCATCGGCCGACTAAGTCGTGACACCCCGTTCGCTCGAGCGCACGAACTGGATGAGGTGCTTCACCTCGGGAATGCCTGGCACCTCGCGCTCGGCCCGGTCCAGCGCGGCCGAGAGGTTCTCGGGCCCCTGGAACAGGATGCGGTAGGCCTGCTTGAGCGCGCGCCGCACGTCCTCGGAGAGACCGCGGCGCTCGAGCCCCACCGAGTTGAGCCCGTACAGCCGCGGCGGATTACCCGCGGCGCGGCAGTACGGCGGCACGTCCTGGGGCACGCGCGATCCACCGCCCACGAACGCATGCGCCCCGATGCGCACGAACTGGTGGATCGGGGTCACGCCGCCCACGATCACCCAGTCCTCGATGATCACGTGCCCGCCCATGTTCACGGAGTTGGCGAGCACGACGTGATTGCCGATCTCACAGTCGTGCGCCACGTGCGTGTAGGCCATCAGGAGGCAGTCCGTCCCCACCACCGTCCTGCCGGACGCTTCGGTCCCGCGGTTGAGCGTGGCGAACTCGCGCACCACCGTGCGGTCGCCGACCTCGAGGGTCGAGTGCTCGCCCTTGTACTTGAGGTCCTGGGGGTCCGTGCCCAGCACCGCGCCGTTGGCGAGGCGGCAGTCTTCGCCGACGACCGTATCCCTCTCGATGAGGACCCGGGGGCCCACCTCCGTCCCGTCGCCCACCCGGACGCGTGGGCCGATGATCGCCCAGGGGCCCACCGTCACGCCCTGGCCGAGCTCGGCCGAGCCGTCCACGATGGCGCTCGGGTGGACGCTCGTCGCGCCGCGCGTGCCGAGCTGCGTGTCGTGAAGCCTCATTTGTCCACGATGCTCGCCATGAACTCCGCCTCCGCCGCGACCTTCCCCTCGACGAACCCCTTGCCGCGCATCTTGCACACGCCCCGCCGGAGCTGGAGCACCTCGAGCTCGAAGACGAGCGTGTCGCCGGGCACGACCGGGCGGCGGAACTTCACGTTGTCCATCGTCATGAAGTACACGACTTTGTCGTCCGCGTCGCCGAGCTCGTCCATGAGCAGCAGGCCACCGACCTGCGCCATCGCCTCGATGATGAGCACCCCCGGCATGATCGGATGCCCAGGGTAGTGTCCCTGGAAGAACGGTTCGTTGATGGTGACGTTCTTCAGTCCCACGATCCGCTTGCCCTTCTCGATCTCCGTCACGCGGTCGACCAGGAGCATCGGATAGCGGTGCGGCAGGCATTGCATGATGCGCGCCGCGTCCAGCACGGGCTCACGGGACGACCGGCGGAGCTGCGCGCGCAGCGCCTGGGCGAGCGCGACGTTGCCGCGGTGGCTCGGTCGCTCGGCCACGACGTGCGTCCGCAGGCGCGCGCCCAGCAGCATCAGATCGCCGACGATGTCGCCGACCTTGTGCCTCAGGAACTCGTCCTCGAAGCGCAGAGCGTCGTTCATGATGCCGTCGTCGTCGAGCACGACGGTGTTGTCGAGCGAGGCGCCGCGCGCGAGCCCGCGCGCCCGCAGGGTGTCCGCGTCCGCCTCGAAGCCGAAGGTGCGGGCCGGCGCGATCTCGTCGCGGAACGACGCCTCGTCCACGACGAACGACCCGAACTGCCGCCCGATGGCAGGGTGCGTGAAGTCGATCGTCGCGGAGATGCGCAGCGCATCCGCGCGTGTCGCGACGTACGACTGGCCGTCGCTGTCCGATATGGTGACCGGCTCGCCGACCGACAGCACGCGGGCCTCGGCGGGCTGCTCCACCGGACACGCGTCCGCCAGGGCCGCCACGTAGTCGCGAGACGACCCGTCGAGGATCGGCACCTCGGCGCCGCTGACATCGATGACCGCGTTGTCGATCCGCATCCCCGCGAACGCGGCCAGGACGTGCTCGACGGTCATGATCTTCGCCTCGCCCAGGGCGAGCGTCGTGCCCAGATCCGTGCCCGACACATGGTCCAGGTCGGCGGGGATGGAAGGCTCGCCGGGGAGGTCCACGCGGCGGAAGCGCAGCCCCGTCCCGGGCTCCGCGCCGCGGAGCGTGACGGAGGACGCCTCACCCGAATGCAGGCCGACGCCCCGGAGGCAGACCTCGCGCGAGATCGTTCGTTGGCTCGGGCCGCTCATGGATGGTTGCAGGTCGCTGAGGGAAGCCGGGCGGTCAAACCTAACGGCATGCGGATCGGTCGGTCACATGGGCTCCGCCTGCGAAGCGGGGGCCGGCGGCGGTCCTCCGCCGATCCTCGCTTCGAGGCGCTCCACCCGCTCCACGAGCCCCGCGATCCGCCCGACCAGCGCTTGGGCGCGCAGGTGCTCCCGGTGCGGCCGCGCTGGATAGCCCGAGACGGTCTCGCCGGCTCGGACGTCACGCGTGACCGTGGAGCCGAACGTCACCCGCGCCCCGTCGCCGATCTCCAGGTGGTTGATCGCGCTGGCGCGACCGCCGAGCCACGCCCCCCGCCCGATGCGGGTCGAGCCGGCGATGCCCACCAACGCCGCGATCAGCGTGCCGGCCCCGACGCGCACGTTGTGCGCGATCTGCACCAGGTTGTCGATCTTCACGCCTCGTCCCACGACCGTGTCGCCGAGCGAGCCTCTGTCGATCGTGGTGTTGGCGCCGATCTCCGCGCCGTCCTCGACGACCGCGCGGCCTACCTGCGGCATCTTGAGCGGATTCCCGTCGACGGGCGTGTACCCGAAGCCGTCGGACCCGACGCGCACGCCCGAATGGAGCACGACACCCGAGCCGATCACGGTATCCTCGTAGGTCACCACGTGAGGATGGACGATCGTGCGCGCGCCGACGGTGGAGCGCGCGCCGATCACGCTGTGGGCGCCGACGACCACGTCGTCACCGAGCACGACGCCGTCCCCGAGCACGACGTAGGGCTCCACGCGCACACCGCGACCCAACCGCACGCCCCTCCCGATCACGGCCGTCGCGTGCACGGCGGCCGACGGTGCGGCGGGAGGGAAGAAGCCCTCCAGCACCGCGCGTAGCGCGCGGTACGGCTCCTCCACGACCACGCGCGGCGCGTCCGCCGGGAGCTGGCCCTCGAGCTCGGCGCTCACGAGAAAGGCGCCGGCCTCGGATTTCGCGACCAGCCGGGTGTAGCGCCTCAGCGCGAGGAACCCGAGCGCGCGGGCCCCCGCCTCGTCCAGCGGCGCCATCCCGTCCAGCTCGAGATCCTCCGGCCCCACGAGACGCCCGCCCGCCAGCGAGGCGATCCGGCCCAGCGTGAGGGTGACGGAGCGGCGGTGCGCGGACTCGGTCATGAAGGCCTCCTCGTATCGCGGAAAGACGACGGCCCACGAGCGCGTTGGCGCCGTGGGCCGTGGAGCTGGGCGCCGGAGGGGCGCGCTCGACGTCGTCGAGCTACTCGCGCGCGGCTCCGGTCGGGGTCGCGGCGCCGAGGCGACGGATCACCTCGGGGGTCAGGTCGAGCGTCGAATCGGCGGCGATGATGGAGCCCGCCGCCACGTCGAGGATCAGAGAGTACTGTCCCTCCGTGCGAAGCGTCTCGATCACCACCGTGATCTTGTCCATGACCGGCTGAATCAGCTCCGATCGCCGCTGGTCCGCCAGCTGTTGGAGCTCATTGGTGCGGGTCTGGTACTCCTGCAGCTTCGTCTGGATCTGCAGCTCGCGGTTCGCCCTCGCCTCGGGCGACAGCGTGAGCTGCTGCTGCTGGAGCCGCTGCTGGAGCCCCGTGATCTCCTCCTCGAGCTGCTGCACCTCGGTCTGGAAGCGCTGCATCTCCTGATCGAACTGCTGCTGGGCGGCATTGGCTTCCGACGAGCTCGCCAGGATCTGCTGCGAGTTGATGTAGCCGATCTTGAGCGTCTGAGCTTCCGCGGCCACGGCCGTGACGGCCCACGCGAGAGCGGGGAGCGCGAGAATGCTGCGTCTCATGGTCGAACTCCTGTGCGTACTCCGTCGGGTTGTTGATGGGGCCAGGTGCCACGGTGAGTCGTAGTCCGAATGGATGGGCTTGTTCCGGGGGTTCCCCCCGACGTCGTCAGTTGCCGCCGCCCATGCGGAAGTGCAGCTGCCAACCCGGCTCCGGCTTGTCGAAGCCGTAGGCGTAGTCGAGCCCGATGGGCCCGAACGGCGTGACGAGCTGGATGCCGAAGCCCGCCCCGCGGAATAGGCGCGTCGGGTCGAAGTCGGCCGGCTGGCGGTACACGTTGCCAGCGTCGTAGAAGAGGTTGAGCGAGATCTGATCGCTCGGGCGCATCGCGAACGTGGTCGACAGGGTGAAGTAGGAGTTGCCCAGACGCTGGATGTCCGTGATGTCGTTCGAGAGCTCCGGATAGTATCCGAGCGGCGTGATCGACGTCTCGTCGTAGCCGCGCAGGCTCTGACCGAACTGCACGCCACCCATCCAGAAACGGTCGAACGGGAAGGCGTCCACGTTGCCGAAGATCGCGCCCCCGCGGAGCGTCAGACCGAGCGACATGCGGAGGCCTCCCTGCAGCCCCTCGCCTCCCCCGAGTCGGCCCACCGGCAGCCACCACTGGCCGTCGGTCAGGACGCGGGTGAACTGCCCGTCGCCTCCCAGCAGACCTCCGTTGAGCTCGACCGTGACGTTCTGCCGCGAGCCCACGGACGGGAAGATCGGATGGTCGAGCGTCTGGCGCGTCAGACCCAGCGAGAGCTGGCTCTGCACGCCCGGCGGTCGTCCGAACAGCGACGTGTCCGTCTCGTCGCTGAACAGCTCGTAGGTCGTCCTCGAGATGCTGTAGCCGACGAAGGCGCGTGTGAAGAGCGAGCCGCGCCACGGGAAGCCGAATCGGGTGGTCGCGCCGATGCGCTTGCGCCGGCCGGACGAGAACTGGAAGAACCGGTCTCGCGAGTTGAACAGCGAGAGCGATCCGGACACCATGCTCTGGAACAGCGACGGGTCCGTGTACCCCACCTCGAAGCTGTTCAGGAAGCGCCCGAAGTCCCAGCGCAGCGTGCCGGACTTGGCCTGTCCGAACAGGTTCGGCTGCTCGTAGCCCACGAACCCCGACAGCCCCACGCCGCCGCCGATGGAGGTCCCGAAGTTGATCGAGCCGGTCTGCCGCTCCACCACGTGGAACGTGATGTTCACGTCTCCGGTGTTCGGGCCCGACTCGATCGGCTCGATGTCCGGCAGCGGCATCGGCACCTCGAAGAAGCCGAGCGCGGATATGCTCTGGTAGCTCTGCAGCAGACGGTCCTGGCTGTAGACGTCGCCAGGGATCACGGTGAGCTGGTTACGGATCACCCATTCGTGGGTGTACTCGTTCCCCTCGATGTTGATGCGGTTGATCAGGGCGAGCGGCCCCTCGTTGACCTGCCACGTCGCGTTGACCAGCGGCGGACCGTCGTCCTGCGGCTCGATGCGATCGATGACGGGCGTGATCTCGGCGTAGAGGTAGCCCTGGTTGCGGTACCGCTCCAGCGCGCGCTGGCGCGCGTCCTCGAAGGCCTCGGCGTCGAAGACGCCCCCCTGCTCGTTGGTGCGGTCCGTACCGCCGAAACCGAGGCTGCTCAGGATGCCGCCGCTCGGCGTGATGAAGAGCGACTCGAATGCCTGGTCCTCGAATACCGCGTTGCCTTCCACCGAGAACTCGTTGAGCCGGTATTGCACACCCTCCTCGAGGGAGACCTCGAGCCGGGCCTTGCCGTTCGTCGGATCGATCAGGACGGTGTCGGACACGACCGTCGCGTCGAGATATCCGCGCGATCGGTACATCCCGGGAATGTTCGCCTCGAGGTCGGCCTCATAGTCGGCCTCGTTGAACGAGCCGGTGCGGAACCACCAGAAGCCCTCGCGGTCGACGTCCATCGCGGTGCGCAGCTCGTCATCGGAGAGCCCCTGGTTCCCGATGAACTCGATGTCCGCGACGGTGATCCGCTGACCCTCCTCGACGTCGATGACGATGTCCACCCGCGTCGGGTCGCCCTCGACCGGCTCCAAACGATCCTCGATGTTCGCGAACGGGATCCCCTCCTCGGCGAGCTCGGACCGGATGAACGCTCTGGCCTCGAGGATGTTCTGCCGGTTCAGCGCGACGCCCGCCTGGAGGCCGACCGTGTCGCGGACCATTCCGGGCGAGACGTGCTCGAGCCCGTTGATGTCCACGCGCCGGACCATCAGCTCCTCTTCGACCTCGATCACGAGCACGACCGGATCGGGCGGCGTGCCCTCCGCGCGCACGACCACGTCGCGGAACTGCCCACTCGACAGCACGGTCTTGATGCCGCGCTGGATGTCGCGGTACATGACCTCGTCGCCGGGGATGATCCCGAAGAGACCCGCCACCGACTCCGGCTGGATGCGCTGCGCGCCCCGGACGACGATCGAGTCGACGACCAAGGTCCTGGGCGCCGCGGACTGAGCCCGGGCGGAGCCGGCGAGGCACGCGAAGAGAGCGAGCGTGGTCGCTCCGAGTCGTGCGAGCGACCGTTTCGCCATCACGTCTTGGTGGCCGACTCCACCTGGAGGGTGAGTCCGTGTCCGTCGGGGCTCCGGTCGACCTCGATCTCGTCCCCGCTGCTGAACTCCGCCTGCAGGATCTTCTCGGAGAGCGGATCCTCGAGGTAACGCTGGATCGCCCTGCGCAGGGGTCTCGCGCCGAACTTCTCGTCGTAGCCCTCGCGCACCAGGAAGTCCACCGCGGCGTCCGTGAGGCGGAGCGTGATGCCCTCGCCCTGCAGCCGCTCGCGCACGTCGGCCATCAGGATGTGCACGATCTGCCCGATCTCGTCCCGGGTGAGCGAGTGGAAGACGATCGTGTCGTCGACGCGGTTCAGGAACTCGGGATTGAACGCGCGCTCGATCTCCTTGGCGACCTTGTCCTTCATGATCGCGTAGTTGTCCTGCTTGTCGCCCGTGCTGAAGCCGAGGCCCGACCCCTTCGAGATGTCACGCGCGCCGAGATTCGACGTCATGATCAGCACGGTGTTCTTGAAGTCGATCACCCGCCCGTAGTTGTCCGTCAGGTGGCCCTCGTCGAGCACCTGGAGCAGGATGTTGAACACGTCGGGGTGCGCCTTCTCGATCTCGTCGAGCAGGACGACCGAGTACGGACGGCGCCGCACGGCCTTCGTGAGCGCACCCGAGTCCTCGTAGCCGACGTATCCCGGGGGCGCGCCGATGAGGCGCGAGACCGAGAACTTCTCCATGTACTCGCTCATGTCCACACGGATCAGCGCCTCGCGGTCCGCGAACAGGAACTCCGCGAGCGCGCGGGCGAGCTCGGTCTTCCCGACGCCGGTCGGGCCCGAGAAGATGAACGAGCCGATCGGCCGGCGCGGGTCCTTGAGGCCCGCGCGGCTCCTGCGGATCGCGCGGCTGATCGCCTCGATGGCGTCCTGCTGCCCGACGATGCGCTTGTGCAGCTCCTCTTCCATGTGCACGAGCCGCTCGGACTCCGTCTGGCGGATGCGCGTGACCGGAATGCCCGTCCACCGGCTGACGATGAACGCCACTTCCTCGGGCGTGATCTGGGGCCGGTGCCGCTTGCGCTCCTCCTCCCAGGCGTCCTGTCGCTCGCGGATGGCCTGGCTGAACTCGCGCTCCTCGTCGCGCAGCTCCGCCGCGCGCTCGAAGTCCTGGTCGCCGATCGCCTGCTCCTTGCGTGCGGCGATCTCGGCGAGCTGGGTCTTGAGCTCCTCGACCTCGGGCGGAGGCACCTGACTGGCGATGCGCGCGCGCGCGCCCGCCTCGTCGATGACGTCGATCGCCTTGTCCGGCAGGAAGCGGTCGGTGATGTAGCGGTCCGCCAGCTTGGCCGCGTGCTCGAGCGCGTCGTCAGGGATGACGACCCGGTGGTGCGCCTCGTAGCTGCCGCGCAGGCCCTTCAGGATCGCCACGGTCTCCTCGACCGCGGGCGGCTCCACGATGACCGGCTGGAATCGACGCTCGAGGGCGCCGTCCTTCTCGATGTACTTCCTGTACTCGTTCAGCGTGGACGCGCCGATGCACTGCAGCTCACCGCGCGCGAGCGCCGGCTTCAGCATGTTGGACGCGTCGATCGCGCCTTCCGCGGCGCCGGCGCCGACCAGCGTGTGCAGCTCGTCGATGAACAGAACCACCGTCTGGCTCTGCTGGATCTCGTTCATGACGGCCTTGAGGCGCTCCTCGAACTGGCCGCGGTACTTCGTGCCGGCGATGACGGCTGCCATGTCGAGCGCGAGCACGCGATGGTCCTTGAGCGCCTCGGTGACCTCGCCGTTGGCGATGATCTGCGCGAGGCCCTCGACGATCGCGGTCTTGCCGACCCCGGGCTCGCCGATGAGGACCGGATTGTTCTTCTTCCTGCGGCACAGGATCTCGACGACCCGCTCGATCTCGGACGTGCGTCCGATGGTCGGGTCCAGCTTGCCCTGGCGCGCGAGCTCCGTGAGGTCGCGGCAGAAGTGGTCGAGAGCCGGCGTCTTCGACTTCTTGTCGCCCGCCTTCGCGGCCGCGCCCTGCGGACCGCCGCCCCCGATACCGGCGGGCTCCGAGGGAGCCACGTCCGAGCCGAGGACCTTGAGCGTCTCCTCGCGCGCCTCGTCGAGCGTCACGCCGAGCGAGTTGAGGACCTGGGCCGCGATGCCCTTCTCCTCGCGCAGCAGGCCGAGCAGGAGATGCTCGGTACCGACGTAGGAGTGGTTGAAGTCGCGCGCTTCGGCCATCGCGAACTCGAGGACCTTCTTGGCGCGCGACGTATACGGCAGCTCGCCCAGCGCGATCGTCGCCTTCCCCTTCCGCACCGACTCCTCGACGCGCTCGTGGATCTGCTCGAGGTCGACGTTGAGGTTCGTGAGCACCGCGGCCGCGACGCCCTCCCCCTCTCGGATGAGACCGAGCAGCAGGTGCTCGGTGCCGACGTAATCGTGCTGCAGGCGGATGGCCTCCTCGCGAGCCATGGCGAGGACCTTCCGCACCCGGTCTGTGAAGTTGTAGTTCATCGCTGCTCAGGACCCTCGGGAGAACCGCCCTGCTCGACTTCACCTTCGGCTGCCAGGACCCGGCGCACGAATGCCGCGCGATGTGCGTCGCCCTCGGCTGAACTCAGCTCACGCCCCGCCGCTTCTTCGAGGTGCGCCGGCTGCGTGAATATCATCATCTTGTTGAGCGTGTATACACGAAGTCCAGGGAGTAGTTTCAGCGAAAGTCCCAGCCGGACGCCCGACAGGAGGTTCATGAACTCCTCGAACGAGAGCGTCCTGGCGTAGCGCAGCAAGCCGTACGCGCGCCAGATCTTGTCCTCGGTCACGCCGCGCGCGTCGCGCAGCAGGACCTGCCGGGCGTGCATCTCGTGATGGATCACCTGACGGGCCATCTTGTCCAGGTGGTCCACCAGATCCTCCTCCGTCTTGCCGAGGGTCGTCTGGTTGGAGATCTGGAAGAAGTTTCCGACGACCTCCGAGCCTTCGCCGTAGAGGCCCCGGAAGGTCAGCCCGACCTGGCCGAGCCCCTGCAGCACCTTCGCGATCTCCTTCGTGAGCACGAGCCCGGGAAGGTGCATGAAGACGGAGGCGCGCAGGCCGGACCCCACGTTGGTCGGGCAGCTCGTCAGGAATCCGAACTCGTGGTGGTAGGCATAGGGGAGCTCCCGCCCGAGCTCCTCGTCCAGACGATCGACGAGCCGCCATGCGTGCTCTATCCGCAATCCGGAGACGAGGCTCTGGGCCCGGAGGTGGTCCTCCTCGTTGACCATGACGCTCAGAGGCGACGTGCCGGAGACGTGCACCGCGGCTCCGCGGACCGGGCCGTGGCTCTCGTCGCCGAGCAGGTCGCGGCTCACCAGGCGGCGCTCGAGGAGGATCTTCCTGGCGCGGGGCGGCAGGTTCGGGAGCTCCAGCAGCGTGCCTCCCTTGAGCGACTCGGCCTTCTGGGCCGAGTCCCGGAACCGTCGCAGCACCGCCTCACGGTCGTTGACCCGCGCCCTGGGTCCGAACGCGTGTCCCTGGAGGTTGCGCGCGAGGCGAACGCGGGTCGACAGAACGATGTCGGCGTGGTCGCCGCTCGCTTCGAGCCAGCTCAAGCTGTGGTCGGGGATCTCGGGGAGGTCGTTCACGTCGCTTCCTAGGCCGGCTCCAGCGACCGGATCTCGTCGCGAAGCTCGGCGGCCCGCTCGAAGTCCTCGGATTCGACCGCTCGGTTCAGCTTCCTGCGGAGCGCCTCCAGCCGGCGCTCCAGCTCCGACGCGCTGGGATCGGGCGGCAGGTACACCTTGCCCACGTGTTGGGTGCCGCCGTGGACCCGCCTCAGAAGCCGCTGTAAGTGAGGCCCGTAGGTCTCGTAACAATGCGGACATCCGAGCCGTCCCGTCTCCCGGAAATCCTTGAAGGTCAGGCCACAGAACGAGCACTGCTGCGTCGAGGCGGGCTCCGCCTCCGGTGCCGGATCCTTCCCGATCTGCGCGAGGAGGTCCGTCAGCGGGAACGTCGCGGCGGTCGGTTCCGGCGTCGTCTCCAGACCCTTCTCCGCCGCGCACTTCTCGCACAGCCGATGCGTGGACATCTGATTGTTGACGATCTGCGTGAGGTGGACCACCGCGTGGGTGGACCCGCAGTTGTCACAGACCATGTCCGACATGGGGGGCTGCTCCTACTCCAGGCATCTGCCACGGATTCCGTGGCAATCTCTGCGCCTGGCTACACCCCAGGTGCCGGTTGGAGCCGCCCGTCCTGCATGCGGAGGATGCGATCGGCCCGGTGGGCCAAATCGGTGTTGTGGGTGACCACGATCAGCGACAGCCGGCGCCGGGTCCGCAAGCCGAACAGCAGCTCGTGGAGCCGCTCGCTCGTCTGGTTGTCCAGGTTGCCGGAAGGCTCGTCGGCGAGGAGGACCAGCGGTTCGTTCACGAGGGCGCGGGCCACGGCCACCCGCTGTTGCTCGCCGCCCGAGAGCTGCCGCGGCTTGTGGCTCTCGCGGTGCTCGAGGCCGACCTCGGCCAGGAGCCCGCGAGCCCGCTCGCGCGCGGTCGCGAAGTCCGCGCCTCCCACCAGACCCGGCATCATCACGTTCTCGAGCGCCGTGAACTCGCGCAGGAGGTGATGGAACTGGAACACGAACCCGATGTGCCGGTTGCGCACGCGGGCCAGCTCCTCCTCGTCGAGCCTCGACACGTCGCGGCCCCCGACCCGCACTTCCCCGGAGGTCGGCCGATCGAGCGCTCCCAAGAGGTGCAGCAGCGTCGACTTGCCCGCGCCGCTGGCCCCCGTGATGGCGACGGCCTCCCCTTCCTCGAGCGTCAGGAACACCCCGCGCAGCACGTCGATCGGCGTACCGTCGCCGCCGACGTAGCGCATCGCGACGTCGCGGGCCTCGAGCGGCGGCGCGGCGGCCGAGGCGGCGCTGACGATCGCCTCACTCATGGCGGATCGCGTCCACCGGCTCGAGCCGCGACGCCTGCACGGAGGGATAGATCGTGGCGAGGAAGGCGACCGCGACGCTCGCGGCGACGATCAGGACCACGTCGGTCACCTGCACCGACACCGGCAGATGGTCCACGAAGTAGACGTCGGGCGGGATGCGGATGATCTGGTAACGGTCGAGCAGCCAGCAGAGGAAGAGCCCCGTGACCGTTCCCACGGCCGTGCCCATGACGCCGATCCACGCCCCCTGGAGGACGAAAACGCGCAGGATGCCGTTCCTCGTCATCCCCATCGCTTTCAGGATGCCGATCTCGCGCGTCCGGTCGGAGACGACCATGACGAGCGTGCTGACGATGTTGAACGCCGCGACCAGCACGATCAGGAAGAGGATCAGCTGCATCGCGAGCTTCTCGAGCCGCAGCGCGCTGAAGAGCGCGCGGTTCACGGCGACCCACGACTGCACGTAGTAGTTCGATCCCAGCCGGGCCCCCAGCTCGAGCGCGATCTCCGGCGCGAGCTCCGGATCCACGGTGCGTACGCCGATCCCGCTCGCGACGCCCGGCTCGAGCCCGATCAGGTCTCCGGCGGCCTCCAGCGTCGTGTACACGTTCTTCAGGTCGTAGTCGTACATCCCCGTCGTGAACGTCCCCGTGACCTCGAACTCGCGGATCGTCGGCGTGAGGGCGCCAAAGCTGTCCATGTTCAGGTTCTCGAGCGACATCAGCACGACGGTGTCCCCCTCGAAGAGGAACATGCGGTCGGCGAGTATGCTGCCCAACAAGAGCGGTGGGAGCCCGGATGCGGGCGGCTCGAGGTCGAGGACCCCCTCGACGATCTGGCGCTCCATCTCCGTGGCCGGCATGTGATCGAGGCCCACGTCGATCCCGTACATCGTCGCGGGCTGCGGGTAGTTGCCGCTCGCTCCCCGCTTGAGCACCGAGATGTCGGAGAGCGCGAACGGCGCCGCCCCGACGACGCCTGGGACGGCCAACACGCTGTCGAGCACGCTCTCGTAGTCGTTCAGCCGGAGGCTCGCGCTCTGCTCGAGCACGATGACGTGGGCGGTGGACTCGAGGATCTTCGCGCGCAGGTCCTCCTGCATGCCCGTCATCACGGCGATCACCACGACCAGGGCCGTGACGCCCACCGTCACGCCCCCGAGCGCGATCCAGGTGATGAGCGAGAGCAGACCGCCGCGACTCGAGCCGAGGTAGTGGCGCGCGATGTACCAGTGCAGGCGCTTCACGAAGACGCTCCTCGTTGCTCGAGCCTTCCCTGCGACCGCGCGCTCCTCACTCCCCCGCCCTCAGGACCGGAAAGAGTAGTACGTCGCGGATCGACGGCTGGTCCGTGAGGAGCATCACCAGGCGGTCGACGCCCATCCCGACCCCTCCGGTGGGCGGCATCCCGTACTCGAGCGCGCGCAGATAGTCCTCGTCGATCTGCTGGGCCTCTTCGTCGCCGGCGGAGCGGAGCGACGCCTGCGCCTCGAACCGCGCGCGCTGGTCGAGCGGATCGTTCAGCTCGGAGAAGCCGTTGAAGATCTCCGTGCCGCCGATGTACATCTCGAAGCGCTCGGTCAGCAGAGGATCGTCGCGGTGCTCCTTGGCGAGCGGGCTCAGCTCCTTGGGGTGGTCGGTCACGAACGTCGGCTGGATCAGGTCGGGCTCCACCAGCGCGCCGAATAGCTTGTCGATCAGCTTTCCGCGCCCCGCACCGGTCAGGTCGGGGATGCGCAGCGTCTCGGCCCGAGCTCTCAGGTCGCGGTCGCTCAGGTCGTGCACGTCGGCTCCCAGCGCTTCGGACAACGACGCCAGCAGCCCGACGCGCGGAAACGGCGGCTCGAACGTGATCTCACGGCCGCCCACGGAGAGCGTGCGCGTTCCCAGCACGCTGTCCAGAACGTGCAGCAGGAGCCGCTCCGACATCGCCATCTCCGCCCGGTAGTCCGTGAACGCCCGATACCACTCGAGCATCGTGAACTCGGGGTTGTGGATGCGCGACAGACCCTCGTTGCGGAAGTCCTTCGAGATCTCGTAGACCCGGTCGAGCCCGCCCACGATCAGCCGCTTCAGGTACAGCTCGTCCGCGATGCGGAGGTACATCGTCTGGTCGAGCGCGTGGTGCGTCGTGACGAACGGCTTCGCCGAAGCGCCTCCGTAGAGAGGCTGCAGCACCGGCGTCTCGACCTCGAGGAAGCCTTCGGCATCCAGGAAGCGCCTCAGCTCGGTGATCACGCGCGAGCGCGTCCGAAACACGTCGCGCACCTCGGGGTGCACCGCGAGGTCCGCGTACCGCTGGCGGTAACGCGCCTCCTGGTCGGCGAAGCCCGAGTGCACCGTCCGCGCACCCGTGGCGGCGTCCACCTCCACCTTGCCCATCGGCAGCGGGCGGAGCGACTTCGTCAGGAGCGTCCAACCCGCGACGCGCACCGTGACCTCGCCCGTCTTGGTGCGGAACGCCGAGCCTTCGACGCCGATCCAGTCTCCCAGATCGAGCAGCGCGAGGTTCGCGAACGAGTCGGCGTCCAGCACGTCCTTGCGGAAGTAGAGCTGGATGCGGCCGGAACGGTCCTCGATGTGCGCGAAGGCGCTCTTACCCATGTCGCGCCACGCGACGATCCGGCCCGCGAGCGTCGTCGGCTCGCCCTCCGGCGCGCCCGCCTTCTCCGACGCCTCGAACGCGGCGATCACGCCCGCAGCCGCACCCGAGGCCTCGAACGAATACGCGAACGGTCGAATGCCCTTAGCGCGCAGCGCCGTCAGCTTCTCCCTGCGTGCCCGGAGGACCTGATTGAGGTCCTGCGAATCGTCGGAGGCCGATGCGCTCATGACTGATGGGCGGAGCTCTTGAGGTATGCCTCGATCAGCGGATCCAGGTCTCCGTCCATCACGCGTTGCACGTCGGTGATCTTCAGCTCGGTGCGGTGATCGTTGACCATCGTATACGGCTGGAAGACGTACGAGCGGATCTGGCTGCCGAAATCGATGTCGGCCTTGGTGGCCTCGATCGCCGCGCGCTCCTTCTCCTTCTCCTCCAGCGCCCGCTGGTACAGCGCGGCACGCAGCATCTTCATGGCGGTGCTCTTGTTCTTGTGCTGCGAGCGCTCCTGCTGACACGACACCACCACTCCGGTCGGCTCGTGGGTGATCCGAACGGCCGAGTCCGTCTTGTTCACGTGCTGGCCGCCGGCGCCCGACGCACGAAACGTGTCGATGCGCAGATCGGACTCGTCGATCTCGATCTGGATGTCGTCCTCCACGAGCGGATACACGAACACGCTCGCGAACGACGTATGGCGCCTCGACTGCGCGTCGAACGGCGAGATGCGGACGAGTCGGTGCACGCCGCGCTCGGCCTTGAGGAATCCGTAGGCGCTCTCGCCCTTGATCTCGATCGTGGCGCTCTTGATCCCGGCCTCCTGAGCAGGCTGCAGGTCCAGCACGTTCACCTGGAACCCGCGGCGCTCGGCCCAGCGCGTGTACATGCGCACCAGCATCTCCGCCCAATCCTGCGACTCCGTGCCGCCGGCACCCGGATGGATGGTGATGATCGCCTCGCGATGGTCGTCCTCGCCCTGGAGCATGGTACGCAGCTCGAGCGATTCGACGTCCGTTTCCGTGGCGGCGAGCGCGCGCTCCAGCTCGCCGGACAGCTCGGCATCCTCCTCTTCCGCGAGGAGGTCCGCCATGGCACGGAGCTCTCCGACCTTGGTGTCGAGCTCCTTCCAGGGCTCGACCCACGCCTTGTGCTTGTTGGCTTCGGCGATCGTCGCCCGGGCGGCCTCCTGGTTCGTCCAGAAGCCGGGCGCGGCCATCTGCTCGTCCAGGACCTTCAGACGCTCTTCGCGAGACCCGAGGTCAAAGGTACCCCCTGAGCTCCTGCACGCGCTCGCCGAGCCGTGCGAGCAGCGTCTGCTGCTCCTTGTTCATCGCCATGAGGTTCGCCTTCTCCGACGCCAACGAAAGAGGCCGCCCGCGCGGGCGGCCCATTCCGTCACCGATGCGAGGTGCCGACGCGACCGAATATAGGTGGTCGCGCCCGGACGGTGTATCGGCTCGCTAGAAGAGACGCTCCCCCTTCGCGAGGATGTCGTTCAGGGCGTCGCGCCAGAAATCCCGTCCTGGACCGTCCGCGACGTCGGGTCCGACCTGATCGACGAACTCCTTCCAGGACTTGTCGATCTCGTCCTCGAAGTCCTTGGTCAACGTCCCGTTCTCGAGCGCGTTACGGTGTCGCTCGGCGTTGTACATGATCATGTCCGAGACGAGGACGCGGGCTAGCCGCTTCGCCTTGTCGGTCGGGTCGCGCTTGCCGAAGCGGAACGTGCCACCCGCGGCGGGGGCCTCGGCGGCAGGCGGAGCCGGGGCCGGAGCCGGCCTCGTCGGCGGCACCGACGGACGAGGCGGGGGCGTCGGGCTGCGAGGGGGCGGCGGGGGCGCGGCAGCCGGACGGGCCGGCGGCGCGGGCGCGCGCGAAGGCGGCGGGGGCGGCGGCTCGGGAGCGGGCGCGCTCGGCGGCACGATCTGGATGTTGTCGAGCGGCTCGGTCGCCATGTCCGACGCCGTCGGCGCGGGCACGGGGGTGGCAGCCGGCGGCGGCGGCGGCGGCGCGGCGCGTTCTTCCGGCTTCTCGACGCGGAAGATTCCGGAGCAGGCGCTGCAGCGGACCTTCACGCCCCCCGCGGGGACCTTGGCCGGGTCGACCGGGAACGACTTGGAGCACGATGGGCACGAGACGGTGATGACCATGGATCGCTTCGGTTGAGTTATTTGACGGCGGCCGCGCGGCTACGCTGCTCTTGCTTCGCGAGCATATCCGCCTCCGTGGCAGCCGCCGTGGGAAGCGCCGGTGACTGGTGCCGGCGGTCGACGACGTATTTGGAGCCGGGCAACGACTTCGCGTAGGTCTTCATCTCCGCCGCGAGCTCGCTGATCTGCCCCGTGTGCTCGAACACCTGGAACTGATTCGTGACCACGCCGATGGACAGCGCCATCAGCGGGATCCGATGGATATTGCCCCTCCGGTCCTTGCCGAGAAAGTAACCTGCCCGCCGGTCCTCCTCCGTGTACTGATAGGGGATGAGATCGTCGAACAGCCGAATGATCTCGTCACACGTACGCTCGAGGTACTCGAGCGGGAGATTCATGATGAAGTCGTCCCCGCCGATGTGCCCGACGAACCCCCCCGGCGCGAGACCCCGAACCATGTCCCTGAGGATCTTGGACAGGAGTCGGATCACGCCATCGCCGTATGCGTACCCGTAGCGATCGTTGAATTCCTTGAAGTGGTCGAGATCCGCATAGCAGACGGCGAAGAACTCACCCGCCTCGAGCCGAGCCTGCATGTCGCGGGCGATGTGGTTCGTCCCCGGGAGCCTCGTGGTGGGATGCACCGAGACGTCGCGATCGGCGCGACGGAGCACCTGATCCAGACGAAGGAGATACTCGCGCTCGGGGAGGTGCTCCGTCACCACCTCGTCCGCGCCCGCGGCGAGCATGTCGGCCGCGAGGCCGGGGTCGGACTTCGGGAGCATGACCACGAGCGGAACGATCCCGGTGAACACGTCCTGCTTGAGGCTCTGGGCCAGCGAGGCGATGCCCGCCGGGTCGGAGTCGGCCTCCAGGATCACGCACCCCGGGTACGAGCGGTTGAGGAGCGACCGGACCTCCTCGGTGGTCCCTACCTCGATGACCTCCAGCCCGCTCTCCCGCGCGAAGCGGGTGACCAACGCGGAGGGGGCTTTGCGACGAGGGCCGAAATAGAGAATGGTCTTGTCGGAGGCCATGGATCCTCGTGCGGGGGGCGCACCGGAGGGGGAGGTTACTTCCCGGTCGGCGGCCATGTCAATCTAATGCGCGCCTAGCCCCGTACCGCTGTGAAATCTATGTGGCGAGCCTCCTTGTCCACACGCGACACCTGCACCCGGAGCCGGTCGCCCAGCCTGTAGCGGTGCCCTCTCCTCTCCCCGACCAGGGCGTAGTCCCGTGGGCTGAAGCGGTAGAAGTCGTCCTCCAGCGAGCGGACGTGGAGCAAACCGTCCACGAAGTACTCGTCCAGGGTGATGAAGACACCGAATGCCGTCACCCCGGTCACCCTCCCGCTGAACACGTCTCCGAGGTGGCGCTCCATGAACTCGACTTTCTTGAGCGCGACGGTGGCCCGCTCCGCCTCGTCGGCGGCCTGCTCCCGCTCGCTCGACGTCTGGGCGATTCGACTCAACGCCTCCGCATCGAGGTCCCTCGGCCGCTCGCCGTCCAGGAAGGCGGCGGCGAGCACCCGGTGGACGATCAGATCCGGGTATCGCCGGATGGGCGAGGTGAAGTGCGTGTAGCCGCCGGACGCGAGCCCGAAGTGACCCAGGTTCTCGACGTCGTAGCGCGCCTTCGCCAGCGTGCGCAGAACGAGCGCGGAGACGAGGTCGTGCGCCTCCGGACTGCGAGGTGCCTCGAGCAGGTGCTGCACGTCCTTCGGCTTGAGCTTGCGGCGCTTCGGCACGTCGATGCCGAGGGGCCCGAGCGCCTCCCGGAGCTCCTCCGCCTTCTGCGCGGCCGGCGGCTCGTGCACGCGGTAGAGGCCGCCGAGATCGCGCGCGGCCAGGTCGGCGGCCACGACCTCGTTGGCCAGGATCATGAAGTCCTCGATCAGGCGATGGCTGTCCAGCCGGTCACGCCGCTGGATGTCGACCGGCTCGCCCTCGGTGTTGAGGAGCACCTTCGCCTCGGGCAGGTCGAGATCGAGAGCCCCTCGGTCGTGCCGCTCCGCCCGAATCTTACGCGCGAAGTCGTCCAGCCTGCGTAGCGCGTCGTCCAGCTCGCGGTCGATCGAGCGACGCCCCTCGAGCACGTCCTGCGCGTCCTCGTAGGCCAGACCGTAGCGACAGCGGATCCGGGTGCGCTCGTATCGACGCGCGCGCACGCGTCCCTCGCGATCGAGGTCGATGAACACGGAGACGGCGAGCCGGTCGTCGCCCGCGGTGAGCGAGCACACGTCGGAGGAGAGCACGGCGGGAAGCATGGGAATCGCCCGGTCCACGAGGTACACGCTGGTGCCGCGCGCCCGGGCCTCGAGATCCACCGTGTCTCCGTGACGGACGAAGTGCGACACGTCGGCGATGTGCACGCCGACCTCCGCGCCACCGTCGTCCGAAACCTCGATCGAGAGCGCGTCGTCGTGATCGCGCGCATCCACGGGATCGATCGTGAATGTCAACAGACGCGTGCGATCCACACGTCCGCGGCCGGGATCGAGCTGGCGTGAGGCGGCCGCTTCGTCCGCCGCGCGGAGCACGTCGGCGGAGAAGTCGAGCGGAAGCCCGAAGCCGTGCGCGACCGCGAGCACATCCACGCCGGGGTCGGCGAGCCGGCCGAGCACCTGCTCCACCGAGCCGGTCGGGCGCATGCGGCCGGAGCCGAGTGCGCTCAGGCGGACGACCACGACGTCGCCGTCCTCGGCATCGCCCTCGCGATCGCTCGGGATCATCACCTCACGCTGGAGCTTGCGATCGAGCGGGACGACGTACGAGCCGCGCTTCTGCCGGTGGAACGTCCCCACGACGGTGGAGCGAGCACGCTCGAGGATCTCGACGATCGTGCCTTCGGGATTCTTGCCGCGGCGTCGTGACTCGATGCGGACGATGACGCGGTCGCCGTCCATGGCGTTGCCCACGCGGGCCCCCGGCACGAAGACGTCCACCCCACCGTCGTCCGGGCGGACGAACGCGTCTCCACGCCGACCGACGGTCAACGCACCCTCGACGGTTCTCGTCGGGGACGCACGGCGAGGTCCCCGCGGGGACCGGGGCTTGGCGCGTCGGGCGGTCATCGCGGCAGCGGCACCGTGAGGAGGACGCTCCAGCGCGAGCCCACGGTGTCGTCGGGCGCGACGCGTAGCCGAGGCGCGTCGACACGTCCCCTCGCGGACAGATAGGCGTCGGTCGCGGAGAGCACGTGATTCGCGATGATCACCCCGAGGATCGTGGTCGCCTGCCGGAATCGGCTGTCGCTCGTGTCCAGGAGCTCCGCGTACTCCGACTGCGCCCCGGGCGTGCCGCTCCAGTCCCAGAGGAACTCGGTGCCGTACGCATGTCCGCTGTAATAGGCCAACGCGCTCTGATAGGCGGGGTCGGTCTCCGGCAGGCCCGTCGCCGCGTGGATGCGCGTCGCGAGCGACCATACCGACCCATTGAACGTGCTCTCGTCGAGCTCGGGCTGGAGACCCGGCGTGCCGGCATCGGCGTCGTACGCCCCCGAGCGCGTCCAGTGGACGAGGCGCTCGTAATACGCGAAGTCCCCGTCCATGCGCGCCCCGCCCTGGATGCGCGCCCTTTCCCAGGCGAGGTCGCGGTAGCGCGCTCGGTAATCACCCCCCGCGATCCGGCGCTCGGCGAAGAACGCCCAGCCCGCGACCTCGAGCGCCAGGTACGCCCACTTCCGGTTCTGGCCGAGGAGGTGCTGGCCCGCCCCGGGCAGGAGGAGCGAAGCGGAAGCGGGCGCCCAGTCGACCCTCTCCGCGGCCTGGAGCGCCGAGGCGTGCCGCATGGGGATGCGCTGGCCCGCCGCCGCGACCGGCGACGCGAGTCCGATCGCGAGCAGGCTGGTCACCCAGGCACGGTGGAGCGCCCTCACAAACCGATCGACAAGGTGACGTGCACGGGCTCGGTCTCGCCGGTGAGCGTCGACACGGCGAGCGACTTGGCGATCGACATCCCCAGCCGGCCGTATTGGATGCCCAGGCCGACCCGCGCTCCATCCTCCGGATCCGACGCGCGGAGCCGGTCGAACAGGTCCGAGAGCACGTAGCCTGCGCGCAGGTAGAGCGCGTCGGTGGTGCCCGCCGTCAGCTCCGTGCCGAGATAGAGGGACGGGACGCCAGGGTCGCGGAGACGATCCTGGACCTCGACCGCGAGCCAGCCGCCGAAGTCGTCGCTGTCGGTGAAGAAATGAACGACGTCGTACGACGCGGCCACGCGCACGCGGGACGGGAGCGGGTCCGCCTGCTCGGCGTTGAGGACCTGGAGCTTGGGGCCGATGTGCGCGACCATGGCGCCGAGACGGAGCCCCTGGAACGGGCTTCCTTGCAGCCCCACGTCGAACGCGTACGTCGTCGCCGTCGTGCCACGGTCCGGACACGACGAGCCACGACAGGAGAGTCGGAACTGGACCACCTTGAAGCTCACGCCCGCGCTGAGCCTGGTCGCGATTCGCGCGGCGGCGGAGACCACGCCCAGATGGTTTCGCACCGAGACGGTTCCCAGGACGTTCCCCGCCCCATCCGTCAGATCTTGGTCGCCCACGTCGAGCAGGAGATAGGACGCACCGGCGGTCCCCACGCCCGGACGCGCGAAGAGACCCGACACGGCGGTCGCGGTGCCCGCGACCTGCTCGCCTCGGAAGACCACGAGGAGGCTCCGCTCCACGGAGGCCAGGCCCGCCGGGTTCCAGAACGCTCCTTCGGCTCCCTCGACGGCCGTCATCGCGCGCCCCAGGGAAACCGCTTGAGCACCGACGGGGAGCAGCAGGAACAGCGCGCCTTCGCCCGACGAGCCGCGGTCGTCCTGCGCGGCGACGTCCGCGGCCCAGGCGAGCGCGGTGACGAGGAGGACGCACAGTCCGGCGGCTTTCGTCATCGGCGGCCTTCGTCGTCCAACGGAAGGCGAAAGCCGAGCCGGCCCAGCTGGGCCTTATTCTTCCGCCAAGAATCGAGGGGTTTGACCCACAGGTCGAGGTACACGCGCCGCCCCAGAAGGTGCTCGATCTTGGCGCGTGCCGCGGAGCCCAGCTCCCGAATCGCCGCGCCCGCCTTCCCGATCAGGATCCCTTTCTGGGAAGGCTTCTCCACGAGGATGTCGACGTGGATGTAGACGGGATCCTGCTCCTCGCGGAACTCCGCCACCTCGCAGAACACCGAGTACGGGATCTCCTGGTGATACAGCTCGAAGACGGTCTCTCGCACGAGCTCGGCGACGAAGAAGCGCACCGGCGCCGACGCGATCTCGTCCTCCGGAAAGAGGAACGGTCCCTCCGGCAAATCGGCACGCAACGCGGCGAGGAGATCGTCGACGCCCGTGCCGTCCCTGGCGGAGATGCGATGGAACGTCGCGGAACGTGAGGCTGATAACCTGCTCTCCCACTCCTCGATCGCGCCCGGCTGCGCGCGATCGATCTGATTGATGGCCACGTGAATCGGCGCGCGGACCCCGTCCAGCGCCGTTGCGATCCGCTCGACGTCCGCGGCTGCCGGCGGACGGCTGCCGTCCACGACGAGGAGTGCCGCGTCGGCCTCGTCGAGCGCGTCCACGGCCGCGGCGTACATCGCGCGCTGCAGGAGGTCGCGGGCCTCGAGCAGTCCCGGCGTGTCGAGGAAGACGATCTGTGTGTCGCCCTCCGTGACGATGCCCGTGACACGCTGCCACGTCGTCTGGGGCTTGGACGTGGCGATCGACAGGTGCTCGCCGACGAAGCGGTTGAGCAGCGTGGATTTGCCGGCATTCGGCAGACCCACGATGGCGACGTACCCGGATCGCGTGGTCATCGTGGAAGCTAAGCCAACTACATTGAGCCATGCAGCTTCCCTACCCGATCCGCGATCTCGGCCAACGCGCGCTCGGCGGCGTGCGTGTGCGCATACGCTCGGGAGCCAATCGCGGGCTCGCGTGGAGCCTCGCCGCCCTCGGCCGCGGCTACGGATCCGGGCGCTTCGGTCGCGACCGGATCGAAGCGCTCGCATGCGTCACCCGACCGGGCGACGTCTTCTGGGACATCGGTGCGCACAAGGGCTTCGTCACGCTCGCGGCATCGCGGCGGGTCGGACCATCGGGCACCGTCGTGGCGGTCGAGCCGGCCCGGGTGAACCGGCACTTCCTCGAGCGCCATCTGCGATGGAATCGGGTCGCCAACGTGCGCGTGATCGCTGCGGCCCTGAGTGACCACGAGGGCGTCTCTCCGTTCGGCGGGCACGGAAGCTCGGTCGCGTTCAGGCTCGGGCACGGACCCGAGGAGGTGACGGTGCGCACGCTCGCCGCGCTCGCCTCGGATCTCGCCCTGGAGAGGCGGCCCAGCGTGCTCAAGATCGACGTCGAGGGAGGGGAAGCTCGGGTCCTGCGCGGTGCCGGCCCGCTCCTCGGAGGCGACCAAGCGGTGCTGATCTCCACCCACGGGCGGGAGGTCTACGAGGAATGCCGCGCCATCCTCGAGGAGCGCGACTTCCGGATCTTCGATTCCTGGGAGATCGCCGAGCGCCGAACGGAGCCCACTCGTCCGTGGTCGAGCGACCATGACGTGCTGGCGATCGGAGCGGAGCGCGAGCTCGACGAGGCCGCGATCGGGCGCCTGCGATTGGTTCGCGGCCCGACCCGGAAATGAAGAACGGCCCGCCTGGCTGAAACCAGACGGGCCGCTCCGCAAAGAGCCGGCGACGACGTACTCTCCCACCGAGCTGCCTCGGCAGTACCATCCGCGCGGTAGAGCTTAACGGCCGTGTTCGGGATGGGAACGGGTGTAGCCTCTACGCAATCATCGCCAGCAATGGCTCGCCGTTGAAATCGGCGCATCGCTTCGTTGGACTTCGGACTCGCGCCCTGCGAAAGGGGATCTACCCCTTCCTCGGGCGCTCGCCTCGTCCGCCTAGCGCTGCATCCGATTTGAACGGCTCGGTCGATTACATCGAACCGCTCAAACGGCGGATAAACCACCGAGGTCGAGAGAGTGTGAAAGCCTAGCTGTAACGGCCAGCTGCAGCTCCGAACGGAGTTCGAAGTGCGGCTAAGGTGAGTGGACTGGCGGGAAAGGAGTCGGTCAAGCCTCACGGGCGATTAGTACGGCTCGGCTGAGCGTGTTACCACGCTTACACCTGCCGCCTATATACGTACTCGTCTCGTACGGCCCTTTAGAGGGTCCGAAGACCCTGGGAGCATTCATCTTGGACGGGGTTTCCCACTTAGATGCTTTCAGCGGTTATCCCTTCCCGACATAGCTACCCGGCGATGCCCCTGGCGGGACAGCCGGTACACCAGTGGTCGGTCCTTCCCGGTCCTCTCGTACTAGGGAACGCGTTCCGCAATGCTCCAACGCCCACTATGGATACAGACCGAACTGTCTCACGACGTTCTGAACCCAGCTCATGTACCGCTTTAA
>JBFXDG010000018.1:0-68877 GCA_050181335.1 Gemmatimonadales bacterium | reverse complement strand
GGCGCCGCCGTCCGGCGGGCGGTGCCCGCCGGCTTCCCCGTCGGAGCGTCCACCGACGATCCCGCCGCCGCGCGTCGCCACGTGGCCGACGGCGCGAGCTACATCGGCTGCGGAACGGTCTATGCCACCTCGACCAAACCCGACGCGGGTGAGGTCATCGGGCTCGAAGGGCTCGAGCGCGTGGCACGGGCCGTCGACGTGCCCGTCGTGGGAATCGGGGGAATCACGGTGGAGCGTGCCGCGGACGTGGCGACCCGCACGCGGGCCGCGGGGGTCGCCGTCGTGGGAGCCGTGATGCGGGCGGCGGACGTGGGCGCCGCGGTGCGCGGCCTCTTGGAGCCCTGGGCCGGGCGGGCGGCCGCTAGAGCCGACCGGCAGCCATCAACGGGGCGGCGTTCTCACCGCTGACCGCGAAGTCGCCGAGGGCCGTACCGCCATCGGGGGAATGCCAGTCCGATCCACCCGACATGAGCAGCCCGGAGGTTCGGCAGATTCCCTCGTAGCGCTCGATCTCGGTCCGTTGATTTCGCGGTCGCCACACCTCGAGCCCGCCCAGACCCGCGCGCCGCAACGACGGCAAGAGCTCGCCGACCAGGGACGCCGGCGGATGCGCCCACACGGCGATGCCCCCGGCGTCCTTCACGACTCCGACCGCGCCCACGGGGTCGAGCAGCTCCGTGGGGACGAACGCCGGATGCCCGTCGCCGATCAGACGATCGAACGCGTCGTGCACGGATTTGGCGTGACCGGCCGCGACGAGCGCCCTGGCGAGGTGGGGCCGGCCGATCACGTCGCGCGCGGGCCCGGCCATCTCCTCGACCGCCTTGTAGCTGAGGTCGATCCCCTGAGCCCGCAGCCGATCGAGGATCTCCTGCATGCGCTCCTGACGACGTCGGCCTGCGCGCTCCGTGTGCGCCGCGAGCGACGGAGCATCGGGATCGACGAAGTAGCCGAGAACGTGGATGTCCACGTTCCGGTGGGTCGAGCTCACCTCCAGCGCCGGCACGACGCGAACCGAGATCTCCCGCCCGACCCGATCGGCGGTGGCGAACCCGGCGATGGTGTCGTGATCGGCCAGCGCGATCACGTCGAGCTGGCCCGCCGCCGCGCCGCGCACGACGGCCTCCGGCGACCACGCGCCGTCGGAGGCCGAGCTGTGGATGTGGAGGTCGATCCTCACGGGCGCTAGGCCAGCGCCGCCGCGTCCTCCGGATAGACGACGGTATCGGGGAGAGGCTTGGGTGGCGCCGTCTCACCCGCGTACTCGGTGAGCACCGTCACGTGATTCCGTTCCACCTTGAGCACGCCGCCCGCCACGTGGAACGCGTCGGTGCCGCCGCCGGCGCGCTCGACGGACAACACGCCGGAGCCGACGAGCGCCAGCATCGGCGCGTGCCCCGGCAGGATGCCGACCTGGCCATCCCATGCGGGCGCCACGACCGCCGTGCCCTCGCCGTCGAAGACGATGCGGTCCGGCGAGACCACACGCACTCGAAGAAGCTTATCCGCCACGGAGTGACCTCAGGCCTTCGCGAGGCGCTCGGCCTCGGCGATCACGCCCTCGATGCCGCCCTGCATGTAGAACGCCTGCTCGGGGAAATGGTCGAACTCGCCCTCGGCGACGCGCTCGAACGACTCGATCGTGCTCTCGAGCTTCACGTATTGTCCCTTGATGCCCGTGAACGTCTCCGCCACGGAGAAGGGCTGCGAGAGGAAGCGCTGGATGCGGCGCGCGCGCCCCACGATGATCTTGTCTTCCTCGGTCAGCTCGTCCATGCCGAGAATCGCGATGATGTCCTGCAAGTCCTTGTAGCGCTGCAGGATGGCCTGCACGGTCGTGGCGACCTTGTAGTGCCGGTCGCCCACGAACTGTGGGTCCATGATGCGCGAGGACGAGTCGAGCGGATCGACCGCGGGATAGATGCCCTGCGCGGCGATCGAGCGCGAGAGCACGGTCTGTGCGTCGAGGTGCGTGAACGCGGTCGCCGGCGCGGGATCCGTGAGGTCGTCGGCGGGCACGTAGATCGCCTGCACCGACGTGATGGAGCCCGAGCCCGTGGAGGTGATGCGCTCCTGGAGCTCGCCCATCTCGGTGCCGAGCGTCGGCTGGTAACCCACCGCGCTCGGCATGCGGCCGAGGAGCGCCGACACCTCGGAGCCCGCCTGCGTGAAGCGGAAGATGTTGTCGATGAAGAGCAGCACGTCCTGCCCTTCCACGTCGCGGAAGTACTCGGCCATCGTGAGGCCCGAGAGGCCGACCCGCAGGCGCGCCCCCGGCGGCTCGTTCATCTGCCCGTAGACGAGCGAGGTCGAGGCGAGCACGCCCGACTCCTTCATCTCGAGCCACAGGTCGTTGCCCTCGCGGGTGCGCTCACCCACGCCGCAGAACACGGACCGACCGCCGTGCTCCGTCGCGATGTTGTTGATGAGCTCCATGATGATGACGGTCTTGCCCACGCCGGCGCCGCCGAAGAGTCCGGTCTTGCCGCCCTTCACGTACGGGGCGAGGAGGTCGACGACCTTGATGCCGGTCTCGAAGATCTCCGTCTTGGGCGCGAGCTGGTCGAAGCGCGGCGCCGCGCGATGGATGGGCCAGCGCTCGAGCTTGGCGCCCTCGCCGCCCACCGGCCCCATCTCGTCGACCGGCTCGCCTAGCACGTTCAGGATGCGTCCGAGCGCGGGCTCCCCCACCGGGACGGAGATCGCGGCGCCGGTGTCGACGACCTTCATGCCGCGCGTCACACCGTCGGTCGAGGACATCGACACCGCGCGAACCTGCCCGCGGCCGATGTGCTGCTGGACCTCGCAGACCACGGAGATCTTCTGACCCGCCTCGTTCGTGGTCTCGAGCTTCAGCGCGTTGTAGATCTCGGGAAGGTCTTCGGCGGCGAACTCCACGTCGAGCACCGGCCCGATGACCTGGACGACGCTGCCTGTCTTCTCTGCCATATGTCGACCTCTGGTTAGCCGCTATTCGAGGGCTGCGGAGCCGCCGACGATCTCGGCGATCTCCTGCGTGATCTGGCCCTGACGGGCCCGGTTGTAGGTGCGGGTCAGGTGCTCGAGCACCTCGCCCGCGTTGTCGGTCGCGTTCTTCATCGCCGTGCGGCGCGACCCCTGCTCGGCGGCCTGGTTCTCGACGAGCGCCGTGTAGACCGCGTTGCGGACGTACGCCGGCAGGATGCGCTCGAGGATCATGTCCCCGCTCGGAGACAAGATGTACGTGTCGGCCGACGGCGCGCCGTCGCCTCCCGCGATCGGGAGCAGCTCGCGCGTGTGCGGGGGCGTGGACATCGCCGAGCGAAACTGCGAGCTCACGAGGTAGACCGCGTCCACCGCGCCGGTCTCGAAGCGCTCACGGATCGGGCCGACGAGCGACTCGGCGTCCTCGACCGTGGGACGGTCCGAGATGTCCGTACGCTGCGTCAGCATGGGCTCGCCGCGGAACTTGAAGTACGCGATTCCCTTCTTGCCGGCGATGTGCAACTCGGTCTCGATGCCCTGGGCGCGGAGCTTCTCGAGCAGCTGGCGAGCCTGCCGGATGAGGTTGGCGTTGAAGCCGCCCGCGAGCCCGCGGTTCGCCGTCAGCAGCAGCACGGCGGCCCGCTTCACCGTCTCGGGACGCCTGAGAATCGGATACTTCTCGGCGAGCTCTCGCGAGTAGAGCCCCGACACGATCTCCTGCAGCCCCTGCGCGTACGGGCGCGCCGCGTACACCCGGTCCGTCGCGCGCTTGAGCTTCGACGTCGCGACGAGCTCCATCGTACGCGTGATCTGCTTGGTGTTCTCGACGGACTTGATCCGTCGTTTGACTTCGCGGGCTCCGGCCACGGCGGCTCCTCGTCCGTCCTCTACGCGACGCCGGCCAACTGCTTCTCGGCCGCGAAGGTCGCATTGTACGACTCGATCGCCTTGATGAGCTTGGCCTTCACGTCGTCGCCGAGCGCCTTCGTCTCGCGAATGCCCTTCAGGACGTCGGGGTGCTTGGCGGCGAGCGCCTCGTGGAAGCCGCGCTCCCACTGCCGCACGCGCTCCACGTCGACCTGGTCGAGGTAGCCGTTCGTCACGGCGAAGATGGCCGCGACCTGGTTCTCGTTGGGCATCGGCTGGTACTGCGGCTGCTTGAGCAGCTCGACCGTGCGCGCGCCGCGCGCGAGCTGGCGCTGCGTCGCCGCGTCGAGGTCGGAGCCGAACTGCGCGAACGCCTCGAGCTCGCGGTACTGCGCGAGGTCCAGCCGCAGACGGCCGGCGACCTGCTTCATCGCCTTCGTCTGCGCGTTCGAGCCCACGCGCGACACCGAGATGCCGACGTTGACCGCCGGTCGCACGCCCGAGTAGAACAGGTCCGGCTCGAGGAAGATCTGGCCGTCCGTGATCGAGATCACGTTGGTCGGGATATAGGCCGAGACGTCGCCCGCCTGCGTCTCGATGATGGGCAGCGCCGTGAGCGACCCGCCGCCGTGCTCGTCGGCGAGCTTCGACGCGCGCTCGAGCAGGCGGGAGTGCAGATAGAACACGTCGCCCGGGTACGCCTCGCGGCCGGGCGGGCGGCGGAGCACCAGCGACAGCTGCCGGTACGCCTGCGCCTGCTTGGAGAGGTCGTCGTAGACGACGAGCGTGTGCTTGCCCTGCCACATGAAGTGCTCGGCCATCGCGGTGGCCGAGTACGGCGCGATGTACTGCATCGGGGCCGGATCGGACGCGTTCGCGGCCACGACGATCGTGTACTTGAGCGCGTCGTGCTCGCGCAGCGTCTCCACCACCGCGCGCACCTTACCCGCGCGCTGCCCGATCGCGCAGTAGATGCAGATGACGCCGGTTTCCTTCTGGTTGAGGATCGTGTCGATCGCGACGGCCGTCTTGCCGGTGCCGCGGTCGCCGATGATCAGCTCGCGCTGGCCGCGGCCGATCGGGATCATCGAGTCGATCGCCTTGATGCCCGTCTGGAGAGGCTCCTTCACGGGCTGCCGCTTCACGATGCCCGGCGCCACGATGTCGATCTGACGGCGACCCTCGATGCCCGTGACCGGCCCCAGCCCGTCCTGCGGGTTGCCGAGCGGGTCCACGACGCGACCGAGGTAGCCCGCACCGACGTTCACGTCGAGCACGCGGCCCGTCCGCTGGACCTGGTCACCCTCGTGGAGGCCGGTCCACTCACCCATGATCACCGCGCCGATGTTGTCCTCTTCGAGGTTCAGCGCGAGGGCGGTGACCGTCTCACCCGTCACCGACGAGGTGATCTGGAGCATCTCGGAGGCCATCGCCTTCGTGAGCCCGTAGATGCGCGCGATGCCGTCCTTCACCTCCAGGACTTCGCCGATCTCCTCGGCGTGCAGCTCTTCCTCGTACTTCTCGATCTCGTTGAGGAGGACGTCCTTGATCTCGCCGGCCCGGAGCTGGGATTGGTTCGCCATGATTGCTTCGTCCTGATGTAGTTGGTTCGCCCGCTAGATCTCGGCGCGGAGCAGCTGCCTGCGCATGCCCTCGAGCCGCCTGCGGACGGATCCGTCGTAGATGCTCGTGCCCGTGCGCACGACGAGGCCCCCGATGATCTCCGGCTTCACCCGGAAGTGGGGGATCGCCTCCTTGCCCAGCACGCTCGACAGCTTGGTCGCGATGAGCTTCTCGGTGTCGTCGCTGGCCGCGCGCGCGAGCGTGACCTCGACGTGCTCCCTGTTCCTGTGCGCGTCGACCAGCGCGTTGTACTGACGGGAGATCTCCCGGAGCAGACGCTGACGCCGCTTGTCGATCGTGACGAGCACGAAGTTGAGCACGTTCTGCGGCAGTCGGCCGCCGAGCGCCTTGCGGACGACCTCCTTCTTCTCCGCGTCGTCGATGCGCGGCGTCTCGAGGAACAGCCGGAAGCGCCGGTCCTCGTCGAGGAGCCGCGCGACCGCGTCGAGCGCCGACCCGTACTCGTCGATGGCGCCGTGCTTCCTGCCGAGCTCGAAGAGCGTCTCGGCGTAGTTCTTGGAGACGGTTTCGTCCCTCAAGCTCGGACTCCTGGCGCGCGGGCTCCGTCCGGCTGCGCGGTCTTGCCGGCGGGTCGACCGTCCAGCTCCGTCAGGTACCGCTCGACGAGCTGACGGTCCTTGCCCTGATCGAGGTTCTGCTGCATCAGCTTGGCGGCGGCGGCGAGCGCCAGATCGACCGACTCCTTCCGCAGCGCCGCGATCGCGGCGTCACGCTCGCGCTCGATCTCCTGGCGCGCGCGCTCGACGATCTGCTGCGCCTCCACTCGCGCCTTCTCCTCGATCGACTTCCGCACGCCCTCACCGGCGGTCCGGCCCTCGGCGATCAGCTCGGCGGCCTGCCGGCGCGCATCGGCGATCTGCGCGCGATGCTCGTCCAGCAACCTGGCCGCCTCCGCGTTGCGCTGAGCCGCCTCGTCGAGCGCGGACTGAATGCCCTTCTCCCGAGACTCGACGTTCTGCAGGATCGGCTTCCACGCGAACTTGCCGAGGATCACCACCAGCAGCACGAAGACGATCAACGTCCAGGCCGACAGGCCCGTGTTGATGTCGTAGAGACCGCCGCCGCCCTCGGCTTCGCCACCGCCTTGCGCCCAGAGGGCGCTCGGCACCGACGCCAGCAGCACGAGCGCCGACGAGACGATTCGACTCGCCATCGGGGGCCTAGAAGAACTTGTAGAGAATCGTGATGACCAGCCCGAAGAGCGCGGCGCCTTCGATGAGCGCCGACAGGATGATGGCGGCCGTCTGGATGGTGGCCGCGGCCTCGGGCTGACGCGCGATGCCCTGCGTGGCGCCGTTGCCGATCTGGCCGATTCCGATCCCGGCTCCGACGACGCAGAGCCCGATTCCGATGCCGGCGCCCAGGAGGCTGAGCGAGTTCTTCGCCGTCTCGGCGTCCATCGCGGCGTCCTGGAAGAGGGCGAGCATTCCGTACAGCATGTCGGCTATGTCCTTTGAAGGGTGGAAATCAGTGGGCGTGGCGGATCAGCCCGATGAAGACTGACGTGAGCATCGCGAAGATGTAGGCCTGCAGGAACGCGACGAAGATCTCGAGCAGCATGATCGCGGTGACCATCCCGATGGATGCCACCGAAACGAATCCCGCGACCACGGCGCCCGCCGTGGCGAACATGAAGATCATGCCGAGCAGCGAGAGCACGAGCGTGTGCCCCGCCATCATGTTCGCGAACAGACGGATCATCAGAGCGAACGGCTTGGTGAGCTTCCCGAGGAACTCGACCGGGGTCAGGATCACGAGCATGATCGCTTTTCCGATCGGGTTCAGGTCGTGGGGCGCGTAGAAGATCGTGCCCATGTAGCCCTTGAAGCCGAGCGCACGCATCCCGGAGATCTCGACGACGACGAACGTGACGAGGGCGAGCGCTCCGGTGACCATGAAGTTGCCCGTGGCGGCCGAGCCGAACGGCAGCAGCCCGAGCACGTTCATGAACAGGATGAAGAAGAAGATGGTCAGGATGTAGCCGGTATAGGCGTCGGCGCCGTGGCCGATGTTCCTGCGGACGACCTCGTCGCGGAAGTAGAGGATCATCGCCTCCATCGCGTTCGCGAGGCCCTTGGGCGCCTTGTTCGCGTACTTGCCCTTCATCGCCGCGGCGATCGGCAGGAAGATCGCGAGGCAGAGGAGAGCGGCGAGGACGACGAAGACGACGTGCTTGGTGGGCGAGAAGTCGATCGTCATGCCGGCGATGTGCACCGGCTCCCACTGCGGCAGATGCCAGACGAACCCGCGCCCGAGGATCGTGAACTCGATCTCGGACCCGTCGAGCAGGTGATGCATCAGCATGCCCTGCAGATCGGGGCCTTCTCCGGGTGCTTGGGCCGCGGCCGCACCGCCACCCTGGATCGCCGTCGCGGCGGACAGCACGCTCATCGAGGGGTGCTCGACCGGAAGAACGCCGCCTCGAGCATGAGCAGCAGGAAGAAGAACCCGGCGAGCCCGAGCAGCAGCGCGACGGCGCCGGCCGCCTGGGTCTGCACCACGACCACCGCCGTGACGACCACCACGATCGCCCGAAGCGCCATCCCACCCGCCCACGCGGCCAGGAAGCCGTGGGTTCGGCCATGACGTCGTACGAGCGTCGCGAACGCGAGCACCTGCACCGGCAGCGCGATCAGCCCGGCGGTGAGCACCCCCCGGCGGGAGGGCTGATCGAGGAAGGGCCAGAGCGCGAGGGTGAAGGCAGCCACCAAGAGCAGCGCCGCCGCACCATACTTGAGCGACATCGAAGCGCTCATTTCCCGTCACCGCTCGGGTGATCGGGGCCTTCCTGATCGGTCTCGGCTCGTTCGCGCTGGCGGGGTTCGATCACGATGTGAAAGTAGAGGTAGTAGAATCCTGCACCGGCCCCCACGAACGCCCCCAAGATCAGAAGGAAGGGACGGGTGCCCAGCCTGGAGTCCAACCACGCGCCTACGCCCAGGAAGAGGAGCACGGACAGCGCCCAGGTGAGACCGAGGCCCATGAACTGCCCCGATGCCCGAATCACCTCGCTCGGACCTGACTCAGGGGCCGAGCCCTTCGGGTCTCCGGCCACCGCTACGCCCTCCTCGGTGCCCTACGTCAACCTCGGTCCCACGTCGCCTTCCCAGGTCACTCCACCGCCGTAGGCGAAGGAAAATAGTCCTTGTGAAAAAAAGCGCAAGCGGAGTTCCGACCCCTCCGGGACACGTTGTCGAGCCGTTGACGGCCGGGAAAATGGACGTCTATTGTTGGCGCCTTCTCTTCGGCTCACCACTCGGCGCCCCACCCGGAGCCAGATGACCACTCAAGCAGCGACGCTCGCCGATCGCGACGTCGAGCTCCTGGAGCGCACGGCCGAAGTATCGGAGGCCATGCGCACCCAGATCGAGAAGCGGATCGTGGGGCAGCGTGACGTGGTCGACGAGCTGTTGACCGCCCTGCTCGCCAACGGCCACGCCCTGCTGGTCGGCGTGCCGGGCCTGGCCAAGACGCTCCTCGTCCAGACCCTCGCCGAGGCGCTCGATCTGCAGTTCAGCCGCATCCAGTTCACGCCGGACCTCATGCCGACGGACATCACCGGCACCGAGGTGATCGAGGAGGACCGGACGACCGGCCGGCGCATCTTCCGGTTCGTGAAGGGTCCGATCTTCGCGAACGTGGTCTTGGCCGACGAGATCAACCGCACCCCGCCGAAGACCCAGGCTGCCCTCCTCCAGGCCATGCAGGAGCGGGCGGTCACGGCGGCGGGCGAGACGTACCCATTGCCTCCCCCCTTCTTCGTGCTCGCGACGCAGAACCCGATCGAGCAGGAAGGAACCTATCCGCTTCCCGAGGCGCAGCTCGATCGCTTCATGCTCGAGCTTCCGATCTACTACCCCTCCAAGGCCGAGGAGGAGGACATCGCCATGCGCACCACCGGCGAGGAGATCGTCGAGGTGACGCGCGTGGTGACGGCGGCGGAGCTGATCGATCTCCAGCGTCTCGTGCGGCGTGTTCCCGTCTCGCCGTCGCTCGTCTCGTTCGCCGTCCGCCTGGCCCGCGCCACCCGTCCGTCCGGCGAGGCGTCGCCCGTGAGCCGGAAGTACGTCGCGTGGGGCGCCGGACCACGCGCGTCGCAGTTCCTCGTGCTGGGTGCCAAGGCGAGGGCGGCGTCACGCGGCGCGGCCATGCCGTCCTATGACGACGTCCGTGCGGTGGCCCCCGCGGTGCTCGCGCACAGGCTCGTCCTCAACTTCGAGGCCGAGGCGGACGGCCGCAGCACGCGCGACGTGATCCGCGAGCTGCTCCAAGAGAGCGAGGGTTGGTCTTAGCCACCGAATGGTGACCATGGCGGCGGCCCTGGCCGCCCTCCTCGTTCTGGCCTCGGCGACGCTGACCGCGGCCCAGGCCGCGGCTTACCAGATCAGCAGGCATCGCATCGCGACGCTGCAGCGGGAGGGCTTCAGCGGCGCCGACGCTCTCGCCGAGGTGCGCGAGATCGAGCCCACGCTGCGCGCGAGCATCCGCATGATCACCCGGACGTGGAACATGATCGCCCTCAGCATCGGCGTGGTCATGGGCGTGGAGGCCTGGCACTCGCCCTTCGCCAGCGCGCTGGTGATCCTCTTCGGCATCGCGGGGATCCACCTCATCGTCGACGTGCTCCCCCACGTCCTGGCCGCCAAGCATCCCGTCCGTCTCGCGCTCGCCTCCGCGCCGGCGCTCCTGCTCACCGCGCGCTGGACACGTTGGTTCACCGGCCCCGTGGAGCGGCTCGAGGATCGTTTCGTGACCCGCAACGGCGAAGAGCCGCTGTCCACGGAGCACCGCGAGCTCCGCGAGATCCAGGAGCTGGGAGAGGCGGAGGGCGTGCTCGAGGAGGACGAGGGCCACCTGGTCGAGCGCGCGTTCCGCTTCGACGAGCTGACCGCCGCCCACGTGATGGTCCCGCGCGTGGACATCTTCGCGTGGAGCGACGACCTGATGCTCAGCGACGTCATCCCGGATCTGCCGCACGTGCCTTATACGCGCGTGCCGATCTACCACGGCAGCATCGACAACATCACCGGCGTCGTGTACGTGCGCGAGGCCTACGAGCACCACGTGGAGGGCCGGGGCGACGTCCCGCTCGTCGAGCTGGCGCGCTCCCCGTTCTTCATCCCGGGTGCCGTGTCACTCAGCAAGCTGCTCGAGGACTTTCGCGACCGGCGCATCCACATGGGAATCGTCGCCGACGAGTTCGGGGGGACCGACGGCATCGTCACGCTGCAGGACGTCGTGGACGAGCTCGTCGGTGAGATCGACGACGAGACCGATCAGCCGGAGCGCGAAGCCATCACGCAGGTCTCGCAGACCTCGCTCGAGTGCGACGCCGCCACGGAGCTCCGCGAGCTCAACGAGGCGCTCGGCATCGAGCTGCCCGCCGACGAGCGCCGGACGCTGAACGGGTTCATCCTGGAGGAGATCGGCCACGTCCCGCGGCGCGGGGACAGCTTCGTCAGCGGCAGCGTGCGCGTGGACATCCTGGACGCGACCCACACCCAGGTCGTGCGGGCCCGCGTGACGCGTCTCCCCGAGCCCGCTGCGAGCGTCTAGCTCGGGAGAAGCGACCATGGCGCTCGTCCTTCCTTTCGACGGCAAGCGACCCAGGATCCACTCCTCCGTCTTCCTCGCGCCCACCGCGGTGGTGATCGGTGACGTCACGATCGGCGCCGAGTCGAGCGTGTGGTTCGGAGCGGTGCTGCGCGGGGACAGTCCGGAGCACCGGGTGGTCGTGGGGCAGCGAACCAGCGTGCAGGAGAACTGCGTGATCCACGTCGGCCATTGGGGGCCGACGATCGTCGGCGACGACGTCACCGTCGGCCACGGCGCCAAGTTCGAGTGCTGCACGATCGGCGACCGCACCGTGATCGGCATGAACGCCGTGATCCTCCAGAACGCCCGGATCGGCAGCGAATGTGTGATCGCAGCGGGCACCGTGGTGCTCGAGGGCGCGGACATCCCCGCCCTCAGCTTGGTCGCCGGCGTGCCCGGCAAGATCAAGAAGACGCTCGACAGCGACGCCGCATGGCTCAAGGACGGCGGCCAACACTACGTTGATCTGTCGCGCCAGTATCTCGCGGAGGGAATCGGGCGCGTTCCCGAGGAGTGAGCCGTGGCGGCTTTCGGCGAGGACGATCGGGCGGAGTCGGCGGGGCCGACACCGGAGAGCAAGCCGCACCGCTGGGAGGCTCCGGTGTCTCGCACGGGCCGGCCGGTGTGCGACCTCTGCGGATATGCCATGCGCGAGTCGCACTGCAAGCTGGTATGCGATCAGTGCGGCTACACGCGGGACTGCTCCGATCCTTAGGAGCTTCCCCGGCTCAGAGCCCCACCACGCTTTCCGTGTACCAACGGATGATCGGTTCGCCCCACGTGTAGGCGATCGCGCCGGCGGCCGCGAGGAACACGCCCAGCGGCACGAGGCGCTTCGAGATCATCGAGACCGGTCCGAACACGAACAGCGCGAGCACCGATCCGAGGAAGATCGTGAGCGCGACGCCCCAGATGCCGACGAACGTTCCGACCATCATCATCATCTTCACGTCGCCACCGCCCATCGCCTGATCGACGCCGGCTTCCTCCAGGCGCCCGGGTGACACCTTCTTGATGAGCCGAGTGCCGAGCGCGCCGACGAGCCACAGAACGACGAACCCGACGGCGCCGCCCAGCAGCGAGTCGAGCCAGGTGGGTCCACCGGGCAGGAAGGAGAGTCCGAGCCCGAAGACGGTGCCGCCGACCGAGAACTCGTCCGGGATGATGTAGAAGCGGGCGTCCGAGATCGAGATCCCGAAGAGAATCGTGAGGAACGTGGCGCCGCGCACGGCCTCGCCGGTCGCACCGTGCGTCGCGAACACGCCCGCCCACATGAGGCCCGACGCGAGCTCGACGAGCGGATACTGCACCGACACGGGCTCCGCGCAGTTGCGACACCGTCCGCGCAGGACGAGCCAGGAGAGGATGGGCACGTTGTCGTACCAGCGGATCGCCTCGCCGCACTTCGGGCAGCGCGAGCGCGGGGTGACGACCGACTCGTCCTTCGGCCATCGCAGCGTGCAGACGTTCAGGAACGATCCGATGATGGACCCGAAGAGTCCGGCGACCAGCGGGACGACCCAGCTCTCAGCCACGCGAGCCCTCCCCCGTCAGCGAGTGCAGCAGAATCGACGCGGCCACCGCCACGTTGAGCGACTCGGCCGGACCGGGCATGCGCACGGCGATCACCGCGTCGGCCTGGAGGACGAGCCCCCGCCGCACCCCCACGCCTTCGTTGCCGACGATCAACGCGAATCCCTCCGCCGTGGAGTGTGCGTGCGGGTCGTCGCCCTCCGCATCCGCGACGAACATGGGGACCATGGCGCCGTGCAGGCGCTCGACCATCTCGGCCGAGCTCGCTTTCATGATCGGCAACCGGAAGATCATCCCGGCCGAAGCCCGCACGGTCTTCGGGATCCAGGGGTCCACCGTTCCGTCGAGGCAGATGACGGCGTCGAGCCCGAACGCCACCGCCGCTCGCACGAGCGTGCCCGCGTTGCCCGGATCCTGAACGCCGTCCAGCACGAGGTAGCGCCCCTTGGGACGGATCGAGCCCAGGCTCGCCTCCGGCTCGGCACCCACGAGGAGCACGCCCTGCGAGTGCTCGGTATCGGAGACGTCGGGGAGGTCCGCGTCATCGATCTTCGTGAGATCGAGGCGCCGTAGCCTCGCCGCGAGCGCCCGGCCTTCCTCCGTGGTCTCGAGGCGGGGCGATGACGCGGCGAACCGGACGTCGACGCCCGCGTCGAGCGCCTCGCGCACCGCGCGCACGCCTTCGACGAGAACCGCACGTTCCGTCGCGCGGCTCTTCGCGACGCGGAGCCGCGCGACCAGCGCGGCACGCCGCTGGCTCAGTCCCGGCACGGACGCGAGCTTCCCGTATGAGCCACGATTCGATCCCCATCGCGCTGACCATCGCCGGCAGCGACTCCGGCGGCGGGGCAGGCATCCAGGCGGACCTGAAGACTTTTCATGCGTTCCGGGTGTGGGGAACCAGCGTCGTCACGGCCATCACCGCGCAAAATACACGGGGCGTGAGCGCGGTCCACGTCGTTCCTCTCGAGGACGTACGGGCTCAGCTCGAAGCGATCGTCACGGATCTCCGGCCCGCCGCCTTCAAGACCGGGATGCTCGCGACGGCCGAGCTCGTCTCGGCGGTCGCCGCGGACATCGGCCGCCAAGGGCTGACGAACTACGTCTTGGACCCGGTGATGGTGGCCACGAGCGGCGACCGCCTGCTCGCCGAGGACGCGATCGTGTCGCTCACCAGGGAGCTGCTCCCGCTCGCCCACGTCGTCACCCCCAACCTCCGGGAGGCGGAGATCCTCGCCGGCGTGTCCGTCGCCAGCGTCGACGACATGCGCGTCGCCGCCGCCCGCATCCGGCAGCTGGGGGCGCGGGCGGTGTTGGTGAAGGGCGGACACCTCGCCGGCGACGACATGGTCGATCTCCTGGTCGATGCCGAGGGCGAGCACACGTGGAGCCGCACGCGCATCGACACCCCCCACACGCACGGAACCGGCTGCACCCTGTCCGCCGCGATCACCGCTTGTCTCGCCCGGGGCGACACGCTGCGCGACGCGGTCGACCACGCCGTGCGTTACGTCGCCAAGGCGATCACCATGGCTCCGGGTCTCGGATCGGGACACGGGCCGATCAGTCATTTCGTGGTGCCCGACTGAGGGTCCGACCCGCTCGACCTCTACAGCCTAGGCACCAACGCCCGCAACACCCGTCCCAGCCTCTCGCCCGCCGAGCGTCCCACCGCCACCACCTCCTCGTGCGACAGCTCACCGCCTCCGAGGCCGGTGGCCTTGTTCGTCACGACCGTGAAGGCGAGGCACCGCATCCTGCGCGCGCGCGCGACGATCACCTCCGGCACGGTGGACATGCCGACGACGTCGGCACCGAGCTTCGCGAGCATGCGGACTTCGGCAGCCGTCTCGTAGGACGGGCCGAGCACGCCGGCATAGACGCCGCTCTGGAGCGCGACCCCGGCCTCGGCCGCGGCCTCCACCGCGAGTAACCTGAGCTCCGCATCGTAGGGGGCGCTCATATCGGGAAAGCGCTCCTCGCTGTCCCGGACGGCGCCGACCAACGGGTTCCGGAACATGAGGTTGATGTGGTCCTCCAGGAGAACGATGTCACCGGGGTGGAGCGTACCTCGAATGCCCCCGGCGGCATTGGTGAGCACGAGCGTCTCGACGCCGATCTCGGCGGCCACCCGGACGGGAGCGGCCACGACGTCCGGCGAGTGCCCCTCGTACGCGTGGTACCTCCCGGCTTGGACGAGAACCTCCACCCCGCCCAGCCGCCCGAACACGAAGCGGCCGGCGTGACCCGGCACGCCGGTGGGCGGAAAGCCCGGCAGGCGCTCGAAGTCGACGGACTCGGCGTCCGTGAGCTCGTCGACGATGTGCCCGAGACCGGACCCGAGCACGATCGCGACGCGCGGCCGCAGCGTGACCCTCGCCCGTAGCTGAGCCGCCGCGTCGGCGATGGAGGCGCGATCGGACATGCGACGACGATCTCGTCGCCGTCCCCCGCGGCGCAAGCGTTACGCGTCGAGATCCTTGTCGGCCGGCGGCCTCCGACCGCGCGCCATCTGCCTGGTGTTGTGGAAGGCGGCGATCTCCCAACCGTCGCCACCGCCGCGGCGGGTCTTCGTGAGCACCATCGAGAAGAGCGCCGCGTTGCGCCCGGCGAGCGGGCCCTTCGGCGCGTCGAGCACCGAGTGCACGTGCGCCAACGCGACATCGGGCCCGAGCAGCCTGACCGCCAGCACCTTCATGCGAGCCGTGCTGTTCGCGTAGAAGTCTCGAAAGATCGCGCGATGGCCCTCGACGATCGCGGCCCGCCCGCGGTGGTGCTCGCCCACGATGTTCACGAAGTCCGCATCCTCCGTGAACGGCGCCGCGAACGCCTCGGCATCCATCGCGTTCCAGGCGGCCTCCAGGTCGCGGACGATCGCCTCCACTGCCGCGCGCTCACCCCCCGCCATCACCACCAGCCCCCATGCTGGATCTCGCTCCGAGGCAGCCGGATGCCACCCCGTTTGGCGGCGACCAGCTTGGGATTTCGAAAGACGAAGATCAGCCCCGCGCCAGCCAGGAATCCGCCGATGTGCGCGACGTACGCCACGCCGCCGCCGGTCGCCGGAACGGCCATCGACGAGAAGACCTGGAGGAGGATCCAATATCCGAGCATCACCCACGCCGGGAGCGGGATCACGCGGACGAACACGACGATGATGAACAGCGTGTAGACCGAGGCCCTCGGAAACAGGACCAGGTACGCGCCCATGATCGCGCTGATCGCGCCCGAGGCGCCGACCATCGGCACCGCCGACGTGGGGTCGGTGAACACGTGCGCGAGCGCCGCGACGAGGCCGCTCAGCAGATAGAACACGAGGAAGCGAAGGTGCCCCATCGAGTCTTCCACGTTGTTCCCGAAGATCCACAGGAACCACATGTTGCCGATCAGGTGCATCCAGCTCCCGTGCATGAACATCGACGTGAGGAGCGCCTGCCATGTGAGCCCGCCCAGCGCGCAGGGCCGCTCGCCGTTCGCGGCGGCTCCGGTCACCTCCGCCGGGATCGCGCCGAGCGCACACACGGAGTCGGTGAGGGACGCCTCCGACAGCCCGGCCCCCTGGACCGACCACCACGCCCACACGCACAGGGCGATGATGAGGAGGGTGACGACGGGGAACAGCTCGGTGGGATTGTCGTCCTTGAGTGGAAACATGGACCCCGTCAGTCCGGAGGAGGCCTATGCCACACTGGCAGCCGCCGGTGCCTCGAACCGTCAAACCGGCGGAAATTCGGCCCCTCGTGTAGGCACATCGATTGCACGACGCGTGCCGCAGCCAAGCGACTCTTTCGGGCGTGCGTCGCCTCCGCGAACACGCGCTCAACGAACAACAGGGGGCCTCAATGGGCAAGGTGATCGGAATCGACCTCGGGACCACGAACTCGGTCGTCGCGGTCATGGAGGGCGGAGAGCCCGTCGTGATCCCCAACTCGGAGGGAGGACGGACGACCCCGTCGGTCGTCGCCTTCACGAAGGACGGCGAGCGGCTGGTGGGTCAGGTCGCCCGCCGGCAGGCCATCACGAACCCGGAGAACACCGTCTTCTCCATCAAGCGCTTCATGGGGCGCAAGCACACCGAGGTGCAGGAGGAGGAGAAGCTCGTCCCGTACGACGTCACCGCCGATGGGAGCGGGCGCGTGCAGGTGAAGATCCCGAATGCGGATAAGACGTTCAATCCGCCGGAGATCAGCGCGATGATCCTCCAGAAGATGAAGCAGACGGCCGAGGACTACCTGGGCTCGAAGGTCAGCCAGGCGGTCATCACGGTGCCCGCGTACTTCAACGACGCGCAGCGCCAGGCCACCAAGGACGCCGGCAAGATCGCCGGCCTCGAGGTGCTCCGGATCATCAACGAGCCGACGGCGGCAGCGCTCGCCTACGGCCTCGACAAGAAGAAGGACGAGAAGATCGCGGTCTTCGACCTGGGCGGCGGCACGTACGACATCTCGATCCTCGAGCTCGGCGACGGCGTCTTCGAGGTGAAGTCCACGAACGGCGACACCCACCTGGGTGGTGACGACTTCGACCAGCGCATCATCAACTGGCTGGTCACCGAGTTCAAGAAGGACCAGGGCATCGACCTGGCCAAGGACTCGATGGCGCTCCAGCGGCTGAAGGAAGCCGCCGAGAAGGCCAAGATGGAGCTCTCGACCACGATGTCCTCGGACATCAACCTGCCCTTCATCACGGCCACGCAGGAAGGTCCGAAGCACCTCAACTACAGCCTCTCGCGGGCCAAGTTCGAGCAGCTCGTCGACGACCTCATCCAGCGCACCATCCCGCCGATGGAGAAGGCGATCAAGGACGCGGGTCTCGAGGTGAAGAACATCGACGAGGTGATCCTGGTCGGCGGCTCGACGCGCATCCCGAAGATCCAGGACATCGTGAAGAAGTTCTTCGGCAAGGATCCCCACAGGGGCGTGAACGTCGACGAGGTGGTGGCGGTCGGCGCGGCGATCCAGGGCGGCGTGCTCGCGGGCGACGTCACGGACGTGCTGCTGCTGGACGTCACGCCGCTCTCGCTCGGCATCGAGACGCTCGGCGGCGTGATGACGCCGCTCATCGAGCGGAACACCACGATCCCGACCAAGAAGGCCGAGGTGTTCTCGACCGCGGAGGACAGCCAGACGACCGTCGAGATCCACGTGCTCCAGGGCGAGCGGAAGATGGCCGTGGACAACAAGACGATCGGCAAGTTCCAGCTCACCGGTATCCCGCCGGCACCCCGCGGCATGCCGCAGGTCGAGGTCACGTTCGACATCGACGCGAACGGCATCCTGCACGTGTCGGCGAAGGACCGCACCACGGGTAAGGAGCAGAAGATCCGGATCGAAGCCTCGAGCGGGCTGTCCGAGGCGGAGATCAATCGGATGGTGAAGGACGCCGAGGTGCACGCGCAGGAAGACGAGGGCCGGCGCGAGAAGGTGGAGGCCCGCAACCGTCTCGACACGCTCGTCTACCAGGTGGAGAAGGACACCGCCGAATGGGGCGAGAAGGTCTCCGGCGGCACCAAGGAGCGCCTGAACGGCGCCCTCGAGCAGGCCAAGACGGCGCTCAAGGGCGACGACATGGGGGCCATGACGTCGGCCCGCGACGCGCTCATGCAGGCGTTCAGCGCCGCCGGCCAGGAGATGTACCAGGCCCAGGCGGCCGAAGCCGCCAGCGAGAGCGGACAAGGCGCTGGAGCCACGGCGGAGGAGCCCGCCCCCGGGGCGGACGGCGCCAAGGCGGACGAGGACGTGGTCGAGGCCGACTACGAGATCGTGGACGACAAATAGCTCACCGGGCAACGCGCCGGGGCGCTACCTTCGTCCAAGCTGTGAGGCCGTTGGACGAGGCCGTCGGGATGAGGGGCCGGACCCGCTCCGGCCCCCTCCGTGTACGGTTGGCTCGGAGACGGCAGTTAAGGACAGCAGTCAAGGAAAGGGAGGCCAGATCCGATGTACGACCCGCTCAAAGCGAAGGCGAAGGTCGTCTTCTATAGCGCGATTGCATTCCTCTTCGGTGTCGGCATGGCGAGCGGGCTCGGTTGGACGAGCACCTCGCACGCGATGCCGTCCGTCACCGAGAGCCCGCAGGTCTCGACCGCCGAGGTTCAGCCGGCGCTGGATCTCAGCGAGGCGTTCACGAACCTCGCGGAGGCCGTGACGCCCGCCGTCGTGCGGATCGAGAGCAGGCGGCCCGGCCAGGCGGTGTCGCCGACCGGGCAGGTCCCCGAGGCCTTCCGCCGCTTCTTCCCCGACCAAGGCGACCTGGGCGAGCCGGCACCCCGCGTGGCATCCGGCAGCGGGTTCATCGTCTCGGAGGACGGCTACATCCTGACGAACAACCACGTCGTGGAAGGCGCGGACGAGGTGACGGTGTACTTCCCCGACCGGCGCTACTTCACGGCGCGGATCGTCGGGGCCGATCCGTTCACCGACGTGGCGGTCATCAAGATCGACGCGGGGGGCTCGCTCCCGCACATGTCGTTCGGCAACTCGGACGACCTGAAGGTCGGCGAGTGGATCCTGGCGATCGGCAACCCGGGGTTCGGCAACTCGGCGCAGCTCGACTTCACGGTCACCGCGGGCATCATCAGCGCGCGCGGGCGGGGCCTGCAGCTCCTGCAGCAGGACCTTCTGCAGGATCCTCGCTACGGTGACGTCGCGTCGCGCTACGCGATCGAGGACTTCATCCAGACCGACGCCGTGATCAACCCCGGCAACTCCGGGGGCCCGATGGTGAACCTCCGCGGTCAGGTCGTGGGCATCAACTCCGCCATCGCCTCCTCCACGGGCGTCTACCAGGGCTACGGCTTCGCCATCCCGATCAACCTGGCGCGGCGTGTCATGGAGGACCTGATCGAGTTCGGCACGGTCCAGCGCCCGCGGATGGGCGTCTCGATCCAGAACGTCACGGCCGAGGACGCGGAGGTCTACAGCCTGCCGGCGGTCTCGGGCGTCCTCGTGCAGACGGTCGAGGACGAGACGCCGGCGGCCGGCGTGCTCGAGCCGGAGGACGTCATCGTCGCCATCGACGGCGAGCCCGTCGGCTACGTGGCCGAGCTGCAGGCGAAGATCGCCGAGCGGCACCCCGGCGACCGGATCGACGTCACCGTCTACCGCGACGGACGTCGTATGGACCTGTCCGTGCGCCTCGCCGAGGCGCCGATCAACGGGCCACGCACGGTCGCCGAAGCGCCGGTCGTGCACTCGGAGGACCGGCTCGGCATCAACCTGCAGGAGCTCGACGCGGAGCTCGCGGAGCAGCTCGGCTTCAACGCACCCGGCGGCGTGGTCCTGCAGGACGTGGCCCCGGGCAGCGCCGCGCAGCGCCGCAACGTCGGCGCGTTCGTGCGCAACAAGCTGATCCGCGTCAACGATACGGTCATCCGGACGCGCGATGACGTGGCGCGGGCGCTCGACGGGGTCGCCCCCGGCGAGATCGTCACGCTCCACTTCCAGGACGCGTCGGGGGACGAGCGGGTGGTGAACCTCAGGATGCCCTGAGGCGGCCGCCGCCAGTGGCTTCACGGGGCGCGGGGACGGAGTCCCCGCGCCTCGCTTCATTTCCGGACCACTTCGTGGACAGCCGAAGATTGAACCGCTCTCCGCGCCGGGTTTATCTTCCCTGGGCGCGCGAAAGTGGCGGAACTGGTAGACGCGCGGGACTTAGGATCCCGTGGCCAAAAGCCGTGGGGGTTCGAGTCCCCCCTTTCGCATACCCAGATCCCTCTCAACCGAAGCCGCCGGGCGCGCGCAGGTAGAATGAGCATGGACGCATCACGGTTGCAGGTCTCCGTGCAGGAACAGGAACGATGGCGCCGAAAGATGAGCGTCACCGTTCCGGCAGCCGTCGTCCGTGAGGAAGAGCAACGGACCGCTCGCCGCTTCGCCTCGCAGGCTAGGCTGAAGGGGTTCCGGAAGGGACGCGTTCCGACCCGCGTGATCGAGAAGCAGTTCGGGGGCGCCCTGCGGAAGGAAGCCCTCGACAAGCTCATCCAGGAGGCGTACCGCCAGGCCCTGGAGAGCGAGAAGCTCCAGCCGATCAGCGAGGGGCACATCGAGGACGTGCAGTACGAGCCCGAGCAGGACCTGAAGTTCGAGGTCGCCTTCGACGTCCAACCGGTCTTCGAGCTGGCCCGCCTCGGTGGGTTCGCGGTCAAGCGACCCGTTCACGAGGTGAAGGATCAGCACGTGGACGAGGTGCTCGCGCGCATCCGCGAGCAGAACGGCGCGTGGCGGTCGGTCGACGAGGGGTCGCCGGCGGAGGGCGATCTGGTCTCGGTGAAGATCCTCCGGCTCGACGGCTCGGACGCGGAAGCCCGCGACTACGAGCTCGTGCTCGGTCGCGGGGATGCCATCCCGGATATCGAGGCGAGCATCAAGACATTGACGCTCGGCGGCGCGGAAGCGGCGAGCCAGGGGGACTTCGACATCCGCTTCCCGGACGATCTGCAGGACGAGTCGCGCCGAGGCGTCCAGGAGCGCGTGCGCATCACGCTCGTCGGTCGCAAGACACTCGAGCTGCCGCCGCTCGACGACTCGCTCGCCAAGTCGGTGGGCGACTTCGAGACGCTCGCCGAGCTCACCGCCAAGGTACGCGAGGACATGGAGAAGGAGAACGCGCAGAGAGCGGACTCCGCCGTGCGCGCGCAGCTGCTCGACCTGGTGCTCGAGGCGAACCCCTTCGACGTCCCGGCGTCGATGGTGGACCGTTATCTCGACTCGATCCTCGGCAATCCGAAGGACGTTCCGGCCGACAAGCTCGCCGAAGCGCGCGCGCAGCTCCGGCCCGAAGCCGAGCGCGCGGTGAAGCGCATCCTGGCCATCGACCGGCTCGCCGACGAGAGGGGCCTCGCCGCGACCGAGGACGAGATCGACGCCCGCGTCGAGGAGATCGCCGCCGCCAACCAGACGACGCCGGCGAAGGTCTACGCGAGCTTACAGAAGGCGGGCCGGCTCGAGTCGATCGAGCGCGAGCTCACCGAGCGCAAAGTATTCGAGTTTCTCACGTCGCAGTCGGAGATCACATGACGATTTATCCGCCGTACGTCATCGAGCGGACGAGCCGGGGCGAGCGGAGCTACGACATCTTCAGTCGGCTCCTCATGGACCGGATCATCTTCCTGGGGAGCGGCATCGACGACAACGTGGCCAACATCATCGTGGCCCAGCTCCTCTTCCTCGACGCGGAAGATCCCGAGCGCGACATCTACATGTACATCAACTCGCCCGGGGGCAGCGTGTACGCCGGCCTGGCGATCTACGACACGATGCAGCACCTGAGGGCTCCGGTCTCGACGTTCTGCGTCGGCATGGCGCTCTCCATGGGAGCGGTGCTCCTGACCGCCGGCGCGAAGGGCAAGCGCAACTCCCTCCCCAACTCGCGCATCATGCTCCACCAACCCTCCGGAGGGTACCAGGGCACCGCGGCCGACATCGAGATCGCGGCCAAGGAGGTCCTGAACATCCGCGAGCGGCTGAACGCGATCATCGCCAAGCATTCCGGCCAGAGCATCCAACGGATCGCGGACGACGTGGACCGCGACCGCTTCATGAGCCCGCAGGAGGCCGTCGACTACGGCCTCATCGACCGCGTTCTGGAAGGCGCGCTCCAGACGGGCAACGGCAAGCCGGCGGACGCCGACGTCAGGGAGAAGAAATCATGACGAGCGACAAGCACCTTCGGTGCAGCTTCTGCGGCAAGTCCAAGGAGAGCGTCAAGAAGTTCATCTCCGGACCCAACGTCTACATCTGCAACGAGTGCATTTCGCTCTGCAACGAGATCCTGGCCGAGGAGGAAGAGAGGGAAGCCCAGGAGCACGTGGCGCCCAGCCCGACGCCGGAGGAGATCAAGGCGGTCCTCGACCAGTACGTGATCGGCCAGGAGATGGCCAAGAAGGCCCTCTCGGTCGCGGTCTACAACCACTACAAGCGGGTCAGCCACCAGGGCGTGCTCGACGAGGTGGAGATCGACAAGGCGAACATCCTGCTCATCGGCCCGACCGGCGTCGGCAAGACGCTGCTCGCGCAGACGCTGGCGCGCACGCTCAACGTGCCGTTCACGATCGCCGACGCCACGACGCTCACCGAGGCGGGGTACGTAGGCGAGGACGTCGAGAACATCCTCGTGCGTCTGCTCCAGGCCGCCGACTTCAACGTCGCCGAGTGCGAGCGCGGCATCGTCTACATCGACGAGATGGACAAGATCGCGCGCAAGTCGGAGAACCCGTCCATCACGCGAGACGTGTCGGGCGAAGGTGTCCAGCAGGCGCTGCTCAAGATCCTGGAGGGCACGATCGCGAGCGTGCCGCCGCAGGGTGGCCGCAAGCACCCGCAGCAGGAGTACATCCAGATCAACACGCGCAACATCCTCTTCATCTGCGGCGGCGCGTTCGACGGGCTCGAGCAGATCGTCGAGAGCCGGATCGGCAAGCGTCGGATCGGCTTCAGCGGAGAGGAGATCGAGGCGAAGGAAGGCAACGTCCTCCGTTCCGTGGAGCCGGAAGATCTCCAGCGCTACGGCATGATTCCGGAGATCGTGGGACGCCTACCCGTCACGGTGCCGCTCGACAGCCTCGACGAGGACGCGCTCGTGCGCATTCTCCAGGAGCCGAAGAACGCGCTCGTGAAGCAGTACGACAAGATGTTCGAGCTCGAGGGCATCGGGCTCACGTTCGAGCCTGCGGCCATCCGCGCCATCGCCAAGGGCGCGCTCGAGCGCAACACCGGCGCGCGGGGTCTGCGCTCGATCATCGAGACCGTGATGCGAGACGTGATGTTCGAGATTCCCTCGCGACGCGACGTGCGCGAGGTGATCGTGACCGCCGAGTCGATCGACCACGGCGTTCCCCCGCTGCTGGTGCTCAATCCCGCCGAACGGAAGCGCGAAGCCTAGCCTCGGCCGAGCCTCGACGAGTTGTAGTCCAGCCGACAGTCGGCACCGCGATCCACCGCTTAGGGCTTCGCTCCTGTCGTGAAAAGACGTGAGCGCATACGATAGCGCATGCCGCTCCTCATCCGCGCCGACGACCAGGTCGACATCCCCGAGCGCCTTCCGGTCGTCGCGCTCCGCGACCTCGTGTTCTTCCCCTACGTCGTGCTGCCCATCCTCATCGGGCGGCGGCGCTCCGTCGCCGCGCTGGAGGAGGCACGCGACACGAACAGCCTCGTGTTGCTCGTCGCGCAGAAGGACCCGGGCGTCGACGACCCGGGCGTCAACGAGATCTTCCGGGTCGGCACGGTCGCGCGCCTGATCCAGATCTCCCAGCTGCCCGACGGAACCTCGCGCGTCGTGCTGGAGGGCATCGGACGCGCGCGCATCCGCCGTTTGACGACCACCACGGAAGCGCTGCGCGCGAGCATCGAGCCGCTGGTGGACCGCGAAGCCGACGCGGATGGGGACCCGTCCGAGCGCATGGACGCGCTCGCCCGCTCGGTGGTGGGGCTCTACGGCGAGTACGCCAAGCTGCACGAGCGCATCCCCGAAGAGCTCGCGAGCACACTCTCCCCGGAAGGCGACAAGGTGCGGCTCGCCCACCTCGTGGCCGGCCACATCATCCTTCCCTCGACCGAGAAGCAGGAGATCCTCGAGGCGGTCGAGCCGATGAGCCAGCTCGAGATCCTCCGCGAGATCCTGGTCCGTGAACTCGAGATCCTCCGCATCGAGAGGAAGCTCGACCGCCAGATCCAGATGCAGCTCGGCGGCAAGGAGCCGTTCGACTTCGGGCCGAACCTCAAGGCGATCCACCGGGAGCCGGCCAAGGAAGAGCCCGACGAGTGGGCGGAGATCAGCGAGACGATCAAGGAGGCCGACCTGCCGCCGCACGCGCGCACGCGCGCAGAGAAGGAGCTCGGCAGGCTGAAGAAGCTCAACCCGGTCGCGCCCGAGGCGGCCGTCATCCGCACGCACCTCGACTGGATCGTGTCGCTGCCCTGGAGCGCTCGCTCCAAGGACAGCCTCGACGTGCGCCGCGCCGCGAGCGTGCTGGAAGCCGCGCACTTCGGGCTCGGCGAGGTCAAGGAGCGCATCCTCGACCACGTGGCCGTCCTGTCCCTCGTGCGGGAGATGCGCGGCCCGATCCTCTGCCTCGTCGGCCCCCCGGGCGTCGGCAAGACCTCCCTGGGTCGGAGCATCGCCGACGCGCTCGGCCGCGAGTTCGTTCGCGTGAGCTTGGGCGGCGTCCGTGACGAGGCGGAGATCCGTGGGCACCGCCGCACGTACGTGGGCGCGCTTCCCGGGCGGGTCATCCAGGGCATGCGCAGGAGCGGCACGCGCAACCCGGTCTTCCTGCTCGACGAGGTGGACAAGCTCGCACGCGACTTCCACGGAGATCCGGGAGCCGCGCTGCTCGAGGTGCTGGACCCGGAGCAGAACCGCACGTTCACGGACCACTACCTGGAGCTCGAGTTCGACCTCTCCGACGTGCTCTTCGTCGCCACGGCCAACACGCTCCAGGAGGTGCCGGAGCCGCTCCGCGACCGGATGGAGGTGATCCGACTTCCCGGTTACCTCGACACGGAGAAGCGAGAGATCGCCGCTCGCTTCCTGTGGCCGAGGCAAGTCGAGCGTCACGGGCTGGCCATGCGCCCCGACCTCGCGCCGCTCGCGATCCACGACATCATCGACCGCTACACGCGCGAGGCCGGTGTGCGTGAGCTCGAGCGACGGCTCTCGCGGATCGCGCGCAAGCTGGCACGCTCGGTCGCCGACGGGAAACCGATGGCGGCGGCCATCGGCGCCGAGGACCTAAAGGAGCTGCTCGGTCCCCCGCCCTACCAGCCGCCCGACCGGGATCAGGAGGGTGAGCGCGTGGGCATCGCCAACGGCCTCGCCTGGACCGCCGCGGGCGGCGAGGTGATGGACGTCGAGGTCGCGATCATCCCAGGAGCGGGCAACCTGCGGCTGACGGGCACGCTGGGCGACGTGATGAAGGAGTCGGCGCACGCCGCCGTGACCTATGCACGCTCGCGCGCGCAGCTGCTCGGTCTCGATCTGCTCTTCCACGAAAAGGTGGACGTGCACATCCACATCCCCGAAGGGGCCACGCCGAAGGACGGGCCTTCGGCCGGCATCACGATCGCGGTCGCGCTCATCTCGGCGCTCACCGACACGCCCACGCGCGCCGACGTCGCCATGACGGGCGAGATCACGCTGCGGGGCCGGGTCCTCGGCGTCGGCGGGGTGAAGGAGAAGGCCGTCGCCGCGCTCCGGAGCGGGATGCGCCGCGTGGTGCTCCCGGCCGCCAACGCCAGCGACATCGAGCTGTTGCCGCAGGAGGTGAAGGACGAGGTCCAGTTCGAGCTCGTCCGCACCATGGACGAGGTCATGGACGCCGTCCTCGCGAGGAGCCCGCATCGTCCGCGTCGAGCCGCACCCGAAGAGGCCGTCGGCGTGCCGGTCTCGCACGGATGAAGATCAGGACCGTCGAGTACGCGGGGACGATCGCGGCGCCGGGCGGGAAAGCCCCCGGGACGCTTCCCCAGGTCGCGTTTTCGGGGCGCTCGAACGTCGGGAAGTCGTCGCTGATCAACACGCTGCTCCGGCGTACCCGCAAGAAGCTCGCGCACGTCTCGAGCACACCCGGCAAGACGCAGGCGCTCAACTTCTACCGCGTCAACGACGACTTCTTCCTGGTCGACCTGCCCGGTTATGGATACGCTCGCGTGCCCGAGGCGACACGGAAGACCTGGGCACATCTCATCGAGTGGTATCTGGGCGCGTCGGGGAACGTGCGTGGTGTCGTGCACCTCGTGGACTCGCGCCACACGCCGACCCGCCACGACCTCTGGATGGTCTCCTATCTCGCCGAGCTCGGGCTCCCGGCCCTGGTGGTGCTCACGAAGGTGGACAAGCTGACGAAGACCGAGCGCGAACGGTCCTGGGACCGCGCGCTCGCCGCCCTCTCCGTGGACGAATCCCAGGTGGTGGCGTTCTCCGCCAAGACGGGCGAGGGACGCGACGAGCTTCTGGCCGCCGTCGAAGGGCTGGTGCACGCCCGCGAGGGTGCGGCGTGACGACGTCTCGCTGGCCGGCCACCCCGCGCCCGCGGGCGGCCGGTCGGCGCTGGGGCGGCACCCTGGGACGGCCGGCGCGCGCGCTGCTCACGGCTGCGCTCGGCGCCTGTGCCATCGCTCCGGGGCCCGCGCCGGGGGCTCCGGGCGGCCTCGGAGCGCTGCCGAGCGGGTTCGGGACTCTCCGGCAGGACGACGTCTCGATTGGGCTCACGAGCGGCGATCTGCGCGTGCTGGTGACGCCGCTCCAGCGCTCGGTCACGCGCGTGACGGCACCCGACACGGAGCAGAGGCTCGAGGCGCTGGTCGAGGCGCATGCCGCCGCCGGGCGGGAGGACGGGACGGGTCTGTTCCTGGTGTCGCTGTTCTCGGACCGGCCCGACGTCGGCTTCGTGCCGGAGGACGTGCAGCTCATCGCCCAGGGCTTCCGCCTCCGCCCGATCTACATCCAGCCGCTCACACCCACCTGGGGGGAGCGCCGCCTGCGACAGCGCGAGCAGGCGCTCGCGGTCTACGACTTCGGAGGCGGCGTGGACCTGGAGAGGGATCTGGTGCTCGTGTACGGGCTCGCGCAGAGCGAGCAGTGGAGCGCGATCCTACCCCGGGTGCAAGCCGAACGCGGCCGGGTGCTCGCGCGCGCGGGTACCGGCGCGTAGGTCGCGCCCCCTTCGAAGGTCAGGTCTCGAGGTCGTACTTCGCGATCTTGCGGTAAAGCGTCCGTTCCCCGATGCCGAGGAGCTCGGCCGCCTTGCGCCGGTTGCCCCCCACCTCGGTCAGCGCGGCGCGGATCGCTCGTCGCTCCATGTCGTCGATCGTCATCCCCGCGCGGAAGACCACGACGCCATCCTCCCCTTCGGCCTGTCCGCCTCCCGCATCCCCCTCACCGCCCTCGGGGCCGCGACGATACGCGCCGATCTCGATGCCCTCGTCCGCGCCGGGCCCGACGCGCCCTACCACGCGCTCGATGCCGACCGACGGCTGCTCGTCCACGCGCCCGACGATGGTCGCCGGCTCGAGCTGGACGGGGCTCCCTTCCCGATACGCCTCGAACTCCCTGCGCAGCTCGTCCATGTCCACGCGGAGCTCGACGAGCGTGCGGAAGACGAACTCGAGCTCCGGACGCAGCGAAGGTGCCTTCGCGTCGCCTCCGGCGCGAGCCACGGGCACCGGGAGCAGGGAGCTCGCCCGCCCTCGCCGCACGTCGTCGGGGATGTCCTCCGGCCGGATCACGCGTCCGGGAGCGAGCACCACCATGGACTCGACGAGGTTCCTCAGCTCGCGGACGTTGCCCGGCCAGTCGTAGGCGACGAGGATGCGCATGGCTTCGGGTGAGATCCCCGGGAACGAGCGGTCGTGGCGCTCGGACACCTCGCGCACGAAGGACTCGACGAGGAGCTCGATGTCCTCGCGCCGCTCGCGCAGCGGCGGCAGCTCGATGGCGAGCACGTTGAGACGGAAGAACAGGTCTCGCCTGAACTCCCCGATCGCGACGAGCTGGCGGAGCTCCTGGTTCGTCGCCGCGATGATGCGCACGTCCACCTTGATGGAGCGCTCGCCGCCCACGCGGTGGAACTCGCGCTGCTCGAGGACGCGCAGGAGCTTGGTCTGGGTCGCGAGCGGCATCTCGCCGATCTCGTCGAGGAAGATCGTGCCCCCGTCGGCCAGCTCGAAGAGACCGCGGCGCGAGTCGATCGCGCCCGTGAACGCCCCCTTCTCGTGGCCGAAGAGCTCCGACTCCAGGAGCGTCTCCGACAGCGCCGCGACGTTCACGGCGATGAAGGGCTCGTGGCGACGAGGGGAGAGAGCGTGGATGCCGCGCGCGACCAGCTCCTTCCCCGTGCCGGACTCACCCGTGATGAGAACCGTCGAGGCGACGGGCGCGATCTGCACGACACGCTCGAGGACGAGCTGGATCGCGTCGCTCTCGCCCACGATGCCCGTGAGCGCGCGCAGCTTCTCGCGTTGGATGACGCGGCGTCCCACGAGCACGATCTCGTCGACGGCCGCCGAAGCGCCGAAGATCTCGTCGTAGCCCGCCCGGCGCGCGGGGGCGCCCTCGTCCGTCGTGATTCCGAAGACGGGCACGCGAAGCACCTCGCGCGCCTGGCGCGCGAGCTCGCCCGGTGGCCCGCGGTCCACGCCCGTCACCACCAGCAGCACGACCCCCGCCGTCTCGCCGAGCCGCTCGTTCGGCGTCACGAGCTCGACGTCGTAGCCGCCCCGCGAGAAGCCGTCGCGCACGGCCCCCGCCTTGGGGAGATCGTGCGTCGAGACGAGAACCCGCTCCTTGCTCAAGTCGCGCGCCCGATCCAGACGACGTCGTGCTTGCGGCTCATGGCACGCCGGCGGGCGGTGTGTGCGGGGCCGCGCCTCCCGCGAGGAGGGCCACGGCATGGTCGACGAGCGGCTCGAGAACGGCGAGCCCGTCCTTCACGCCCCCCGGGCTCCCCGGGAGGTTCACGATCAGCGTGCGGCCGCGGATGGCGGCGAGCCCGCGTGACAGCACCGAGAACGGCGTCGCCGCGAGGCCTCTTCGCCGGATCTCCTCGGCGAGCCCGGGCGCCTCGCGCTCCATGACGGCCCGCGTCGCCTCGGGCGTGACGTCCCGGGGAGCGAATCCGGTACCGCCCGTGGTCAACACGAGATGCACCTCGAGCTGGTCCGCCCAGTCGAGGAGGTGGGGGACGATGGCGGCCGTCTCGTCCGGCACCACCTGGCGCGCGGCGATCTCGTAGCCCTTCGACGCGCACCAGCGCTCGATGCGCGCGCCGCTCTCGTCCTCGCGCTCGCCGCGCGCACAGCCGTCGCTCACCGTCAGGATCGCGACACGCATGATCAACGGCGGATCGAGCCGGTGGTGAGGAACGGCGGCCGGGTCACGACGGCTTCGAGCCGTCGCCCCCGCGCGTCCACCTCGAGCTTCGTGCCGGGCTTGGCATGCTCGGGCGGCACGTACGCGAGCGCGATCCCGTGACCGAGGGAGGGGCTCGAGGTGCCGCTCGTGACCACCCCGACGCGGTCACCGCCCGCGAGCACCTCGTAGCCGTGGCGCGGGAAGGCCCGCTCGCCGAGCGAGAGCCCCACCAACCGCCGCGGGATCCCTTCCTGCTTCTGCCTGACGAGGGCGTCTCGGCCGACGAAGTCACCCTTGTCGAGCTTCGTGATCCAACCGAGGCCGGCCTCCAGCGGCGTGTGCTCGGCGTCCAGCTCGTTGCCGTAGAGCGCGTAACCCATCTCGAGGCGGAGCGAGTCGCGCGCGCCGAGGCCCGCGGGCACGACGCCGGCTCCCTCACCAGCCTCCAGGAGCGTCCGCCACAGCGCGACGGCGTCTGCCGCGGCGACGTAGAGCTCGAAGCCGTCCTCCCCCGTGTAGCCGGTGCCCGCGATGGTCGCGGGGATCGCGGCCACCGCGCCCTCGATGAACCTGTAGTACTTCACGTCGTCGACATCCACGTCGGCGAGTGGACGCAGCACCTCACGGGCGGCGGGGCCCTGCAGGGCGAGCAGCGCGGTCGAGGGGGAGGCGTCTTCGATCTCCGCGTCGAACCCCTCGGCGTGCGAGCTCAGCCAATCCCAGTCCTTGGCGAGGTTCGACGCGTTCACGACCACCATGTACCGGTCGGGATACCGGTAGACGAGCAGATCGTCCACGACCCCGCCGGGCTCGTAGCACATGGCCGAGTACTGCGCCTGTCCGACCTCGAGCGCGGATACGTCGTTCACGGACACGCGCTGGAGGAGATCGAGCGCCTGCCCGCCCCGCACGACGAACTCACCCATGTGCGACACGTCGAACAGGCCGGCCGTCGTGCGGACCGCGCGATGCTCCGCGGTGATGCCGCTCGGGTACTGGACCGGCATCTCCCACCCCGCGAAGGGCACCAGCTTGCCGCCGAGGGCAACGTGCTCCTCGAACAGCGGTGTGCGCGACAGGACCTCGATCATTCCATCAGCTCGAGCAGGATCGCCTTCTGGGCGTGCAGCCGGTTCTCGGCCTCGTCGAAGATCCTGGACTGGCGGCCATCGATCACCGACGCCGCCACTTCCTCGCCGCGATGCGCGGGCAGGCAGTGCAGGAAGATCGCCGAGCGGTCGGCCGCCTCCATGATGGCGTCGTCGACCACGAAGCCGGCGAACGCGCGCGCGCGCACGGCCATCTCCTCCTCCTGCCCCATCGATGCCCACACGTCGGTCGTGACCACGTCCGCGCCGTCCGCGGCTTCGGCCGGGTCGCGGGTCAACGTGACCTTTCCCGCCTTCTGCGCCCGGGCGAGGATCGTGGGATCGGGATCGTAGCCCTCCGGGCACGCGAGCCGCAGCTCGTAACCGAGCCGCAGCGCCCCGTTGATCCACGAGTTGGCCATGTTGTTGCCGTCGCCGATCCAGGCCACGGTCCGGTTCTCGAAATCCGAGCCGTGCTCCTCCGCCACGGTCTGCAGGTCGGCGATCACCTGGCAGGGATGCAGCAGGTCCGTGAGCGCGTTGACGACCGGCACGGAGGCGTGCTCGGCGAGCTCCTCGACCTCCGCGTGCGCGAACGTGCGGATGGTGATGCCGTCGACGTAGCGCGAGAGCACGCCGGCCGTATCGGACACCGTCTCGCCGCGTCCGATCTGGCTGTCCCGATCGGACAGGAAGATCGCGTGGCCGCCGAGCTGCGTCATCGCGACCTCGAACGACACCCGCGTGCGCGTGGAGCTCTTCCGGAAGATCATCGCCAGGCTCTTGCCCGTGAGCTTGGACTCGTCCTCACCCGACTTCAGGCGTGCGGCCCGCTCGAGCAGGGCCAGGAGCTCCTCGGTGGTGAAATCGGTGATCGCAAGGAAATCGCGGTGCTGGGCCATTTCTCGGCTGTTCTAGAGGATGAACCGACTCAGGTCCTCGTCCGCGGCCACCTTCGCGAGGCGGTCACGGACGAACTCGCGGTCTACCCGCACGTGTCCCACGGCGGTCTCGGGCAGGTCGAACATCACGTTCTCGAGCAACGTCGTCATGACCGTCTGGAGCCGGCGCGCACCGATGTTCTCGAGCCGGTCGTTCAGCCCCATGGCGATCTTCGCGATCTCCTCGACGCCGTCGTCCGTGAACTCGATGGACGCGCCCTCGGTCTCGATGAGCGCGCGGTACTGCACGAGCAGCGCGTTCTTCGGCTCCTTGAGGATGCGGATGAAGTCCTCTTCCCCGAGGGTCTGGAGCTCCACGCGGATCGGGAAGCGACCTTGGAGCTCAGGGATGAGGTCGGACGGCTTGGAGACGTGGAACGCCCCGGCGGCGATGAAGAGGATGTGATCCGTACGCACGAGCCCGTACTTCGTGGCCACGGTCGACCCCTCCACGATGGGGAGGAGGTCGCGCTGCACGCCCTCGCGGCTCACGTCCGGGCCCGCCCCACCCCTCTCACCGGCGACCTTGTCGATCTCGTCGAGGAAGACGATGCCCATGTCCTCGGCGCGGTAGAGCGCCTCGTTCACGACCTCGTCCATGTCGACCAGCTTGTCGAGCTCGTCCTGCAGGAGGATGCGCCGGGCCTCCGAGACGGACACGGTGCGCCGCTTCTTTTTCTTGGGCAGCATGTCCTGCAGCATCTCGGTGAAGTTGTAGTCCATCCCTTCACCGCCCCCCATCGGGATCATCATCCCGTCGATGGAGGGCGACTGCGTGACCTCGATCTCGATCTGTCGGTCCTCGAGCTTCCCGTCGATGAGCAGCTTCCTGAGCTTCTCCCGGGTCCGCTGGCGACGCTCGGCGAGCGGCTCGCCTTCCTTGCTCTCGACGCCTTCGGGGCCGGCGACGAAGATCTGCGGCCGCTCCGACGCCCCGTCGCCGCCCTTGCTCGCAGGAGGCTCGGGGTTCGTCGCGGGGAGCAGGAGATCGAGCAGCCGCTCCTCCACGCGGTCCTCGGCGACGTCCTGCACGTCGTACTCGCGGTCGGCGCGCACGAGGTTGATGGAGATGTCCACCAAGTCGCGGATGATCGACTCGACGTCGCGTCCCACGTATCCCACCTCGGTGAACTTCGAGGCTTCGACCTTCAGGAACGGCGCACCCGCCAGCTTCGCGAGCCGCCGCGCGATCTCCGTCTTCCCGACGCCCGTGGGTCCGATGAGGATGAGGTTGTTCGGCAGGATCTCCGGGCGCATCTCGTCGTCGACGCGCTGGCGCCGCCAACGATTCCGGAGGGCGATCGCCACCGCCTTCTTGGCGTCGTCCTGCCCGACGATGTACTTGTCGAGCTCGGCGACGATCTGCCGCGGCGTGAGCTCGTCGAGCCAGGCGCCCTCTTCCGGCTCGTCCGTGGGCGGCACCGGCTCGTCCGGGGGACGCTCGATGGCACGGGGGCTCATGCGGGCTTCGCGACCGGCTTGGAGGGGTCACCCAATTCGAGCACCACGATGTCCCGGTTGGAGTAGATGCAGATGTCACCCGCGATCTCGAGGCCGCGCCGCACGATCGCTGGAGCATCCAGGTCGGAGTGCGCCTTGAGCGCGCGCGCGGCGGCCAGCGCGTAGGCCCCGCCCGACCCGATCGCCATCACGTCGTCGTCGGGCTCGATCACGTCGCCCTGTCCGCTGACCATGAAGAGATGCTCGGCGTCGGCGACCGCGAGGAGCGCGTCGAGCCGCCGCAGGTATCGGTCGGTCCGCCAATCCTTGGCGAGCTCGACCACCGCTTTGGTCATGTTGGCCGGGTACCGATCGAGCTTCTCTTCGAGCTTCTCGAAGAGGGTGAACGCGTCCGCGACCGCTCCCGCGAAGCCGGCGAGGAACTTCCCGTCCTTGAGGGAGCGGACCTTCCGCGCCGTGCCCTTCACCACCACTTCCCCCATGGTCACCTGACCGTCTGCGCCCATCGCGACCTTCCCCTTCTGACGGACCGCGAGAACGGTGGTGGAACGGATGAGCCGGGGCGCTGGGGAGGATGGCATGGCGGGAGGTGCGAGATGGCGCGAGGGGCACGAATCTAACGGGACCGCTGCCGATCTGGCAGACAGGGGGGCACCGCAATGGAAGGATGCCGGGGCCGAGCCTACGGCCGAGCCTCCGGTCGAGCCTCCGGCCGAGCCTACGTCGAGCGGGGATGCGACTGGCGGTACACCCGCAAGAGGCGATCCTTCGTGGTGTGCGTGTAGATCTGCGTCGTGGAGAGCGACGCATGACCCAGCAGCTCCTTCACGGCCAGGAGGTCGGCGCCGGCTTCGAGGAGATGCGTGGCGAAGGTGTGGCGGAGCGCGTGCACGGACAGGCCGCGCGCCCCCGCGGCGTGCTCGAAGCAGCGTTGCACGGCCGTCTGGATGGAGCGGCGAGAGAGGCGCTTGCCGGCAGGGTTCACGAGCAGCGGCCCGGAGGTCCGGTCGGTCACCTCCGCGCGCCGGAGCTCGTAGCGCCGGATCGCGACGACCGCGGCATCGGTCACGGGAACGATCCGCTCCTTCCGACCCTTCCCGAGCACGCGCACCGTCTTGGCGCGCTCCTCCACGCCACCGACGTCGAGCGCATGGAGCTCCGACAGGCGGAGGCCGCTGCCGTACAGGAGCTCCAGGATCACGAGCGTGCGCGTGCCCGCGAGCGTGTTCGCGCCGGCGGCTTCCTCGGCGGCTGCGAACACCGCGTCCACGTCCGCCCGCGAGAGATGACCGGGCAGCTTCTTCTCCAGCTTGGGGCCACGCACGGCGCGCGCGGGATTCGTGCGAACGCGCTCTTCCGCGTGCAGGAACCGGAAGAACGTCCGCGCGGCGGCCAGCTTACGCGCCGCGGACTTCTTGGAGAGGCCCGCGCGTCCGCACCAGCCGAGGAAGCCGCGCAGCGCCAGGCGGTCGACGTCCTCGTCGGACCAACTCCAGGAGTCCCGGCCCAGGTACTCGCGCATGAACGCCTCGAGCTGCTCCAGGTCTCGCCCGTACGCCCGCACGGTGTTCGGCGACAGCTGGCGCTCGTCGGCGAGGTGCGCGAGGAACTCCTCGACGTCGCTCGCCTGGCGTGGCGGGGTCATCGTGCCGCGGCGGGCGACCCGGCCGTCTCGTTCTCCGCCACCAGCCCGTGCTCTCGCATCCACGCGAGGAAGTCCGCCTGCGCGCGCGCCGCCAGAGCCTCGCGCTTGGCCTGCTTGTCCCGCGGGGCGGTCTCCAGGGGCTCGACCAAGCCCCAGTTGGAGTTCATCGGCTGGAAGCGCTTCGGATCCGCGTCACGCAGATAGCGGAGGAGCGCTCCCAACATGGTCGTGGGCGGGGGAACGATCGGCTCCCTTCCCTCCACGACGCGCGCGAGGTTGATGCCGGCGAGGATCCCGCTCGCCGCCGACTCGGTGTAGCCTTCGACCCCGGTGAGCTGTCCCGCGAAGATGACGTCGGGCCGGGCGTGCGGCGCGCCCCAGGCGGTCAGCCGCCCCGGGAAGTTGAGGTAGGTGTTCCTGTGGATCGACCCCCAGCGCAGGAACTCGGCGCCCGCGAGGCCGGGGATCATGCCGAAGATGCGTCGCTGCTCGCCGATCTTCAGGCGCGTCTGGAAGCCGACCAGGTTCCACATCTGCCCCGCGGCGTCCTCGCGCCGAAGCTGGACCACCGCCCACGGTCTCCGCCCGTTCCGGGGATCGACGAGCCCGATCGGCTTCATGGGTCCGAAGCGCAGCGTATCCACGCCGCGGGCGGCCATGACCTCGATCGGCAGGCAGCCCTCGAAGTAGGGAACGGCCTCCCAGTCGTGCCCCTCGTGCGCCTCCCCGCCGCGCAACGCGTCCACGAAGGCCTCGTACTCCTCGCGGCTCATGGGGCAGTTGAGGTAGTCGGCGTCCTCGTCGAAGCGCCCTCCCGCGAACACCACCGTGTCGTCGAGCCCGTCGCGATGCACGATCGGCGCGATCGCATCGAAGAAGGCCAGCCCGTCGTCGCCCAGCAGCGCGCGGATCGTCGCCCCGAGCCTCTCGGAGGTGAGCGGGCCGGTCGCGATCACGGCCGGCCCGTCGGGGACGGCGACGCTCTCCTCGCGAACGATCTCGATGTTACCCTCGGCCTCGACGGCGGACGTCATCGCCTCCGCGAACAGGTGACGATCGACGGCGAGCGCCGATCCGGCGGCCACGCGCGACCGGTCCGCACAGGCGAGCAGCACGGAGCCGAGCGCGCGCATCTCGCGCTTCAGCTGTCCGTGCGCATTGGCCGGGTCTTCGCTCTTGAACGAGTTCGTGCAGACGAGCTCGCCGAGCCGCTCGGTGGCGTGGGCCGGCGTACGGGCGACGGGCCGCATCTCCAGGAGCCGCACGCCGTGGCCACTGCGGGCGAGACGAATCGCCGCTTCGCAGCCGGCGAGCCCTCCGCCGACCACGGTGACCGATCTACTCACGTCTCCTCGTCGTCGCTCCCGTCCGTGCCGGTCGCGCTGGCCTTGCGCCTGGGCTTCCGCTTGGGCTTTGCGGAGCCCTTCTTGGCCCGCGCACCTCGGGTCCTGCCCGCCGCGGGCTTCCGACCGCGTTTGGCTCCGCCCCGCCCCGCCTTCTTGGCGATCAGCTCGAGCGCGGTGTCCAGATCGATCTCGTCGGGCTCCGTGCCCTTGGGAAGCGTCGCGTTCACCTCCCCGTCCGTCACGTAGGGCCCGTAGCGTCCCGACAGGATCACGATGTCGGCCCCGCTCTTCGGATGCTTGCCCAGCTCCCGGAGCGGCGCACGCTTGCCGGACGCCTTCGCATCGAGCATCGCCTTGGCCTCGTCCAGCGTGACCGTCCAGAGCGCGTCCGTGCCCTTCAGGCTCGCGAAGGTCTTCGCGCGTCTGACGAACGGCCCGAATCGGCCGATGGCGGCGACGATCTCCTCGCCCGACGTCGGATCGACGCCGACGGTTCTCGGCAGCTCCAGCAGCTTGAGCGCGTACGCCAGGTCGATGTCGTCCGGCTTCCTGTCCTTCGGAACGCTCGCGCGCTTGGGCTTCTCACCCTCGACCGGCGGATCCTGCTCCACGTACGGGCCGTAGGGACCCACCTTGAGGCGCACGCGCCGGCCGTTGTCGGGAGCGACCCCGAGCTCCTTGCCCTCCGGGTCGACGCCGTCGAGCGAGCGCGTGCTCTTGCACTCGGGATAGCCCGAGCACCCGAGGAACCGCCCGAAGCGGTTCCAGCGAACGATCATGGGCCGGCCGCACTTGTCGCAGACCTCGCCTTCGGCGGCGAGGATCTCCTTGATGATCTCGTCCGAGCTGGCTTCACCGGCCTCCAGCCGCTCCAGGAACCCCGGATAGAACTCCGCGAGCAGCTTGCGCCACTCGACCTCGCCCTCTTCGACGCGATCGAGCTCGTTCTCCATCCGGCTCGTGAACGCGACGTCGAAGATGTTCGGGAAGATCCGCACGAGCAGCTTCGACACCACCTCCCCGAGGTCGGTGGGCTTGAAGCGCCTCTGATCGAGCTCGACGTAGCCGCGGTCCACGATCACGGAGATGATCTGGGCGTAAGTGGACGGCCGGCCGATGCCGAGCTCCTCCAGCTCCTTCACCAGGCTGGCCTCGGAGAAGCGCGGCGGCGGCTGCGTGAAGTGCTGCTTCGGCTCCAGGGACTTGAGCTCCGCCGCGTCACCCTGCGCGAGCTCGGGCAGAGGCTCGAGATCGTCGAGCCGCTGATAGTCGCCGGTCTCCGTGGCCTCCACGTAGAGGCGCGTGAACCCGGGGAACTTCACGATCGAGCCGGTCGCGCGGAACACGTACTGCTTCCGGCTCGACCCGCTCAGGTCGAAGTCCACGGTGGTCGTGTCGTAGACCGCCGGGGTCATCTGGCTCGCCACGAAGCGCAGCCAGATCAGCTCGTAGAGGCGCGCCTGGTCCGGCTCGAGGTGACGCGCCGCCTCGCTCGGCAGGAGCGTCACGTCGGTCGGCCGGATCGCCTCGTGGGCGTCCTGCGTGCGCTGTTGTGCGCTCCCGTACAGGCGCGGCGCTTCCGGAACGTAGTCGGCGCCGAACTCGTTGCGGATCCAGGTCCGGGCGTGGTCGACCGCCTCGGGAGACACGCGCGTGGAGTCGGTACGCATGTACGTGATCAACCCGACTTCGCCGCGGTCGCCGATCGGCTGACCTTCGTACAGGCGCTGCGCGTTGGACATCGTCTGGCGAGCCGAGAAGCGGAGACGCTTGGCCGCTTCCTGCTGCATGGTCGACGTCGTGAACGGAGCAAACGGGTTCTTGCGCCGCTCGCGACGCCGGATGTCGCTGACCGTGAACGGACGGCCCACGAGATCGTCGACCACCGCCCGTGCCGACCCCTCGTTCTCGAGGGTGAAGGCCTTGCCGTCGATCTTGTGCAGCTTGGCGTCGAAGGGCTGGCCGTCGCGCTCGAGGTGCGCGGTGATCGACCAGTACTCCTGCTGCACGAACGCGCGGATCTGGTCCTCGCGCTCGCAGATCAGGCGCAGCGCCACCGTCTGCACGCGGCCGGCGGACAGACCGGGCCGGATCGGCTTCCAGAGCAGCGGGCTGACCTGGTAGCCCACCAGACGGTCCAGGATGCGGCGCGCTTGCTGCGCCTCGATCTTCTTCGTGTCGAGCGGGCCCGGCGACGCCAGGGCGCGCTCGACGGCGCTCTTCGTGATCTCGCGGAACGTGACGCGCTGGAAGCGGCCCTTGTCCTCCTCGTAGCCGAGCTGCTCGGCCACGTGGTAGGCGATCGCTTCGCCCTCGCGGTCCGGATCGGTCGCGAGGATGACCATGTCCGCGTCGGCCGCCTTCCGCTTGAGCTCCGAGATGACTTTCCCCTTCCCGCGGATCGTCACGTACTTCGGCTCGAACCCGTGCTCGACGTCCACGCCGAGCTCCTTGGTGGGCAGATCCCGGACGTGCCCCACCGAGGCCGCGACGTCGTAGCCGCGGCCCAGGTACTTGCCGATCGTCCTCGCCTTGGCGGGGGACTCGACGATGACCAGGTGCTTGGGGCTCATTCCGCAGGGCTCTCAGGGTATTCCCGGGTCAGAACCTCCAGGACCCGGGACGTCACATCTTCTACGGACGACCGTTCCGTGTCCACTGTCCAGCGCGCTTCTTCATAATAAGGATGGCGCCGCGCGAGGAGCCGCTCGGCCTCCTCCAGGGCGTCCGGCCGCGCCAGCAGGGGCCGGTTGCCGCCCCGTCCCGCGCGGCGAACCGCCTCCTCGGGTGATACCCTGAGCCACACGGTCGCCGTGCCGTCGGGGAGGTCCCGGAGCCGGCCCGGGGCCGCCGCGGCCCACCCCCCTCCGCTCGCCAGGACCACGTGGCGCTGCTCGAGCAGCCTGCGGGCGACCCGATCCTCGATCTCGCGGAAGGCGGGCTCGCCCCGGCTCGCGAAGATCTCCGACACCGTCGCCCCGGCCTCCGCCTCGATCGCGTCGTCGAAGTCGACGAAGCGCCAGCGCAATGCTCGGGCGAGCCTCCTGCCGACGCTCGTCTTACCGGAGCCCATGAACCCGATCAACAGGACCCGGTCGAGCCCCGGACCGATCACCGTTCCCCGAAGCCTCGCTCCCGCAGGTACGCGAGGTAGCTCTCGAAGTTGCGACGCACCTCGCCGACGGAGTCACCGCCGAACTTCTCCAGGAATGCGTCGGCGAGCACGAGCGCCACCATCGCCTCGCCCACCACACCGGCCGCCGGAACGGCGCACACGTCGCTGCGCTCCACCGCCGCGTCGCCGGGGCTGCCGTCTCGGAGGTCGACGCTGGCCAGCGGCTTCCTGAGCGTGGAGATCGGCTTCATCGCGCCCCGCACCAACAGCGGCTCCCCGGTCGTCACGCCGCCCTCGAGCCCGCCGGCGCGGTTCGAGGCACGCCCGATGAACCCCGTGCGCGGCTTGTCCGCGGCCCGGACGATGGGATCGTGCACGTCCGAGCCCGGGCGGACGGCCCCTTCGAACCCGATGCCGATCTCGACGCCCTTCACGGCGTGGATGGACATCACGGCGCCGGCCAGCCGCCCGTCCAGCTTCCGGTCCCAGGACACGTGCGAGCCGAGCCCCACGGGCAGACCGGTCACGACCACCTCGAAGACGCCGCCCAGCGTGTCGCCGCGCTCCTTGGCGTCGTCGATCTCCGCCATCATACGTTCGGCGGCAGCCTCGTCGAGGCAACGGACGGGGCTCGCGTCGGAGGCGGTGTTGAGATCCTGAGGCAGGTCGGAGGGGCTCGCGCGCACGGACCCGATCGAAAGGATGTGGCTTCCGATCCGCACGCCGAACTCGGCGAGCAGCTTCTTCGCCACCGCGGCGCACGCGACGCGGGCGGCCGTCTCGCGCGCGCTCGCGCGCTCGAGGATGTCGCGCACGTCCCGACGGTCGTACTTGAGCACGCCGACGAGGTCGGCGTGCCCCGGGCGGGGGAGGTAGTGGGGCCGCAGTGCCTTCGGGTTGACCTCGGGATCGGGGGGCGCGTGGCTCATCGCCACCGTCCAGTTCTCCCAGTCCCGGTTCCAGATGACCATGGAGATCGGCGAGCCGAGCGTCTCCCCGAGGCGGACGCCGTTCAGGAGATCGGCCTTGTCCGTCTCGATCTGCATGCGGCGGCCGCGCCCGTATCCCCCCTGCCTGCGAGCCAGCTCCGGATCGACGTCCCGCGCCATTTCGAGCGAGAGACCGGCGGGCACGCCTTCGAGCACGGCCGTGAGGGCACGCCCGTGGGATTCACCCGCCGTGTGGAATGAGAGTCGCTTCATACGCGTAGGCGGCGGAAGGTGTACGAAGGCGCACGGCCGGGTCAACTGGCGGCGGAACCCACGCCCCTCCAGAAGACACGACGGCCCCGGGGAGGATCCCCCGGGGCCGCCGATCGGACGCCTGGACGGCGTGCCGGGTCAGGGCGTGATGAGCGCGTAGTACGCGTCGATGTTGAACCCCGCCGGATCGACCTGATAGTACTGGCCGCGCGCGAAGATGCCGGTCGTCGGGAAGTAGGGCGGCGGCGACGTCGCGCCGCATGCGTCGTAGGAGTACCGCTTGAGATAGCCGGTTCCCGCGGACGTGCCGACGGCGCCACGGGTGCGCTGGATGATGCCGCCCGTCAGGTACAGGCATCCGCGACCCCACGTCGTGCTCTGGCACGGCTCCGCGTCGTCCGAGCCCGTGTCGTAGTTCTGCACGGTGAAGTTGTCGAGCGCGAGCACCGTGCCGTGGATGAACTCGTCCCGGGTGTCGTCGAGCGTGTAGTAGCTTCCGGATCCGATCTGGCGAGGCGCGTTGATCGCGTTGTCCGCCACGATCACGTCGGTGCCCGAGAAGTATCCCACCATGTCCACGCACGTACCGGCGGCAGGGTCGGTCACGTAGGTGATGTCGTCGCCGAAGATGATGTTGTTCGTCGCCGCGACCGTGACGCGACCGCGCACGCGGCCGCTCAGCACGACCTTGCCCGTCACGTGGATGACGCCCTTGAAGTTCGGGTTCAGCGCGCGCGAGATGGGGAAGAGGTAGGCCGCATCGGCGCGGGGCGGCGAGAGCGCCGCGACCGCCGGATGGGCGCCGCCGGGGCGCGCGAGCCACTGACCGTACCCGTCCGTGGTCGCGCGGAAGTTGCCCGTGATCTGGTCGGCGCCGCCCAGGTAGCAGCGACGGGACGCGCTCTGCAGCGCCTGCTGCTTGCTGTGACCGTAGGAGCCAGGGTGGACGTTGGTCGTCCTGAACACACCCGAGTGGACGTCACCGCACTGGTCGGACGCCTCCTCGTTGCCGGTCGCCGTGACCCAGGCCGAGTTGTTCGACTGATAGACGCGGATGAAGCCCTCGTTGTCGTCGCTCTGGTCCCCGTCCCCGTTCATGTCGATCGCCATGAACTCGATCCGCGTCGTGGCCTCGCCCGTGGAACCGTTGTTGTTGCCGACGAACGCCGTGCCGCCCGCTGCGGCCTGCACCTGGAGCTTGGCGAGATCCGCGGTGGACGGCATCGGGATCGGCGACACGTACTCCTGGTAGCCCTGCATGAAGGTCCCGTACTGCGGCGTCGGCACGTTCTGAGCCGTGCGCACGGGGCCCATGAACGTCGCACCGGACGAGTAGATCTTGATGGGCGAGTTCGAGTGCACGGGCCCGAAGATCACGTCGCCACCACCGAACGAGATGTTCGAGGGCTCGACGTCGGTGAAGTACGCGTACTTCGAGAAGCTCTCCTGGTAGACCTGCGAGCGTCGGATGACGCGACCACCTCCCGCGTCCTGCACGACCGCCACGATGGATCCGAAGACGCCGTACTGACCGCTGGTCAGGCCGCTCGGGCCTGCGTAGATCCAGCGCCGTACGCCGGGAATGGCCACGCCCGCGCCGTCCGTGACCGTCACCCCGTTCTCGAGCGTCACGTAACCCGAGTCCGGATAGATCGAGTCGGAGCCGTTGAGACGCGCGCGCGCCCACTCCAGACCCGCATCGGCCACCGTCCCGAGCTGCGAAGAGCGGTCGTAGTAGTTGTTGACCAGCAGGTGGTTCGTCCCGATCAACGTGGCGCCCGCCACCAGCGAGCCCACGATGACCACGACCAGCACGGTCATCACGAGCGCGAAGCCGCGCTCGTCGGACCGGCTCCGACGGAGGTCGGGGAGCTGGGACGGGTTCGTGTTCATGGTCGAATCCTCTCCTTCTTCGTTGAAGCGCCCCTGGAGGCGCGACGTCTTCCTCACGGAATCGTGACCAACGGGGACTGCACGAGCGTGGACAGCATCGGCGTGCAGTCCTGCGCCGAGATCGCGTACCGATACGTCGTCGCCGGCGCCACGGCGGCGTCGTCCTGCTGATAGGTGGCGAACCCGGCCGGAATGCTCAGGTAGGGATCGCCCCAGTTCGCGGTGATCGGCGTGGCCTGGCGATAGATCACGTACCGTGCGACGTCCCTCTCACCGGCGATCTCGTCCACCGCGGCGACCCACGTCAGCCGTACGGCCCACACGCCACCACCCAGATCGACCAGGACTGCCCCCAAGGTCCCGCCCATGATCGGCTCGTCGCCGCACGTGCGGAGCAGCTCGAAGCCCGCATTGGGGAGCGCGATCATGCGGCTGGCCGCCACGATGCGCTCGTTGGTTCCCGTGAGCCCGTTGGTGCTGCGGAACGTGACCTCCACGGCGCGCACCGAGTCGGCACGGGCCGAAGCGGCGGTATCCGCCGAGACGCGGTGGAACGTGGACGTGTGTCTGAGCGGGAGGGCGCCGGCCGGAACCGCGGTGAGCGTCGAGGCGGCGTTCACGAAGTCGTTGCGCTCGAGGTACGAGAAGAACGGCGTGGTGCCGTTCTGCAGGATGTTGCGCGTCACCGGCTCGGCCGTGCCGTTGTTGATCTGCCGCCAGAGCACGTAGTCGTCGGTCCGCGCGGTCGTGCCGTCGAGCGCGAACCAATAGATGATCAGCTCGGCCGGGCTGCGCGTGCCGCTGGTGTTCAGATAGGTCGTGGACGGCCAGTTGAACGTCGACGTCGGGATCGTGATGGTCGGGTTGGGCGCCGTCACCTGCCCGTTCGGCGCGCCCAGGTCGATGTACGACGCGAAGATGTCGTTCGCGATGTTGGAGGCGTAATCCGCCGAGAACGCGATGGCGGTGGCGCTCGCGTACACCAGCGTCGGCTGCTGTACCGGGACGTTCGTGCCGAGCGTGGGAAGGTCCGTTTCCAACGCGTTGAGCGCGTAGCGGAGGTTCTGGAGCGCGGTCATGCGGTCCAGCCCACGCTGGAACATCCTGTTCTGCGTGGCCACGAACCCGATCCCCGCGGCCAGCACGATGCCGAAGATCATGAGCGAAACGATGAGCTCGATCAGGGTGAAGCCACCCTGGTTCGTCGTGCGCATGCGGGTCGTCACGGAGCCCCCACGATGAGCTTGCGGGAAACCGGCGCCGGGAGGCGGCCGCCGGAGACGGTCACCACGATCGTCTGGAAATCAGCCTGCGAGTTCGAGGTCCGGGTGATCGCGGTGACACGAGAGGCACCGGTCAGCCCGGGCAGGTTCGTCTGGGTTCCGTTGTAGAGCGAGTCGAGCACGCCGTACCGCGGATCCAGCTTGATCTCGGCGAGGCGGTCCTCGACGGCCTCGAGGGCCACGAACTCCAGCTCGGCGTTCGCCGTCGGATTCAGCATTCGACTCGTCGACGCTCCGAGCCCCAGGATCGCGACCGTGAGGATCACGATGGCGATGCAGATCTCGATGAGCGTGAACCCGCCGCTCGCGCCGCGGTCGCGCCCCGTGTCCGTCAGCATGTCTGCACCCACGTGCCCGAATTGTAGGAGTAGCAGCGTACGCGCGCCGTGGCGCGCTCGACCTCGATGGCCCGCGCGTCCTCGCGGTACGCGCTGCCGGCTGTGACCGAAGCACGCTGCGAGGTGAGATAGATGATCGTCTGCTCGCTCGCGCTGCCGTTACGGCGGAAGGTCAACGCCGGCATGCTGTTCTGCGTCTCGGTCATCGACGTCATCGCGCTGCCCCAGGGCCGGGCCGGCGTGCCGCCCCGGCCGAAGACGACACCCTCGTCGAGCTCGATGACGCTGGTCGGCTCACCCGTGTCGACCGTGCCGTCGTTGTCGAGGTCGTAGTGGACGCGGATGAGGCTGTTCGCCGAGTCCAGGGCCAACACGATGTTGTGCTGGCGCATGACCGAGTTGCGCTGCTGGGCGGTCAGCGTGCTCGCCACCACCACCAGCGCGGCGTCCAGCTGGAACCGCTCCGGCCTCATGAGAGGAACGACGATCCCGATCATGATGCCCAGGAGCATCATGACGACGAGCAGCTCCACCAGGGTGAACCCCTCCTGGTCAACGCGTCCGCTCATGGCATCGTTCCGGCGAAAGGTACGACTTCCCCGCGGGTCCCGTTGCAAGATGCGCGCACACTGCGGGCCCAGGGCGGCGACGCTCATAACGATATAGTACGCATGGGCATACGAACGCGCCACGTGGACGGGAATGTCGGCGCACCGGCACGACGTTCCCTCGATCGGCACTCGGTGCCGTAGGTCGGGACGCTCGGCGGAGCCCGCAAGAAAGCAAGGCCCGAGCGGATGGGGAGCCCCTGGGCGCTCGACGACCGCGCCCGAGGGGAGCGGACGACGTCAGCTGATGATGACGTTGACCGTGTCCGCGCCCTTGTCACCCAGGGCGTCGGTGGCTTCGACGATGATCCGCACGGTTCCCGTCGTCGCGCCGGCCTGCTTCATGTACCGCGACAGGGTGGTGTCCTGCGGGCTCGGGAGGGTCACCACGATCTCCGTGAACGCGGTCTGCCCCCCGGAGAAGAGGCCCGAGTACTTGACTGACGTCACCCCGTCGGGGGAGCTGACGTTCGCCGTCACCTGGACCGAATCGCCCACCGAGAGGGCGAGGTTGCTCTGCGGTGCGGTGATCTGGACCTCCGGACCCAGCAGGCCAGCCACGGCCCCCACGCCCGTGAAGAGATTGTCTCCCGTGCAGGCGGGCAGCACGCCGGCGACGAGGAGGCCTGCGGCGAGGCGCAGCCGGAGCGAGCGTCCGCTCGGCGAGGGACGCGCCGTCTGAGTAGCTCTCATGGTCGTCAGTTCGAGCTGCGCACGATGTGCGGCGTGACCAGGATGATCAGGTCCTGCTGGATCTCCTGCTCACGAACCACGCGGAAGAGCCTGCCGATCAGCGGCAGCTCCTGGAGGAGCGGAATGCCCGACCGGGCCTCGGTGCGCTCGGACTGCGTGAGCCCCGCGATGACCGTGGTCTCCCCGTCCCTGAGCAGGACGCGGGTCTGGGCGTTCTGCGTGCGGAAGATGAAGCCCGCATCCGAGGGCGCGAGCTCCGCGGCCGACCGCTCCGCCTGGACCTCGAGGAGGATGTGACCATCCGCCGTCACGTGAGGCGTGGCGGTCAGGATGACGCCCGTCTCCTGGGTCGACACCTGGGCGGTCGGGAACTGGCCGCCCTGGCCGCCTCCCGCGCCCGCGTCGATCGTGCGGATCGGCGTGAGCTCACCGACGTGGATCCGCGCCGCCTGGTTGTCGAGCACCGTGACCTGCGGCGTGGCTTCGACGTCGCTCAGGTTGACCGAGGCGAGCGCGTCCACGAACCCGATGAGCTGGTGACGTCCCACCACGAGCGACGTGAGGAGCTGCAGCGTCGGGCCGGCCACGCGCGCCGTCGCGTTGCCGAGCGCCGCCACCGAGTTGCCTCCGAGCGCGACGACGGCTTCGCCCTGCTCGACCGGGTCGAGAACGCCGTCACCGTCCGTGTCGGCGAAGCCGGAGGAGAGCGTGTTGAACTGATTGCCGCGCGAATCCTTCAGCTCGTACGTGACGCCGAACTCCTCGAGCTGCGTGCGGTTCACGAAGATGAGCTTCGCGGTAATCGAGACCTGCGGTGTCTCCGTGTCGAGACCCTGGAGCAGACCCGCGATCGCGTTCTGCACACGCGCGATGTCGGACACGATCAGCGTGTTCGTGCCGGCGTTCACCGTGGCCTGCCCGCGCTCGGTCAGCAGGGGCTGCACGGCCGTCTGCACCTCTTGGGCGGTCGCGAACGAGATGCGGTGCGCGCGCGTCTCGATCGGCTCGATCGCTTCGCGCTCGTTCAGGTCCGTGATGTTGTCCACCCGGATGATGCCGCTTTCCTCCTCACGAGCGACCAGGCCCTGCCCGGCGAGGATGGTCTCGAGCGCAACGTCCCACGGTTGATCGTTGATGTCCGCGGTGACGAAGCCCTCGACGTTCGCGCCCGGCACGATCGACACGCCCGAGAAGGCGGCGAAGGCGAGCAGGACGTCATTGATCGGGGCCTCGGTCCAGGTGACCGAGATACGGCGGGCCTGGCTCTGCGCTTCCTGCGCCCGCGGCGCCGGGGGTGCAGGCACCTCGAGGGCAGCGCGGGCCAGGGCGCCGGACGACCACGGCTCGAAGTCGCCGCTCGGGTTCTCGAGCGAGATCCTGAGGCCGCGGCCGTCGGGAATGATCGTATAGCCGAGTGGGTCCTCGAGCACGAACACGAGGCGCACCACGTCCTCGGAGTACTGACTGGAGCGGAAGGAACGGATCCCGCCGCGATTGAGCTCGAGGAACTCGGCGCGCGGAAGGGCGTGACGCGCCCCCATGAGGTCGACGACGAGTCGATTCGGGCCTTCCATCGTGAAGTCGCGGTATTGGACGTCCCCGTCGACCGTGATGAGCACGCTCGTCTGCGAAGCCATCGGCGTGATCGTCACCTCGGTGACCGATCCCGCGAAGGCAAGCAGCGCGCTCGCCAACAGAGCGAACATCGACGTCATCGGGAGCCTCCCTGGCGCCTGGACGTGAAGACCATCGTCCGTCTTTCCGTGAGTCCGAACTCTTCCACATCGACGATCACGCGATCCCTTTGGATCTCTCGGATCGTGGTGTTGCCAATACGCTGTCCGACCTTCGCGTTGTAGGCGTCGCCTTCGACGGCGGCCACCGTGCCGTCGTCGGCCAGCTCGACGCCGCCGGTGCTGAGAATCGCCACGCTCGCCGTCGGATCGGACGAGTAGATCACGCCGATGAGGCTGAGCTGCTCGAACCGCAGCTGACCGCCGGCCTCCAACGGCAGGAACGGATTCCTGCGCGCGAACGTCGGGTAGTTGAACACCTCGCGGAACGAGGCGAGCTCGACCTCGACGGGCTGAGCCGGCGGTTCGGCGGGCGGTGGCTCCTGAGCCGCGAGCCCCAGCGGCCGGATCGCGAGGGCGCAGCCCACCGCGACGAAGAGCTTGGTCATGGTCATGCCGGGGGAGCGGCCGGGGCCGGCGGCACCGCCGACGGATCCGGGAGGACGAAGGTCTCGATCTGGAACGTTGCGATCACGGGGGACTCCATGTCGCGGAACTGGTCCGCGTTGCCGTAGAGCTGGAGATCGAGCTGGACCGGCGTCACGATGCGCGACAGGCTCGCCACCTCGGCGAGGAATCGACCGACGTCGTGGTATTCGCCAACGACGGACATGTTATACGCCGTCCGCGTGTAGTACTGCCCCGGCTCGGGCGGCTGCGGCTGCAGGACCTGCACCTCGACGTTCATGATGCGCGCGCGGTTCGACACGTCATCGATCAGCGCGGCCACTTCTTCCCGCGCCGGAATGAGCTCCTCGAGCCTCGCGACGTGACGCTCGTAGAGCGCGAGCCGCTCCTGCAAGTCGCCGCCACCCTGGGCGGAGACCACCGACGCCCGCCGGTTCAGGACCTCGAGCCCCTCGATGCGACCACGCAGGATGTCGTTGTCCTCCCTGCGCGGAGTGAGCACGTACATCTGGTAAGGGATGATGAGCGCCAATGCGACGAGCCCGCCGAGCATCCAGTTCCGCTGCTGCGGATCCGTCGGAATGTTGTACCAGGCCATGGATCGTCCCCGTTAGTTCGCGGAAGGCGCGGCGACCTGGGCCGCGGACTCTTCGAAGAGAGGAACGGTCTCGAGCTCTTCGAGCGGCGGCTGCTCGTAGGTGACCACCAGCTCGAACACCTGGACCATGTCGTTCTGGTTCACCTCGGACGGCTGCATCTGCATGTCCTGCAGCTGAGCACCCGACAGGAACCGCGACGCCTCGAGACGGCGCATGAAGTTCGTGACGGCGAACGTGGTGCCGGCGCGGCCGGCGATCCGCACGGTGAGCGGATTGTCACCCACGTAGGTGACCTCGCGGAGCCACGTGTACTCGGGGACGGCTGCACCGATCTCGTCCATGAGGTGCGCCCACACGTAGCGGTCGGCATCGATCTCCTGGATGATCGCCGCGCGGGCCGCGATCGAGTCACGGCGAGCCGTGAGCGCGTTCGTCTGCTCGATGATCGCGGCGAAGCGGAGCGAGTCCTGCCGCTCTTCCTCGAGTCGGACCGCCAGCTCCTCGGCGTCGCCGCGCACCCCCAGGAACGTCCAGCCCGCATAGGCGAGCGCGACGATGAGCGCCGCGCCGAAGAAGATCAGATACGGGTCCGGACGATCGCCCCCGCCGCCGAAGCTGAGCTTCGGCAGCTTGAAGCCCATGGACTTCCCGGTCTTCTTGCGTCCGCCGGGCAGCAGATTGACTTCGATCACGGTTCGGCCGTCCTCGTAAAGGCCAGCATCAGGCGACGCGGAGCGCGAGCCCGAGCGGCAGAAGCAGCATGGGAGCCGCCTCGTCGATCGAGATGTCGCCTGCCGCCGTCGGCTGGACCGGAGTGCGCTCGAAGCAGTTCACGAGCTGCGTGGGAACACCCATGCGGCGACCCAGCGCATCCGACATGCCCGGGATGCGAGCGCCGCCCCCGCTCAGGAAGATCTTTCCGATGGAGGCCGCGTCCTCGCGGGTCATGAGGAACGCGCTCGCACGCTCGATCCCCACGGCGACCTCGTCGGTGGACGACTCCACGAACCGGTCCAGCTCGTGCACGGTCTCCCGCGCCTGGAGGACGTCCTCCGCCTGCTCGGCGGTGAGGCCCCGCTCGCGCTGCAGGTCTTCACGGATGCGACGCGAGCCGAAGGGGATGTCGCGCGTGACGATCGGAATCCCGTTCTCGAGGATGTTCACGTTCGTCGTCTCGTGACCCACGTTCACGAGCGCGATGATCCCGTCCTGCTGGTCGGGATAGTTGTGCTGGAACGCGTTGTGGAGCGCGAAAGCGTCGATGTCGATGATCACCGGGTTGACGCCGGCGTCCTGTAGCAGGCCCACCTTGTTCTCGACGAGCTCGCGCTTGGCGGCCACGAGGAGGACCTGCATGACGGATCCCTCACCCGAGTCCGCCAGGATCTGGAAGTCCAGCTCGACGCTCTTGATGTCGAAGGGGACGTGCTGCTCGGCCTCCCACCGGATGACCTCGCGCGCGTCGGACTCCTTCATCCGCTCCATCTCGATCTTCTTGATGATCACGTCGTGGCCGCCGATGGCGGTGACGACGTCGGGATCCTTCACGCCCAGATCCTGGAACAGCCCGCGCACGGCCTCCGACACGAGGCCGTAGTCCATGATCTCGCCCTCCACGATCGCGTCGGGCATGAGCGGCCGCATGGCGACCTTCACGACCTCCGGTTGGTCACCGGAATGGTCGACTTCGACGACCTTGACGAAGCCGGATCCGATGTCCAAGCCGATGGTCGATCTCTTGCGTCCGAACAGGCCCATGCGCCGCCTTCAATCGAGGTGGTAGGAACAAATTCGCCGCAAATCTCGCGAGCAGGTTACCACAGAAAGTCGAGCCTTGTCAAGAAAATATTGGCGTTCACCGGGACACCAAGAATTCGTAAACATTTGATGCCACCGGAGGGCTGTCCGGGTCAAGAGACTTCGATGACCGGGCCCTTCGACGGGACGAAAAAGCAGCAAAACCGGACCCGCCTCGGGGCTCCCCGGTGGCGCCCCCCCGCCGTCTCCCGAACCGGCCGCGCGGCCCGGAGCGGTCGCGCCGCGGGGCCGACGCGCTCAGAACGCGGCCAGAGGACCCACCCCCTCCGTCAGCCGAAGGGCGCCGAGGTCGGCCCGTCGAGCCGCGAGCGCGCGGGTGGCCCAGCAGGCCGATCCGCGGACCGCACTGCCGGACGCGACGTAGGCGCCGCCGGTCGCCACCGCCATGCCGATGAGCTGGCCCCCGCCCCGCACCCGCAGAGCGCCCCGCACCAGCACGAGCCCGTAGAACCGGCTCCCGCCGCCGACCGTGAGGTCGCCGTCGACCAGCAGCACGCCCTGCCCCGCACCGCCCGTGACCTCGAGGTCGCCGCGCGCAGCGCGTAAGACGAGATCGCCGCCGCACGGGCGCCAGGGATGGTCCGGATCTCCCCAGCTCCACGGCTCGAGGGCGTCGCAGGTTCCGAGGGTCTCGGACGGCTGCGGGGATCCGGTCCCCGCGACCTCGACCGTCGCGGCCGCGAGCAGGTCCCCGAAGTCGAGCGATCCGAGACGCGGCGCGGTGTCCGGGGGCGCCAGCCTCGCCACCGCGTCGAGCGGATCGCCTGCGTAGCGGACCGCCAAGGTGTCGATCCAGGGGTCGCACGCTCCCGTCGGGAGCGGCGCCTCGACCACCGCCGGGGCCGAGGGATCGACCGTCCCGTCGAGCGCGAGCGGCGCGTCGACGCCGAGGGTGAGCACGGCGTCCAGCTCCAGCACCCGCGCGAGCGGATCGAGCGCCCACGCCAGGCGAGCGGTACGGGCCGTCGCCACACCCACCGAGCCGGTTCCCTCCAGCCACCAGGACTCCCGCGACAGCCTCCACACCCGAGCCGCAGCTCGGGCGCGCCCGATCGACCAGCTGCCGATGGAACGGTCCGCTTGCATCGCCACCGAGTCCATCCAGGACGCCCCCGGCGTCGCCAAGGAGCGATGGACGGCCGATTCCGCCGCGGAACGAGCTTCGAGGTGGCGCTGCGCGGCCCGCGACGCGGACAGCTCGCCGAGGGACAGCACGAGCAGGGCGTGTCCGATCGCGAAGAGCGCCAGCGTGATGAGCACCACCGTCACCAACGCAGCTCCCACGCTCGGGTGCCTCACGCGGGACCCAGCCAAGCCAAGAAGCCGCTCCACGTCTCCGCAGCGCCCGACGGTGCCAGCTCCATCCGGAGGCGCTGCGCGGAGACCTCCCAATGGGACCCGGCGGAGAGCACCTCGGGGGTCAGCGGCTGTCTTCCCGAGGCGCCGCGCCGGTAGCGGAGCGCGGCCGCGGAGAGATGGTAGGATCCGCGCTCGAAGATGCGAGCCGCCACCGGCGGCGTCTCCGGATCGCGGTCCAGCGTCCAGAGCTCGGACTCCGCCCCGCCCGCCGCGGGACAGAGCGTATAGGCCGCGCGTCGGGCGATCAGGGCGCGGACGGTGGTCGCGCCTCGCTCGTCGACGAGGAGCACGGAATCCTTCGACGGATCCGGAGCGCGCTGGCCTTCGTACGCCACCACGAGACGCCGTGGAACCGAGTCGAGGCCGCACACACGGCCGGCGCCTCGGAACGCCCTGAGGGCCACGGAATCCGCCCACGCCGTCCAATCCCGGTACGGAACGCCGTTGCGCAGCTCGCTGCGGAGCACGTGTCGTCCCATGCGCAACGCGACGAGGGCGTCGGTTCTGGCCGCCATGTCGGCGCGCACGGTCTGGAAGCGCGCGAGCGTGGTGAGCGCGAGGCCCACGACCATCAGCCCGACGAAGAGCGCGACCACCATCTCGAGCAGCGAGCCTCCCTGCTCGCCCGGGGCGCGCTCGCCCGCTCTGCGCATCATGGCTCGAGCGCCGCCTCCAGCTCGAAGAGGACGCGATCGGCCGCGTCTCGCGCACGAAGCTGCACCCGCCCGGAGTCGTCCACCGTCCACGTCACGCGCGCGGCCGAGGAGACGAGGCTGTCCGTGCCGGCGAACGCGCCGCGCCCGATCGAGTCGAGCACGCCTTCCGCCGTGGCCACGGCGCGCTCCAGCGTCTCGGCCCGCGTGAGCGTGGCGGTCGCAAGAGCGAGCGTGCCGACGAGCCCGATCACCGCGACCTCGAGCACGACGAGCGCGACCACGACCTCGACGAGCGTGAAGCCGCGCCTCGCACCGCGTCCGAGGCGCCTCATTGGCGTCGTACCCGCCCGTATCCCGACACGACGAGCTCGGAGCTGCTGTGACCCCGCCGGAAGGTGATCGTCTGGCTCGCCAGGCGTCCGATGCCGAGGGCGTCGTAGGACAGATCGGCATCGCTCGCCGCTCCGCCGAGCGTCACCGTCACGCCGAACTCGTCCGCGAGAGCGACTCGCCTGAGCGGCACTCCGGCGGCGCGACCTTCGGCGAAAGCGGGATCGGTGGCGACGTGGACGGTCGCCGACCCGCGCTCCATCGCCGCGGTGCGCGCCTCCGCCAGCAGCGCCACCACGGCCTCGCGGGCACCGACCACCTGCGCACGATCCCGTTGCCGGCGCGCAGCCGGGGCGAGCGCGGTGACCGCCACGCCCATCAGTGTCATGACGAAGAGCAGCTCGATCAGGCTGTGACCACGCATGCGCACAAGGTGCGCACGGCCGCGGGGCGCTGCGATGCGCGGATCGGCCTTCGCGGCCGACCGCCGCTCAGGCGATCCCGTACTCCTGGATCTTGTATCGCAGCGCTCTCGGGGACAGCTCCAGCAGCTCGGCGGCGGCCGTCTTGTTGCCGCCCGTGCGATCGAGGGCGAGCTGGATGAGGTGCCGCTCCAGACGCGCGCCGTGCCGCTTCACGGAGAGGTCGTCGCCATCGCCGGCCAACGACGTCCCTTCCGGCGCCGGACGCCGGACGGCCTCCGGAAGATCGTCGAGCGAGATCACCGCGTCGTCCGTCAGCACGAGCGCGCGCTCGATGACGTTTTCCAGCTCGCGGATGTTCCCGGGCCACGTGTAGACGAGCAGCGCCTCCATCGCTTCCGGCGCGATGCCCTCCACGCTCACCCGCAGACGTCGCGCGTGTCGCTCCAGCAGATGCGCGGCCAGCTGCGGGATCTCCTCGCGCCGCGCCCTCAGCTGCGGCAGGTGCACCGGGACGACGGCCAGCCGGTAATAGAGGTCCTTCCGGAACGTCCCTCTCTCGACGGCTTCCTCGAGGTCGATGTTCGTCGCGGAGATCACGCGCACGTCCACGCGCTTGGTGTCGGTGGCGCCGATTCGGCGAACCTCACCCTCCTGGAGCGCGCGGAGCAGCTTCACCTGGAGAGCGCCCGGGAGCTCACCGACCTCGTCCAGGAAGAGCGTCCCGCCGTGCGCCACCTCGAAGAGGCCTTCTTTGTCGCGGTCGGCCCCCGTGAACGCTCCCTTCACGAACCCGAAGAACTCGGATTCCAGGAGCTGCTCTGGGACGCCGCCGCAGTTCACGGGAACGAAGGCGCCCGTCACGCGCGTCGACTCGCGATGCAACATACGCGCAATCAGTTCCTTGCCGGTGCCGCTCGCGCCCGTGATCAGCACGGGCGAGTCGTGCGGCGCGACCTTCATCACGATGTCGAGCGCCTTCTGCATCGCCGGGGATCCGACGACGAGCTCTCCGAACCGCGCGTCCGCGCGAACCTCCTGGCGGAGTCGGCCGACCTCGCGCCGGAGGTTCTCCCGCTCCTCGGCCTTCCGCACGGTCAGCAGGACCTCGTCGGCGCCGAACGGCTTGGGGAGGTAGTCGTAGGCGCCCTTCTTCATCGCCTCCATCGCGAGGTCGAGACTGCCGTAGGCGGTCATGACCATGACCAGCGCGGAGCCGCCCGAGGCGCGGTACGCCTCCAGGAACTCGATCCCGCCCAGCCTCGGCATGCGCACGTCGCACAGGATGAGATCGGGAGCGCGCTCCTTCGCGACCGCGAGTCCGGACTCGCCGTCCTCGGCTTGGACGACCTCGTAGCCGGCGTCGGTGAGGATGAGCAGGAGCGACTTACGGAGCCCCGCGTCGTCGTCGATGATGAGGACCTTCATTTCCTCTTCCTCTGCTCGGTCTCGTGGTTCGCCGCTCCGACGGTAGCGCCCTCGCCACCCGGCGTGCCAGGAAGCCGAATCACGAAACGCGCGCCGCCTTCGGGAGCCGCCCCCGCCTCGATGTGACCTCCCATCCCTTCTACCAGCCGCGCGCAGATCGACAGGCCGAGGCCGGTGCCCTTGCCGGGCTCCTTGGTGGTGAAGAACGGATCGAAGATACGGTCGAGGTTCTCCGGCGCGATTCCCGGTCCGTTGTCCGCGACCTCGAACACCGTGAGGAGCGGGGCGCGCGCGAGCAGGACGCGCCGGGACTCGTCGCTCGAGAGCCGGCGTCGATGCGAGTAGTTCACCTCGGGAGGATCGGCCTCGCGACGCTTGGGCAGACGCGCGATCTCTCCCGGGGCCTCGTACACCCGCACCACGATGCGCGCATCTTTCACGTCCTCGAGCGCGTCGAGCGCGTTGAGCAGCAGGTTCACCAGGACCTGCTGCAATCGATGCGGCTCCGTGACCTTCGCCTCCAGGCTCTCCTCCACCTCCCAGGTGACTCGCACCTCGTCGAGCTTGCCCTGATTCTCGAGTAGGCCGCGCACGTCGCCGATCACCTCGCGCGCCAGCGCCAGCTCACCGCTCTGGTCCGAAGGGCGGGCGTAGTCGAGGAGGCCGCGCACGATCCGGTCGATCCTGCCGGCTTCCTCGCGGATCGAATCGAGGATCTCCGTGTCGCCGCCGTTCTTGAGCGCGCGATTCCGGGCCACGTCGACGAACGCCGTGATCGCGCCGAGCGGGTTGCCGACCTCGTGCGCGATTCCCGCCGCCAGCGTCCCCACCGAGGCGAGGCGCGCCGAATGGATCATCTGATCCCGCACGATGACGAGCTCCTCGTTCGTCTGATGCAGCGACTCGACGTTCTCCGCCAGCAGCCGCCGGTCGGCGATCAAGCGGTCGGCGAGACGGTTGACGCTCTCGCGGATCTGACGCAGCTCGACGCGATGCGTCTCACCCACGCGGTGGTGATAGTCGCCGTCGGCGATGCGGTGGATGTCGGCTGCCAGCCGCTCGACGGGGCCTCCGAGCGATCCGCGGATGATCCAGGTCGCGAACAGCGCGAGGAGCGCGAGATCGACGGCGGCGAGCAGGACGATCAGCGCCGCGCCGAGCGGCTGATCACGGAGGGCCGGCAGGCCGAACACCACCGTGATGCCGGCGACGACCTGGGCAACCGCGAAGAGGAGCGACAGCCGGACGAACAGCCGGCGCATGCGAAGGGGACTGGGCGTCACACCTCTAGCTAGAGACCCCGGCCGGCCAGGTCAACGCCCCCGGCCGGGTGCTCTCGGCGCATATGCCTACGGCGTGCACTCCATGGAGCCCTCGACCGAGGCGGGGCCGGTCGGCGACGCGCTGCCCTGGAAGAGCTCGCACACCGCGCCCGGGTAACCGGCGTGGGACGCGGTCGCGGCCCATCCCGTGCCGGTCGCCTCGCTGATCGTGACGAGCACGCCCTCGGAGTTCACGAACCCCAGGTCCGAAGCGACCGTGGAGTAGGTGTAGTTGTTGTTGTGGTAGATGTCCTGCTGCGTCGCCAGGTTGCGAAGGTCGGACTTCATCGCCGCCATGAACGACTTCTCACGCGTCGACGAGAACTTGGGGATCGCGATCGCGGCGAGGATCCCGATGATCACGACCACGATCAGGAGCTCGATGAGCGTGAAGCCTGCGCGGCGGGAGTTCATCGCTTGGTTCCGGCTGGGGGTGGGACTCGAGGAGCTTCGACGCGGCGGTGGCCCTGACCCCCGGGGGGGGCCCGGGCCACCGGTTTCGCGTCACACCCGCTTCGAGAGCGGGGAACTACAGGTTACTGGCCTGCGTCACGGCACGCAGGCGATCTCACCCGACTGAGACGGCGTGGTCGGCGCGGTCGGGGCCGTCGCGGTCCCGTAGAAGATCGCGCAACCCTCTGCCGCTCCGATGGCCAGGTGCGTGGCGCTCGCCGCCCAACCCGAGGACGTAACCGAGCTGAGCGTCACGACGACGCCGTCGGAGTTCACGAAGCCCACGTCGGTCGCCGCCGGGCCGTAGGTGTAGTTGTCGGAGTAATAGATCTCCTGCTGGCTCGCGAGGTTCTTCAGATCCGACTTCATCGCGGCGAAGTAAGCCTTCTCACGCGTGGCAGAGAATCTCGGGATGGCGATGGCCGCCAGAATTCCGATGATCACGACCACGATGAGGAGCTCGATCAGGGTAAAGCCCTTGTTGTTCCGCATCTCGGTGCTCCGGGTGTGAATGAAACGACACGTTCGGCGCAGAATATGGGCAAGCCCGGTTCCACAGTGGAAGGAAAAAATGTAAGCCCATGTTCCACATGTACTTGCATAGATACTGACCGCTGGCGGACGCGCCGCGAAATGGCCTTCGACTCTCGGATTCTGCAACTCAGCCGACGTTTTGCAGGACTCCGGGCCACCGAACGAACTTCATTTGTTTACGGGACGACCGGCGAAAGGGGTCGCGACCCGAGCAGGGGTTCCAGCCCGAAATCGGCCACTCTGGCCGAGTCCATCGCCTGGCGACCCCGGACCGTCGCCACGCTGGCCCACGCCGAGTCGAGCGCCGTACGCGCGCCGAGCGTGTCACCCTCGTGCTTTTGCACGTACGCCGCGTACATCCAGCGATGCCAGAAGTTGATGACCCCCGGGAGCTCGTCGGCTCGGGCTCGTGCCGCGGCGGCTTCCTGCCACCTCGCCTGGGTGGCGAGTGCCCACGCGAGCAGATGGTAGCGCGTGCCGTCTTCCTCGTAGCGCTCGAGGGAAGCACGCGCGAACGTCTCGACCCCGGCTGCGTCGCCGTACTGCGCACGCACCCAAGCGAGTAGGCTGGGGGCGAGGGCGAGCTCGGGCCGGTCGCGATAGGCCTGCACGAGGAGATGCTCGGCCGTCTCCCAGCGCTCGATCTCCATCATGCGCTGCGAGATATCGGAGACGAGCTGGTAGTGGCCGTCGAGGATGTTGATCGCGTTGCGGTACGCGATCAGCGCTTGGGTCGTGTTCCCGGACCGCAGGAACGAATCCCCGAGAATCCACTGCGAGCGCCCGGCGTGGGGGGCATCCCGCAGGAGCGTGGCGAAGAAGGTGCTGTTGTCGCGCCACGCGGGTGTGCGTGTCCACGTTCTCACTGCGGACAGCGAGATCGCGAGCGCCAGGAGCGTCCAGGCTGCGCGTGGACGCCGCCCTGCCATCTCGAACAGCAGCCATCCCGTCAGCGCGGCCAGACCGACCGACGGGAGGTACAGCGTCCGCTCGGCCAGGACCACGCCGGAGAGGAAGAAGAAGTTCGATGTGGGCAGGATGGCGACGACGAACCATGCCACCCCGAGGGCCACGACGCCGGCGGCGCTGAGCGCGGGTGCGAGCGGCAGGCGGCGTGCCGTCCACAACGCCGCGGCGAGCACCGCGAGCACGACGGCCACCCCGACGACGTTGCCGGCATCCCACCCCAGCGAGATGGGGATGACGTTGGGGGAGTAATCCCCGTAGAGGTCCAGCGGGAAGACCCACAGACGTACGTAGTGCGACCAGACCTCGCCGAGCGTCCAGATGCGCGGCACGTGCGCGAGCAGATCGGCGCCGAACGGCGGGAAGGGATTGGCGACGCTGCCCAGCACGGCGAGCCGCCCGGACAGGAGCGCCGCGGCCACCACCGCCATGACCGCGTAGTCGCGCCACCGCTCCTTGATGTAGCCGGCCAGGTCCTTCGGCTCGAGGCGCCTGCGCGCGGCATCCACCAGGAAGAGGAGCGCCGGAAGCGTGGCGCCGCTCTCCTTGGCGCCGAACGCGACCAGGTAGAGCGCGCCGAGGGCGAGGGCGTGCCCCCAGCCCGACCCGACCGGCCTGCGGACGTGCAGCCAGCACGCCAGGACCACGACGAGAGCCGACAGGATCTCGGCGAAGCCGACGATGTTCGACACGGCCTCGACGTGCACGGGATGCACGGCGAAGAGGAGTCCCGCGGCGAGCGCCGCGGCGAGAGGCATCAGCGCCGCGCAGAGCAGCACCACCATCACCGAGGTGGCGGCGTGGCCGAGGACGTTCACAATGTGGTACGGGAGCGCGGACCCTCCGCCGACGAAGTACAGGATGCCGTAGGCGGCCGTCGTGACGGGCCGCCACAAGCCGAGCTCGCGTCCGTAGGCGTCCGGCCAATACGGACGGGTCAACGCCTCGGGAAGCGTCCGCAGATCCTGGATCGCCTCGTTGTCCACGACGATGAGCACGTCGTCGAACGCGAAACGGTTCCACAGCGAGTTCGCGTAGACCGCCGCCGCGAGCAGGCCCACGACGAGCGCCGCGGCACGAACGTCACGAAGCGGTGACGAGAGCCGCGGCGTGACCTTCATGAATCGCGCGAAGACGCGATTCGTGCCTGCGCGCGCGCTGCGGCGACACGCTCGGGAGCGTCCCACGGGTCCACCGCCGGCGCCTTCCAGCGCTCCACCCGCGGTCCGAAGACGTTGTACTTCCAGATGCACCACAGCGCCGCGACGCCGTCCTTCCACCCGATCTTCTTCCCCTCGGCGTAGGAGCGCCCGTCGTAGCTTATCGGCATCTCGTAGATGCGCGCACCGGCCTGCGCCAGTCGGGCGGTGAGCTCGGGCTCGATGCCGAACCTGTTCGCGGTCAGCGGCAGCGACTGCAGCAGCTCCCTGCGGACCATCTTGTAGCAGGTTTCCATGTCGGTGAGGTTCACGTCCGTGAACATGTTCGACAGGATGGTGAGCACGCGGTTGCCGACGGAGTGCCAGAAGAACAGGACGCGGTGGGGCCCGCCGAGGAACCGCGAGCCGTAGACGGCGTCGGCCTTGCCGCGCAGGATGGGCGCGAGCAGCATCGGCAGCTCGTGGGGATCGTACTCCATGTCGGCGTCCTGCACGACCACGATGTCGCCGGTCGCCTGTGCGAACCCGGTTCGCAGCGCGGCCCCCTTGCCGGCGTTCTTCTCGTGCATGAGCAGCCGGTCGATCAGCGTGCCTTCCAGACGCGGCAGGACGTCCCTCGTCCCATCGGTCGAGCCATCGTCCACGACGATGACCTCGAGGTCGAGGGGGACTTCCCTCACGCGGCGCAGGAGGGACTCGACCGTCGCGACCTCGTTGTAGACGGGGATCACGACGGAGAGCCGTACGCGCTCCCAGGGAAGCTGCTCGGGCGGCGGCGTGGCTGCCGGTGGTCTGCGGCGTTCCATGGGCTTATTCCGGGATGCCGTAGCGGTTGAGCTTACGGTAGAGCGTCGAGGGATCGATGCCGAGCACCTCGGCGGCGCGCGTCTTGTTCCCGCCTTCGGCTTGGAGAACCCATAGGATATAAGCACGCTCGACGACTTCCATCGTCGGGTTCGGTGGAACGTCGTCGGCGACCAGCCTCGGCCGGGGTGCTTCGCGCACTCGATCGGGGAGGGACTCCGGACCGATCGTGGATCCCGTGGCGATCACCGCGGCGCGCTCGAGCGCGTTCTCCAGCTCGCGTACGTTGCCCGGCCACTCGTACCGGGTCAGCACCTCGAGCGTCTCGTCCGCGAGAGTCGGAACTCGGTCGACGCCGCGCTGCGCGGCGAGCTTCTCCAGGAAATGCGCCGCCAGGACGGGCACGTCCTCGCGACGTTCCCGCAGAGGCGGCAGGTGGAGTTGGATCACGTTGAGCCGGTAGTACAGGTCGCTCCTGAACGACCCCCGCGTGATCTCTTCCTCCAGGTCGCGATTGGTCGCGGATATGATCCGCACGTCCACCGGCACGGCCTTCGTCGCGCCGACGGGGATGACCTCCCGCTCCTGGATGGCCCGCAGGAGCTTCACCTGCGTGGACGGCGTCATCTCACCGATCTCGTCCAGGAAGAACGTGCCTCCACCGGCCGCCACCAGGAGACCGTCCTTGTCCTTGACGGCGCCGGTGAACGAGCCTTTGACGTGTCCGAAGAGCTCGCTCTCGAGCAGGCTCTCGGGAAGCGCCCCGCAGTTGATCGACAGGAAGGCGGCCTCGGCCCGGTCGGAGAGCGCGTGGATGAAGCGCGCGAGAACCTCCTTGCCCGTGCCGCTCTCCCCCGAGATGAGCACCGTCGAGGAGGTCGCCGCCACCGTCTCCGCGAGCTCCAGCACCTCCACGAACCGCGGCGCCTGGCCCACCGGCCGGCGCACGTCCGCGCGCCCGCGCCGTCGGATCTCCTTGCGCAGCTGCCGGTTCTCGACCTTCAGCTGACGTGCTTCGCCCGCGCGCCGGCAGATCGCGAGCAGCTCGTCGTTGGCGAAGGGCTTCTGCAGGTAGTAGTAAGCGCCTTCGTTCACCGCGCGCACGGCGGTTTGGAGCGAGGCCTGCGCCGTCATCAGGATGACCGGCATCTCCGGGTCGACCTCACGCGCGGCCGTCAGCACGTCCAGCCCACCCGCACCGGGCATGCGGATGTCCGTCAGCACGAGATCGGGCTTCTCGTCCTCGAGCGCGGAGAGCGCCTTCGGTCCGGAGTCGGCCACGGTCACCTCGTAGCCCTCCCCACGGAAGAGGATCTGCAGCGTCTCCAGGATCGCGACCTCGTCGTCGACCACGAGGATCTTCATGCGCTCGCTCCTGCGGCTGCCGCGGCGCCTTCGGGCGCCGCCGGCAAGAAGATGACGAACTGCGCGCCCCCCTCGGGCGCGCGCTCCACGAACGTCGCGCCCTGATGCGCCTCCACCGCGCGATGCACCACCGCGAGACCGAGCCCACTCCCCTTCGGCTTCGTGGTGAAGAAGGGATCGAAGATGCGCGACACCACGTCGGCCTCGATTCCCGGCCCGCTGTCGGAGACGGTCAGCCGCACGGGGTGCTCGATGTCGGTGCCGCGGGGCCGCGGGTATGCGCGTTCGTCGGCGAGCCCCACCGTGACCCGACCGCCGGAGCCAACCGACTGCGCGCCGTTGAGCACGAGGTTGAACAGCGCGCGATGCAGGAGATCGGCGTCGCCGACCACCATCACCGGTGCCGCGGGCAGATCCTCGACGATCTCGACGGCGGCCACGTCGGGGTGCTGCCTGGCGATCATGAGACAGCCGCGCACCACCGCCTTGAGGTCGACCTGGTCGCGGGCGCCGATCTTGAGCCCCGAGAACTCGAGAAACTCCGAGAGCAGACGGCTCAAGCGATCGGACTCGGTCAAGACGAGCCGCTCGAGGACGGCCCGATCCGACGCACTGAGACGACCCTTGCCGAGCTGCTCGACCGCGCTGCGGATGGACGCGAGCGGGTTCTTGATCTCGTGGGCGAGCGAAGCCGACAGCGCCGCGACCGCCTGCAGCCTCTCGGCGCGGACGTTGAGCTCCTCGAGACGCTCGGTGTCGGTGATGTCCTGGAAGAGAGCCGTGACGGAGGGCAGCTCGTCCGCACCGCGCTCCAGCACCGCCGCGCTCACACCCAGCTGGATGCGCCCGCGCTCACGGACCGCCTGCGTGCGCGCCCGCGCCACCGGACGACGGGTGCCGATGGCGCGCTCGAGGATCCGCCCCAGGCCGGGAGCCACGTGGTCGAGCTCCCCCAGGATCGGTTGGCCGACGCGCTGGTGCAGATCCAGGTCGAGCAGGCTCGCCGCGGCCGGGTTGGCGTAGGCGAGTCGGCCCTCTCCGGTGACCGTGATCACCCCGGTCGAGAGGTTCGCCAGGATGTCACCCGTGTCGAGTCGGAGCTGCTGGAGCTGCGAAGCGACGGCGCCTAGCGCCTGACCGGCCCGGCGAACCCGGTCCCCGACGAGCCCGGTGATGACCGCCACCACCGAGAAGAGCAGGATGCGGAGCGCGACGTCGAGCGTGAAGGTGCGCTGATGGCCCCAGGCCAGATCGGCGAAGTACACGATGCTGACCAGGCCTCCGATCAGGACGCCTCCCGGCAGCGGGAGCAGCAGCGCTCCCGCGCAGATCACGAGGATGTAGATCGACGCGAAGCCGCTGGCGGGGCCGCCGGTCACGTGCACGATCCCCGTGACGATCAGGACGTCGAGGACCACGTGGGCGTAGAGAAACGCCTCGCTCGGCTCCCTACCCTGCCACTCCGTCACCCAGAAGGACGCCGCGGTCGCCGCCAACGCCACCACGAACATCACGACGACGATCTGCGTGTCCTGGGTGCGCGCCTCGTTCCATATATAGAGCGCTCCGGCCAGGATGCCGGACACGAGCGTCAGCCGGCCGACATAGAGCCAGCGGAGGAGGTTGCGGCCGAGGGGGAGGTGCTCGATGGCGGGAGCGGACGGCGACGAAACGATCAGCTCGGCCATGGGTCGCATGAGCCACCTTACCGGACCCTACTCGCAAACTGCAAGGTTGCAGTTCGGCAGACTGCAAGAAGTCGATCCTCCCGGCGCCGCCCGGAGCGTCCGGCGAACCTCGCTACGAGCCGACCGGGACGTCGAGCACCTGTCCGACGTAGATGCGACTGCCGGCCAGCTGGTTCCGAGCCTGGAGCGCGTCGACCGTCGTGTGGTGCGTGCGGGCGATCGTCCAGAGCGAGTCACCCCTGCGAACCCTGTAAGCGAGCCGCTCGGGCACGGCCGCGGCGGTGTCCTTGGGCGCCGGCGGGGCCTGCGCGGACCGAGTCTGCAGCGTTTCCACGTACGCCGCGTACTGATGCGGGAACACCGCGACGTGATAGTGCACGGGGAAACGCTCGAGCGTCGCGTCGATGACCCTCGCGCGCTCCAGGCTCAGGAGCACGCCCTCGAGCCATGTGCGGCACCTTCGCGTGCGTGGCGTGCGCAGGTCCAAGGCCATCCCCGTGGGATGCACCGACCGATCGGATGCGTTCACGGGCTGACCGGTCGTCGGTCTCGTGAGGCTGGTCACCACGAGCGGCTCGCCGCACGCCGCGCGATACTGCGACGCCAGCCGGTGGACGAACAGCGAGACTTCGGGGCGCGCGTACGGGTACGAGACGCCCTTCAGGGAGAAGTCCGAGTTGGGCTCGACCCGCACGAGCCAGCCGCGCGACGCGAAGTAGCGAACCCGCTCGCCGTCGTCGAGGAAGGTGTAGTCGTGGTCTTTCGCGATCCGGTTCTGCAGGTCCAGCGATGCCGCGGACCCGCGCAGGCTCTGCGCGCTCGCCCGCGGGGGCGCGCCGACGGCAAGGGCGACGGCGAGCGTCACCCCTACGATCCGTGCCGTCATGCGGCAAAAGCGCGGCTCGTGGCTCGGGTCCATCGGGTCGGCGTGGGTGGTCGTTCAGTGCTTCGGGGGTGCCCCTGTCCATCCGTCAGGGGCTTGCAGGACAACTGTATAAACACCTGTTTGGCAGCACACAAGGAGCATGAATCGGGCCGTTTCGTGCGCGCGCCACCCCCTGCCGCCCTGCCGCGTCAGCGCCCCTGCCCGAACCTCGCGGCCACCCGGTCCCAATTCACGACGTTCCACCATGCCGTGACGTAGTCGGGGCGGCGGTTCTGATACTTGAGGTAGTACGCGTGCTCCCAGACATCCACGCCGAGGATCGGCGTCTTGCCCTGCATGAGCGGCGTGTCCTGGTTGGGGGTGGCCACGATCGAGAGCTTGCCGCCGCCGTCCTTGCAGAGCCATCCCCAGCCCGAGCCGAACTGGCCGACGGCCGCAGCCTGTAGCTTGCTCTTCAGCTCGTCCAGCGAGCCGACGTCCCTCTTGATCGCGTCCGCCAGCGCCCCCGAGGGCTCCTTGGCGCCGCCCGGCGTCATCACGTCCCAGAAGAGCGCGTGGTTGAGGTACCCGCCCCCGTTGTTGCGCACCGCGTTGCGAATCGCCTCGGGCACGGCGTTCAGGTCCGTGACGAGCTGCTCGACCGACTTCTTCTGGAGATCCGCGTGCGGCTCGAGCGCCTTGTTCAGGTTCGTCGTGTAGGCCGCGTGGTGCTTGCTATGGTGGATCTCCATCGTGCGAGCGTCGATGTGCGGCTCGAGCGCGTCGTACGGATATCCGACTTCGGGAAGCGCGAATGGATAGGGCATGACCGTCACTCCAAGGGGCTGATTCGCGAGGGCTCGGCGGTGCGTGGCCCGCCTCGTCCCGGACGCGCGTGCCGTCCGCTAGCTTGGAGTCGGCAGGACTCGCGCCGGATCTTAACCCGACGGCGTCGCTGCCAAAACCCCGTCGAGGGCCTCTTCCCTTGGTCGAGCCGGCGAGAGAGCGACGCATCCTGCACGTGGACTGCGATGCGTTCTTCGTCCAGGTCGCGCGACTCCACGACCCCGAGGGAGCGGGGCGGGCCAAGCTGCTGATCGTCGGTGGATCGCCGACGGGACGCGGCGTGGTGACTTCGGCGTCGTACGAGTGCCGAGCCTTCGGCGTCCGCTCCGCGATGCCCACCGCGCAGGCGCTGCGGCTCTGCCCGGACGCCATGGTCGTGGGAGTACCGAGAGGTCGGGTGATGGAGAAGAGTCGGGAGGTCCGCGCCGTGCTCGACGACCTCGCGCCCGTGGTGCAGGCGGCGTCCGTCGATGAGTTCTACCTCGATCTCGGCGGCACCGAGCGCCTCTTTTCCACGGAGACGCTCGAAGCCACCGCGCGACGTATCCGCGAATCCGTCCTGGCTCGCACGCAGGTGAGCGTATCGGTCGGCGGCGGCACCGGTCGCGTCATCGCCAAGCTCGCCACCGCCAAGGCGAAGCCGGCGGGCGTCTGCATCGTGGCTCCCGGCGCCGAGCGCGCCTTCCTCGACGAGCTCGATCTGGCCGACCTGCCCGGCGTGGGTCCCGCGCTCGCCGCCGTGCTCCACACGCACGGGCTCGTGCGCGTGCGTGACGCCGCCGCCGTCCAGCGCGAGTGGCTCGAGCGATGGCTCGGGAAGCGACGGGGCGCGTGGCTCCACCGCAGAGTGCATGGCCTGGACGACAGCGAGGTCGAGCCGCGCGAAAGCCGGCGATCGATCTCCTCCGAGCGCACCTTCTTCAGCGACCTCGGAGCCGACGAGGAGCTGGAGCGCCGGCTGCTCGAGACCGTCGCTTCGGTCGCCGCCTCACTGAGGGGCGAGGAGCTCTGCGCGCAGACGGTGACGGTGAAGCTGCGCGACTACGACTTCAAGACGCGGTCGCGGAGCCGCTCACTCCCCGAGCCGGTCGAGTCGGACGCGCCGATCTACGAGCTCGCGCGCGGGATGCTGCGCGAGCTGCGGGCCCAGCGGCGTGTGCCCGCGCGCCTGCTGGGCGTCGCGCTCAGCGGCCTCGTGGACCGAGACGCGACACGGCAGCTCGGCCTGTTCACCGAGCGCGTGGCAGGTGAGAGCGAGCGCGACCGCACGCTCGCGCGAACCGTCGATCGGTTGCGAGAGCGTTTCGGCAGGGAGGTCGTACGACCCGGCAGGCTCCTCGAGGGAGACGACGCCTAGGCCAGGGTCAGGCGCTCTGGAGGGCCGCGTCGCAGACGTGGGCCGCGACCGCCATCGCGAGGAGCTCATGGGCGCGATTGACGATCGCGTCGAGCGACGGCGTCTCGGCGAACATCTCCTCGGCCTTCTCGCGGATCTCCGGAATCGTCGGGAGGTGCGGCAGCGACAGCTCGGCGAGACGCGCCTCCACCTGACCCCTCGCCCGCCGGGCGGTCTGGGCCAGGTCCTCGAGCTTGTGCGACTCGCTCCAGGCTTCCCGCACCCTATCCGCGTAGCGGTGCACCGGGAACGCGCCGGCCAGCTCACCGGCGACCTTCTCGAGCACCTTACGGCCCACCGGCCGCTCGCCGCGGAGGATCGCCTCCGGTGGCGCGCGCAGATCCCAGATCAGCCCCGTCCACGACAGGACCTTCAGGATGTAGTACGTGAGGTCGATCTCCCACCACCGGAAGCCCTGACGCGCCGAGCTCTGGTAGTGGTGATGGTTGTTGTGCCACCCCTCGCCCATGGTGACCAGCGCGAGCCAGAAGTTGTTGCGCGAATCGTCACCCGTGAGGTAGCGCTGCGAGCCCACCTCGTGGGCGAGCGAGTTGATGGCGAACGTGCCGTGGTAGAGCGCGATGGTGCTCCAGAAGAAGCCGACGACCAGCATCGTCCAACCACCCCACAGCCACAGCCCGAAGGCGAGGAGGAAGGCCGGCGTGTAGGTGAAGCGATCGAGGAACGCGATCTCGGGATTCTTCGTCAGATCACGCACCGTGCCGTAGTCGGGCTTCCAGCTCGTCGGATTGAAGATCCAGCCGACGTGGGAGTACCAGAACCCGTGATGCCGGGGCGAGTGGACGTCGTGCTCGGTATCCGAGTACAGGTGGTGATGCCGGTGGATCGCCGACCACCAGACGATGCCGCGCTGAGCCGAGGTCTGGCAGAGGAACGCGAGCGCGAACTGGCCGAGTCGGCTCGTCTTGTACGAGCGATGGCTGAAGTACCGGTGATATCCCCCGGTGACCCCGAACATCCGGATGAAGTAGAGCGCGACGGCAACCCAGAGGGCCTGCGCGGTGACACCCGTCCAGATCGCCGCGAATCCCGTGAGGTGCACGAGGATGAACGGGATGGCGGCTGGATAGACGATGTCGTCGTGCGGCGCGTGTTTGGATTCCACTCCCGACTCCGTAGGTGGGCGATGGGTGGGGGGAGGGTCGATGTCCGGATGCAGCAAGCTAATGATACGGCGGAGACGAACAAAAGGTCGCGGGCGGAGAGCACGCCCCGACTTGATTCCCGTGGCATCGCCTATATGTTCGTATGCGTAACTATGAATACGACCAGCGCCCCCCCGATCCTCGAGCGCCTGAGCGCGCTCGGCGACGAGACGCGCGTGCGCATCCTGGCCCTCTTGGAGGGAAGCGAGCTGACCGTGACGGAGCTCGCCTTCGTGCTCCAGGCGCCCCAGCCGTCGGTGAGCCGCCACCTCAAGACGCTCGCCGGCGAGGGGTGGGTCGAGGCGCGTGTGGAAGGACGCAACCGCCACTACCGCCTCGCCCCGGACCTGGACGACGCGGCCCGCGAGGTGTGGCGCATCGTGCGGGAGGAGCTCCGCGAGGGTGGCGTCTACGCCGCCGACGTCGAGCGCGCCCGCGTCGTGCTCGACCGCAGGCGGCTCCGCTCCGAGGAGTTCTTCGCCCGTGCCGCCGAGCGGTGGGACGAGGTACGCGAGGGGCTGTTCGGTCGCACGGCGAACCTGGTGCCTCTGCTCGGGCTCATTCGCGGCGACTGGACGGTGGCCGACCTCGGCGTCGGAACGGGCTCGCTCGCCGAGACGCTCGCGCCGTTCGCGGGCAGGGTCATCGGCGTGGACCGCTCCGAGCAGATGCTGGCCGCCGCCGCCCTGCGCCTCGCCCGGGCGAAGAACGTGGAGCTACGCAGGGGCGAGCTCGAGAGACTCCCGCTCGCCGACGGCGAGGTCGATCTCGCGATCCTCGCGCTCGTCCTGCATCACGTCGTCGAGCCTCCCCGAGCGCTCGCCGAAGTCCGGCGGTCCCTCCGCGCCGGCGGGCGCGTGCTCCTGCTCGACATGCGGATCCACGATCGTGGTCCACTCTATGCCGAGCAGATGGGTCACGTCTGGCCGGGGTTCGAGCCGGAGCGCGTGGCCGGATGGATGTCCGACGCCGGCTTCTCGGACGTACGCACGATCGCGCTTCCGCCGGACCGAGACGCGAACGGGCCATTGCTCTTCCTGGCCTCCGCAGTGAAATGACCTTCCCAACCCAACCCACGACACACATCCCATGAGCCAAACCGCCGTCATGACCGAGCGGGGCGCGAAATCCACCGGGACGCGCCCTCCCTACAAAGTGAAGGACCTCGGCCTCGCCGCCTGGGGCCGCAACGAGATCCGCCTCGCCGAAGTCGAGATGCCCGGACTGATGGCCGCGCGCGCCGAATACGGCCCGCGCCAGCCGCTCGCCGGTCTGAAGGTGGCGGGCTCGCTGCACATGACGGTGCAGACCGCCGTGCTCATCGAGACGCTCGCGGACCTCGGCGCCGACGTGCGCTGGTGCTCGTGCAACATCTTCTCCACGCAGGATCACGCGGCGGCCGCCGTCGTGGTCGGCCGCAAGGGCACCCCCGAGAAGCCGCAGGGCTCGGCCGTGTATGCTTGGAAGGGCGAGACGCTCGAGGAGTATTGGTGGTGCACCGAGCAGATGCTCACCTGGCCGGACGGCTCGGGATCCGACCTGCTCGTGGACGACGGCGGGGATGCGACGCTCGTGATCCACAAGGGCGTGGAGTTCGCCACCGCCGATCGCGTGCCGCAGTTCGACCCCGAGAGCGAGCCGCAGGAGTGGGGCGTGATCCTGGATCTGCTCCGTGCGACGCTCACCGCGGAGCCGGGCAAGTGGGCGCGCATCGCCCAGAACATCCGCGGCGTGTCCGAGGAGACGACGACGGGAGTCCACCGACTCTACGAGATGGAGAAGGCGGGTACGCTGCTCTTCCCGGCCATCAACGTGAACAACTCCGTCACCAAGTCGAAGTTCGACAACCTCTATGGCTGCCGGCACTCGGTGATCGACGGGTTGAACCGCGCCACGGACGTCATGCTGTCCGGCAAGACGGCCGTCGTGCTCGGGTACGGGGACGTCGGCAAGGGCTGCGCCCAGGCCCTGAAGGGTCAGGGCGCGCGCGTGGTGGTGACGGAGATCGATCCGATCTGCGCGCTCCAGGCCTGCATGGAAGGCTATACGGTGGCGCGCGTCGAGGACGTGATCGAGCACGCCGACATCTTCATCACGGCGACGGGCAATCGCGACGTGATCACGGCCGACCACATGAAGCGCATGAAGGACAAGGCGATCGTCGCCAACATCGGTCACTTCGACAACGAGATCGACATGGCCGGCCTCGCGGCCGTGAAGGGCATCCGCAAGAACGAGATCAAGCCTCAGTACCACGAGTGGGTGTTCCCCGACGGCCACGCCGTGCTCGTCCTCGCCGAGGGTCGCCTGATGAACCTCGGGTGCGCGACCGGCCACCCGAGCTTCGTCATGTCGGCGAGCTTCACGAATCAGGTGATCGCGCAGATCGACCTGGCGGAGAACCACGCGCGCTACGAGAAGCGGGTGTACGT
>JBFXDG010000017.1:0-75031 GCA_050181335.1 Gemmatimonadales bacterium | reverse complement strand
CCGATCTGAAGCGGAGGTTCGTCTTGAGGCCGCGCAGCCTGAACTCCATGAGCGCGCGGTGCATCTTCCGGATCGCGTCCTCGAAGCGCAGCGCGTGCGTGCACACCTTCACGAGCAGCGAGTCGTAGTGCGGGCTCACCACCGCGCCGGTGAACGCGGTCGCGCCGTCGAGGCGCACCCCGAAGCCGCCCGGCGAGCGGTAGTGCGTGATCCTGCCGGCGTCAGGGAGGAAGTCGTTCTCCGGATCCTCCGTGGTGACGCGGCACTGGATCGCGAAGCCCCGCGGCTCGGGGATGCGGGCCGGCACCCCGATCTGCTCGAGCGTCCACCCCTCGGCGACGCGGATCTGCGCCTGCACCAGGTCGATGCCCATCACGAGCTCGGTGACCGTGTGCTCGACCTGGATGCGCGGGTTCACCTCGATGAAGTAGAAGTCGCCTCCGGGCTCGAGGAGGAACTCGACGGTCCCGGCATTCTGGTACCCGGCCTTCACCATGAGCTGCTTGGCCGCCTCGCAGATGCGCCTGCGCGTATCGCCGTCGAGCGCCGGCGCGGGCGCGAGCTCCACCACCTTCTGGTGCCGGCGCTGGATGGAGCAGTCGCGCTCCCAGAGGTGCTCCACCCGGCCGTGCGCGTCCGCGAGGATCTGGACCTCGATGTGCCGCGGCTCGCGCACGAGCTTCTCTACATATAGATCGCCGCGGCCGAACGCGGTGGTCGCCTCACGCCTCGCCACCGGGAGGACCTGCCGCAGCTCGTCCGCGTCGCGCGCCACGCGCATCCCTCGCCCGCCGCCTCCGGCGGCGGCCTTCACCATGACCGGGAAGCCGACCTCCTTCGCGAACGTCATGGCCTCGTCGTCGCCGACCGGCTCGGGCGTGCCCGGCACCACCCGTAACCCCGCCTCCTCGGCCAACTTACGCGCCGCGATCTTGTCGCCGAAGAGATCGAGATGCTCGGGCGCCGGACCGATGAAGACGATGCCCTCCTCCGCGCAGCGGCGCGCGAAGTCGGCGTTCTCGGACAGGAACCCGTAGCCCGGGTGGATCGCGTCCACCTTCTTCTCGACCGCGAGCGCGACGATGGCCTCGATGTCGAGGTACGCCGCGACCGGCCCGAGCGTCGACGGCAACAGGTACGCCTCGTCGGCTTTGTACCGATGGAGCGAGAGCGCGTCCTCCTCGCTGTAGATCGCGACGGTGCGCTTGCCGAGCTCCGTGCACGCACGGAAGACGCGGATCGCGATCTCCGCTCGGTTGGCCGCCAGCACGCGCTCGAAGGTCTTCACGGCCAACATCCTAACCCCAGCCCGGCGAGCCTCCTAGGCGAGCACGCCGCTCGCGAAAAACGGGCCCGGGGCCAAGCCCCGGACCCGCCTCTTCGGCAGCCAGTTGCAGGGTTCCGTCTTCGTCTCGACGTCAGTCGATGAAGTACGGAGCCTGACTGCCGAATAGCCCTTCGCAACCCGTGCCGCGCGAAGCCCTGCCGCCGCGGTCGATGAAGTACGGGTTCTGCTCGTACTCGTCCGCGGGCATGATCTGCCGCACGCCGCCCTGCCAGTTGTAACGCTGGAACGGCGTCTGCCCCTCGGCGCGCGGGAACCACGCGATGTCCGTGTTCTGGATCTTCGTGGACCAGAACCGGCCTGCTTCCGCGAAGAGCTCCCGCCGCCGCTCTTCGAACAGGAGCGCCCGCACTTCCGCGGCGTCGTTCGTCCCGTCCGTGAGCGTCGTGAGGTAGGCACCCGCCACCGTCGGCAGGCCCTTCGTCGTCCGGATCGCGTTCACGTAGCCGATCGCGTTCGTCAGGTTGGCGGGCGCGCCGAGCTCGAGCTCCCGATCGGCCCGAATGAGCGTCAGCTCCTCCCACGTCATGTAGGGGATATCGTCGTCGTCACTCGCGTATACGTCCGGCAGCTCGTGCAGCCCCGGGCCCTGGATGCCCTTGTAGGTCGTGGGTAGGCGCGTGTCCGGGACCGAGCCATTCCCCAGCGAGACCGGACTCCCGCTGGAATTCCGCTGCTCTTGGGCCCACCGCACCGGAACGTTGCCCGCCTCCAGCGTCCGTCCGTCCGGCATGATGGAGAGGAAGATGGCCCCCGTGAACGGAATCGGGTTCGGCCACAGCTGGCCGGTCGCCGGATTGGGCCTGCGCGAGGACGGGACCCACCAGTCGTGCACGCCGAGCAGCTGCCCGAAGCCCACGTCGGTGCTGTGGTGGAAGATCTTGTTCCTGCGCGTCGTCCCGGCTTCACGGGTGATGACCGCGCGGAAATCCGGATCGGCTCCGAGGACCGCGGCCGCATCCGCCGCGGCGCCGGCGTAGTCGCGGTCCGCCCACCGTGCACGCGCCCGTATGGCGAGAGCCAGGTTCGCGGCGCTCGGCGCGACGCCGAACGGCATCGCGAAGTCGCCGTTGTTGGTGATGTGCGTCTGCGCCGTGCCGACCCACGTCTCCGCGAGCGCCAGCACCTCCGGCGGGGTCATCAGGTCGCTCCCGTCGAGCGCCAGTTCGCAGAGAAACTCACCGAAGTGCGTGAGATTCATCGCTACGTACATCGCCGCGATGGCGGAAAGCCTCTCGCCGTTGCGCACGTTGGCGACGCCCCACTCGTCCTGGATCCTGTCGTAGACACCTTTGCCGACCGGGAACTCGGACGTCACGGTTCCCTTGGCGGTCGGCACGAGCCTCGAGGGCTGCGTCACGAGCATGGCCCGCGAGCCCATCATCTGGTCGAACCAAGCCACGCTCGTCGACGAGCTGTCGCACGTTCCACCCGCCGCGTTCACGGTATACCCGTAGCCGCCGCCGAACACGCCTGCGATCGACTCCATGTACCCTTCGTGCCCGAGCGCCGTGACTCCGTCCGCGGAATACCCGCACTCGAAGAGTGCGATCGCCGAGTTCACCTGGATCTCGGCAGTGGAGATGTCCTTGATCGCCGTCTGCGTGAGCAGGTGGGGAAGCTCGACCTCGAGCAGGCTGTCACACGCGCCGAGCGCGAGCGCCGCCGCGACGACGCCCGCACCACGCAGCAATTTCGTCTGTTGCATCGTTGGCCTCGTCATGGTCAGAAGGTGACGCGCAGGGTGGCGTTCAGGTTCACCGCCGGCGGCTGCGCGCGGAAGTTGCCGGCGCCGCTCGCGTTGGCAGGGTTGCCGAACTCGGGGTCCGTGATCACGTGGCCGTAGATGCGCTTCTGCGCCTGCCAGATCGTGATCAGGTTACGCGCCGAGAACGACAGCGATGCGCGCTCCGCTCCCGTCCGTGCGACCCACGACGTCGGCAGGTTGTAGCGCAAGCCGAGCTCGCGCAGCTTCCAGAAGTCGGCGTCGTAGAGGTTGGTGGTCCACTGGGTCCCGGTGCCGTTCAGGATCCGGCTCGCCGCCCAGACTGGATCGTCCTGCACGCGGGCATCCTGCGAGTTGTTGTAGTGGTGACCCCAGGCGTGCCCGTCTTCCGTCCTGATGCGGCCGTATTGTCCCTCCGCGAGCGCGAAGATCTGCAGCTCGCCCTGCAGGAGGCTGATGCGCGGCGCGACGGTGTAGGTGTGCGTCGAGAAGCCACGCCCCGCGAAGACGTTGCGCCCCCGCACCGTGTAGCAGTTCTCCGCGGCGCCACCCGGCATGACGCCGTACATGTTCACGTTGTGACCCTCGGGCAGCGTGGCCGGGGCCAGGCTGACGCCCGCGTCGCAGAGCGGGACGACCCGCCGGCCGAACGCGTTCGTTCCGCTCAGAGCGGTCGATGCGGTCGGATCGAAGCTGGCGTCCACGACCCAGTTGCCTGTGATGTTGTTCGGCGTCGGGTAACCGATGCGGATGGCCGTGGTGCCCGGATAGCAGTACTGGGTCCCGTCATCGGCCGTGTCGCAGAGGTCCTTGATCTCGTTGTCGACGAAGTCGGCCGTCAGGTCGAGGTCGAACGAGAGGAGGTCGCCCTCGTAGACGCGCGTGGAGACCTGCGCCTCCCAGCCCCAGTTGTCGATGCGGCCGACGTTGCGGTCCACGCTGCCGGGGAAGCCGATGCTCGGCAGCAGGGATAGCCCGAGCAGCGCCTGCTCCGTCTGGCGCCAGTAATGGGTGAACTCGCCCGACACCCGGTCGTCCAGGAAAGCCACGTCGAAGCCCAACTCCAGCTCCGTGCTGACCTCCGGCTCGATCGCGGGGTTGCCGGGGCTCGACGGGCGGATGCCCGACGCGCCGCTCGGTCCGGGCATCGCGACGTAGATGTCCTGGCTCGCCGTCGAGCCGGGTTGGCGCCCGGCCTTGCCCCATGCGCCGCGGAAGCGGAGCGAGTTCACCGCGTCGAAGCCCCAGAAGCTCTCCTCCGACACGACCCACGTGCCCGAGATCTTGGGGTACTTCGCGGCCGGTGCGTCCACGCCGAACGTCGAGTTGTCGTCGAACCGCAGCGCGCCGGTCAGGAACATGCGGTCGCGCCAACCGATCTCCTCCTGCACGTAGAAGCCCAGCGAGCGGTTCTCGACGAGCGAGTAGTCGATGGCCGTCTGCGCCGACGCCAGCTGGTTGACTGTGCTGGACTGCGGCGACGCGAAGCCCGTTCCGTGCGCGGAGAACGCGTCCCGCTGGTCGACGTAGTATTGCGCGCCGAACGAGGTGTTCAGCGTCACCGCGTCCGTCACGCTCAGGTTCGCCGTGAGCGCGTAGTCGAAGCTCAGGTTCGTCTGGATCGGGCGCTCGTACTGCATCTCACCCGCCGCGGTCTCCGAGTAGACCGAGCCCCAGCTGCTCACGCAGTTGGCTGACAGACCCGCCGCCGTCCGCGCGGGGTTCGCGCAGTAGTCGAGCACGCTCTGCGGGATGATGCCGTCCTCGACGTAGTGCAGGATCCGGTTGATCTCCACGCCGCGGTCGATGCCCACGACGGCGCGCTGCGTCAGCCGCGCGGGCATGCTGCCGAGGTTGAACTCACCGGAGGTGAAGTTCAGCGTCGCCGAGGCCGTGAAGCGATTGTAGTCGCGCGTGCCTTCGTTCTCCGCGACGTCGATCGGGAGGTGCTCCTGGAAGCCCGCGAGGCGTGGGTCCGGCAGGCACTTGGTGCCGATGGTGCAGTTGCCGGCGCTGCCGAACGGGGTGATGCGGTCTAGGTAGTAGCCGTTGGACCAGAGCAGGTCCTGCCAGATGCCGCCGTCTCCGGGCGTGGTACCCTCGAACCGGGTGTAGCCGTCCACGTAGCCCGTGGACACGTCGAGGCTGATCTGGTCGCTGAACACCACGCCGACGTTGCCGCGGAGCCTGAACGTTTCGTCGTGGTTGAACCAGACGAAGCCCTCTTCGTAGTCGTAGTTCGCGGACAGGAAGTAGCGGACAGCCTGCGACCCGCCGCGCACGTCCAGGTTGTAGCCCTGGCTCGTGCCGTTCTGGAAGAGATTCTCCGTGGGCCAGTCGAAGTAACCGGCGCGGATATACGCGTTGCCGTCGTCGTACATGTTGTACGGCACGAGCTCGTCGCGTGAGTCGCACGCGCGATCCACGTCCGCGGCACTCACCTTGTCTCCCGGGCTCGGCACGAAAGGACACGTCCACTGCGTGCCCAGCCTACCCGCCGGATCCGAGACGTAGTTCACGCCCTGGCGAATCGAGATGTTGAACTCGGGCGCACCTTCCTGGCCGCGCTTCGTGATGATCTGGATCACGCCGGCCGACGCCTCGGTGCCGTACAGGCTCGCGGCCGCGGGCCCCTTGATGATCTCGATGCTCTCGATGTCGTCGGGGTTGAAGTCGTTGAGTACGCTCGACTGGCGCCCGTCCGCGATCGCGGGCCCCGACTCGGGGTTGTTGTCCACCCGCACGCCGTCCACGAACAGCAGCGGCCGGTTGCGCGAGCTGGCGAAGCTGCCGGCGCCGCGGATGGTGATGGGCGAGCCCGAGCCGACGTTACCGTCGAGCGTGTTGAACCGCAGGCCGGTGGTTCGAGCGCCGAGGAGGTCCTGCATGTTCGTGATCGCCACGGCCTGCGTGACCTCGGCCACCGACACGGAGCTCACCGTGTTGCCGATGGCGCGCCGCTGCGTTCCGCCCGGTGTTCCCGTGACGATGATCTCGTCGAGGGCGAGCGCTTCCTCGGTGATGCGGAAGTCGAGGACGGCCGTCTGCCCGGCGGCCACGGTCACGCTCTGCGAGACCTGCCGATAACCGATCCGCTGTACGGTGACGCTTCGCGGACCAGCGGGGACGTTCGAGAGCAGATACGAGCCGTTCTGCTGGGACAGGACACCCAGATCCAGGTCGCTGATGAAGACCTGAGCCGCGGGTATCGGCTGCCCGGAGGCCGCATCCAGCACCCGACCGGCGATCGTGCCGGTCTGACCGCGAACCCCCGGCGCGGCCACTCCATATACGAGTGCCAACGCCCCCACCACCCGGGTCCACCGCAGACGTAGTCTGCTCATGGGTGCCTCCTTTCGGCCTTACCGAGCTTTGGTGATTCGTCTCTCCAGTCGCGTGATGGGAAATGACGCTCTCGCCGGGGTCCTGCCTGTCGATAGGGTCGTTCTATGCTGCCGGTTCGAACGCATCCCCACCCGTTCCCAGACTTCGAGCGGAGCAGCATAGGCGGCGCCCATGGCCGCCGCAAGTGGTGCAACCATGGTGCAAGCTTCGGGGATGCCATCGGTCGAGGGAGGACACGGCTGGCAGCCCACGGCCGCGTCCTGCGTGATGCGCTCGGGGCGATCCGTCGCCGTGCGCCGCGGCGCCCCCCGCACTACCTTGGCCCGAAGCCATCCAGACGAGGGGGTTCCGAATGGGCCGACACCGACCGGTCTTGGAAGCAGCTCGCCGCGTCCTGGTTCTCGGCGCGGTGCTCGGGAGTGCAGCCTGCGCTTCCGGCGGAGGCGGGAGCGGGGGTGGCGGGGGCGGTGCCGGAAACGCGATCACCCGCGACATGATCGACAACCCGAGCAATCAGAACGCCTATACGATCGTGCAGCGGTTCCGGCCCCGCTGGCTGAGCCCGAGGACGCAGGGGACCATCGCCAACCCGGAGCCGTCGTTCCCCCAGGTCTACGTGGACGAGGTGCGGTTCGGCCCGATCGATACGCTCTACCGAATCGAAGGCACGCAGATCGAGCGCATCGAGTTCATGAGCAGCTTGGATGCGACGACGCGGTACGGCGTGGGGCACGACGGCGGCGCGATCATGGTGTGGACGATCAACAGCCGGCCGCGGTAGAGAGGCGCCGAAGACCGGCGGGCGTCAGTCCCGCTCGTCGCCGCGGATGGTCTCGATCAGGATGACGCCGTTGGCCGCGTTGGAGTAGGCCGATGCATCGGCTGCGCCCTTGATCACCCGAATGCGGGAGACGACGTCCGCGGGGATCAAGTCCAGCGTGTGGAAGGAGTTGTCCCCCGTCTGTGCGCTCTCGAGCCGAACGCCGTCTACGATGATGACCGGCGCCCCGTCGTTGCGAAACGAGTTGACGCCGCGAATGAGGATCGCGGCCCCGTTGGCGAGCCCACCCCCCCGCCGCACGACCACGCCGGGAACCTGCCCGTCCAGCAGGTCGAGCGCGCTCAGCCACGGGCGCTCGGGGTCGGGCGCGCGCGTCGCCCGCACGGGGACCCCCGCGGCCGGCGCCCGGCCCGCCATGACCATGATCTCGTCGAGGACGGCGGCCATCGGGTCCAGGCGGATCTGCAGGAAATCCGCATCCGCGACGACGAGCCGCTCCGTGACGCCCACGTACCCGAGCGCCTCGAACTTCACCTCGTGCGGGCCGGGCGGCACGCCCTCGAGCAGGAATTGACCCCTCGGATCGGTCGCGGCGCGTAAGCCGAGCTGCGGAACCGACACGATGGCGTTCACGAGCGGGACGCCGTTCAGATCATCGACGACCGTACCCGAGAGGGACGCGAGCGCTTGTGCCTCGACCCGGGAGAACGCGGCCGGCAGCGCGGCCGCGAGAACGAGCCCGAGCGCGAGGGTGCGCATCACCTTCCCATGATCACGAAGTCGAGGTGATCGCCCTGCGTCACGGGCACCCGCTCACTCACGTAGTCCCCGCCGCCGACGAAGTCGATCGCGAGCTGGATCTCCTCGCTCCGCCATTCCATGCGGAACGTCTCGCTGGTCATGCCTGTCACCGAGCCTACGCGCCGCCGGACGCCGTTCCAGAGCGCGTAGATGCTCGCGTCCCGGAAGTCGTTGTTCTGGACGGTGAGCAGCACGTCCTCCGAGCCGGCCCCCCGCGCGGAGAAGGGGTCGACCTGGGGCTGGGACGCGGGGCCCGACGAGGCGCAGCCGCCGAGCACCAGCGCCAACACCAGCGTGGCCACTGCCGAGAGCCGCATGAGAACCTCCCTCGAGTCAATTCGTCGGACTGCCGAACCATACCCCCGCCGCGGCCGTTCGAGCCTTCCTCGGCCCCCCCGGGCCGCTCACCGGCCCTCCGGGGCGAGGGCGGGACACCTCGACAGGAGCAGCGCTTCGTCAGCCGCCGTGAGCGCGGCGATTCCCTCTGGATGGACGCCGGTATCGTGCTCCTCGCTCATCACGGCGTCCGCATCGGGCGCGTGGCCCACGCCGAGCGCGTGGCCGAGCTCGTGCGACGCGATCAGCCGGAGCTCCTGCAGGCTCGCGAACCGGTAGATGCGGATCTCGCGGCTGATGCCCACCACCCGGCCGCCGACCCGCTGCACCGCCTCGCGGTACTCCCCGGACCGGACGGCAACCGAAGGGAAGTCGCGATTGACCTGATCGACCCTGCGGTTGTAGGCCGCCACGTCGCGGTCGAGCCGCTGCTGTGCGCTCCGGAGCGAGTCCGCCTCCTCGTCCAGCGCCCGGCCGGCGGCCATCAGCTCCGAGCGTTCGCGGTCGAGAGCGTCGCCGGCGGACTCGAGGTCGGTCCTCGTCCCGGGCGGCGCGCCTCCACGCTCGTTCCAGCTCCTCACCGTGGCGTTGTGCATCGCCGCCCGCGACTCGAGATCGCGCACTCGGTCCGCGTGGGCGGCCGTCGCGGTCCCGTGCCTCTCGGCGCGTAAGCTGAGGTCGGCGCCGGTCGCGTCGAGCGCACGGCGCTGGACATCCAGGTCCCGCTGCCTCCGCAGGCGCTCGTCGTTCTGCTCCTGTCGCTCGTCGTAGACCAGACGGATGGGAAACCCGTCCGTCTCGTCGTGCACGAACAGCGGCTCGTCGAGGCGGTTCCTCCAGCCGGTCATCCAGATGGCCGCCGCTTCGCGTACGACCTCGGTCGCGCCTGCGATGTCGAGCCCGAACTCCGGATCGACGCGGGTCACCCGCCAGTGGAGGGGCACGGCGCAGGGCGCCTGGGACCCGCCGGCGCTCGCATCCTGCGCGCCGACCGCCTCGGCGCACAGAATCGCGGTCAGTACCAGCAGCCCGCCCAGGTGCGCGCGAGGGGCGGAGCGGCCCGTTCGGCCCTTCGCGGGGCTCAGGGGGCGACCGTGATTCTCAGGCATCGACTCGACACCTCGATGAGTGCCGTAACGCAGCCCCTACGGGAGCGGCGGGAGCGGCGGCGAGCCCTCCCAAACTACGGGTCCGAGCCGCCTCTCGACAGCTTCCACGCACGTCCGCCCGGCACCAGTTGTGCATGTCTCCGAGGGCACAGTATCCTAACCGGGAAGGGCGTATCGCCCTGGCTTGCAGGTGGCGCGAGGAACTCGGATGACGTTCCCATTTCGGCGGCACCGGTCCGCGACGGACCCGGACGGTGGAGCCGTGGGCATCGTCGGCTTCGTCAACGGCAACTCGGGGCTGTCGGCCACGGGCGCCGACTCCACCTGGTCGGCCGGCGTTTCGCTCGCCGCCCATGCCGTGATCATCGCGCTGCTCCCGCTCTGGCGGGTGGGCGTGGGCCCGCAGGAAGCGCTCGAGCCGCTCGAGGCGGGCGGGGGCGGCATCGTCTACGTGATGCCCATTCTCCCCGAGGATGCGCCCGAAGCGGAGACCGGCGGCGAGCTGGTTTCCGCCGACCTGCGCGGCGAGCAGGAAGGAACCGGAGCCGTGGCGGGAACGATGGCCGGCGGGACGCAGGGTCCCGTGGTGACCGATGCCGACTATGGGTCGCTGTTCGACGTGCTCGGCGAACGCATGCGGCGGGGCCGCTCGATCCTGCCCACGTTGGCGGTCCCGACGACGGTGGCCACCGGCCCGGCGGAGCCGGAGCCCGGGGTGGTCGAAGAGCCGCCCGAGCCCGTCGCGATGGACGAGCCGGACATCGAAACCGACGTCACGACCGTGGAGCTGGCCGACCTGCCGGCGTCCGATTCGCTGGACCTCGGGCGTCTGACCGGCCTGCGGCCCGAGCTCGCGTTCATGACCGCTTCGGCCTGGGTTCTGATCCGCAACCAGGAAGAGGTCGAGGCCTATCTGCGGCGCACCTACCGGGAGGGCAGGCTGGACCCTGCCGTCCGTGGGACGGTCAGCGTCACCCTCTGGATCGACCAGCAGGGTGCCGTGGAATGGGCGGAGGTCAGCCAGTCGAGCGGCCGGACGGACCTCGATGAGGTCGCGCTCGCGCTCTTCAACGAGGTGGCCGACTTCCGCGCCGCCCGGGACCGCGGCCAGACCGTGTCGAGATCCGTCACGTTCTCGCTCAACTTCCCCTGGTAGGGGGCAGGATCGATCCCATGAGGGTGGTAGGCACCACGTCGAGCCTGGTGGCCGCCCTGCTGGTAGCCGGCTGCGCCTCGGCGCCTTCGGCGGAAGGACCGTTGGTCTCGGTGAACGGCGCGGCCTACGCGCCCGGTACGCCTCCGCGGGAGACGCGGCGGTCGCAGACCGCGACGCTCTACCTGCGGCAGAACCGCGTGGACCGCGCGCTCGATCTGGCGTTGGAGGGCATCGCCGCCGACTCCACCAACCCGATCCATTACTTCCTGGCCGGCGTGTCCTATGCGCGTCTCGGACGGTTCGCGAGCGCGGACTCCATGTTCTCCTCCGCCGAGCGCATCTATCCGGCGTACGAGCTGCAGGTCGAGCCCGAGCGCGAGTCCGCGTGGGTGCAGGCGTTCAACGCCGGCATCGAGGCGTTCGACGGAGGCGATTGGGAGGGCACGATCGAGATCTGGTCGGGAGCCACCGCCATCTACGATCTGCGGCCGGAGGCCCACCTCAACCTCGCGAGCCTGCTGGCAGCCGACGGCCGGTACGCCGAGGCGATCGAGGTCTACCGGCAGGGTCTCGAGGGCATCGAGCGCACGCCCGCGACCCGCTTCCTCGGGCCCGCGGACCTCGAAGAGCGCCAGAGAGCGCGCCGCGACATGGAGGAGGGGCTTCTCGCGCTGCTGCTCTCGACCAACCGGTACGCCGAGGCGGAGCCGATGCTGCGGGCGCGCCTGTCCGAGACGCCCGAAGACGTCGGGCTGCGGACCGCGCTCGGGACGGTTCTGGCTGGCCAGGGCCGCGACGAGGAAGCGAATGCCATCTACGCCGAGCTCCTGGACGATCCGGGACTGAGCACCACGGAGCTCTTCAACCTCGGAATCCAGTTCTTCCGTACGGGGCAGTACGACGAGGCAGCGGAGTCCTTTCGACGGCTGACCGTCCTCCAGCCCCGCTCCCGGGACGCATGGTTCAACTACGCCAACTCCCTCTTCGCCGGAGAGGCGTGGCAGCCGCTGGCCGAAGCCGGCGACCGGCTCGTCGAGCTGGATCCGCTCGGAGAGAATGCACGCCTCGTGACCGCGCGAGCCCAGCTCGAGGTGGGTGATCGGGCGGCCGCGCTCGCCAGCATGCAGCAGGCCGACGCCGCGCCGGTCTACCTGGAGGGGCTGCAGATGCAGCGCGCCGCGGCGGCGACCACCGTCTTCGGGCGCGTCCGCGGCAACGCCGCGGAGCCGGGCACCTCCATGGCGGTCCGCTTCACGTTCTACGACGAGAGAGGCACTCCGATCGGCGCCGAGGTCCTCCAGGTCGAGGCCCCGCCGGCCGGGGAGAGCGAGGAGTTCCAGCTCCGCGTCGAGACCGTGGCTTCCGCCTATAGCTACGCGGTGGTTTCGTAGAGCGCAGCCACACGTAGGGACGAACGAAAGGGCCCGGGGTCGTTGCCGACCCCGGGCCCTTCGATTTCCTGCCTCGTCGATCTGCTTAGAACACCGGCCGCTCGGACACGTCCGCCGGCGCTGCTGCGCCGGTCGCCGTGCAGCCCGAGCCGCGCGCGTCGCGGCCACCCGCCGCCACGAACGCCGGGTTGCGGTCGAACTCGTCGTTCGGGAACGCGAGCCGGACGCCGCCGAGGAGGCGATAGCCCGACTCCGTGAAGCCCTGGAACCGCGGGAACCACATCAGATCCGTGTTCTGGATCTTCCACTGATACCAGCGGCCGTTCTCACCGCCGTAGAACTCGCGGCGGGCTTCCTCGAGGATCACCTCACGCATCTCGGCCTGGTTGCCGGTCAGCGACGTCGCATACGCACCCGTGATGTCCGGGATCGCAGCGGGGCGCATGGCGTTGATCAGTGCGATCGCCGCGGCCTGGTTGTTGTTCACCTCGTTCTCGAAGCGCGCGCGGATGAGCGTGAGCTCACGCCACGTCACGAGCGGGATGTCCGCGTCCTGCGTCGTGTACTTGGTGGGCACCTCGCGCTTGGCGGGGCCCTGAATCGCCTCGAAGCGGTGCGAGACGCGGGTGTCCGCGACCGCGCCATTGCCGAGGGAGACCGGGGCTTCCGTGCCGGAGGCGCGGAGCTCGGCGGCCCAGCGAACGGGCGTGTTGTCCGCCTCGAGCGTCCGGCCGTCGGGCTGGATGCCGAGGAAGATGTAGCCCGTGAACGGGATGGTGGCCGGCCACAGCGCCCCGGTGGCGGGGTTCGGCGGACGGGTCGGACCGTTCCAGAAGTCGTTCACGCCGATCATGCCGGAGAACTTCGCCGACGTGCCGGCGTCGTAGACCTTGTTCCGGCGCTGCGAGCCGGACTCGCGCGTCGCGAACGCCTGGAACGTCGGGTTCGACGCCAGCACCGTTGCCGCGTCCGCGTTGGCACCCGCGAGGTTGCCGGCCGCCAACCGCAGCTGGGCCCGGAGCGCGAGGTTCGCGTTCTGGGCATTCGCCGTCCCGGTCGCCGCGCCATTCGGCAGCGCGTAGTTCCCGGCATTGGTGATGTGCACGAGCGCCCGGTTCGTGACCCACTCCTCGGCCACCGCGAGGATCTCCGGACCGGTCATGAAGCGACCGCCGTCGAACGTGCCCTCGCAGTAGAACTGACCGAAGTGGCCGAGCGCCTGCGCCATGTAGTACGCGGACGTGGCCGCGAGCCGCTCGCCGCCGGCGAGCTGCGCCATCCAGCCGTCATCGACCAGACGGTCGTAGATGCCCTTGATGTCGCTCGATCCACCGGAGTTCCCGAGCTTCGCGGGATCGGTGCTGATGAGCTGGCGGGTGCCCATGTACTGATCGAAGAAGCTGCCGTTCTGCTGCGTCGTGTCGCACGTGCCCGTGCCGGGCTGCGAGAGGAACACGTGCGCGCCGCCGGCCACGCCGGCGACCGATTCGAAGATGTCTTCGTGTCCCATCACGATCCACGAGAACGACGACGTGCCGCACTCGAAGAGTGCCTGCGCCGAGTTCACCTGGATCTGGGCCGAGGAGATGTCCTGAATCGCCTCGTCCGTCAGGATGTGGGGCAGCTCGACCTCGAGCAGGCTGTCGCAGGCACCGAGCGCGCCCACCGACACCCCGAGCACGAGTGCGCGTGCCGCGAGGCCTGCGCCGCCCCTGAGTTGTGTCTGTCGCATTGTTGTTTCGTCTCTTTCGGAGTTCTGGGGGAGCCCGCGGGTCCCGGCGGCGCGGAGCCTATCCGCTCCGCGCACGCCGGACCTTCGAGCTAGCTGATGGGGCTCAGAAGGTGACCCGCAGCGTCAGGTTCATGCTCGACAGCGGCGGTTGCGCATAGAAGTTGCCGCCGCCCGCGATGTTGTTCGGGTTCCCCATCTCGGGGTCCGTGATCACGCTGCCGCTGATGCGCTTCTGCGCCTGCCAGATCGTCATGACGTTCCGCGCCGAGAACGCGAGCGAAGCACGCTCTGCCCCCGTCTTGGCGATCAGCGACTGCGGCAGGTTGTAGCGCGCACCCACCTCGCGGAGCTTCCAGAAGTCCGCGTCGAAGAGGCACTTGTCCCACGCGCAGCCCGTGCCGACCGCGTTGTCGTACGCGACCCACCAGGCATCGTCCTCGGCGAAGGAGACCGCCGAGTTGTTGTAGTTGTGACCCCAGAGGTGGCCGCTGTCCTGCATCACCCGGCCATACTGACCCTCGGCCATCGCGAAGACCTGCAGATCACCCTCGAGGAACGTGAACCGCGGACCGACGCTGAACGTGTGCGTCGCGAAGCCACGGCCCGCGAAGAGGTTCTTGTCGACGGCGTTGCCGCACTGCTCCAGATCGCCGCCCGGGTACCGCGAGTACATGTTGACCTGCGGATCCGCTTCGCCGCCCGGCGCGCTCGTCACGCCGACGTCGCAGTAGGCGTAGTAGCCGACGCCGTACGCGTTCGTGCTCCAGCGGCAGCGCGTACCGGCTGCGTAGAGCGTGGCGGTGCAGTTCGCGAGCGTGTTGTCGAAGCCGGCGTTATCCACCAGGTCGGCGACCGTGATGTTCGGGTACGGATAGCCGATGCGGATGTTGTCCGTGCCGGAGAAGCACACGTCCACACCCTGTGCGTTGGTGTCGCAGAGCGACTTGATCTCGTTCTGCGTGTAGTCCGCGGACAGATCGAGGTCGACCGTCATCAAGTCCGTCTGGAAGAGCTGAGCGGAGACCTGCGCTTCCCAGCCCCAGTTGTCCATCTGGCCGACGTTCGTGTCCACGCTGCCGGGGATGCCCGTGCTCGCGAGCGTGCCGATGCCGAGCAGCGCCTGCTTGTTCTGGCGCGTGTAATACGTGAACTCGCTCGAGAGCCGGTCGTCGAGCAGCGCGATGTCGAACCCGACCTCGAGCTCCTGGCTGACCTCGGCCTGAACGCCGGCGTTGCCCGGCGACGAAGCACGGAGGGCCGGCGCGCCACCGGCGCCCGGCACGACCACGTACTGGTTGAACTGCGCGAGCGCCGAGGGCTGACGTCCCGCCTTGCCCCACGCACCGCGCAGGCGCAGCGAGTTGATCGCGTCGAAGTTCCAGAAGCTCTCGTCAGAAACCACCCAGGTCGCCGACACCTTCGGATACTTCTGCGCCGGCGCGTTCTTGCCGAACGTCGAGTTGTCGTCGAAGCGGATGGCGCCGGTCAGGAAGATCCTGTCGGAGAAGTTGATCTCCTCCTGGACGTAGAAGCCCAGCGCCTTGTTCTCCGTGAAGGAGTACGAGGTGGAGATGTTGGCCTGCGAGATCTGGTTGATCGTCGTCGACGTGAACGACGCGAAGCCCTGTCCGGAGTTCGAGAAGTTGTCGTTCTGCCGGACGTAGTACTGGGCGCCGAACGAGGTGTTGAAGCCCCACGTGTCGTTCGGCCGGAGGGCCGCGGTCAGCGCGTAGTCGAAGCTGAGGTTCGTGCTGATCGGCCGCTCATACGACATCTCGCCGAGCACCGTCTCACTGTACCGCGGATCCCACAGCGCCGGGGCGCAGGTCGCCGGCGCACCCGTCGCGACGCGCTCCGGGCGCGCGCAGTAGTCCACGAGCCAGTTCGGAACCACCTGGTCGTCGCGGAGGAACACGTTGCGGTTGATGTCCCAACCCTTGTCGATGCCGACCACCGCACGCTGCGTGAGCGTGGCGGTCATGCCGCCCAGGTTGAAGTCGCCCGAGTTGAAGTTCAGCGTCGTCGAGCCGGTGAAGCGCGTGTACTCACGCGTGGCCTCGACCGACCGGATGATGTCCGCGGGCAGGTGCTCCTGGAAGCCACCGAGGCGCACGTTCGGGGCGCAGCCCGTACCGGTGCAGTTGCCCGCGCTGCCGAAGGGGTTGTTGCGGTCGAGGTAGTAGCCGTTCGACCACACCATGTCCTGCCACTCGGCACCGTCCGACACCGTGCCGGAGCCGAACGTCGTGTAGCCGTTGATGTACTGCGTCTGCACGTCGAGGTTCAGCTTCGACCCGAACGCGACGCCCACGTTGCCGCGGAGGCGGAACGTCTGGTCGTTGTTGTAGAAGACGAAGCCGGTCTCGTTGTCGTAGTTGGCCGACAGGAAGTAGCGCACCGCCTGCGTGCCGCCCGTGACGTCGAGGTTGTAGCTCTGGGCGAGGCCGTTCGAGTAGATGCGGGGCGTCTCCCAGCCCGCGCCGCCGTAGCCGTTGGCGAGGTAGGTGTTCCCCTCTTCGTACATGTTGTACGGGGCGAGGTTGGCGCGGTCGGCGCACTCGGGCGCCTGCGTCCGAGCGAGCGTCGGGGTCGGCGCACCCGGGCAGAAGTAGAAGGTGCCCAGGCGACCCGCCGGATCCCTCATGAAGTTCTGACCCTGACGGATCGACACGTTGAACTGCGGCGCGCCTTCACGGCCGCGCTTCGTGATGATCTGGATCACGCCGGCCGTAGCCTCGGTGCCGTAGAGGCTCGCCGCCGCGGGGCCTTTGATGATCTCGATGCTCTCGATGTCTTCGGGGTTGAAGTCGTCGAGGGTGTTCACCTCGTCGCCGCTACCGAGCGTCGGGCCGGCGTCGGACGAGTTGTTCACACGCACGCCGTCCACGATGATGATCGGGTTCTGGCCGAGGGTGAAGCTCGAGACGCCGCGAATACGGACCGGCGAGCCCGTGCCCACGGTGCCGTTCATGACGTTGTACTGCAGGCCGGGCGTACGGCCGGCGAGCAGGTCCTGCATGTTGGAGATCGCGACGTCCTGCGCGACCTGGGCCACGCCGACGGTCGTCACCGTGTTGCCGATGGCGCGCCGCTGCGTGCCGCCGGGCGTGCCGGTGACGATGATCTCGTCGAGCGCCAGCGCCTCCTCCGAGATGCGGAAGTCGAGGACGGCCGTCTGGCCGGCTGCCACCGTGACGTTCTGCGTCACCTGGCGGTAGCCGATGCGCTGGACGGTGACCGTCCGCGGACCTGCGGGCACGTTCGGGAGGAGATACGAACCGTTGTTCTGCGACAGCACGCCGAGATCCAGGTCCGCGATGAACACCTGCGCGGCGGGAATCGGCGAGTTGGTTCCGGCATCGAGCACCCTACCGGCGATCGTGCCAGTCTGCGCAGCCAGGCCGGGAGCCACCAGCAGCACGAAAGCTGCCAGCGCTCCCAGTCTCTGCGTCACGCGCTTACAGATGAGCTTGTCCATGTGCTTCCTCCTGAGGGTCGCTTGGACAGTTGAATGCCGACACACGCCGGCACCCCTGCAAGCGGCAGAGTACGGGGCCCCCCTGTGAACCGCAAGAGCAGGGTTACAGTCTTGTAAGGTTTCGCGCCCCCGCCGTCGGAGGCGGGGCACCCCTACCGGGAAGGGAGCTTGAAGACGTACAGGGCGTTTCCGTTGGCGGGATGCCGGATTTCCGGGGTCACCTCGGCCGGGACCCCCCTCGGGCTCCCCCCTCCCACCCCCGCGGGTACGGCGATGTATTGCTCCCCTTCCACCGTGTAGGACACCGGGAACCCCTGGACCGAGGTGCCCAGGCGGGTCTCCCAGAGGACCTCGCCGGTGTGCACGTCATAGGCGCGGAACCAGCGGTCCAGGTCCCCCGCGAAGACCAGGTGGCCGGCCGTGGTGAGCGCCGACGTCAGGAAGGCCGCCCGCTGCTCGACGCTCCAGATCTCCTCCATCGTGTCGACGTCGTACGCGGCCAGCTTGCCGAGATTGCCGCCCGTGCCCGGCATGTCGTGGAACGCCCGGTCCGCGCCCGTGCTCCCGCCTCCGGCCTCGAGGGCGATCTCGCGGCCGGCGATGTCGAGGCAGCTCTGCGAGAGCGGGATGACGAGCGCGTTGGCTTCGGGGCTGTAGCCCATCGCGGGCCAGTTGTGGCCTCCCGCCGTGCTCGGGCAGACGGCGACCCAATCACCGATCTCGGCGTCACGGATATCCTGCCGATACGTCACGCGCCCCGTGTTGGGATCGATGTCGTCGAAGACGTTCTGATAGACCGTCTCCTTGAAGCCGAAGAACTCGCCGGTCGCGCGGTCGAGCTTCCAGAGGATGCCGTGCTTGCCGATCGTGAAGAGGAGCCGCTGGCCGTCGCGGTCGATGAGCACGCGCTCGAACACTTCGTCGAGGTCGAGCGCCTCGCCGGGAACGTGCTGTCGGTACCACACGATGTGCCCGTCGTCCGGGTCGAGCGCGAGCGTGGAGTTGCTGTAGAGCGCGGCGTCCTCGGTGCTCATGCCGCGGCTCGCCGGAACCCACGGCTTGGGCTGCGCGGTTCCCCAATAGATGAGATCGAGCTCGGGGTCGTAGCTGCCGGTGATCCAGGCGTCCACGCCTCCACGCAGCTCGAAGGGGATGCCGCCCCACGTCTCGTCCCCGGGCTCGCCGGGGCGCGCGATCGTGTAGGTCTTCCAGAGCTCCTGGCCCGTGCGCGCGTCGTGCGCGGTGATGTAGCAGGAGTCCGCGAAGAACCGCGTGCAACCGTTGATGCCGCTGATCACCTTGCCGCGCACGATCAGGGACCCGGCGACGTACGTCCTGCCCTGCTCCCAGTCGCCGACCCTGGTCTCCCAGACGAGCTCGCCCGTGCGGGCGTCGAGCGCGACGAGCGCGGCGTCCTTCGTCGGGAAGATGATCCGGTCCTCCCAGACGGCCAGCGAGCGGAGCTGAGAGAAGCCTCCGCCCCGGAAGCCCTCGGGGAACGTGCGGCGATACTCCCAGAGCAGCTCGCCGCTCGCCGCGTCGAGCGCCTGGATCTTGTTCTCGGGATGGGTGAGGTACATCACGCCGTCGCGCACGAGCGGGGTCGGCTGGCTCACGCCGTCGTCCATGGACCAGACCCACGCCAGGCGAAGCTCGTCCACGTTGTCGCGCGTGACCTGCGAGAGCGGGCTGTACCCTTGGCCGTCGTAGGTCCTGCGGTACATCAGCCAGTCGCCCGGTGCCGGATCGGCGAGCTCGGCGTCGGTCACGGGACGGAAGCTCGTCACCGGCGCGTAGGTGTCGGTGCCGCCGGGCGGCAGGCCGCCGCGACCACCCGCGGCGCCACCTCCCCGTCCGGCAGGGGCGGCGGCCAGCTCGAGGGCGGTTCCGGTCGCGCCGTTCAGCACGCCCGCCGAGGCGACGGTCAGCGGCTCGGCCCCGACGGGGAATCCGCTCCTGGAGAGCAGATAAGCGGCGATGCTCGCATAGGTCGCCTCCGGGAGGCTGCCCGGCGCGCGCGGCGGCATGGACGAGATCTCGGCGAGCAGCTCACGGACGGGACGGCCCCCCCAGAAGTCGAGGAAGTTCGGGCCGGCGAGCGGCGGGGCTTCGAACGAGCCCGTGAGGTCGGGACGGTGACACCCGGCACAGCTCGCTTCGTAGGCCTCCCGTCCCGCGGCCGCCTGCGCGGCGGTGTAGGCGACGGGCTCCTGCGCTCCGGCGCCGGGGGGGACGGCCACCACCAGGAGCGTGACGACGATCGGATACGCGAGCCGAGCGTTCATGGGGTCTCCGGTTCGAGACGGCTGCATGTACAACTACATAAGGAGACGGCCTGCCGATCTGCCGCGCAACGCGGGTTTTGCGCCGCGTGCACGCGGCGATGGCACCCTTCCTGCAGCATCCGGCCCTGCGTAAGGGGGTCCACAACACCTTGGAGAGTCCACGCATGGGCACGATGAGAAACTGGAGGGGGCTCGGCATCCTGTCCGCGCTGACCCTCATGGGCGCCGCTGCCTGCGCTCGAGTGAAGCCCGAAGAGCTCGACACGAGCCTGGCGGCGCTGCGCGAAGAGATGACGCAGCAAATGCAGCAGGGCGACCAGCAGACCGCGCAGCAGGTCGAGCAGCGGCTCGGTCAGCGCATCAACACGGTCGAGCAGCGCACCGCCGCGCTCGAAACCGACCTGCAGCAGATGGAGCAGGAGTTCGAGGTCGCCATCCAGCGTCTCGAGGACGCGATCCGCTTCGACGTCCCGGTCTACTTCGCGTTCGACGACGCGACGGTGGAGCAGGAAGACCAGGCCGTGCTCGATCGCTTCCAGTCGGTGGCGCAGGAGTACTATCCCGAGGCGCTGATCACCGTCGAGGGCTTCACCGACGCGTCGGGCTCCGCGGAGTACAACATGGACCTCGGCATGCGCAGGGCGAGCGCCGTGCGGGACTACCTCCTCACGACCGGCCTCACGCAGGATCGCGTGCGCGCCGTCAGCTACGGGGAGAACACGCAGCGTCTCGTGGCCCCGACGAACACGGGCCCGGGCATGGCCGGCTGGGAGAACCGCCGGGTGGTCCTGGTGATCGACCACAACGGCCAGGCGCCGTCGATGCCGACCGTCACGGACAGCGACAGCCAGTAAGCTTCCCGCGGGAGTAGACCCGGGGCCGGACCGGCGCGAAACCGGTCCGGCCTCTTCTTTTCCCCTCGGTGCCTAGCAGTCGTCGCGCGCGGGGGTAGGCGGCGAGCCCGCCTCTCCCGCGGTCGGGTCGCCGATCAGCCCCACGAAGAGCACGGTGCCCGAGAGGCGCTCGCGGATCGCGAAGACGAACGGCCGATCGACCACGAAGCCGCTGAAGGAGGTCACGCTCACGCCGACGGACGTGACCGCCGCGGCGCGCGTGCCCTGCTCGTCCACCTCGATGAACGTCTTCTGGCGGACGAAGTCGATGCACATCTGGCCGCCCGCCGGGGACATGCGCGTGAAATCCGCCCCGGGACGGAACGCCACGTCCATCCCCATGGCGCGCAGCGCGTCGTTGAGGTACGCGTCGAAGCTCGTCGTGTGCTTCGGCACCGCGAGGAGGTCGAGCCTGCCGCGGGTGAAGCCGTCCACCAGCGCGGCCCACGTTTCCGCGTCGAGTCGAGTCAGCCACTCGCGCGCGGTCGTCGTCTCGCTCGGCAGCACGATGACCATCGAGAAAGCTCCGCCGCCGTACGGCAGCTCGACCGCCGCGTAGTCCGCACCGTAGGCGCGGTTCAGCTCGACCCCGTCCATGCTCATCATGGACGCGTCGACCACCGATCCGTCCTCGCGCGTGAACGACTGCGCGTGCGTGTCCGCGGGATCGAACTGGTCGGTCCAGGCGCCGTCGAAGTAGATCGCGTTCACGAGGAGCATCACGAGCGCGGGATCGAGCTGCTCGACGATCGTGTCGATGAGCCCGTCGGTGTGCTCCTCGACCCAGGCGTTGATCGCCTCGACCGTCGCCGGGTCGCCGAAGTCCCGCGACTCGACGGTGGCGTCGAAGGCCGTGGTGACGGCGTCGAAGAACGACGGGTGGAACGGGATGTCCTCTCGGGCCCACAGGGCGTTGGCGATCTCGAAGCGGACCGACGGGTCGAGACCCCTCAGCAGATCGATCAGCTCGCGGTACGCTCCGTTGATCTGCTCCGGCGTCCACGCTTCGAAGCCGAGCGCCGTCCGCATGGAGTCGAACGTGACCGCGTTCGCGCCGTTGAGCGTCATCCCCAGCGCCATCGACGCGCTCAGCGGCGACAGAACCACGTTCGGGCGCTCGTCCGACGAGACGACGCGCCCGACCATCTCGAAGCCGAACGCGTTCGATGCGTCGATGACCGCGGCTTCCGTGGCCGTCAGGGGCCGAGGCAGCTCCGTGATGGGGTCCGGCCCCGGACCGGTGGACTCTCGACACGCGCCGGCGGCTGCGCAGGCCGCGACGGCGGCGAGAGCTCGGAAGGCGCGCAGGAATCGGTGCATGGGCGGCTCACCCACAACGATCCGCGCGGGATCGCCGTGACAACGCCGACGGGAGGACGCCCGGGGCACGTGGCCCCGAGCCGTGCGCATGGTCGCTGCAGGACTTGAACCTGCGACCCCCACGATGTGAGCGTGGTGCTCTACCAGCTGAGCTAAGCGACCGAGCCGACCGACGCCGCGCCATCGAAGGAAGCGCGAAGAGCGGCGAAGCTGGATACCCCCACGGGGACTCGAACCCCGGTCTACGCCGTGAGAGGGCGTTATCCTAGGCCACTAGACGATGGGGGCGTCACCCCTCCCGGTGGCAGGAGGGCACGAATCTTAAGGGCCGCACTTTTCAAGCGTCAACCCCTCAACGACTTGGCCGCGCGACGTGTCTTGTGGAGGAATTCGACCCTCCCGAGGGGGAAGGCAGCATGGCAGTGGCACGTACGGCCGACAAGCTCAACGCCGACTCGATCAAGGGTTGGCTCGGAAGACACAAGGGTTGGAAGCGGCAGGCGAACAAGCTCACGAAGGACTTCTCCTTCCCTTCGTTTCGTGATTCGATCGTGTTCGTGAACCGCATCGCCTCGGTGGCGGACCATTTCAATCATCATCCCGACATCGACGTCCGCTACTCGACGGTCACCGTGACCGTGACGACGCACGACGCGGGCGGAATCACGTCGAAGGATCTCGATCTCGCGGAGCAGATCGACTTCGCGACGTCCCGCGCCGAGTAGCTCCGGCTAGCTCGCGGGCGCCAGCTCGAGCAGCTCCTCCACGCGCTCGAGCAGGTAGTCCGGCGCCTCGGCGGCGAGCGTCTCGCGACCGCAGGCGCCCCAACACACGGCGGCGGTGCGCGTGCCGGCGGCCCTGCCGGCACGCAGATCGAAGGGCGAGTCGCCGACGAACAACGTCTCGGCCGGATCGTCCGCGAGCCCGAGCGCGGCGAGGGCGATCACCACGGCCTCGGGATCCGGCTTGCCGCGACGGACGTGCTCCGCGCACACGAGTGTCTCCACGTGCGCATCCAATCCGCAAACGGACAGCGTACGCCGCGCGACCTCCACGCGCTTGCTCGTCACGATCCCGACGCGAGAGCCTCGGCGTCGGAGCGACGCGAGCACGTCGCACGCACCGGGAAACGGACGCACGATGTCGTCGTGGACGCGGCGCTGGAAGGTCGTGTAGGTCTCGAGCATCGCCGCCGCCTCCGCGGGGCCACGCGCGAAGGCCGCGAGCTGATCACGGAGCGGCGTGCCCATCGTCGAGAGCCAGCGCTCGTCCGGCGGAGCGTCGCCGAGATGCGTGCGCATGGTGTGGCGATAGCTCATGAGGATCAGCTCGACGGTATCGGCGAGCGTCCCGTCGAGATCGAACAGCACGCCCTTCCACGGACGGGCGAGGCTCACCTCGCCACGGAGGGCAGGCCGACGTCCTCCAGGAACTCGCTCACCAGCCGGAAGACCTCCTCGTCGCGCAGCAGGCCGGCGTGCGTCGGGCAGCACACCGTATGATCCGGGACCCCCGGGAGCGTGGCGCTCGCCGCGGGGAAGATGTGCGTGTCGACCGGCGTGCGAATGGTCATTGCGCGGACGCCGGGCGGAAGCGCCGGGCCGCGGTTGAGCGAATCGAGGAACGCGCTCGAGGGGAGCATCTCGTCGCTGCCGTCTCCCCAGGCGAGCACCGCGGACAGCGTGCCGCGGTGCGGCGAGGCGATGAAGACGACCCGGCGCACGGGCGCGCCCGGATGCGTCTTCAGGTACCATCGCGTGGCGAGGCCGCCCATCGAGTGCGCGACGATGTCCACCTCGCGCGCCCCCGTGCGCGCGAGCATCTCGGTGACCACCGAGTCGATCTCCGCCGCGTGCACGCGGTTGCCGCCGGTGGGATCGGAGAACGTCAGCGTCTCGACGTCCGACCAGCCCGCGGCCCCGAGCCGAATCCTGAGAGCGGCGAGCTCACGCGCCGTGTCGAGCCAACCCGGGACGAGGAGCACCGGCACGCTGGTGCGAGGCGACGCGTGCGTGTCGTTCGGGGGCGCCTTCGACGCTGGCGCGTATGCCGCGCCGGCGAGCGACAGCCAGACCGCCGTCAGGATCACCGCGCTCGTCGTTCGTCTACCCACCGAGCCCTCCATTGACCTCGGCACGTCCTCCGGCACATCCTCCGGCACGGCCCCGCACGCTCTTCAACACCTCCTCAGCACACTTCCTCGATCGCGCCCACCAGCGCATCGACCGCGTGGTCGGCCTGCTCGCCGGTCAGCGTCACGGCGGGCGTGAGCTCGACGACGTGGCCGTCGTCCCCGGCCGGGAGCACGATCACCCCCTTCCGGAGCACGGCCGCGGCGACGCGCGCGCCCAGACCGCTCCTCCGCGCGGATGTCCCGCCCCCCAGCTCGATGCCGAGCAGCAGGCCGAGGCCCCGCACTTCGACTACCCCCCGCGCGCCCGAAAGTCGCCCGGAAAGGCCGTCCAAGAGGCGCGTTCCGAGGGACTCCACGCGCTCCAGCACGCGCTCGGGGGCGTAGCGGTCGAGGACGGCGAGCGCCGCGGCGCACGCGAGCGGGTGGCCGAGGAAGGTGCTCGTATGGATGGCCTCCCCGTCGCTCGGGGGCCAGGCGTCCATCACGGTTCGCGAGCCGAGGCACACCGAGATCGGCAGCCCGCCGCCGAGCGCTTTGCCGAGGCACACGAGATCGGGCTCGAGCCCGACGCGCTCGGAGGCGAGCATGGTGCCGCAGCGGCCCATGCCGGTCAGGATCTCGTCGGCGATCACCAGCACGCCGGCCTCACGAGCGAGCTCCGAGAGCGACGCCATGAAGCCCTGCGGTGCGATGCGCGCGCCGGCCCGGCCCTGCACCGGCTCCACGATCACCGCGCCGATCGGATCGCCGTTGGGAGCGCCGGCCCGGAGGGCTTCTCGCACGACGCCGAGCGTCTTGTCCGGGCTGACGTGGACCGGGAACGGCACGAAGGTGACGCCCGGGTAGACCCGGCGGGCGAACGGCCGGCGAAACGTCTCGCGCTCCGTGACGGCCAGCGAGCCGAGCGTGAGCCCGTGATAGCCCGAGCCGAACGCGAGCACGCCCGGCTTGCCGGTGGCGATCTGCGCGGTCTTGAGCGCGATCTCCACCGCCTCGGAGCCGGTGGTGGCGAGCACGCTCCGCGCGTGCGGCCACGGCGCGAGCGCGCACAAGCGCTCGAGCAGACGCACGCGGATCTCCGGTGGATGCACGTCGCCCATGCCGTGGACGAGGCGCCGCGCCTGGTCCCGCACGGCTTCGACCACAGCCGGATGCGAGTGGCCGAGGAGCGCAACGCCGAACCCCGCGCTCAGATCCACGTAGACGTTGCCGTCGGCGTCGCGGACGTTCGAGCCGACCGCCTCGTCCCAGAACACGGGCCAGTCGCTCGCCAGCTGCGTCACGTTGCGGCTCTCGACGGCACGCAGCCTATCAGCCAGCGCACGCGACGCCGGTCCCGGCGGCGGCACGACGACGTGCGGCAGCAGCGCGCCGAGAGCCCGCGACGACATCGGCGACGCTCCCCGCGACCTACGGGGCGTCGGGCGACAGCTGCGGGGTCGCGGGCATCGCCATCACGTTGTACCCCTTGTCCACGTGCAGCGTCTCGCCGGTGATGCCGGAGGCGAGCGGCGAGCACAGGAACGCAGCCGCCCAGCCGACCTCGTCGGCGGTGTTCGCTTCCGGGAGCGCAGCGTTCTCGCGGTAGTAGTCCACCATCTTCTCGATCGTGCCGATCGCCTTCGCGGCGCGGCTGGCCAGCGGACCCGCGCTGATGGTGTTCACCCGCATGCCGTACCTGCGGCCGGCCTCGAACGCGAGCGTGCGCGTGTCGCTCTCGAGCGCCGCCTTCGCCGAGCTCATGCCGCCGCCGTAGCCGGGCACGACGCGCTCCGCCGCCAGGTACGAGAGCGACACGAGAGCGGCGCCCGGCCGCGCGAGGGGCCCGAAGCGCTGCACCATGCCGACCATCGAGTACGCGCTCGCGCCCACGGCCGCGAGGTAGCCGCCGCGGCTCGTCTCGAGGAGCGGCCTCTGCACCTCCGGACCGTTGGCGAGCGAGTGCACGATGACGTCCAGGCACGGCGCGCCGAAATCCGCCCGCATCGTATCAGCGACTTCCTGGATCGTGTATCCCGTCAGCTCGACGTAGCGCTTGTCGCTCTTCACGTCCGCGGGCACGTCGGCCGGCGTGTCGAACACGGCGTCGAACGGATAGATCTTCTCGAGCACGATCGCGCCGCCGTCCGGTAGCGACATGTCCAGCTTTCCGCGCTCCAGGCTCTTGGTGAAGATGCGCAACGTGGGAGGCCAGGTGCCGACGCAGACCGACGCGCCCGCGCGCGCGAGCGCGCGCACGATGGCCCACCCGTAGCCTCGATCGTCCGAGACGCCCGCCACGAACGCGCGCTTGCCGGAGAGGTCGATCGGCAGCATGTGCGAATCAGCTCCTTGAGTGGAGGGCTCCGAGCCCCGCGGGCCCCAAGCTACCCGCGCTCCGACGGGCCGCCTACCCCGCGGTCCTGTGGCCCCATGCGGCCCGACATCCAGAAGAGGACGGCCGCCGTCACCACGAGCGCGGCGACGGCGCCGAGCGCACCGCCCCGCTCGACCCCCCAGTACCAGATCGGCGCGATGAACGCCAGGGCGGACATGCCCATCAGCGTCCGGAAGCCCGCGTCTTCCGACCGGGCGTGCGCGTACGCGAAGGCGGCGACCCCCGCGCCGCCGACCAGCAGCAGCGGCAGCTCCGGCGGTCCGTCGAGCGCTTCCAGCGCCGTCACGAACCCGAGCACGATCCACGCGAGCAGGAGGTAACCGAGCAGCTGGGCGAGCTGGTCGCGCGGCACGGCGCCGGGTCCGCGCTCGATGCCCCAGAGCGCGAGGCCGGTCGCGAGCGCGAGCCACGCGTCGAGCGGCCAGACGGCCTGGTCGGAGAGGTCGAGAGGGCCCAGCGCGGTCATCGTCACGAGCGCGAAGCCCGCGAGCATCCCGGTCACGAATGCGTTGAGCACCCAGGGATGTCGCTCGAGCCCGCCGTCGCGCGAGAGCGTTCGCGCCAGCACGAGGAGCGCGGCCGCGAGCACGGCGTCGAGAGCCCATACGACCGCGTCGCCCGAGAGGTGGAGCGCGCGGTCGAGGAAGACGGCGAGGAACGCGAGCCCCATCGCGAGGTGCACGGCCGGCATGACGACGTTGCGGCGCATCGCGCGGGGCGCGAGCACGACCGGAATCGCGAGCGACAGGACGCCGACCACGAGGCCGCCCGCGCTCGCGTCGGCCCAAGCACGCTCGGAGTAGATGAACGCCGTGAGCAGCAGCCCGAGACCCGACGTCTGCAGCAGGTACGCGGCGGGCAGCCACCGCCGGGTCCGACCCTCGAGGCTGGCGCCGAGCACGACCACGGCGACGCCGGCGGCGGCCAACAGGAACGAGCGGGCGCCCCCACCCATGAGCGGCCACGCCCAATCGAGGAACACACCCGCCGCGATGAGGAGCACGGTGCCCGCGGTGGCCGCCACCAGGTACTGCGAGAGCCTGCGCGTCTCGGCTCCGGCCTCGCGCGCGACGTCGGCACGCAGCTCGGCCGCGGTATCGGTGTCGATCAGGCCGGCCACCCTCCAGCGCTCGATCGCCGCGTCGAGCGCGCTGCGCCTGGGGCTCAAGTCGGCTTCCTCGCGAGCCACTTCCTGAGCTTCTTGGCGGACAGCGTATTCAGGACGTCCCCCTGCTCGAGCCACCCCCGCCGCGCCTGCTCGACGCCGTAGCGCATGTTGTCGAGCTCGCTCACGTAGTGCGCGTCCGTGCTGATCACGACCGGGACGCCGAGCTCCTTGGCGCGCTGCACGTGCGTGTCCTTCAGGTCCAGCCTGCGGGGATTGGCGTTGAGCTCCACGGCGACCGACAGCTCGACCGCTGCCTCCAGCACGGCCTCGACGTCGAGCGGAAACGGCTCTCGCTTGTTGATCTGCCGGCCGGTAGGGTGCGCGAGAATGTCCACCATGGGATGGCTCATCGCGCGCAGCACGCGGTCGGTCATGGTCCGTTTGTCCTGGCTCATGAACGAATGCACGGAGATCACGACGAGGTCCAGCTCCTCGAGGATGTCGTCCGGCATGTCCAGCTCGCCGTCCCTCAGAATGTCGATCTCCACGCTCCTCAGGATGTCGATCTCCGGCAGGCGCTCGCGCGCCTCGTCGATCTCCGCCCATTGCTCGCGGGCGCGCTCGGGGGTCAGCCCCCCCACCATGGCCATCACCTGGCTGTGGTCGGTGATCGCCATGTACTCGTAGCCGCGCGCGAGACACGCCCGGGCCATCTCCTCGATCGAGACATCGCCGTCGCTCCACGTCGAGTGCATCTGCAGATCGCCGCGCAGGTGGTCGAGCTCGATCAGCCGCGGCAGCGTTCCCCCCAGGGCCGCCTCGACCTCTCCGCGATTCTCGCGCAGCTCGGGCGGGATCCAGGGCATGCCGAGCGCATCGTAGACGCTCTCTTCCGTGTCCCCGGCGACGCGCTCGCCGAAACGGGCCGCGGCGTCGGTGGCCTCGCGCTCGCCGTCCCCGTCCTCGCCGACGTCGTCGTTCCGGGGCTCGCGCTCGGTGGGCGCCTCCGCCTCGTCGGCGACCCGGTAGACGCCCCACTCATTCACGCGCAGCCCGGACCGGACGGCGCGCGTCCGCAGGTTGATGTTGTGCTCCTTCGAGCCGGTGAAGTACACGAGCGCGGCTCCGAACGACTCCGAGGGGACGACCCGCAGGTCGACCTGCAGCCCGGACGCGAGGAGGATGCTCCCCTTCGTGGGGCCGGCGGCCTCGGCGCGTGAGGCGCCGCCGAAGCGGACGAAGTGCTCCACCACGGCCGCGCCGTCTTCGTCGCATTCGGCGAGCAGATCGACGTCGCCGATGGTCTCCTTCCGCCGTCGCAGGCTTCCCGCCACCTCCAGGCGCTCGACGCCGGGCGCGCTCCGCATGTGCTCCAGGAGCCCGGCGATGAACCGCTCCGCCTCGTCGATCCGGAAGCGGCTGCCGCGCCTCTGGAAGCTGTCGACCGCCTCCTGGAGCTTGGCGATGCTCTTGGGGCCGAAGCCCTCGATGCGCGCGACGGCACCGGAAGCCAGCGCGGCACCCAGGTCCTCCACGGTCTTCACTCCCAGCGTGTCGAACAGCTTACGCGCCTTCTTGGGGCCGACGCCGCCGAGCGCCATGAGATCGACGATCGTTCTGGGGTACTGCGCCTCGATCTCGCGGAGCCGGGTGATCGAGCCGGTCTGGACCAGCTCGACGATGTGCGCCGCCACGCTGTCGCCGATCCCCGCGAACTGGGTGAGATCCTCGCCGGCCGCAACCATCTCGGGCAGCGACCTCCCGATCCCGGCGATCGTGTTGACCGCGTTGCGGTACGCCCGGATGCGGAAGGGGTTGGCGCCCTGGATCTCGAGCAGATCGGCGAGCGTCGTGAGCTCGCGCGCGATGTCGAGGTTCTCCATGCCGGCTCAGATGTCGCCGCCGAGCTCGCGCAGCCTGGCGACGAACCCGTCGTAGTCGAGCACCTCGACGCCGAGCTGCTCCGCCTTCTCGAGCTTGGAGCCCGCCTCGTCTCCGGCCACCACGAACGCGGTCTTCTTGGAGACCGCGCCCGCCACCTTGCCGCCGATCTTCCGCCAGGCGCTCTCCGCGACGACGCGCGGAACCGGCAGCGTGCCGGTGAACACCGCCGTGCCGAGGTCGGGCAGGTCGGCGCGCACCGGCTCGGTGGTGCGCGGGCGGACACCACGCTCGAGGATCGCGTCGAGCGCGGCCGCGTTGCGCGGATGGGCGAAGAACCCGGAGATCGCCTCGCTCATGCGGGGCCCGATCCCGGAAACGGCCTCGAGCTCCTCCCGCGTCGCGGCGCGGATGCGGGCGAAGTCGCCGAAGTGGGCGGCCAGGTCGCGCGCCACCGCGACGCCCACCTCGGGAATGCCGAGCGCGTGGAGGAAGCGGTCCAGGTCGGGCTCCATGCGTGCACGGATCCCACGGACGAGCGCGTTCGCCGACTTCTCGGCGAAGCCCTCGAGCTGCATGAGCTGCTCGGGCTCGACGTCGAACAGCTCGGCGAGCTCGCTCACCAGCCCGGTCTCCACGAGCTGCCGCGCGGTCTCTTCACCGAGCCCCTCGATGTCGAGCGCGGAGCGCGCGCCGAAGTGGACGATGCGCCCCTTGAGCTGCGCGGGACATCCGAAGCGATTCGGGCAGACGATGCGCGGGCCGTCCTCGACGACCGCGGTGCCGCACGCCGGACAGTGCGTCGGCATGACGAACGGGCGTTTGCGGTTCGCGCCCTTCTCGACGACCTCGACGACCTGCGGAATCACGTCGCCGGCGCGTTGGATGCGCACCGTGTCGCCTTCACGCAGGTCCTTGCGGGCGAGCTCGTTGCGGTTGTGCAGCGACGCCTTCGAGACGGTCACGCCGCCGACGACCACCGGTCGGAGGAGCGCGAGCGGGGTCAGGATCCCCGTGCGCCCGATGGACACGTCGATCTTGTCGATGCGAGTGATCTCCTGGCGAGCCAGGAACTTGAACGCCAGCGCCCACCGGGGGTGGTGCGACGTGGAGCCGAACGCGGCGCGCGCGCCGAGGTCGTCCAGCTTCACGACCACGCCGTCGATCTCGTAGTCGAGCTCGTCGCGCACCTTCACGAACGAGGCGTGGTACTCGAGGATCTCCTCGACCGTTTGCACGATCTGCACCCGCTCGGGAACCCGGAAGCCCCAGTCGCGGATCGCCTGGATGCTCTCCGCGTCGCTCTGGAACTCGGCCCCCGACGCGGCGACGACGTCGTAGACGAGGAGGTCGAGGCTGCGGCTCGCGGTGACCGCCGGATCGAGCTGGCGGATCGCACCCGAGGCCGAGTTGCGCGGCGACGCGTACGGCTCCTCGCCCCGCTCCATCAGGCGGGCGTTGAAGTCCTGGAAGTCCGAGATGTACATCATGACTTCGCCGCGCAGCGCGAGCTGGGCGGGCGCGGGACGCGCGTCGGTGCGCAGTCGTTGGGGCACCGACGCGATCGTGCGGACGTTCGCCGTGACGCCCTCGCCCGAGCGCCCGTTGCCGCGCGTGACGGCGCGCGCCAGAACGCCCTTCTCGTAGACCAGCTCGATCGACGCGCCGTCGAGCTTCGGCTGGACGACGTAGCGCGGGAGGATGCCGCCGAGCAGCCTCCGCACGCGCTCGTCGAAGCGCCGCACCTCGGCGGGATCCTGCGTGGAGTCGAGGGAGAGCATCGGCGCCACGTGGTCGATGGTCTCGAACTTCGTCTGCGGCTCGACGCCGACGCGCTGCGTGGGCGAGTCCGGCGTGACCAGCTCGGGATGCTCGCTCTCCAACTCGACCAGGCGCGCCCACAGCCGGTCGAAGTCGGCGTCGGAGATCTCCGGTCGCTCCTCCACGTAGTAGAGGTGCGAATGCCGGTCGATCTCGTCGCGAAGCTTCTCGACCTCCTCGGCCAGCTTCGAGGGCGCCGAGGCGGAGCGTGTCGACTTGGGACGGGATCGGGAGGCTGGATCGCGCTTGGTCATCGTGCTCGACGCGGTGAGGGCGCCCACGTGTACATGCGGGCCCGGAGCGCCCAGGCCCGAAGCTGCCAGGAAGGTAGTCGCTGAGGGCGTTGCCGGGACGGGTGCCGGCGCGGCAGTCTGACACGATGAACCTGTCCGAGCTGCGGGCCGATACGCCCGGGTGCGCCCACCGTGCGCACTTCAACAACGCCGGCGCGGCGCTGATGCCGAGCCCGGTCCTGCGGGCGGTGCGCGCGCACCTCGACCTGGAGGCGGCCATCGGCGGCTACGAGGCCGACGCCGAAGCGCGCGCCGCGCTCGAAGGCGCGCACGAGGCGGTCGGTGCGCTGATCGGCGCGCCGCCCGACCGCGTGGCCTTCGCGGAGCACGCGACGGCGGCGTTCGCGGCGGCGCTGTCCGCGGTGCCACTCGGCCCCGGCGACGTCATCGCCACCACGCAGAACGACTACGCGTCGAGCCAGATCCAGTACCTGTCGCTCGCCCGGCGCTTCGGCGTCGAGATCGTGCGCGCGCCGGACGCGCCGGAGGGCGGCGTGGACCTCGTCGCCATGGAGGAGATCATCCACCGCAGGCGGCCCAAGCTCGTCGCGGTCACGCACGTGCCGACGAACTCGGGGCTCGTCCAGGACGTGGCCAGCATCGGGCACATGTGCCGCGCGCGGGACATCCTCTACTTGGTGGACGCCTGTCAGTCGGTGGGGCAGATGCCGGTGGACGTCGCCGACGTCCGTTGCGACTTCCTCGCGGCGACCGCGCGCAAGTATCTGCGGGGGCCGCGCGGCGTGGGGTTTCTCTACGTGTCGGACCGCGTGCTCGACGCCGGCCTCGAGCCGTTGTTCCTCGACATGTGGGGCGCGGACTGGATCGACCAGGATCTCTACCAACCGGCCCCCGACGCACGGAGGTTCGAATGGTGGGAGCGCTCGGTGGCGCTCGCGCTCGGCATGGGCGCCGCCGCGCGCTACGCGAGCGGCATCGGGCTCGAGCCGATCCGCGACCGGGTGCGGGCCCTCGCCCAGACGCTGCGCCGACGACTCCCGGAGCTGCCCGGCGTACGCGTGCTCGACCGGGGACGGGAGCTCGGCGCCACCGTGAGCGTGACGGTCGACGGGCACGACGCCAGGGATCTCGTGAGGGAGCTCCGCCTGCGAGGCATCAACACGTCCGCGCAGGAGCGCGTGTACGCCGTGCTGGACTTCGACGCCAAGGGCGTGGAAACTGCGCTGCGGATATCGCCCCACTACTACACGCTCGAGTCGGAAGTCGACGCGCTGCTCGGGGCGCTCGGCGAGATCCTGGCCGTTTGAAGGGTTCGTCCGCCGGACGCGTAGGAGCCGTCACGAGCCGCACAGACGGCGAGCCGCCTGAGTCGCTCTAACCGAGGAGCAGAAGCCCCTCAGGGTATGCCTTAGTTGCAGCCGGAGCTGGAGCGGGAGCTCATTCGCAAGTGCAAAGCCGGGGACGCGCGGTTCTACGAGCCGTTGGTACGGGCTTACGAGCCGACGGGCCTCCGGCTGGCCATGGCCATGATGGGAAACACCGAGGACGCGCAGGACGCCCTGCAGGAAGCGTTCATCAAGACGTACGACACGCTGCACCGCTTCGATCTGCGCAGGCCCTTCGGTCCGTGGTTCTTCCAGATCCTCCGGAACCAGTGCCGCGACATGCTGCGGAGCCGAAAGGCCAAGTTCCGTCTGGAGGAGGTCGATGAGCAGCTGGAGGAGCATCCAGCCGATCCCGAGCGCGGACCCGAGCGCCTCCGCCAGCGCAACGACGCGCGGGCCGTCCTCTGGCGCGGCCTCGAGCGCATCGGGCCCGAGCACCGTGAGATCCTGGTGCTCAAGGAGATCGAGGGCTTCCGCTACGGGGAGATCGCGCAGATCCTGGAGATCCCCGAGGGCACGGTGGCGAGCCGTCTCTTCCACGCCCGTCACGCGCTTCGCGAGGCGCTGGTCGAGATGAAGGTGGAGTACCCATGAACGGCCAGCGCGTAAGCCAGGACGACCTCATGCGCTACCTCGACGGGGAGCTCGCACCCGAGGAGCGTACCCGCGTCGACGCCGCGCTCGCGGCCTCGACGGAGCTTCAGCGCGAGATCGCGATCTACCGGGCGATCAAAGCCGACTTCCAGGAGCTGTCCTTCCATCCTGCCGAGCGGTACACGTCCGTCTGGGACCGGGTCAACGCGCGGGTGACGCGCCCGATCGGATGGCTGCTCCTCGTGGCGGGCGCGCTCGCGTGGATGAGCTACGGCGTCTACGTCTTCGCCACCTCACCGTCCGATCCCTGGCAGAAGCTCGCGACCGGCGCCGTCGCCATCGGCATCCTGATCCTGTTCGCGTCCGTCATCTGGGAGCGTTACCAGGAGTGGCTCCGCGACCCGTACCGGGACGTGCATCGATGATCGTCGTCACCACGGCCGACGTCGCGGGGCAACGCGTCACGGAGACGTTGGGTCTCGTGCGGGGCAGCACCATCCGCAGCCGGCACGTCGGCCGCCGCATGATCGGCGTGCTGCGCAATCTCGCGGGCGGCGAGATCCGGGAGTACACGAAGGTGATGGCCGAGGCGCGCGAGCAGGCGATCGACCGCATGGTCGAGGAGGCACAGGCGCTCGGCGCCGATGCCGTGGTCTCCGTCCGCTTCCAGACGGCCGAGATCATGACCGGCGCGGCGGAAATGCTGTGCTACGGAACGGCGGTGAGGCTCGAGCCGATCGCGTAGCAGCCCAGTCGCGGAACCCGTCACGGGCGTGTCACCGGCTTGCTGACGTTCCCACGCCCCCGGCATCTTCGCGAGCATGGCGACTCTGGCCATCCTCCAAGCCGACGCCCGGGCGGTGGCGCGACTGGTCGCCGCGCTCGGGAGCCATCACGACGTGGTGCCGTGCTCCGGTTGGGAGGCGCTGGGGAGGGTTCTCGACCGATCCGCCTTCGACGGGTGCCTGGTGGACGTCGACTACCCGAGCCGCGCCGTCGCCCGCCAGCGGATCGAGGAGCTTCGTGAGCGCCACCCTGCCGTGGCGATCATCGCGTGCGTCGACGCCGGCTACCCGCTCGCCTACTACGACCTCGGTGGGCTGGGCGTAGCGGGTATCCTGCCGGTCGAGCGTAAGCCCGCGGCGATCCGCGCGCTCGTCGACCAGGCCCTCGCGACGGCGCGCGCCGACGGCATCGCGCGCGCGCTCGAGAAGCGGTTCGGGGCACCCGGCGCCGCCGCCGTCGCCTGGGCGGTCGAGCACGCCGGCCCCGACACGAGCGTCGAGAAGCTGGCGGCCGCGCTCGGCCACACGCCGCGCAGCCTGCACAGGGCCCTCGACGAGGTCGGGCTCCCCGCCCCCACGCGCGTGCTCCTGTGGGGTCGGCTGCTCCTCGCCGGGGCGCGCCTGGGACGGGACGGACGCACGGTCGAGGACGTGGCGTTCTCGCTCGGCTACGCGACCGCGACCTCGCTCGCCCGCGCCATGAAGAGCCAGACGGGCCTCACGCCGCGCGAGATCTCCGAGGCCGGCGGCATGGACCGCGTGCGCGACGCGCTCTTCTCGGCCGCCGCGCGGAACGAGCGTCGTCCGGTCGGAGGCGCGGGGCATCGCGCGAAGATCGCGGCGTTGATCCTGGCGACGGCGCTCTCGGCGTGCGCCACGGTCGGGCTCGCCAGCCCTTCGGTGGATCGCGGGGCGATCGAGAGGATGCTGGATGCCCCACCCGTCGACCGCGTGCACTTCGGCGTCCTGGTCGTGGACCTGGCGTCGGGTCGGACGCTGTACGAGCGCAACGCGGAGCAGTGGTTCGTGCCGGGCTCGAACCAGAAGATCCTCGTGACGGCCGCAGCTTGGTCGCTGCTCGGCCCCGACTACCGCTTCCGCACCGAGCTGTGGGCGACGGGGCCCCCGAGGGAGGGACGCGTGGAGGGCGACCTGGTGCTCGTGGGCTCCGGCGACCCGTCGCTCTCGCGCAGGTTCTGGGACTCGGGATCGGCGGCGCTGCGCGCGCTCGCCGACAGCGCGGCGGCTGCGGGGATCCGGGAGATCTCGGGCGGCCTGGTCATCGATGCGTCCGCGTGGGATTCGACCACCGTGCTCCCCACGCGCGAGGTGGCCGATCTGGTGTTCGACTACGGCGCGACGGGCGGAGCCTTCGCGATCGACGAAGGTGAGATCCGTGTGATCGCGCGCGGGGGCGCGCGGGCCGGCGAGCCCGCCGAGCTGGCGTGGTCCCCTCGAGGCCGCGACTGGTTCGTCCTCTCCCGAGTTCTGACGGCCTCGCCGGACAGCACGCGAGAGATCACGGCGAGCTACCTGCCGGAGTCTCGGCAGCTGATCCTCGAGGGCGCGGTGGCGCCGGGCTCGATCGACACGTTGGGCTTCGCGCAGCGCGACCCGGTGGGCGTCGCCGCCGCGGAGCTGCATCGGGCGCTCGGTGAGGCCGGCATCGCGGTGGAGCGCGGATGGGACGTGCGCTGGACGGCGGGCGACCCGGTCGCCTCGTCGGCTCCGCACCATCACGACGCCGCTCCCGGCCCGGAGCCCGGGTGTCTGGCCGCTGGCGTGCCCGCGTGCGCCGGCGCCTGGCTCGTCGCGACCCTCGAATCGCCGCCGCTCGGCGAGCTCGTCCGCGCCGCGCTCCAGCCGAGCCAGAACTGGATCGCCGAGCAGCTCACCTTCGCGCTCGGCGAGGAGCTCGGGGCTCGGGGCAGCCTCTCCGAGGGGCTCGACGTCACCCAACGGTTCCTCGTCGAGGACGTGGGGCTCGACCCTCTCGACGCACGGCCCCGGGACGGCTCCGGCCTCTCCTCGTACAATCTCGTGACGCCGCGGGCGCTCGCGCGCGTCCTCCGGTACATGGCGCTGCGGCCCGACGGCGCGGTCTACCGCGCTGCCCTGGCCGAGCCGGGAGAGCCCGACTCCACGCTCGAGGATCGGCTGCTCGGGCTCGAGGGGCGCGTGTTCGCGAAGACCGGCAGCCTGACCAACGTCAACTCTCTGGCCGGCTATCTCGTACGGGGTGACGGAAGGGATGTCATCTTCGTGATCCTCTCCAACGGAGGCGGGCTCGGCGGGCAGACGATGAGATCCACCATCGACGGCATCGTCCGGGTCCTGGCGCGGTAGACACCCGAGGACGATGGCCGACTACAAGATTCCCGAGCTGCCCTCCGACGACGAGCTCGGCATCACCGACGAAGACCGCGAGCAGTACGGTGACGAGCCGGGTGGGCCGACCGAAGGCGAGCTGAGCAAGGACGAGCTTCGCGCCCTCCTCGGCGACGATCCCGCCGGGCGCGCGTCGAAGTCCGCCGAGCCGAAATCCGGCAGGAAGAAGCGCACCAAGGCGAAGAAGGAGAAGCGAGCCAAGGTCGCTCCGGGCGCTTCGGCGGAAACCGCGCCGGGTGCCGGCCTCGGATCCCGGGCCGGCGCGGGCGCGGGGGGCCGACGCCGCGGACCGCTGACCCTCGTCCTCCTCGTGGCGCTGGCCGCGGCGTCCAGCACCCGCCTCGCGCTCCCGCGCCCGGTCCCGACGAACGCGCCGGACACCGTGTTCTCGTCGGGCCGCGCGATGAGCACCGTGGTCGAGATGGCGAGAGCGCCGCATCCGACCGGCTCTCCCGAGCATGCGCGGGTGCGTGACTACCTCGTCGAGCGTCTGCGGTCGCTCGGCCTCGAGCCCGAGGTCCAGACCACGACGAGCGTGATCGAGCGCGGCACGGCCGCGCGCGCCGCCACGGTGAGAAACGTGCTGGCGCGCATCCCGGGAACGGCACCGACCGGCGCGGTCCTGATCACGGCTCACTACGACAGCCGCGAGCTGGCACCAGGCGCGGGCGACGACGCCACGGGCGTGGCGGCGATCCTCGAGGCGGTCCGCGCGCTCGGCGCGGGGCCGCCGGCCCGCAACGACATCATCGTGCTGCTCAGCGACTCGGAAGAGCTCGGGCTGCTCGGCGCGCGCGCGTTCGTGAGCGAGCATCCGTGGCTCACCGACGTGTCCGTCGTGCTGTCCTTCGAGATGCGGGGCGCGGCGGGCGCGTCGATCATGTTCGAGACGGCCGACCAGAACGGCTGGGTCGTCCGGGCGCTCTCCGAGCTGGATCCCCGTCCGGTCGCCAACTCCCTGGCGCTCGAGGTCTACCGCAGGCTGCCCAACGACACGGACTTCACGCCGTTCAGGGAAGCGGGCAAGCAGGGGCTCAACTTCGCCGCGATCGGTCGCGGCGACGTGTACCATCAGTCCACCGATACGCCCGCCCATCTGTCCGAGGCCACGCTCCAGCACCACGGGATCCGCGCCTTGGCTGCGCTCCGCTGGTTCGGCGACGCCGACCTCACCGTCGTGGATGCGCCGAACGTGGTGTACTTCTCCGTGCCGCTCCTCGGGCTGATCGTCTACGACGCGTCCTGGGTGCTGCCGGTCGCGGGTGGGCTGCTCGCCGGCCTCGCGCTGCTCGTGCTCGTCGCGCTCCGCGGTGGCGCGCGGGGACTCGGCGTGTTGGGCGGCCTGGCCGTGGCGGTGGTCGAGGGCGCGCTCGCCTACGGCGCGGGCGTGGCCCTCCTCCGATGGAGCGCGCGCTTCCACCCCGAAGCCGGGAGCCTCAGCGCCGCGCTCTACCACAGCGAGGGATGGTACGTGCTGGCACTCGCGGCGACGGTCTTCGCCGTGGTCGTCGGGCTGCACGCGCTCGCAGCGCGTTGGCTGCGCGCGGACGAGCTGCTGCTGGGCGGGCTGGTCATGCCGGCGGGCCTGGCCCTCTGGATGAGCTACGCCTGGCCGCTCGGCGCCATGAACCTCCAATGGCCCGTGATCTCGGCGATCCTCGCCGGGCTCCTGCTGATCGCGCTGCGCGCTCGCGCGGCCGGCTGGGCGGGGTGGACCGTCGCCGTCCTGCTCGCCGTGCCCGTCGTCGTCATGCTCGCGCCCGTGACCGAGCTGCTGTGGATCACGCTCACCCTCGTGCAGGCATCGGCGCTCGCGCTCCTGATGGCGACGGCTCTCTGGCTCTGCGTGCCCATGCTCGGCTTCCTCCGTCAGCCCAACGCGTGGTGGTCACCCGTTCTCGCCCTGGCCGTCGCCGGCGCCGCGTTCGCGTTCGCCAACATGACGGCGGGCGCGTCCGCGGAGCATCCCGCGCCGAGCACGCTGCTCTACGCCTACGAGCATGGTGATCCCTCCGGGCTCTGGGTCACGGCCCCGACGCCCACCGACTCGGCGGACGTCACGCCCGCGGTCGCGCCCGGCGGAGCTGCCTTCGACGAGACCCGGGTTCTCGCCGCGTTCGGTCTCCCGGGGGAGCGCTCGGTCGCCGACGCCCCGTCGTTCCCTGCCCCGCTTCCTGAGGTCGTTCTGCTCTCGGACGTCACCATGGGCGTGGCGAGACGCGTGCAGATCGGGGTTCGCTCGAGGATCGGCGCCGAGATGCTCGCGCTCCAGGTGGATCCGAACACGGCGACGCGCGTCCTGGCCATCAACGGCCGAACCCTCGAGGGCTCGGACAGCCTCGCCTGGATCGAGCACTGGGGCGTGCCGGACTCGCTCGTGACGGTGGACGTCCTGTCGCGGCCCGGCGGGACCATCGGCCTCCACGTCGTCGAGCATCTGCTCAGGCCCGGCGAGATCGTCGGGCCCGAGGTCTTCCGCCGACCCCCGGAGCGGGCGCCCGACGTCAGCACCCAGAGCGACCGGGCGGTCTTCCGCTCCTCGCTGGGCGCGCTGCTCGACACGCCACCGGCGGCTGGGGATTCCGTGACGCCGTAGAGCGCGCCTCCTTCGGGGCCTCCTCCCCCGCCTCCTTGCTGGAACGAGGCGCGGCTCCGAATCTCGTCGGGCAGGTCCACACTGCCCCGGAGGAGATCGACGATGGCTGCGACGCGGACGCTGGTCGTGGGCGCGATGATCGGGCTGTTCGGCGCCGGATACGCGCTGGGACGCATGGACGTGGTGGAAGACGCCGAGGCGGCGGCGCTCTCCGACGTGATCGCCGACCTGCAGTCCGCGAACCGTGTGTTCGAGTTGCGCACGTACACCGCGCCCGAAGGCAAGCTCGACGCCCTCCAGGCGCGCTTCCGCGATCATACGATGCGCATCTTCCAGCGCCACAACATGACCAGCGTGGGCTACTGGCTGCCGCAGGACAGCGCGCTGCGGGGGAACACGCTCGTCTACCTGCTCGCGCATCCCTCCCGCGCCGCGGCGGACCAGGCGTGGCGCGACTTCAGCGCGGACCCGGAGTGGCAGCGCGTCTCGGAGGAGTCGCAGCGCGACGGCCGCATCGTCACGACGGTCCAGCGCATGTACCTCGATCCCACCGATTTCTCTCCGATGAAGTGAGGAAGCCATGAAGCCCTACATCGTCGTGATCGGCGCGGCGCTCGTGACCGCCGGGCTGGCGGCACCCGCGGCCGGACAGGCCAACCGAGCGGGCCGCGACTTCGATGCGGAGATCGACGCGGCGATCCGCTCCGCCAAGACCGCGGCGGGCTTCGAGCATCTCGGCACGCTGAACCGCATCTGCCTGCTCCCGGCGAGCGGCGGCGAGAACACGAGCGACAACGTTCCCCGCTACGTCACCGATCCGTCCACGGCGCCGCCGCGCGAGAGCTGGTACGCCGATCCGGCGCGCGTCTTCGACAACCTCTACTTCGTGGGCGGCAGCGAGCACAGCTCGTGGGCGCTCGTGACCAGCGACGGCATCATCATCATCGACACGATCTATCCCTACAACTCCGAGGAGCTGATCGTCGGCGGGCTGCGACGCCTGGGGCTGGATCCGGAGGATATCCGCTACGTCATCATCTCGCACGCGCACGGAGATCACATCGGTGGCGCGCAGATGTTGCAGGAGCGGTACGGGGCGAGGGTCGTGATGGGCGCCCCCGATTGGGATCTCGTCGAGCGGTATCCGAACCGGTACCGGTCGATGGCGCCGCAGCGGGACATCGTCGCCACCGACGGGATGCAGATCACGCTGGGCGATCAGACCGTCACGATCTGGGAGACGCCGGGCCATACCCCCGGCACGCTCTCCTACACGTTCACCGTCCGCGAGAACGGCCGGCCGGTCAACGTCGCCTACTCGGGCGGCACGGCGTTCAACTTCGTGAACGACACGCCCAACCCGGGCATCCAGAACTTCCAGACCTACATCGACTCGCAGCGCCACATCGCCGAAGAGGCCGCGCGGACGGGGGCGACCGTGCTGCTCTCCAACCACTCCGAGTTCGACCAGGCGACCACGAGGAACCGCCTGCTCGCCGGCTGGAGAGCGCTCCAGCTGATGGGCCAGCCCGCCGGCACGCATCCCTACGTGATCGGGGAGGAGTCGGTGCAGCGGTACTTCCAGGTGATGGAGGGGTGCGCGCGCGCGGCGCAGCTCCGCCTCGAGCGTCAGCTCGTGATGTGACCTGCGGTCAGAGCCACCGCTGGAATAGGACCATCCCCACCGCGGACGCGGTGGCGAGCGTGGCGATCTGCGCGCGGTCGCCGAGGCGGTAGGCTTCGGGCAACAGCTCGACCAGGACCATGTAGACCATCGCCCCGGCCGCGAACCCCAGCCCGTAGGGCATCGCCGGGCGGAAGGCCTCGACGAACAGGAACGCCGGCACCGCCATGAGCGGCTGCGGCAGCGACGAGAAGACGCTCCATCCCGCGCAGCGCGCGACGGACACACCGCGCGGTCGCAGGACGGCGCTGATCGCGAGGCCCTCGGGGACGTTGTGGAGGGCGATCGCGATGGTGATCACCGTCGCCAGCGTCGCTCCGCCACCGAACGACACGCCCACCGCCACGCCCTCGGCGAACGAGTGGACCGTCATCACGATGATCATGAGGAGCATCTTGCGCGCTCCTTCGCCGCGCGCGGCCTCGAAGACGAGCTCGGCGGCCTCGTGCTCGCCCAGCTGACGCTGCGTGAGCAGGATGAACCCGACGCCGAGCAGCCCGCCGATCAGCGTCGCGCCTCGACCGTATGCCGTGCCCTCGGCCAGCAGGCCGAAGCTCGCGCCGAGCATCAGGCCGGCGGCGACCGCGCCCGCGTACGCCACGAACCGCGACGACACCTCGCGCATCAGCGCGAACGGAAGCGCGCCGACGCCCGTCGCGAGGGCGGTGAGCAACGCGTACAGGAAAACGGTGAGGACGTCGCTCATTCCACGGCCCCCGCCAGCAGGACCACCACGCCCGCCGCCAGGAGCGTCACCATCGCGATGCTGGTCTGCCCTGCCTGGTGATAGGACTCGGGCAGCAGCTCGACGAGCGTACGATAGATGAGCGCGCCCACCGCGAAGCCGACGAGCCACGGGAGTGACCCGGGCCAGGCGACCGCCACGGAGAAGGAAGCGACGGCCAGCAGCACCTGGCTCGTCTTCACGCCGACGGCGAGCAGGGTCGTCCTGGGCAGCGACGTGCCCCGCTCCCGCAGCGCGCTCGAGAGCACGATCGCCTCGGGAACGTTGTGGACGCCGAGCGCGAGCGCCATCGCGATGCCGAGCGGCAGCGATACGGCCATGGCGGCCCCGATGGCGACGCCCTCGTCGGCCCCGTGCAGCGCATCGACCAGGACGAGCTTGTAGCCCTGGCCCGGCGGCAGCTCCACGAGGGCGTCGAGCTCGCCCGTGCCGGCGGCGGCATGGCCCGCACGCACGAAGACGATTCCCACAAGGGCGCCCGCGCCTCCCGCCCACAGCGCGTTGCCCAGCCCTTCCGTGAGCAGCGTGTACGCCACGCCGAGCATGAGACCGGCGGCGAGCGCGTTCGCCCAACCGATCATCGATCGCGACGGAGGCCTCCCCATCCCGTGGGGGAGCGCGCCGAGCGCCGCCGCGAGCGCGGCCACACCGGAGAAGAGGGCTACGGTGGCGAGTGGGCTCACCGGCTGAAGCTAACCTGGGACGCGAAAAAACCGCCCGGCCCGGCGCCCCGGCCCTTGTTTCGTGCGCGGGCCGTTCCTACCGTCGGTGGCCCAGTCCGGCCGCCGCCGGACTTTCCCCGAACGGATCTCGATGAATCACCGCAAGCCCGATCGCGAGGCCGTGGAGCGCTGGAATCGCATCCTCGAGCCATACCTCGGGCCGAGCACCGGCCGGAGCATCACGCAGCTCCTCACCTCGGTGATTCCGTTCCTGGCGCTGTGGTGGCTCGCGCTCCGGAGCCTGCAGGTCGGCTATTGGCTGACGCTCCTGCTCGCCATCCCCGCCGCCGGCTTCATGATGCGCATGTTCATGATCCAGCACGACTGCGGCCACGGCTCGTTCTTCCATTCGCGGTCGGCCCGCGACTGGGTCGGACGCTTCATCGGCGTCATCCTGCTGACGCCCTACGACTACTGGAAGCGCACGCACGCCTACCACCACGCGCATTCGGGCGACCTGGATTTCCGCGGCTTCGGCGACGTCGACACGTTCACCGTCCGCGAGTACCTCTCCTGGCCCCTGGGGCGGCGCCTACGCTACCGGTTCTACCGGCATCCGCTCGTGCTCTTCGGCGTGGCCCCGTTCTACCAGTTCCTGCTCAAGCACCGCTTCCCGTGGGACATCCCCAGGGACTGGAAGCAGGCCTGGGCGAGCGTCTGGTGGACCAACGCGGCGATCGTCGCGGTTCTCCTGATCATGTGGGGGACCATCGGCCTGGAGCGCTTCCTGCTCGTGCAGGTGCCCATCACGTTCGTCGCGTCGAGCCTCGGCATCTGGATGTTCTACGTGCAGCACCAGTACGAGGACGCCTACTGGCACTGGCACGACCAGTGGGACTACTACGACGCCTCGCTGTACGGGAGCTCGTATCTCGTGCTCCCCAAGCCGATCCAGTGGCTGACCGCGAACATCGGCGTGCACCACGTGCACCACATGAGCGCGCGCATCCCCAACTACAAGCTGCAGCAGGCGCACGACGAGAACCCGGAGTTCCACGTGGTCACGCGCGTCCGGTTCCGGGACACGCTGAAGCTCGTCAACCTCGCGCTCTGGGACGAGGACAGCCGGCGACTGATTCGCTTCAAGGATCTCGGGAAGGTGCGGGCGACGGCTTGAGCTGATCCACGAGCCGGAAGGGGTGAGCCAACGATGACGCGCGCTCCGATGCTGCCGGCCGGTGTCCTCGTGCTGGTCGTGCTCGCCGCGCACCTCTCGCTCTACCCGAAGATCGCGGACCTGGACGCCTTCTATCACATCGGCCACGCGGCCGCGTACGCCGAGCGCTCCATCTTCGACACGTCCTTCCCCTGGGCCACGCAGTCCGTCGTGGCGGACCACGGCGCGGATCTGTGGTGGGGATTCCACGTGGCGCTGCTCCCGCTCGCGATCGGCGGCGTCGAGTGGGGCATCCGCGTGGGCGCGCTCGCCCTCACCGTCCTCGTCGCGGCGACGTTCTTCCACGTGGCCCGACGACACGGAGCGCCACAGGCCACGTGGTGGACGGTGGCCTTCCTCGTCGCGGTACCGAACGTGCTCTTCCGCGAGATCATGCTCCGCCCTCACGTGGCGTCGCTCGCGGGCGCGCTGCTGCTGCTTTCCGTGCTCGTGCGCGGACGCTGGTGGCAGGCGATGGCGTTGGGCGCGGCCATCGCGTGGCTGCACCTCGGGCTCGCCTGGGTCGGCCCCGCCGTCGCCGTCGCGTACGCGTTCGTGCGGGCGGTCGAGCACGCGCTCGGATCTCCCGAGGATCACGAGGGCGTGCCGCCGTTGTCCGCGCTCGCCGCGGTCACCTTCGGCGCGTGTGTGGGATGGGTGCTGCGCCCGCATCCGGTGGAGACGCTCGAGCTCGCGAGCGTGCAGATCATCCGACTGCTCGCCGTGAAGGCGACGGAGGAGCCGCTCACGTTCTCGGCCGAGCTCGCCCCGCTCTCGCTCCGCGAGCTGGTCGGGATGGCGTGGCTCTTCCTGGTGGTGTGGGGAGGCGCGGTGGTCGCGGCCGCGTACGGCGCGGCGTCGGGAAGGCTCTCCTCCCGACCGGAGGGGCGGCGCGTGGTGTTCACCGCGCTGCTGATCTCGACCGCGTTCCTCGGGCTGGCGCTCCTGTCGGCGCGGCGCGCGATGGAGTACTGGGTGGCATTCGGCTGTCTCGCCTTGCCGTTCGTGGCACCGATGGTGACACCGTGGCTCCGGCAGCGCGGGTTACGCGCCGTCCTGGCGCTCGTTCTCACCGTCCACGTGGGGTGGGCGGCGTGGCGGCATCACCTGAACGTCGAGCTGGTCGCTTCGCCACCGGATACGATGGCGGGCGTGGCGAGCTTTCTCACCGAGCGGAGCGCGCCGGGCGACATCGTCTTCCACGCGAAGTGGGACAACTTCGGGCCATTGTTCGCGCGAGACCGCTCGAACCTCTATCTCGGCGGCATGGATCCGATCTTCCAGTTCTCGCACGACCCGGCGCGGTACTGGGAGTTCTTCTACCTGTCCGCGGACCTGAACACGGAATGGACGTGCGACGCGTTCCCGTGCGCGAGCGGGGTCGCGACCGACACGCACGTCGTCCTCCGCGATCACTTCGGCGCGCGCTGGGTGGTGGTGGAGCCGTGGCGGAGCCCGCGCTTCACGCTCTACCTGCTCAACGATCCCCGTTACCGGCTCGCGCACGAGACGCAGCGCGAAGCCGTGTTCGAGGTCCTGCCCGAAGGGCCGCCGGCATGAGCGGCGCCCGCGTGAGGGTCGCGCTCTTCGCCACCTGCCTCGGCGATCAGTTCTTCGCCGACGCCTGCGCCGACGCGGTCAGGCTGCTTCGGCATCTCGGCGTGGAGGTCGACGTGCCCCGGGGCCAGACCTGCTGCGGGCAGCCCGCGTTCAACGCGGGGCGCCGCGAGGAGGCCGAGCGGATGGCGAGACACACGCTCGCCGTGCTCGAGGGCGCCGACCACGTGGTGCTGCCCTCGGGAAGCTGCGCCGGCATGATCCGCTGCTTCTACCCGGAGCTCGTCCGTGCTGCGGACCCAGGTCGAGGCGCGGACGCCGGCGTGGCTTCGGCCGCACGGGACGCCGAACGGACCGCGGGACGGACGTACGAGCTCTCGCAGTTCATCGTCGAGGTGCTCGGCGTCGATCGTTTGGGCGAGGGCCTGGCGGGCCAGCGCGTGGCGTACCATCACAGCTGCCACGCGCTCCGCGAGCTCGGGGTCCGCGACGCGCCGCTCACGCTCCTCCGCGGGTGCGGTGCCGAGGTCCTTCCCTGGATCGCGGCCGAGGAATGCTGCGGGTTCGGGGGACTCTTCAGCGCCAAGCTCCCGGAGGTCTCGGCGGGGATGGCGGACAGGAAGCTCGGTACGCTGCCGGCCGCGGATTTCGTGACCTCCTCCGACGCGGGCTGCCTCCTGCAGCTCTCTGGCCGTGCGTCGCACCGGCGCGCGGACGGCCCGCCGTTCCTCCACCTCGCGAGCGCGCTCTGGCGGGGGGTGAGCCTCGGCGCGCTTGGTTCGCCCGTCGCGTCCGGTCGGGGGAGAACGTGAGCGGCGGCTCGTCCCCCCGGGACTATCGCTCGGCAGCGGCGCGCTCGATCGCCGAGCGCCCGACGGTTCGGGCCGCGGTCACCTCGGCGACCGACCACTCGAACGTGAATCGCGGCCGCGCCTATGCCGCGATCGACTCGGACCGCTGGCGTGACTGGGCGCGTGACACCAAGACGCACCTCCTGACGCATCTCGACCGCTACCTGGAGCAGGCCGAGGCCAGCCTGGTCCGTAACGGCGTGCAAGTGCACTGGGCCGACACCGCCAACGACGCGCTCGGGGCCCTTCGCGACATCGTGCTAGAGCACGGCCTGAAGCGCGCGATCAAGGGCAAGAGCATGCTCACGGAGGAGCTGGGCGTGAACGCGCACCTCGAGAGCCTCGGCGTGCACGTCCGCGAGGCCGACCTGGGCGAATACATCGTGCAGCTCCTCGGGGAGCCTCCGACGCACATCGTCGGTCCGGCCATCCACAAGAGCCTCGAGGACTGCCAGCGGCTCTTCCACGAGCGCTTCGGCACCGCCCTGGACGCCGATCCCGACACGCTGGCCCGCGCCGCCCGAGCCGTGCTGAGAGAGGAGTTCCTCTCCGCGGATCTCGGCATCAGCGGCGCCAACTTCCTGGCCGCGGACACGGGGACGCTCGCGCTCATCGAGAACGAGGGGAACATCCGCCTGAGCACGTCGCTCCCGCGCGTGCACGTGGCGTTCGTCGGCATCGAGAAGCTGGTGCCGCGCCTGGAGGACGTCGCGGGATTCGTGCAGCTCACGACCCGCGCGTCGACGGGCCAGCCCATCGGCAACTACGTGTCGCTGATCCAGGGACCGCGGCGTGCGGGTGAAGTGGACGGGCCGGAGGAGGTGCACGTTGTCTTCGTGGACAACGGACGCACCCGTCTGCTCGCGGACGAGGTCGCCTGGGAGGCGCTCCGCTGCGTTCGCTGTGGCGCCTGTCTGAACATCTGCCCGGTGTACCGGCAGACGGGCGGGCACGCGTACGGCTGGACGTACAGCGGTCCGATCGGGGCGATCATCGCGCCCGCGCTGCTCGGGCTCGAGGAGTCGATGCCGCTGCCCTTCGCGTCCACGCTGTGTGGCGCGTGCGCGGACGCATGCCCGGTGAGGATCCCGATCCCCGATCTGCTCCTCCACTGGCGCGAGCGCGCGGTGGAGGCGGGGCTCACGTCCACGAGCGAAGCCGTGGGCCTGAGCGCGTTCACCAAGGCGGCCGAGCACCCGGCTCTCTTCGCCGCGGCGGGTACCCTGCTGCGGTGGGTGCCCTGGCGCGCGGGCGGGCGGGCGCTTCCCGTGCTGGGGGGTTGGATGCAGGAGCGCAGCGCGCCGGAGCCCAGCCCCCGCAGCTTTCACGCTCTGTGGAAGGACGGGATCGAGTGAGCGCGGACGGGACTCCTGGGGTAGGCTCGCGCGTGCGCCCCGACGTGGCGCCCGTCGCCGACAGGCACAGGGAGCGCATCCTGGGCCGCGTACGCGACGCGCTGCGCGGCCGCCCACCGGTCGCTCACCCCGGCCCGTTCGAGAGCTGGCGGCCGCGGAGCGCCCCCGAGCCGTCCCCCGTCGCACTCTTCACCACGATGCTCGAGTCGGCGGGGGGCGAGGTCGTCCGCGTCGCCGGCGGCGACGACGCGCGCGCGTGGCTCGCGGGCTTCTCGACGGACTTCGCGTCCGCGGCCTGCGGCGAGACGCTCCCGGCCGAGCTCCGTCCACTTCTCCCCTCCGCTCCAGCCGACGCGGCGCCGCTCGGTGTCTCGCTCGCCCGCGGCGCCGTCGCCGAGACCGGCTCCCTGCTGCTCGACGCGAGGGACGGCCGCCGCGCACAGCTCCTGCCGCCGACGCACGTGGTCATGGTTCACGCCGACGCGGTGCACGCCACGTTCCGCGACGCGCTCCTCGCGCTCCGCGACGACCTCCCTTCGGCCATCGGCCTGCATTCGGGGCCATCGAAGTCGGCGGACATCGGCCATATCATGGTGAAGGGCGTGCACGGTCCCGGACGGTTGATCGCCGTCGTGATCGGCGCCGCCGAGGGGGCGCTGCCACCGTGAAGCCCCCCGGCCGCGACGGCTCGCGGGTCCCTGCGCCGACCGCGAAGCCGACTGCGGCTCCGAGCGCAACGCCGAGCGCATCCCCGAGCGCATCAAAGACGTTGCGCGCCCTCACGGCCAGGGGCGTCACGCACGTCGTGGGGCTGCCGGACAGCATCTCCGCGCCGCTCTTCGACGCCGCCGCTCGGCATCCGGCGCTCCAGCTCGTCACCGTCACCCGCGAGGGCGAGGCGTTCGCCGTCGCGGCGGGGCTGTGGATCGGCGGCGCCTCTCCGATCGTGGTCGTGCAGAACACGGGCTTGCTCGAGTCGGGCGACGCGATCCGCGGCACGGTGCTTCGCATCGGCATCCCGATCCCGATCCTCGTGACCGGACGCGGTTACGCGCGCATGCGGTCCGCCGGGATCGATCCAACCGGGGCGCCCACGCCGGAGCTGCTGGCGAGCGTCGAGCTGGATTCGGTGGCGCTCCTCACCGAGCGCACGCTCGATGCGTGGGGCGTCGCCTACCGCACGTGCGAGGCCGACGAGGACCCGGTGGAGGCCGTCGCGGACGCGCTCGACGGTGCGCGCGAGCGCGAGCAGCCGGTCGCGCTCGTCATGGCTCGATCGCTCGAGTGAGCACGCCGTGCTGACCATGGCACAGGTGCTCGCGCCGCTGCACGCGCACCGGACCGACGAGGTCGTCGTCACCACCATGAGCGCCGCGCGCCCGTGGGGGCGACTGTCGAATCATCCGCTCGATCTCGCTTCGGTGGACAGCGCGATGGGTCACGGCGCGGACCTCGCGCTCGGTATCGCCCTCGCGCGTCCGGAGCGGAGGGTGATCTGTCTCAACGGCGACGGCAGCATGCTCATGACGCTCGGCACGCTCGCCACCGTCGTCGGAGCCGGCGCGACCAACCTGGTCATCGTCGTGTGCGACAACGGGCGCTTCGAGACCACGGGCAACCAGCCCGTCGCGGGAGCCGGGCACATCGACCACGCGGCATTCGCGCGCGCCGCGGGCTTCCCGAGCGTGCACCGCTTCGAGGACGCACGATCGTACGCAGAGTCGCTCCCCTCCATCCTGCGCGCTCCCGGTCCGACGTTGGTGCACGTCGTGCTCGCGCCCGGAAGGGAAGGTCCGATCGTTCGCGGACCCGCCGAGGACGCGCCGTATCTGCGGATTTCGCTCGCCGAGTCGGCGCGGGCGCTGCGCGCATCACTGGGCGTTTAACGAAGGCGGCCCGCGCGCCGTCTGATCTCACGAGCGAGCGACATGGGTGTCGTTCCCGCCAACAGGGTGCGTCTGGAGTCAGGACATGCGTCGTGCGATGAATGGAGCAGTGATGGTGGGTGGGTTGATCGTCGGTGCGTTGATCGGTGGAAGTCCCGCCGCGGCGCAGAACGTCGAGGCGATCATGCGAGCGCGCGAAACGCTCGCGCTGACCGCGGATCAGATTTCACGGCTCGACGTGATTCGTAGGGAGATCGTGGCGCAGCGCCAGGCCGAGCAGGCGGAGATCGCCGAGCTGCGGTCGCAGCTCGCCGCCGGCCAGATCCGGCAGAGCCAGCTCATGGCGGCGCAGGAGCAGCGGGCCGACGCCGCTCGGGGGCGGGTGGAGGACGTCCGTGCGCGCGTCGATGCGGTTCTCACCGAGGAGCAACGGACGCAGGTGGAGCAGCTGCGCACGCGCGCGGCGCGGGCCGGGGCCAGACGGCCCGGCGTGGCGCCCGGCGGACGCGGTGGCTTCGGACCCGGTCGTGGTGGGATCGGGCCGGTCGGGCCGCGTGGCCGCCGCGGGGGCGGCGGTTTCGGTCAGTAGCTCGGACCTCGCTCAGCACGCACCCGGCAGGTCCGAATCGCCCCGTCCGGCTCACGCCGGGCGGGGCTTCTGCGTTCCCGGGGGCGCATCCCCCCCGAGGCGAGAGCGCTCCCGGCAGGCGGCTCCGGCGTTTCGTTGACCCCCGTAGGGCATCGGCCTAGCTTACGGGCCCCAAACGAGAATCATTCTTGATAACGGCGCAACCCGGGCTCGGCTGGAGTGCGCTCCGACCCCTCCTCCCATGGCTCGGAAAACGGATCCTGTCCTGAAGGTCGAGGGCCTGCGCGCCCAGGTCGCCGAGGAGAGCCTCGGGATCCTCAAGGGTGTGGATCTCGAGATCCACCCCGGAGAGATCCACGCGATCATGGGCCCGAACGGCTCCGGCAAGAGCACGCTGGCCAAGGTTCTCGCGGGTCACCCCGGCTACGAGCCGACCGCGGGGAAGGTCACGTTCCTCGGCCGAGATCTGCTCGAGCTCGAGGCGGACGAGCGCTCGCAGGCGGGCCTCTTCCTCGCGTTCCAGTATCCGGTGGAGATCCCCGGTGTCTCGATCGCGAACTTCCTCCGCACCGCCGTGCAGGCGCGCATGAAGGAAGGTGAGGAGCTCGACATCTTCGATTTCACCGACATGCTCGCCGAGCGCATGGCGATGCTCGAGATGGACGTGTCGTTCGCCGAGCGCCATGTGAACGACGGCTTCAGCGGCGGCGAGAAGAAGCGGAACGAGATCCTGCAGATGGCGGTGCTGAAGCCGAAGCTCGCCGTCATGGACGAGACCGACTCGGGGCTCGACATCGACGCGCTCAAGATCGTCTCGAAGGGCGTGAACAAGCTCGCCGAGGAGGATCCGACGATGTCGATCCTGCTCATCACGCACTACCAGCGTCTGCTCGACTACATCGAGCCCGACGTCGTGCACGTGATGGTCGGCGGACGGATCGTGAAGTCGGGAGGACCGGAAGTCGCGCTCGCGCTCGAAGCCGAGGGTTACAAGACCTACGAGGGCGTCGAGCCCTCGAAGAACGGCAAGGGCGCCTAGGAGGGACCATGCCACGAGATCAAACGATTCAAGAGCTCAACCTCGACGAATACAAGTACGGATTCGTCACCGAGGCGAAGCCTGTCTTCCGCGCCAAGAAAGGTCTGTCCGAGGAGGTCGTGCGCCAGATCTCCGCGCACAAGGAAGAGCCCCAGTGGATGCTCGACTTCCGCCTGAAGGCGCTGAAGACGTACGAGTCCAAGCCGATGCCCACCTGGGGCGGCGACCTCTCGGACCTCGAGCGCGTCCTCGACGAGATCTTCTTCTACGTGCGTCCGCAGGATCGCATGCAGCACTCCTGGGAGGACGTGCCTGACTCGATCAAGGAGACGTTCGAGAAGCTCGGCATCCCCGAGGCGGAGCGTAAGATCCTCGCGGGCGTCGGCGCCCAGTACGAGTCGGAGATGGTCTACCACTCGCTCCGCAAGGAGTGGGAGGACAAGGGCGTCATCTTCGACTCCATCGAAGACGGGCTGAAGAAGCACCCGGAGCTGTTCCGCGAGCACTTCGCCACCGTCATCCCGCCCGAGGACAACAAGTTCGCGGCGATGAACTCCGCCGTGTGGTCGGGCGGCTCGTTCGTGTACATCCCGAAGGGCGTGCACCTCGAGACCCCGCTGCAGGCCTACTTCCGCGTGAACCAGGAGCGGATGGGTCAGTTCGAGCGCACGCTCATCATCTGCGACGAAGGTGCGAACGCGCACTACATCGAGGGATGCACGGCGCCGGTCTACTCGACCGAGTCGTTCCACTCGGGCGTGATCGAGATCATCGTCAAGAAGAACGCCCGCTTCCGCTACACGACCATCCAGAACTGGTCGAACAACATGTACAACCTCGTCACCCAGCGTGCGATGGTGGGCGAGGGCGGGCACATGGAGTGGCTCGACGGCAACCTCGGGTCGAAGCTGACCATGAAGTATCCGTCGTGCTACCTGATGGGCGAGGGCGCGCACGGCGAGATCCTGTCGATCGCGTACGCGGGCGACGGCCAGCACCAGGACACCGGCGGCAAGGTCGTGCACGTCGCGCCGCACACGACGTCGTCGATCGTGTCGAAGTCGATCTCGAAGGGCAAAGGCCGCGCGACGTACCGCGGCCTCTGCAAGGTCTACAAGGGCGCGCACCACGCGCGCTCGAACGTCGAGTGCGATGCGCTGCTCATCAACGACACGTCGCGCACGGACACGTATCCGTACATCGAGATCGACGAGAACGACGCGAACGTCGGCCACGAGGCCTCCGTGTCGAAGATCGGAGAGGAGCAGCTCTTCTACCTGACGAGCCGCGGCATCCCCGAGGACGAAGCGATGGCGATGATCGTGCGCGGCTTCATCGAGCCGATCGCCAAGGAGCTGCCGCTCGAGTACGCGGTGGAGCTGAACCGCTTGATCGAGCTGGAGATGGAGGGCAGCGTTGGCTGACGCCGCGACGCAGGCCGCCCCTGCAGCCCCCGAAGGCGTCACCGCTGCGCTCAACGCCGAGGTCGTCGAGCGGCTGTCGGACGGCGAGCCGGCATGGCTCGCCGAGCGGCGTGCGCATGCGTGGGAGGTCTACGAGCGCACGCCCCTGCCCTCCACGCGGCTCGAGGAGTGGCGCTACACCGATCTGAAGAAGAAGCTCGAGCTGGGGCGGCTCACCCTGCCCGACACGGCTCGCGCGCCGGACGATCCGAAGACGTGGCCGCCGCGCCTCCGCGAGGCGATGGAGGAGGACAAGGAAGCGGCCGGCCATCTCGTTCTCATCGACGGTCACGTGGTACACGCCGACCTCGATCCGTCGCTCGCGAAGAAAGGTGTCCTGCTCTCGTCGCTGCACGAGGCGGTGGAGAAGCACGCGGCGGAAGTTCGCGAGCACCTGGCCGTGACCGTGCCGGCCGAAGAAGGCAAGCTCGCGGCGCTCAACGCGGCGCTCTGGGCGGACGGCGTCTTCCTCCACGTGCCGCGCGGCGTCCGTCTCGATCTCCCGATCCGCGTGACCCGTTGGCTCAGCGAGTCGGGCGCTGCGTACTTCAGCCGGGTGCTCATCGTCGCCGAGCGCGAGAGCCAGGTGTCGTACGTGGACGAGATCCTGTCGGACGACTTCGACCGCCAGACGCTCGCCTCTTCGGCCGTGGAGGTCGTCGCACGGGACGCGGCCCAGGTGCAATACGTCGCGGTGCAGCGGCTCGGCGAGAAAGGCTTCTACCAGTCGGTGCAGCGTACGCTCGCCGGCCGGGACGCGACGCTCGACACGCTGAACGTGGGTCTCGGCGGCTCCGTGAGCCGCGTGGACCTCAACGCGCGGCTGCTAGGGCCCGGCGCCAACTCCGACATGCTCGGGCTGTATTTCGGTGACGGCTCGCAGCACTTCGACTTCAACACGAGCCAGGATCACATCACGCCGAACACGTCGAGCGACCTGCTCTACAAGGGCGCGCTCGACGGTGCGAGCCGCGCGGTGTTCCGCGGGATCATCCGCGTGCATCCCGGCGCGCAGAAGACCGACGCCTACCAGAAGAACCGCAACCTCCTCCTGTCGCCGAAGGCGCGAGCCGACTCGCTGCCGAACCTCGAGATCCAGGCCGACGACGTGAAGTGCTCGCACGGGGCGACCGTGGGCGAGCTCGACGAGGAGGCCAAGTTCTACCTCATGTCGCGCGGCCTCGGGCGCATCCAGGCGGAGAGGCTCGTGGTGCTCGGCTTCCTCGGCGAGGTGCTCTCCCGGCTGCCGCTCGGCGGCGTGTCCGAGAAAGTGACGCGCGTCATCGAGGAGAAGCTGGCGCAGCATGGGTGAGTGGGTACGAGTGGGCGTCGTGGACGACGTGCCGGTCGGGACACTCAGAGGCGTGGACGCGAACGGCACGGCGGTCGTGCTCGCCAACGTGGACGGCGTGATCTGCGCGCTCAGGGATCGATGCTCGCACGAGGAGTATCCGCTCTCGGACGGCGAGCTCGACGGCGGTGACATCGTGTGCGCCTACCACGGCGCCCGCTTCGACGCCTGCTCGGGCGCGCGCAAAGCGCTTCCCGCCGTTCTGCCGGTCGCGTCGTTCGCCGTGGACGTGCGCGACGGCGAGATCTTCGTGGAGGTGGACGAATGAGCACCGCCGCGGTCGCGAAGCAGCGGGTGGGGTTCGATCCCGGCCGCGTCCGGGCGGAGTTCCCCGCGCTCGCGCAGGACGTCAACGGCAAGCCGCTCGTGTATCTCGACAGCGCGGCGACGTCGCAGAAGCCGCGCGCCGTCCTCGACGCCCTCGACGCCTATTACGAGCACGACAACGCGAACGTCCACCGCGGCATCCACGAGCTCTCGCGCAGGGCGACCGTCGCTTTCGAGGACGCGCGTGCGAAGGTGGCCCGTTGGGTGAACGCCGCCGAGCCGTCCGAGATCGTCTGGACCCGGGGCACCACCGAGGCGATCAACTTGGTGGCGACGGCGTGGGGGCTCGACAACGTGAAGGCCGGCGACGAGATCGTCCTCACCGTGCTCGAGCATCACTCGAACATCATCCCGTGGCAGCTCCTCGCGCGCAGGACGGGAGCGAAGCTGCGCTACGTCGAGCTGGACGAGCAGGGTCGGCTCAGGGTCGAGATGCTGCCCGATCTCCTCTCCGAGCGCACCAAGGTCGTCGCGTTCTCGCACGTCTCGAACGCGCTCGGCACGGTGAACCCCGTGAAGGAGATCGCGGCGGCCGCGCACGACGTCGGCGCGCTCGTCGTGGTGGACGGCGCGCAGGGAGCCGTGCACGCAAAGGTGGACGTGCAGGATCTGGGCGTGGACTGCTACGCGTTCAGCGGCCACAAGATGTGCGGCCCCACGGGCATCGGTGCGCTCTGGGCGCGCCGCGAGCTGCTCGAGTCCATGTCGCCCTATCAGGGCGGCGGCGAGATGATCCACTTCGTCGGACGCGACGAGAGCACCTGGGCCGAGGTGCCGCACAAGTTCGAGGCCGGCACGCCCGACATCGCGGGCGCGATCGGGATGGGGGCCGCGGTCGACTTCCTGGCCGGCATCGGCATGGACCAGATCCAGGCGCACGAGCGGCGGCTGCTGGGCTACGCGCTCGACCGGGTGCGCGCGATCCAGGGGATTCGCGTCTACGGACCCGAGTCGCTCGACGAGCACTCGGCGGTCGTGTCGTTCACGCTCGGCGACGCGCACCCCCACGACATCTCGACGATCCTCGATGCCGAAGGCATCGCGATCCGGGCGGGCCACCACTGCGCGCAGCTCGTCATGAAGCACTTCGGGATCTCGGCGACCGCGCGCGCGTCGTTCTACCTCTACAACACCGAGGCGGACGTCGATCGGCTGGTCGAAGGCCTCGGGCTCGTCGCGGGGATCTTCGCGTAGCGGCATTCGGCCCGATCCGAGCCAGGCGGCTGCCATCTACACCTACGTCCTGTACGCGCACAGCTGGAACCGCTGGCTGGTGCTCGTGGCCGGCACGGCCGCCCTGGCGACCTCGTACCGCGGATGGCTCGGCGGCGGAGCGTACGCGCCCGGCGCGCGGCTCACCGGCCGCGCGTTCGCCGGTCTCCTCGACCTCCAGGTGCTCCTCGGGCTCGGCCTCTACGCCTCGAGCCCCCTCGTGCGGGCGGGTCTCGCCGACCTCGGCGCGGCGATGGCCGTGAAGGAGCTGCGCTTCTTCTCCGTGGAGCACGTCACGGGAATGCTCATCGCCGTGACCCTGCTGCACGTGGGCGTCGCGCGCGTACGGCGTGCCGAGACGGACGCAGCCAAGCTACGCCAGGCGGCCGTATGGCAGACGCTCGCCGTGGCGTCGGTCCTGATCAGCCTCCCTTGGTGGAGGCCGCTGGCGCGGCTCTGAGGCCGGTCCTTTCGCGCCGCGGCCCGCCGGCTCAGCTTACCGGCCGTGAGCCCTCTCCCGGACCGCGAGGTCATGAAACGCTTCGCTCTCGCTTTCGCGCTCTCGCTCTGCGCCGCAGGTGGGTCGCGCGCCCAGGAGCCGGAGCGGAGCGTCGTCGCCGTTCTCCGCTTCGACAACAACACGGGCGACGAGCGCTACGACCATCTCGGTCGGGCCATGTCGAGCATGATGATCTCGGATCTGTCCGCGATCGAGCGCATCCAACTCGTGGAGCGGGAGCGCATGGAAGAGGTCATGGCGGAGCAGAACCTCCAGTACTCCGGGCGCGTCGATCCCGAGACGGCGGTCACGCTCGGCATGATCGTGGGGGCCGACTACATGGTGTTCGGCTCGTTCGTCACCGTCGATCCCGAGATGCGTCTCGACACGCGCGTGACGCGCACCGAGACGGCCGAGATCGTCACGACGGCCGACGTCCGCGGCCAGGGCGAGTCGCTCTTCGACCTCCAGCAGCAGCTCGCGGACACGCTGATCGCCGGCCTGCAGCTCGTGCTCACCGAGGAGGAGCGCGCTCGGCTACGGGCCCAGCAGGAGGCGAATCGGATCGACGACGTCGAGACGGCGATCGCGTTCTCGGAGGCGCTGTGCCTCGCCGACAACGGCGCGTATCCCGAGGCGTTCGAGGCGATGCAGCGGGTGCAGGCGGCCGCCCCGCGGTCGCAGATCGTCGGCGCGACCGTCGAGCTGCTCCGTCGTCGTGCGGCCGACGATGCGCGCGACCGGGTCACCGACGGCGTGCGCAGAGGGATCGGCGGCTTGATCGGTCGCGACCTGCCGCGGGCGCAGCCGTCGCGTCAGCGCCCGGCGGCCTGCTGAGCGGAGGCCGCGCGCTCCTGCGTCGGCTCGGGACCGGCACGCACGACGAGCTCCCGTGCCGCGACGATCTCCTCGGCCAGACCGAGCACGACGAGCAGATCGCCTTCGAGCACGTGCTCTTCGCCGCGCGGGTTCGGAATCAGCTCTTCGCCCCGGCGGATGGCGACCACCGTCACCCCGAACACTCTCCGCAGATCCGAATCGACGAGCTTCTGTCCCACGATGGGGCTGCCCGGCTCGACCCTCATGGACGTGATCTCGACGTCGGTGAGCGTCTGCTTCAGATCCTGTAGGTTGGGCGCGCCGCCCACGGGCGTGCGCCACATCTCGTAGTTCCCGCGGCGGATCTCGGCGATGAAGGCCTCGATCTCGGAGCGCGGCACGAGGTAGCCCCCGAGCACGCGTGACACGATCTCCACGGACGTCTCGAGCTCCTCCGGCACGACCGTGTCCGCGCCGAGCGCCCTGAGCGCTTCCACCTCCCGCACGTACCGCGTCCGCGCGATGATGGTGCAGCTCGCGTTGAGCCCCCGGACGATCGACGTCACCTGGCGCGTCGCGGCGGCATCCGAGAGCACGATCACGACCGCACGCGCTCTGTGCACGCCGAGATACTCGAGGAACGCCTCCCGGGTGGCGTCCCCGTAGTGGATCGCGACCCCGCGCGCGCGCTCGGCCGCGACGAGCACCGGATTCATGTCCACGGCGACGTAGGGAATTCCGGCCACGCTCGCGGCCCGACTCACGTTGCGACCGTTGATGCCGTAGCCGATGACGACCAGGTGGTTCTCCACGGGGCGCTGCGCGGGCTCCGACTCGCCGACCCGACCTCGGCTCTGGAGGGCGTGCGGTAGCGGGAGTCGATGGAGCAGGCTCGCCGCCTTCGGCGCCCAGGCGAGCATGAACGGTGTCACGCCGATGGTGGCGACCGCGGTCGCGACGAACCACTGGAAGCTCTCGTCGCTGACGAGACCGGCGGCCACGCCCGCGCCGGCGAGGACGAACGAGAACTCTCCGACCTGGCTGATCGCCATGCCCGTGATGACCGCCGGACGCAGCGGCAGGCCGATCACCAGGACCGCGACGGTGCCCGCGGCGACCTTCGCGGTGAGGACGAGCAGAACGAGCGTGAGGAGCACCAGGGGCTCACTCACCGCCAGCCGAACGTCGAGCAGCATCCCGATGCTGATGAAGAAGAAGCTCGCGAACACGTCCCGGAACGGCAGGATGTCCGCCAGCGCCTGATGGCTGTACTCCGACTCCGCGACGAGCAGGCCGGCCAGGAACGCACCGAGCGCGAGCGAGAGACCGGCGAGCGACGACACGTAGGCGATCGCCAGGCAGAGCGCCAGGATCGTGAGCAGGAAGAGATCGCGGCTGCGCGTGTGCACCACGCGGTCGAGCATCTGCGGCACGACGAAGCGCGCGAGGACCACGAGGATCGCGAGGATCGCCACGGCCTGCAGCACGAACGACCCCAAGGCGCGCCCGATGCCCCCCGACGTCCCCGCGAGCACCGGGATCAGGAGCATCATGGGCACGATCATCAGGTCCTGATAGACCAGGATCGCGAGGCTCATGCGCCCGTGGGGCGCGTCCACCTGGGCACTCTGCTGGAGCAGCCTGAGCACGACCGCCGTCGAGCTCAGGGACGCGGTCAGGCCGAGGAAGAGCGCGCCGTTCGACGGAACGCCGATCTGGATGAGCGCCACGTAGACGAGCAGCGTGACGCCGACGATCTGCACGGATCCGCCGAGCAGCACGGCCCGCTTCATCCGGAGGAGCTCGGCCATGGAGAACTCGAGGCCGATGGTGAACAGCAGGAGCACCACGCCGATGTCGGCGAGCTGCTCCACCTGGTCGACTCCCTGCACGAGCCCGAGGCCATGCGGTCCGAGCAGCACGCCCGAGATGAGGAAACCGACGATCGGCGGCAGCTTCAGGCGGTGCGACGCGTACAGGACGCCGATCGACACGACGAGCAGCGTGACGAGATCGGCGAGGAGCGTTTCGTGCATCGGTGGCGTCGCGCCTATGCTAGGTGGCCCGCCGAGAGCAGGGCTCGGGCGTAAGGTGGCGACGCGGCGGCACGGAGAGAATAGCGCCGTATCGACGCCCCGAGCGGTTGGAAGTCACGCGCACACCCGGTAGATTTCGGGCCAACCGGGACCGTGCGATGGACACGCCGCAGCTCAACTCGCTCTACCAACAGCTCATCCTCGAGCACTACCGCAACCCGCGGAACAAGGCCGAGCTCGAGGAGAAGACGGTCGAGGTGCATCTGGCGAACCCGGTGTGCGGAGACGAGATCCGGCTGCAGCTGCGGATCGACGACGACCGCATCGCCGAAGCCAAGTTCATCGGCCAGGGCTGCTCGATCTCGCAGGCTGCGGTGAGCATGATGACGACGCTGCTCAAGGACCGCCCGCTGGACGAGGCCGACGCGCTCGCCAAACGCTTCACCGAGATGATGCACGGGAGCGAAGAGGCGGGAAAGGACAAGGCGCTCGGCGATCTGAGGGCGTTGAAAGGCGTGAGCAAGTTCCCCGTGCGCATCAAATGCGCGCTTCTCGGCTTCGACGCGCTCCAGCAGGCGCTCGCCAAGGCGGGCGCCGATGCCAAGTCGGCGGGGTCCGAGCGCTCCGGAGAGGGACACTGACGTCTGCCGCGGTGCACTCGGCTCACCTCGCGACGACGAGGGTGGGGCCGATCACCGTGTGGGTGTCACCGCGCGGCGTGCGGCGGATCGAGTTCGGCGCGCTGCCGTCGGGACGAAGTGGCGCTCCGCTCGACGCGTGGCCCCCGCTGCTGACCGGAGCCGTCTCGCAGATCGAGGAGTACCTCACGCGCGACCGTACCGAGTTCGACCTGCCCCTCGACTTCCCCGAGACGACGTCCGCGTTCCAGCAGGACGTCTACGACCGGCTCCTCCGGATACCCTATGGGCACGTGGTGTCGTACGCGCGCGTGGCGCACGACATCGGCAAGCCCGACCAAGCTCGCGCCGTCGGTCAGGCGGTGGGCGCGAACCCGATTCCGATCGTCGTGCCCTGCCACCGGGTAGTGGCGTCGGACGGCAGCCTCACCGGCTTCGGCGGCGGGCTGTCGGTGAAGGCGGCGCTGCTCAAGCTCGAGGGGATCGAGGTGGACGGTGTCCGGCCGACCAGCAAGGTGAGGCCCGAGGTCATCCCGCTGGATCTGTGAGGCCGCGCGCCCGTCCTCAGCGTCGGGCGAACCGCGCCGGCGACAGTCCCTCGAGCCTCGGGTCACCCTCGCCCATGACGAGTCGCGCGATCATCTGACCGGTGACGGGCGCGAACGTGAGGCCGAGCATGCCGTGGCCCGTCGCCACGGACAGGCCCTCCACGCCTCCGAGCGGCCCGACGATCGGCAGGCCGTCCACCGACATCGGCCTGAGGCCGCACCATTCCGAGACGGGCCGCGCCGTCCCGATCCGGTCGATGTAGACGCGGGCCGCGCGCGTGAGCTGCTGCAGGCGAGCGCGTCGCATCACCCTGTTGAGCCCCGAGAACTCCATCGTCCCGGCGAGGCGCACGACCGTGTCGAGCGGATTGCAGAACACCGACGTCTCGTTCAGGATACACGCCATCCGCATGCGAGGGGCGCCGTTCGGCCCGATGGGAATGTCGCGGTGGTAGCCCTTCCCCGGTTGCACGGGTAAGCGAACACCCACGCGTCTCGCGATCTCCAAGCTGTACGGCCCGGTGGCGAGCACCACCGCGTCTGCAGGTTCACGCTCGCCGCCCGCGAGGCGGACGCCGGCGACCCTTGGGCCTTCGATGTCGAGGCCGACGACCTCCGCGCCCTCCCGTACCTCGACCCCGTGTCGCTCGGCCGCCGTCCCGAGGCGCTCGAGAAAGAGCCCTGGGTCGAGCGAGATCGCCTCGGCGAACCAGACGCCGCCGATGACGTTCCCGTTCAACGCCGGCTCGCGGCGACGCAGCTCGTCGCCGTCGAGCGTCTCCACCCGGTAGCCGTACGCCTCCACGATCGCGGCCTCGTGCGTCGCCTCGTCCAGCCCGGCCTCGGTGGTGCACACGTCGTAGTAGCCGTCGGCGTGCGCATCGCATTCGATGCGCTCCTCGCGGAGCAACGTGTCGAAGAGCGCCAGCGTGTCCTTGCCGAGCGGAGCCATGACGCGCATCGCCGACGTCACGTGCTCGGTCGTGCAGTAGCGCGCGAATCCGATCAGCCAACGCCAGAGCGCCGGATTCCAGCTCGGATGCACGTACAGCGGGCTGGTCGCGTCGAGCATCTGGCGGACCGCCTGCGCGACGCGACCGGGGCGGTTGAGCGGTGGATGGCCGGGAGACACGGTCCCCGCGTTACCGTACGACGCGCCCGCGCCGACCCGCTCTCGCTCGAGCACGACCACGCGCGCGCCCGCGCGGGCCAGGTAGTACGCGCAGCTCAGGCCGATCACGCCCGCGCCGACCACGGCGACCTTGGGCCTGCTCCCACCGGAGGGCATGGTCAGCGGATGGTGGGGTCGAGCAGAACCTTGATCGATCCCGTGCGTCGGCGATGCGATACCGCGGAGAGCGCCGTGCGGTACTGCGCGAGCGGGTAGATGTCCGTCACCATCTTCTCGACGGGCGCACCCGTCTCGAGCAACAGGTCGTGCACGATCTCGAACGTGTGCGCGCGGCCCCCTCGCCAATCCTCGAGCCCGTAGCACACGTATCCCTTCACCTCGAGCTCGCGGGACCACACGAACGTGAGGTCGAGCTTGCGGATCTCCGCCGCGCAGCCCAGCAGCACGATCCGGCCGCGCGGCGAGGCGAAGCGGAGGGACTGCGTGAGCGTATCGGCGCTTCCCACGCAGTCGAAGACGAGCGGGAAGCCGCCGCCCGAGTACACCTCGTCGCCGACGATGGGCATGTACGCCTGCGCTCCCGTGTCGACGAGCGCCTGCCGCGCCTCGTCTCCGGGAGAGATCGCGGAGTCCGCACCCAGCGCCCGTGCGATCTCCGCTTCCTTGCCGCGCTTGATCTGCGCGACCAGCTCCCCGCGGTAACCCACGGCGCGCAGCGCCCAGATCACGCCGAGGGCGATGGGGCCGCTGCCGATGACCAGCGTCGGGCCGTGATCGAGCGGTCTCGCACCGAGCGCGGCGTGCAGTCCGACGGCCAACGGCTCGGTGAGGACGGCCGTGCGGTCGCTGATCGCGTCGTCGACGGGGAAGAGCTGGCTCTCGTGCGCGATCATGCGCTCGCCCCAGCCGCCGGGAAGGTCCGCCTGGTAGCCGATCGTCAGCCCTCGCCGGAGCGGGCGCCCCGCGACGACCGTGCGGCCGCTCTCACCCGCCCGCTCGCACGTGCCGGGGTTCCCGGCGGCGCAGGAACGACACGCTTCCCGGTCGCCGTATCCTCTGACCGTGCACGAGATCACCGGGTCGACGGCGACCCGCTGGCCCCGCTCGACACGGGTGACCGCGGGTCCCACCTCCACGACGCGCGCGAGCACCTCGTGCCCGAGCACCGCGGGGAAGGAGCCGAACGGCTCCATGGCCGGGCTCGACTTGAACGTGAGGTTGCCGATGTCCGATCCGCAGATCCCCGACATGAGCACCTCGAGGCGCACCCAGTCGGGCCCCGGGAGGAGGGGGTCGGGCACGTCCGCCATGCGCAGCCCGCTCAGCCCCCCGAACACCACCGAGTCGGTCACGCGACCGAGCGCTTTGCCCATCAGGTAGCCGGGCACGGAGACGTCGAAGGTGACGGCGCGCATGGGATCAGCGGAGGATCGAGGATCGGACGATCACGCGAGGACCGTCGCGCCCACCGCTACCGCCGCGCCTTCTTCTTCGGGGGCGTCCGACGCGCGGTCTTCTTGGCGACCGGCTTCTTGCCCGCGCCCTTCTTCGCCGAGCCTTTCTTGGAGGCTGCCTTCTCGGTCGCGGCGCCTCCTCGGCGTGCCACCTTGGGCGGCGCCTTCGCCGAAGCGCCCTTTCCCGCCGCCGGCGGCCGCGCCTTCTCGAGGTCGGGGTTGGCGTTGTACGCCGCCGACTTCCCCGGCGGAATGCTCAGGTACTTCCACCCCGAGCGGCGGAGCATCTTCCCGAGAAACGTGATCTGCCCGACGTGGTAGCTGGTGTGCGCCAGCGAGCGCTCGAGCGCTTCGCCCACGGAAGCAGGTATGCCGCGGATCGTTACCGTGCGCGTGAGGTCGGCGTCCGAGACGGCTGCGAGCGCGTCGAACAGGACGCTCCAGCCTCGCTCCCACTTGGCGAGCATCTCCTTCCGGTCCACGCGCCGCTCGGCGAACTCGGACTCGCGGTCGCGCCACGACTTCTCGCCGTCGGTCGTCAGGAAGTCGGTGAAGCGCGACTCGAGGTTGCCGGAGATGTGCCACACGATCATGGCGATCGAGAGGCTCTCGGGCGTCGTCTGCGCATTCAATTCGCGGGGCTCGAGCTGCGAGAACGTTCCCTCGCCGAGCGCTTTGTAGCGCCGGTACTCCCCTTCGATTGCCGCAACCACGTGTCGTCGATCGGGCCGCTCGTTCTTCATCGCAGGGTTGCTCCTCTGGAGGGCTCGGCGAAAGGAGTCGGCGGGGCGCCAATATAGCCAGCCCGAGGTCGGCGGTCAGGCCGCGCGGCGTTTGATTCCAGGGCCTCCGGCCGCGAGCTTCAGGCCATGAAGACGGCCATCCTGGCGGGCTGCCGGACGCCCTTCCTCCGGTCGGGCACCGACTTCGCCGACGTCAGCGCGATCGAGCTGGGCAAGCTCGCCGTCAAGGACGCGCTCGCCCGCAGCGGCCTGCCCGGCGAGCGCGTGGATCATCTCGTCTACGGCACGGTCGTGCATGATACGCGCGCTCCGAACATCGCGCGCGAGGTCGGCCTCGCGGTCCTGCCCAAGACGGTTCCCGCCGTGACCGTCTCACGCGCGTGTGCCTCGGCCAACCAGGCCATCACGGACGCCACGCAGATGATCGAGCTCGATCAGGCGAAGGTCGTCGTCGCGGGTGGCTCCGAGTCGCTCTCGCACATCCCGATCACGTACAGTGATCGGCTGGCGAAGAGCCTCGTATCGGCTGCCAAGGGCAAGACCTTCGGCAAGAAGCTGTCCGCGTTCAAGATGGTGCGCCCGAAGGACCTCCTGCCCGTCCAGCCCGCGATCGCCGAGCCGACGACCGGCGAGTCGATGGGCCAGGCGGCCGAGCGCATGGCGAAGCGGAACGGCATCTCTCGTCAGGCGCAGGACGACTGGGCGCTCCGCTCGCATCGCCTCGCGGCGGCGGGCACGGAGGACGGCCGGCTCACCGCCGAGATCACGACGGTCTACGTGCCGCCCTCGTTCGCCAAGGTGGTCGACCGCGACAACGGCATCCGCACGGACACGACTCCGGAGAAGCTGGGCATGCTCCCGCCCGTCTTCGACCGCAAGCACGGGTCGGTGACCGCCGGCAATGCCTCGCCGCTCACGGACGGCGCCTCCGCGGTCGTCCTGATGGACGGAGACGTCGCGCGCGCCGAAGGTCTCCGTCCGCTCGGCTACGTGAGGAGCTGGGCGTGGACGGCGCTCGATCCGGGCCAGCAGCTCCTGCAGGGGCCTGCGTACGCGGCACCCATCGCGCTCGATCGCGCGGGGCTGACCATGAAGGACATCGGCCTGATGGAGATGCACGAGGCCTTCGCCTCTCAAGTGCTGTCGAACCTGCAGGCGCTCGACTCCCGCGAGTTCGCCGCGCGTGAGCTGAACAGGACCGAGGCGGTCGGCCATCCGGACGTCGACAGGATCAACGTGATGGGAGGCTCGATCGCGATCGGACATCCGTTCGCGGCGACGGGCGGTCGACTCACGATCACCCTGCTCAACGAGATGGCCAGGCGGGACGTGCAGTTCGGCCTGATCACCGTCTGCGCGGCCGGCGGGATGGGCTTCGCGATGGTGGTCGAGCGCCGCGGCTGAGCTTCCGCCGCCGCCCGCGCTACTTCAGGGGATCGGGCCCCCCGCCGCTCCCACCCACGCCACCGCGTTCCGCCACAGCGTCACGACGTCGCCCGTCGCCGCGGTACCGGAGGCGGGGAAGAGGCTGATGCCCACCATGCGGGAGCCCGTCGGCAGGACCTGATAGCCGATCAAGGGGCTTCCGTCGTTCCACCGAGCGACGACCGTGGTGCCCGTCTTGGCGGTGACGGCCCCGCGGAAGCCCGTGGATGTCAGCACCGTGAGACCGGTCGTGAGCGGGTGCGCCACGGTGGCGGTCGGGTTGAGCGCGGCCGCCTGATACGTCTGGCCGGCACCGGTCGAGAACGGGTCGACCGCCTCGAGGTTGCCCCAGCCGGTGGCGTCCAAGCTGCTGTCGCTGCGGTTCTGCCAGTAGAACGTCGCCGTGATCACGTTGCCGCCGACCTGCACGTACTCCGCGATCCGGTTACCGAGCTGCGCGGATTGATTGAACAGCCCGTTCGCGAACAGCAGGACCGCGTCGAACTGGCGCAGATAGCTCAGCGTCGGCACGGCGTTCAGGAAGAAGAACGTGGATCTGGTCACGTTCGGCATCGTGGCGAACATCGCCGAGACGGCGGCCGTGTCGTTCGCGAAGGCGAGGTCTCCGCCCGAGACGATCAGGAGCCGGATTTGGCAGGCCGACGTCCTCGTCTGGAAGTCCGCGGTCAGTGAGGTCGTCGCGCTCGTGACGTTCACGTTGCGGGCCGACGGGCACATGAACTGGCCGAGCGGAGGGGTCGGCGTGACCTGATACGGTCCGGTGGCCACGCCCACGAAGAGATAGGTCCCGTCCGCCTCCGTGGTCGTCGACTGGACCAGCGTGTTGCCCTGCATGAGGTCGACGTCGGCGCCGGCCAGCGCCGCGCCCGTGGCGTTGCGCAACGTTCCGCGCACGCCCGGGCCCGTGTAACGCACCTGGAGCGACACCGGGGTGGCCGTGGCGACGTCCTGGATGCGGGTGTAGGCCGCCGCCCGGTAGAGCTCCTGCGCGCCGTCGAGGCCCACGACGGTCACCAGGACCGAGAGCCCCACCGTCGACGAAGGCATGGCGAGGTCGATTCCGTGCGTCTCCCCGCCGGGCGTGACGCTCACCGAGGTGCTCGCGAGCATCGAGCCCCTGAGACTGTCCTGTACGCTGATCGTGTAGGAGTCCACCAGGTCGAACGCCGCGGCCACGGCATTCGTCTCCGCGTGGGAGACGGCTGCCGGTCCTTCGATCGAGAAGAGTAGAGAGATGTCGGCGGCAGGATCCGGCCCGACGCCGTCCGAGCAGGACGCGCCGGCCACGGCGAGCAGGCCCGCGACGAGCCGCCGAGCGGTTCTCACCTACCGCCTCCCATGACTTGGAGCGAGAGCGTCAACTGGCCGCCAGCATAGTTGACGTCTTCGGGCGCGACCAGGTCGCTCGCGAACTCGAAGCCGCCGGACATCATGCCGGCGCTCACGTCCAGCTTGACCGGCCCGAACCCGAGCCCGAGACCGCCGCTCAGGACCTGGATGCCGTCCGAGCCCTTGGCGCCGCCGGCGCGGAGCGTGAGGAACCAGAGGCGCTGCTCGAGGCCGAGCGAGATGCGCTCGTCCCACTGGCTGCGCTGACGACCCCGCGGCGACACCGTCGCGCCGACCAGCTCGAGGGCCGTGCCCCCGGCCCGCCAGCCCACACCCGCGCGGAAGACCGTCGGGAAGTAGGCGCCGGGCAGGAGATCCTGGATCGTCTGAGCGACGTAGAGGCTCATCGAGCTCGGATCCACCGGACTGGCCTGGTACTCGTCGATCAGGTCCTCCGGATCGCTGTCGTCGTCGAAGCTGTCGTTCAACGAGGGATCGTTGATGCATTGCGAGGATGACGGGCTGGACTCACAGGTGACCAGCGCGGCCTCGTGCGCGATGAGCGCGTCGTCCCACGTCATCTTCTGTATGATGTTCACGGCCGACGCGGAGACGCGCAGTCCCGCCATCAGATCGAGCGCGAAGCCGACGTCCACACCATAGCCGCTGCCGCCCGGCGCTTCGATCGCCACCGAGTTGAAGACGGCGATCTCGTCCACGAGATCGAGCACGGGCTCGAAGAAGCGTCCTTCCGTCAGCTTGTGGCCCTTCACGTACCGCACGCCGACGCCGAGCGCCATGCGATCACCCAGCATGGTGCCGTACGCGCCGGTGATCTCCGAGAACGAAACCGTGCGGAAGCCCGTGTTGCCGACCTGGTACTCGTCGATCCTCGAGGGATCGAACCCGTTCGCGATCAGGTCGACCAGCTCCTTGCTGAGCCGCACGTCTCCCATGAGACGGCTGCGGATGCGCACGCCGAACTGTCCCCACGCGAGGCCGATCGACGGCAGACCTTCGCCGGGGCTCGGAACAGCGCCGTCCGAGCTGGACGCCGCCTGCCCCGCCAGGAAGCCCTCGCTCACGATGGCCAGGGAGAGACCCGAGGCGGGAAGGTCGTTCACCGCCTGCTGTTGGGAACCGCCGTCGCTGCTGAAGACGGGCAGCTCGAACTCGAAGATGTCCTGCAGACCTTTGATGTCGGCGCCGGTCACCAGCGCCGACGTGCCCACCTCGCCGAGCGCGAGGTTCCAGCCGCCCTCGAGCGCGAGGTTCGCGGGATTCCACTCGATGGCGTCCACGCCGCGCGCGAACACCATGCCCGCACCGCCCATGCCGACCGAGCGGGCGCCGGGCGAGAACTGCGCGAGCGCCGCGTCGGCTGGCGCGAGGACCACCACCGCGGCGGCGAGCCACAGGGTTCGTTTCATCGACGGAGCCTCACTTGGACGACGATGTGGCCGAGGGAGGGCGGCTGGGGAGACGGATTGGAGAACTCGATGTCACCCTCGAACTGCAAGGTGAGCTGCTCGCCGGTGCCGACGCCCGCGACGCTGTACTCGATCGTCGCCGGGCTGTCCTCGGACGTCTGCGCGAGCGTCATCGCGTTGCCGCTGAACGTCACGGCGGTCGTCGACGGCGACGACCCGCCACCCGTGAACATCTCGATCTCCTGACCCGTGCGACGGCCGGCGACCACCGAGTTGAGGCGGGCGCGCAGCTCGCCGTCGAGCGTCAGGTAGCCGTAAGCGACCGTCGGCCGCCCGGCGACGAACGACGAGAACTGGAAGAAGCCCTCGACGTTCGCGTTGTAGAGGACGATGTCGCGGCCGAGACGGTCGCGGATCACGTCATCGACCCAGACCTGCACGATGCCGGACGAGAAGCAACGCTGCTCGGACGTGGAGCAGCTCGCCCAGAACTGGACCGTTCCCGGCGGTGGCGGCGGCGGCGGCGCGAGCGCGCCCCCCCCGGACACCGGCGACGGCGGGGCGAACGAGCCTCCGGAGAGCGCGGGGATGTCGTCGAGGTCGAGCACCGCGATGGCATCCGAAGCGACGACGGCGGCAACCGGACCGAGCTGCATGATATCCGCGGTCAGGAAGCCGTTGTTCAGGTCGTAGCTCGTGACCTGCGTGGTCACGTCGCCGCCGTTCGTGAGCAGCGCGAGCGCCAGCGACAGCTCGTCGCCCGCGTCGAGCAGCTCCGGCGGCACCTTGATCTGCACGCGCGCGGGCAGCAGCAGCGACGTGCCGGCCGGCCCGACGTCGAACGCGGAGATCGGGACCAGCTCACCCGCGTCGTTGGGGAACGCCGTGACGCGCTGCGTCGCGGCGACGGAGACCGTCGTGGCGAGCGCGCCGGCGGGAATCTCGATGGAGAAGTTCGGGGGGACGCTGATGAGACCGCCGCTGGGACCGATCGAAACCGTTTGCCCACCTCCGTCCAGCTCGAAGGGCAGCTGCTGGTCGGTCTGCTGGCACGAGGCGAGCAGGCACACGACCGCGGCTAGGGCCGCCTGTTGGCGAATATGTGGCATGATCCAAAGTGGATCGGCGCCCGAGCCAGCCGCAATATTTCCCTTAGCCGCTCCGCCCGGAGCCGGCGGCTCAGCGCGTGTGGGCCGCGAGCTCCCGGTCGAGGGCCTCGCGGACCTCCCGGCGGCGCTTTCCCTCACGGGAGCGGCGCGCGTCTTCCGGGTCGGAGAGGTCGAGCTCGGGGACGCGGGTGGGCCGGTGGTTGGCGTCGATCGCCACGAACGTCAGGAAACACATGTTTGTGACGCGCTTCACGCCCGAGATCAGGTTCTCGGCCTCCACCTCCACGCCGACCTCCATCGACGTCCGACCGACGAAGTTCACGCGAGCGGTGCAGGTGACGAGCTCGCCGGTGTGGATCGGCTCGCGGAAGTCCACCCGGTCGATGGAGACCGTCACCGCGGACGATCCGGCATGACGCATGGCGGCCACGGCCGCGGCCCGGTCCACCATCGAGAGGAGCTCGCCGCCGAAGACGTGACCCAGGTTGTTCACCTGGTGTGGCATCATCAGCTCGGAGACGACGGACACCGACTCCGAGGGCTTCTTCTTCGCGATCTCGGCCATGGACGCGCAGTACACTCGCGGTGGCCGGCGGTTGCAGCCCGTGCGGGCTTCCCGCAGACTGCGGCACCTTCACCGAGCCCCCCGGGAAACCCATGGTACGTCCCATCCAGCGCTTCGGATTCGTCGCGGGCGGCCTGGTGTTCGTCCTCCTCCTGCTCCTCCCTGCCCCGGAGTCGCTCGGCGTGGCCGGCTGGCGAACCGCGGCCCTCGGGACGTTGATGGCCATCTGGTGGATGACCGAGGCGATCCCGATCCCGGCGACGGCTCTGTTGCCGCTCGCGCTGTTTCCGCTGCTCGGCGTGCTCGACATGCCCACGGCGGCCGCCCCCTACGCGAACGAGCTGATCTTCCTCTTCATGGGGGGATTCCTGCTCGCCGCGGCCATGGAGCGGTGGGGTCTGCACCGCCGCATCGCGCTCGGCATCATGGCCCGCGTCGGCACGAGCCCGAGCCGGCTGTTGCTGGGCTTCATGCTGGCGACGGGATTCCTGTCGATGTGGATCAGCAACACCGCGACGGCGGCTATGATGCTGCCCATCGCCATCGCGGTCGGGGAGATGCTGCGGCCGGCGGATCGGGAGGGGCCGTATCCGTTCGGCGTGGCGCTCATGCTGGGCGTCGCCTACGCGTCCTCGATCGGCGGGATCGCCACCCTGATCGGAACCCCGCCCAACGCCGTTTTCGCCGGAGCCGCGAGCGAGCTCCTCGGTGTTCAGATCGGCTTCACGCAGTGGATGGCCGTCGGGACACCGCTGGCCGCGGTGCTCCTTCCGGCGACTTGGCTGCTGCTCCTCAAGCTCTATCCGCCCGGTGAGCTGTCCGGCGACGCCGCCCGCGTCATCGAGGACGAGAGGACGGGGCTCGGTCGTGCCAGCCGCGGAGAGAAGATCGTCGCCGTCGTCTTCGTGAGCACCGCGGTCGCGTGGATCATGCGCGCCGAAAAGCAGCTCGGAACGATCACGATTCCCGGCATCGAGACGTGGGCGCCGAGCGTGGCCGACTCCACCATCGCGATGATCGCGGCGGCGGCGCTGTTCATGCTCCCGGTGGACTGGCGGCGAGGCGAGTTCGCGCTGGATTGGCGTTCCGCGAAGAACATCCCGTGGGACGTGCTCGTGCTGTTCGGAGGGGGGCTCTCGCTCGCCCGCGGGATGGAGGTGTCGGGGCTCGCCGCCTGGATCGGCGGCCTCGTGAGCGTGCTGGGCGACGTTCCCACGGTCGTAGTGGTGCTGGCCGTGGCGACGCTGATCGTCTTCCTGACCGAGGTGACGTCGAACACGGCGACGGCCACCATGGCGATGCCCGTGGTGGCGGGCGCGGCGATGGGTCTCGGCGTCGAGCCGCTCCTGCCCATGGCCGCCGTGGCTCTCGCCGCGTCGATGGCGTTCATGCTGCCGGTCGCCACGCCGCCGAACGCGATGGTCTTCGCGTCCGGCTACGTCACCATCCCGCAGATGAGCCGCGCGGGCTTCTGGCTCAACCTCTGCTCGATCGGCACGATTACGCTGCTGGGAAGCTGGCTGATTCGGGTGTTCCTGGTGTAGCCGCGAGCCGCTCGACGAACTCCTCCACCAGCCGCACCGTCATCGGATCCACGAGCACGTCCGTGTGCTCGCGCCCGGGCACGATGTGGAACGGCACGCCCGCCGCCTCCGAGAGCCGCTCGGCGTGACGCCGGTGCACGCGCTGATCGAGCTCTGGCTGGATGATCAGGATCGGTAGGGTGAGCTCGCGGATCCGTCGCTCCGGGGAGTGCGGCCGGAACGTGCCCCCGATGCGCCACCACCAGAATGGTCTGAGCACGGTCACCGCCAGCCGGCCCGGCACGCCCTTGTCGCTGAGGAACTCCGCCGTGATGCGGACGACGTCCGAAGGCGTGGCGATCAGGACCAGGCCGGTCACCCGGGCTCCCTCGGCGGCCGCGAGCACGCTCGCGGCCCCGCCGAACGAGTGGCCGACCAGCACGATCTCGCGCCCCGCGAAGCGCGCCTCGGCGTACCGAACGGCCGCCAGCACGTCGTCGCGGAGATTCCGTACCGTGACGAACGGTGCGGCTTTGTTGCGCCCGTGTCCTCGCATGTCGAACAGCAGCGTGTCGTGTCCCTTCTTCGCGAGCGGCTCCGCGAGCTGCAGGACCGTCGCGGAGCTCGCGCCCCAGCCATGCGCGATCAGCAGGAGCGGACCACCGGCGTTCGGCGAGGCTCCGCGCAGGAGCAGCGCGGCGAGCGCCTGCTCGCCCGTGCCGATCGTGAACTCCTCGTGCTCGAGGCCGGCGGTTCCCGCGGAGAGGTCGGCGCCGTGCGGGACCGGGCGGATGACGGCGTTGGCGATGCGATCGAGCGTGAGGGCACCCCCCGCCACGGCCACGCCGAGGAAGAGGAGCGCGAGCGGCGTCACGGACGCGGCTCCGTGGGTCGCGCGACCAGGATACCGTCCTGACCGCCGATCGACAGGATGCGCTCGGCGAGCGGCACCGTGCTGATCTCGACCGAGTCGCCGACGAGCGGAGCGTGCAGGAGGTGGAGCTCCCCGTCCTGCCACAGCGCGAGCCCCGTGTGTGCGACGTCGAGCCCCGCCACCGTGCTGGTGGCCGCGATGATATCGCCGTCCTGGATGCGCGGGGCGACGTCGGCGATGCGGTCCTCGGGCACGTAGGTGCGCCCGGCGGCGGTCAGCACCCGCTCGCTCTCCCGAACGCGCTCCAGGTTGGCGGGGTCGGCGAGCTGCCGGTACGCGTCCGGATGCGTGCTCATGAAGTCCACCGGCTCCGTGTCGCGCTCGCCGCCGAGCGCCGTCCGGAGGTCGGTCACGAGGCCGCGTCGCGCGTTGTCGGCGATCCAGTCGCTGAAGTAGTGCAGGCGGCTCGGATACCCGTCGAGAACGCCGCCGCGGTAGCGAAGCTCGGTCAGCAATCGAGCATACGCGGTCTCTGCGGCGGGCCGATCCCGCAGCAGCTCGGCCCCGCCGCGTTGGACGAAGCGCGCCAGCGTGAACGCGTTCTCCACGAACGTGACGCAGTCCAGCCCGCGGAAGTCGATGACGAGGCGCTCGGGGCCCTCCACCTCGAGGGTTTGCGGGACGTACGCCGTGCCCACGAAGGTGCGCCCGATCTCCGCGACGGCACGCCCGATCGGCACCGTGTCCAGGCCCTGGGCCGCCGCCCACCGGACCTTCTCCTCGAAGATCCGCCAGTCCTCGTCGAGCCACGTCGCCGCGCTCGGCGCACCGACCTCCTCCACCACGGGCGGCCGGTGCGGCTCGAACGGCGACCAGAGGATCGCGGCCCCGACGAGCAGGAGGACCGCCACGGGTCCGAGCAGCGCACGGTATTGCAGCATCGCTATTGGCACAAGTGATGGTCCGACTTCATGTTACGCTAGAAACAACCCGCTATGGGGGTGGCGGACCGTCGTTCGCGTTCGTTCGTGCGCCACCCACGCATCCAGGTCCCATGCATACCCCCGGTCGTCCACGTATTCCCTGAGCGCGAGGCGGCCTCCCGGAAGCTAAGGCCGTTGGCCCCCGGAGCCACTGGAATCCGTGGACAGCCAGGTGGGTAGACGTGAGCTTTCGAGGTTGCGACGTACCCGAAGGAGCCAGGCCAGATGCCGTACCCCGAGATGATGATCGCCCCGATGCGCCAGGACCTCGTCCGCATCGGCTTCAAGGAGCTCAAGACCCCCGAGGAGGTCGACGCGGTGCTCGGTGCGGAAAAGCGCACGACGCTCCTCGCGGTGAACTCGATCTGCGGGTGCGCGGCGGCGATGATGCGGCCGGCCGTCTACCTCTCTCTGCAGGGGGACGACAAGCCCGAGGTATTGACGACGGTCTTCGCCGGTCAGGACATGGCCGCGACCGACCGGGCGCGCGAGTACATCGCCGGCTATCCGCCCTCGTCCCCGTCCGTGGCGCTCTTCAAGGACGGCGAGCTCGTCTACTTCATGGAGCGCCATCAGATCGAAGGCCGCTATCCCGAGGAGATCGCCGCCGACCTGCGGGCGGCCTACGCGACCCACTGTTAGGGTCTTGCTAACCACCCTTGCGGCCGGGGGGATCTGGCCGCAAAGTGCCGGCCGCGCGATCACGGGTCGCCCGGCGAAGACTCCGCTCCTAGGGTCAGCTCCACCAACTGCACGTGGTAGCTCCGCCGCCGAACGGATTCCTGGTGGGAGAGTCGATACGGAGTATGGCGGTGAATGGAGCGCAGCACGGTGACGGGGTCGAGCGCCGTCACGAGAGCCGACGGAAGCAGGGGCGCCACGAGGCTGCCCCACGATCCGGTTCGGCGGAAGATCACGTGCAGGCGCGGAACATCCGCCCCGGCGAGCCCGCGGAAGAGCTCCACCCGCTCGTCCTCTCCGTAGTCCTCGACGACCTCCTGAAGGACGAGGTCGTCGAATGCTCCGCGCGCGAGCAGGAGGTCCCTGAAGTCCGCCACCACCCATCGGGGGGCGGGTCCGCCCTCTGGTTCCCTCACGCGCTTCCGAGCTTCCGACACGTGACCGAACAGCACGTCCGCCCCAGTGACCAAGGCGCCTTCGCTCGACAGCCGACGCGCCAGGAGACCCCTGCCGCATCCGCCGTCGAGGATGCGTCGCCCTTCGAGCGGCTGCAGTCGGCCGCGGAGCGCCCTGTAGGTCTCCACCCGCCCGAGGACGGCGTTCTCCTCCCAATACGTGGCAGGGGTCTCGCGCTCGATGCGGGCCCAGATCTCCTCGACGTCGCCCGAGTAGAGGGCACGCATTTTGGACGCGACGTCGAGGCTCATCGGTCGGGCAGGGCGCGGCGGCGGCTCGTGACGTGGGGTGTGGCCGCCGTGGCGGCGATTCTGGCGGGGTGCTCCGACGACCTCCCGCCTCCGCCGCCGCAACCTATCGCGTTCAACCACTCGGTGCACATCCAGAACGAGATCGAGTGCGCGCGCTGTCACGAGGGCGCGGCCACCCAGGAGCAGGCGGGCCTTCCCGCCATGGCCGAGTGCGCTTCTTGCCACCGCCGTCAGGCGACCGACCACCCCGCCGTGCAGGCGTTCATGGAGCAGTATGCGAACGGCAACGGCGAGCCGATGGTGTGGCGGAAGGTCCACGTGATCCCCACCTCCGCGATGGTGCACTTCAAGCACAGCCCGCACATCCGTGCCGGCGTCGAATGCGCCACGTGTCACGGGGACGTGGCGCAGATGACGGTGGCACAGCAGGTCGTGGACGTCGCCAACATGGGCTGGTGCCTCGACTGCCACCGCGAGCAGGGCGCGAGCGTCGACTGCCTGACCTGTCACCACTAGGAGCGGCCGCCTTGCGCAGAAGAGACTTCCTGAAAGCGTCGTCCGTCGGCGCGGGCATGACGCTGCTCGAGGGGTGCAGGAGCCCCGAGGAGCAGTTCATCGTCCAGCGCGTTCGCCAGACGCCGGAGCTTCCCGGCGAGAGTGGGTGGCGCCTCGGCGTGTGCCGTCAGTGCGGCTCGGGCTGTGGCATCCAGGTGCGGGTCGTCGACGGTGACGCCAAGAAGATCGAGGGCAACGAAGCCCACCCGGTGAACCGGGGGGGCGTGTGCGCGATCGGGCACTCGCTCCTCCAGGAGCTCTACAACCCCGACCGTATCCTCGAGGCGCAGCGCCGCACGGGCGACCGGGGAACGGGAACGTTCGAGGCGCTCGCCTGGGACGACGCGATCGATCAGATCGTCACGGCGATCGGCGCCGTTCCGCCCGCGGGCATCGCCATCATCGCCTCCGACCGTTCGGGCCTCGGCGGCGCGCTCTGGCGTCGCTTCGCGGCTGCGCTCGGCGCGCCCGCGCCCGCGTTCCTCGAGGCGCCCGAGATGGAGGTCGAGCGTGCCGCCGCTCAGCTCGCGCTCGGCATGACCGATTTCCCGTACTTCGACATCGCCCGCTCGGACCTGGTGCTGTCGATCGGAGCCCCGTTCCTCGACACGTGGCGGACGCCGACGCACTACATCCGCGCGTTCGCCGACATGCGGCGCGCCCGGCCCGCACGCCGCGGCCGGCTCGTCCAGGCGGAAGCGAGGATGTCCCTCACCGCGGCGAACGCCGACGCATGGCTACCGATTCGGCCGGGCACCGAAGGTGTGCTGGCACGCGCGATCGCAGGGCTGCTCGTCGCGGACGCGCCCGCCGACGCGGCGCGCCGGTACCGCATCCTCTTCCCCGGTGCGGCGCCCTCCGCGGCCGACGCGGCGGCCATGTGTGTCGTGCCGGAAGCGCGCATCGTGGAGATCGCCGAAGCGCTGGCCGCGGCCGAGGCACCGGTCGTCCTCGGCGGCGGCTCCGCGGCGGCCCACGGCAACGGTGTCTCCAACGTGGCGG
>JBFXDG010000016.1:0-79740 GCA_050181335.1 Gemmatimonadales bacterium | reverse complement strand
ACGCCCTCGGGGAAGATGTCGGGGTTGCGGCCGACCTCGTGGATCGGCCAGCCCTGCGTCGTGCCGTCGACCAGGCTCGTGCCGTCCTCGGTGAGCACGCCACTCGTGTACGTCATGTGGTGGAAGATGTAGCGCCCACCCACGGTGGTCGCTTCGGCGTCCTCCGGGATGTCGTTGATCTCGCGCACCTCGACGGACATCACGTAGCGATCTTCGGTCAGGCCGGTCGGCACGGTGCCGATGTCACCCCAACGGTCCGGACCCACCGCGGGCATCGTGATATCGGGCCCGCGCACGATCAGATCCGGCTCGCCGAGCGTCCACGAGCGTCCGTCGGGCCACTCGATCGGCGGGGGCAAGTCGGCGGGGTTGCCCTCCGGAGCTCCGTTGTCGACCCACGCCTGGATGAGCGCGAGCTCGTGATCCGACAGCGATGGATCGTTCTTGAAGTCCTGGATGCCGATCCCGGGCTCCACATAGAACGGAGGCATCGCGCCCATGCGGTCGCGGATCGCCGTGCGCTCCTTGATGCGCGTCGCCCAGCGGCGCGCCTCCTGATAGGTGGTCAGCGCCATCGGAGCGCCTCCCCCCGCGCGGTGGCAGTTCTGACAGCTGCGCTGGAGGATCGGGGCGATGTCCTTGCTGAACGTCACCGAGCGGGCATCGATGCCGAAGTCCGCGGCGGCGAACACGTAAGGGTCCATGCTCGCGACCGTCCCGTCGCGTACCGGGTACTGCGCGGTGAGCGCGCTGGGCACGAGCACGAGGGTCGAGGCGAGACCGAGCAACCGCTTGACGCTCATGGGCACTCCCTCCGTGGAGGAACCTCCGGGCGATGTCGACGAAGCATGCGCGAGCGGCTCGGGGCCGGCAAGATCGACGGGCCCTTGGGCCCAGGACCAGCGCCCCGTAGCTTGGCGCCCACGTCCCGCAACCGGAGGTCGATCGAACCCATGAGGTCCCTCACCCTGCTCGTGGCAGGCGTGCTCTCGCTCCTGCCCGCGCCCGGAGCCGCGCAGCTCGTGATCCGCGACGACTCGGCGGGTTGGGCGTGGGTCTCCATGCTCCCCAACCGTCGGGGCGTGGCGAGCCTCGCCTACGCGAACGCTCAGACCGCGGTGCAGGGACGCCTGAACGACTACCTCCTCGCCGACCTCGCGGCCAAGGGCGTCGGTCGGGTCACGGACTCCGGCGCCTTCGATGCCGCCGTGAGCCAGGTCGTCGCGGAGTGCACGGCCACCGACCGCACGCCGCCCAACGCGACCGAGATCACCTACGCGGTCCACGCCGAGGTCGCCTACTGGGATCACACACGGCTCGCGGCCACGGAGATCTTCGAGTCGATCACCATCGCGGCCGTCCCCCCGGCCGAGTTCCGGCCGGACACGTACGTGCAGGCCTGCACCGGGCAGATCGCGAACGTGCTCGTGACGCTCGGACTCACCCCGGACTGACCGCGCCGTCGACCCCCAGCCGCGATCAGCTGCGCGCCATGTACTCTTCGCGGATGGAGCGGATGTCGGGGAGCCGCCGGAAGAACGCCTCGAGCACCTCGGGGTCGAAGTGCGCGCCGGAGGCCTCCCGCATCATCCCCAGTACGACGTCCGTCTCCACCGCCGATCGGTAGGGCCGATCCATGGTGAGCGCGTCGAAGTAGTCGACCACCGAGCAGATACGGGCCGCGAGGGGGATCTCCTCGCGCGCGATGCGGTCCGGGTAACCGTTCCCGTCCCAGCGCTCGTGGTGCGAACGGGCGATGACCTGGCCCATGCGGATGATGTCCGACTCCGACTCCGACAGCAGGTCGGCGCCGAGCGTCGTGTGTCGACGCATGATCGACCACTCGGACTCGTCGAGCTTGCCCGGCTTGAGGAGCACGTGGTCGGGGATGCCGAGCTTGCCGACGTCGTGCAGTGGGGCGGCGTGTCGGACGGTGTCGGCCTCGCCCGGAGACATGCCGATCGCTTCGGCCACGACGCCGGCGTAGAGCCCGATGCGCTCGATGTGCGCGCCGGTGTCGTGGTCCTTGAACTCCGCGGCGACGGTGAGCCGCTTGATCGTGTCGAGATGGGCGCGTTGGATCTGCCGCCGCGCCTCGGTCATCTCCGCCAGCGCTTCCCGGAGCGCGAGCGTCCTCTTCTCGACGGTGACCTCCAGCTTGGCGCGCTCCTCCCGCAGGTGGTCCTGGGCTCGCTTCAGCTCCAGGAGCCACCGGCTCCGCAAATGGAGCTGGTCTCGGTCGATCGGCTTGTTGATGAAGTCGTTGACGCCGACCTCCAGCGCGCGCTTGTGCTCGTGCGCCCCCGCGAGCCCGGTCACCATGACGATCGGCAAGAAGGCGTGCTGCGACATCTCGCGGATCCGCTCGGCCACCTCGAACCCGTCCATGTTCGGCATCTGGCCGTCGAGGAGCACGAGGTCCACGCCGAGCGCGAGCTTGGCCAGCGCCTCGACACCGTCGGCGGCGAGCTCCGTCTCGAAGCCGAGGCTCTCGGCGAGACGCGCATGGAGGCTCCGGATCCGCTCGTCGTCGTCGACGATCAGGAGCCGCGGCGGGTTCTCCCCCCAAGCGCCATCGGCGCGCGTGCGTGCGTCGCTCATGGGGCGCTCAGGACCCGCTCCAGGGCCACCCGGAGGTCGTCGAGTGCGAAGGGTTTCTCGAGCGTGAGCAGGGCCCCGAGCATGGTCGCGGAGGAGAGGAGGAGCTGTTTGCTGAACTGCCCACCCCCCGAAATCGCGATCACGGGAAGGGTCGAGCCTTGCTTGCGCAGGGTGTTCAGGATCTCGATGCCGTCCATGTCGGGCATGTTGATGTCCGTGATGAGCACATCGGTCGGTCCCGCGCCGAGCTCCGTCATCGCTTCGTTTCCATTCCCGGCGGTCCGCACGTCGTGGCCGAGTGTCTTGAGGTAACGCGCCAGGTTGTTGCGCAGTGCCGCCTCGTCTTCCGCGAGTACGATCCGGGCCATCGGTGTTGGGCGTCTCTCTCGAACGGTCGACGGTTCGCCTTCGCTCAATGAGCGGGCGGCAGCAGGACCCTGAATGTCGCACCTTCTCCGCGCTTCGAATCGACCTCCACGTGCCCGCCCGCGTCCGTGACGATGCGCCAGACGTTGGCGAGCCCCAACCCCGTGCCCTTTTCACCCTTGGTCGTGAAGTAGGGCTCGAAGATGTGCTTGGCGTGCTCCGCGGCGATGCCGGTCCCCGTGTCGCCGACCTCCAGGACGACGCGCGGCAGAGGCGCGAGCCCCTCCCCGTCCTTTGGCCGCTCCTCTTGGGCGCGCACGTCGATGCGGATCGTGCCGCCCTCGGGCATGGCGTCCCGCGCGTTCATCACCAGGTTCATGAGGACCTCGTCCGCGTGCGTCGGATCGAGGGGCACGAGCGGGACGTCGGGGGCGACGGTCACCTCGAGCACCAGGTCCTTGCCCAGGACCCGCGCCAGCACCGGCTGCAGGTCTTCGATGAGGGCACCCAACGAGACCGGGGTGCCCGACGGCGAACGAGTCCGGCCGAAGCGGGTCAGCTGCCGGCTCAGCGCTGCGCCGCGCTCCGCGGCTGCGATGATCTCCCGCAGGTCGCCGGCGAGCGCGACATCGTCGGGACGGTCGAGCATCGCGAGCTCCGCGGTCGACTTGATGACCGCGAGGAAGTTGTTCAGGTCGTGCGCGACGCCGCGGGCGAGGCGTCCGAGCGCCTCCATCATCTGCGTCTCGTGGTAGCGCTGCTCGCGCCACTTTCGTCCGGTGACGTCGAGCATCGTTCCCATGAGCGCCGGCCCGTCCGGCGTCGTGACCCTGCGCCCGTGCACCTCGACCACGCGCTCCTGACCGTCCTTGCGGACGATGCGGAACTCGTAGCGGATGTCGTCGATCTCCCCGGTGAGGCGGCGGCGCACGTTCTCCGAGACCAGCGCGCGGTCGTCGGGATGGATGACCGCGCCGACCGACGGGAGCGCGAGCAGCTCCTCTTCCGAGTACCCGAACACCTTGGCGAGCGTGGGATTCACGTACTGGAAGCGACCGTCCCGCACGACGTAGACGCCGGTGAGGGACTGCTCCACGAGCGCGCGGAACTGGTCCTCCCGGCTCGCCGATCGCTCGGCGAGCTCCTCGTGGGCGGTCACGTCGGCCATGCATCCCTCGATCGCCTCGAGCTCACCCCGAAGGCCCACGACGGGCTGGCCGTATTCGACCACCCGCCGCTCGCCGCCGTCGACGCGCCGGAGGCGGTAGGCGACGGCGAAGCCCGAGCCCGACCGGAACGCCTCGTCGACCGCCGCCTCGACCCTCCGCCGGTCGTCGGGGTGAACCAGATCCCGGAAGGCCACCCGGCGGTTCTCGACCAGGTCATGGGGATCGAACCCGGTGAGCGTGCGCACGCCCGGGGACGCGAACTCGAGCGTCCACCCCGCGTCGGGCCGCCGACGGTAGGCCATGCCCGGGAAGCCGGTGAGCAAGCGCCGGAGGAGGGCGTCGCGCTCGGCGGCGTGCTCCGAGGTGTCCGTGCGCCGCCCCGCCTTGGCCGCCAACCGCTCGACCAATGAGCGCACGACTCCCTTGGCTGTCTCGGCCATGTCCACGTCCCTCGCTTGGATCGCCTCCCCGGGGCGTACTTCTACGTAAACACCCGATGCAGGAGAAATGCCACATAAAAAGAGCGCGCCCGCCCAGGCGCCGGGCGCTTCGCACCCCCGGGTGCGGAGGTGCGATCTTTGGAGCGTGGCCCCCGGCACAGGTCCGCCGGGGGCCTCGGCCACCCTTCAGGGGAGGAGCGGATGACGCCGCGACGCCTACGCCGCAGGGCGGTCGTGCTCGTGGTCGCGGGGGGCGTGCTGTCGGCCCTCGTGCTCTCGTTCGTGGCGATCCCCTACCCGTGGGCGCTCGCCACGCGGAACCCGGCGCGCACCGCGCTCATGGAGCAGCGCATCCGCGAGGCACGCAGCGAGGGGAAGGCGTTCGAGATCCGACAGTCCTGGGTCCCGCTCGATCAGGTCTCGAGACACCTCGTACGCGCGGTGATCGTCGCGGAGGACTACCGGTTCCGCGAGCACGCGGGCGTCGACTGGGTCTCGCTCGCCGAGGAGGTTCACTGGACGGGCGACGACGCGTTCTCCTGGACGAGCGCCCAGGACCTCGCCGCGCTGCGCGAAGCGCTCGCCTACGCGTGGGCGCACCGGAGCGAGCTCCGCGGGCGGAGCACCATCACGCAGCAGCTCGCCAAGAACCTCTATTACGGCACGGAGCGCTCGTTCATCCGCAAGGCGGTGGAGATGGTCGTCGCGAAGCGCCTGGAGCGGACCGTCGGCAAGGACCGGATCCTGGAGATCTACCTGAACGTCGCCGAGTGGGGCCCGGGGATCTTCGGCGCGGAGGAGGCCGCGCGGGCGTACTTCGGCCGCTCGGCATCCGACCTGACGCTGGAGCAGGCCGCCGCGCTCGCGGCGACGCTCCCCCATCCGCTCACGTCCAATCCGTCCACGAACCCCGCGCGCATGCGGTGGCGTCGCGACCTGATCCTGGAGCGGCTGGCGCCCGCATCGGGGATCCCGCCCGCCCCGGCCCCGCTGCCCGACCCCGAGATCGACGTTCCGGATCTCGACGCGCCCGACCTCGACGTGCTCGACCTCGACGTGCTCGGCACCCCACCCCAGCCCCTGACGCCCGACAGCGGCCGGGCGGAGCGCGAACCCTCAGGTGCGAGGCCGCAGCTCACTCGCGGTCTGGAGTCCGCCGGCCACCTCGGCGAGCACCCCCGCCTCTTCGCGTGACGGCATCGGGCCGCCGAGCGGCAACAGGCGCCTCCCGAACGACGTCGCGAGGACCAGACACCCCGCGCCGCCGAGCGCGACCGTTACGGGGGCACCGAGACGAGTGGCGAGCGCGCCGCCGGCGAGGCTCCCGAGCGGCGTGACACCGACGAAGGCCATCGCGTAGAGGCTCATCACGCGCACGCGCATCTGCTCGCTCACCAGCGTCTGGATCACGGTGTTGATGCCCGCCGTCGCGATCATGAGCCCGAACCCGCTCACGACCAGGAGCGCGCAGGAGAGCCAGAGCGCGCGCGAGGCCGAGAAGGCCACCAGCGCGAGGCCGAACACGGCCGTGGCCCGAACCACCAGCCGGCCGATGCCTTGGAGCGAGTCCCGAGCGGCGAGGCGCAGCGCCCCCGCGAACGCCCCGAGCCCCGCGCAGGAGGTCAGCAGCCCCAGCGTGCGGGCGTCCCCGCCGAGCACGTCGCGCGCGAAGGCCGGCAGGAGCACCACGTAGGGCACGCCGACCAGTGAGATGACGGCGAAGACGGCGAGCATGTCTCGCGTGGGCGCGTGGCCGAACGCGTACGCAAAGCCGTCGCCTATGTGGCGGAGGACCTTGCTCGCGGGCTCGCGAGGCTCCGGGGGGAGCCGGATGGCCGTGAGCGCGGCGAGCACGGCGACATAGCTGACCGCGTTGAGCACGAAGACCGGCCCCTCCCCCACCCAGCCGATCAGCAGTCCGCCGAGACCGGGGCCGACGAGGCGAGCGCCGTTGAACATCGAGGAGTTGAGCGCGATCGCGTTCGGCAGGTCGTCCGTGCCTCCCACGAGCCTGACCAACAGGGACTGCCGGGCGGGGATGTCCGCGCCGTTGATCAACCCGGCGAAGACGGCGAGGGCGATCAGGTGCCAGACCTGGACGCGCCCCGAGACGACCAGCAGCGCGACGACGGCCGCCTGGAGCATGAGCAGCGTCTGCGCCACGATCACGAGGCGGTGGCGGCCCCAGCGCTCCGCGAGCGCCCCCGCGAAGGGCGCCATCAGGAGCCCCGGGAACTGGCCCGCGAACGCGATCACGCCGAGGAGCAGCTCGGAGTCCGTGAGGCGGTAGACCAGCCAGGCCATCGCGACCTGCTGCATCCAGGTGCCCACGAGCGACACGCCCTGGCCCGCGAAGAAGAGGCGGAGATTCCGGTGGCGCAGGGCACGGAAGGCGTTCTGGACGCGCGTGAGCATGGCGGAGAACGCTCGATACTCGGCGGCGGAGGTCAAGCCCTCCCCTCGCCCGCGCGGTGCTACGCGAGTCCGGAGCTGGCGGGTGTGACTCTGACCCGCGGAATGCCCTTTACGCCCGCGCGAAGTACAGGTTGGCCGTCGTGCCCCGACCGATCTCGCTGCGGAGCTCCAGGTAGCCGCCCTGCTGCTTCGCGAGGCCGAGCACCATGGAGAGCCCGAGCCCGGTTCCTTCACCCGGCACCTTGGTGGTGAAGAACGGCTCGAGCGCGTGCGCGAGCGTCACCTCGTCCATCCCATAGCCGGTGTCCATGACTGCGAGGCGGGCGTAGTCGCCGTCGGGAAGCCACGGGGGTCGGTCGACGATCTCGGAGCTCTGCACGGTGCCCGTCGTGATGCGGAGCGTGCCCCCCGCGGGCATGGCGTCGCGCGCGTTCGTCACGAGGTTGAGGAGCATCTGCTCCACGGCAGCGGCGTCGCAGAGAGCCCGCGCGGCGGACCCCTCGACCTCGAGCGCGACGTCTTGGGGCAGGAGGCTCTCGAGCATCCCCCTCATTCCCGCCACGACGTCCACCAGGTCGGTCGGCACGACTTCGAGTGGCGCCGTGCGGCTGAAGCCGAGGAGCTTGCGGATCATCGCGGCGCCGCGGCGGGCACCCTCCCGAACCTCCACGAGGTAGTGACGCGCGTCGTCGGCATCGGCCGGCAGCGCGCGCTCGGCCAGGTCGCTCCCGGTCACGATGATGGAGAGGATGTTGTTGAAGTCGTGCGCGATCCCCGCGGTCATCTGTCCGACCGCCTCCATCTTCTGGGCCCGCAGGAGCTGCGCCTCGAGCTCTCTGCGCTCGCGCTCGATGCGCTTCGTCGCGGTCACGTCTTCGACCGTCGCGTAGAGGCACGGACGGCCCATGAACCGGACGGGCGTCAGGCTCAGGAGGGTGTCGTAGGCCGTTCCGTCCTTGCGGAGGAACCGCACGTCTTCTCGCCACGCGTACCCCTGCGCGCGCACGCGTTCGAGCACGCGTTCCCGCTCCACGGGACACGCGTACAGGCGCGCCACGTTGCCGATGCGCTCGATGTCCTCGCGCGTGTACCCACCCGGCTCGAGCATCGCGTCGTTGAAGGCGAGCAGGTTCCCCTGCATGTCCGCGACGCCGAGGCCGATGAGCGCCCCCTCGAAGAGCGCGCGGTAGGAGTCGGCGTCGCTCACGGCTCGCCCTCGCGAGGACCCATCGCGACGCCGCGAAGGGCAGCGTCCAGCACCTCGAGCTCATCGCTCCAGCGCACCTTCCATTCCGAGCCGACGAGCCCCAACTCCAAGACCTTCACCTCGGAGACGGAGCCCCCGATGCGCGCCTGCGTGCGGTAGACGGCATGGGCCGACTCGGTGCCTTCCGGCACCGCTCCGAGCACGTCGTCGTCACGCTCGTGGAGTGCGTTCGCCAGCCCGGGCATCTCCGTGAGCATCGCGTCGATCGCCCGGGAGAAGATCGTCGTCGACGGGAGGCCCGCGCGATCGGCGGGACCCACCCCCGTCAGGAACCGCCCCACCCCGTCCGTCGAGTCGGCCTCGGCGATCATCGCGACCAGGGTGCGGAAGCGCTCGAGGGTCTCGGGATGGAGACGCTCGGCCACGCCTTGCCAGCGCAGCGCACGCACGGCGTCGAGGAACGCGTGGGCGGCCCCGGCGGGAGCCTCACTCGACGCATGCGCTGCGGCTTGGGCAGCCGCAGGCGAGGCTCCGAGGAACGGCGACGCCAGCACGAGGACGGCCAGCACCGCCGGAATCCGCCGGGAACCCCTTTGCGCACGCCGGGGCACGGGTGCTTTCCCCCCCTCCCCCCGCGTGACATTATGTCCCGAGTACCCCGGGCCCCATCGAGTAGCGGTTGGAGAGGCATGGAGAGGACCGTGGAGCGTCGCCTCCGCGCGGCCGTCGAGTCGGCGCCGAGCGGCTTGTTGATGGTCGACCCCGACGGTCGCATCGTGCTCGTGAACCGCGAGATCGAGCGCCTGTTCGGTTACGCGCGCGAGGAGCTGCTCGGTCGCTCCGTGGACATCCTCGTGCCCGCGGGCTCGCAGTCCGCGCACCCCGACTTCCGCGCCCTGTTCACCGCCGACCCGAAGGTCCGCGCCATGGGTGCGGGGCGGGACCTGTACGGCCGGCGGAAGGACGGTACGGAGGTTCCGGTCGAGATCGGTCTCACGCCCGTGGCCACCGAGGAAGGGCTCTTCGTTCTCGGATCGATCGTCGACATCAGCGCCCGCAAGCGCGCCGAGGAGCGCTTCCGCCTGGCGGTGGAGTCGTCGCCGAGCGGCATGGTCATGGTCGACAGCTCGGGTACCATCGTGCTGGTGAACCGCGAGATCGAGCGCATGTTCGGATACGAGCGAGACACGCTGATCGGGGCCTCGATCGACCTGCTGGTTCCGGAGCGCTTCCACGTGGGTCACGGCGGCTTCCGTGCCGATTTCATGAAGGCACCGACCGCCCGCTCGATGGGTGCGGGTCGCGACCTCTACGGGCGCCGCAAGGACGGCAGCGAGATCTCGGTGGAGATCGGGTTGAATCCGCTCACGACGGACGAGGGCACGTTCGTGCTGGCGTCGATCGTGGACATCACGGCCAGGAGGCACGCCGAGGGCCAACGTCAGGCGCTGGAGCAGCAGCTGCGTCAGGCACAGAAGATGGAGGCGCTCGGCACGCTGGCCGGCGGAGTCGCGCACGACTTCAACAACATTCTCGGGGCGATCATCGGCTATGCCGAGCTGATCCTCGCTCAGGCCCCCACCGAGCAAGCGCGGCAGGATACGCGCGACCTCATGGCCGGAGCGCTGCGGGGCCGCCAGCTGGTGGAGCGGATTCTCGCGTTCAGCCGCAGGCAGGAGGCGATGCTGCGGCCCATCCCGCTCGCGCCCACCATCGACGAGACCGGACGGCTGCTGCGCGCGACCCTGCCCACGACCATCGAGTTGCGCGTCCACTGCCCTCCTGAGCTGCCGCTCGCGATGGCGGACGCCACGGCGGTCCAGCAGATCCTGATGAACCTGGGCACCAACGCTTCCCACGCGATCGATCGCGAGGGCACCATCGAGGTGGAGGCCCACTCCGAGTATCTGACGGACAGCCGCGCCCGGGCAATGCCCGATCTCAGCGAGGGTAGCTACATCGTCCTCAGCGTGCGCGACAACGGGAGAGGCATGCCGCCCGAGGTGCTGCAGCGCGCCTTCGAGCCGTTCTTCACCACGAAGCCGCCGGGAAGCGGCAGCGGTCTCGGACTCGCCATGGTCGATGGCCTCATGCGGGACCACGGAGGAGCGGTACGCATCGAGAGCGGGGTCGGAGCCGGGACCGTCGTCCGCTGCTGGTTCCCTGCGGCGATGGACCAGGTCGCCGAGCCGCTCGGCGCGTCGGTCGCGGCGCCGCGTGGACGGGGAGAGGCGATCCTGTACGTGGACGACGAGCCCACCCTCGCCCAGCTCGGAGCGCGTCGACTGGGTGCGTTCGGTTACGCCGTGACGGCCCTCACGGACAGCGCCGAAGCGCTCGAGCTCGTGCGTCGGGACCCCGAACGGTTCGACCTCCTCGTGACCGACTACACGATGCCCCGCATGACGGGTCTCGACCTCGCGCGGGCGGCTCAGGCCGTGAGGCCCATTCCCGTGATCCTGCTGACGGGATATGCCGAAGGCCTCACGCCCGACGTGCTCGAGGAGGCCGGCGTCGTGCACCTCCTGCTCAAGCCGGTGACCATCGAGGAGCTCGCCACGGCGGTCGCGTCGGCGGCCGCCAGGGCTTGACGCACCAGAGGAGGCCTCCGAGCGTGCGCGCGCGCCCTCCCCGGGGCGCTCGGCCGCCTGCGGAGCGGCCCGCGTGATTCAGCGCACCGCGCCTAACCCGCGCAACTCGACCATCTCCAGCGCAGCCAAGAGGACGAGGCCACCACCGCGATCGTCGAGTCCGCTCACCTTGGGACGCTCCAAGTAGTAGTCGAGGGTGGGGCCGGCCCCCGTGCTCGTGCACACGTCTCGGACCGATCCATCAGCCCCCACGCGCGCGGTCACGGCGCGCCACCCTCGTTCGATCGACGGGAGGAACGCGTCGGCTTCGAGCCAGCCCGACCGGACGCCGCGCGCCATGGCGGCGACGACCATAGCGGTCACGGAGAGTTCCTGATAGCTCTCCGCGCGATCGACCACCTGGCGCCAGCTGCCGTCCCCGCTCTGATGGCCGAGGAACGCCCGCATCTGTCGGCGATAGGCCTCGAGCAGGTTGCGTCGTCCCGGCCAGCCCTCCGGCAGGTAGGTGAGCGCCTCAGTGAGGCCGAGCGCGGCGAATCCGTTCCCGCGGCCCCAGGCGTGCGGCGCGTCTTGCGCGTGCACGAAGAGGCCGTCCGGACGCTGTAGGCGCCGCGCGTATGCGGTCAGGAGCGGCTCGAGGACCGCAAAGAAGCGCTCGTCACCACCCGCCCCGACCCGTCCGAGCAGCGAAGTCGCCATGAACATGTCGTCGGTCCACCCCGTCGCGTAACTCACGTCGGGGCTGCCGGGGGCCGGCAGGATCAATTCCGCCGCCGCTCGCGAGCGCGCCCCCGCGAGCGCGTCGCCCGCGAGGCTGGCGAGATCGGCGAGCGCGGCGAAGCCCGCGACGCGCGTCAGCGAGTAGTTCGCTCCGAAGTCGGGGAGCGCCTCGTCGAAGAGCGGCTGCATCTGCTGGCGCGCACGCGCGGTCCACTCGGACTCACCCGTGAGCTCCGCGAGGCGCAGCTGCGCGCTCCACGAGAGCGACGGGATGTAGCTCACCGACGCCTGTTGCGGGTAGCGACCGGCGAGCAGGCGCGCGAGATCCAGCGGATCGGTGGGCGCCGACTGGACGGCGGCGACGGCCGCCGCCAACAGCGCCGAGCCGATCAAGAGTCGGCCTCCTACTCGACGACGAAGTTGACGGTGTCGACCACGAGCGGCTGGAGCGGAACGTGCGCTCCGTCCGCCACCACCGCGATGATGCGGTGCGGACCCGATCCGACGTTCTCGAACGTGTACGCCGTCGCCCCGTTCCCCATGTGGATGATGCTGCCCGGTACGGTCGGCACGGGCGCGCTCATGTCCCCCAGGTCGGCGTCCAGGTAGAGATGATGGTGTCCCGTGCCCGGCGTCATGTCGCCCGCGGGCACGATGGGGACCGTGGTGCGCAGCACGACCTCGACGTCGTGCTCCTCCTGGAAGGAGCCCTCGGCGGGCGAGATGATCGTGACGGTCATGCGCTCGGGGGCGGCTGCGGGTGCGCTCTCCGTCGCGGCCTCAGGCGTTGCCTCGTCGGCGGGGCCGCCGCAGGCGGCGAGGAGCGCGCAGAGGAGGAGTCGTGCGGCGTTCTTCATGGTCCGATCCGTGAGATGCGTATCGATGGCGCGGACCAATTAACGCCGATGATGGCCGTGCAGAAAGGGCCCGAGCCGTGCGACGGCGACCATGCACATGGGCTGGAGGTCCCCGAGGGCCAGCGTCCACCACCATCGTGACATTGTCGGCACGATAGGCTTGCGCGGCGCGGCGGACATGCCGAGGGTCGTCGGGGGACGAAGCCGTGCCGCCGCCCACCCGAGATGGGACCGACCGACCATGCCCGCCATCGAAGTGCATCTCCGCCAGGTAGGTCCCTCCACGAGCGAGTCGCGCATGCGCCGCCACACCGCGCTGGTCGACCGACCCATCGAGAAGGGCGGCGCCGACGAAGGTCCGATGGGCGGCGACTACTTCCTCACCGCGGTCGGCGGGTGCTTCATGAGCACGCTCCTCGCGGCGATCCGTGCCCGCGAAGCCGCAGTCTCGAACGTACGGACCAAGGTCACGGGCACGCTCGCCCAAGGTCCCACGCGCTTCACCGCGATCGAGCTGGAAGTGAGCGCCGATCACTCGGACGACGAGTTGTTCGCACACCTCGTCGACATCGCTCAGGAGGGGTGCATCATGGTGCAGACGCTGAAGCGCGGCGTGGACCTGGGCGTCCGCGTGGGCGCAACGGCGTAGGGCCGGCGAGCACGAACCCTCGCCGGCCCCGCCCCGATCGTCGCGATCATCCCCGCGCCAGCAGTCGAGCGTTGATCGCGACCACGATGGTCGACGCCGACATGAGCACGGCGCCGAGCGCCGGCGACAGCAGGATCCCCGCCGAGTAGAGCACGCCGGCCGCGAGGGGAAGCGCGAACAGGTTGTAGCCCGTCGCCCACCAGAGGTTCTGGACCATCTTCGCGTAGGTGCGCTTGGCGAGGCGGACGATGCCGGTCACGTCGGCGGGATCCGATCGCACGAGCACGATGTCGGCTGACTCGACGGCCACGTCCGTGCCGGCTCCGATCGCGATGCCCACGTCGGCCTGCGCGAGCGCGGGTGCATCGTTGACGCCGTCCCCCACCATCGCGACCGTCAGCCCGCGCGCCTGGACCTCGCGCACCTTCGCGGCCTTCTGGTCGGGAAGCACCTCGGCGAAGTACTCGTCGAGGCCGAGCTCCTGCGCGACGCCGCGCGCGACCGCTTCGGCGTCGCCGGTGAGCATCATCACGCGGATCCCCATCTCCTTCAGGCGGGCGAGCGCCTCGCGGGAAGCCTCGCGGACGATGTCGGCCAGGGCGATCGCACCCGCGACGCGCCCGTCCACGGTCACGAAGACGACCGTCTTGGCTTGCTCGCCGAGCGCGCGCACGCGGTCGTCCTCGACGTCGAGGCCGTGCTCGCGCAGGTAGCCCGGACTCACGACGCGGATCCGCTTGCCCTCGACGTCCGCTTCCGCGCCCCTCCCGGGAATCGCCTTGAAGCCACTCGGTGGGACCGTGCGCAGGGCGCGATCCCGCGCGGCCTCGACGATGCCGGCGGCGATCGGATGCTCGGACTGGCTCTCCAGCGACGCCGCCAACCGCAACACCTCGGACTCGTCGAGATCGGCGAGCGCCACGACGTCGCTCACGCCGAAGCGGCCTTCGGTCAGCGTGCCCGTCTTGTCGAAGATCACCGCGTCCAGATTGCGCGCCCGCTCGAACGCGGTGCGATTGCGGATGAGGAGCCCGTTCTTCGCGGAAAGCGACGTCGACACGGCCACCACGAGCGGGATCGCGAGGCCGAGCGCGTGCGGGCAGGTGATGACCATCACCGTCACCATCCGCTCGATCGCGAAGTCCAGCGGGCGGCCCACCGCCAGCCAGGCGACCAGCGTCGCCGACCCGGCGACGATCGCGACCAGCGTGAGCCAGAAGGCCGCGCGGTTCGCGAGATCCTGCGTCTTCGAGCGCGTCTCCTGTGCGCGGCGGACCAGATCGACCACCTGAGAGAGGTAGGAGTCCGCGCCCGTGCGACCGACTTCGACCGTGATCGCGGACTCGCCGTTCACGCTTCCACCGATCACCTCGTCGCCCTCGCCGCGCTCCACGGGCTTGCTCTCCCCCGTGAGCATCGACTCGTTGATCGTCGTGCGCCCCTCCGCGATTACGCCGTCGGTCGGAATCTTCTCGCCCGGCTTCACGAGCACGCGGTCGCCCGACACGAGGTCTGTGAGCGGCACGTCCTCCAGTTCGCCGTCCTCGCCGACGCGATGCGCCTCGGACGGAAGGAGCTCCACGAGCTTCTCCAGGGCTCGCGAGGCCCCGAGGACCGAGCGCATCTCGATCCAATGTCCCAGGAGCATGATGTCGATCAGCGTCGCCAGCTCCCAGTAGAAGACGCTCCCTTGGAGGCCGAGCGTCACGGCGGTGCTGTAGGCGTAGGCGACACCGATCGCGAGCGCGATGAGCGTCATCATGCCGGGCCTGCGCGCGCCGAGCTCGCGGACCAGCCCGGTCAGGAAGGGCCACCCGCCGTAGAAGAAGACGAGGCTCGCGAGGGCGAACTCCACGTAGTCGTCGCCGGGGAACGCCAGCGCACCCGGGATCCCGAGCCACATCTGGATCATCTCGGACAGCGCGACGACGGGGATGCTCAGGGCGAGCGAGACCCAGAAGCGGCGGCGGAAGTCCTCGACATGGTGGGCGTGGTCGCCGTGTCCCGCGTGGGCGCCGTGATCGCCACGGCGATTGGGCTCCGCCGGCAGGCCCTGGTGGCCTCGATGATCTATGTGGCCGCCACTCGCGCTTGTCGCGTGCCCGTGCCCCTGCCCGTGGCCATGGCTGTCGCCGTGCCCGTGATGCGCGTGATCCATGTCGCTCCTCCGTGTGTGGGTTCGGAAGGCGGACGGACGAGGCTTCCCGACGTTACAGGGTCTTCGCTCCGCAGGTGCAGTCCAGGCAGCCGTGGCGCGCGCACGTCCGACAGGTCTGCTCGACGCGCTCGCGCAGCGCAGCCCGCGCCCGATGCACGCGCACGCGTGCGTTTCCGGGCGTGAGCCCCAGACGCTCGGCCACCCGGGACGGGGCGACGTCCTCCAGCTCGACCAAGCGCAGCAGCTCGGCCTGCTCCGGAGGGAGCGTCGAGAGCAGCTCGCCCACGCACGCGCAGAGCTCCTCCTCCAGGTCGGGAGGCGCCTGTTCGGGCAGGTCGAGGAGCGAGGCACGCTCCTCGCTTCGGCTCCGCGCGGCGTGCTGCCGCCCCCAATCGGTGAGGACGTTCCGGAGGATGCGGTAGATCCACGCCACGACCCGCTCCTGGTCCTTCAGGGAGTCGGCCCTCCGAAGGGCCTGCAGCACCCCCGTTTGAAGGAGGTCCTCGGCCGCGTCGACATCGCCGACGCGGTTCACCAGGAACGCCAGGAAACGCCCTCGCTCGGCGACGAGGGTGTCGACGACGACTCGGTCGAGGGCGGCAGCGCTCAGGTGTCGCTCCTGGGCAGGGGCGGCGGTGCGGGTCGGGACCGAAGGGTAACCGATCGCGCGGGTCCGGCACCAATCCGACGCCCGGGAACCCGGCCTGTAACGCCCCGCCCGCTCCTCCGTCCGCCTCCTCGAGTCCCAACTCTCGAGGAGGAAGCATGCAACGCCTGAGAAGCCTGATCCTGACCGCCCTGCTGGCGACCGTGGCCTGCGGCACGGACGTCACCGCGCCCCCGGCCGAGCCCGTCGCGAGCGTCGACGTCCACGCGCCGACCCTCGTCCTGAACGAGGGGGGCCAGCTGCAGCTGACGGCCACGCCGCGGAGCGCCGATGGAAGCCCGCTGGAGGGTCGCTCCATCGTATGGTCGAGCGGTCGCCCCGACATCGCCGAGGTCTCCCTCACCGGACTCGTGACCGGTGTACGACCGGGCCGGGTGACCATCCGCGCGTCGAGCGATGACCGCGCGGGTGACGTCGAGCTCGTCGTCGAGCCGCGCCCCGTCGCGCGCGTGGCGGTGGCACCCGCGGGGGATCACACCCTGAGAGAGGGCGACGTCCTCGCGCTCTCGGCGCGGGTCTTCGCGGCGGATGATCTTGAGCTGTTCGATCGACTCGTCGTGTGGACCAGCAGTGACGGGTCCGTGGCCGTCGTGGCCTCCGACGGATCCGCGCGTGCCCTTTCGTCGGGGGAGGCGTGGATCACGGCGACGGTGGACGGCGTCTGGGACCGCGTAAGGATCGTGGTCGCGGAGGCGACGGCCTGGGACGAGGCGCAGCTATCTCGTGTGGCGGGAGCTCCCCTGCCCCACACGTGGCAGAGCTTCCCCATCACCGACGCGAACGGCGTCACGATCACGCGCACGATCCGCATCACCGCCGGCGCGATCCGGCTCGACGTGTCGGGACGCGTCTACGAACAGCAGACGACGATGGAGCGCTGGGAAGAGGTCTACTTCTTCCTGGATGGGCGGCCGGTGATCATCGGCACCCAACTCATGGAGACGAGGGACTTCGAAGACCAGGGCACCGTATCGCCCATCTACGAGGGGTCGGGCTCGCTCGTCTTCGCCTCGACCCGGCTGTTCGCACACACGTTCACGGGGATGGCGACCGCGACGGGCTTCGACGTCACGCAGAGGGTCTACGCGTCCGGTGCGACGCTCACCTTGAGCTTCGTGTGGTGAGCGGTGGATCCCATGGGGCGAGGGAGGAAGGCGCGTCCTCCCTATGCGGCGGGCCTGGCCGTCCAAGTCCCCTCGGCCAGGCCCCCGAAGTCCGCGGTGCCGGTCCATCCCCCGTCCTGGAACGACCCGACGAGCGTCGTGGGCAGGTCCATCCCCTGATAGACGAGAGGCCAGAAGAACTCGACGCCCCCCGCCGTCTCCCTGCCGGTGAGGAAGACGTCCCCGGTGGGGATGCGAGCGACGAGCCCGTCGGCCTCACGTGCGATGCTCAGCGGGATGTCGAACGTCCCCTCGGGCGAGTTCACGGTGGACGTCCACGAGCCCTCGATCGAGCTCTGGGCCGAGACATCCGGCGGAACCGCCAGGAGCGCCGCGGCGGCGCACGCCATGAGAATCGCCCTGTTCAATGGGTCCTCCGGGAGATGGGGACGAGTGGAGCCAATCGGGATCGAACCGATGACCTCCTGCTTGCAAAGCAGGCGCTCTCCCAGCTGAGCTATGGCCCCTGAACCAGATCGACAACAATCTAGGGAAGTTTGCCGCTCCGCGGTGCCCCTCCCCGTGCCGGCGGTGGGTCAGTTTGCTGACCCATCACCCACCTGTCAGGCTGGCGCATGGCCGAGGCCCAAGGTGGAGTCCAGTGCCGGACCCCATTACCCTTGGATCATGCTCCGACGCATACACACAGGCAGGCGACGCCTCCTTCGCGGCGTCGCGCTTCTGTTCCTGATGACTTACGGAGCCTCCGCCGCTGAGACGGCGGTCGGTGTCCTGCGCGACGGCAAGGTCCACCACGAATCGTCCGCCGCCGCGTCCGCGCACCAAGACGCGAGTCATGGCGAGCACGGCCATGAAGATCCGGGGGTCGGGGCGGAGCACGACCAGGATCATCAGCACGGCACGTCGAGCGACCACTGCACGCACGCTCACGGCGTGAGCTTCCCCACCTCCTGCGACTTGGATGTCGCGGTGTCCCTCGTCGCGATGAGGCACGTCCACGCGTCGTCGTCTCCGGCCGATCGCGCGCCGGCACGACACTTCCGCCCTCCTCGGGCCTGACGAACGACTCGCCTCGGCTCCAATCGGGAGCCTGAGGCTCACCACCGTTCGTCCATTTCCGACCGCTCGGTGAGCGCCCGCTGGGTGCTCGCCCGCGCCGCTTGCTCGTGGCTCCGGGTCGGGAGTGGCGCGACCCGAGGAGCATCATGCACTGGAACATGGAGTCGTGGATTGCCGCCGTGCTTGCCGGCCACCTCTTGGTAGCGGGCAGCGCCCCGTTGAAGGCGCAAACCGCTATCCCTGGCGACACCGTTGTGGTGTCGATCGGGGAGGCGCGAGTGATGGCGGTCCGAGCCAACCCGGAGCTTCTCGCGAGCTCCTGGCGGCCGACCGCCGCGCTCGGAGACGTCCGCTCAGCGCGCACGCTCGCCTTCAACCCGGACGTGACCTTCGAAGCCAGGTCGCCCAGTGCGGGCTTCGCCAGCCGCTACGAGGCGGCCGTCGGGCTCGAGATCGAAGTGGCCGGCCAGCGGGGCCTGCGTGCCGCGGCGGGCGAGGCTGGCTACCGCGCGACCTCGCGGCGCTTCGCCGACGACGGCCGAACGGTCCTACGCGACGTCGAGCGCGCGTACCATCGACTCGTCGCGGCCGAGCGCCGCCAGGAGCTCGTCGAGCAGATCAGCGCCCTGAACGGGCGTCTGGCGGAAGCCGTTGCCGTACAGCTCGAGGAGGGCGAGGTGAGCGTCCTGGAGGCGAACCTCGCCGGGATCGAGTCCGCGCGAGCACGGGCGTTGGCCATGGAGGCCGGAAGCGAGCGCTCAACGGCGGCACTCGAGCTTGCGGGCCTCTTGGGGCTCGGCGGAGATGCCCTGGTGCGGACCCGGGGGCCGGCACCCGAGGCGGGGTCGGTCGCCGACGTGGATCCGGGGACCCGCGTCGAGCGGGCGCTGGCGGCCCGCCCGGACCTGCTCGCGCAAGAAGAGGAGGTGGAGCGCGTGCGCCAGGAGGCGCGGCTCACCGGGCGCGCCGTGTTTCCGAACCTGAGCGTGGCGGCGCTCGCCACGCGCGAGGACCCGGCGTCGGACCCACGCTTCGGTGTCGCGCTGGGCTTCGAGCTGCCGCTGTTCAACCGCAGCCAGGGGCTGGCCGAGCGCCGGCGCGCGGAGGTCGCGGAAGCCGAAGAGGCACGCAGGGCGACCTCGCTCCGCGTCCGACGCGAGGTCGAAGACGCTGTGCGGACGTATGAGTCGGCTCGTCGCCAGGTGGAGCTGCTCGAGGAGGAGATGCTCGGCCCCATCCGCGAGAACCAGGGACTGCTCGAGACCGCGTTCCGGGAAGGGAAGATCGATCTCACGGAGCTGTTGCTGCTGCGCAACCAGCTCCTCGACGCCGAGCTGAGCTACTGGTCCGCGTGGGAGCGCCGCGAGCGGGCGCGCACGGATCTGGCCGCTGCTACGGGTGAGATCCTCGACGGTGTGGACTTGAGCGAAGGAGGTTCGCGATGAGCACGAGGGCGCTTGGAAGGGGACGAGTGTCGGGTCGCTGGCCGACCCTCTGGCTCACCCTGCTGGTTACCGCGTGCGGTGCGGGACAAGTGGACGAGGCACCTCAGGGAGAAGCTGCGTCGGGAGGCCTCCCGGAGGTCCACCTCGATGCGGACGCGCTCGCGCTCAGCGACGTCGCGGTGGGCGTCGCGGAGATGGTCACGGCGGGCGGCCTCGGCGTCACGGGCGCGATCACGTACGACCAGAACCGCATGAGCCACGTGGGCCCGAAGACGGAGGGGCGGGTGACGGAGCTGCGTGCGGAGGTCGGCAGCCGCGTGAGTGAAGGCCAGATCCTGGGCCACCTCGAGAGTCCGGAGGTCGGCAATACGCGCGCGGAGCTCGTCGAGGCGGAGGCCTTGCTCGACATCGCGCGGGAGAACCACGAGCGCGAGGTGCGACTCGAAGCGCAGGGCATCTCGAGCCGCAGGGAGGTCCTAGATGCCGAAGCCCAGCTGCGGACCATGGAGGCGAGGCGGCGGAGCGCGGAAGAGCGGCTACGCCTGCTGGGCGCGGCGTCCCACGGGGAGGGCGGACACTTCGATGTCGTGGCTCCGTACGACGGCGTCGTGGTGGAGCGCCACGGCTCGCGGGGCGAAGTGGTGGCCCCGTCCGATCAGCTCTTCACGATCGCCGACCTGTCGCGGCTCTGGATCGAGCTCGACGTCTTCGAGCGCGACCTGGCGAGCGTGTCGGAGGGGCAGGCGGTGGAGGTCACGACGGCCGCCTGGCCGGGCCGGACGTTCCCCGCACGGATCGGGTACGTCGCCGACGTTCTGGACGTGCGCACGCGCACCGTCCGCGCCCGGGTCGAGATCGACAACGCGGACGGAGCGTTGCGGCCGGGCATGTTCGCCACCGCGGTGATCCGGACGGCCGGGGGAGCTCGCGTGCTCGCCGTCCCCCGGGATGCCGTGCAGAACGTCGAAGGGACGGACGTGGTCTGGGTGCCTGGCCCGGAGCCGGGGACGTTCCTCGGAAGCCCGGTGATTCTCGGCCGCGAGCTGCCCGGTGGGCTCATCGAGATCGCGTCCGGGCTCGCTGCGGGCGATTCGCTGGTCGTCACCGGAGCCTTCACGCTGAAGGCCGAGCTCGCGCGGGGCGAGTTCGGCGGTCATGGGCACTAGGAGGCAGCGTGATCGACAAGGTCATCGAGTTCGCGCTCCGTCAGCCCGTGCTCGTCGGCGTCGGCACCCTCGCGGTGCTCGGCGTGGGCGCCTGGTCGTACGTGCGGCTGCCCGTCGACGCCTACCCGGACATCTCTCCGGTGCTCGTGCAGGTGTTCACCGAGACCGAGGGGCTCGCCCCCGAGGAGGTCGAGCAGCTCGTCACGTATCCGGTCGAGGTGGCCATGAACGGCCTGCCGGGCCTCGAGCTCATCCGCTCCGTATCGAACTTCGGTCTCTCGGTCGTGAACGTGTACTTCACCGAGGGGACCGACATCTACTTCGCGCGCCAGCTCGTGAACGAGCGGCTCCAGGAGGCGCGCGAGCAGATCCCGTCGGGCCTCGGCGACCCTGCGATGGGTCCGATCTCCAGCGGGCTCGGGCAGATCCTCTTCTACTACCTGGACGCGGACCGGCAGCGATACTCGCTGGAGGAACTCCGCACCATCCAGGACTGGATCGTGAAGCGCAATCTCCAGACGGTTCGCGGCGTCACGGAGGTTCTGTCCATCGGCGGCCACGTGCGGCAGTACCAGGTCGTCGTGCGCCCCGAGGCGCTCCGTCAGTACGACCTCTCGCTGCACGAGGTGCTCGAAGCGGTCGAGACGAACAACCTCAACGTGGGCGCGAGCTTCCTCGAGGTCGCGCGCGAGGAGTACCTCGTCCGCTCGGTTGGGCTGGCCGAGACGCTGGACGACATCGCGGACATCACCATCGTGACGCGAGAGGGTACGCCGATCCGCGTGGGTGACGTCGCCGACATCGCCCTGGGTCCGGAGATCCGCCGCGGCCTCGTGACCCGGAACGGCGAGGGCGAAGTCGTCGTCGGCTTCGTCCTGAAGCTCCTGGGCACGAACACCTCGACCGTGATCGCAAGCGTCGAGGAACGGTTGGAGCAGATTCGCTCGGCGCTCCCCGAAGGGGTCTCGCTCGTGCCCTACTACGAGCAGTCGTCGCTCGTGCAGCGCGCTACGTCGACCGTCACATCGGCGCTCTGGCAGGGGCTCGTCCTCGTCGTCGTCGTGCTCGCCCTCTTCCTGGGCAACCTCCGGTCTTCACTCATCGTGGCCCTGTCGCTTCCGTTCTCGATTCTCTTGACGTTCCTGCTCATGCGGCAGCTCGGCATCAGCGCCAACCTGATGTCCCTCGGAGGCCTTGCGATCGGCATCGGCATGATGGTCGATGCGGCGATCGTCGTCGTCGAGAACGTGTTCCGATGGCTCGAGGAGGACCGGGAGGGGAAGGAGCCGCGGATCCGCGTCGTGAGCCGGGCCTCTCGCGAAGTGGGCCGGCCGATCTTCTTCGCGATCGCGATCGTGATTCTGGTGTTCCTTCCGCTCTTCACTCTGCGAGGCGTGGAGGGGACGATGTTCCGGCCGCTCGCCTACACGATCTCGCTTGCCATGCTGGGATCTCTGGTGTTCTCCCTGACGGTCGCGCCCGTGCTCGCCAACCTGCTGCTGCGGCGACCCGGCGAGGTTCCCGAGTCCTCGAAGGCGGCTCGCACGACGGGCGGCTCGATGCGCTGGATCGCCTCCGTCGAGCGCCACTACGCCCGGGTGCTCGCGTGGGCGCTCGACCATCCGAAGGCGATCGGCGCCGGAACCCTCGCGCTGCTCGCCGCTGGCGCGCTCGCGTTCCCGTTCCTGGGGCGGGAGTTCATTCCCACACTGAACGAAGGGACGCTGCTCGTGCGCGCGACGATGGCGCCCTCCATCGCCCTCACGGAGTCCGCCTCGGCGGTGCAGCGGCTCGAGCGCGAGCTCATGACGTTTCCCGAGGTCACACAGGTGGTGAGCCGGATCGGCAGGGGAGAGGTGGGCGCGCACGCGGACCCGGTGAACAATGCGGAGATCTTCATCGACCTCCTCCCCCAAGCGGAGTGGACCACGGCGAACGACCGCGAGGGATTGGCGGTCGCGATGCAGGCACGGCTCGGCGAGATGCCCGGCGTGCAGCTCAATTTCACCCAGCCCATCGCGGCGGCGGTGGACGAGCTGCTCACGGGAGTCCGTGCCCAGATTGCGATCAAGCTCTTCGGAGACGATCTGGACGTGCTCCTCGAGCAGGCCGGGGCGATCGCGGCCGTCGTGCAGGAAGTCGAGGGAGCATCCGAGGTTCAGGTCGATCAAGTGACGGGCCAGCCGCAGCTCAGGGTGGACCTGGATCGGCATGCGCTCGCACGCTACGGCCTCTCGGTCGATCACGTGCAGCAGGAGGTGCGAGCGGCGATCGGGGGTGCTCCCGCGGGACAAGTCTTCGAGGGCGAGCGCCGGTGGACCATCTTCGTGCGCTACTCCGAGCCCTCTAGGTCACGGCCGTCCGACGTGCGCGGCCTCTTGCTCGATACTCCGGACGGCGGCCTCGTCCCACTGGAGCAGGTGGCCCGGGTGGAGACGCTCGTCGGCCCTCGGCAGATCTCCCGTGAGAACAACCAGCGCTTCATTGCCGTGCAGATGAACGTTCGCGGTCGCGACATCGGCAGCTTCGTCGCGGAGGCGCAGGAGGCGATCGCGGCGGAAGTGGATCTCCCGCCGGGTTACCTGGTGACCTACGGCGGGCAGTTCGAGCTCGCCCAGGCCGCCAATCGACGGCTCGCTGTAGTCGTCCCGCTCACGGTGCTGCTCATCTTCGGCATGCTGTTCGCTTCGTTCAACTCCGTGAAGGAGGCGCTCCTCATCATCCTGAACATTCCGCTCGCTCTGGTGGGGGGTATGTTGGCCTTGCTCGCGAGCGGCCTGAGCCTCTCGGTGCCGGCGAGCGTCGGGTTCATCGCGCTCTTCGGCATCGCGGTGGAGAACGGGCTCGTGCTCGTCACCTACTTCAATCAGCTCTACGAGGAGCAGGGAGCCACCCTGCGCGAGGCGGTCGAACGCGGAGCGACGCTGCGGCTTCGCCCGGTGCTCATGACGGCCGCGACCACCAGCCTGGGGCTCGTCCCGCTCCTGTTGGCGACTGGGCCCGGCTCGGAGGTTCAGAGGCCGTTGGCCGTGGCCGTGGTGGGTGGGCTAGTGACATCGACGGCGCTCACGCTGCTCGTGCTTCCCGTGCTCTATCGCTGGATGCACCGCGAGCCAGCCGCGTTGTGAACTCCGACAATATCTGTCCGTCTCGCTCCCCATCGTCTGGTCCGCGGGGCGCTGCGACTGGGGCTGGAAGTTGCGGCCTCAGGGCAGCGACGCCTACATTTGCAGAAACGCTCAAATGACCGCCGCATCCGCCGCCACCGTCGCGAAGTCCGTGAGGCCTCGTCCGCGCCCCTCGATGGACGAGGGTGTCTGCTCGTCCTATGGCATCGACGGCGGGCGCCTCTCCCGCGCGCGGGCGCGGGCGCTCCCTACGGAAGTAGAGTCCGATCTGGCGGGTTGGTTCGGGGCTCTCGCCCATCCCGCTCGTGTTCGGATTCTCCATGCACTGCGCGACGGCGAGCTGTGCGTTTGCGAGCTTGCCGATCTCGTTGGGCTGTCGATTTCGGCGACGTCGCGTCAGCTCGCCTCTCTGCGGGCCCGAGGTGCGGTCGACTACCGGACGGAGGGACGCTTCTCGCACTACCGGCTCGCTGATCCGGCCCTGGGCGGGGTCCTCGATCTCGCCTTGGCGCGGGTCAACGGCGAGGGTTGGCCGTGAGCCTGAAAAGAACGGTGTCGTCGCTCCTCCTCGGGACGGTCCTGCTGTCTTCCCTGCCCTGGGAGGTGGCAACTGAACTGAGACCGACAGGCGGCGACGGGCCCGCAGCCCAGGCGTCCGTGGATGGCGCTTTCGGCGCCGACGGCGTTCCGGCCGACCTCCCGGCCGACGACTGCGCCTGCCTCTGCGGCATGTGCGCCGTCTCGACGCACGCCACCGTCCAGGCGGTGGCGCTGCCCTCGGCGGCCCTGGGCGGGCCGGCTCCCGCGCTGTCGCGTCCGGCGCCCGCTCCTCACCTCTCGGCGGTCCCGAAAGGGCTCTTCCGGCCTCCCAAGCGCGGCTGAGCCGGCTCGACCGAGCCGGCAAGCGTCCGCGTCGCGCACGCACGCGGAGCGGGTTCACAGCCGTGAGGGTCCTTCGAGCGGCCCTCCCATCGCGACGGAGATTCGAGGAAGAGCGTAATGACGACATCGAGAACACGCTGGGCGGCGCGACTGATCGTCGCCCAGGTCCTGTCTGCCATCGGCGTCGGCGCGGCGGCCCAGAGCAAGCCGGGCGCAACGCTGACCCTGGACGCGGCGCTGGAGCTGGCCCGGTCGAGCAGCCCGGTCCTCAGATCCGCGACGCTGGGTGTGACGGAGGCGGCCGGTGCGCTGACGCAGGCCGCCGTGCTGCTGGTCGACAACCCCGAGATCGCCGTCCGTGGCGGACGCCGCTCGGGACCCACGGGGCAGGACTCGTTCGGCACGGAGTTCGAGGTCGGCTTGGAGCAGCGTCTGGAGGTCGCCGGGCAGCGCGCACGCCGAATGAACGTCGCCCAGGCGGGGGTCGAGGTTGCGCGTGCGGACGCGGATGACGCTAGCCGGCTCGTGGAGCTGGCGGTCGCGACTTCGTTCTGGGAGGGCCTCGCGGCCGGGGAGCGTGTCGCGCTCGCGGAAGAGAACGAGAACCTGGCAGAAGGGCTCCTCGACGTGGCGCGCCGCCGTGTCGACGCTGGCCTCGGCACGCCGCTGGAGATCAACGCCGCGACGGTGCGGCTCGCGGAGGCCCGCCGCCTGCGGCTGACGGCGGAAGCGGAGCGGCGCGCCAGCATCACGAGGCTCCGATCGTACCTGGGGGCCGAGCTGCCGGACGGCGTGACACTCGAGGGGGAGCTCCCAGAGGCGGGGCCCGTCGCCATCGAAGAGGCCGTCCTGGAGCGGGCGCTTGCCGGGCGGCCCGACCTGCGGGCCGAGGCGCTCCGCATGGAGGGGGCGGCGGCCGCCGCGCGCCTGGCCGGGGCCGAGAGTTGGCCGGACGTGTCCATCATGGCCTCGATGCAGCGGGAGGAGGGGACGGACCTGCTCACGGCCGGCCTCAGGATCCCCCTGTCGCTGTTCAACCGGAACCAGGGCGGGCGCGCGGCCGCGGCGGCGGCGCGTGAGCGCGCGACGTGGGAGCGGGAGGCGGTTGCCCTGCGCGTCACGGCGGATGCGCTGACCGCCGTCGCGTTCTACGAGCAGGCCCGGGCCGCCGCGGAGCTATACGACGCGGACGTCCTGGTCGCGATGCAGGAGACAGCCACGCTCATGCAGTTCGCGGTCGAGGCGGGTGAGCTTCCGATCGCCGACGTGCTCGTGATTCAGGCCGAGCTTCTGGCGGGACGCCTCGGCTACGTCGAGGCCCGACTCGAGCTGGCCACCGCCGGGGCGAGGCTGCGCGCAGCCGTGGGAATCCCCCAGTCGACCGACATCCAGGAGGCCATCCGATGAACGCCCGAGCCCCACGCCGGACAGGCGCGCTGCGGTTCCTTCTCCTCGCAGCCGTCCCACTGCTCATCCCGGGCTGCGGCCAGCCGGAGGAGGGCGAGGGCGAGGGGATGGAAGGCCCCGAGGCGCTCGCCACGCGCGTGTCGATCGCCGGGAGCGCCCTCGAGTCCCTGGCGCTCACGTACGCGACGGCCGAGGTCCTCGAGCTCGCGCCCACCATCGACGTTCCGGCGGAGCTCATGGCCGCTCCCGGCGGCGTCGCGAAGGTCGGAGCCCGGATCTCGGGGCGTGTCTCAGCGGTGTTCGTGAACGCGGGGGACGTCGTCACGTCGGGAGCTCCGCTCGTGACCATCGAGAGCGCGGAGGTGGGCCGCGCGTGGGCGGACCTCATCGCCGCCCGGGCCAGGGAGAGCGTCGCGCGCCGGGCCCTCGACCGTCAGGAGTCCCTACTCGACGGCCGGGTGACGTCCGCTCGGGCCTTCGAGGAGGCCCAGGGAGCGTGGGAGGTGTCCTCGGCCGACCTTCAGGCTGCACTCACGCGCCTGGCCGCGCTCGGCGTGCCGGTGGTGGAGGAACCGCCGGAGAACCCGGCGCTCGTGACCTTGGGGAGCCCGATCGGCGGGGTGGTGACGGTGCGTGCCGCGAGCATCGGCGAATGGGTCGAGCCCTCGTCGCGCCTGATCGAGGTCGTCGATTTGAACGAGATCTGGCTCGAGGGCTCGGTCTACGAGCAGCAGATCCGCTTCATCGAGGTCGGCCGGCCGGTGCAGGTCGAGGTGCGCGCCTTCCCGGATGACGTGTTCGCAGGCACGGTGGAGCGCATCGCGGGCGTCCTCGATGAGACCACCCGCTCCGTCTCGGTCCGTGTGGTGCTACCGAACGAGGGAGGTCGGTTGAGGCCGGGGATGTTCGCCACGGCGCGCATCGAGGGCCGCCACGCACACGAGGGACGCGACTTGATCGCCGTTCCGTTCGCGGCCGTGCAAGAGATCGACGGCCGCCGCGCCGTCTTCGTGCCTGCCGGTGAGGGGAACTTCGAGGTTCGCACGGTGCACACGGGCTCGCGGGTCGGGGACATGATCGAGATCCTGACGGGCCTCGAGGCGGGCGAAGAGGTCGTCGCGGACGGGAGCCTGTTCCTCAAGGGACACCTCCTGCGGGCTACGCTCGCGGAGGAGGAGGAGGGCTGATGGCGGCTCGGCTCGTTTCCTGGTCGCTCGAGAACCGATTCCTCGTCATCACCCTCGCGGTTGTCCTGGTCGTTCTCGGCGTGCGTGACATGCTCGAGCTACCGATCGACGCCGTGCCCGACGTCACGAACGTGCAGGTGCAGGTGCTCACCACGGCACCCGCGCTCGCCCCGCTGGAGGTAGAACGCCTCATCACCTTCCCGGTCGAGGCGGCGATGGCGGGCGTGCCCGGACTCGAAGAGGTACGGTCGGTGTCGAAGTTCGGCCTGTCCGTGGTCACGGTCGTGTTCGAGGAGGGCACCGACATCTACCGCGCGCGCCAGGTGGTTCAGGAGCGCCTCACCGAGGCTCGGGAGGCGATACCCGCGGACTACGGGTCGCCGGAGATGGGGCCCATCGCCACCGGGCTGGGGGAGATCCTGCAGTTCGAGGTGAAAGGTGAACCGTCATGCCCGACGAGCCTGGACACGGAGCACTGCTATTCGCCCATGGAGCTCCGAACGATCCTCGACTGGTTCGTCGCCTACCAGCTCAAGAGCGTCCCGGGGGTCGTCGAGATCAACACGTTCGGCGGAGAGCTGCAGACGTATCAGGTGGCGCCCGATCCCGACGCGTTGCGGGCGCACGGTGTTCCGCTCATCGAGCTCTTCGACGCGCTGGAGGAGAACAACAGGAACGCGGGGGGCGCGTATCTGGTCCGAAATCGCGAGCAGGTGGTGATCCGCGGGGAGGGGCTCGTAGCGTCCCTCGGCGACATCGAGCATATCGTGCTCCGCACCCACGACGGCGTGCCTCTCCTCGTGCGCGATGTCGCGGAGGTAGGCCTCGCGCCCATGGTGCGCCAGGGCGTCGTGACGAGGGACGGCCGTGGGGAAGCCGTCGTGGGGATCGTGATGATGCTGATGGGAGAGAACTCGCGGGTCGTCGTGGATGCCGCGAAGGAGAAGCTGGAGGAGATCAGTGCGAGCCTCCCGCCCGGCGTCAGCGTCGACGTGTTCTACGACCGCGAGGAGCTCGTCGACCGGACGATTCGTACCGTGGAAACCAACCTCGTCGAGGGCGGGATCCTCGTCGTCGCGGTGCTCCTCCTGATGCTCGGGAACCTCCGCGGAGGCCTGATCGTCGCTTCGGCCATTCCCCTCTCGATGCTCTTCGCCTTCATCGGGATGGTACGTGCCGGCGTCTCCGGGAACCTCATGAGCTTGGGCGCGATCGACTTCGGGCTGATCGTCGACGGCTCGGTCGTCATGGTCGAAAACGTCTTCCGGCTCATGTCCGAAAAGCGCTCAGAGGGCAAGGACACGAGGGAGATCGTCCGGGAAGCGACCACCGAGATGGCTCGGCCCGTCGCGTTCGCAGTGGGCATCATCATCATCGTGTACGTGCCGATCCTGACGCTGAGCGGCGTCGAGGGGAAGATGTTCCGGCCGATGGCACTGACCGTGATGTTCGCGCTCTTCGGCTCGCTCATCCTCGCCCTCACGTTGATTCCGGTGCTGGTCTCGCTGCTCGTGCGGAGCGCGCCGAAGCACCACGAGACGTGGCTCGTGCGGAGCTTCAAGCGGGCGTACGAACCGGCACTCGACCTGGCGCTCCGCCACCGCCTGCGCACGGTGATGCTTGCGGGTGTCCTCTTCGCAGTTGGCGTCGGCGCCGCAGCGACCCGCGGAGCCGAGTTCATTCCGAGGCTCGATGAGGGGGCGATCGCGCTCCAGGTGTGGCGGCTGCCCTCCGTATCCGTCGACGAGGCGGCACGGCAGTCGGGGACGCTGGAGGATGCTCTGCTGAGGGAGTTCCCTCAGGAGATCCGCACCGTCGTGTCGAAGACGGGAAGGCCCGAGATCGCAACGGATCCCATGGGCGTCGAGATGAGCGACGTCTTCGTCATGCTCACGGAGCGTGAGGCGTGGCGATTCGACGACAAGGAAGAGCTCATCGAGGCCATGGAGGAGGTCCTCCAGCGCGATGTCGTCGGCGCTGCACTCGGCTTCTCGCAGCCGATCGAGTTGCGCGTCAGCGAGTTGATCTCCGGAGTCCGCTCCGACATCGCGATCCAAGTGTACGGCGCTGACCTCGACGTGCTCGCTGGCATCGCGGACAGCATCGCCGGGGTGGTGTCGGCGGTCCCCGGGGCCGACGACGTGAAGGTCGAGCAGGTGAGGGGCCTCCCGGTCCTGACCGCTCGGGTGGACCGCGCTGCCATGGCCCGCTACGGAGTGAACGCCGACGACGTCCTTGCCGCGATCGAGGCGCTCGGCGGTCGCGACGTCGGCGTCGTCCTCGAGGGTGAGAGGAGGTTTGCGCTTCAAGTGCGGTTCCCCCAGCGTGTGCGAGACAGCGAGGCGGCCATCGCGAGTCTTCCCGTCGCCACCGCGGGCGGCCGACTCGTGCCGCTCGGCGAGCTGGTTACCTTTGAGACCGCGCCTCAGGCGGCGCAGGTGAGCCGGGAACGCATCCAGAGACGGGTCAGCGTCGAGCTCAACGTGCGCGGGCGGGACATCGCCTCCGTGGTTCAGGACGCTCGACTGGCGATCGACGACCAGGTCTCGATTCCTCCCGGGTACACCCTCGAGTGGGGCGGGCAGTTCGAGAACCTAGAACGCGCGTCGGGGCGGCTGCTCATCGTGGTGCCCGTCGCCCTTCTCCTGATCTTCGTCCTGCTCTACGGCACGTTCGGAGCCGCACGTCCGGCCGTGCTGATCTTCCTCAACGTGCCCTTCGCCGCGGTCGGTGGGGTGCTGGCCCTGACGCTGCGGGGCATGCCTTTGTCCATCTCGGCCGCGATCGGTTTCATCGCACTCTTCGGTGTCGCGGTGCTCAACGGCGTCGTCCTCGTGAGCTACATTCGAAAGCTCGAGCTTGCCGGTGGAGGCAACCCGTTGGAGGCGGCGCGGGAAGCCGCGCTCGTCAGGATGCGGCCCGTGCTCACGACTGCGCTCGTCGCGGCGCTCGGATTCGCCCCCATGGCGCTCGCCACGGGATCCGGCGCGGAGGTACAGCGCCCGCTGGCTACCGTGGTCATCGGCGGCCTGGTCACGGCCACGCTACTCACCCTTTTCGTGCTGCCCACCATCTATACGTGGTTCTCCACGCCACGAGGCGGGGCGAGCTCATGAGCTCGAGTGCTCGCGGGGTCGTCTCGCTCGAGCATGCCGCACGCGGCCCTGATCTTGCGACCCGAGAAAGGCTGTGAAGCGATTCGGGACGTACGTTGGCAGGCAGGTCAGGGAACTATGAGTCTGTGGAGCCTTCTCGTTCTATCGGCGTTGCCGGGCGCGGGCAATCTGGCAGGAGGGTTGATCGCGGAATTCGGCGCGACCACGGAACGCCATCTGAACTGGGCCCTACACGCGGCCTCGGGTATAGTGATCGCGATTGTTGCGGTCGAGCTCATGCCCGAAGCACTGAGGTCACTCCCTGGCTGGTGGATCGCGGCCGCGTTTGGTGCGGGTGGAGTGAGCTACGTGGTGGTGGAATCGGCCATCAAGAAGTTGGAGCGAAACGGCGAGGGCAGTCGGAGCAGGATGTGGATGATCTACGTGGCGGTAGCAGTCGACCTGACATCCGATGGAATGATGCTCGGCTCGGGCGCGTCGGTGTCGGGCTCGCTTGCCATTGCACTCGCGGCCGGGCAGGTGCTCGCGGACGTACCGGAAGGGTACGCAGCGGTCGCCAACTTCCGAAACAACGGCGTGCCACGCGCCACGCGGGTCATTCTGTCCGCGTCTTTTATTCTGTTCTCGGTCGGTGCCGCCCTGATGTCCTTTCTGGTCCTGCGGAGCGCAGGTAGCCACTTCCAGATGGCGGCGCTCTCCTTCATCGCCGGCCTGCTCTCTGTTGCCGCCGTCGAGGACATGATCGAGGAGGCGCACCAGGCGTCGAGCGACTCCGCCGGCTCGACCGTTGCCTTCGTCGGCGGATTCGTCCTCTTCACGCTCGTATCCGCCGGGCTGGAATCGATGCTCGCGCAAGGTGGGTGAGGCTAGCCTCACATGATCCTCACGCCCGATCAGATGCGAGCGCTCTATGGACGGCTCGCTCCATTCTATGACGCGGCCGTCCTGCCGTTCCGGGCCTTGGGGCTCGACCGCCACCGGCGGCTGGCGGTCCGCTCGCTGGCGCTTCGACCCGGTGACGTCGTGCTCGACCTCGGCTGCGGCACTGGGCTCAACTTCCCCGCGCTCCACGAGGCGGTGGGCTCGCGGGGGCGTATCATCGGGGTGGACCTGACGGCGGAGATGCTCGACAAAGCGCGGGAGAGGGCAGAACGTGCGGGGTTCGAGAACGTCGAGCTGATCCAGGCGGACCTTGCCACGCAGGAGATGCCCGCGGGCATGGCCGGGGCACTGGCGACCTACGTCCTCGAGGCGGTTCCCGGGTACGACTCGGTCGTGCGTGCGATCGCCGCGGCGCTTCCGGCCGGCGGGCGGCTCGCCTCGTACGGCCTCAAGCGTCCGGACCGCTGGCCGGAGGCCCTCATCGTCCTGGGCCGGTGGCTCATGCGCCCGTTCGGCGTCGATCGGGCGTACGAGTCGTTCAAGCCGTGGCTGTCGATCGAGCGACACCTGACGCTCGTCGAGCACCGCGAGCTGCTTCTCGGAGCGGCGTATCTGGCGGTCGGCGAGAGGAGGCGAGCCACATGACGAAGGGACCCGTTGCCGCTCCACAGGGGCGTGCGACGCGCCGGCCGGCCGATGCGGTCCTCCAGGACCTCCAGTTCCGCGTGGGCGAGATGGACTGCCCGAGCTGCGTGTCGAAGATCGAGCGCCACCTCGGAGCGCTGGAGGGCGTCCGCTCGGTGAGCGGAAGCATCCTCTCCCGGACGCTCTCCGTGACCGTCGACCCGGGATGTATCGAGGAGGCCGAGGTGCGCGCGGAGGTCCGGCGCCTCGGCTACGCCGCCGAGCCTTTCGAACAAGCCGACGCCCAAGAGCGTGCAGGAGACACCTGGGTCACAGCTCGAGCTCGTCGCGTGTACGCGGCGGTCGCGGTGGCGGCGGCCGGCGGCGTGCTCCGTCTCCTGGGCGCCGGTGGGGCGCTCGTCACGCTTCCCCTCTACGCCGTGAGTGCGTCCGACGTCGCGTTCGTGCTCGCCGCGCTCGCGGGCGGCTGGAACTTCTTCCCGAAGGGGCTCGCCGCCGCGCGCCGGCTCTCGCTCGACATGAATTTCCTCATGAGCGTGGCCATCGTCGGGGCGGTGCTGCTCGGCGAGTTCGTGGAGGCCGCGGCGATCGCCGTGCTGTTCGGCATCGCGGAGCTCCTGGAGGCCTACTCGGTCGACCGCGCCCGGGCCTCGATCGGCTCGCTCATGGAGATGGCGCCCGAGCGGGCCGTGGTCGTCCGAAGCGGCGTCGAGACCAGCGTTCCGGCGGCGTCGCTCCTCCCCGGTGATGAGATCGTGGTGCGTCCCGGCGATCGCATCGCAGCGGACGGGACCGTGCTCGAGGGTGCGTCGGCGGTCGATCAGAGCGCGATCACGGGAGAGTCTCTCCCAGTGGACAAGACACCCGGCGACTCCGTGTTCTCCGGCACCCTGAACCGCGCCGGGCATCTTGTCGTCCGGGTCGACCGGCTCGCGTCCGAGAGCGCGCTGGCCAAGATCGTGCGGCTCGTCGAAGAGGCCCAGGGCAGCAAGACCGAGAGCGAGCGCTTCGTCGACAGGTTCGCGCGCCACTACACGCCGGCGGTCACGGTCGCGGCTCTGGTGACGGCGATCGTCCCGCCCGTCTTCTTCGGTGCCCCGGCCGCGCTCTGGATCACGCGGGGGCTCACGCTGCTCGTGATCGCCTGCCCCTGCGCGCTGGTGATCTCCACGCCCGTGGCGGTGGTGAGCGGGCTCACCGCGGCGGCCCGCCGGGGCGTCCTCATCAAGGGCGGCGCGTACCTCGAGGCCCTCGCTTCCGCTCGCGTGTTCGCCCTGGACAAGACCGGCACGCTCACGGTGGGGCAACCGGTCGTCCGCTCGGTGATCGTTGAGGAAGCCAATGAGTCCGACATCCTGGCGCGGGCGGCCGCGATCGAGCGACGGTCCGAGCACCCCCTGGCGCGGGCGATCGTCAAAGAGGCCGACCGGCGGGGGCTCGACTACGCGAGGTTTCGCCTCGGCGCGTTCGAAGCCGTTCCGGGGAAGGGCGCGCGCGCCACGCTCGACGGAGAAGAGCACCTCGTCGGCCGGCCGAGCCTGTTCCCGGACGCCCCGGCGCCCGCGGAACTCGCCGCGCGCGGCGAATCGCTGGTCGGCCTGTCGCGGAGGGGCGCCTGGCTCGGCTGGATCACGCTCGCGGACCGGCCACGCGAGGAAGCGAGGCAGACCATGCACGAGCTGCGTCGCCTCGGCATCGAGCGCACGGTCATGCTGACCGGCGACAACGCCGGCACCGCGCGGGCGATCGCCGCCGATGTGGGCGTCGACGAGTTCCGGGCCGAGCTGCTGCCGGCCGACAAGCTCTCAGCCCTGAAGGAGCTCGAGCGCCAGTACGGGCCCGTCGCGATGGTGGGCGACGGCGTGAACGACGCTCCTGCCCTCGCCGCGGCCACCGTCGGCATCGCGATGGGCGCGGCCGGAAGCGACACCGCGCTCGAGACGGCGGACATCGCCCTCATGGGGGACGATCTCGAGCGGCTGCCCTACCTGGTGCGGCTCTCGCGGCGGGCCCGTTCGATCATCAAGCAGAACATCGTCGCCGCGATCGGTGTGAAGGCGCTGCTCGCTGTGGCCGTGCCCCTTGGCTACGTGTCGCTCATCACGGCCGTGCTCGTGGGGGACATGGGCGTGTCCTTGGCGGTGACCATGAACGCGCTTCGGCTGGCGCGGGTGGAGCGCATGGCTTCCAAACACGGGACCGCGGCATGACCGCGAGAGTCCCAACGGGGGGATCAGGCACCAGTTCCCCGACGCAGCTTCTCCATCAAGATCATGAGGCCCAGCGCTGGGTCCTTCGACTGTACGCGACTCATCACCTCCCAGTGCTCACGTACATGAACGAGCACGAAGTCGAGCACGTGCCCGAGGGGGATCTGTAGGTACGAAGCGGGCCCCGACACCTTCCCCCCGAACGCGACCATCCGGAGTAGGTGTCCAGAGTGAGTCTTGGTACGCCCCTCCCGCACCAAACGCTCAACTAGGGGACTGGCCGCGTCCGCGGGGCAGCACCCGAATCGGGCGAGCGCCGCGCCGAGCACATCCAGGCGCAAACCGGCCGAGTTGAACTCCGCGCTCGACTCCTTGACCTCTCCCACGATCATGTCGATCTCGTCGGTGTGTACGCCGAGAGCAGGATCGAGTGAGAATGGAGGGTGAGCCGGCTCGCGCCCCTCACCCGGAACGGAGCGACGGGCCTCCGGGAAGCGGACCGCGAGGATGTCCAGGTCGGTCGCCGTGCGGTACTTCGCGTTCTCCGGCCGCTCGACGACCGGAAACTCGGTCACGGTGAAATAGCCGTTGAGCCTAAGGTACGTCTCGACGATCGCAACGCTCTGATCCATGGGAACTCTCGCGCGTGGGGATGAGGTAGGACCCAGCGGCGGGCCAGCACTGGTTCGGGAAGATCCCCTGGTCCCTCCCGAGCTCCTCGGTCCGGCCACCCTCCTTGGGCTACTTGGGGCCGCCCGCCGGCACGAGGGCAGGCGTGTGCAGCGCCCGCCCCGCCGCGCGGGCTTCCGCGCGCGCCTCCCTCCGTAGCAGTGCCTCCTGCCAGAGCGAGTAGATCGCGGGAATGACGATCAATGCGAGGACCGTAGCGGAGATCATGCCGCCCACCATCGGCGCTGCGATGCGCATCATCACGGTCGCGCCCGTGCCGTGGCCCCAGAAGATCGGAAGCAGTCCACCCACGATCGCGGTGACCGTCATGAGGATCGGTCGGACCCTGAGCCCCGCTCCGTGGACGATGGCCTGACGGAGCGACGCCGGGCTCGCATCGCGCCGCCGATGCTCATCCCAGGCGTTGCCCAGATAGAGGAGCATGATCACGCCGATCTCCGCGGCGACGCCGGCCAGGGCGATGAAGCCGACGCCCGTGGCGACGGACCAGTGAAAGCCCAGCACTGCCATGATGAGCACGCCGCCGACCAAGCTGAATGGCAGGGACAGCATGACGATCAGCGTCTCTCCCACGCGGCCGAAGTTGAGGTAGAGGAGCAGCAGGATGATCACGAGTGTCGCCGGCACGACGAGCGTGAGGCGTTCCTTGGCACGCTCCATGTACTCGTACTGCCCGGACCAAGTCATCGAGTAGCCGGGCGGGAGCGGAACCATTTCCTCGACCATCTCACGCGTCTCGGCCACATAGGCGCCCAGGTCGGTCGTGCTCACGTCGACGAAGACCCACGCCGTGGGAAACGCCTGCTCGGTCTTCACGGCCATGGGTCCGGAGACGGTCCTGATCTCCGCGACCTGCGCGAGCGGGATCTGGGAAGCTCCCCCACCCGCCATCGCCATCCCGCCCTCCTCCATGGCTCCGGGCATCGACGCGGCCGATGCGGCCAGGGCACTCGGCGAGCCGGCCGCGCCCTCGATGCCGGCCATCGTGGTCGGCGAGGCCATGTCGTTCATGCCGGTGGTCAGGCTGCCGACGGGGATCAAGATCTCCGCCAGCTTCTCGGGCTGGTCCCTGAGCTCCTGCGGATACCGGACGCGCACCGAGTACCGCTCGCGTCCCTCCACCGTGCGCGTGATCCCCATCCCGCCGATCGCAGAAGAGATGACCATCTGGATCTGGCTCACCGACAGGCCGTACCGCGCCGCCGCGTCCCGATCGATGTCGATGTCGAGATACGACCCGGAGACGACGCGCTCGCCGATCGCCGAACGAGTCCCCGGAACGCTTCTGACGGCCGCCTCCACCTCGGTGGCGAGCCTCTGCAACTCCCGGAGGTCGGGGCCGAAGAGCTTCACCCCGACAGGCGTCCGGATCCCGGTCGCCAGCATGTCGATGCGGCCCTTGATGGGCATCGTCCACGAGTTCGTCACGCCGGCGATCCGCAGGTCGTCGTCCATCTCCTCGACGAGGCGCTCCTGCGTCATGCCGGGGCGCCATTCCTCCTCGGGCCTCAACACGATCGTCGTCTCGAACATGTCGAGCGGCGCCGGGTCCGTCGCGGTAGTGGCCCGGCCCGCCTTGCCGAAGACGCTCTCGACCTCCGGGTAGGACGCGAGGATCGAGTCCTGGACCCGTAGGAGGTCGCGGGCCTTGGCGACGCTCAGCCCAGGCAGCGTGGTGGGCATGAAGAGCACCGTCCCCTCGTGGAGGGGGGGCATGAACTCCGATCCGATCCGCTGCAGGGGCAGCACGGTGAGCGCCAGAACTGCGACGGCGACGCCGATGACCGACCAGCGGTGATCGAGCACGAAGTCGAGCACGGGGCGATACAGCCCCGTCAGCACCCGGTTCACGGGATTCCGGTGCTCACGGTGAATGCGGCCGCGGATGAAGAGCCCCATGGTGACCGGGACGAGCGTCACGGAGAGCAGGCTGGCGCTTGCCATCGCCAGGGTCTTGGTCCACGCCAGAGGCTTGAAGAGCCGCCCCTCCTGAGCCTCGAGGCTGAAGACCGGGAGGAATGACACCGTGATGATGAGGAGGGAGAAGAAGAGCGCCGGCCCCACCTCCTTCGAGGATCTTACGACCACGTCCCAGCGCTCCTTCGGGGTAAGGACCGATGTGTGCAATGCGTCCCCGCCCGGGTCGCCGGCCAGGGTGACACCCATCGCGCTCGCTCGCTCGCGCTTGGCGTCGATCGCGCGCTCGAGATGCTTGTGCATGTTTTCGATCATCACGATGGCGGCGTCGATCATGGCGCCGATCGCGATCGCGATGCCCCCCAAGCTCATGATGTCCGCGCCGAGTCCCAGGGCACGCATCGCGATGAACGCCATCAGGATCCCGAGCGGAAGCGTCAGGATGGCTACCAGCGCACTCCGCACATGCAGGAGGAAGACGAGCGTCACGAGCGCAACGACGACCGACTCCTCCAGCAACTTCGCTTGAAGCGTCTCGATCGCGCGGCGGATGAGGCTCGACCGGTCGTAGACGGGACGCACGACCAGCCCTTCGGGAAGACCGGATTCGAGTGAGGCCAACCGCTCCTTCACCCGGTCGATCGTCGCGAGCGCGTTCTCACCGAAGCGCATGATGACGATCCCGCCGACGACTTCGCCTTCGCCGTTCAAGTCGGCGATGCCACGGCGGACCTCCGGAGCGAGCCGGACCCGTGCGATGTCCGAGACCCTGACCGGCGTGCCATGGTCGGTCGCCGCGACGACCACCCGCTCGATGTCGTCGATGCCCTGCAGGTAGCCGAGCCCGCGGATCATGTACTCGCGCTCTGCGAGCTCCAGCACCATGGCGCCGACGTCCTCGTTCGACGCGCGGATCGCGTCCATCACCCGCGTGACCGGAATGCCGAAGCCGCGGAGCTTGTCGGGATCCACGGTCACCTCGTAGACCCGCTCGTAGCCGCCGACCGTCGCGACCTCGCTCACCCCCGGTACGGCGGTGAGCTGGTAGCGGAGGTACCAGTCCTGGAAGGACCTCAGGTCGGCGAGCGACCAAGAACCAGTCGTGTCGACCAGAACATACTGGTACACCCAGCCGAGCCCCGTCGCGTCCGGGCCGAGCATCGGCTGGGCCGCTTCGGGGAGACGGCCCTGAATGGCGGAGAGGTACTCGAGCACCCGGCTCCGCGCCCAGTAGAGGTCGGTGCCGTCGTCGAAGATGATGTACACGAACGACGAGCCGAAGAACGAGTAGCCGCGCACCGTTCGTGCGCCCGGGACCTTGAGCATCTCGGACGCGATCGGATAGGTGATCTGGTCCTCGACGATTTGGGGGGCCTGGCCCTCGAAGTCCGTTTGGACGATGACCTGGACGTCCGAGAGATCGGGGAGCGCCTCCAGCGGCGTGCTGCGCATCGCCACGACGCCGCCGACGGCGAGAAAGAGAGCGAACGTCAGGACGAGGAACCGATTCTCGACGGACCACCCGATGATTGACTTGAGCATGAGACGCCGTCTCCTACGGCTCGTGGCCTGCGTGCGCCTGCGTCATCGTCCCGAGGTTCGACTCCGCATCGACGAGGAACGCAGCGGACGAGACGACGCGCTCCCCAGGCGACACTCCCGTGAGGATCTCGGTGAGCTGGCCGGAGGTGCGACCAACGACCACCTCGCGCGGATGGAGCATGCCGCCCGCGCCCTCCACGAAGACGAGTGCCCGCTCGCCCGTCTCGATCACCGCGCTCCGCGGCACGATTGTCGTCGGCGCGGCTGGCGGCACGTCGAGGTCGATGCTCGCATACATGCCTGGCTTCAGGTCGAGCCCGGGGTTGGGGAGCTCCAGCCGAATGCGCGCGGTCCGGGAGCGCATCGACACCGTCGGATAGACGTACGTCACGCGTCCCGACAGCTCGCGTCCCGGGAACGCCTCGAACGTCACCCGCGCGCTCTGGCCTACTGCAACGAGCGCGAGGTCCTTCTCGAAGACGTCCGCCTCGATCCACACGCGAGACAGGTTCGCGATGCGGTATACGGTCATGCCCGGCATGATGCGGTCCCCCTGCACCACGTTCTTCTCGACGACGATGCCGGACGCCGGCGCGCGCAGCGTGAGGGTCTTCGTGGGCTCGCCGGACTCCTCGATGCGTCGGATCTCCTCCTCGGGGACGTCCCAGTAGGCGAGCCGCCTGCGTGCCGACTCCAGGAGCTGAGCCGCGTTGAGCGCTGCCCGCCCGGGTGCCGCTTCCCGTACCAACCTGGCCGCCAGCACGAGCTCCTCCTGTGCGGTCACGAGCATCGGGCTATAGACTTCGAGTAGCGGCGCTCCCGCGGAAACCGGCGCACCCGTAAAGTCGATGTGGAGGACCTCCACCCAGCCTTCCACCTTGGGGTTCACGGTGGCCAGCCGGGTCTCATCGTACGCGACCGTTCCGACCGCGCGGACGAAGAGCGGAAGCGGCTCGACCTGAACCGACGAGAGGGCAACGCCGATTCGGCGCGCGGCTTCCCCGTCGAGCATCACGGGCTGCGGACCACCGGACGGCGCGGTGACGACTCCGTGGTTGTGACCAGCCGCAACCTGGCCCTCAGCCTCCTCTCCGCTGCGGAGCCGGAGCGTCACCACGGCGAGCGCCACCACGACGATCGTGGCGGCTATCGCGATGTCCCTTCTGGCAGTCATGGCAGTTCCCTCAGTAGGGGTCCGGAGCGCGGCAGCTCACGACCGATCAAAGACTCCATCGTGGCGATCGCTCGGCCGTAGTCAGCGAGGAGTTGATAGAATTCGCCTTCGTAGCGATTCACCGTCATCTGCGCGTCGACGAGCGTCATGAAGTCGACGCTGCCCACGCGGTAGGAGGAAAGCGCGGACTCCACGGTGGCGCGGGCTTCCGGGATGACCTCGTCCCCGTAGAGGTCCGTGAGCACCCGGGCTCGACCCAGGTCCGCGAGCTGGATATCGATGCTGGCGTCCAGAGCCGCCTCGATCGCGCGGAGGTCGGACCTCGCCATCTCTTCCATGGCGGCGGCCTCCCGCCGCATGGCGAGCTGGCGGCTCCCGGCATGGACGGGCAGGCTGAACTCCACCATGGCGCTGCCCATCCGCTCCGTGCCCATGCCGATGTTCCTCTGTCCGTAGGAGAGCCCGAAGGTGATGTCCGGCCAGATCTCCTTGCGCGTGAGACGCTGCTGCACGCTCGCCTGCTCTAGGGCGAGCCTGCCGCGCTCGACGGCGGGCCGGGAGTCGAGCGCCCAGAGGTGGAGCGTTTCCCCGTCTGGGAGATCGAGCGGCAGGGCGCCGAGCAGAGGCGTCGGCACAGGAGTGCTCGCCGGACGGTCGAGCACGGCGTTGAGCTCGGCCGCGTCGGCCGCGCGCATGGCCTCCATGCGACGGATCTCGCCGTCCATGCGCGCCACCTCGACGTCGGCCCGGAGGACGTCCGCCTGGTGCCCGGTCCCCGAGACGTACATCGCGTTCGCCACCTCGCGGAAGTCGTCGAGGAGCGAGAGCGTCTCCCGCATGACGTCGATCTGGTGGTCGAGTGCGTAGAGACCGAAGAATAGGGTTGCCGCCTCTCGTCGTACGAGCCAGCTCGTCTCTCGGGCCGATGCGTCCGCCATCGCCGTCGAGTATGCCGCGATCTCACCCTTCAGGCCGAGCTTGCCCGGGAAGGGGACCATCTGCATGAGCTGGACGGACGGGACCATCGAGGTCGGCATGTCGGTGTTGAACGACGGCAGACCGAAGTTCATGATCCCGAGCTGAAGCATTGGGTCGGGAAGCGTGGAGGCCTCGGGCTGACGCGCCCCCGCCGCCGTAGCGGCTGAGCGGAGCGCGCCGAGCATCGGGTTGCGGGCCTCGGCGAGCGCCAGGACCTCACTCAATTGAAGCCCTGGCTCCGGTGATGCGGGCTTCCCCTCGACCTGCGCGGCCGCGACCGGGGGTCTTGACAGGAGCAGGAGCAGGGCGAGGGCTGCGGCTCGACGCGGTGTAGCTTTCACGTGCGTCCTCACGGTGGACCGTTCGACACACGCAAGCTGGCGGACCCCGGATGAACGCCCGATGAGCCCGGCATGAAGAAATCTTCAGGCGGCTGGCGCGTGACTCCGAGGAAAGACGAGCGTGACGCGCGCACCGCCCGAGGGGCCGTTGCCCGCCCGGACGGACCCGTGGTGCGCCTCGACCACTCCCTTCACGATGGCGAGCCCCAACCCCGTTCCCGACGCTTCCTGCTGACGGCTCCGGGCCGGGTCTCCCCGAAAGAAGCGATCGAACGCACGCTCGAGCGCCTCGGCCGAAAACCCGGGCCCGCTGTCCTCGACGGTCACCGAGACCTCCCCCACCGCGCCCCGGGTCACGACCCGCACCGTGCCCCGTTCCGGCGTGTGTCGGATCGCGTTCTCGAGGAGGTTCCAGACGGCCTGCCCCACCAGCACGGGGTCGATCTCACCCGTGGCGTCCCCGGTCGCTTCGGCCTCCAGGTGGACGCCCTTGCCGGACGCGCTGCCCTCGAGGCGGTCCATGACACGTCTCACCACTCCAGCCACGTCCGTTGGCTCCACGCGGGTGAGGAGCGCTCCAGAATCCGAACGAGCGAGAACGAGTAGATCCTCGGTGATTCTCGACAGACGAATGACTTCCTCTAGGGTGCTTTCGAGGGCGCGGCGGTACTCCGTGGGCTCGCGCTCCCGGCGCAATGCGAGCTCCAGCTCTCCGCGCATCGCCGTGAGCGGTGAACGCAGCTCGTGGCTCGCGTCCGCAGCGAACTGCCGCTGCACCTCGAAGGCTCCCTGGATGCGCTCGAGCATCGTGTTCAGCACGTCGACGAGTCGCTGGTACTCCAGCGTGTCGGCGTAGGAGCGAATGCGTCGATCGAGCGACTGCGCTCCGATCGCCTCGGCTTGGTCGATCACCTCGTGGACCGGACGGACCGCGCGCCCGGCCAACCACCACGACCCGGCGAACGTGGCCACCGTTGCCGCTAGTGAAAGCACAGCAAGGAAGACGCCCACGCGCGAGAGCATGGCGTTGCGACTGCGTAGCGGCGCCGCAACCTGAAGAACGTGGCGCTCGTGCTCCGCGCCCAGGCGCTCGAGCGGATAGTACAGCACCCGGATCGGCACCCCATCGAACCGGCCGGCCGCCCACACGAGCTCACCGCCGCCGGCGCGCGCGAGGAGCTCCGAGTCGAGCGGGAGGTCCTCCGTCATGTACTGACTGCGCAGCAGGCTCTCGCCGTTCGCCTGCCAGACCTGCGCGTAACGGACAAGGTCCTGAACTGCGTCGACCTCGTCCGGCGTCAGCTCCCAGTCGTGGAAGTGCATCTCGCCCGACGGGTCGTCGGTAAGCGACGCCGCGTGGATCGACGCGATCTCGAGCACGGTCGCGTCGATCTCACCGTCGAGCACGGAACGGAGGAGCAGAACGCTCACGATGGACACGGCCGTGAGCGCCATCGCCACGAAGGCCGTGGCGCGCAGCGCTAGACCCATACGGAACGAACGGGTCACTGCGGCCCGCCCTCCCGAAGCACGTAGCCGACGCCGCGTACGGTGTGAAGCACGGGCGCCCGTCCGCTGCTCTCGAGCTTCCTGCGGAGGTTTCCCAGGTGGACGTCGACGACGTTGCTCATGGGGTCGAAGTGGAGGTCCCACACCTTCTCCAGGAGCTCCGTGCGCCGAACGACCCGCTCGGGAAGGAGCATGAAGTACTCGAGAAGCTGGAACTCCTTCGGGGTCAGGTCCAGGCGCTCGCCCTCGCGGGTCGCGGCGTGCTTCACGCGGTCCAGTTCGATGTCCCGGTAGATCAAGCGATCGGGGCGCGCAGCTCCACCGCGACGCAGCAGCGCCCGGACCCGCGCCAAGAGCTCGTCGAACCCGAAGGGCTTCGTGAGGTAGTCGTCCGCACCGGCGTCCAACCCCAGCACCACATCTTGCTCGGCATCCCGCGCCGTGAGCATCAGCACAGGGGTCGTCGCGCCCCTCGCCCGGACCTCGCGCACCACCTCCAGCCCCGACCGTCCCGGCATCATGACGTCCAGCACCAGCAGGTCATACTCGTGCACGAGCGCCTTCATCAAGCCGTCGTCTCCGTCGTGCGCCACATCCACGGCGTAGCCCTCTTCGCGCAGCCCTTTTTCCAAGAAGCTCGCGACCTTCTTCTCGTCCTCGACAACCAAGATGCGCATGTAAGTACCGGTTGATTGGAGGTCCGCGTGGAACTCTAGCCGTCAGCGCGCTGCTGCGCACGTGGGTAACCGAAGCTCACGAGACATGAAAGACGTTTCAGAAGAATCTCACGTCGCCTTCATCATGTCAGGGTGAGGCTTGAGCGACGGAGGCTGACCATGCGTGGAATCCACGCGATGTACGACGAGCTGGAGCTGCTGCTCTTCGATGAGCCTCTCGGGTTGCATGTGGCGCTCGCGGGCCTCCAAAGGCGCGGCTGGCAGTTGAGCTTGAAACGGCCAGGTGGCGGAACCCATCGATGCACGGGACGTGACCGGCGGCGGGGGAGTCTGGCTGGAAGTTCGTGAGCCCGTGCAGGGCCCGCGGGCACAGCCCATCTTGCGCCTTGCAACGTTCCCCTTGGGAACCGCGCTGCTGGTCTCGGTCCGTTGTTCGAGCCAGATCCTTGGAAGCGATGCCGTCACTCAACTCCGCGCAACCGCCGTCGCTCATGCCGCCCTTCGGGCGGACGCGACCACCCCGTTCCTTCAATCGTTGCTCGGGCCCACGCAGGACGACGTCAGAGCCCTTGCTTCGCTCAGTCGCCGAGAGCGAGAGATCGTGGCCTTCACGGCCACGGGTCACACGGCACACGAGATCGGCCGACGCTTGTTCCTGAGCCCCAGGACCGTGGAAACGTACAGGTCCAGGACGATGAAGAAGCTGGGACTTCGTCATCGCCGCGAACTCGTTCAGTTCGCCCTACGAGTTGGTCTCTGGAGTCGCTTGGCTCGGGACCACGCCTGAGTTGCCCATCGCCGCGATGGTGTTTCGGTGCGCCTCCCCGAGGAGCGCCCGCGACAGCTGGTCACGGTTGCGCCGCACCTCTCTGATCCCCGCAGCGAGGCACTCCCTGCGTGCCCCGAAGTTCAGCACGTCGATGACGCCGTCGAAGATCGGGCGGAGCACGATGTCGGCAGCATCCACGCGCAGGTGCGCGTGCGACAGGTGGCAGATCTCCATGGCGCGCATCACCACTTGCAGGCCATTGGCTACGTTGCCGGCTCCAGCCCCCTGGCTGGGATCGACGGCGACCACCACGGGCGCGCCGAGTTCCCGGGCGACATCCACGGGTGCGATGTCGGAGTACACCCCGTCCACCAAGAGTAGGTCTCCTATCTCGAGGGGCTGGAGCACGCCCGCCAGGGCGGAGCTCGCGTAGACGGCCTCAGCCGCGGGACCCTCGTCGAAGACCACGCGCTTGCCCGAGCGCAGGTCCGTGGCGGAAATGCGTACGGGTATCCGGCCTTCTTCGAGCCGCCCTGAGCCGATGAGCGTGTCCAACGCCGCCCGTCCTGCCTCGGCAATGCCTTCGGGAGCGCCCCAGCCGGTCACCAGGCTCCACGTCGCCTGCGCGTACCGCCATCCGCGGCGCGCCACCGCGAGACCCCGACCGGGGAAGCGCAGGCGGGGCCTCGGACGGGAGGCTCCGCCGAGGTCGACTTCCAGCAGCGCATCGTACCAGTCGTCCCGGAGCGCATAGGTCGCCGCGACGATCGCGCCCATCGAGACACCCACGATGCCCGCGGGCGCAAAGCCCAAATGCTCCAGCGCACGGAGGACGCCGGCGTGCGCGTAGCCGCGCGCTCCACCCCCGGCGAGGACGAGCGTGAAGGGGACTGCATCGTCGTGCCGAATCACGGGCCTTTCACCTCGTCACGACGATCTTCCCGCGCAGCATGCCCATCTGGCATTGGAAGGGGATCTCCCCGGGTGCTTGGGGCGTGAACTCCACGGCCACCGTCTCACCCTCCGGAAGCTTGGCGGAGCGGTCGAGCCCGTCGAACACCACCATCTCGCTACAGAGCGAGGACTCCCGGCGCGTGAAGCTCAGCCTGACGGGCGCACCTGCCTTCACGACGATCGTGTCGGGGTCGTATCCGCCCTTGACCGTCACGGCGACCTCCTGGACACCTCCGACGACGGCCGCCGCAACCCCCTCCTTCCTCTGGAGCCAGAAGTACCACACGATCCATACGATGCTCGTGAGGCCGAGCAGGTTGACGATCCACTGTCCGGTCGTCATGCGGACACCTCCTTGGGTTGACTCGGAGCGGGGGCGAAGCTCCGCGCCTTGAAGAAGCGCAGCCTGTTCGCATTGGTCACGACCGTCACGCTCGAAGCGGCCATCGCCGCTCCGGCGATCAGGGGGGAGAGGAGCAGGCCGAAGAACGGATAGAGCACGCCCGCCGCGACCGGAATGCCGAGCGTGTTGTAGACGAACGCACCAAAGAGGCTCTGCTTGGCGTTGCGCATCGTGGCTTTGGAGACCTCGATCGCGTACGCGACGCCCTTGAGGCTCCCGCTCATGAGCGTGACGTCCGCGGCCTCGATCGCGACGTCGGTGCCCGTTCCGATCGCGAATCCCACGTCGGCCTCCACCAGCGCGGGCGCGTCGTTGATACCGTCACCGACCATGCCCACCGTGCTTCCGTCGACCTTCAGGCCGTGCACCTCCTTGGCCTTGTCCTCGGGGAGCACGTCGGCGAGCACTCGCTCGATGCCGACCTGGCGGGCGATCGCTTGGGCGGTCCGTTCATTGTCCCCGGTGAGCATGACGACCTCGAGCCCAAGCTGCTTCATCACGCGGATCGCCTCGACCGAATCATCCTTCACCGTGTCGGCGACGGCGACGACGCCGGCCGCGCGGCCGTCGATCGCCACGTACATCGCGGTCTTTCCGTCCTGCTGAAGGCGCAGCACGTCGGGCTCGAGCGACGCAGCGTCGATCCCGGCGCGATCCAGGAGCTTTCGGTTGCCCACCAGCACGGGCCTTCCATCGACCACCGTCTCGACACCGTGGCCTGGAACGGCGTCGAAGCTGCTGGGCTCCGCGGGCTCGAAGCCCCTGGCGCGGGCCCCGTGGACGATGGCCTGCGCGAGGGGATGCTCGCTCGGGCGGTCGGCCCCAGCCGCAAGACGCAGCACCGTCGCCTCGTCGAAGTAAGGGGCCGCCACCACATCGGTGAGCGCGGGCTCCCCGCGCGTGATCGTGCCGGTCTTGTCGAGGACGATCTTGTCGAGCTTCGAGGAGACCTGCAAAGCCTCTCCGTTGCGGATCAGGACGCCGTGCTCGGCGGCCTTTCCGACCCCGGCGACCATGCTCATCGGCACGGCCATCCCGACCGCGCACGGGCAGGCGATGATCAGCACGGTCACGGCGGTCACTACGCCGAACGCGAGCGCCTCGCCCTGGCCGAAGTTGTACCACGCCAGGAACGTCAGGATCGCGACGATCATCACGGCCGGGACGAAGTAGCCCGAGACGACATCCACCAGCCGCGCGATCGGGGCCTTGGAGCCCATCGCGTCCTGGACCATGCGAACGATCTGCGCCAGCGCGGTGTCCCTCCCCACTCGCGTGGCTCGGAACTTGAAGCTGCCCGTCGTATTCATGGTCGCCCCGACGACCTCGTCGCCGACCGCCTTGTCCACGGGGAGGCTCTCGCCGGTGATCATCGACTCGTCGACCGCGCTCCGCCCCTCGATGATCTCACCGTCGACCGGGATCTTCTCTCCGGGGCGCACGACTACGATGTCGCCGAGCTGCACCTCGTCCACGCGGACCTCGACCTCAGCCCCGTCGCGCACCACGCGCGCCATCTTTGCCTGGAGGCCGATGAGCTTCCGGATGGCTTGGCTCGTCTGGCCCTTCGCGCGGACCTCCAGGGCCTGACCGAGCACGACGAGCGCCGTGACGACCGCGGTGACGTCGTAGAACGGCTCGGCGGTTCCCTCCGGAAAGAGCTCGGGCAGGAGGAGCGCAACGGACGAATAGATCCAGGCCGCAGAGGTCCCGAGCGCGATGAGCGTGTTCATGTCGGCCGATTGGTGCCTGAACGCGGCCCATGCACCCACGAAAAAGTGCCGGCCCGAGTAGAACAGGACCGGAAGGCTCAGCACCCCCGAGGCCGCGAAGAGAAGCCACTCGGTCCGCTCCGAGACGGCCGAGGCAAAGACATAGGGAAGGTAGAACCACGAAAGCTCGGGATAGGCCACCAGCATGACCGGCACAGCGATGACGGCGGCGACCCAGAACTTCCGCATCAGCTGGCGGTACTCGCGCTGGTGCGCAGCTGTCTCCGCATCAGCCTCGTCGCTGGGCGCGTCGCTCGCGTCGCTCGTGTGTCCTCCGTGGTCCCGGTCAGACACCGGAGCGCCGTCGATCATCGCGACGCCGTAGCCGCTGGCCTCCACCGCCTCGACGAGCGCGGGGGCCGAGGTCAGCCTACGGTCGTAGGTGACGACCGCCTCACCCGTGCCAACGCTGACCGTCGCGGAGTGGACGCCCTCCACTTCCCGGAGCGCCGCCTCGACCGTCGGCGAGCACGTCGAGCACTGCAGCCCGTGAAGCCGCAGCCGCGTGGACTCGCAGTCCAAGCAGAGCGGGCGCCCGCGAGGCGCCGTGTCGAGGGGCGCTACGGAGTGGGCTGCGTGGGGCGATTCGCTCGCCATGAGGTCACCTCCGGAATGAAGCGTGGAACTCGTTCGGCATAGGCCTCATAGGCTTCGCCGAAGAGGCGCTGTGCCTCGCGCTCCTCCCAGATCGAGAGCCGCCAGTACATGACGACCAGGACGGGGAACATGAGGAGCGTGAGGATCGTGGGCCACTGCACCAGGAAGCCGAGCATGATGAGGACGAAGCCCACGTACTGCGGATGACGCACCCGCGCGTAGGGTCCCGTCGTGGCGAGACCACCCTCGCGCTGCGCTCGGTAGAGCACCGGCCACGCGGACGCGAGGAGCACGAATCCGCCCCCGATCAGCACGAAGCTCAGCAGGTGGAACGGGCCGAAGTGCGGGTTCCCACTCCATCCGAACATCATCTCGAGCAGGTGGCCCGAGTCGTGCGCCAGCCAATCGACGCCTGGAAAGCGCGTCTGGAGCCACCCCGAGAGCAGATAGATCGTCAGCGGAAAGCCGTACATCTCGGTGAAGAGCGCGACCAGAAAGGCGCTGAAGGCGCCGAACGAGCGCCAATCTCTCTGCGTCGCGGGCCTGAAGAAGCTGAACGCGAAGCCGATGAAGATCGCCGAGTTCAGGACGACGAGCGTCCAGAGTCCGTAGGCGGGCATGGGTCCTCTCTCCGTCGATGTCAGTCGATGTCGCCGCTCAGTGGCAGCCGCCCCGGCGGGACCCGCGGCCCTCGCCGCCCTCGCGTGGCTCGGCACGACTTCCGTGTCCGCCGTGACCTCCGTGGCCGTGGCCCATGTGCATCCCGATGAAGGCCAGGATCACCAGGAGCCAAACCCAGTTCGCTTGCAGCCATTCCATGGTCGCCTCTCTGCTGAAGTCCTCTCCAATCTCGGGGACGACCTCTGAAGGAGTCATGAACCGCGGATGAAGCGTCCTTCACGTCGACTTGGAGCTCAGGCCCAGCGGAACCGCAGCGTAGCGGTGTTGGCTGGCCTGTCCCACGACCTCGATGATCGCAACCAGCTCGCTCACGCCGACGAGCTCCGGACGGTACCAGACACGGACCGTGAGAGCGCAGAGATCCACCTCCGCCTCGCGGACGCCGGGGTGGGCCAGCAGCGCGTTCCGTACGCGGTTCCCGCAGCTCGGGCAGCCCATGCCCGCGACGGCGAGGTCGACGGAGTACTCGCTGCTGCGCTCCCGAGGGTCCAGCCGCGGCCGTGCCGGGTCGACCGGAGGGTCGGAGGTGTGCTGCATCTGTCAGGTCCCACCACGCTCAGGCGGCAGTCGCGGCCGACCCGCACGGCGCGTGGTCGCGTCGATCGCGACCCCCGCATGCGCAAGGGACGGGTGTCCGCCGCACGCGGCCGGCCAACGACGGGTCGCGACGCAGCAGGCGCGACGTTCCCATCCAACGGCTCGCGAGCTTGAGGAGACGACCGTCGTGCTCGTTCACCGCGTTCACGATGGCTGCGACGAGCGCGTAGGAAGCATCCGACGAAAGGGCGCTTCGGATCAGCCGAAGCCCCAGCTCTCCCTCGAAGACCGAGCGCCGGATCGTGCGGGCCACCGCGAACTCGCTCGCGAAGGCCTCGCGGGCGAGCGAGCCGTAGGCTCGTGCGTCACCATCGTTCCAGGCAGCGGCGAAGAGCGCCGCCGAGCGGAGCGCGTTCTGAATGCCTTCACCCGTCAGCGGGTCGGCGAAGCCCGCCGCGTCGCCGAGAAGCGCGAAGTCGGCGCCCACGACGTGCGAGAAGTCTCCGTGACCGAGTTGGGCGGTCCCGATGACGGCGCCGGCCCGCTCGAGTCCCGGGCAATCGCACGGCTCGCTCGAGTCCCGATAGGCGTCGATCTCGCCGTCCAGCATCGGGCGCCGCCAGGTGCCGTTCGGAACGCCGATGCCGACGGAGCGGTGGTCCGGGCGCGGAAAGTCCCACAGGTATCCGGCGATCCCCCCATAGAACTTGAGCACGGCGGTGTCCGGCGTGGGGCCGGCCTGCGCGGGGTACGCAACACGCGTCGGCGCCAGCTCGACGTCGAAGCGTGGCGCCGCTACACGCCGCACGAGGCTCGCGGCGCCATCGGCGCCGATCACGAACGGGACTCGGAAGGGCCCGCGTTCGGTGTCGAGCAGCCACGTGCCTGCCGTCTTCGTGAGGGAGGACACCTTCGCCGGCACGTGGGCCGCACCGGAGTCGAGGGCTCGCTCGAGCAGCCAACGCCCGAGCGTACGGCGGGAGAGGATCCTCATGGGGCGCTCCAGGTCGACGCTGAAGCCCTCCTCGGGGCTCACCTCGACGCGGACCCGATGGATCGCACGCGCATGGGGCAGAAGCTCTTGGAGCTCGGGGATCTCGTCGAAGGCAGGGGGCGTCAAGCCTCCCCCGCAAGGCTTCTCCCAGGGAACCTTCGGGTCGAGCAGCACGACGCTCACGCCTCGCGCGGCCAACAGCTCCGCGGCCCGCGCTCCGGCCGGACCCGCCCCGAGGATTCCGACATCGGCCGACCGTTTCATCCAGCGCCTCCGTCTTCCATGAGTTGTGGGTGAAACGTGCTACTCCGGCCGTGAACCCGACGTGAAATGGGCATGAAGGCCTCTTCATCGAGGCTTCATCGGAGGTTCACGCCCTCCATCGTATTCTGAGGTGACGCACCAGAAGGGAATGCATGGACGGAGGGCCATCGATGGAAAGGAACGCCGTGCAGGACCCCGTTTGCGGCATGACCTTCGAGCGTGGGGACGCGGTCGCCTCGAGCGAGCAGGGCAATCGGACCTACTACTTCTGCTCGGAGACGTGCCGACGAGCCTTCGAGGCCGATCCGACGGCATTCTTGGACGAGCAGGCGCGACGCGACGCGAAAGAGACGGTGCGGCTGCCCCTGCTCGGCGTCGCGTGCGCCGCCGGGGACCGACTGCCGCTGGAGAAGGCGCTGCGGCGTGTGCCGGGGGTCCTCGAGGCCTACGTGAACCCGGTCGACGAGGCGGCGTATCTCACCGTCGAGCCGACTTCCTTCGTGCTCGAAGATGCGCTTGCGGCGGTTGACCGGCTGGGCGCCAAGACGCCGCCCCCGTTCCGACGCGGTCCCCACTCGTGATGGCGCCGGCCGACTGGGAGGCAAGCGATCCGATGGACGAGCTCCTACGCGGGCACCTGATCGGTACGACCGACCTCGACGACGAGGACCGCACGCGCCGCATCGCGGACGAGGCCCGCGCCGCCTTTCTCGCGCTTGCCCACGTTCGAAAGGCCGTCTCGGTCTTCGGATCCGCGCGAGCCGTCCCCGCCGCCGAGTGGGGGGACCTGGCCCGGCGCACCTCCGACGCCCTGAGCGCCGCCGGCTTCACGGTGATCACCGGTGGAGGGCCGGGCCTCATGGAAGCCGCGAACGAAGCGGCTCAGTCGGCGGGTGGTCCCTCGGTCGGGCTCACGATCGACCTGCCCGCTCAAGAGGAGCCCAACCGACATCTCGGCCTGCGCGTGGCGTTCCACTACTTCTTCCTGAGAAAGCTCGCCTTCGTGAAGTATTCGTGCGCATTCGTGTGCCTGCCCGGCGGCTTCGGCACGCTCGACGAGCTCTTCGAGGCGCTGAACCTGAAGATCACGCACAAGCTGGATCCCTTTCCGGTGATCCTCGTGGGATCCTCGTACTGGGACGGCCTCCTCGCCTGGCTGAGAAGCACGGCGGTGGGGGCGCGAACGCTCTCGCCAGCGGACCTCGAGGCGCTGGAAGTCATCGATGATCCAGCGCAGGTCGTCGCGCGTGTCCAGGCGTGCCACGAGGGACTGTGCCGGAGGCTGGGTATCCATGATGGCTGAGGCGGCGAGCCTTCGGTGCGTGGCGAGGATCCGGACGCTCGAGCGAGCGCCCTTCGTTCCACCCCTGGTCGAGCCCGAGTGGCGCCTCGCGTCGAGCATCGACTCCGTCCGTCACCGGGTGTTCGTCGGGCGCGCGGCGGGAATGCCGACGTGGGGAATCGCGGGCACCGGCCCCCGTGAGATCGACACGGCCGCGTTCTATGTCCTCGATCTGCCGCGGCCGGGAGCCCTCAGCCATTAGGTGGAGCGGGCATGCGCGTATCCGTCTACAGCGCCAGACCGTACGACCGACGCTTCCTTTCGGGGGCGAATAGCCCGGCGCGCCACGACCTGGTCTTCTTGGAAGCACACCTGGATGCCCGGACCGCTTCGCTGGCCGAAGGCTCGGGTGCGGTCTGCGCGTTCGTCAACGACCGCCTGGATCGCGACGCCCTCGCGGCGCTCGCTCGCGTCGGGATTCAGCTCATCGCGCTCCGATCCGCGGGCTTCAACAACATCGATCTCGACGCAGCGACCGAATTCGGCATCACCGTCGCGCGCGTTCCCGCGTACTCGCCGCACGCCGTCGCCGAGCACGCTGTGGGGCTGGTCCTGAGCTTGAACCGGAAGCTTCACCGCGCCTACCCCCGTGTGCGGGACGGCAACTTCTCGCTCGACGGCCTGCTCGGCTTCGATCTGCACGGGCGGACCGTCGGCGTCGTGGGCACCGGGCACATCGGCACGGTCTTCGCCCGGATCATGTCCGGGTTCGGGTGCCGCGTGCTCGCCGCAGATCCCTCGCCGAACGAGGAGTGCCGCGCGTCCGGAGTGGAGTATGTTGCGCTCGAAGCGCTGCTCGCGGCGGCGGACATCGTATCCCTGCATTGCCCGCTGACACCCGAGACGCGTCATCTGATCGACGAGCCGGCGCTGGACCACATGAGGAGCGGGGTGATGCTCATCAACACCGGGCGCGGCGCCCTCGTGGACACCGCCGCCGTCATCTCGGCCCTCAAGCGGGGGCACATCGGGGCGCTCGGCATGGACGTGTACGAGGAGGAGGAGGGCCTCTTCTTCGAGGACCTGTCAGGGCAGGTCATCCAGGACGACGTCTTCATGCGACTGCTGACCTTCCCCAACGTCGTCGTCACCGCGCATCTGGGGTTCTTCACCGAGGACGCCTTACGCGCCATCGCGGAGGCGACGATCGGGAACATCACGGCCTTCGAAGCCGGGACGGGCCCGCTCCACCAGGTGGGCGAGCGATTGGCGCGACCGACGGACCTCTGAATCGAATCGGACCATTCACGGGAAGGACGACATGAGTGCAGAACGGCGAATCCGGGTCGGGGTGAACGGATACGGTGCGATCGGAAAGCGCGTGGCGGACGCGGTCCTCGCGCAGGAGGACATGGCGCTCGCGGGGGTCGCCGACGTCGCTACCGACTGGCGTCCCGCGGTGGCCCGAGAGAAGCACATCGAGCTGTTCGGCGGGGACGCGGAGCACGCGTCCGCGATGACGAGAGCCGGGCTCGAGCCCGCGGGCGAGCTGGACGACCTACTGGAGCGGGTCGACGTCATCGTCGACTGCACCCCGAAGCGGGTCGGAGCCCGCAACGCCCAGCGGTACCGCGAAGCCGAGGTCAAGTTCGTGCTCCAAGGGGGTGAGAAGCACGAGGTCACCGGGCACTCCTTCGTGGCCGACGCCAACTATTCCGAGGCCGTCGGCCTGGAGTGCACACGGGTGGTCTCGTGCAACACGACGTCGATCGTGCGGACTCTCACCGCGCTGAAGCGGGAAGGACTGCTGGCGTCGGCGCGGGGCACGCTCCTCCGCCGCGCCACCGACCCCTGGGAGAGTCACCTCGGCGGGATCATGAACACGGTGGTTCCGGAGCTCACGATTCCGAGCCACCAGGCGCCGGACGCGCAGACGGTCGATCCCGACCTCGACGTGGTCACCATGGCCGTGAAGGTGCCCGAGACGCTCGCGCACGTGCATTTCTGGTGCGTTCGGCTCGCTCGCCCGGCGGAGCGCGAGACGGCGCTGGAAGCGCTGCGGTCCTCGAGTCGCATCGCCTTCGTTCGCGGTGATGCGGGGCTCGGCGCGATCAACGCGATCAAGGAGCTGGCCATGGACCAGGGCCGTCGTCGCGGCGACGTCCACGAGGTCGTGGTGTGGGAGGACGTGCTCTCGGTCGTGGGCGATGAGCTCTACTACGCCTACATGGTGGACAACCAGGCGATCGTCATCCCGGAGACGATCGACGCCGTGCGGGCGCTGTCCGGAACCGAGCCGAGCGCGGAAGCATCGATCCGGATGACGGACGCGGCCCTCGGTGTTCGCGGTGGATCGTGGAGCGTTTCACCCGGGGGCGCCGGCGCATCGGCGGCGGTTGGCCGGTGACCCGCGCACAGGTGAGGCATCCGACGATCACGTTTTTCGGCGCCGCGGAGACCGTCACCGGCTCGCGGTACCTCGTCGAGGGGCGTGACGCCCGGGTGCTCGTGGACTGCGGGCTCTTCCAGGGCTACAAGCGGCTGCGCGAGCGAAATTGGTCCGCGCCGGGATTCGACGCGGCCTCCCTGGATGCTGTCGTCCTGACGCACGCGCACATCGACCACACGGGCTACTTGCCCCGCCTCTGCAAGCTCGGGTACGAGGGCCCCGTGCACTGCACGAACGGTACGGCCGACCTGCTGCACATCCTGTTGCCGGACGCGGCGTACCTCCAGGAGGAGGACGCCCGTCGCGCGAACGAGCACGGCTACGCTCGCCACCGGCCGGCGATGCCGCTGTACACGGGGCCCGATGCGGAGCGGGCGCTGGAGCGGTTGAATCCGCACGGCTACCACGACCGGTTCGAGATCGCGCCGGGCATCGCGGCGACTTTCACGCGCGCCGGGCATGTCCTCGGCTCCGCCTGCCTGCGCATCGATGTCGACGGGACGAGTATCCTTTTCACTGGAGACGTCGGCAGGCCCGTCGACCCGGTCATGAGGCCCCCCGAGCCACCTCCGACTGCCGACTACCTGGTGACAGAGTCGACGTACGGAGACCGCCGCCACGCAGAGAGCGACGTGGCGGACGAGTTGGCGCGAATCGTCACCGAAACCGCCGGGCGTGGAGGCGTGGTGCTCGTGCCGGCATTCGCGGTCGGCCGCGCACAGCACATGCTCCATTTGCTGGCCGAGCTCGAGCGCGCCGGGCGAGTGCCGCACCTGCCCGTCTTCCTCGACAGCCCGATGGCGATCAGCGCGACGCGCATCTTCTGCGATCACGGGGAGGACCACAGGCTCTCGGAGGCGCAGTGTCACTCCATGTGCGACCTGGCCGAGTACACGCGCACGCCCAAGGAGTCCAAGGCGATCGACGAGCGCTCGGGGCCGATGATCGTCGTGTCGGCGAGCGGCATGGCGACCGGCGGTCGGATCCTGCACCACTTTCGGCGCTTCCTTTCGGACCGCCGGACCACCGTCGCCTTCGCGGGCTTCCAGGCTGCGGGCACGCGCGGTCGGTCGCTCGTGGACGGGGCCGACGAGGTCAAGGTGCACGGACAATACGTGCCGGTCCGGGCGCGCATCGAGCAGCTCCATGGCCTGTCCGCGCACGCAGACTACCGCGAGATGTTGGATTGGCTCGAAGTCGGCGCGTTGGCCCCGGGGCGCGTGTTCGTCACGCACGGCGAGTCGTCGGCAGCCGACGCGTTCCGGCGCCGGATCGAGGACTCGCTCGGGTGGGAGGCCGTCGTGCCCGAGCATGGATCACGATGGACGATCGAATAGGAGGCAACACGCTTCGCTCATTGTCACGACTTGCCGAGTGTCGCAAGCCGAGTCAACAAGCGACGTCGCAGCGGGCGCCGCAGCCAATCGTCGTGCGTGGAACGACGTCGCGAGACCCACGTCTCTCAGGAACACCTCCGCCAACTGCTCTCCGAAGGCCGAGCCCTGGATCTCGACGTTGAGCTCTGAGTTCCGGTGCAGGCTCAGTGGGTCTAGGTTCGTGGAGCCCACGAGAGACCAGCAGCGGTCGACGACGATTCTTCGCGTGAACGAGCGGCCCATGCCAACGCCAAACGTTTTCGCCGGTCCGCAAGAACGGCCCGATGACCTGCTCCGACGACAGGCCTACCCGACGGTCGTTGGAGATTCCAGGCAGCAGAACGTGCGTGGCGACGCCGCGTCGCGCCGCTCCCATCAGGGCGTTCCCCAACGGTGCCGGCGGAACGAAGTAGGGGGTTGGTGATCAGGATCTCCGAGCGAGCTGCGCTAAAGACGTCGACGAGCATCCGCTCGACTCGTCGCGTGCGCGGCTCGTCGGCGACAACCCGCACGGGAACCGACCCCCAGCGCTCCCGCCGTGAGCCTCCAGCTCGGGCGGTCGTGGACCGCCGCCGAGTCGCTCTCGGTGTGACGGACCGTCCGAGTTTCCACGTTCGTTCGAACGCGAGCGCTCCCTCACGAGCAGCCTGCCCTTCCACCAGGGCCGCCGAGTCCCGCCAGGTGCACATGGACACACAGCTGCCCAGCCAAACGTCGGCAAGGCACATGCCGCCCGTCACAAGTCTGCGGCGGTCCTGCACGACGAGCTTACGGTGATCGGCCCATGCCGAAGAAAGCCGGGCGTCGGGCGCGGCGGGTTGTAGGCGCGGACGCTGACTGGCGACCGATGAAACTGGAAGCGATTGGGGACCGAAGGCTCATGAGCGACCCGAAGGGGTCGGGCGCCCCACTCACGTCGGACCGCTCAGCGGCTCGGCCCCGACGTTCCAGATGAGGCGCGGACATACACGTGGCCAACGCCCTCGACCCGTTGGTCGCCCACGACGCCGGCAACTGAGCAGCGGGCGAACCAGTAAGGAATACTCGCCAGCGCGACTTCCTGGCCTTCACCGGCGAACTCGATCGTGAGGTCGACGTCCGCGGCGTCCGATGTGATTCTCCATTCGACTCCGAAGCGATTGCCAGCCGGCCCGGCCGCAACGGTGGATCCGGCGCGTAGGTCGAATTCTGAGGTGACCACAGGGGTGCCATTGGGTTGGGCCACAGCGAGCGAATGCGAGTCGGTGGACTCTCCGTGCAGGACCGACACCGTGGTGCCGTCGTCGAGGACGATGGCAAGGACGGTCCCCGCTGCTTCCAGCTCCGGCGGATCGCCCCAGGCGTGCTGCATCAGTCCCGACCCGAAGGCGGTCAGTGTATCTCTCCCCCGCACGATCCGTGCAGCGGCGGCTCCGCGCGGGACGATCACGACCTCCTCGACCTTGTTCTGACCAACGGGCTGTGGTCCGAGCGTGAGTGCAGGCCCCGTGGGACGTAGATCGAGCGACATTTCCAGGTCGTCGATGCGGACTCGGACCTCGTAGGCTCCGTCCCCGAGGGCGCGTTCCAGCCGGTTCCCTCGGTACTCCTCGAGCAGCCGATCGGTATCGTGTCGTGTCCGATGGACGAGAGGCAGCGAGGTCTGCTGATAGGTGAGTGACCCGGTTGCCCCATCTTCAGTGAGCACGACGTAGATGCCGCTCGCCCGCAGGCCGAGAACCGTTCCGGTGAAGAACACGGCGGCCACACCGTGGTGGCCTCCGTCCTCGGTCGTAAGCTCCGTGAGCAGCGTCCAGCTCTCGAACGCCGCGTCGGGATGCCGAGGGTCGTGCGAAGCGGGAGCGAGCTGCGCTGACCCGACCGCCGCTGACGTGGCCGAGGCCAGGGTCACGGCGCAGCACAGAATCGAACGGGCAGCTATCCGGCGACGATCAACTCGGGGCGACGTCCTTGGCCCCCCGTGCCCTCTAATCCGTAGGGCGGTCTGGTCGGAACCACTCGTGTCAGCCGTGCCTCGCCTCCGCCGGAGGCGAGGCACGTCCGCCGTCTCAGCGGCGCCTCTCACGGGCAGCGTGCTCGACGTCACCGCCGAGGAATCCGCGTTGGGCCGCTCGGCCGTCTGATCGCCCGGCGACTGGACTCGGACGCCTGGGCGTCGTCTGCGTCGAGAACGTGAACCCCCGTGACCACCGGCCGAACGCGTGACGAGCCCGTGAACCGGCGCACGCCCGCCCGCTCGACGTGTTCGCCCACCGCAGGCGTGGCGGGCACGCGTCTGTCCGCGGCCTGCAGTCGCGACGGCCCTGACGCCCTTCGAGCCCGCCGCGGCCCAACGATCTCGTCGGCGGTCGAGGCCGTGACCTGCGTGGTCATCATCTCGCCCGTCGTGGCCATGATCGCGCGCGCCTCGTGATCCATCGTCATGTCCCATCCGTGCCGCTGGGGTGCGGTGTGATCGTAGCCCTCCTGGCGTGGCCGTTGTGCCACCGACGGAGCCACTCCCACCAACACCAACAGCATAGCCATCGAAACCCCTCGCCTGGTCCTCATCGTTCGACTCCCGGTTGATGCTTAGTGGCGCTCGGTCCATTGGGGCCACCTGGAGGGAGTCTAGCCGGCGACCCGTGAAGGCTCCGTGAAGTATGGATGAGGGATCATTCATGTCATCGGCGGCCCGGCGACCGCCCTGACCTGCCATGGGGCGCGGCCCGGGCACCGAGTCGCACTCGATGAACTCTTCTTCATGGAGCCCTCACAAAATCTTCATGCGCCAACCCTCACCTTGCGCTCGCTACGTGCCGTATTCCACCTGCCCGGAATGGCGCGAAGTCGGTCACGGCCGAGCGTTGATCGCTGGGTGCTGGGTGCCGAATCCGCGCGGGTGGTGTTCAACCTCCCCAGAGAGAGCCCATCCATGCCTGCGTCCCGGACCTCCGCCCTGCTGCTCGCGACCCTGGCGGTCGCGGCCCCTGCCGGCGCCCAACAGAATCACGATCACGCCCCCTCGCCCGATCCACTCGTCATCGAGGTGGACATGCGCGACTACGCCTTCGCGCCCGCACCTCTACGCATTCCGGCCGGTCAGCCCGTCACGCTGGTGTTCACGAACACGGGCAACGTCGAGCACGAGTTCATGGCCGGACGTAGGCCCGCGAACGGGGACTTCGAGGTCGACCTCTTCGAGGGCGTCGCCGTCGAGACAGGCACCGCGCCGGCCGACGACCACGGCGCTACGCCGCACGATCATCCGACCGACGCGGCGCCCCACGACCACACGGACTCGGGAGCCGCGCACGACCACGCGGATGCCGGGGCCACGGCTCACGACCACACCGCGGATGGGCACGGCACGATGGTGCAGGCCGAAGTCGGCGGCCGAGTCACGATGAGCTTCACCCTGCCGGCCGATCGGCGCGGGGAGTGGGAGATGGCGTGCTTCCTCCCACGGCACTACGAGCGAGGAATGCACGGTGTCCTCACGGTCTATTGAGTCGATTGCGGGCTCGCCAGGTGACTTGCTCATGACGAACGAGAACCGTGAAGGCCCTTCCCGTCGGGACTTCGTTCGAGAGGTCGTCGGGCTCGGCGTGCTCTCCGGCCTCGGTCTTTCGCCGCGGCCGCTCTGGGCCGTCGTCGAGTCCGCTTCCGCGGAGCGAGCGAGGCGGGTGGAACACCACCTCTCGATCGACCATGCAGGCGTGTCGATCGGCGGAACCCGCCGACACGCGGTGACCATCGACGGGGCAGTTCCCGGGCGTCTCCTTCGGCTGAGGGAGGGGGACGAGGCCGTGATCCACGTCACGAACAACCTGGACGAGGACACGTCCATCCACTGGCACGGCATCCTCCTGCCGTTCGACCAGGACGGCGTCCCGGGCATCAGCTTCGACGGCATCCGACCGGGCGAGACGTTCACGTACCGCTTCCCCATTCGGCAGGCGGGCACGTACTGGTACCACAGCCACTCGGGCGGCCAGGAGCAGCAGGGCATGTACGCCCCCCTGGTCATCGAGCCGGCCGCGGGCGATCCGGTTGCGTACGACCGCGACCACGTCCTCGTGCTCTCGGACTGGACCGACGAGCATCCCATGGAGGTTCTCCGCAACCTCAAGGGCGACGGCGGCTACTACAACTACGGCAAGCGGACGCTGCCGGGCCTCCTCGGGGGTCTCTTCTCGGGCGACGGCGCGACCGTCCGCGACCGCGCGGCCTGGGGCCGCATGCGCATGGACCCCACGGACATCGCCGACGTCACCGGAGCGACGTACACCTTCCTCCTCAACGGCCGCACGGCCGCGGAGAACTGGACGGCGCTCTTCCGCCCCGGGGAGCGCGCGCGGCTCCGCCTGATCAACGCCGCCGCGATGACTTACTTCGACTTCAAGATCCCCGGGCTTCGCATGAGCGTCGTGCAGGCCGACGGGCAGGACGTCGAGCCCGTCGAGGTGGATGAGCTTCGCATCGCGGTCGCGGAGACGTACGACGTGGTGGTGGAGCCGCGCGGCGGCGAGGCCTACACGATCTTCGCGCAGGCGATGGACCGCTCGGGCTTCGTCCGGGGCACGCTCGCCGAGCGGGAGGGAGCGGAGGCGCCCGTGCCCGCCCTGGACCCTCGGCCGCGCCGCACGATGGCGGACATGGGGGGGATGCCGGGCCACGACATGCCGATGCCGGATATGCCCATGCCGGCGGCGGGTCCACCCGCCGGAGCCCCCGCTGGGGGGCACGATGGGCACGCGCCGCCGCCGCCGCAGACCGACCACGCGGCGCACGCCGACCATGCAGCGATGATGCCGCCGGCCGGGGAAGGCGGGCACAGGAAGCTCGCGTACGGCGACCTCCGAGCCCTCGTCCCGAACGCCGACGTCCGCGAGCCGGAGCGCGATCTGGTGGTGCGCCTGACCGGCGACATGGAGCGCTACTTCTGGACGCTCAACGATCGGAAGTACACTCAGTCGGAGCCAGTGACGCTCCGCCTCGGGGAGCGCATCCGCCTCGTGATGACGAACGAGACGATGATGGAGCACCCCATGCACCTCCACGGCGCCTTCATGGAGCTCCAGAACGGCGAGCCCAGCGAACGGGCGCCTCGGAAGCACGTCATCGACGTGCAGCCCGGCGAGACGGTGGAGGCGCACGTGACGTTCGACGAGCCCGGACCCTGGCTGTTCCACTGCCATCTCATGTATCACATGATGACCGGGATGACGCTGCTCCTGAACGTCGTCGACGCCGACGCGGGCCAGGAATGAGGCGTCCCATTCGGGTGTCGAGCACAGGGCTCGCGCTGGCTGCCGCGGCAGCGGTGACCTCGGCGCCCCAGGCGCTCGCTGCTCAGGAGATGGACAACGCCGTGTTCCACTATTCGCGCCTCGCGGTCGACGCCTCTTCGACGCCCGGCGCCAACGTCGGTCGGGTGCGCGCCGGGGGATGGGTGGGCACGGATTTCGACCGCCTTTGGTGGAGCGCGGCGGGGGAGCGCGCCGACGGCCTCTTCGACGACGTGCGCTTGACCGCGTTGTATGGCCACTACGTGCGGACCTTCTGGGACCTCGTGGTTGGGTTCCGCCAGGACGTCGAACCGATCCAGCAGTCCTACGTGACGTTCGGCATCCAGGGCCTCGCCCCTTACTGGTTCGAGGTGAGCCTGCTCGCTTCTGTGAGCGACCGTGGCAGGCCGAGCCTTCGCTTCGAGGCGAGCACCGACCTCTACCTGACCCAACAACTGGTGCTGGAGCCGTCGGGTGAGATCGACCTACTGTTCGCCCGTGACGACGAGTGGCAGGTCGGCAGGGGCCTACGGAGCTTGGAGTTGGGAGCCCGCTTACGCTACGAGGTCCAGCGCAAGCTCGCGCCCTACGTCGACCTCACTTGGGTACGAGAGAAGGAGGCGAACCCGCCGGCCTACGTCACCCCGGAAACGGATGGGTTGCGCCTGGGGGTGGGCGTGAGGCTGGCGTATTGAGTGCAAGGGCCGGGCGACTAGCATCATACTCAAGGGAGAGTGAACATGAATCGGACACGTAAGCGCATCGCGGGGCTCGCCGGCATACCGGTGGCCGCAGTCATCTTCGTCGGCGCCGCACTCCCGGACGCCTTACCGTTCTTCCACGAGCGCAAGGAAGTGGCTGGGCTCGCGATCGTGTTCGGCGCGGAGCCCGAACCGGCCTTGCACGAGGAGATCCAGTTCCTGCGCTGGCGCGTGAGCTCGCTCACGGATGAGCGGCCCTACACGGGGCTGGAAGACGCGAACGTCATCATTACGCGAAACGGCGCGCAGTTCGGACCGTACATGCTGCGAGAAGTTCGCGGGTCGGCCGGCCAATACGAAACCCGACACATCTTCACGGAGGCGGGCGAATACGGGTCGGTCCTCAGCTTCCGGAAGGGTTCAGAGCCCACGATCCACCAGGTGAGCTTCGAGTTCACGATCAACGATCGGGCGAGCATCGAGATGCCGGGTCGTCGCACGGGGCGGTGAGGCGTCCTTTTCATCGCTCCTGCGGGCGGCCGTAGGCCCACCTTGAGGAGGTCCGACACGGCCTACATCTTGTAGGGATCCATGAACCGCAGCGCGCGAACCCTTGCTGGTGTGCTCACCCTTGCAGCCCTAGCGTTCTCCTTCACGGAGACCGTGTTCGCGTCGATGTGTGCACCGATGCCGGACATGGGCGCCATGGAGGACATGGAACTCATGGCAGCGCATGCGCCCGCGATGACGCAAGGCGCGCCGGAGACCACCGCTCGCGACGCTCCTGGTTGCCCCTTGATGTCGGGCGACGTCGATCGCGACGACCAAGAGGAGCGCGAGCCGCACTGTCCCCTCAGCCCCGCGGTTGGCTCGGGCTGCAGCGCAGTCGCGTCCTTCCCGGCCGGGCAGATCGCCGCCGTCGCGTGGACGGCCGGCACGTCTGCGAGCTTCGCCTCCCCTGCGGCGGGCACGGAGCTCCTCCTCACGCACGGTCTCTTCCGCCCACCCAGGGCGTAGTCCGCGCCGGTCGGGACTTCCCCGCACCGGCGACTCCCTCGATCGACGGCTGATGCCGCCTCGCCCGCAACCGCGGGAGGGGGAGGCATGTCGGCCGTCTCCGAATGCGCTCGCGCGAGCTCCCTCGCGCGCGTGGAGCGCATGCGTGACGCCCACGGACTACGACAGGAATCGACCGATGAAGAAGATGAGGAGCCGAGCCTCGCTGCTCGTGGCTCTGACCCTCGCGGCCCACGGGCCGGTCGCGGGTCAGGACCTGGCTGCGCTGCTCTCGCAAGCCGACTCCGCGAACCCGGAGATCATGGGCGCGCGACACCTGGCCGAAGCGGCGGCGGCTCGCGTCCCCCAAGCCGGAGCGCTGCCCGATCCGATGCTCGGGGTGGGCGTGATGAACGTGCCCGTGGCGCGACCCGGCCTCGGCAACGACATGATGACCATGGCGCAGGTCCGCCTCTCTGCCGAGCTGCCTTGGCCCGGCAAGCTGGGGCTTCGGGAAGACGTCGTGCGTCTGCAGGCCGACGCAGACGCCCTGGAGGTCGAGCGCGTAAGACAGCGGGTACGCGCAGACGTCCGAGCAACCTACTACCGCGTGTACTTCCTGGATCGCGCGCTCGACGTCACGGCTCGAAACGAGCTGCTCTTGGCCGCGCTCGCGAGCGTCACCGCGACAAGGTACGGCGTCGGCTCGGCCGCACAGCCCGACGTGCTGAGGGCTCAGGTCGAGCGGTCGCTGCTCTCCGACCAACTCGTAGCGCTCCGTGAGGAGCGGCTCACCGCGGTCGCGCGGCTGAATGCTCTGGCGGCGCGACCCGTGCACGCGCCCGTAGCGTCGACGGAGCTACCGGCTTCCATCCGCACGGCCGCGCTCGCGGGGCCGGCGATTTCGAGGGGGGCTCCTACCTTCGCATCCGCGGCACTCGGCGACCTGACCCCCTCCACGGCGCTCGGGGGCGGCCTCACGTCGCCCGAGGAGCTAAGGCGCCTGGCCCTCGATCACAACCCCATGCTGCGGGCACATGCGCGCCGCGTCGAGGCACAGGAGCAGGCGCTGATGCTCGCGCAGAGGGCCACCCTTCCGGACCTGAACGTGACGGCGGGCTACAGTCGCCGCGCGGGCTTCGGGGACTTCTTCGACCTGATGATCTCCGCGCCCCTTCCAATCTTTGCGGGACGCAAGCAGTCCCAGGGCGTGATCGAGCAGGCTAGCACGCTCGGTGAGCACCAGGCTCGGCACGATGCGATGGTCAACCAGCTGAACGCCGAGATCGCCTCGCTCGCCACGCAGCTCACCCGCACGAGAGCACAGCTCCTGCTTCTGGACGACGCGATCCTGCCTCAGTCCCGCGCCGGGCTCGAGTCGGCCACCGCGAGCTACCGCGTGGGCCGCGTGGACTTCGAGGCGCTGCTGGACGCCCAGGTTTCGGTCTTCCGGCACGAGTTGGACTACTACCGGCTTCTCGCCGACTTCGCGACGGCCCTGGCTTCACTCGAACGCGCCGTGGGCGCGGAGGTGCTCCCATGAACGCCGGAACGAGGCCCGCTCTCGGGATCACGGTCGTCGTGATCGCCACCGCCGCCATCGTGTGGTTCGGTAAGGATGGAAGCGCCCCGAGCTCGAGCGGGGGCCAGGACATGGCCGACATGCCGGGGATGGAGGGGATGGCCGGCATGCCTGGGATGGATATGGCGAGCATGGGAAGCGACGGGTCGGTGACGCTGTCCGCCGTGGACGTCGCGACCTTCGGAGTGACGTTCGGATCGGTCGAGAGGCGGCCGGTCACGAGGCTCGTGCGCGCCGTCGGCATCGTCGAGTTCGACGAGGCTCGCATGGCGTACCTCGCGCCCAAGTTCGACGGGTGGGCCGAGCGACTGCACGTCGACTTCACCGGTGCGCGCGTGCGCGCGGGCGATCCCCTCCTCGACGTGTACGCACCGGAGCTCGTCGCGGCGCAGGAGGAGCTGCTGTTGGCCGCGCGCCTGCGCGAGACGGCGCGCGCGGATGGTCTCGCCGAGGCCTTGCGCACCGCGGATGAGCTATACGCGGCTGCGCGCAGGCGGCTCGAGTACTGGGACGTCTCCGAAGATCAGCTCGAGCGCGTGCTCGCCTCAGGCGAGCCGAGCAGAACCCTCACGCTTCACGCACCGGCCTCGGGCGTGGTGATGCAGAAGAACGTCGTGCGCGGACAGGCGTTCGAGTCGGGTTCGAGCCTCTACATGATCGCCGACCTGACGGAGGTGTGGGTCAACGCGGAGATCTTCGCGCAGGACGCGCCGCTCGTACGTGAGGGGATGGCTGCCCAGATCGCGGTCGAAGGCCTCGTCGGACAACTCTTCACGGGACGGATCGAGTACGTCTATCCCACCGTCCAGGACCAAACGCGCTCCATGCGTGCCCGCGTCTCGCTGCCGAACGCTGAGGGGAGGCTGAAGCCCGGCATGTACGCCACCGTGCGTCTCAGGGCGGACCTGGGTGAAGCGCTCACGGTCCCCACGACGGCTGTGCTCCGCACCGGCGACCGTGCAGTCGCGTTCGTCGACCTGGGGGAGGGGTCGCTCATGCCCCAAGAGGTGCAGCTCGGCTTCCGGGGCGACGACGTGGTGCAGGTGATCTCGGGCCTCGAGCCCGGCCAGCGCGTCGTCACGTCGGCTCAGTACGTGCTCGACTCCGAGTCGAACCTCGCGGAAGTCATGCGGGCGATGATGGCCCAGATGAACCTCTCCGACATGGGGACCATGGACATGGAAGGCATGGACATGGGCGGCATGGACATGAGCCCGCCGGGAGGGCGCTGACCATGTTGCGCCACATCATCGGGTGGTCGATCGGGAATCGCCTCTTCATCGCGCTCGGCACGGTGGCCGTGGTGGCCTTCGGCGGGTGGGCGATGCTCACCACCCCCGTCGACGCGGTGCCGGACCTCTCGGACGTCCAAGTCATCATCCACACGGAGTGGATGGGTCAGGCGCCTCAGGTCGTGGAAGACCAGGTGACCTACCCGCTGTCGACCGAAATGCTCAAGGTCCCCAATACCAAGTGGGTCCGGGGGATCAGCGACTTCGGGCAATCGTTCGTGTACGTCGTGTTCGAGGACGACGTCGACCTGTACTGGGCCCGCTCTCGCGTACTCGAGTACTTGAACGGCGTGCGTGACCGGCTTCCCGCGGACGTGCAGCCGCAGCTCGGCCCGGACGCGACGGGCGTCGGCTGGGTCATGCAGTATGTGCTTCTGGACCGGAGCGGAAGGCTGAACAACGCCGAGCTGCGGACCCTCCAGGACTGGACGTTGCGCTACGAGCTCACGGCCGTCCCCGGCGTGAGCGAGATCGCCACCTTGGGCGGCTACGAGCGTCAGTATCAGGTCGAGCTCGAGCCGGAGCGCCTGCTCGCGCACGACCTGGCGGTGTCCTCGGTGCTGCGGGCCATCCGCGAGTCCAACCTGGACGTGGGGGGCCGGGCGCTCGAGCTCGGCGGCAGCGAGTACATGGTGCGCGGGCTCGGGTACCTCGGCTCGGTCGAGGACATCGAGGCGGTGGCCGTCGGCGTCGCGGAGGGCGGGACGCCCATCACGGTCGGGGACGTGGCTCGGGTCACGGTCGGGGCAGAGATGCGCCGCGGGATCGCCGACCTCGCCTGGCGCACGGAGGAAGGCGACGTCCGTCAAGGGGAGGTCACGGGCGGCTTCGTCGTCATGCGCTTCGGCGAGAACCCGCTCCAGGTCATCGAGCGGGTCAAGGAGCGGATGGCCGAGGTGCAGCGCTCGCTCCCGGAAGGCGTCGAGATCGTGATCGGCTACGACCGGAGCGACCTCATCCATCGCGCCATCGAGACGCTCCGCGAGAAGCTGATCGAAGAAGCGCTTATCGTGTCCCTCGTGGTCGTCCTCTTCCTGATGCACGCGCGCAGCGCGCTCGTCGCGATGATCACGCTCCCGATCGGCGTGCTGATGTCGTTCCTCGTCATGCGGTGGCTCGGCGTGAGCGCCAACATCATGAGCCTCGGCGGCATCGCGATCGCGCTCGGCGCCATGGTGGACGCCGCGATCGTGATGATCGAGAACATGCACAAGCACATGGAGTGGAACGACCGGGAGGGCAGGCCTCGCTCGCATTGGCAGCTCGCCGCGGACTCGGCGAAGGAGGTCGGGCCGGCGCTCTTCTTCTCGCTGCTCATCATCACGTTCAGCTTCCTGCCCATCTTCGCGTTGGGAGCCCAGGAGGGACGGCTCTTCCGGCCGCTGGCGCTCACGAAGACGCTCGCGATGGCCGCATCGGCCCTGCTCGCGGTGACTCTCGTCCCCGTGACCATGGGCGCGTTCATACGCGGCAGGATCCGTTCGGAGGATGCGAACCCGATCAACCGGTGGACGATTCGCCTGTACCGGCCTGTCATCGAAGTGGTCCTGGCACGACGCGCCTGGGTGATTGCGGCGGCGGCGGTGGCCGTCGTGATCACGTGGATCCCGTTCCGCAGCCTCGGGCGCGAGTTCATGCCGCCGCTCGTGGAGGGTGCGGTCATGGACATGCCCTCGCTCTTTCCGGGGGTGGGGACGGGACAGGCCCGCCAGATCCTCCAGCAGCGGGACCGCGCCATGGCCCGGATCCCCGAGGTGGAGCTGGTGCTCGGCAAGGCCGGCCGCGCGCGCACGGCAACCGATGCCGCGCCCCTCGCCATGTTCGAGTCCATCGCCATTCTCAAGCCCGAGGAAGAGTGGCGGGCGGGCGTGGACTACGACTCGCTGGTCGCCGAGATTGACGCGGCAACCCGCACGCCGGGCGTCGCCAACATGTGGTCCATGCCGATCAAGAACCGGCTCGACATGCTGGCGACCGGAATCAAGACGCCCGTGGGCATCAAGCTCTTCGGACCGGACCTTCCGACCCTGGAGGCGATCGGCAAGGAGATCGAAGGGCTGCTGCCCCTCGTGCCGGGCACCGCATCGGTCTTCGCGGAGCGGGCGATCGGCGGCAAGTATCTCGAGATCGACGTGGACAGGCGGGAGTCCGCGCGCTACGGCCTCACCATGATGGACGTGCAGCAGACGATCATGGCCGCGGTCGGAGGCGCGAACGTCACGGAGACCGTTGAGGGCAGGGAGCGCTACAGCGTCAACGTGCGCTACGCCCGGGAGCTGCGAAACGACGCGGACCAGGTTGGGAGGCTCCTCGTCGCGAGCCCCTCGGGAGCCCAGGTGCCGCTCGGCCAGCTCGCTGCCATCCGCTTCGCGGGCGGGCCGCCGATGATCAAGAGCGAGAACGCCCAGCTCAACAGCATCGTTTACGTCGACGTGCGCGGCCGGGACATCGGGGGATACGTCGCGGAGGCGCGCCGCCTGCTCGACGAGCGCGTGAGACTGCCGACGGGCTACCGGCTCGAGTGGTCGGGGCAGTTCGAGGCGATGGAGCGCGCCAACCGCACCCTGCGCGTCGTCGTTCCCATCACGCTCGCGATCATTCTGCTCCTGCTCTACATGAACTTCCGGAGCGTCACGGAGAGCCTGATCGTGATGCTCTCACTCCCCTTCGCGCTGGTGGGGAGCTTCTGGCTGCTCTGGGCCCTCGACTACAACCTCTCCGTGGCCGTGTGGGTGGGGCTCATCGGGCTCGCGGGCGTCGCCGCCGAGACGGGCGTCGTCATGCTGGTGTTCCTGGACCACGCGTGGGAAAAGCGCCTCGCGGCGGGCCGGGCGACCGCGGCGGATCTGCGCGAAGCGGTGCTCGAGGGGGCCGTCGAGAGGGTGCGCCCGAAGCTCATGACGGTCGCCGCGATCATCGCTGGGCTCCTCCCGATCCTCTGGGGAAGCGGCACGGGCTCGACCGTCATGAAGCGGATCGCCGCGCCGATGGTCGGCGGCATGGTGACGTCGACCGTCCTGACCTTGATCGTCGTTCCCGCCCTCTACGCGCTCTGGCGGGAGCGACAAGTCGATCGTGAGCGCGCCTTGCAGGAGGCGAGATGAAGCGACTGAGCGTGGTCTTGGCGTGGCGTTGGCTTGCGACGGGTATCGTCGCGATCGTGGTCGGGGCGTGCGGAGACGCAGATGATACGGGAGGAGGGATGGGCGACATGCCTGGGATGGGGCCGGACGCAGCCGAGGTCGCGTCCGCCGATCCGATGCAGGCGCACCTCGAGAGGATGAGCGTGCTTCCGGCGGACAGCCTGATCGCCGTGCTTCCGCTCCATCGACAGATGGTGGCCAACATGCTGGCGAGGATGAACCGCGAGATGGCCGGCATGAACATGACGTCCGACGCGTCCTGGAACGCCTCCGTCGACTCCATCCGGAGCGACCTCGCAGGTATGCCGACGATGGGCGTGTCGACGCTCGCCGGCCTCATGCCCGGGCACCTCGCCCGGGTGGGGCGTTTGATGACAATGCACGCAGCGATGATGCGCATGTAGGGCCCCGTTGCGGAGGCAAACTGGCCCGCGGGAGTGTGCCAGGAACTGAGCCAACTCCCACCGCTTCACATCGGCGACCGCCAGCGCCTCCCTGGGGACTCGCGACGCCCGCTGACGCTGACGGACGTCAGAAAGGCGTTTGCAAAGCAGGCGCTCTCCCAGCTGAGCTATGGCCCCTCGCGCGTAACTATAGTTTCGGCGCCTGCTTGCTGGTAGGAAGGCGGCGTCAGGCCAGGCCTAACTGGTCGAACATCGTTGCCTTGTCCCAGTAGCCGTGCTGGTCACGGATTCGTCCGTCGACGACCCGAAACGCCTCACACCCCCGCATGGCGAAGGTCCGGCCCGTCGGCGCGTGGCCAGCGAATGACCCTCGCATCGTGCCCCTGAAACGCCACTCCACCACGACCCAGGGTCCTTCTTCGAGCACGTTCTCGACCTCGACATGGATGTCGGGGAAGGCCCGAAACACGGTGTCGTACGTCGTTCGCACGGCCTCGCGGCCTCGAAGCGGCGTTCGCCAGGGAAGCTGGACGTTGGTCACGTCCCCGTCGTATAGGGCCGTAGCCTTATCGCAGTCGTGTTCGTTGTACGCGGCCACCCACCTCATCGCGACTTGGCGCGGCGCGTGCTCGGACATCGCGTGCTCTCCGCCCGCCTCGAGCTCGGTGCCAAGAGGACGGGCTCGTCCGAAGCCCCTCCGATGCGCCGACAGGAGCAGACCGGCGGAGAGACAAGTGGCCACCACGAGGTAGAGGGCGTTCGCCGCAGGCGGAAGGGTGTTCAGCATGGCGAGACCGTTGGTTGCCGCATGCATCAGCGCGGGCGCCCAGATGGTGTTCGTCCCCTGCTCGTAGGCGAGAGCGGTCAACAGCCCGATGGGAACCGCGAAGACCGTGGCCAGCAGCCCGACCATGGGTCCTTGCGTGGCGATGAGCGGCAGATGGTAGGCGGCGAAGTACACGGTGGAGACCGCGGCCGCTCGCCAGAACGAGCGCCCCTCGCGGAGGTGCCTGAACACGAACCCGCGCATGGTGACTTCCTCGGCGAGGCCGTTGATCAGCACGATGCTCACCAACGCCCGCGGCCACTCGGGGCGAAGCCCGACGGAGGATCCGGCGAGCAGCGAGGCCACGAGCACGAAGCCCACGAGGGGGATCAGGTACGCGGCGACGATGGGCATTCCGCCGGCGTCGAAGCGCGTGACTCCGATGTCTGCGAGCGCGCGCGTGAGTCCCTTGCCGAACACCACCGTCTCCAGCAGCACGACGACCGTCAGGACCATGATCGCCGGGCCGAGCACGGCGGTGAGCTCACCCACGCCCTGGCCGCGCAAGACCGCGGGTACGTGCGTGAGCCCCATGTAGAAGGCGAGCACGCCCGCGGCGAGACCGACGTAATCGCGTGGCCGCGCAATCGTAGCCGTCATGGGGTATCCGCCACCGACGAGATCAGCACGTCTTCCACCGGGCGCCGGAGCGACAGCGGAAGGGGAGGCCCGAAGCCGAGTCGCAGCACCAGCTGCGGGCGGGACGCGCCGAGCCCCAGGGCGCTGCTGAATTCCTGGCGCAGCGGCGAGAGCTCCGCAGGTTGGTTGTGCAGCGCCGAGTGGACGCCGCACGAGGCCATGGCCAGGGCGATGCGTTGATAGACCTGCCCCGCGCGTACCCAGTTGCTTCTCTGGTCGGTCTCGGAAGCGATCACGAGCGCGTGCGGAGCACTCAGCACCAGCCCGACGTCGAGGTCCGCCCGGGTTTCCGGGGCGGATCGAGCGACGAACAGACGGCCGAGCCAACGAGGCACTTCCGGATTGCCGGACAAGCGCGTGAAGAGCCCGTCTCGGGACGCACAGGCCTCCTTCTCCGTGAAGCGAAGCCAGTGGGTCAGCTCGGCCACGTACGCTGCGTCGCCGTACTGGCTGAGCGTACCGAGCCGCACGTACTCCGCGATGGTCTCCAACCCGGAGCGTCCGGTGAGCAGCCGGAGCGTCACATCGGGCTCCGTCGCGAGCGCTTGGAGGTCGTCGAGAACGGCGTTCGGCACGGGAGTGCCGTCGTAGCGCGAGCGATTGTTCTGCCGAACGGGAATGGCCTCGAAGAGGCGGCTGACCGAGGGACTGGCTCGCGTGAAGCGAATCCGGATCAGGTCCTGCCGGTCGGGATAGTCGACGTCCGCTTCGTAGCCCGACGCACGGCCGGCGAGGAGCAGGTTCTCGAGCGCACATCCCAGGCTGATCCAGAGCTCGCGGTCCTCCGGATCGACGACCTGGAGGCGGCGCCCGTAGTCCGGATGGATGTCGATGCCCTGCTCCGTCACCACGAAGCGCCACGCCTGAGCGTTGTGGCCGTTGGCGGCGAGGGATGCGTAGCGGACCATCTCTCGGAGCAGGGCCGCGCCCCGCGCGGCGCCGTCCAAGGGCCGGCGCAGCTGGAGCGCCAAGGCGTCGTGATCGAGCCACGGAGCGTACTCGCTCAGGAGGTAGGCCCCCGCGAGGGGCACGCCCACCGCGCCGAGGTGGAGGAACCTTCGACGAGTCAGCCAGGCACCGGGATTCATGACAGCTCCGGCGGTGTACCGAACGCCACATAGCTGTTCGCGATCACCGAGGTCGGGACGTGGCGGACGAGCCGGTCCCGCAGCCAGCAGCCCAGAGGGTTACGCAACGAAGCCGCGCGCGCGTTGCGACGGGCCGTGTTCGCGATCCGTCGGGTGCGATCGAACCGGAGTCGCTCGTACCGCCTCAACCCCTCCTCCGAATCGGGCGCGGTCGCGAGCACGTGTCCGAGCGTGACGGCGTCCTCGAGTGCCTGGGCCGCCCCCTGCCCCGCGTGCGGAAGCATCGGATGCGCCGCGTCACCCAGCAGGGTCGCACGCCCGCGTCCCCAGCTCGGGACGGGCTCCCGAACGAAGAGCTCGTCGAGCCGGGCGTCCTGCTCGCGGGTCGCTTGCACGATCGCTCGGAGCCATGCGTCGCTGTTCGCGGTGATGCGGCTCGCGACGGGGAGCGCCTCGCGCGGGCCGGACGCGAGGTAGTCGCCGGTCAGCGAGATGTACCAGTAGACGGCGCCGCCCCCCGCGGGCGCGACGGCGGCCTCCAGGCCTCGCCCGAAGTACTGGATGCCCCTGTCGGGGTGCGGCGTCGACGCCCCGTGGACGACGCCTCGCACGGCGAATAAGCCGGAGGAGCGCAGAGCGGGCTCGTCAGGGTGAAGCCTGGCTCGGATGGCGGACCGAATCCCGTCCGCTCCGACGAGGATGTCGCCGTCGAAGCGCCTTCCGTCCGCCAAAGAGAGCGTGACGCCACCGCCCGCTTCCTCGAGACCCGTCGCCTCTGCATCGAGCGTGAGCGCGTCGGGCCCAAGCGCGTCCAACAAGGCGCCGTGGAGCACCTGCCGCAGGACGACCACCGGCGGCTCGGGCACGAGGGACTCGATCCCGCCGAGGTCGAAGGACCGCAGCGGCCGGCCGTCGAAGCGACGGATCTCGCCGCCGGCGAATCGCGCCCCGCCCTCGATCACGCGATCGGCGAGCCCCAACCTCCTGAGCGCCGAGATCGCGTTGGGAGCGAGCAGCAGTGCGAACCCCAACTCGCGCGGGCTCGTGGCCCTCTCGAAGACGCGGACCGTCCAGCCCGCGCGCCGGAGCGCGACGCCAGCCGCCAGTCCGCCGATCCCTGCCCCGACGATCAGGGCCGTCCGTTGTGCGTTCATACCCATGACATCACTGCGGAGGAGATCTCCTCCGCCGCCAAAAGGTGGTCGAGCAGGCCTTTGTTGATCACGTCGGGGTGGTACGCTGGCAGGGCGTGACCGGCCCCGGGGACCTCCACGTAGCGCGCCCCGGGGATCGCCGCCGCGAGGGCGCGACCGCTCGAGGGCCGCGCGATCCGGTCGAGCTCGCCGCTCACCACGAGCGTCGGAATGTACCGGAGCGAGGCGAGCCGGTCGCTGGCATCGTACCGAGCCAGCGCCTGGAGCTGTCGCATCGCGACCGGTGGTTGATCCGCGAGGTCACGCCCGAACACGCTCGTCAGGCGCGCCTGGATCTCCACCGTGTCGGCCGGCGCCAGCCCCTCGGTCGGCACGAGCATCTCGAGGAACGCAGCGCCCCGAGACCGACGGGTTCCGATCCGACTCCGGATGCCGGCCCAAACCATCCACCCATCGAGCCGTAGCGCATCCCGCCCCCGCGAGAACGTGCAGAGCAACGACAGGCTCAACACCCGCCTGGGAGCGACGAGCGCCAGCTGTTGAGCCACCACGCCCCCCATCGAGTGCCCGACGACGTGGAAGTCCTCGATGCCCTCGGCATCCATCACCGCGAGCGCGTCTTCCGCCATCTGCTCGATGCTGAGCGAGGCGTCGGGCTTGCTCGAGCGCCCCACGCCACGGTGGTCGAAGTGCGTGACGGTGAACCACGGCCGGAGCGCCTCGACCTGCGGGCCCCACGCCCGCCCTTCCTGTCCCACACCTTGGATGAGGAGGACGGCGGGTCCCGACCCCGTCCTCTCGTAGCTGATTCGAGCTCCACCGCTGTCGATGGTCTGCATGAACTCCCTCCGAAGGGCTATGCGTTGAACGGAATGGACGTGCGTGACCCCGGCGCGGAGATGCCGAGCGCCGGCCATAAGACCTCGAGCGTCTCGGCGACGGCGCGCGTGCATGAGCCGCTCAGGCGCGGATCGACTTCCCCCGCGCACCAGTGCGCCCTCGCGAAGAGCGACGAAACGAGCACACGGGCTATTCGCTTGGGCGACACGGCGACGAACTCGCCGCCTCGGACCCCCTCGGTCACGAGGACGGCGACCGCGGTGACGCAGGAGGCGAGCGCGGAACCGGTGGCGCCTGCACCCCCGTCGGAGGAGAGGGAGCGCCGATGGGCTTCGGCGAAGTCCGAGGCCCGCAACACATCCCAGATGCGCCCGCAGTAGTGCCTCAGGCGGGACTCGGCCGAGCCGGTGGGCAGCTCTCGGAAGGCTCGCTCCAACGCGCTCGCGAGCTCATTCGCGACGATCGCCCCCGCTTGGCTCCCCGCAGTCGAATCGCTCAAGTCTCCTCCCCGTGACGCTGCGACGTCTCCGCACGTCGTCGCCGCCCTGCATTGGCAACGGGCTTGCCAACTCGCCCGCGCGTGGGCATGACTCCCCCAACTCTTTGGGCATCAATGACTTCGAGTCTCGATGCGAGGGGGTCGGCCGGCAGCGTCCGCGGCACGCTCGCCACGAGATTCCGTGGCGCCACGACGCCTCGTGGGTCGTCGGCGCCTCGGTCGCCCGACAGGTGCAAAGAGAACGGGAGCCTCGATATCTTCCGCGCGTGTCAGCGACTCCGGCCGGGCACCTCGGTATGCTGCGCCGTATCACGGAGCAGCTCGCGAGCGTCCGTGAACCCGACGACGTCACCGCGGTGCTCGAAGCGCTCGCGCACGGACTCGTGGATCACGGCGGGCTCGCGGCCGTCCAGATCTGGCTCTACATGCCGGACTCGGAGTGCCCGCACTGCGCGCACCTGGCCTCGGACCACGACGAAGCGGTGCTGCACTCGCTGGCTCGCGCCGGCAAAGTGCACCCGGACCACATGCGCACCCACCATCGCCTGCCGCTGGGCTGGAACGGGCCCGGCGTCGCAGCCGAGACGCGCACCCCCTTCCTCGTCAACGACCTCCAAACGGTCGTGGCAGGCTACCGCTCCGATCCCGCCTCGAGTCCTCTGATGGCACTCGGCAAGAACTGGGACGCGGACATGGACTGGTGCGATTGGGGTGGCTTCGAGGGCGGCGTGGTCTACCCCCTGCTCGTGCGCGGCGACGAGCTCGTGGGGGCGTTCGCGGCCATCTCCGACCGCACGATCACCGAAGAGGAGTTCGCTCACCTCGGCGTGTTCGCGCATCAGGCCGCGATCTCGATCCGGAGCGCGCAGCTGCTCCACGAGGCGAACAGGCTGCGCGCACGGCTGGCCGACGAGAACGCCTACCTGAAGGAGGAAATCCGCCTGGAGGGTGGGTTCGAGGGGATCGTCGGTTCGAGCGAGGCGCTCCGCTCCACGCAGCGACTGATCGAGCAGGTGGCGCGCACCGAATCGACCGTGCTCCTCCTCGGAGAGACGGGCACGGGCAAGGAGCTCATCGCGAGGGCCATCCACACCATGAGCCCACGCGCCCCACGCCCCATCATCAAGGTGAACTGCGGGGCGATCTCTCCGAGCTTGATCGAGAGCGAGCTGTTCGGCCACGAGCGCGGCGCGTTCACCGGCGCGGCCCGCCGGCGGATCGGCCGCTTCGAGCTCGCGGACGGAGGGACGCTCTTCCTCGACGAGGTGGGGGAGCTGCCGCCGGACGCCCAGGTGAAGCTGCTCCGTGTCCTTCAGGAGCAGGAGTTCGAGCGCGTCGGAGGGGACCGAACGATCCAGGTCGACGTTCGCCTCATCGCCGCGACCAACCGGGACCTCGAGGAAGAGGTGCGGCAGGGACGATTCCGGGCTGACCTCTACTACCGGCTGAACGTCTTCCCGGTGCGGGTCCCGCCCCTCCGCGAACGGGCGGGCGACATCCCGATCCTGGCGCGACACTTCGTGGAGCAGTTCGCGCGAAAGCTGTCGAAACCCCTGAAGGACCTGTCCGCGGGCTCGCTCGAGCGACTGCGTCGCTACCCATGGCCGGGGAACGTGCGGGAGCTCCAGAACGTGCTGGAGCGAGCTTGCGTCCTCGCCGACTCGGCCATCGTCGAGGTCGGCGACCTCCAGCTGGCACGCGCGCTGCCCATCGACGATGGAAACGACGGGCTCGTCTCCATGGAGGAGATGGAGCGCCGGCACATCCGACGTGCCTTGGAGGCGAGCGGGGGGCGGATCCAGGGAGCGGGGGGCGCGGCGACGCTGCTCGGCCTGCACCCGAATACGCTCCGCTCGCGGATGGAGAAGCTCGGAGTCGCCCGACCTCGCGCCTGAGGGCCGACCCGACACGGCATTTCGTGGGGCCACGGCATTCCGTCGTCCACCGGGCGTGGGGGACGACGGGAAGCTCCGCGCCCGCCGCGCCGCATCCCGCGCACGGCCAACGACTTGGGCGGTCGCGCCCACGCGCTCTGCGCTTTGGTCCGGCTCCTGCCCTTCTGCACCTGCGGAATCGCAGTCCCACCGCAAGCGGACGGAGCCGATATGCAGCACCTACCCACGAGCACCGCGGTCGCCATCGTCGGGGCCGGACCTACCGGCCTCACGCTCGCCTGTCGGCTGGCCGCCGACGGCATCCCCTTCGTCGTGCTCGATCGTCTCGCGCAGGGGGCGAACACGTCTCGGGCCGCCGTGATCCACGCGCGGACGCTCGAAGTCCTCGATCGACTCGACGTCACCCGCCGGCTCATGCAGGAGGGCCTCGTCGTCCCGACGTTCACGATCCGGGACCGGGACCGTGTGCTCGCCCGCGTGCCCTTCGAGTGGCTCCCGACGCCCTACCCGCACACGCTCATGCTCCCCCAGCAGCGCACGGAGGCGATTCTGCTCGAGCGGCTGCGTGCGCTCGGCGGGGACGTCAGCCGCCCCTACGACATGGAGGGCTACGAGGAGGTCGACGGGGGCGTGCGGCTCCGCGTGAGGGGGCCCGACGGCGCCCGTCACGACCTCACCGTCGCGTGGCTCGTGGGCGCGGACGGGATGCACAGCAAGGTGAGGGAGGCCTCCGGCATCGGGTTCGTCGGCGGATCGTACGAGGAGTCCTTCGTGCTCGCCGACGTGCGCATGTCGTGGCCCCTGCCGAACGACGAAGTGGCACTCTTCTTCTCTCCGACCGGACTGGTCGTCGTCGCCCCGCTGCCCGAGGGGCATCACCGCATCGTCGCGACGTGCGACCCGGTGCCCGAACATCCGGACGCGGGGTTCATGCAGGCGCTCCTCGATGCGCGGGGACCCGTCGCCGACCGCGGCCGTATCCGCGACATCGTGTGGAGCTCGCGCTTCCGGCTTCATCACCGCGTCGCCGACCGCTACCGAGCGGGCCGGGTCCTGCTCGCGGGAGACGCCGCGCACGTGCACAGCCCCGCAGGCGGACAGGGCATGAACACGGGCATCCAGGACGCCCTGGCGCTCGGCGATGCCCTGGCCGACGTGGTGAGCGGGCGGAGCGGCGAATCCCGCCTCGACGACTACGAGCACGCGCGCCGGCCGGTCGCCGAGCGCGTGGTGCGCTACACCGACCGCATGACGCGCGTGGCCACGCTCCGCACCCCGCGGCGGCGGCGGGTCCGCAACGCGGTGCTCAGTCGCGCCGCGCGCCTGCCCGCCGTGCAGCGGAGGCTCGCCCTGACCCTCTCCGGACTTCACAACCGATGAGCGCCCTCCACCGCGCCGTGCTCGCGGCCGCTGCCGTGGCGGCCCTGACCCTCGTCACCTCGGCGTCGGCTCAGACGGCCTCGGCGGTCGGTCCCTCGGACGTCTCCGGTCAGGCGCCCCCCCGTCGGACGGTGGGCTTCGAGCTCGACGCCCTCCCCTTCGCCTCCGGCGGCTACTACGGCTCCCTCTGGCTCGGGGCCGACCACCTCCGCCTCAGGGGCGTCGTAACGAGGATGACGCTCCCCGACTTCCTGGTCGACGACTCGTTCGACGAGTCGGAGATGGACGTCTACGCGCTCATCGTCGACTACATGCCGCGCCCGGGGTTCAGCGGCCCGTGGCTCGGCGCGGGAATCGAGTATTGGGACCGGAGCATCGCGAGCGTCACGGACGGCGCGACGGCCGAGTGGGACAACCTGGTGACGACCGTCGGTGCCGGCTGGGTGCGGAAGCTCCTCGGTGACCTCTACGTCAACCCGTGGGCCGCCGTGCACCTCGTGGTCGGCGGCGACTCCGAGGTCCGTGTCGGCTCGAGCGTGTACGACGTGCCCAGGTTCGTGACCGAGGCCTCCCTCAAGCTCGGCTGGCACTTCTGAGGGGGCCACGAGAGGATGGTGTCCCGATGGGTACGCCGACCACCGAAACGCCAAGCGGCGGGCCCGATCGCTCGGACCCGCCGCCGCCGTGGCGCTCCGCCGCTCCCGCTTGGGGCGCGGTCCTTCCCGGCTCAGGAGGCCGGGATCAGCTCGAGCTCGACGGCCGTCGCCTCGAAGTTCTCGTTGGTCCGGGGAATCCGGCCCCGGACGTACCCGGTGCCCCTCGCGAGGACACGATCGCCGATGGAGAGCGCGCTCGCGATGCCGTCCAGGTCGGTCGGACCGCTTCCGATGGCGGACATCACCGTCGTTCCCGTGAGCAGCACGAACGACCCGTTCGCGAGCAGCAGGCCGCCCGTGTCCGGATCCACCGACAGGATGTCGGCGTCGAACGTGCCGACGACCGCCGTCATCTCCAGACGCACCGCCGTCAACGTGCTCGGGTCCTGGAGCGTACCCTCACCACGAACCTCGACCCGACGGTTCTGGTCGAGCATGTCCGTGAGCTCCTGGAGGGTGGTCGGGCTGTTCGCGTTACCCGCCACGAGTTGGGTCGCGGGACCGACCACGATCATCGTGCCATCCATGAGCACGACCGAACTGGAGGCATCGACGAAGTCGGCCACACCCTGGAGGACATCGAGCGGCGTGGTCTGCGGCGCCTCGCTCCGTAACACGATCCGCACAGCCTTGAGCACGCGCGGGGTCTCCTCGACCACGTAACCGACACCACGCGCCTCGACGTCGCGCCCCTCGGCCAGCACATCGACGAGCTCGTCGATGGTCGCAGGGCTGTCGTCGTCGGCAGCCAAGACCTCCGACCCCTCTCTGATCTGGATCCGGGTTCCGTCGGCGAGCAGCACGACCCTTCCGACGTCGCCCGGCACCACGCTGGCGACCATGCCGTCGAACTCGACGGGCACGGGCTCCTCCGCCGCCTCGATCTTGAGCGCGATGCGGAGCGCGAGGAACCGAACCCGGTCGCGGCCCTCGACGACGCCCAGGCCCCTGGCGTGCACCTCGTCACCGCGCTCGAGGGCTTCCGCCGCCTCGCGCAAGGTACGCGCGAAGCCGCGTCGGCGGTCGAAGTCCGTGCGACCGGTCACCCGGATCTCCTTGCCGTCGGCCAGCTCGATCGAGCGGGCCTCGAGATCGACGGCCACGACCTCCGCCCCGAACTGAGCAATGCTCGGGAAGTGGTGACGGTGACGCGACGCGTCGGTGGTCCCGTCTCGCATCTTGAGGCGCAGATAGAGTCCGAGCACGCGGAGCCAGGCATCGGGATCGACCAACGACGGCGCGCTCACACGCTCGAGGTGGTCGCGACCGACCTTCATACGCAGGCTCGGCGCGCCGTCGCCGCCGAGGATCAGGTCCTCGGCCACGAAGTCGGCGTCTCCCGGCGCCCGCGGTGACTCGGACGCTCCTCTCTCGGCAACCACAGGAGGCTGCCTACCCGCGGCCAGCTCGGAGCGAATCCGGTTCTCGAAGGCTTCTCGGCCCACCGCCGCGTCTCCGAGCCAGAAGCGTGTCGTCGGCGAGATCCCGACGCGCAGGTCGCCGAGGAGGAGCCCAAGGCGCCCATCCTCGAAGGAGTCGATGCGGCTCTGCAGCCGCTCGGTTGAAGAACCTCCGTCGGTGCGTACGGCGAGATCACCCGCGGTGACCCCATCGTCGAGGAGGAACAGTTCGAACTCCGCCCCCCCGGCCTGCACGACCGCTTCAAGACCGGCCGCGTCCAGCGCCTCGACGAACGGCTCACCGACTTCCTCATCGATGAGTAGCGCCGGTGCCTGGACGTCCGTGATGCCGCAGGCCGCCACGACGGGCAACAGACCCAGCGGCCAGCGCCGCCATAGCGTGCGCATAGTCGCCTCCTCTGACCTCATGTTGGACTCGGGGGGGGCCGTGACCGGCGGCGACGAGGGGCAAGCGATGTGCCACTTGGGGGAGTCCCCGGGCGCGCCGAGCTGGCCGGGGCCGCGGCCTCTCTTGCGATTCGCGCGACTTCTGGCGGATCACCGTCCCGAACGATCCCCGAAAGCCCGCTTCCCGCCTGCCCCGGTCCTTGGCACCAGGCATCTTCGGGGTTCGCGCGACGACCTCGTGAGGTCCCCGGCCGAGGCCACCGACGAGGGGCCCCGTCCGGCGCGCCACCGGATACGGATTTCCGTTCCGGACACGGAGTGCCGTGCGGTCGGGGATGAGGGGCTTCCGACGTCGGAACGCCAGTGCGGCGGGGTCCCGACCCTGACACGGATGCGGTCGGGCCGTACTTTCATAGGACCGTCCCCAACCCCGGAGCTCCCCTCCATGAAGATCCTCTCGGTGGCCCCCGAGCGGGCTCTCCGCCTCGCCCTCGTGGCCGCGGCGGTCGCGATCGCGCCCCAGGCCCTCGCGGCCCAAGCCACCGTGGCCGCGGCCGGAGCGTCGACGGG
>JBFXDG010000015.1:0-84513 GCA_050181335.1 Gemmatimonadales bacterium | reverse complement strand
CAGCAGCGTCGTCTTGCCGCACCCCGAAGGCCCGGCGATCGACACGAACTCACCCGTCGCGATCTTCAGGTTGATGTTCGACAGCGCGTGCGTCTCCACCTCCTCGGTGAAGAACACCTTCGACAGCCCTTCCAGATCGATCAGACCTTTCTCGTCCGCCATGGTCCCCCCTAGGTGAGCATCCTGCGCGTCAGCTTCCTCTGAGCCTCACGCGATCGAACCCGTCCCATCGCGACATATCCGAAAGAATCACCACGTCGCCCTCCACCAGCCCTTCCGACACCTCGATGTCGTTCACCGAGTTCGCGCCGAGCTGGATGGTCACGCGGTCGGCGTACCCGCCGTCGGGCGTCACCTTGAAGATGCTCACGCGCTGGTTCGCCTGACCGAACGTCGGCCGTCCCATGTAGGTGACGTCGTCGAGCCGCTCGATGATCACGTTGCCGTCCACGCTCAGATCGGGACGCGCCGAAGGCGGCAGGTCGTCGGGGAGCGAGACGTCGATCGTCACGGTGCCGCTCCGCACCGCGGGGTCGATGCGCGTCACGGTGCCCATGATCGTGTCCGTGCGCGTGTCGATCATCGCCACCTGGCCGATCACGATGTCCTGCGCCTGCGTCTGCGTGATGCGGATCTCGGCCTTCAGACGACCCGGCACCACGACGCGGGAGAGGTTCTGCCCGGACTGCACCCACTGCCCTTCCTGGAGCGGGATCTCGAGCGCCGCGAGCACGCCGCCCACCGGCACGGTCACCTGCATCGACTCGAGACGATCGCGGTTGAAGCGAACCAGATCCTCGAGCCGTCCGATCTGCTCGACCTGCGCGTCGATCTGCTCCTGCTGCGTCCCCTCCATGACGGACAGACGCTCCTCCTCCACCTGGAGACGGAGCCTCAGCTCCTCCATCGACTCCTTGCTCCTGTCGAGGTCGGCGCGCGCCACCAGGTCGGGGTTCTCGTCGAACAGCCGCTGGTTCGTGTGGTAGACGCGCTCGGCGTCGAGGAACTGCGTGCGCACCGTGGCGACCGTGCCGCGCTGCGTGAGCTCCTGCGTCTGGAGCTGCGTGCGGAGCTGCGCGAGCTGCGCCCTCGCCTGCGAGAGCTGCTGCTCCGCCTGCAGGAGCTGCATGTCCACGTCCGGGTTGCTCATCCGCATGATGACGTCGCCCTGGCCCACGGACGTGCCCGGGAGCGAGATGATCTGCTCGATGCGCCCCGCGGTCACGGCGGTGATCCACCGCATCTGCTCGGGGACCAGCGTGCCGGGCCCGCGCACCTGCCGGATCATCGTGCCGTGCACGACGGTGTCACGCCACACCGTCGCGGCATCCACCGAAGGGACGGCGGTCGGCAGCAACCTGGGCGCGATCAGCATGATCGCCAGGAGGGCGACGCCGCCGATCGTCCAGAGGATGCGCTTCCGCTTCTTCTGCGGCTTCGTATCGCGAATGATGTCCAAGGAGCGACCTCAGTTCGGCCGGAGCGGCTGACCCACGGCCGCCTCGAGCGCGATCAAGTTGTAGTGAAAGTCGTACACGGCGTTCAAATACGCTTGCTCGGCCGTGGAGAGGCTCGCCTGAGCGTCCAGGAGCTCGAGCAGCCCCACCGCCCCCAGAGAGTAGCGGCGCTGCTGCAGCTGCAGCTGTTCCTCGGCCAGGGTGCGGTTGCGCTCCTCGGCCTGCTCCACCTGGTAGGCCGACACGAGGTTGTCGTACGTGCCCGTCACCGCCGTGCGCAACCGGAGCTCCTCGGCGCGGCGACCATACTCCGCATCTTCGGCTCGGTTGTTCGCCTCGGAGACCTGCCGCTCCCTGCTGAAGCCCGTGAAGATGGGCAGCGAGATCTGCGCGCCGATCCTCGCGGGGATGCTCGTGAAGTCGAAGGGGAACGCGTTGTTCTGGGCGAGCGCGGCGGCGCGGTCGGCATCGGTGAGCGCGAACGCGCTGCAGTCCTGGATCGTGTAGTTCGGCAGGCCTCCGTTCAGCCCGTTCTCGAGCGTGTTGTTGAACTCGCAGCTGTTGATCCGGGAGTCCGCCCGGTCTTCGGCCTGCTGGAGCACGTACGCCTGGTTCAGCGCCTCCTGCGCCTGACCGCTGAACTGCGCGAACAGACTCAGCCGAGGCAGGTACTGGCTCGTCGACGCCTGGCGCGCGGCGGCACGGGTCGCGCTCTCGCGCGCTCGGAAGGCGCCGAGCGAGGGGTGCCCCGCCACCGCGGTCGCGATCAGCTCGTCCAGATCGAACACCGGCTCGAAGATCTCGAACTGGCTGGAGAGCACCACCGCCGGATCCAGCGACTCGCCGATCCGCTCGCCGAGGAGCAGTCGCGCCGCGCGCAGATCGCGCTCCGCCTGGATAAGCCGGACCTCGGCGCGCCCGAGCTCGACCTCGGCCTGGCGCCCCTCGGTTCCCGCCACCGCGCCGGCCGAGACGCGCGTCTGCACGATCTGCTGGTTCTGGCGTGCCCGCTCGAGCTGTCGCTGCGCCACTTCCAGTCCGTCCTGGGCCCGCAGGGCGGCCATGTATTGGAAGGCGACGTCGGACTCGAGCGTGAACTCCGCGGCCGCGATCGTGGCCTCGGTGGCCCGGCGGCTCGCGCGGGCGTTCGGCACACCGAAGATGGTGTTCCCGTCGATCGTCATCCCGAGCCCGACGGTGTAACCGGAGAAGTACCAATCGGTGATCTGGTCGTCGAAAACGATCGTGCCGAACCGCTGCGCGCCCGCCTCCTGCCACGTGCCGTTGATGCTGGCGTTCACGCTCGGCAGGAACTGCCCGTAGGCCTCGCGCACCTGCCAGTTCGCGGCCGCCTGATCGTTCACCGTGCTGAGATACCCGGGGCTCGCGCCTTTCGCCAGCGAGATCGCGTCCTCGAGCGTGAGCTCGGTCGGCGCCTGCTGCGCGTGTAGGCTGCCGGCGGCCGGCATCACGAGGATGCACAACACCGCGCCGAGGCGTGCGGAAGTGTGGTGGAAGCCGAACAAGACGTGCACCTCCTGGGTCGAGAGCCAGCTCGCGCGTCCGGCGTGCTCGGGCCGGGCCCGGCGGTTCGTACCGACCTCCGCCCCCGTCCCCTCGCCCCCGCCCGGGCCGAGCAGCCTGCATGGACGCTTCGCCGGCCGTCCCTACGGAAGGGGTGTGCCACGGTTTCGAGAAGTCCGTAAACCGCTGCATTCCATGAAGTTACGGCTAGATATCCGGAGCGCTTCCCCGGGGGGCGGCGTGCGGTGGCGGGAAGCCCGCGTCCCAGGACCGGACACTCGACGGGCGCCGTCCCGGGAGCGCGGCGGCGCGATACCGATGCCCGGAGCCGCCGACTATGTTTGCGCCGTGACCATTCCAGGCCCCGCGCTGCGCGAGCTCGTCTCGGTGTTGGGATCCGTCCGCGTCGAGCGGGACGCTCCCCTCGCCCCGCTGACGACGTTTCGCGTGGGGGGAGCCGCGGACGCGCTCTACCGCGCGCGCACCGCCGACGAGCTCGTGGACGCGGTCACCGCGGCGAAGCGTCTGGGCATCCCCTGCTTCCTCCTCGGCAAGGGCGCCAACATCCTCGTCGGAGATCGCGGGTTCCGCGGTCTGGTGGTGCGCTGCGAGGTCGGCGGCACGGAGCTCCTCGACGACGTCCGCGTGCGGGCCGGCGCCGGCGTCGAGACGTTCCCCGACCTCATCGACGCGACCGTCGCGCACGGTCTCGGTGGGCTCCACCACTTCGTGGGCATCCCGAGCACGGTGGGCGGCGCGCTCTGGCAGAACCTGCACTTCCTCTCGCCCGCACCGGCGCGCGAGCGCACGGTCTTCATCGAGGAGATCCTCGAGTCCGCCGACATCCTCACGCAGGAGGGCGACCGTCGCACGGTGCCCGTCTCCTACTTCGAGTTCGGGTACGACCAGAGCGTCCTGCACCACCGCGACGACGTCGTGCTCTCGGCGACCTTCCGTCTCACGCCGACGCCGATCGAGGAGCTCAGGCGCGTGATGCGCGAGAACCTCGAGTGGCGGGACGAGAAGCATCCCGACCTCTGGCTCTACCCGTGCGCGGGATCGGTCTTCAAGAAGATCGACGGCATCGGCGCGGGCCGGCTCATCGACCAGTGCGGCCTCAAGGGACGCATCCACGGCGGCGCGGGCATCTTCCACAAGCACGCGAACATCATCGTGAACCTCGGCGGCGCGACCGCCGGCGACGTGCGCGCGCTCATGGACCTGGCGCAGACCACGGTGCGACGCGAGCTGGGTTACGAGCTCGTGCCGGAGATCGAGCTGGTCGGCGAGTTCTGAGGCGGACCCTCAGCGGAACGCCTTCTCCGCCGCCTCCAGCGTAGGCTGCACGCGGTCCTTCTCCGACACGATCGGGTCGCGCACGGGCCATTCGATCCCGATCGTCGGATCGTCCCAGCGGATACCGCGGTCGAGCTGCGCCGCGTACTCCTCCGTCACCTTGTACATGACCTCGGCGGTCTCGCTCAGCACGACGTAGCCGTGCGCGAAGCCCTCGGGAATCCACAGCAGCGTGCGGCTCTCGGAGTCGAGCTCGCAGCCGACCCAGCGGCCGAACGTGGCGCTCCCGGCGCGCAGATCGACCGCGACGTCGAAGATGCGGCCGGCGGCGACGCTCACCAGCTTCGCCTGCGCGCGCGGCGGAATCTGGTAGTGCAGACCGCGCAGCACGTGGCGCGCCGAGCGGGCGAAGTTGTCCTGGACGAAGTCGACATCGATGCCGGCCCGCTCGAACGCGCTCCTCCGGTACGTCTCCTCGAAGTAGCCGCGGGCATCGGTGTGACGGGTCGGGCGGACGAGGATCACCTCGGGGATGGCCTGGGGCTCGAAGCGGAAGGACATGCGCGGCGCGATCTCGCTCAGCTGACGAGGACGTGCGCGTGATCGAACGAGCGCGCCTCGAGGAAGCGGGTGGGCGTGACGCCCGCGAAGTGACGGAACTCGCGGATCAGGTGCGGCTGGTCGGAGAAGCCGAAGCGACACGCCACCGCCGCCCAGTCGGCGTCGTAACGGCCCTCGAGGGCGCGCACGACCGCGTGGAAGCGCCGGATGCGGAGGAGCGTCTTCGGCGGCAGGCCGACGACCTCGCGGAACTGGTCGATGAGGTGGCGGTTGGACAGACCCAGGCGATCGCACAGCTCGCTCACCCTGAGGTCGTAGCCCGCGCCGTCGAGGAGCTCGAGCGCGCGACGCGTGGTGGCGAAGCAGGCATGCACGGCGCCGTGGCGCTCGAGCAGCCACTGCTCCGCCACGCGGCAGCGCGCCAGATCGCCGTCGGCCGCCTCCAGCCGCTCGCGCAGCTCGCCGGACGCCGAGGCGCCGACGATCAGATCGAGATCCACGACGCGACCCTGCAGCTCGGCCATCGGGACGTCGAAGAACGCGTGCGCACCGCCGGGCCGGAAGCGCACGCCCAGGTGGTTCGCGCCGTGCGGCGACGCGATCACGAGCGGACGATCCTGGATCCCCGCGATCCAGAAGCGCTCGAAGCTCTCGTCCACCGCGCGGTCCCCGTATCCGATCACCTTCTGGACCGGACCGAAGTTCACCATCAGCTCCACGACGCCATTCGGGAGCACCGCCTCGGCGTGGTACTCGTGCGTGCCCGAGACGCCCCAGATGACCTCGACGAACGGCGCGAGCGCCGGCGAAGGCGGGTGGGCGAAGTAGTGGAACGACGTCATGGGGCGGAGACTACACGCCCCTGCGCCTCCGGCCTAGCCCCACGCGCCGAGGATCGCGCCCATCATCGTGAACGAGACGATGTGATAGCCGGCGTTCAGGACCCAGTGCGCCAGCGGGCGTCGCTCGAACAAGTAGACGACGCCGAGAGCCGTCGCGACGAAGAAGATGCCGGTCATCGAGCCGGCGAAGACGCCGAAGCGGGCTCCGCCGTCCCCGATGAACATGTCGAGCGAGAACGCCGCCAGGAGCTGGAGCAGGAACGACAGCCCGAAGATCAGCGGCATGTTGCCCGTGCGCGCGGCCTCCTCCGTCACGCCGGAGGCGCGCATCCACGGCTTGCCGAAGAGCGGGCCGTACCAGAGCCCGCCGAGCACGAACGTGAGAAAGGCCGCCACGACGACGGCGAGCCAGCTGACACCGGTCGCGGCACTCGAGGCATCCATCCGGAACGAGCTCCTGTCGGGGTGAGGCGCGGCCCGAGCGGCCGAGCGCCGAGCACCACGGTAGGCGATTCGCCGCGAGCGTCTTGAATAATTCTGAACGGCGAGAATTCTGAACGACGGACCGGATCCGAGCGGCGCGACCGTCGGGACGGCGTCCGTCAGACGTGGTCCTCGTCGAGGACGAGGCGCTCGAGCGACTGGCCGAACCGCCGGCGAAGGCGGTACGCCAGGAGCGAGCCGACGATGCCGATGCCGATCGCGAGCCCCCACCATATGCCCGGCGGCCCGGCGCGTGCGCCGAGCCCGAGCCATGCGCTCACCGGCAGCCCGACGCCCCAGAACCCGACCAGGTTGATGAGCATCGGCACGCGGGTGTCGGCCACGCCGCGGAGCGCCCCCGCCGCGACCACTTGGAGCCCGTCGAAGATCTGGAAGACGCCGGCGATGGGCAGCAGGATCGCCGTGACCTCCACGACGGACGGGTCGGGGCTGAACGCGCGGGCGAGCGGCTCGGGGAGCGCGAGGAAGACGAGAGCCGTGACGCTCATGAACCCGACCCCGGTCACGAGCCCCGCGCCGACGGCCCGGCGCGCCGCGGCCGGATCGCCGCGTCCGACCGCCCGACCGACGAGCACGCTCGTCGCCTGGGCGACGCCGAGCGGCACCATGAACGTGAGCGCGGCGAGCTGGAGCGCCACCTGGTGGCTCGCGAGCGGCACGGCGCCGAGCAAGCCCATGAGGAGACCCGCGGCGCCGAACACCGCGTACTCGAGCCACTGCTGGCCGGCCACCGGCGCGCCCACCCGCAGGAGACGCCACAAGGGCCGCCCCGCGAGCACGTCCGCCCTCACCGGCCGCAGATACGTCCGCAGCAGCGGCCACCCGGCGGCGAGCAGCGCGAGCAGCATGAACCAGCGGCTGGCGCTCGTCGCCCACGCGGAGCCCACGGCGCCGAGCGCGGGGGAGCCAAGGTGTCCGTAGATCAGCACCCAGTTGAGCAGCACGTTGACGAGGTTGGCGGCCGCGACCACCAGGACGATCGGGCGCACGTGTCCCATCGCCTGGAGCGCCTGGCGAAGCACGACGAACCCGTAGAACGGGAAGACGCCTGCGATGAGGCCGTGCGCGTAGCCCCCGGCGATCGGCACGATCTCGGCCGGCTGTCCGACGGCACGCAGGAAAGGCGCGGCGGGAAGGAGCAACAGCATGCCGATCGTCGAGAGGGCGAGCGCGAGCACGAAGCCCCGCTGCACCCCGCGCGCGATGCCCGCGTCGTCGCCCGCTCCCACGCTCTGCGAGATGACCGGGTCGAGGGCGTACAGGACGCCCATGCCGATGACGGCCACGCCGAAGAAGTAGAGGTGCCCGATCGCGACCGCCGCGAGGTCGACCGCCGACACGCGCCCCACCATGATCGTGTCGACGACGCCCATCACGAGCATGCCGACCTGTACGACCGCGACCGGCAGCGCGAGACGCACGAGGGGTCCGAGGTCGCCGGCGCGCGGACGGTAGTCGGCGGCGCGGACGACGTGCTCCACTGGTGCCGACACAGCTCCCAAGACCGCCTCCTGTTGGACGAGGAGGCGCCGCTGCCTCGTCAGTTCTTCGTCTTTCCGGAGGCGGCGCCCCCCTCGCGCAGCCCCCGGTCGCGCCGATCGAGCCGGACCTCGCGCAGCAGCGCTTCCTCGTCGTCGTCGGGCACCTCGATCGCCGTCGCCGGCCCTTCCTTCACCACCAGGAGCGAGAGCCAAGTCGCCGGAAAGCCGACCCAGAACGCAGCGAAGCGGCCGAATCCGCCCACGCGCTTCCGGCGCATGTCCACGTAGACGACGTTGGCGAGGGCCCAGACGATCGCGCCGACCGCCCAGTCCAGGAAGGGCACCACCCGACGCGCCTCAGCGGCTCAGATCGACGAAGAAGCTCGACACCGCGGAGAGCAGCGCGTCGCGCGCCTCCACATAGGGGAAGTGTCCGCTCTCCAGCACGACGATGCGCCCCATCGGCAGCGCGCTCGCGAGCGCCTGCGACATCGCGAGGGGGATCACGTCGTAGCGTCCATGCAGGACCAGCGTCGGAACCTGGATCGTCGGCAACCTGTCCCACCAGTCGACGCTCCCGAAGCTCTCGCCGATCAACCGCGCGACGTCGGGTCCGTTCTTGGCGGTGGATTCCGCGAGATCGAGATCGAGCTCGCCGATGCGGCCCCGGTCCCGGAGCGACTGCCGAAACACGACGCGGTAGTACTGGCTCAACGTCGCCGGGTCTCGGGCCTCGAAGCCCTCCAGAGCGCGAAGCGTCGCGATCTCCGTCGAGTCGTCCGCGGTGCGCGCCGCCTGCTGCCTCCTCTCGAGCTGCTCCTGGAAGCGCGTCCCCGGCTCGATGGGGTTCATCAGGATCAGGCCGCGCACCGCCTCCGGATGGCGGGCGGCGTACTCGAGGCCGAGCAGCGCGCCCCACGAGTGCGCGAGGATGCTCACGCGATCGTAGCCGAGCGTCTGACGCAGCGCGTCGATGTCCTCCATGAACGCGTCGACGTTGATCGCGGTCGAGTCGAGCCCGGCGACGGACCGGCCCGTGCCGCGCTGATCGAAGTAGACGAGCGTGTGGCGGATCGCGAGCGCGTCGAGACCCGGCTGGAGGTACGAGTGATCGAGACCGGGCCCGCCGTGGATGACCAGGATGGCATCGCCCTCGCCCACGACCTCGTAGAAGATCCGCGCGGTCTCCAGGCTCAACAGGCCCTGGCGCGCGCGCTGCGCGCTCACGGGCGTCGCCGTCGATACGGCGAGGACGGCGAAGGCGGCGAGCAGGGTCAGAGATCTTCGGCTGAACGTCATGCGCCGAAGATGCGCTGCCCGGGCGCGTGCCGGAAGGCGGGAGCCGCCCTCCGGCACACGGCGATTCGCGGCCCTAGTGTCTCGCCGCCCCCATCCCGGGCTCCATGTCGACGGAGCCTCCCGAGGGGACCGGCGACGCCGGCTTCTCGCGGCCGAAATGCCTCCGCACCCACACCTCCGCGTCGTCGACCAGCGAATACATGACCGGCGCGAGAACCAGCGTGAGCACCGTCGCGCACAGGATGCCCGAGATGATCGCGACCGCCATCGAGCCCCACCACGCAGCTTGCTCGCCGCCGATGTACAGGTTGGGGTCCAGGTTGGTGTAGAGCCCGATGAAGTCGAAGTTGAGCCCGACCGCCAGGCTCATCAGGCCGAGCGCCGCGGTGCTCGCCGTCAGCAGCACCGGGCGGAAGCGCGTCTTGCCCGCGAGCACGAGCGCCTCGCGACGATCCATCCCGTCGCGCTCACGCAGGATGTCGATGTAGTCGATCAGGATGATGCCGTTCTTCACCACGATGCCCGCGAGCGCAATGATGCCGATGCCGCCCATCACGATGCTGAACGGCATCTGGAACACCATGAGCCCGATGAAGACGCCGATGGTGGACATCAGCACGCCGGTCATGATGATGGCCGGCTTCACCACCGAGTTGAACTGGCTGATGAGAATGAGGGAGATCAGCATGACGGCAGCGAGGAACGCGCCCTGGAGGAACTCCGCGGCCTCGGTCTGCTCCTCGGACTGCCCGGCATACTGCATCGTGTAACCCGGCGGCAGCTGCGCCTCGAAATCCGTCAGCGTCTGCTGCACCTCGGCCAACACGACGTTGTTCGCGTTGCCCGCGGCCACGTTGGACGTGATGGTGGCCATCCGCGTCTGGTCCTTCCTGCGAATCGCGCCCATGCCTTCCTGCACGTTCCAGGTCGCGACCGACACGAGCGGGACCTGCGCGCCGTCGTTGGTCATCACGGTGAGCTCGCGCAGCCCCTCGAGCTCCTGCCGATACGTCTCGGCGAGCCGCACGACGATGTCGTACTCGTCGTTGCCCGTCCGGTACTTGGCGGCCTCGATGCCGTTGATGGCGCCTCGGATCGCGCTGCCGACCTGCATCGTGCTCAGGTTGTAGAGCGCCGCCTTCTCGCGATCGACCTGCACCGAGAGCTCGGGCCGCGCGGCGTCGAGGTCGCTCTCCAGGCCGACGAGCTTCGCCGCGACCGGCGCGTTCCTGAGTGTCTCGAGCACCTGATCGGACAGCGTGCGCAGGACCTCGGGGTCCTCGCCCACGATCTCGATGTTGACGGGCGCCCCCGACGCGGGTCCTTGCGCGAGCTGCTGCACCGTCACGGTGGCGCCGGCGACATCATGACCGATCTTCGCCTGCATCTCCGCGAGCGTCTCGAACGCGTCGTGCTGGCGGTCCTGGAAGTCGATGATCTCGACGGCGATGCGCCCGCCTTCGGGACCGCTCGGACCTCCGCCGCCCATCATCGCCATCGCGCCGCCGCCGCTGCCCCCGGTGACGGCCACCACGGACTTCCAGTCCTCGCGGCCGCTCATCGCCTGCAGCTCCGCCTCGAGCCCCCGCACGATCGAGTCCGTCACCGCCGCGCGCGTGCCGACGGGCGTCTCGACGTCCACCAGCAGCTGCGCCGGCGGCACCGACTCGGGGAAGAACTCGATCTTGTCCGCGTGCGTGATCCCGAACAGCGCGCCCACGCCGATGAACGCGAGCACCGTGATGCCGACCACGGCCCCACGGTGTCCGAGCGCCCACCGCACCACCCGCTCGTACCGGACGATGATCCTCGACACGGTATGCTGGCGGAACTCGTGGCCGATCTTCTCGAGGAAGAAGTGATACAGCGCCCAGAAGAGCGCGGCCGTTGCGATGAGCAAGCCGACCGTGAGCGCGTTCGAGCGCGCCATCCACAGCAGCGCCAGCGCGATCAGGCCGATCATCGTCCATTTGGCCGCCGGCTTGAGAGGCTCCGGCTTCGTCCCCTCGAGCTGGATGCCGATCGCGCAGAGCGCCGGCACGATCGTGAACGCGACGACCAGCGACGCGCTCAGCGTGATCAGCAGCGTGATCGGCAGATAACCCATGAAGTCGCCGATCTGGCCCGGCCAGAACAGCAGCGGCAGGAACGCGGCGAGCGTCGTCGCCGTCGAGGAGATGACGGGAATGGCGACCTCACCGGTCGCCTTCTTCACGGCCATCTTCCGCTCCCAGCCCTGCTCGATGAACCGGTAGATGTTCTCCACCACGACGATCGCGTCGTCCACCAGCATCCCCAGCGCGAGGATGAGGCTGAAGAGCACCACCATGTTCAGGGAGATGCCCATGAAGCGGAACGTGATGAACGACAGCAGGAGCGACGTCGGGATCGACACCGCCACCAGCATGGAGGTCCTGAGACCGAGGAAGAAGAACAGCACCCCCACGATCAGGATCATGCCCATGATGATGTGGTGCCCGAGGCTCTCCACCATCATCTCGATCTGCGTGGACTGATCCGAGGTGATGCTGACCTCGGTGCTCGGCGGGAACTGCGGCCGCATGAGCTCGATCTGCTCGTTCACCGCCTCGGCGGTCTCGATGATGTTCTCGCCGGAGCGTTTCACGATGTCGAGCGTCACGACGGGATCGCCGCCCATGCGCGAGAAGCTCTCGCGCTCGGCGAAGCCGAAGTCCACCGTGGCGACGTCGCGCACGTAGACCGGGCGCCCGTCCTCCACGCTCACCACGAAGTCCTCGATGACCGTCGGATCGTCCAGCTCGCCGTCCACGCGAACGAGGTACTTGGTCTCGCCCACGTCGATCGAGCCACCCGGGATGTTGACGTTCTCGTTCCGGATGGCCGCGACGACATCGGACATCGAGACGCCGTAGTACTGCATGCGCCCCAGGTCGACCTCGACCTTCACCTGCTGCTCGAGGCCTCCGCGGATGTCGGCCCGCAGCACGCCGGGAAGCGTCTCCAGACGGTCCTGCAGCTCGTCGGCGATCTCCTTCAGGCGGACCAGCCCGTACTGCCCGGACAGGTTCACCTGCATGATCGGCACTTCGGAGAAGTCGAACTCGAAGATCGTCGGCTCCTCCGCGTCCGTGGGCAGATCGGGCTTGGAGAGATCCACCTTCTCCCGGACCTGCTGGAGGGCCTCCTGCACGTCCACGGTGGACTCGAAGGCCACGGTGATGCTCGAGTAGCCCTCCACGGAGGTGGACCGCAGCTCGTCGAGATCCGAGATCGTCGACAGGTCCTCCTCGAGGACGCGCGTGACCTGCGACTCCACGTCGGCCGGCGACACGCCCGGATAGACCGTGTTGACCACGAACATCGCCTGCACGATCTCCGGGAACGACTCCTTCGGCGTCGCCCGGTACGACGTCACGCCCATCACGGCGATGATGAAGAAGAGGACCAGCACCGACGTCGTGTGGTTCACCGACGCGGTGGACACCCAGAACTCCTTGAACCGATCCGCCATGCTCGGATCGGGCGCGTCGTGCTGCCCGTGCTCGTTACTCATCGGCTACGCACCCTCCGCGACGATGCGGATACGGTCTCCGTCCTCGACTTCCTTGTGACCCACGACGATCAGCCGCTCGCCGGCCGCCAAGCCGTCGCTGATCACGACCTGATTGCGGCGCGCCGGGCCGAGCACCACGTCGCGGGCCTCGGCCACCGTGGCGCCGCCACGCTCGGCCGCCACGTAGACGACGTAACCGCTCTCGACACGGATCAGCGCGTCCTGCGGCACGACGATCGCGTTCTCGACGGTCTGCCGCGTGACGGCCATGTTCGCCACCATCTGCGGCTTCACCATGCCGTTCGGGTTCGGCAGCGACACCTCGATCGGGAACGTGCGGTTTTCCGGGTTCACCGTCGCGCCCACGTAGCGGATGCGCGCGGTGTACGGCGCCCCGTGGAGCATCTCGAACTCGAGCGTCGCGGTCGCGCCCACGCGGATGTCGGACGCGTACCGCTCCGGCACGCCGGCGAACACCTTGATGGGATCGAGGTCGACCAGCCGCGCGACGGGCGTACCCGGGCTCACCATCGCGCCGACGTCCACCAGCCGCTCGTCGAGCACCCCGGCGAACGGCGCGCGTATCACCGTGCGCGCCAGACGCTCCTCGAGGCCCTGCAGGGAAGCCGCCGTCTGGTCGGCCTGGAAGCGAGCTTCCAGATACGCGATCTCCGAGCCGACGCGGTCATCCTCCCACAGCCGACGCCGCCGCTCCCACGTCTGCGCGGCGAGCTGGGCGGCCGCCCGCGCCTGCGCCACCTGCGCGGCGAGCACGCGGTCGTCGATCTTGGCGATCGAGTCGCCCTCGTTCACGCGGCTCCCGCGGTCGACATAGAGCTCGCGGATCACGCCGCTCTCTTCGGCGGCGACGCGGACGTCCTGATTGGCCATCGCGATGGACGTCAGCCGGATCTCTTCGGAGAACTCCTGCTGCTCCAGCGTCCGCGTCTCGACGTTGATGACGCGCACGAACTCCTCCGGCGAGCCCTCGTCGGCCCCGCCGGTGGATGCACCGCACGCCGCGACGCTCAGCCCGGCCGCCGTCGCCATCGCACCATAGGCCCACGTCTGCGCCCACTTCGGTGCCCACATCCGCCGCATATGCGTTCTCTCCCTGAGAGTTGTCATGGAGCCTCCGTCCTCACCTCGACGTCCACGAGCGGCACTTGCCCCGTCGCCTGATCGAGCTGTGCCCTCGCGACCAGGTAGTCGTAGACCGCCTGGGCGTAGTTGAACTCGCTCTGCCTGAGCGCCACCTCGGAATCGGTCAGCTCGAGCTGGCTGCCGAGACCCTCGCGGTATTGGGCGCTCGCGATCTCGAAGCCGCGGCCGGCCTGTGTGACGGCGAGCCGCTGCGCCCTCGCGCGGTCGAGCGCCTCGTCGGCGTTCTCGACGAGGCTGCGGACCTGGCTCGCCGCCAAGTCCACGGCCTGACTGGTCTGTGCCTCCGCCTGACGGACCGAGGCACGCCGCTGGTCGATGCGCGCGTCCCGGCCGAAGCCCGAGAAGATCGGTACGCTCACGCGCAGTCCGAGGATGCGCGAGTAGGCCCGCTGGCCGTCGCCGGCCGCGAAGAAGTTGGGCGAGCCGTTGTCCTGCGCGCTGATGATGTAGTTGCCGAAGAGCGTGACCTCGGGCAGATACGACATCTGCTGGACGCGCATCTCGGTGCGGCGGAGATCCTCGTTCAGCTCGAGCTGCCGCAGATCCGACCGGCTGCGCGCCGCCGTCTCGAGCGCCTCGTCCACATCGCCGTCGCTCGCCACCGGGAAGCCCATGAAGGCGAGCACCTGCTGGTTGGCGGCGCTGTTGGCGGACGGGTCCTCGAGATCCATCTCGGCGAGCGTGCCTTCGACGCGCAGCGATTCCTGGTCGTCGATGTCCGCCTGGATCGCAAGCTGGCGACGCGCCTGGAGGACGGTGTTCTGCGCGCGGCGGAGGTTCGGCTCCAGGTTCGCGAGCTCCACCTCGAGACGAAGGACGTCGTAGTCGGACGCCAGGCCCGCCCGGTTGAGGGCGCGCGTCTCGTGCAGCGACTCGCGCACGCGCTCGACCGATCGTTCCGTCAACCGCACCTGCTCCTGCGCGAGCAGCAGCTGGTAGTAGGCGGTGCGTAAGCCGGTCACCACGGTCTGCGCCTCTCCGCGCACGACCTCGTTCTGGAAGCTGCGGAAGCGACCCGCGGCGCCCACCGCGATGAACACGCTCGGACGGAAGAGCGGCTGCTCGATGCTGAGGGTCGAGCTCCACGTGTTGTCGGCCCCGAAGCGGATCGGGATGTAGTCGTCCGGTCCCGCGCTCGGGTCGAAGAAGATCGCCGGCAGGAAGTTCACCGCAGGCGAGATGTTCCGCGAATACGACGCGTTGAGGTCGATGCTCGGATACACGTTGCTCCACGCCTCGGAGACCTGCTCCTCCGCGACCTCGAGGCCCTGCCTCGCCGCCACGAGATCGCGGTTCGAGTCGAGCGCGGTCCGGGCGAGCTGCTCGAGACCATAGGTCCGCCCCGGAGATGTCTGCGCCTGCGCGGACGCGCGCGTAGCTCCACCGCCGAGCGCCGCCACCAGCGCGAGCGCCGCCGTCAGCATCCTACGCGCTGAAATCGTCTGCTTCGATATCGTATTCATCTCGTTCGTCGTCGGTTGCGTCTTCATGCCTGAGCCGTCCTCACGTCGTCGATCGCCGCGGCGTCTTTCTCGGTGGCGATGCCCGCCATCAGACGGGCGCCAGACTCCCGGAACATCTTCCTGAACGCGTCCACGTCCTTGCCCAGGTGACCCTGATGGAAGAGGTGGATCATCCCGTGCGAATGAGCCCAGAGCGTGAACGACGTATCGAGCGGATCGCCTTCCACGAGGATCCCGGCGCGCATGCACTCGCTCACGCGATCGATCCAGAACTGATGGATGGCGCACCCCATCGCCTCGATGTCCTCGGGGACCTTCCTGTCCATCCCGAGCCGCTCGGGGCCCGAAAACATGATCTGGTACCAACGCGGGTGCTCGATCGCGAAGTCGAGGTAGCCCTCCCCCGCCCGCATGAACCGCTCCTCGGGAGTGGGCGCCTCGAGCGCCCGATACAGATAGGACATGAACACGCGATATGCGTGCCGCACGACGTCCGAGAGCACAGCCTCCCGGCCGCCGTAGTAGCGATAGAGCGCGGGCGCCGTGACCCCGATCTCCTTCGCCAGCCCCCGCATCGAAAACCCGTCGAGGCCCTTGCTCAGGTACAGGTCGCAGGCGTGGGCCAGAATGTCCTGTCGTTGGTCTGACACGTGAACAGTGTAAACAAGCCCGCCACAACGATCAATGGGGCAGCGGACAAACGCCGGTAACGATGTTTAGTCCGAAATGGTGCGAGTGGCTGGAAGGCCGCGGCCTCCGGGCATTCCCCAGTCAGAGGATCTGGTCCAGGTAGGCATCGAAGCGGAAGCCGTCGGGCTCGTCGAGCGCCCATGCGCCGTCGAAGCGGATCAGGCCGTCGAGGAGCGACACCCCCACGCCCACGGAGCGCAGCGCGTCGTCCCACCGGGCGCTGCTGCGGTCCCCCGCCCAGCCGACATCGGAGAACAGGGAGAGGCGTCCGAAGGACGTTCCGCGCGCGAGCTCGCCTCGCGCCCGCAGGAAGCTCTCCCCGCCGGCCGCTCTGGGATCGTAGCCGCGAAGCGTGGACGGTCCGCCCAGGTACCACAGCCGCTGCGTCGAGGGCGCCCCCCAGGACGTGCCGGCGGCGGCCTGGAGCGCGATGCGCAGCCGCGCGGGCAACGGAAGCACGACGTGGGCGCCGAGCGCGGAGCGCGCGTACTCGAAATCGCCCGTCCCCGCCTGAACCAGGAGATCGAGCCCACCCTGGGCGAGATTCGGATCCGATCCCCAGTAGGGCGTCAGCTCGAGCGATGCGCCGTACTCCCACCCTTCGTCGGCGGCGATGTTCGGCCGGAACGACCACGTGTCGCTCGTCGCGTGCAAGAGCGTGAACGACGTCTCCGCTTCGACCGCCTCGTGATACTCGGCATATCCGCGGATCCGGTACGTGCGCCGCCCCGCCACCGGTGGCGTCCACTCGAGCATGCCGCCGGTGCGGCGGTAGTAGTCGCCGTCGTCGCGGCCGAACGCCGCGGCGAGCAGCGAGTTGCCGATCCCGAAATGACGCGCGCCCTCGTCGATCGTCGTCAGCTCGTGGAAGCCGACGAGCGCGATGCGGTCCGCGATCGTCTCGTGCGCGATCTCGAGCGACGCATTCGGGTGCAGGTCCGCCACGCCGATCCTCGCGATCGCCGTCACCGAGAGCGGCCCGACGGGCGTGCTCGGCCGAAGCTGACCGCGCGCACCCACCGATAGGGCCTCGACGCGATTGTAGCGGACGAGATCCGGTCGCTGGAACCCCCAGCGGAACGTCGCCGGCGTCTGCGGGAGCGGCGCCACCGGCAGCGCCGCGAGGCTCGCGAAGTACTCGTCGACGTCGGCGTCGCTCGGAAAACCCGGCGCGTCGTCCCAGACCGGCGGAGGCAGCGCGGGGCTCGTCGTGAGGAAGTCGAGATCCTGGGGCACGAGATACGTGACCCGCCGCCCGTCGCTGCGTCCTTCCTCGGGATGCACCACGTACGGAACCCGCCCGCCGAACACGCGCTGCCCGAGGTACGCCATCGCCTCGCTACGGGCACGGAAATGGATGTGCTCCACGCCGTCTTCTTCGGCCGCGGTCGCCCCGGTCGCGTCGGCCGTCGCCGTCGCCGCGGCGGCCTCCGCCAAATCCGATTCCGTCGTCACCGACTCGATGTCGTAGCTCAGCTCGAAGGTACCGGGCGCCTTCAGGATACCCGCACCCACGACACCCTCCGCGCGGAACATGCGCGGCAGCCAGATGCCGAAGTCCCAGAGCCCGTACTCGACGGCCATGAGCTGGATCTCCGCCGTCCACGGCTTGAACAGCCCGGGCACGAACCGGAAGCTCCCCCGCGCGTCCTCCTCGCGGAGCTCTTCGATGTCGCGCACGGCGTCGAAGGTGTCGGCGAGGCGGTAGACCGCGCGCACGAGCGCGCCGCTCTCCGGCTCGATCCAGAGCGAGCCCGTCATGCGGTGGACGCTCGCGACCAGCGGCACCACCTGCAGCTCGATCACGCGCACGCGCCGTCCGTCCGGCAATCCCAGCGTGAGCGTATCGCCGCTCGTGAATCGGTACGCGTCGCGGTACTCGGGATAGAGCGGGTGCTCGAACCAGAAGTCGTCCTCGGCCGGGTCGCCCAGGTCCTCGTCGCGCTCCATGAGACCGAAGAAGAGGCGGTCGTTCATGGGGTCGAACGATTGGTCGAACAGCCCGAGGCTCTCGTCCGCGTCGACGACGCCCACCGGGCTCTGCTGCCTCGCCGCGAGCGCCTGCACGAGCATGCCGCCGTCCCGGTTCCAGAACACGCGGTGCGCCGATTCGGCGCGGTAGAGCGTCCGGTCCTTCAGCGGGGTGCGGAGCGCGGCGGCGATGCGCTGGCGCACGACGGCCGTGTACTGGAGGACCTGGTCGTCCCGCAGCTCCCGGTTCGCCATCGCCGCCTCGTGCAACGCCGCGGCGGTGGCGTCCGCGTAGGGGCTGGCCTGCCCCGCGACCGACGAGGCGCCGAGAACCCACAGCGCGAAGGCGCCGGCGAGTCGCCTGCTCGCGGGCCCGGTCATCGCTCGACGGGGTCGAACGTCGCGCTCACGAGATCCCTCCAGCGCACCAGCGTCGTGTCTCCGTTCTCGGGGGTGACGAAGATACCGCGGTTGGACTCGCCCAGGTCGCCGAGCTCCTCGGTGCCCTCGAGCGAAAACGTGCGCCCGCCGTGGAGCGTGACGCGCGATGTCGCGCCGACACGCGCGATCGAGCGCACGAGCCCGAGCTCGATCGTGATGTCGACGTCACCCGAGCGCGCGTACAGCATGTCCCACGTGCGATCCTCGTCGTTGTCCCAGCGGATGAGGCCCTCCACGTGCCGACCGTCCTCGGCGACGACGGTTCCCCGCAGTCGCCGCCCGCCCGCATACGCGCCCTTTCCGGGCGCCGCCTCGGTGGGAGGATGGAGCTCGAGAGAACGGAAGGCGTCCCATCCGACGACGACCTTGCCGAAGGAGGGATCCGTGATCTCGATCCCCCTGATGTCCGACCCGACGTCGTTCGTGTCCATCAGCACCAGCTGTTCGCCGTTGCGCAGCCGAACGCGCGCGCTGCGGCGGCTCTCTCGCTCGATCGACACGATGTCTCCGAACGGGACCTTCGTCATGCGGTCGTCCTCCCGCTCGCCGTCGAGCGTGTCGGAGGCGAGCGACTCGTCGAGGCTCCACGCCACGAGCCCCGTCCATGTCGATCCGTCACGCGTGCGTAGCGTGCCGTGGAGCCTTCGGCTGATCGGCGGCGCGTGGCCGGGCGGCGCCGGCATGAAGTCGACCCGCGCGAGGTCTTCCCACTCGATCTCCCGCTCACCCGAGCCCGCGCTCTCCACGACGACGCCGCGGAAGGAGCGTCCGAGGTCGCTCGAGCTCGACGCGAGCTCGATCTCCTCACCCGATTCGAGCGTCACGAGCGCCCGACGATCCATGGGCTCGAGCGCACGCACGTGGCCGAAGCGCACGGCGGCCGACGTCGGCTCGAGCGGCCGGTCGTCGTCTTCGTCCCACGTGATCCGGAGTCCCGGAAGGCTCACGCTGCGCTCGAGCGTGCGGCGCTGGCGCAGCTCGTCGTCGAGCCGCTCGGCTTCCGCCTCGTGCTCGCGCGAGATGAACGCGCGGCCATCGAGCAGGTCGGACCAGTGCGTCTCGTTGTGATCCCACCGGAGATACCCTTCGAGCTCCTCGCCGGCCGTCGTCAGCACCCTGCCGTAGATGCGCTCCGGAGCCGGACCGGACTGAGGGGCGAGCGCGAGCCAGACGCCGATGGCGGCTACGCCTGTGATCGCGCTCATCCAGACTCATCCTCGCCGGACATCCGGTGCCCCTGGGACGACGCCCCTCCGCCTCACGCGACCCTTACGTGGAGTCGACCCGACGCGTTTCGCGGGTGCCTCTCCAGCGCCCCGGTTCCGTCAGGTTAGGTTGAGCGCCCATGCAGGCCCACTCCCCCGAAGCGTACCGCGCCTGGACGGCCGAGGTCCCGCCGTCCGAACGTCCGTGACGTGAGCACGTCGGCGGCGTTCACGCCCCGGCCGTTCCGGCCTGCCTCCTGGGCGGCCGGCTCCCACGCACAGACGCTCGCGGCCCGGGCGCTGCGCCGAGCCGACGGCCCCCCCTTCGAGCGCACCCGCGTCGACACGCCGGACGACGACTTCCTCGACCTCGACTGGGGACCCGATCCCGGAGCCGGATCGCCCCTCGTGCTCGTCGTGCACGGTCTCGAGGGATCGGCGCGCCGCGGGTACGTGCGCAGCGCATGCCGTGAGCTGCTGCTCGCGGGGATACGTCCCGTTGCGCTCAACCTGCGCGGTTGCAGCGGCGAACCGAACCGCGCGCTCTGTTACTACCACTCCGGGAAGACCGACGACCCTTCCTTCGTCCTCTCGCTGCTGCGCGAGCTGCACCCCGATCGCCCGTTGGGCGCGCTCGGCTTCTCCCTCGGAGGCAACGTCCTCCTCAAGCTGACGGGGGAGCGCGAGGACGGCGGTCGCGGGCTGCTCGATGCGCTCGCGGTGGTCTCGGTTCCCTACGATCTCGCGGCCGGCTCCGCGTTGCTCGAACGATCCGCCATCGGGCGCGCGTATGCTTCGTATTTCCTCCGCTCCCTCAAGCGGAAGCTCCACTGGAAGGAGGCTCGCCTCCGCGAGACGCTCGACTTCGCGGGAGCCGCGGCCGCCCGCACGATCCGCGAGTTCGACGAGCGCGTCACCGCCCCGCTGCACGGGTTCGCGAGCGCGGCGGACTACTACGAGCGCTCGAGCAGCGCCCGGTACCTCGAGGCGGTGCGCGTTCCCACGCTCATGCTCCACGCCGAGGACGACCCGTTCCTGCCGCCCGCCGCGATCCCGCGCGAGGAGACCCGCCGCAACGGCGCGCTGCAGCTCGTCCTGCACCGGAGCGGCGGGCACGTGGGGTTCCTCGAGGGCGCTCCCTGGCGCCCGCGGTTCTGGGCCGACGAGGAAGCAGCGCGCTTCCTGGCCGTGCGGCTCCAGCGCCCTTGACCGCCCGATTGACGGCCATTTGGGCGGTTCCTAGGCTTCGCGCCGTCCCGCCCGCCCCCCCCACACAGTCAGGGAGATAGGAACGACAGATGCGAACCACCGGAAGGGTGAAGTGGTTCAACGATGCGAAGGGCTTCGGCTTCATCTCACCGGAGGGCCAGCCCTCCGCGGGTAAGCTCGAAGACTGCTTCGTGCACTACTCCGCGATCCAGAAGGAAGGCTTCCGAACGCTCGCCGAGGGTACGCGTGTCGCGTTCGACCTCGTGGACGGCCCGAAAGGTCCGGCAGCCGAAAACGTCACCGTGCTGGAGGCCTGAGGCGACTCGGGAGCACGACCGCTCGAGAAACAAGAAAAAGGACGGGCCGCTCCGGAGTCGCCGGGGCGGCCCGTCTCTTCTTCGGACGTCAGCCGACCTGGGCCCGGAAGAACGCCTTCCCGTGCCACGTGTCCGTGGCCGGTCTCTCGAGCCCTCCGGACCGGAAGTCGCCGATGCGCGTGAGCGTCGTGTCGAAGACCCCCACGTCGGGGGCGATCTCGCCCTCCGCCGCCAGCGCCCGGAAAGCGGGCCGCGAGAGCGAGCGGACCCTGCCCTGATCGCGGAACCACACGGACGCGTGGTCGATCAGGACGACGTCGAGCGACTCACCTAGGGCGCGGAGTCGATGGACGAGCGCGTCGATCGAGCAGCCCGACGGTGCCTCGGCGTCCACGTCCACGCCCACGAGCAGGAATCGATGCTCGACCAGCTCCCGCCCCGAGCGCAGCGGGGCGCCGTGCGCGCTCCATGTGGCGAGGAAGTCGTCGACGGCCGCGACGCAGACGCCGGCTTCGGCGTCGGTCAGGTCGCGGCTCGCGGGGAACACCCAGAGGCGTCCGTGATCAGGCAGCTGATCGAAGGGGATTCTCGGCATGGATATGGCTACCCGCGCGGGTCTCCCTAGGTTCTGCATCGATGACCGACGACCGCGACCCAGGTCTGCCGCCGATCCCGGCCGGCGACGACGCGCTCCTCGCCGAGTGCCGCGTCGAGACGTTCCGCTCCGGCGGACCCGGCGGCCAGCACCAGAACGTGACCGAGAGCGGGGTGCGCCTCGTGCACCTTCCCACGGGGATCCGGGTGTCGTCACGCCAGGAGCGAAGCCAACACCGCAACCGGGCGCTCGCGCTGGCACGGCTGCGCGCGAAGCTCGAGGCGCTGCATCGGAAGACCAAACCGCGCATCGAGACCAAGGTGCCGCGCGTCGAGAAGGCGCGGCGTCGCGAAGCGAAGCGGCGACGTGGCGAGATCAAGCGCTCCAGGAGGAAGCCGGAACCCGAGGACTGAGGTTCTGCGCCGCTCGTTCGCCCTGCGGCGTACGCCCGGATCGTGGCGTCGATCTTGCGAATCCCGCGAGCGTAAGGAGGAGGGAACATGCGCTCGCTCGTCATCACGGCCGTCGCGTGTGCGATCGCTTGCGCGCCGCTGTGCGCACAAGCAGTGGAAGGGAGGCTGGTCGATGCCGCGACCGGGAACCCCATCGAAGGGGCCTGGGTCGCGCTCCTACGCCGCGCGCGCCCCGTCGAAACCGATCTCACGGACGCGGACGGCAGGTTCTCGCTGCCCATCCCGAACGTCGACCTCTACCGCCTGAGGGCCGAACGGATCGGCTTCGGGACGGCGCTCACGCCACCGATCCTCTTCTCCAACGCCGAGCGCGTCGGTCTCACGTTCCGCCTTCACGCGCAGGCGGTCGAGCTCGATCCCATCGACGTGGTCGGGGAGTCCAGTCGCCCGGCCGCGATCCCCGGCGGATTCGCGCAGCGGGCCGAACGCGGGGGGCTCGGCTACTTCGTCACCCGCGAGGAGATCGAGGCGAGAAATCCACACCTCACGACCGACCTCCTCCGCGACGTGCCGGGCGTGCGCATCGTGGGCGACAATGTCGCGGTCGGACGACGCGGCCGGACCCGCGAACGCTGCGAGGCCGAGGTCATGGTCGACGGCACTCGCCAGGGCACGGCCGCGACCAGCATCGACGATCTCGTCGACCCCGCGCGGCTCTACGGAATCGAGGTGTACACGCGGTCGTTCGACGTGCCACCCGAGCTCGCCACGAACCCGCCGTGTGGCCTGATCGGGCTGTGGACAATGCGCTGAGTCGGAGAACCAGGGGCTCGTGCGGGCGCTCAAATGAACCCGCGCGACGCCGCCAATCCGAGGCCGTCCCGATCGGACTGGATCTCCAAGGCCTTTAGCCCGTTCCCTCAGAGCCGTACGATCTCCGCCTTCATCCCATAGAGGATCTTCAGGACCTCCGCCTGCTCGCGCTCGGCGACGCTCTCCGCCGCCAGCGCGGCAAGAATGTCGTCGAGCACCGCGACGAACTCCTGCTCGGTGATGTTCATACCCGCGTGCGCCGTCGGGAGCGGCCGGCCCTGGTAGGTCGCCACCCCGCTGAGGCCGGTGCAGAAGAACTCGATCGCGTGGTTCGTCATCTGCTCACGCGTCTGGCGGGCGTGCTCGAAGCGCGTCTTGACGATTGGATTGGCCAGGTGATTGGCCATCACCCGATGAACCACCCTGCTGATTCCGTCACGTCCGCCGAGCCGGTCGAACAGACTGGCTTGGTCCGTCGCTTGCTCGATCACTTGCTCCATGGTGCGTCTCCTGTGGATGGTGCTCACAGGAGCATACGCGAAGCGCGTTCCCGAATCGTTCCCGAGAGGGGTCGATGCGGTGCGGCGGTCTCAGGCCGCCGCGGTCGCGGCCAGGCCGACGCAGCGCTTCTGGTCCAGCGTGTGGCCCGCTGCGGCGAAGGCCGCAGCAGCGGCCGCGAACCCGGCGGCAGACCCGCGCCGATCCCCCGCGGCCAGCGCGATGTGAGCGCGAACCTCATCGAGCGCTGCATACCACGCGGGAAGGCGCATGACCACGTTCGCGAGCCAATCCGCGGATTTCGCGTACCTGGCTGCGCGCTCGAGGTCGCCGGCCCTGGCGGACGCGATCGCTGCAGGCACGGCGAACGTGATGCGGCACCCTGGGCACGTCTCGAGCGGGCCTCTGACGGCTTCCTCTCCCTCCTCGACAGCGGAGAGCGCGTGGCCGCGTTCGGTGGCCAACGCGATCCGCGCGCCGTAGATGCGGTCGAGGAGGTGGAAGCCGACATCGGACTCGCGCGCGAGATCCAGCGCCTCGTCGAGAAGCGTCGCAGCGTCGGCGTGTCGGCCTCGGTGGAGAGCGAGCTCGGCCAACCTCTGGAGCGCGAACGCCTCTCCGGTCGCTCCCCGGAACGCGCGATGGAGATGCCTGCCCTGCGTGAGGTGGTCGAAGGCGGCGTCGAGCTGGCCCGACAGGAGCTCCGCCTCGCCGCGGAGCGTGACGCCGAACGCGTGACCCCGTGCGGCACCGAGGCGTCTCGCCTCGGCCGCCAATCCGTCCGCGAACGCGATGACATCGTGGTAGGGACGCGAACCGTAGAGGAAGCGCTGCGTCACGCAGAGCTGGCCATCGAATACGCGGACGGCGAGGTGGGGAAGGTCTTTCGTGTCGCACAGATCGGCGAGGACGGAGTCCCGGAGCTCGCCGCGCGCGTGCGCGGCCGCCGCCTGCGCCCAGGAGGCGACGACAAGGGCGGCCGCGTCTCCCGTCTCGAGCGCGAGGCGCCGGCTCTCCGCAGCCTTCGCGCTTCCCAGGGCAGGATCTCCGTAGCCCAGCGCCGCCGCGCCGCTGTAAGCCAGGGCCTCGCAGAGCCGGCCTTGGACGGACCTCGGACGCGCGCCCTCGAGGACACGCAGCCCGCCCGGGGGATCGCCCTGCTTGATCTGCGCGAGAGCTTTCATGGCACGCAAATCGTGGGAGTCCTGGTCGCTGGCCGTGTCGATCGCGGCGTCGTAGGCAGCCAGAGCCATGGGGTCGCCGAGCATGTCCAGAGCCTCGGCGCGGATGCGTAGCGCTTCATGATGACGCGGGTCTCGCACCAGCAACGGCGTCACGTGGATGAGCGCATCGCCGAACGCCCCGAGCCCCAGCGCCTGGCGCGCGGCGACGAGGAGCCACGTTACGGCTTCATCCGGCCGCTCCCCGGCGAGCCAATGCTGCGCGATCACCGCAGGCGGCGCATGGAGATCGGCGAGTCGCTTGGCCGCCTCGCGGTGCACGGCGAGGCGCTGGTGCGGTGCCATGCGGTCGGCCAAGGCCTGCCGGATGAGGTCGTGACGGAAGCGATACCTGCCGTGGCGTACCACCAGGACGCCCGCGTCGAGCGCACGGTCGAGCGTCGCGTGCGCGGCGCCCTCGGTGTCACCGGTCAACGCGACGACGACCGCCGTGTCGAGCTCGCCACCGACGAGCGCCATGCGCGCGAGGCCCGCCACGACGTCGGGATCGAGATCGACGAGCCGCGCCGCGATCGCTGCCGCCACGCTCGGCGGGAGCCGCGTGGGCTTTCCGAGATCCATGCTCCGTGCGATCTCGACCGTTGCGAAAGGGTGGCCTTCACCGAGGTCGACGATACGTCGCAGCAGCTCCGGCTCGAGATCCGGGCCGGCGACCTGCACGACGAGCCTCTCGGCCTCCTCTCGTGCGAGCGGGCCGAGATCGATCGTGGCGAGGCGACCCGCGCGGCGCAGGCGCGCCGTGCCTCGCGCGAGCACGTCCCTCCCCGTCTCGGTTCGGTAGGTCAGCACCACGAGGAGAGGAGGTCCCGATAGGGCGAGCTGCTCCAGGACCTCGAGTGTCGCCTCCGGAGCGTGGTCGGCGTCATCGACGATGAGCAGAACGGGCCGTCCCCCTCCCGCACCGAGCAACACCCGTCGGACTGCCCCGACGACCTGATGACGAGTGGGAGGACCGTGCAGCGCCGGCGCCGTGGACGCGGCCGGTCTCATCGCAGCCAGCACCGCCCGCGTTCCCTCTCCAAGGGCTTCCGCGAGGGTCGCGTCAGCATTGAGCAGCCTATCGGCTACGACCTCGAGGGGGGCGTATGGATGCTCGATATGCGCGACGTCGACCCACTCGACGTACCAGCCATCGTCCTGTGCGCGACGCGCCAGCTCGCGACACAACGTCGTCTTGCCGATGCCCGCGGGCCCGCGAACCGACGCGCAGCCGGTACGGGTCCCTGAACCGGCTCGCATCACGTCGGTGATCCGGCCCAGCTCCACGTGGCGTCCCACGAATCCAGGTGGGGCGGTCTCGAGGCCGGCGATGCACTCGTCGTAGAGGCGCTGCGTCTCCTCGCTGGGTGAGACGCCGAGCTCGCGTCTCAGCACCGACTCGAGCGTCGCGTACCAGCGGATCGCCGCCGGGCGCGCTCCCCGATCGAGCGCTTCGCGCATGAGCTGCCGGTAGGCGCGCTCGTCCGTCGGCTCCTGCTCGATCACCTTCGACCACTGACCGCTCGTGCGCAGCAGATCGAGATAGGTGGCCCGAAGCCTCCGCCTCGGAAGCTCCGTCCACTCCTCGTAGAGCGTCGTCGGTAGGAGCTCACCTCCGAATGACGCGGCCGCCTGCGCGCATCCCTCGGCGTCACCCGTTGCGAGGGCCTCGGCCGCACGCCCCTCGAACTGTTCGAAGTCGGCGGTAACGCATCTTGCTGGAAACAGGCTCACTCGGCCGCCCCGCAGAACAATCGACTCCGGATCGTTCAACGCTCGCCGCGCGTAGTGTGCGGCTTTGCGCAGGTTGGCCGCGCCCGCCTTGGCCTCGAGATGGGGCCAGAGCGCATCGATGGCCCGGTCGCGGATGAGCTGGCGGCCCGGAGAAAGCGCAAGCAGCTGCACCAGCTCGAGCGATCTTCGACCCGCCCACGCGTCGGCCGGCACCTCACGTCCCGCGATGGTGACGCTGAAGCAGCCGAGCATTCGGATCTCGACGTGGTCCGGGGCGGGGCTCATGCTCGCCGACGGACGGATTTCGAGAGGGCCATTGAGATGGCCTCGACAATGATGGTCATGCGATCACAACGCGCGCGTTAGTGGGCCCGCCAGGGCTCGAACCTGGGACCTACCGACTCGGGCGGGTAGCCCCATCCGGCGGAAACCGCCGAATTACGCCGTTTCGTGCCGGCGCTCCGCCGGTCTGTGTTCGGGTTCCGCCTCCTTTCGCCGCATCGCGGGACACATTCGGGACACAGTCGACAACCTCCACACTCAACCGTCGATCTCCGCCCGCTTGGCGCGATTACAGGATTCGCAGAGCAGCTGGACGTTACGGTACGTGTTGGAGCCGCCTCTCGAATGCGGAACAATGTGGTCGAACTCGAGGCGTTCCTGGCTGCTGCATCGAGCGCATCGTCCGCGGTCGCGCCTCCAGACCGCATTCTTCACGTCGGCCGGGATGTAGCGCCCGGGGCTGCCGTCCCTGTCCCCTCCATTCAATAGGTCGACCTGGAAGACGGCGTCGAGGTGGGCGGCGCGGACGTGGAACTCTGTGAGCCGATCATAACTGAGGCCTCGCCCGTCGTGGTCGATCTTCTCGAGAAGGGCGCGGAGCGCTGCATCATGCTGCTCTCGGGCCAGAGTGGCGAAGTCGTCATAGCTCAACGCGAACGCTTCCTGGAGCGCGACCTTGTACCTGCTCTCTCGCCGATTCACGAAGCTGTCGTCGAGCACCCTCTCCATCGCCTCGCGGATTAGGTCCGCCACATCGTCTCGCCGAAACTGGAGAACGGCCCCGTCCTCGATGGCGAACAACCGCTGGATCATCCGAACCGAATCCATCTCCGATAGATCGATCGAATGGTCCTTAATTGCCCTCCGGGCCGTCTCGACGAGGATGTCCACTCCCTCCTTCAGCTGCGCTTCGGGATCGAGCCGCAGCTCCGCCGCCGCGGCTGCCAACGTCGCCCTCGAGAGTCGGTCGGTTCGCGCGAGGGCCGCCACCGACTGCGCGAAAGGTGATCCAACGGCGCCGGCAGCGGCCGCGATGAGTGCCGTTCCGTCCTGGCTCATCTACCCGGCTCCGCGTGAGTTCCTTACGCAGTCGGTAACTGGACCGACGGAGTCGCGGCCTCGCTCGACGCCTCCGCCTTTACCTTCGCGGCTCGGAGGGCACGGCCAGCGGCGCGGGCGACCTGACGTGCGGCCGCCTCAGCCTTCTCCCCCTCGAGCACCTCACGCTTCAACACGTCGGTGTGCAGGACTTCGCGGATTTGCTTGGCCTCGATCTTCACGTCGGGCGCCATCCGCCGAAGCTCCCGGCGAAGGGCGTCAAGAATCGGCTCGCTGAGAATGAGTGCGCCGAGAGTGAATCGACTCAACGCTTGGCGTTGGAGGTGATAGTCGCCGAGCCGCGCCTTCTGCCAGCCCTCCTTCGCGAGAAGGCTCACGAGGTCGACGTGATCGGGCTTCCGAGGGTTGACGGTAAGGAGGTCGAAGTCGACGACGAGCTCGTGGTCGATCGGTTGGCCGAACGTCACGCGGTAGACCCGCCAGACGGCCCCATTCGTGAGCGCGACCCACTCGATGCCTTGGTTGGCCGCGTAGTCGACGGCCTGCTTCACCCACTGCTCTTTGAGGTCGAGGCCGATCGCCTTCACCTCGATGAGGAAGGCGATCTCACCCTCGAGCTTCACCGCGAGGTCGCAGAACGTCCCGCGGATCATGTGCTCCGACGTGATCTCGGCGTACTTGTCGTAGCCGAAGACGTACTGGAGAAGATCCGTGACGATCACGACCGTGTCGGACTCGTTCACGTCGCGCGTCTTCGCGGCCGCGAGGATCGGCTGGAAGCGCTTGATGCCGGACGTTATGCGCTCGACTACGCGCTTGGGGACCGGGGCCATGGGATACCTCCTGCTGTCGGTGGGGGGCCGGGCAGCGAGTCAGCAAGGGTACGGCCCAAGCTGCGAACGCGAAAGCGGGACAAGCCTCGCGTCCCGTCGTCTAACGAGTTTCCTCGCAGCCCATGCTCAGGAACCCCAAGAGAACCGGCGCGAGCGGTTGGGCGGAGAACGTTGCGACATCCACGCTCGTATCGAGCGGTGCTCCCAGGACCCCGATTTGCACGAGGTCGACCCAGGAGTCGGTCAGCGTCGTTATGTACGAGTCGGGGTGATTCGCCTCCCACTCGTGAATGCAGATAGCCAACGCGCCGGGCAGCTCGTTTCGGCCAGCCGAAAGCGCCCCGAGGAAGGCACCGGCGATCGCGTGTTGGTGCGGCTTCTCCATAGCAGCGAACGCCCCGACGCTCAATGCGTCGAACGACTGGCCATCAACGCCGCTCGGGGCCGCGACCGCGCCCGCCACGAAAAGCACGCCGAGAATCAGCCTACTCATGCAACCTCCTGTCGTCGTGGATTCGCGGATAACAAGCATCGCCGACAGTCTAACGCCAGGGCCCCCGTTACGCCTCGAGCCGCTCCGCTAGATCGCGTGCGTCGCTCCGCTCCCGCATGCCGATTCGGTGGAGCTTCCCCTTCCGCGCTCCCTCGTTGAGTAGCGCCTCGGCGCGCTCCTTCGTCAGGAAAGCGATTCCACGGCGCTCCGGCTTCCGAGCGACCAGTCAAAGAACTCCCGGTGCGTGTCCGCGATCGCGTACTCAGGCTTCTCCGCCAATCCTGCCTCCGGTTCGTTGTCATCCCCTCACCGCTTGCACGAGCCGCCGGCGAAGGTCGCTTACGTTTGCGTCCGCCCGACTCTCCTCGAAGACTTCGCGCGGCAACTCGTCGTCCACCGCAACGAACCAGACCCGCCTACGGTCGAGGTCGCGTAGCTCCGCCCCATAGCGATGGCCACGCTCGGCTCCACTCCAGGAGTCGGAGCACCGACGTCTCGCTTCGGGGGCTGCGACGGTGAAGATACGCGTACGAGTCGAGCGCGTCGAACCGCGGCCACGTCGGATTCCCCATGCCCAGGGCTCGCGACTCGCGCGGCCGGGCCACATAGCGGAATGGGACGCGGCGAGCCTGGTGTCAGAATGCAGTGGTTGTGCGCTCACACCTCGCGCGGGCCTCTTCGTCGGCGTTCCTTCCCTCATACGCAGACGAGGTCAGGGTCGGATAGGAACCAATCTCCTTGAAGTAGGCGATGCCGCGTTCCACGCATGCATCGACTTCAAGTGCCTCGTTGGTGTCCTGGCCCGCGCAGGCGACGAACACAATCGCGAAGACCACGTTTCTGTACCTCATTCCATCAGGGGGCCAGAAGGCCACCGAGGCCACCATCGTCTTTTGGGCGATCTCTACGACGCGGTAGGTCATCGCGGAATCGGTTCGTCAGCGTTGGGCGGGAAGGCGGGATGGGCCAACACCTCGGTCGTTACTAACAGGGTCCGCAGCTTGCTCTCCGCTTGGTCCATTTGGTCCGTCCAGGATGGCCAAGGAAACTGGTCCCAGCGATAGCCATACGCCGGATCAACTCGACGGACTTCGGCAACCCGTTCGCTCAGCCAGCGCAGCGGCTCTACCCAGGCACTGGTCGAGCCGGCGATCGACGGACCAAGGTAGCTCAAGAGTCTCTTCTCGAAAGAGACGGCTCATTACTGGCCGAGAAGCGCGCCGAGCTGCTCCACCAGCGTCAGGGCGGCTGGCACGCGTTCCGACGCGCCTGGGCCACTGCACGCAAGCACATGCCGCTCCAAGACGTGATGGCAGCCGGCGGTTGGCGTGACGCGGACGCGCTCACCCGCGCCTATCAGCACGCGGACGCCGAGACGATGCGGAAGGTGATGGATCTGCAGTAAGCGCGTGGCCCCAACACCTAGGACACGCCGAGGTTCGGACTAGGTGGGTCCGACACGTTTGAGTGGACATCCCGGCCCTTACGCTTCTCTCGCACTTCGGTCAAAAAGGCCGTGGGGTCGACTAGCCCCTCTGCGAGGCTACATGCGTCGCGGAGTTCGTCTGCGATCTCTAGATAGCTCACACGGTACGATCCCAGAGCCGCGATACCGTCGGCTTCTAGCCACAGCGGAGTCAACTCCTGCGACGTGGCATGCTTCACGCAGTTAGCCATCTCACACATTCGCTCCGCACGGCTTCCGTCATTTCGTTGATACGCCCGCCATGAATCGCCGTAATCGTTCATGACCGCGATGAGGATCTGATATTGGAGCAAGCAGTTCTCCCAGCCTTCAATGGCTCCGAAGTACTGAGTGGCTGGAATGGCGCCAGAACAGTCCCATCGAGCGTAACGAAGAGTGAACTCTCGTGCAGCCGCGAAATGAGTCAGCGCGTGCGCGGTACGGCGAATGATCGCGAGAAATAGCCGCCGACGCTCGACATCAAACTTGGATCGGACGCCCATGTTGAGGAGATGGTTTGGGAGCCAGTTGCGAGCGCCCGGGAATTCGCTCGCGAGATCCGGTATGTCGAGGAGCGGATTGAGGGCGTCGGGCGCGCGCTCGTGGAGCAGCATGCGAATGCCCGAATGGAAGTAATGGGGATGCATTTGGGATGCAGTCGGGGCGTAAGTGCTTGTCCCACAGTGGGCCCGCCAGGGCTCGAACCTGGGACCTACCGATTATGAGTCGGCTGCTCTGACCGGCTGAGCTACGGGCCCTGCGCGCCAAAGATAGTCCGGCCCCGTTGGCCTGGGCACCGCCACGGCCGAGCTGCCCTAGATCGTCCCGAACAGCCGATCCCCCGCGTCCCCCAGCCCGGGCAGGATGTACCCTGCCTCGTTGAGCTGCCTGTCGAGCGCGGCGGCGTAGACACGAACGTCGGGGTGCGCGGCGGCGAGCGCGCGTACGCCTTCGGGCGCGGCAACGAGGCACATGAGCGCGATGCGGCGCGCTCCGCGCTCCTTCAGCGCGGCGACGGTCGCGATCGCCGAGCCGCCGGTCGCCAGCATGGGATCGAGCACGATGAACCGCCGGTCGTCCTCGGCGTGAGGGACCTTGTAGTAGTACTCGACGGGCTCGAGCGACTCTTCGTCGCGCGCCATGCCGACATGCCCGACGCGCGCGGTGGGAAGCAGCCGCAGAAAGCCCTTCGCCATGCCGAGCCCGGCCCGCAGGATCGGCACGACCACGAGATCCTGTCCGACCACCGTGGAGCCTACCATGCGCTCGAGCGGGGTCTGGATCTCGACGTCGCGCTCCGGGAGATCGCGCGTCACCTCGTAGGCCATGAGCATGGAGAGCTCGTCCACGAGCTCGTCGAAGAGCTTCTTGGATGTCGTGGCGGCGCGGAGCAGCCCCAGCTTGTGACGGACGAGCGGGTGATCGACCACGGTCAGGTTGGCGAATCGATCCATCGGATGTCCTGTAGCTACGAGCGGGTCGCGCGCAACCTAACGCACGCCGGCCTCAGGCGAGCAACCGCTCGCGCTCGGCCTTCCGGAGCGGCCGCCACGCCCCCGCCTCGAGGTCACCGAGCTCGACGGGCCCGAAGCGCACGCGCGTGAGCTTCAGCACGGGGTGATCGACCGCGCTCATCATGCGGCGCACCTCCCTCTTCTTTCCCTCGGTCAGGACGAGCACGACGCTGGACGTCACCGGCCCGGCCTCGACCACGTGCGCGCGCTTCGCTCTCGCCGGCCCGTCGCCGAGGTCCACGCCCTTCAGGAGCCGCACGATCTCCTGCCGCCCGACGGTTCCGGCGACCTCGACGTGGTACTCGCGCTCGATCCCGCCGCTGGGGTGTTGGAGCCTATGCGCGGCGTCCCCGTCGTCGGTGAGCAGCAGGAGCCCCGCGGCATCGCGATCGAGACGACCGACGTACTTGAGGCGGTGGAGGTCGGGGGGCAGGACGTCGTAGATCGTCGCCCCTCCGTGCGGGTCGCGCCGCGTGGTGAGCACGCCGGCGGGCTTGTGGAACACGACCCACGTGCTTGTCGCGGGCGTCGTGTCGTCCACGCGCTCGCCGTCCACCTCCACCACGTCCCGGCCGGGCACGACGCGAGCACCCATCTCGGTGACGACCTGGCCGTTCACGCGCACGCGGCCTGCGGCCATCAGTCGTTCCGTCTCCCGGCGCGAAGCTCGTCCCGCCCTGGAGAGCAGCTTCTGGAGCCGAACGCCCTCGATCACACGCTCGTCATCGGAGCGGCTCCGCATCCTCCTCGAGCGTCGCGTCGAAGTCCTCCTCGAACGGCGCCCCGAACCCGTGGTCGTCCGGCTCGTTGCGGACCCCGGCACCGAGCTCGAGCATGACCTGCGTGGGATCGGGCGGCAGCTCGTCTTCCCCCTCGACGCCCAGCGGAATGCGCTCGCGTAGGACGACCGGCAGCTCCTCGGGCCGCGGCAGCTCCTCCAGCGAGCGGAAGCCGAAGTGCTCGAGGAAGTGCCGGGTGGTCCCGTACAGCAGCGGGCGGCCGATCCCCTCCGACCGGCCGACGACGTCGATGAGGTTGCGCTCCTGGAGCGTGCGGATCACGCCGGATGCGCCTACGCCGCGGATGTACTCGACCTCGAGCCGGCCGATCGGCTGGCGATAGGCGATGATCGCCAGCGTCTCGATCGATGGACCGGAGAGGCGCGACGGACGCGGTACGTTGTCGAACCGCTCCAGATAGGGCGCGAACTCGGCGCGCGTGAGGATCTGGTGGCCCTCGGCCAGCTCGACGATCTGGAAGGATCGATTCGATTCGTCGTACTCGGCCCTGAGCAGCTCGAGCGCCGCCTCGACCTGGTCCTCGTCGAGCGCCTCGTCCGCGCGCGCGATCTCCCCCGCCGTGAGCGGCGCGTCCGATGCGAAGAGCACCGCTTCCACGATCTGCTGGACGTTCAAGCCTCTGCTCCTTTCTCGACCGAGCCATTGTCGACCGACTCCGGGCCGACCGTGGTATCCGTGGGTTCGTCGCCGCTCTCCACGGCGCCCTGCTCGCCGCCCTCCTCGCGCTTGTACATCCAGAGCTCGGCGAACGGCTTCGCCTGACGGAGGAAGAGCAGCCTCCGCCGCGTGAGCTCGAGACCGGCGAGGAACGTCATCACGCCGTGGCTGCGCTCCCTGAACCCGTCGAGCAGCTTGCTGAACTGCACGCGGGTGGACTCGCGCAGCGCCTCCAGGATCAGCACGGCCTTCTCCTCCATCGTCACCGGACGCTGCGTGACGCGGTGATCGACGTTCCGCGGCGTCGGAAGCGTCACGCGGAGGGCGGCGGCGAAGACCTCGTCCCAGGTCGTCTCGAGCGGCACCTCCGTGAGATCGATCTTGGGCCGCACGGGGATGTAGCCCTTCGCGTGACGACGCTCCCTCTCCGCCTCGGCCGTCCGCAGCCGAAGCGAGATCTCCCGGATCTGCTCGTACTCGAGCAGTCGGCGCACGAGCTCGGCGCGTGGGTCGTCCTCGTCGTCCTCCGCCATGCGCGGCAGAAGCATCTGCGCCTTGATGCGGATGAGCGTCGCCGCCATCTCCAGGAACTCGCCCGCTCCGTCGAGATCGGCCGCGTCGAGGTTCTTGATCGCCTGGAGGAACTGCTCGGTGATCGTCGCGATCGGGATGTCGAAGACGTCGATGTCCTGCGTGCGGATCAGGTGCAGCAGCAGGTCGAGCGGGCCCTGGAAGCGGTCGATCTCGACGACGAGGAAGCCTTCGCGCTCCGCGCGCCCGACGACCGTCAGATCCACGTCACACCCATGCGGTCAGACCCACAGACGGATGAAGCGGTCGGCCAGACCCTGCAGCGCGTTGACCGGCGCGAGGAAGAAGTCCATGACGCTCGGCGCCAGGAAGAGCATCGCCATGACGATCAGCAGCCCGTAGCGGCCGAGGCTGCGGTACCCGTCGGCGATCTCCCTGGGCAGGAGGTGCGCGACGACGTGCGAGCCGTCGAGCGGCGGAATCGGAATCAGGTTGAAGAAGGCGAGGATCAGGTTGATGTAGATCGCGTACTGGAGCGTCATCAGCAGGTAGCTCGCCACGCCGCCGGTCCCGCCGAGCATCCCGTCGACCTTCACTACCGCCCCGGCCGCGACCGTGGCGAGCAGCGCCAGGCCCAGGTTCGACACGATGCCCGCGAGCGATACGCGGATGTCGCCCGCCACGTACTCGCGGTAGTTCAGCGGGTTCACGGGGACGGGCTTCGCCCAGCCGAAGATCATGCCCCCCTGCGATGCCAGCAGCCCCGGAATGATGATCGACCCGAAGAGGTCGAGGTGCGGAATGGGGTTGAGCGTGATGCGCCCGAGACGGTCGGCCGTGTCGTCGCCTTCGCGGCGGGCCTGCCACGCGTGGGCGACCTCGTGCACGACCACGGACATGATCAGCACGGCCACCAGGATGATGATTTGGAGCATGGGGGGTTAAGGTAGCCTCCGGGCCAAGGGACCCCCCAGGGCGTTGATCGCCTGCGGGCTCTCCCCTAGTTTTGCCTGCTCATCGACCCGAGGTCTTTGGATGCCGAACCTAAAAAGCGCCAAGAAGCGGATGAAGCTGTCCGCGGCCGCCCGTACGAAGAACCGCTCCGACCGTGCCAGGATCCGCACGGCCATCAAGAACGTGCGGCAGGCGACGACGGCGAAGGACGGCGAGGCTCGACTCCGTGAGGCCGTGGCGCTGCTGGACCGGGCCGCCAACAAGCGGCTCTTCCACCCGAACCGGGTGGGCCACATGAAGAGCGCGCTGACCCTGCACGTCCGGAAGCTCGCCTCCTAGGGTCTTCCCGGACGCCGACCGGCCGTCCGCCCCTCGTAGGTCACCGCTCGAACACGAACCGCCCGCCGACCATCGTCATCTTGGGCCGGCCCACGAGCTGACGTCCCGCGAAGGGCGTGTTGCGGCTCTTCGACTTGAACGTCTTGGGATCGACGATCCACTCCTCTTCCGGATCGAAGATCGTCACGTCGGCCGGGCTCCCTTCCGCGAGCGTGCCGCCCGGCAGCTTGAACGCGCGCGCCGGTGCGCAGCTCATTCGTTCGATGAGCGTCGACAAGTCGATCACGCCTTCGCCGACCACGCGCGTGAGCATCACGCCGAGCGCGGTCTCGAGCCCGACGATGCCGTTCGGGGCTTCCGTGAACGCCGCTTCCTTCTCGTCGTAATGGTGCGGCGCGTGATCGGTCGCGACGGTGTCGAGCGTTCCGTCGGCCAGACCCGCGCGCACGGCCTCCACGTCCTCCGGCGCGCGCAGCGGCGGGTTCATCTTCGCGTCCGTGCGGTACCCGTTCACGGCCTCGTGCGTGAGCACGAGGTGGTGCGGGCTGGCCTCGGCGGTGACGCGCACGCCGCGCGCTTTCGCCTGCCGGATCGACTCGACGCCGAAGTGCGTGGACACGTGCTGCAGGTGGATGTGTCCGCCGGTGAGCTCGGCGAGGAGGATGTCGCGCACGATGTGGATGTCCTCGGCCGCGTTCGGCTTGCCGGGTAGGCCGAGGCGTGTCGACACCAGCCCCTCGTTCATGTGGCCGTTGAGCGAGAGGCCGAGATCCTCCGGGTGATCCGCGACGGGGATGCCGAACGCCATCGCGTACTCGAGCGCGGTGCGCATCAGCCCCGAGTCCATGACCGGGTTGCCGTCGTCGGTGATCGCCACGGCGCCGGCGTCCACCATCTCGCCGATCAGCGCCAGGCGCTTTCCCTGGCGGCCGACCGAGATGCACCCCACGGGATACACGCGAGCGCCTCGGGCTCGGCGTCCCTGCGCTGCCACGAAGCCGACGGCCGCCGGATCGTCGATCGGCGGGTCGGTGTTCGGCATCGCGCACACGGCCGTGAAGCCGCCCGCGGCTGCCGCGGCGGCCCCCGTCGCGATCGTCTCCTTGTGCTCCTCGCCGGGCTCCCGCAGGTGCACGTGCACGTCGATCAGCCCGGGACACACGACGAGGCCGGCGCAGTCCACGATGCGGATGCCCTCGGGCGCGTCGATGCGCGCGCGAATCTTCTCGATCCGACCATCGCCGATGAGGACGTCGCGCTTCGCGTCGAGCTTCTGGCTCGGATCCACGACGCGTCCGCCCCGCAGGAGGATCGAGGCCCTCACGCGTCGCCCCTCGGCGGGCCGTTCGTCGTCTGCGCGCCCGTCATGCGTCGCCGCCCTGCTTCGCGGCTTCGGCCTTCTCGGGCTGCCCGCCCGCGAGCAGATAGAGCACGGCCATGCGCACGGCGACGCCGTTGGTGACCTGATCGAGGATCACCGAGTGCGGTCCGTCGGCGACGTCGGAGTCGATCTCGACCCCGCGGTTCATCGGCCCGGGGTGCAGGACGAGCAGATCGCGCTTGACGGCTTCCAGTCGCGCCTTCGACACGCCCCAGATGCGGTTGTACTCGCGCAGGCTCGGGATGTAGCCTGCCTCCATGCGCTCGAGCTGGAGCCGGAGCACGTTCAGGACGTCCGCCCACTCGATGGCCTCCTCGAGCCTCGTGAATACCCGCACGCCGAGCTCCGTCACCGCGGGCGGCATCAGCGTCGGCGGCCCGCAGACGCCCACCTCCGCGCCCAGCGTGAGCAGCCCGTAGATGTTCGAGCGCGCCACGCGCGAGTGCAGGATGTCGCCGACGATGCAGACCTTGAGGCCCTCGATCCGCCCCATGCGGTCGCGTATCGTGAGCAGATCGAGCAGCGCCTGGGTGGGGTGCTCGTGACGTCCGTCCCCGGCGTTGATGACGTTGGAGGGGATGCGGTCGGCGAGGAACTGCGCGGCGCCCGACGAGCCGTGCCGGATCACCACCATGTCGATCCGCATGGCCTCCAGGTTGCGCGCCGTATCGACGAGCGTCTCGCCTTTCTGAACCGACGAGCCGGCGGCCACGATGTTGACCGTGTCGGCGCTCAGGCGCTTCTCGGCGAACTCGAAGGAGATGCGCGTACGGGTCGAGGCCTCGAAGAAGAGGTTGACGATCGTCTTCCCGCGAAGCACGGGCACCTTCTTGATGCGCCGCTCCGAGATCTCCTTGAAAGGCTCCGCCGTGTCGAGGATGCCGCGGAGCTGATCGGCGGAAAGGTTTTCCAGGCCCACCAGGTCTTTTCCCAGCGCGGTGGGCGCAATGCTCATGCCGCCTCGGGCTCCACGGTGCGCAGATCCACCCCGAGCTTCCCGTCCAGCTCCGGGACGTAGACCTCCACGCGCTGATCCGCGCCGACCTCGACGTGCATGCCGGTGAAGTCGGGCTGGATCGGCAGCTCACGCCCGCCGCGGTCCACGAGCACGCAGAACTGGATGCGCTTCGGGCGGCCCCAGTCGCTCAGCTCGTTGATGGCCGCGCGCATGGTGCGGCCCGTGTAGGCGACGTCGTCCACCAGGACCACGTTCTTGCCGTCGATGCCCTCGACGGGCAGCTCGGACTCGCCGACGACCGGGCGCGGCCCGATCGTGCCCAGGTCGTCCCGGTAGAGCGTGATGTCGACCGAGCCGGCCGAGATCCGCTCGCCCGTGCCGCTCTCGATCTCCTCGCGGATGAGCGCGGCGATCTGGGTGCCGCGGCGGTGGACGCCCATGAGCACGAGATCCTCGGTACCGCCGCTCCGCTCCACGATCTCACGGGCCATCCGTGCGATCTCGCGGCGCACGTCGGCCTCGTCCATCACGTGGATGCGTTTTTCCTTCGGCATGCGGTCCGGGAAGAGGGCCATCCAAAGGCGGCAGGAAGTTCGGGGCTCGCCTTCCCACGGTCAACTTGGGATCGGCGCGATGGGGGTCGGCCCGCCCTCGGTCCGCCCTCGCGCGACGAAACGACGCTCAGCGATCCGCCGGCTGGAACCGCGCCCGGGCGATACGGGCGAGCGCGGGGTCACCCGCCGCCCCTCGCCCCTCGCCCACGAGCCAGTCGTAGGAGAAGAGCACGACGCCCCCGGCGTCGAGCCCGCGCGCGGCGTCGATCTTGGCGATGGTCCCGTCGGGGGTGTTCAGGTACGCGCCGATGCCGGCCCATACCCTGTCCCGACTCCCCACCGCCAGCCTGGCCGCGCCCACCTGCGCCGCGAACTGATCGCCGCTCGCCGTATAGACCATCGGCACGGCGACGTCCAGGAACCCCTCGGCGATCCAGCGCTCCCATTCCTGGAAACGGACGTCGAGGGCGGTCGTCCGGTCCGGCACGACGGCGGCCGAGACCACGAGCTCGGGCCGGACCGACTTCACGTCCCGGTAGATCTCCTCGACCAGGCTCGTGATCTGCTGGCGCCGGAACTCGTCCCAGTCGCGCGGCAGACCCGTGGCCCACGCCAAGGGGTCCGAGCGCGCGGCGCGGTCGAGCTCCGCCGCGCGCGCCGCGGGCACCCTCGGGGCGGCCCAGGCACGGAAACGCGTGAGCGCACCCGCCGAGTAGTCGAACTCGGGCGACGGGAAGCGGATGTAGTCGAAGTGCATCCCGTCGAGGTCGTAGCGCGAGACGAGGTCCGCCCACACGGCGCGCACGCGCGCGCGCACCTCGGGATGCGAGGGGCTGGTGTACAGGCCCTCGACCGTCTCGGGACGATCCGCAGCATATCGGCTGAGGGCGGCGACGTATCGCGGCGAGCGAGGATCGACGGCGTAGAGCTCGCGCGCGAGCGTGCGGGGCACCGCCAACCAATCGGGGTGCGCGTGCACGAGGTGCTCGGGGCTCTGCGGCAGCGCGGCCGGCCCCCACACGAGGTGGGTGTTCAGCCAGGCGTGCACGGCCATGCCGCGCCGGTGGCCCTCCTCGATTGCCAGCGCGAGCGGGTCGAAGTCGGGCGGCCCCTGGATCCCCTCGGCGCGCGGCTCGAGCGCGGACCGGTAGTAGGCGTCCCCTCGACCGCGCACCTGCACGATCAGCGTGTTGAATCCCGCGTCGGCCGCCGCCGCCACCATGTCGCGAACCTGGCGCTCGCTGGTCATCGTCCAGCGCACGACCCACAGGCCGCGCACCTCCGCGAACGACCGGACCGGACGGACCCTCGGGACGGGAGCCGCGTCGGTCACGACGGTCGGCGCCGCGGCCGGCGGCGCCGCCTGATCACGCTCGGGCGCCCGCGGTTCGACGCCCACCGGCTCGGGGGCGGGCCGTGGGGCCGGATCGGGGGGAAGCGGCGCACCGATCGGCGTGCAGGCCGCCGCGATCAACGTCAGCAGGCAACTGGCTCGTCGCCTCGCCGTGGGGGAGCCGGTCACCGGCGCTCCCGGAAGAAAGCGCGCAGCAGCTCGGCCGATTCCTCGGCGAGGACGCCGCCGGTCACCTCGGCGCGATGGTTGAGGCGGGCGTCGCGCACCAGGTTGCCGAGCGAGTCCACCATCCCGGCCTTCGGATCCCGCGCCCCGTAGACGACCCGCGGCACGCGTCCCAGCACGATCGCCCCACAGCACATCGCGCACGGCTCGAGCGTCACGTAGAGCGTGCAGTCGATGAGACGCCAATCGCCGATCACGGCCGCCGCCCGACGGATCGCGACGACCTCGGCATGCGCGGTCGGATCGGCGTCGGTCACCGTGCGATTGTGAGCCTCGCCGAGCACGTGGCCCGCGCGCACGACGAGCGCGCCGACCGGAACCTCCCCGCTCGCGGGGGCGGAACGTGCGAGATCGAGCGCGCGCGACATCCAGAAGACGTCGGCGGAGACCTCGGCGGTGAGCTCGATCGGCGTGAGAGCCATCGAGCTATTAGTGCATCAGTGCGGCGTGAGGTTCAAGGCCGCGGCGTCGTCGAGGCGCCGGTAGAGGCCCGTGACCCGACCGATCAGGCGAAGGTCACCGGCGTCTTCCACCATCGTGGTATCGCCCCCGGGGCGCAGGGCCTCGAGCTGCAGGCCCTTCCCGTTGCGCTTGAGGCGGTGGAAGAGGGAGACGGCCCCGACCCTGGCCACCACGATGTTGCCGTTCTCGACGTCTTCGAGAGTGGCCGGGGTGACCAGCACGAAATCGCCCTCGTTCACCCCCAGGACCGCGAGGTCTCCGGCCCGGGCGCGCACGAAGAACGACCCGTCCTCGCCGCCCAGTTGGCGGTCGATCGAGACGTACATGTCGGCCTTCCCGTTCCTCCCGCCGTCCGGCATCTCCGAGTAGCACGGAACGGATACCGTCTCGGTTCCGAGGTCCACGCCGAGAATCTTCACGCCGCGCGAGCGCGATGGATCGCGCTCGAGGAAGCCCTTATCCGCAAGCGACTGCAAATGCTCGGAGACGGTCTTCGTGCTCTTGATGCCGAAGCGCTCGCCGATCTCGCGAATCGATGGCTGGTACGTGTTCGCGCGGAGATACTGGACCATGAAGTCGAGGATCTTGCGCTCGATGTCCGTGAGCGGCTCGACCTGTCGGCCGGCGATGATGCCTTCGCGAGGTGCAACCGTGTCGGTGCGTGCCACTCTCAACGCCTGGAGGGGGGGCCTTTTCAGGCGCCCGAGCCGTGATCGAGCGCTATCCTAATGTGCGCGTCGAAAGGGTGTCAAGAAAGGATCCCGTACCGCGCGCGTATTCCCCACGAGACATGCGAGGCGGCCGCGCGGCAAGCGCGAATCGACCTCAGCTCGACGACGACTTTTCCGTGAGTCGCTCGGTCAGGATGCGTCTCGCGGCGAGTGGATCGGCTGCACCGCGCGTCTGCTTCATCACCTCGCCGACGAAGAGTCCGATGAGGCTCGCTTTCCCCTCGCGAAACTCCGCGACCTTGTCGGGCCATCGCGCGAGCACCGCGTCGACGGCCTCGCCGAGCGCGTCGGGGTCCGACACCTTCGCGAGCCCCATGGCGTCGACGAGCCGCTCGGGCTCACCCCCCTCGCGGACCATGCGCGCGAGCACGCCTTTTCCGGCTCTGCGCGAGACGCGACCGGCCTCGACGAGCGCCGCCAGCCGCCCCAATGCCCCGCCGCCGAACGGAAGCTCCGCGAGCGCACGACCCTCGAGCAGACCCCTCAAGTCCACGGCGATCCAGCTCGCCACGTCGGCCGCATCGGGGTGGGCGACCACCGCCGCCTCGAAGAACTCGGGCGCCGCCGCGACGATCTCCGCGTGCTCGGCTGCGAGGCCCAGCTCGCGCTCGTATCGCGCGGCGCGCGCCGCCACCTCCGCGTCCGCGACGCGCGGGCGCTCCGTCCGGGCGGGCCCGTCGCCGCGCTTGGTCGCGCGCGGCTCGCTCGCGCGCTCCGCCTCCGGCTCCCTTTCCGGAGCCTCGGCCTCGCGTCGTGCCCACGTGTCCTTCAGCGACACGATCCGGTTGAAGACCAGCGCGGCACCGACGCCGTCCACGGGATCACGCCAGAAGTAGCCGTTGCGCTCGAACTGGTAGCGCGTGTCGCGCGGATCCCCGATCACGGACGGCTCGATCCGAGCGTCGGTGAGAACAGTGACGGACTCCGGGTTCAGCCGCGCGGCCACGGCGTCGGGATCCGCGGCTCCGTCCGCAGCTTGGTCGCCGTCCAACAAGAGCCGCCCGAACAGCCTGACCTCCGCGGGCAGCGCGTGCGCCGCGGACACCCAATGGATGGTCCCTTTCGGGCGGGAGCCGGAACCGGTCCCCGAGGGGTCCGCCGTTCCCTCGCCGCTCTTCGTCGCGGGGTCGTACGTGCAGCGCAGCTGCACGACCGCTCCGGACGCGTCCTTCACGACGTCGTCGCAGCGGATCACGTAGGCGTGGCGCAGCCGAACCCGGCCGCCCGGCACGAGCCGCCGAAATCCCTTGGGTGGGTGCTCCGCGAAGTCCGAGCGCTCGATCAGGACCCTTCGTGCGAACGGCAACGGCCGCGAGCCCTCACGCGGCACGTCGTGCGGGAAGTACGGCGCGTCGATGACCTCGCCCGGACCGTCCGGATAGTTGGTGATCTCGACCTCGAGGGGGTCGAGCACGGCCATGACGCGGGGAGCCACCGGGTTGAGCACCTCGCGGATCGCGAAGTCGAGCTTCGCCTCTTCCGTCTTCGCGCCCGTCTTCGAGACCCCCACGAGCTGGGCCAGCAGCCGGAGCGCCTCGGGCGGCACGCCTCGCCGTCGGTACGCCGCGATGGTGCCGAGGCGCGGGTCGTCCCATCCCGACACCAGCCCCGCCTGCACGAGCGGCTTGATGAACCTCTTCGAGAGGACCGCGCCTTCGAGGTCGAGCCCCGCCCATTCGTACTGGTGCGGTCTCGGCTCCTCGAAGCCGACGTTCTCCAGCACCCAGTCGTAGAGCTCGCGGTTGTTGTCGAACTCGAGCGTGCAGATCGAGTGTGTCACACCCTCGTAGGCATCCTCGAGACAATGCGCGTAGTCGTAAAGCGGATAGATGCACCACCGGTCGCCCTGCCTGTAGTGGTGCGCGTGGCGGATGCGGTAGAACACCGGATCGCGCATGAGCATGTTCGGCGACGCCATGTCGATCCTGCCGCGCAGCACGTGCTGCCCGTCGGGGAACTCGCCCGCGCGCATACGCCGGAAGAGGTCGAGGTTCTCCTCGGGCGATCGGCCGCGGTACGGGCTCTCCACGCCCGGCTCGGTGACCGTTCCCCGCCCTTCGCGGATCGCCTCGGTGGGCTGCGAGTCCACGTACGCGAGCCCTTTGCGGATGAGCACCTCGGCACACTCGTACATCCGCTCGAAGTAGTCGGATGCGAAGTAGAGGTGCTCGTTCCAGTCGAACCCGAGCCAGCGAATGTCCTCCTGGATGGAGCGGACGTACTCCTCGCCTTCCTTCTCGGGGTTCGTGTCGTCGAACCGCAGGTGACAGCGGCCGCCGAACTCTCGGGCGATACCGAAGTTGAGGCAGATGTGCGTCGCGTGCCCCACGTGCAGGTAGCCGTTGGGCTCGGGCGGAAAGCGCGTCACGACACGCCCGCCGTAGCGGCCCGATGCGACGTCCGCCGCCACGATCTGGCGGATGAAGTCGGAGCCCGCGCCGGGCGCGTTGCTCGGCGGCTCCTGCGTCTTCGTGGGTTCCCGACGGTTCATGGGGCGCACAAGGTAGCGAAAAAGAACTGCGCCGGGGCACGCGCCCCGGCGCAGCTTTCCGTGCAGCCGACGGGAGGGATCAGCTCCGCGGGACGGCCCTGCGCCCTCCGCCGTTGCCGCTCGACGAGCTTCCGCCGCCGTTCGAGCTCCCGCCCCCCGAACTGCCGCTGCTCGAGCTGCTCCCGCCCGAGTCCCGGCTCCCGCTCGAGGCCTCCGGACGCGCCGACCCGCCGCCTCCGCCACCGCCCCCCTCGCGCACGTAACCGCGCCCGGGAACCACGCGTCCGCGCGGTGACGGCTCCACCGGCTCCGCCGGCTGCACGATGATCGTCGCCGGCACGTACCCCCAGTAGCCGCCGTAACCGCCGTAGCCGTACCCGTAGTATCCGAACCGCGAGTAGGGGCTGTAGCGATACGCGCTCGGTCCCCAGAACGGATCCCACAGATACGACCGGTACCCGCGCCGGTAACCCGGTGCGTAGGCATCCGCGACCTGCGTCGGCTCGGCGGCGGACGGCGCGCCCTCGGGCGACAGCACGAAGCGATCGGGATACGAGACGGCGACCATCACGTCGATCACGCTCTCGGGCACGCCGGCATCGGCGAGCCGGACGAGCTCGTCGCCGTCCAGATCGAACGGGGTCTCGTGCGCCGCGACCCACACCTCGACGGCGCGGGGCTCGATGCGGCTCGCGGCCTCCTCGACGTCGTCGATCGCGATCTCCCTCGCCGCACGGACGCGCGCCGCCCGGACGAGCTCCCGGCTGGCGGCCGCGGGGTCCTGGACCCGTTGTGCCGCGAGCTGCTCGGCGCTCGCCAGCTCGTAGCCCTGCGCCCAAGCGACGGGATCACCGCTCACGGTGAGCGCCCGCACGTCGATCCACTGATCGGGTGTGACGAACGACATGACGCCGCTTCCCTGCCGGGTCTCGGCCCCGCACGTGAACTCCGAGCGCGTATAGGCCCGCATCCCGTCGGCGGAGAACTCGATGCGCTCGCTTCCGGTGCACCCCTCCGCACTCACGGGGCGAGCCTGCCCGTCCGCGACGAGCGGCTCGGTCGCGGTGACCTCGCCGCCCGTGACGTTGAACATCTCGACGCCCGCCCCCGACGGTCGGAAGCAGAGCAGCCCGGCCTCGTCGCCCCCGCCCGCGGGAACCCAGCAGCCCACGAACGGAGCCCAGCGGGCGTCCTGCTGTGCGGCGGCGGGCAGCGCGAGCGCCGCCACGAGCGCCATCGTCGACATCGTGATTCTCATGGTTCGATCCTCCATGCTCTTGGCGCTACCAGCGCACCGATATGCCCGCGAGGAGCTGTAGACCCGACAAGTCGATCCCGTCGTAGGCGGCGTATTCGCCGCGAACGGCACCCTTGGCGAACGCGTACCGACCTTCGGCCGTGAGATAGAGCTGCTTGCCGAGCGAGATGTCGGCACCGAGCCCGGCGTATGCCGTGGCGCCCGCGCCGTCCGTCTCGAGACGGTCGCCGACGATGTCGAGCGTGGGGCTGCCGAAGTCGATGAAGTCGCCCGACTGCTCGAGCTGATACCACGTCACCCCGGCGCCAGCGCCCACGAACGGCGTGACGGCCGCGGGTACCCACGCGAAGCGCCCGATCCGCCGGCCGCGGTCCGAGAAGTAGTAGCGGCCGCCGAGCGTCGCGGAGACGGTCTGGAAGCGCGTCCGCTGCTCGATCTCGAGACCGTCCTGGTCGACGTACTCGCGGTAGTGCGAGCGGCTCGTGCTCCGGCCCCACCCGGCGCCGAGCGCGATGTCCCACCGCTCGCTCACGCGGGCGGCGATTTCGCCTCCCAGGTAGGGGCTGTCGAAGTCGAAGCGGTTCAGGTTGTACCAGGACCGGGCGTCCTCGAAGAGCGGGCTCGACGCGCGCGGCAGCATGTACCCGGTGCGAATCCCGACCGAGACCCGGGGCCTGTTGAACAGGAACCCGGGCCCGCCCTGGGCCGATGCCCCGAGCGGCAGAACGAGCCCCGCGATCAATGCCGCCCCCAGAACGATCTTCCTCATCGCGAATCTCCCTTCTCGAGCCGACCGCGGGATCGGCCGGGGCCCGAGCACGTGTCGTACACGGAAAAGGCAATGCACGTGCCACCTCCGCGGTGGACGAAAAGGCCCGCCGTGACGGGAACTTTCGGGAGACCGGGCACCGGAGACCGCACCGGACGTGGACATCCTGTCCTCTCCGGGTGACTCCTCCGTGGGACGACGGCGCGCCCGACCCGCGCGAGCCGCGCGTCAGCGCGAGGGCGTCGAGGCCTCGACCGGCGCGGAAGGCCGCGAGCCGTAGCGCCGGCTCACGTAGTCGCGCAGGATCTCCTTGAACTCCTCGACCAGACCCTCGCCTCTCAGCGTGACCGCGTGCTCCCCATCGATGTAGACGGGGGCCTTGGGCTCCTCGAAGGTGCCGGGGAGCGAGATGCCGATGTTGGCCTGCTTCGACTCCCCGGGGCCGTTCACCACACAGCCCATGACCGCGACGTCCATCGCTTCCACGCCGGGATACTCGCGGCGCCAGACGGGCATCATGTCGCGGATGTAGGAGGTGATGTCCTCGGCCATCTCCTGGAAGAACGTGCTCGTCGTGCGCCCGCACCCCGGGCAGGACGTGACCTGCGGCTCGAAGTGGCGGATGCCGAGCGACTGGAGGATCTGGCGCGCGACCCGAACCTCTTCGGCGCGGTCGCCTCCCGGCTGCGGCGTCAACGACACGCGGATCGTGTCGCCGATCCCGTCGAGGAGGAGCGGCGCGATGCCGGCCGTCGTCGCCACGATGCCCTTCGTTCCGAGCCCCGCCTCCGTCAGGCCGAGGTGGAGCGGGTAGTCGGTGCGCTCGGCGAGCAGCCGGTACACCGTCACCAGCTCGCGCACCGAGGACACCTTGGTCGAGAGGATGATGCGGTCGTGACCGAGGCCCGTCTCTTCGGCGAGCGCCGCCGAGCGCACCGCGCTCTCGACGAGCGCGTCGATCAGCACGGCCTGCGCGTCCTTCGGGTGCTCGGAGCGCGCGTTCGCGTCCATCAGCTCGGTGAGGAGGCGCTGGTCGAGCGATCCCCAGTTGACGCCGATCCGTACCGGCTTGCCATGCTCGATCGCGACTTCGACGATGCGCTGGAAGTTCTGGTCCCGATGCTTGGTGCCGACGTTGCCCGGGTTGATGCGCAGCTTATCCAGCGCCGCTGCGGCGGCCGGAAACTCGGTGAGGAGGATGTGGCCGTTGTAGTGGAAGTCGCCGACGATGGGCGTGGCGTAGCCGTCGTCGCGCAGCCGGGCGACGATCTCCGGAACCGCCGCGGCGGCCGCGTCGTTGTTCACGGTCACGCGGACGATCTCGCTGCCCGCGTCCGCGAGCAGCTCGATCTGCGCGAGCGTCGAGGCGACGTCGGCGGTGTCCGTGTTGGTCATCGACTGCACCACCACCGGCGCGCCTCCGCCCACCCTGACACCTCCCACGTCGACCGCGACGGTCGCCCTGCGGCTCAGCTGGATCATTCCCCTTCTTTTTCGCATCGAGTCGGCGTCCCGTCGGCCCGACCGGTCCGGCCCGCAATCTACCCGGCACGGCAGGGCGGACCAAGCGAGCCGCGCGGCACGATCCCACGGCGAAAACATTTGTTTCCAGGGACGGCGGATGGTAGGTTGGCCCCCCACCCAGGAGGCGCATGACGCTCCCGCCGGACCGCACGGATTCCCGCGTCGCGGGCAGCCGTTCTTCCCCTCGGGTCGGCATCGTGGCGGCGTACGCGCTCCTGCTCGTCGCCGCCGGTTGCGGCGAGCCGCCCGCTCGGCCGAAGAGCGAGCTCCTGCGCCAGGGCAGTCTATATCTAGATCCCGTGACGCTCGAGCCGTACTCCGGCGCGGTCTTCACGACGTTCGCGGGATCCCCACCCCGGATCGAGCAGCGCGCGAGCCTCAGGGACGGGCACTACGACGGCCCGTTCGAGTGGTACTTCGGCAAGGGCCAGCTCGCGCTCCGGGAGCTCTACCGGGATGGGCAGAAGGACGGGCCCTACGAGTGGTACTTCGAGAGCGGACGTCTGTACGAGCGCGGCACGTACGTGAACGGCCGACTCGAGGGCCCGTACGAGGCCTACTACGAGTCCGGCGATCTCTACGAGAAGGGGACGTATCGCGCCGGGGCGTTCCACGGACCGCGCGAGTGGTACCTGGACGGCCGCCTGATCGAGCTCGTCACGTACGCGGACGGCCGGATCTCGGGACCGTACGAGCGTTACAGCGAGACGGGCGAGCTCGACTCGAGCGGCGTGCTGCTCGACGGCCTGCCCTGCGGGGACTGGCTCGAGGGCGCGACCCGGATCCTCCATCCGCCCTGCGTGGAGAGCGAGTAGCTAGTCCGTCCCGACGATCGCGGGGACGAGCACTCGAGCCGATCCCCGCGCGCACGGCCAGAGGGGTGTGATCGAGAGCCCCTGCACCGTCTCCTCGAGACCCGACTCGCGCTTGCTCACGGTCACGATGTCGTGGCGCCAGACGTCGTCGGGGGCGGGATCGAACGTCACCCCGGGGTCGTGGGCGATCGAGATCTCGGGCGCGAACCAGGCGTCGGCCGGCAGCTCGGCGGGATCCCAGACGTAGGTGACCGCCACGGCTCCGCGCGCCGTGACCTCGAGCGTCTTGCGCAGCGAGATCGCGCCGACGGCGTCCATCGAGATCGTGACGACCTCGCCGTCCGAGACCCGTGCGTCGAACGGCTCGGCCGCCCAGCTGTGCGCAGGAACGTATTCGGCCCGCTCGTAGGCGGCGTGGTCCAGGCCGCGCGGCAGCACGCGCTCGAGGAGGATCGATCGCACGTCGAGGTCCACCGGCGGCAGGCGTTCCACGCGCATGCCGCCCTCGAGCTCGTGGATCGACGCCATCCCGCCGTCGTCGGTCGCGTGCAGCTCGTGGGGGGCGGGCGCGGTGATGCGGTGATAGCTCTCGCGGCGGCGCGTGAGAACGTCGGCGAGGTTCACGCCGCTGGCCAGCTCCGTCAGCTCGAGCAGCGCGGCGCCGCGGTGCGGGGCGACCACCGCCGAGCACGCCGCCGAATGCACCCAGATCTCCGGCCTGCCGTCGCCGTCCAGGTCGCGGTACTCCACCTCGAGCCCCTGTCCCGCGCGTAGGATGCGCTCCGCCTCGGCGAGGTTGCGCCAGATGGCGGTCCGCAGGTGGCGCAGGTACAGCCCGCCGAAGACGCCGTGCCAGTATGCGTCGTTGCACTGCGCGCGGCCGATCGCGCGCCGAGCCACCGGCGGATCCCCCGCCGCGCGGCACAGCTCGGAGAGCACCTGCGCCTTCTTGTGCATGCGGTTCGACTCCTCGTACTTCGCGAGGAATCCGCGCCAGTGGCCGCCGCGCAGCGCGGCGCCGGCCGGGGCGTCCGCGCCGAGCCGTTCGCCGGCCTGCTCGAGCACGGCGGCCGCGCGTGGTGGGAGCGACCAGAGCTCCATCTCCCGATAGGAGGCGCTGGGCAGGTAGGCGAGCCCGCCCGCCGGAACGTCCCGCACGATCGCCGCAGGCGTCGCGAGGGTCACCACACCCTGGTCGGCGAGATACTCCATCTCGGTCAGGAAGTCGTTCAGCCATCCCCGCTTCCAGACCCAGTCCGCGGTGCCGGGCCAGCCGCCGAACTTCTCCCCGTCGTCGGCGAGGACCGCCACCGCGTGTCCGCCCGCGGCGAGCATGCGGAGATAGGCACCGATCTCGGGAGGCGAGCGGAACGGGATGAGGTACCGCAGCCGCTCGTCGATGGGGAGCACCGCGAGCGAGCGGCCGTCCGACTCCGTGCGCCACGGCCGGTCGAGATCGGCGCGCTCGTGCCCGGCGACGAGGAAGTGGCGGTCGTCCACGAGCACGTGCTCGACACCGGCGTCGGCGAGGTCGCGCGCGAGCCCGGGCTCCCAGACGCGCTCCGTCAGCCAGAGCCCGCGCGCGTCCGCGCCGAAGCGCGTGGCCAGCCATTCGCGCATCCAGCCGATCTGCTCCAGGCGGTCCTCGCGCGTGAGCACCGGCAGCACCGGCTCGTAGAAGCCCGCGAGCAGCGGCTCCACCTGCCCGTCCGCCACCAGCCGGCCGATCACGTCGAGGTAGCGGTGGCCCTCGCGCTCGAGCCACTCCAACAGCGGACCCGACACGTGGAGCGCGAGCGGAAGGAAGCGGCGCTCGGCGCAGCGCTCGAGGAACGGGAGGTAGACCTCCTCGACGTGGCTGTGGAAGACGTGGTCGAAGTTGCCGACGGGCTGGTGGACGTGCAGGCCGAAGACGAAGCGCACGGGCCCCTGGTCGGGCAGCCCGTGGCCGCTCGCCTCGGGGGCGACACCCAGCCGCTCGGCGAGGACCGCGGCCGGGCCGCTCACGCCGAGACGGCGGGCCACCGCGCGGGCCACGGCGCTCTGGGCTCGGTAGCGGACGGACTCGGGGGCGTTGTCGACCTCGTCCAGCGCCGCGTCGAGCGATCCCTCCCACGGCTCGGCGAGCAGGCGCAGCGCCGTGATGGGCGCCCCGGTCGTGGGCGTTTCCTCCTCGGCGGCGTCGCGTATGCCGGCCGCCCTCACCTGCCTCCGCCACATGTCGGCGGCCGACCCCTCCTTCGGGTCGTTGGAGCGGGCGTGCTCGAGTCGGGCGACGAGCTCCACCTCCAGCATCGACGCGTCGCGGCCGGCGCGGTCGAGCGCGTGGGCTGCGTACAGGAGGTTCTGCAGAGGCTCGAGCCGGGCGACGTCGTCGAAGAACCACGCGCACGAGGTGCGCATGCGCAGGACGTCCCGCTCCATCTCCAGCAGCTCGAGCACGCGCGTCCTCGCGGAGCGATCGAGCGGACGGGCGGCATGTCGGTCGAGGAACGCGGCCACCGCTTCCACGCCGCCTCCCATCACGCCGCCGTACTCGTCGAGCGCCTTCGCCGGGTCGCGCAGCATGTGCGCGGCTTCCTGTTGGTAGCGCGCGCTCAGCTCGGCGGCGAGCCACTCCAGCGCGTCGCGGAGCACCGCGCGCCACGCCTGCGAGGTGAGCCGGCCCGGCTCGATCTTGCAGCCGCACGCCGAGCGCCAACGCTCCACCCCGTGCACGCACGACCACGAGCTCGGCTCGATCAGCTCGATGTCCTCCACGGGGGGATGTCCGGCGAGGAACGCGCCGAAGTTGTCCAGGCGGAGATCCGTCCGCCTACCGACGGCGGACAGCGTAGCCGCCAGCGCCATCTCGCCCCACTTGTGATGATGGCCGAACGTCTCGCCGTCCGTCGCCACGGACATGAGCGCGGGATTGCCCGGGTGCTTCAGGAGCCGCTCCAGCCAGCGCGCGGAATCCTGGAGCACCGCGCCGAACGCGATGTCGTGCGAGAGCGGCCCGTCGTAGACGAACACGGCGATCGACTCGCCGCCCGGCAGCGTGACGCGGCCCGGCAGCCCGTGCGCGGGGGACGCGCGCACCTGCGTGGGGCCCAGCACCGTGAAGCGGATCCCCTCGGCCGCCAGCACCGCGAGGGTCTCCGTGTCGACGGCGGCCTCGGGAAGCCACATGCCCTCCGGGTCGCGCCCGAAGCGGCGGCGGAAGTCGGCGATGCCCCACCGCACCTCCGTGATCTTCTCGCGCCGCGACGCGAGCGGAAGGATCACGTGGTGGTACGGGGTCGCGAGCGCGCCGCCGTGCCCGGTCCGCTCCCGGGCCAAGCGATCGGCGTCGAGGAACGCCTCGTACGTCTCGGGCTCCTCCCGCACCATCCACTCGAGCAGCGTCGGGCCCGCGTCCCAGCTCATCCACGCGAGCGTGTTCATCACGTGGGCGATGCGGCCCTTGGCGTCGAGGATGCGCGCGGAGACGACCGCGCGGTAGCACTCATCGTGGATGCGCGCGTTCCAGTCGTGATGCGGAGCGGCGCTGACCTGCACGGGAACGCGCCCCGTCCAGGGGTTCTCGCGCGGCGGCTGGTAGAAGTGGCCGTGGATGACGACCGACGCGGCCCGCTTCATGCGGCCGGGCCGGTCGCGCGTGCAGCGCGTACGGCGACGGCGCGTTGGTACACGTCGTGGTAACGATCGACGATGGGCCACCAGGAGAAGTCCCGCACCATCGCCTCGCGCACGAGCTTCTCCCAGTCCGGACGGCTGCGGTACAGCTCGATGGCGTATTTCACCGCCTCCTCGAGGGCCCAGGGCGCGTACTCGTCGAAGAGGAAGCCGGTGACGCGGTCCTCCACCGTGTCGGCGAGGCCGCCGACGCGCCGAACGACCGGAAGGGCGCCGTAGCGCTGCGCCCGCATCTGCGTCAGGCCGCACGGCTCGTATTGGGAAGGCATCAGCAGGAAGTCCGAGCCGGCGAGCAGTCGATGCTCGCGTTCCTCCGTGAAGTGGAATGTCGCCGCCACGCGCTCGGGATACTGGGTGATCAGCTGCCGGAGCGCGTTCTCGTAACGTTTGTCGCCCTCACCCAGGAACACCCACTGGGCGTCGAACTTCGAGAACATCTCCGTCTTGAGGAGGATGTCGAAGCCCTTCTGCTCGGCGAGCCTCGCGGTCATGCCGAAGAGCGGCACGTCCGGCAACGGCGGAAGTCCGGCGCTCTTCTGCAGGGCCTCCTTGCAGAGCCCCTTCCGGTCCAGGCTGTCCAACCCGTAGCTGCACTCGATGAACGGGTCCTTCACCGGATCCCAGATCGAGTAGTCGATGCCGTTCAGGATGCCGACGAATCGATCCTGGAGGACCGAGAACGTGTCGTGCAGGCCGAAGCCTCCGGAGCGCGTGCGCAGCTCCCGCGCGTGCGTCGGGGAGACCGTCGTGACCATGTCCGAGTGGACGAGCCCACCCTTCAGGATGTTCACCTTGCCGTACCACTCCATCCGGTCCGGGTGATAGAGCGACCAATCCAGCCCCAGCACGTTCATGACTTCCGGCGGGTAGTGCCCCTGGTAGCCCGCGTTGTGCACCGTGAGCACGGCGGCGACGTCGTCGTAGTAGCGGTTGCCGGCCAGCTGCGTGCGTAGGTAGACCGCCGCCAGAGCCGTGTGCCAGTCGTGCGCGTGCACGATCGTCTCGCCCGGCGACACCTTCGGCAGCCACTCGAGCGCGGCGCGACAGAAGAACGCGAAACGGACGTGGTTGTCCGGGTAGTCGCCGTGGGCGTCGCCGTAGATCCCTTCGCGTCCGAAGTACCCCTCGTGCTCGATGAACAGCACCCGCGGGTTGTCGAGGCCCGTGCGGTTGTAGTAGACGCGGGCCGTGTCGTGTCGATCGGCCACCGTGACCGAAAACGGCTCTCCGCCCGGCGTGAGATCGGGAAACGCGGTGCGGACCGACTTGTAGAGCGGCATGAAGACGACCTTCGCCGCGCCACGATGGGCCTGATAACGCGCGATTCCCCGCACGGCCTCGCCGAGCCCACCCGTGCGCGCGTACGGCCAGTACTCTGCGGCCAGGTGGGCGACCTTCTCGTCGTAGACGAGGTCCGCCATGCCGGTCGGAGGCGGAGGAAGTGCCGACGGAGAGTACATGCGTGGACGCTGGACGTGAGCGGGGGTCTTGGCCAACCTCAACATACGCCGGATCGCATGGTTGCGAAGCTCCAACTCTGGAAGCTCCATGGGCCGCCGGTCGACGACCCATACGTTTCCGGAGTGAGCCCCGTGAGCTCGAGCGCTCGATCGGACCCCGTTCGCGATGCGATCGAGGCGCTCGCCGCCGGCCACTGCCGGACCCCGTTCGACGTGCTCGGCGTGCACCCCCTGCAACCGCGGGGATGGGTGGTCCGCGTGTTCATCCCGTGGGCGCGGGCCGTGACGCTGCTCCGCCCGCGCGCGAAGCCGACCCCCCTCGCCCGCGTGCACGCGAGCGGGTTCTTCGCGGCCGAGCTTCCGCGCGCCGCCAAGGCGTTCGCCTACCGGCTCGTGGTCGAGGACGCCGCCGGCGAGGTGTGGGAGATCGACGATCCCTATCGCTTCGGTCCGGCGGTGGACGAGCGGCGCGTGGTCGACTTCCTGGAGGGTCGCGAGCGGCGCGTGCACGACGTGCTCGGCGCGAGCCTGCTCGTCCACGAGGGGGTGGAGGGATGTCGCTTCGCCGTCTGGGCACCCCACGCCGACGCGGTCAACCTGAAGGGAGACATGAACCACTGGGACGGCCGCTGTCATCCCATGCGGCCGCGTGGCTCCACGGGGGTGTGGGAGCTCTTCGTGCCGGGGGTGCGCGCCGGCGCGCGCTACAAGTACGAGATCGTCACGCGGGGGGTGAAGATCGAGCGAGCCGACCCGTGCGGACGTGCGGCCGAGCTCCGGCCGGCGACGGCCTCGGAGGTGTGGGACCAGACCCTCTACGCGTGGGAAGACGCCGACTGGATGGAGGGGCGCGGAAGCTGGAGTGCCGACGGCGCCCCGATGAGCGCCTACGAGGTCCATCTCGGCTCCTGGCGCCGGAAAGCGGGCGAAGCCCATCACGGGTGGCTCGGATACCGTGAGCTGGCGGATCAGCTGCTGCCCTACGTGAAGGATCTCGGCTTCACGCACATCGAGCTGCTTCCGGTCCTCGAGCATCCGCTCGACCAGAGCTGGGGCTACCAGCCGCTCGGGTTCTTCGCGCCCACGTCGAGATACGGCTCCCCCGACGATCTGCGCTTCTTCGTCGACCGCGCCCACCAGCTCGGGCTCGGCGTGATCCTCGACTGGGTGCCCGGCCACTTCCCCACCGACCGACACGGCCTCGCCGTGTTCGACGGCACGCCGCTCTACGAGCACCCCGACCCGGCTCAGGCGCGCCACCCCGACTGGGGGACGCTCGTCTTCGACTATGCCAAGCCGGCGGTGCGCTCGTTCCTCGTGTCGAGCGCGATCCACTGGCTCGAGGACTACCACTTCGACGGCCTACGCGTCGACGCCGTCGCCTCCATGCTCTACCTCGACTACTCGCGGGCCCCGGGCTCCTGGTCGCCGAACCGATACGGCGGGCGCGAGAACCTGGATGCGCTCGACTTCCTGCGCGAGCTGAACGACGCGGTGCACGCCGAGGCGCCGGGCGCGCTCATGATCGCGGAGGAGTCGACGGCGTGGCCGCAGGTCTCGCACGGCACCGACAGGGGCGGCGTGGGATTCGATCAGAAGTGGAACATGGGATGGATGCACGACACGCTCCAGTTCATGGGCTCCGATCCCATCCATCGCGCGTACGCGTACGACCGGCTCACCTTCCCCATCCTCTACGCGTTCACCGAGCGGTTCGTCCTGCCGCTCTCCCACGACGAGGTCGTGCACGGGAAACGCTCGCTCATCGGCAAGATGCCGGGGACCTACGAGCAGAAGTTCGCGAACCTGCGTCTACTCTACGGCTACATGTGGACGCACCCCGGCAAGAAGCTGCTCTTCATGGGCGGCGAGCTCGCGCAGTGGGCCGAGTGGAACGTGGACGCGCAGCTCGACTGGGCGCTGGAGGCCTTCGAGCCGCACCAGGGCGTGCGGCGGCTCGTGCGCGATCTGAACCGGCTGCTCCGCGACGAGCCCGCGCTGCACGCGCAGGATCACCGACCGGAGGGATTCGAGTGGCTGGACTGCCACGACGCCGCGAGCACGCTGCTCTCGTGGATGCGCTGGGCGCCGGGATGGAACGACGTGGTGGTGGTGGCCGCGAACTTCACGCCCGTGCACCGCTACGACTACCGCCTCGCCGTGCCGTGGCCCGGACGCTACCGCGTCCTGCTGAACACGGACGCGCCCGTCTACGGCGGGTCGGGCGTGGTCGTTCCGCCGGTCGTCGATGCGCGACCGGGACCACTCCACGGACGCGAGCAGCACCTGGAGCTCCCGCTCCCGGGGCTGTCGGTCCTGGTGCTCAAGCCGGAGCGGTGAGCTCCGTCTTCGCGTCCGTCAGGACCGGCTGGTCGGTGGGCGGATCGTCGGGCGCGTCGGGCCCACGCACCGCAGGCACGTAGAAGCGGTCCGTGTACTCCTTCACCATGCGATGCGCGGTGAAGGCCTTCGCGGCGACGATCATCGCCTGCTTGCCGCGCCGCACCCACGCCACCGGCACGTCGTGCTCGTCGCGCTCGTAATACGTCGGCACGACCTCGCGCTCGAGCAGCGTGAAGAGCGCCTCGTGGTCGGCGGCGTCCTTCTCGTCGTGCTCGAGCTCGGAGTTCGGGATCGCCCAGCCGTTCTCGCCGTTGAAGCCTTCGGCCCACCATCCGTCGAGCGTGCTCAGCTGGGGGACGAAGTTGAGTGCCGCCTTCATCCCGCTCGTGCCGCACGCCTCGAGCGGAACGCGCGGCAGGTTCAGCCACATGTCGACCCCCTGCACCAGGCGGTGGGCCACGTGGACGTCGTAGTCCTCCACGAACGCGATGCGGCCCTCGAAGCCTGGATCGCGGGAGGCCCGCCACACACGCTGCAGGATGTGCTTGGCGTCGTTGTCGGCCGGGTGCGCCTTGCCCGCGAAGATGAGCTGCACCGGACGGTGCCGGTCGGTCAGGAGGCGACGCAGGCGCGCCTCGTCGCGGAAGAGCAGGCTCGCGCGCTTGTAGGTGGCGAAGCGCCGGGCGAAGCCGATGGTCAGCGGCCCGGGGCTGAGGAGCGGGCCGGCGCCCACGAGGTGCGTCGCGTCCTTCCAGAAGGTCTTCCAGCGATCACGGGCCAGCTCGCGACAGAAGCCCAGGAGCGACGTCTTGAGCTGGTAGTGCAGATCCCAGATGCGCCTGTCGTCGATCTCCATGATCTTGTCCCAGGCGTGTCCCTCGGGCGGCTCGATCTCCCAATAGGCGCCGAAGATCTCGTCGAACAGCATCATCACCTGCTCCGACATCCAGCTCGCCAGGTGCACGCCGTTCGTGATGGAGGAGATCGGGATCGCGGCGGGATCGCGGTCCGGCCACAGCGGCGTCCACATCTCCTGCGTCAGCACGCCGTGCATCTTCGAGACGCCGTTGAGGTGCCTGGCGAGCCGGATCGCGGCGCCGGTCATGTGGAACGCGCCGTGATCCATGTGCGGATGGTGGCCCAGCGACAGGAAGGTGGCGCGGTCGAGACCGGACGTCTCGTAGTAGTCCCCGCACACCGAGTCGATCAGGTCGGGATAGAAGATGTCGTGACCGGCCGGCACCGGCGTGTGCGTCGTGAAGACGGAGCAGGAGCGCACCCGTGCGACCGCGTCCTCGAGCCGGAGCCCTTCGGCGAGGTACTCGCTGACCCGCTCGACCATCATGAACGTCGCGTGCCCCTCGTTCGCGTGCCACACGCCCGGCGCGACGCCCAGCGCGCGTAAGACGCGCACGCCGCCGACCCCGAGGATCCACTCCTGCTTGAGCCGGTGCTCCTGACCTCCGCCGTAGAGCTTGTAGGTCAGCTCGCGATCCTCCGGGTCGTTCTCCGGCAGGTTCGTGTCGAGCAGATAGAGCTGCACACGGCCGACGTCGAGCCGCCACGCGCCGATATGGACCGGACGACCCGCCGTGTTGACCACGGCGATGGCGTGCGAGTCGTCGCTGTTTCCGCCGAGTCGCACGAGCGGCATGATGCGCGAGTCGAACTGCTCGTCCGAGTCCTCCTGCCAGCCGTCGTGGTTCAGCTTCTGGTCGAAGTAGCCCTTCGAGTAGAGCAGACCCACGCACACGATCGGCACGCCCAGATCGGAGGCGGCCTTGCAATGATCGCCGGCCAGGATGCCGAGGCCGCCCGAGTAGATCGGAATCGAGTTGTGGAGCCCGAACTCGGCGCAGAAGTACGCGAAGCACGCGTCGCCGAGATCGGAATACGTCCTGCGGAACCACCCCGACTCCGGATCCAGCGCCTCGTCGAGCCCGCCCATGACGGCCCAGTACTCGGCCAGGAACTTCTTGTCACGCGACAGCTGCGCGAGCCGGTTCGGATCCACCATGCGGAGCGTGGCCACCGGGTTGTGCCGGGTGGCCGACCAGATTGCCGGATCGATCGTGCGGAACAGGTTCCGCGCACGACGATCCCAGCGCCACCACAGGTTCAACGCGAGGCGCTCGAGCCCGGCAATGGGCTCCGGCAGATACGGGATCTTGGTCGAGTCCGCGGGCATGGAGGAGGGCGAGTACGCAGACGATCGGGGAAACCGCGAGGGGTCAATCTCGCGCGAGCCCCCGAGCGTGTGAAGTGCTGCGTGAAGTGCCGCCCCCGCGACGGGGAAGCCCGCTAGCTGTCGCCGTTCAGGACTTTTTCCGCCAGCGCGCGGGTCATTCCCGGAACGCGCGCCATCTCGTCCACCGTCGCGTTCTGCAGATCGCGCACCGTGCCGAAGCGATTCGCGATGGCCTCCAAGCGCTTGCGGCCGAGTCCCGGCACGCCGCGCCGCTTGAGCTCCCACGTCACGCGCGCCTTCTCGAGCTCCGCCCCGATCGCGTCGGGATTGCTCACATCGGTGCCGCCTTGACCGAGGTCCGCGAGCAACGCCAGCCACTCGTCATGATTCCAGCCGGTAGGGTGTGACTCCACGAATGCGGTCAGTCGTGCGCTCATGTCACGCTCTCTCATGAAGGGGTCGACCTTGGGGGTTGGAGATCCGAAAAAATGTCGCAAGATCCGCGCCTTCGAGAACCCTCGCGCTCGACCCCGCACCCTCCCGCGAGGAACCCGCTACGACCCTGTCACGAGCTACCGTTCGGTAGCTTCCTACCGGTTCGTGGACCCCGCGCGCATCCCGCGCAGGATCTTGCAGGTCGTCACCACCTGGCCCGTGTGCCGAGACGCGTGCTCCGCGGCGTGGAAGATCAGCCCCAGCACCGTCGAGGGAAGCTGCGCTCGCCCGACGAAGCGCGGCGTCGAGAGGGAGTCTTCGCTCGTGCGCGACATCTGTCGCATCGCGGCGTCGACCGTCTCGCGCCAGTCGGATCGTAGGCGCTCCAGGGAAGGACGGGCGTCGGGCGCGGGGCGCTCCGCTGCCAGCTGACGCTTCTGCGCGTCACTGAGCCGCTCGCCGCGGGCGTACGTCAGCAGCCGGTCGGTGGCCCCGGACAGATGCGCGAGATGGAAGCCGACCGAAGCCGCGCCGCCGGGCTCGGCCCAGAGATCGTCGACGTGCAGATCCTCGGTCGCCCGCTCGACGTCTTCCACCGCCATGATGAACGCGTGCGCGGCCGGCTGGAGCCCCGGCGGGATGCCGTCGACGGCACCTCGGAGCCAGGGCTCGGGGAGCGCGTCGGACGGCGTAGCGGTCATGGAGGACTCGTGCGGGTGGGCGGCGCGGATTTGGAACCGGCCCCGCGCGGACGATGTGGAGGTGCCGAAGGCGCGGAAGCTACAGGGGGTCCGCGGACGGGTCCACGTCGTCGCACCCCTTTCCGCGACTACGTGCCCGCGACTACGTGCCCGCGACTACGTGCCCGCGACTACGTGCCCGCGACTTCGTGCCCGCGACTCCGTCCCCGCTACTTCGCGGGCGAGCGCCTCGTTAGTGTCCCTCCTCATGAAACCACGCGTGCTGATCCTGGGGGCCGGCTTCGGCGGGCTCGAGCTGACGGCGATCCTGTCGGAGACGCTCGGCGACGACGTCGAGGTCGTGCTCGTCGACCAAGCCGACTCGTTCGTGTTCGGGTTCTCGAAGCTCGACGTCATGATCGGTCGGAAGCGGCCGGGCGACGTGCGTCATGCCTACGCCCGCATCGCCAAGCCAGGCGTTCGGTTCGTACAGACGGCGATCCGCGCCATCGACCCCCGAGCGCGCAGCGTCCAGACCGATGCCGGAACGTTCGACGCCGACTACCTGGTGATCGCCCTGGGCGCGGACCTGGACCCCGCGGCGACCCCCGGGCTCGTCGAGGGCGGCAACGAGTTCTACTCGGTGCCGGGTGCGGAAAAGCTGCGTGACGTGCTGCCGGAGCTCGAGAGCGGCCACGCGATCATCGGCGTCTGCGGCAGGTCGTTCAAGTGTCCGCCGGCTCCGAGCGAAGCCGCGCTCATGCTGCACGACTATCTGGAGGTGCGCGGCCGGCGCGCGGGCGTGGAGATCTCGCTCGTGATGCCGTTCGGCATCCCGATTCCGCCGTCGCCCGACACGTCGCAGGCGATCCTCGCCGCGTTCGCGGAGCGGGGCATCCGCTTCGTGAAGGACAGCCTCGTCACGTCGATCGATCCGGCGCGCCAGGTCGTCCGTCTCCACGACGGCTCGGAGATGCCGTTCGCGCTCTTCCTCGGCGTTCCCGTCCACCGCGCGCCCGCCGTGGTCGTCGATGCCGGCCTCACCGAAGACGGCTGGATCCCGGTCGACCAGAAGACGCTCGCCACGCGCTTTCCCGGCGTGTATGCCGTGGGCGACGTGACGAGCGTCGGCACGCCGAAAGCGGGCGTGTTCGCCGAGGGCGCCGCCCGGGTCGTCGGCGCGGTCCTGCTCTCGCGGATCGCGCGGGGTGAGGATCCGGCCGCCTACGACGGCGCCGGTTCGTGCTACATCGAGCTCGGTGGAGGACGAGTCGCGCGCGTGGACGTGGACTTCCTCGGCGGCCCCAAGCCCACGGGTACCTTCCGCCCGCCGGTCGAGGAGCTGGTGGCGGAGAAGGCGCACTTCGGCTCCAGCCGCCTCGAGCGTTGGTTCGGAGCGGAGACCTAGGCGGCGGTTCCCCGCACCGCGCTCACCGGGGCCGACGCCACCACGGCACGTCCGTCGCCAGCAGGACGTGGGTGAGGTATGCCAGCGGCCACAGCGCGATCAGGAAGAGGCTCGTTCCGTAGAGCACCGCGGCGATGCCCTGCCAGACCACCTCGGCGCCGGCGGCCCGGCTCCCGTCGACCAGCTCGCCGAGGCCGATCGCCAAACCGAACAGCGCGGCGCCGAGGTACAGGCTCGTGAACGCGATCAGCGCGCGGTAGGCCGCCGACGCGCGCGCGAAGCGCGCCTGCAGCAGACGTCCGACGACGAACCCGATGAGCGGCGAGGCGAAGACGCCGTAGAGGATCGGCGAGCCGAGCGCCCTGCCGCCCAGGAGCGCGGCCAGGAGCCCCCAGCAGGTGCCGAGGAGCGCGTACGCCATCAGCGCGGGACGGTCCGCGTGGCGACCCAGACCCGCCAGAGCCCGACCAGGCTCATCAGGGCCCAGACGCCCTCGAGCAGGAGGAACCCCCACTGCCGCTCCACCACCGCGACGAGCGTGAGCAGGCTCGCCCCGACCAGGTTGAGGAGCTGGTAGGACCACGTCTGCGCGCTGAGCTTGCCGAGCTGCACGGCGGCGAACGGCACGAGGATCAGCACGGCGCCCAGGAGCCCGAGCGCCTGCATCACGGTCGCGCCGCCCGGTCGAAGGGCAGCTCGAGCGTCTCGCCCGCCGGCAGCGCCTCCCACAGCGCGAAGAGCTCGGCACGACGCGCGCGCACGGCCTCGAGGTCCTCGTCCGTGAGCCCCGCGACCGCTTCGCGCACGACGTGTCCGCCGCTCACGTCGAGCAGCTCGGCGACGCTGAGGCGCAGGCCCTGGTAGCGCTCCACGTCGAACAGCCCGACGATCGCCTCGGTCGGGTCCATGTCGACCGGAAGCGGACCCTTCGGCCACGGCGCACCGAAGTCGCCGATATCCCACCCGTCGGCCAGCATGCCGAAGAACCCGCGCCGGTGACCGAGCACCGTCTCGACGGCGTAGTGCGTGAGGTCGTGCAAGGGGAAGAAGCGCCCGTGATTGCCCTCCTGCCGCTGCCACGTGACGGACCCGTCGGCGCGCACGCAGCTCAGGGCAGCATCGCCGTCCTTCTTCTTCTTGATCCTGATGAGGAGCTCGGGCATCGCATTCCTTCCACGTCACCGAACCATGGTCGCCGCCTGGCCGTCGCGCGCGTAGGCCCGCCGCTCCCACCACTTCACCGCCTCGAGCACCGGCACCACGGTGGACGCGGCGGCCACGGCGAGCAGCCAATCTAACCAAGAGAAGGAGCACGTCCCGAATGGCACGTGCAGCGTGGGCACGTAGATGAGCGCGAGCAGGAGGCCGAGCTCCCACAGGACCGCCGCGTTCAGCCAGCGGTTGGCGAAGGGACGGTCGAAGACCGACAGACGATCGGACCGGTAGTTGTAGGCCTTGAGGAGCTGGATCACGACGAGCGAGACGAACGTCATCGCCATCGCCTCCTCGAGCGGGCGGCCCGCGGCGCGCAGGCCGCTGAACAGCGCGAGGTTCACGGCCGCGGACCAGACGCCGCCGGCCAGCAGCAGCAGCACCACGCGCCGCGTGAACACGCCCGTGCGGGGGTCGCGCGGGCGTCGTTGCATGAGATCCGCCTCGGGCGGGTCGACGGCCAGCGCCAAGGCGGGGAAGCCGTCGGTCGCGAGGTTCACGTAGAGGATCTGGACGGCGGTCAGCGGCAGCGGCATGCCGGCCACGGCGGCGGCCGCCATGAGGAGGATCTCGCCGACGTTGGACGAGAGCAGGAACGTCAGGTACTTGCGGATGTTGCTGAAGACGATCCGCCCCTCCTCCACCGCCGCGACGATCGTCGCGAAGTCGTCGTCCAGGAGCGTGACCGCGGCGGCCTCCTTGCTCACGTCGGTCCCGGTGATGCCCATGGCGATGCCGACGTCGGCCTTCTTCAGAGCGGGGGCGTCGTTCACGCCGTCGCCCGTCATGCCGACCACGTCGCCGTGATGCTGCCACGCCTCCACGACACGCAGCTTGTCCGCTGGCGACACGCGCGCGTACACGCCGATCGACTCCACCTCCCTCGCGAGGTCGTCGTCCGACATGCGGCCGAGCTCGGCGCCGGAGACGACACGGCGCCCGGCGAGCAGGCCGATCTCGTCGGCGATCGCCGTGGCAGTCAGGGGATGATCGCCCGTGATCATCACCGGGGTGATGCCCGCGCTCCGACAGGTCGCCACCGACGTCACGGCTTCGGCGCGCGGCGGATCCATCATGCCCACCAACCCGAGGAGCGTCATCTCCGTCTCCGATCCGTCCGCGGGGGCGTCCTCGCGCCACGCGAGGGCCATGACGCGCAGCCCTGCCCGGGCCATCTCGCGCTCGATTTCCAGGATGCGGCCGCGCTCGGCATCGCCGAGGGGCACGACGCGCTCGCCGGCCACCCAGCGCACGCAGTCGTCGAGGAGCACGTCGACGGCTCCTTTGGAGTACGCCACGGTCCTACCGTCGGCGCGCGCGTGCAGCGTGGTCATGCGGCGCCGCTCGGAGGTGAACGGGATCTCGCCCCGTCGTGGATGCTCGCGGTCCAGCGCGCTCCGCTCGAGCCCGGCCTTCGCCGCCGCGACGACCAGCGCGGCCTCGGTGGGATCGCCTTCGATGTGCCACGTCCCCTCGACGCGACGGAGCTGGGCGTCGGAGGCGAGCACCGCCGCGCGAAGGAGCTCGAGCGCGGCGCCTTCCGGCATCGTGGGCACCCCCTCGCGCAGGAACCCTCCACTCGGCTCGTAGCCCACACCCTCGACGTCGAGCGACCCATCGGCGGTCGCGATCCGACGCACCGTCATCTCGTTGCGCGTGAGCGTTCCGGTCTTGTCCGAGCAGATCACCGACGTGCTCCCGAGCGTCTCGACGACGGGGAGGCGCCGCACGAGCGCCCTCCGCCGGACCATGCGCCGCACGCCGATCGCGAGCGAGATCGTGACCACGGCGGGCAGCGCCTCCGGCACGACCGCGACGGCGAGCGCGATGCCGAACATCAGCATGTCGAGCGCAGGCTCGCCCCGCGCGAGCCCGATGGCGACGATCACGAGGACGATGGCGACCGCCGCTTTGCCGAGCGTCCTTCCCAGCCGATCGAGATTCTCCTGGAGCGGCGTGCGGCCGGGCTCGACGGATTCGACCAGCCCGCTGATGCGGCCGAACTCGGTGCTCATGCCGGTCGCCACGACGACCGCCCTCCCCCTCCCGCGCGCGACCAGCGTTCCCGCGTAGGCCATGTTCCGCCGATCGCCGATCGGCAGGTCGGGGTCGGAAAGCGCGGCGGCCGACTTCCGCGCCGCGCCCGACTCGCCCGTCAGGGCGGCTTCGTCCACCGCGAGGTTCGCCGCCTCGATGATGCGCGCGTCGGCCGCGATGCGATCGCCCGCGCGCAGCGCGACGACGTCGCCCGGGACCACCTCTCGCGCCGGCAGCGAGGACTCCGCGCCGTCGCGGATGAGGTGCGCCACGGGAGCCGCCATGTCCCGAAGCGCCTCGAGCGCGCGCTCGGCGCGATGCTCCTGCACGAAGCCGAGCAGGACCGCCAACAGCACGATCACCGCGATCACGGCCGCTTCGAGCCCGTGGCCGAGAAGGCCGGACAGCCCCGTCGCGGCCAACAGGATCACGATCAGCGTGTTCTGAAACTGCGTCGCCAGCGTCTTCCATGCGGAGGTCCGGACGGTGACGCGCAGCTCGTTGGGGCCGTGAGCCTCCAGGCGTCGCGTGGCCTCGACAGCGGACAAGCCGTCCGCGCTCGCACCCAGACGCTCGAAGAGCGTCGGAAGGTCGAGCGTGTGCCACGGCCCGGCCTCCGAGCCAGGGGGGTCAGGGCTCATCCGGCCGCCCGGACGTCGCGGGTGGCGCGGCGGGTACGCTCGTTGCACCGTGGGGGGGCAGCCGACCGGCGGAGCTGCTCGGACCAGCACGCCGCCCGGCCGGCCCACGGATCGGAGAGACCCAACAGATGATCGATATGCGACGCAGACGGTGGTCGGTGGAGGCCGACATGTCCCCGGACGAGAAGGTGGACGAGGCCTCGTGGGAGTCCTTCCCGGCGAGCGACCCGCCGGGATGGTTCTCCGGCGGATGCGCGCCGGTGGTGCAGAAGAAGAAGGCGCGCAGGACGCGCATCCTCAAGGCGATGAACGAGCGGGCGCGCTGACGCCCACCGCCGTCTACCGACCCAGCTGCCGACACGGCGCCTTCCGTCACGACGTCCGCCCGCCGATCGTTCGGTCATGGGCGGTGCGAATCTTCTCCGGAGCGCCAGGGTGAGAGCCGTCGTGACCGTGGGGATGCTCCTGACGTTCGCGGGGTGCGGGGGAGTAGGCAATCAGACCGAGGCGCCGGTCGATCCGGCGGCCGTCCGTATCTCGGGCGGGACCAGCTTCGGGATGTGCGCCGGCTACTGCGTGACCGAGCTCCGCCTCGACAGCCTCTCGCTCACGCTCGTCGAGACCTCGTGGAGAACGGATCTACCGGAGCGCACGCGGACGATCCCCCTCGAGCGCTCGGCGTGGGAGCACCTGCAGGCGCTCGTCGATACCGCCGCATTCCGTCGCCTCGAGGGCGTCCATGGCTGCCCCGACTGCGCGGACGGCGGCGCCGAGTGGGTCGAGATCGAGACTGCGGAAGCCGCGGGTCCCGTGCGCGTCACGTTCGAGTACGGCGCCGCCCTCGACGGGATCGAGGAGCTCCAGGCCGCCATCCGCGAGCTGCGCGACAGGTTCGAGCGATAGCCGCGCCTAGGTCACGAGCCGGAAGACCCAGACCACCAGCAGCACGAGCGCGACGATCCAGAGCAGGTTCATGGCGGCGCCGAGCGCGAAGCCCAGGACCTCGGCACCGATCCAGAGCACCAGAAGCGCCACGGCGAGGATGGGTAGCCAACCCATGGTCATCCTCCTTGCAGAAGAACACACCCTTCGCTCCCAGCACGAAACGTTCCTCGTGGCGGGGGGCTCAGCGCAGGCGTGCGGCCAGCCGTTCGGCGTCGTGCGGCGCGTGCCCGTGCGCGTCGTTGTCGAAGTAGACGAACACGTCGCCGCGACGCGACCACGCCCGGATCTTCTTCGCCCAACCGTCGAGATCCTCGTCCGCATAGCGACTCGCGTAGGTGTCGGGCGCGCCGTGCAGGCGAACGTAGGCGAAGCTCGCGGTCACCTCCTCGTGCATCGGCCAGCGTTCCGCATGGGAGATCGCCAGCGCGACCCGGGCGCGGCGAAGCACGTCGAGCGCGTCCGGCGCGAAGAAGCTCCCGTGCCGCGGCTCGAGGACGTGTCGTATCCGGTGATTGCGGTCGACCTCCAGGAGCGGCGCGTCGATCCGCCCGTCGTGCTCGCCCGCCAACCGCGCGGCGGCTCGCGTATCGCGCGGCAGCAGATCGAGGAAGCTCTCCAGTCGCTCACGGTCGAACGTCTGTCGCTCGGAGAGCTGCCACAGGATCGGGCCCAGCTTCTCGCGTAGGGCCAGAACGCCGGAGGCGAGGAAGTTCGCCAGCGCGACCCGCACGTCGCCCAGCTTCTTGTTGTGGGTGATGAAGCGGCTGCCCTTCAACGCGATGCGATGACCGCGCGGCGTCTGCTCGTACCACGATCGATAGGTGGACGGAGAGAGGAGCGAGTAGAAGCTGCCGTTCGCTTCCAGGCTGTCGAAGCGGCGCGAGATCCAGCGTAGCCACGCTTTCCGCGGGAGGTCGCGTGGATAGAAGTCACCTCGCCAGGCGTCGTAGCTCCAGCCCGAGACGCCCACGCGGATCTTGGACACCGCACCTCCGTCTCGTCCTCGAGCGATCGGCGACAGGGACCCTCGCAGCGCCCGACGAGTAGGTCACCACGGTCTGCCGTCCCCGTCCATGTCCATTCCGCATCTTCAGAGAGCATGCCAAGGATCCGCGGTCGTCTCCTCACCGCCCTCCCCGTGGTGGCCGGTTGGCTCGTCTCGCCCCTCGCGGCTCAGGTGAACATCGAGTCACTGCGCAGGGAAGATCCGCCGCAGGGGCTATCCGGCTCGCTGGGCGGGGACGTCAACATCACCACCGGCAACGTGGACCTCGTCCAGATCAATGCGAACGCGCGGCTCACGCACGTAAGCGGGCTCGTCCAGACCCTCCTGATCGGTCAGGGCGGGATCGGGTTCCTCGGTCGCAACCGTTACGCGTCGTCCGGGCTCCTGCACTTCCGGAAGACCTATTGGTACCGCAGCTGGGTCGCGCCGGAGTGGTACCTACAGGCGGACTACGATCGCGCCCTCCGCCTCGACTATCGGATGTTGGGGGGAGGCGGGATTCGGCTCGACTTCGCGCGCGGAGCCTGGGGCCGATTCGGCGCGGGAACGTCGCTCATGCTCGAGTACGAGCACCTCTCCTTGGCAGCCGACGCGGTGCACGACTCCCGCACGACGACGCTCCGGAACAGCTCGTTCCTGACGCTGCGCGTCACGCCCGCGGGCGATCTCGTGGTGAGCTCCACGACCTACGTGCAGCCGGCGGTCGATCATCCGATCGATGACCTGCGCGTCCTGGAGAACCTCCGCGTCGCGACGTCGCTCACCGATCGCCTCCAGCTCACCGTGACGTTCGACGCCCGCTACGACAGCGAGCCGCCCGATGGGATCTCGGGGCTCGATACGCGCCTGCGGACGGGGGTGACGTATACGTACTAGCGTGAAGCCGTCGATCGGCCCGCCGACAGTCCCTACGACAGCCAGCCCCCTCGCCCTTCCCCTCTGGCATTTCGCCGGCACCCGACCCACGTTGGGAAGATCGGGGGGACCACCGTACCTGGAGATCCAGTGACGAACGTCCCGAAGGGGCGGATCCGCCCCGGCACCACCATCGTCGTCCTCGAAAACGATACGATCATCCTGCAATCCACCGCGCGGAGCCTCCGGCGCGAGGGGTACGACGTCTACGAGGCCGAGACACCGGCCGAAGCTCGGATCATCGTGGACGGGCTCCGCAAGCCGGTCGCGCTGCTCCTCTGTGATCTCGACTTGAACGGCATCCACGGCCGCGACGCGGCGAACGCGCTGCAGGCGCTTCGGCCCGAGATGCGTGTGCTGTTCATGTCCGGAGGTGACAGCATTCAATTCCGGCGGGATCTCGAGCGCACCGAGCGGCTCTACTTGAAGAAGCCCTTCGACAACGCGCGACTCCTCGAGCTGGTCGCCCTCAAGCTCGAGGGGTGGAAGCCGGCCGCGAATCAGTAGGCACCGGCGCATCGTGGGACTCGGCCTCGAGCGCGGCGATCAGCGCCGGCTCGGGCGCGCCGAGCTCGCGCGTCCGCGCGCGCAGCGCCATCGCGAGCGCTCGCGGCACGTCGAGCGCACTTCCCCGCGCGCGCCGCTCGTCGTAGTCGCGCCGCCAACTGCTGGGGAGCCGTAGGCTCCAGTTCTCCTCCGAGACGGTGCCCGGCGCGTTGTACGTCTCGCGCAGGCCGAACACGTCCGCGAAGAAGATCATCACGTGACGCGCTCGGGTCGTGAAGAGCTCGGCGAGGAACGCTTCGGCGAGTCGGTCGGGATCGCGGGCGAGCGCCTCGGCGAGCGCGGACCGCTCGCCCTCGACCGGCTCGAGACGCTCCGCCAACCGGCGCGCGTGTGCGCCCGCGCGCCCGTCGCGTCGCCAGGTCTCGGCCAAGCGCCAGATCGTCGGCGTGTCGTGGGTGCCGACCATGATCCAGTCTTCCGGCGCGGCGTTTTCCGGCCGATAGACGTCCGCTCCGTCGTCGAGGTCGAGCTTCTGGGTGACGCGAAAGCGGCCCAAGGCGTGGCGAGCGAGCACCTGCGCCAGTGGAAACGGCATGGTGCTCAGCACCTCGCACGCGACGTCCTCTCGCCGGCGTCCCGCCTGGTGCGCGGCCGTCATGAGCACGTCGAAGAGCACCGCGTAGCGCGTGACCTGCGTCGGCGAGAGGCGAGCCACCCAGTCGTCGTCCCAGCGGCGCGTGCTGGCGTCCCGGCTCAGATCGTCCGGCCCGGCGATGGCGAAGCGCGCGAGCGCCGGGTGGTCCGGCAGATCGGGAGCGCCGAAGAGCCGCGCGCCGCTCTGCACCGCGCGCAGCGGATCGGGATCGTCCGACCGGTAGACCCAGGGGTCCACCAGACCGTGCGGATGATCGACGCGGAGCCCGTCGAACTTCGTGAAGACGCGCGCGAGACGCCGCTCCAGGAGCCGGCGCGACGCGCCGTCCGCCGCGTAGCCGTCCGGGTCGAGCACCGGATAGCCCCACGGTTGCCCCTCCGGGTTGGTGCGGCTCGGCGGTGCCCCGAGCAGGTAGCCGTCGAGGAACGCGGCCGGCCAACTCCACCGATCGCGATCCGACGCGCCGACCTGGAGGTCGCCGAGGAGACGCAGGCCGAGCGTCGCGGTGCGCTCGCGCAGCGCGGCGTGCTGCTCTGCCGCCAAGAACTGGCCGAACGCATAGCGATCCACTCGGCTCCGGTGCCGTGCGAGTAGCGCTTCCCGTCGTTGCGCCGCCCGCTCTTCTTCGCCCGGGCGCGGCGCAAGCAGTCGCCGGTCGAGCGCATCGACCGGGTCGCGGGGCCAGCCCTCGCGATGATCGGCCTCGTGCTCCGCGCACAGTGCCTCGTAGAGCGCGTAGGGTACGAGCCACTCGGCGTTGCGGCGCGTGAAGTCCTCGAGACGCTGGGCGAGGTCTCGGCCCGTGCGCTCGCCTTCGCGCGGCGCGCGGAAGCGCTCGTGGACGCGCGCGAGCACGTCGCGCGCGACCGCGTGGACGTGCCGGTGCGCGGCGCGCGTCTCGCATCCCGGCGGTCGAGCGGCCACGAGCGCCGCGAGCTCCTCGGCGTCGAGCAGACCGGCGGACGGCTCGCCGCGGGTGAGCGGCGCCCAGGCGATCGAGACGAGGCTCTGCGAGAACAGCGTGGCGTCGTACGGAGACGCGTTGCCGGCGCTCGTCTCGCCCTGCGGTCCGAGCTGGATCGCGTCGAAGCCGAGCCCGCGAACGGTGGCCAGGAACCGCGCGGCCTCGTCGCCGTAGGGCGTGCCCCTCCCGAGATCCTCCTCGGTGGCCATCGGGAAGCTCGCGTCGTGGATCGCGAGCGCGAGCGTGCGGATGCCGAGGCGATCGAGCGCACGTCGGACCGCGCGCGAGGGAGCGTCAGTCGTCATCGAGCCACCAGAGCGCGGACCACGCAGGAAGCCGTCCTTCCCGCGAGGCGTGGGCCGCCCCCTCGGGGACTTCCCAGAGAAGCCTCCCGCGCTCCGCGAGCGGGGCTCCACGCCAGACCTCCGGTCCGAGCTGGGCCACGAGGACCAGTCGCGCGTCGCCGTCGAGCCGCCACGCCACGCGGAGCGCGCGCTCGCCGAGCGGCTCGAAGCTTGCGCCCCCCGCGGCGCTTCGCAGGCGGGGGACGATCTCGGCGTGCCGCCGCGCGAGCAGCGCCCGGTGGAGAGCGAGCTGCTCCGCGTGCGGCGACACGGCCGCCCGCCGCCGGTCGAGCACCGCGTTGCGGAACGTCTCGGGAGCACACGGGTCGGGGATGCGTGCCGCGGCCGCCGCGTCGGCGAAGCCCACGAAAGCCGCGTGCTCGCGCAGGCGGCCGGCGCGCACGGCCTCGGCGAGCTCGTGCCCGAAGTCGGCGAAGAACGGGAACGGCTCGGGCGCGCCCCACTCCTCGCCCATGAAGAGGAGCGGAACGGCCGGCGCGAGCAGCAGCACCGAAGCCGCGGCACGCAGCGCTTCGGGAGCCGCGAGCTGGGACAACCGATCGCCGCGGGCGCGGTTGCCGATCTGGTCGTGGTTCTGCAGGTAGTTGACGAACGCCGTCGGAGGCAGGCCGCCGCTCGGCTCGCCGCGCGGCCGTCCCCGGTGCACGGATCGCTCGCCCTGGAAGGCGAAGCCTTCGGCGAGCGCGCGGCCGAGATGCCGCACCGGGTCGTCGGCGTAATCTCTGTAGTAGCCGTCGCGCTCCCCCGTCAGGAGCACGTGCAGCGCGTGGTGGACGTCGTCGTTCCATTGCGCCGTGTAGGACCGTGGACGTCCGTCCCCGTCGCGCACGAGGCGCCGGGCTTCGTTGCGGTCGTTCTCCAGAACGAGATGCACCTCGCGCTCCCCGTCGAAGCGCGCGCGCACGCGCGCCGCGAGCTCCTCCAGCACGTCCGGGCGCGACGCGTCGCGAATCGCGTGGACGGCGTCGATGCGCAGGCCGTCCATCCGGTACTCCTCCAGCCAGTAGAGCGCGTTGTGGACGAAGTAGTCGCGCACCGGACGCGCCGTCTCGAAGTCGATCGCACTGCCCCAGGGCGTCCGGTGGCGCTCCGTGAAGAAAGGGCTCGCGTAGTGCCCGAGGTAGTTCCCTTCCGGGCCGAAATGGTTGTAGACCACGTCCAGGAGCACGCACAGACGCCGCGCGTGCGCCTCGGCGACGAGGCGCTTGAGATCCTCGGGTCGGCCGTAGGCGCATTCCGGCGCGTAGGGCAGCACGCCGTCGTAGCCCCAGTTGTGGGCGCCGGGGCACTCGGCGATCGGCATCAGCTCGATGGCGGTGACGCCGAGCGCCGCGAGCCCGTCGAGCGCCTCGACCACGTCCGCGTACCGGCCGCCGGGCGCGAACGTCCCGACGTGGATCTCCTGGATGACCATCTCCTCCCACGGGCGCCCGCGCCACTCGTCCTCCGGCCAATCCCAGGCGCCCGGATCGATCACCTCGCTCGGGCCGTCGACGCCGTCCGGTTGGAAGCGAGATGCCGGATCGGGAACCAGCAGGTCGCCGTCGATGCGGTAGCGGTACCGGCTGCCCGCCTCTGCGTGTACGCTGCGCAGCTCGTGCCAACCCTCCCCGACCGCCCGGAGTGGCATCTCCTCCGCCGGCCCGGGGCCCTCGAGGCGGAGCGTCACCTCCTGGGCGTCCGGCGCCCAGAGACGGAACCGCACGCCGCCGTCGGGAAGCGGCACCGCGCCGAAGGGCATCTCGTGGCGGGCGACCATCCGCCGTCCCGAATCGACCTCGAGGATCAGACGGACGCGTGCTCGAAGTACACGACGGCGAGCGGCGGAAGCGTCATGACGATCGACTGCGGGTGGCCGTGCCAGGCCACCGGCACGGTGTCGAGCCCGCCGAGGTTCCCCTGGCCGGAGCCGCCGTAGATTGGCGCGTCGCTGTTCAGGATCTCGTGCCAGTGGCCCGCCTCCGGAACGCCCACCCGGAAGTTCTCCCGCGGCACGGGCGTCAGGTTGCAGGCGATCACGATCAGCTGCTGCCGGGACCGCGCTCGGCGGAGCCACACGAGCGTGCTCTGCTCGTTGTCGTTGCAGTCGATCCACTGGAAGCCGGCCGGATCGCAATCGAGCTCGTGGAGAGCCGGCGCGCCCCGGTACGCGGTGTTCAGGTCGCGCACCCACCGCTGGAGTCCCTGGTGGCGTGCATCCTCCAGCAGATGCCAATCGAGGCTGCTGTCGTGATTCCACTCGCGCCACTGCCCGAACTCGCCGCCCATGAACAGCAGCTGCTTGCCGGGCTGCGCCCACATCATGCCGTAGAGTGCGCGCAGGTTCGCGAACTTCTGCCACTCGTCGCCCGGCATCTTGTCGAGCAGCGATCCCTTGCCGTGGACCACCTCGTCGTGAGAGAGCGGCAACACGAAGTTCTCGCTGAACGCATAGATCATCCGGAACGTGAGCTCGCCGTGATGATGCTTCCGGTGGACCGGGTCCAGGCTCATGTACCGTAGCGTGTCGTGCATCCATCCCATGTCCCACTTGAAGCCGAAGCCGAGGCCTCCGAGGTAGACCGGCCTGGACACCATCGGCCAGGCGGTGGACTCCTCGGCGAACGTCTGCACCTCGGGATGGCGCCCGAAGACCTCCTCGTTCAAGCGGCGCAGGAAGGCGATGGCCCCGAGGTTCTCGCGGCCGCCGTAGACGTTCGGGATCCACTCGCCTTCCTTCCGCGAGTAGTCGAGGTAGAGCATCGACGCGACGGCGTCCACGCGCAGCCCATCCGCATGATAGCGATCGAGCCAGTACATCGCGCTCGAGAGCAGGAAGCTGCGCACCTCGTGGCGATCGTAGTTGAAGATGAAGCTGCTCCAATCCGGGTGGAATCCTTGGCGCGGATCGCCGTGCTCGAAGAGGTGCGTGCCGTCGAAGTAGCCGAGACCGTGCTCGTCGGTCGGGAAATGCGAGGGGACCCAGTCGAGGATCACGCCGATGTCGTGCTGGTGGAGGACGTCGATCAGATACATCAGGTCCTGCGGCGTCCCGTAGCGACTCGAGGGCGCGAAGTAGCCGGTGGTCTGGTAGCCCCACGAGCCGAAGAACGGGTGCTCCATGACGGGCATCAGCTCCACGTGCGTGAAGCCGAGGTGCTTCACGTGCCCGGCGAGCTGGGGCGCCATCTCCCGGTAGGAGAGCGAGCGCCCGCCGTCTTCGGCCACGCGGCGCCACGACCCCATGTGGAGCTCGTAGATGGAGATGGGTGCGCCGAGCGCGTGCCGGCCGGCCCGCGACGTCATCCACGCCTCGTCCGACCACGCGTAGTCGAGGTTCCAGACGACCGACGCCGTTCGGGGCGGGACCTCGTGGCGGAAGGCGAAGGGGTCGGCCTTGTCCACGCGGTGGCCGCCGACGCGCGAGCGGATGTGGTACTTGTAGACGGTACCCGGGCCCACGTCCGGGACGAACCCCTCCCAGATGCCGGAGCTGCCCCGCGCCTCGAGCGGATCGCGATCGGAGCTCCAGCCGTTGAAGTCGCCGGTCACGCTCACGGCCGCGGCGTTCGGCGCCCACACGGCGAAGCGCGTGCCCGCCTGTCCACCCTGGGTGGCCGGGTGGGCGCCGAGCTTCTCGTACAGTCGGAGGTGGCTGCCCTCGTTGAAGAGGTACAGGTCCTGGGCGCTCAGGGCCGTTTCGTTCTTCTTCGCCATGGTGGTCCCCTCAGCTCCGGGTCTGCTCGAGCAGCTCGAGAATGCTGCGCAGCGGGATCGCCGCCCAATCCGGCCGGCTGTTGAGCTCGTAGCCGAGCTCGTAGGTCGCCTTCTCGAGCAGGAGCACGTCGAGCAGCGTCACGAGCTGCGCGCGGCTCCGCGGCACCAGTCGGGCCGGCTCGATCGCGTGCAGATAGGCACGCAAGAACGCCGAACCCACCCACTGGCGCCAGAGCGTCGCCCACGACCCCAGCCGCGGCGCATCCTCCGGCCGCACCGTTCCCTCCGCCGTGAAGTGCAGCAGCGAGCCCTGCGCCGCGTAGTCGAACGAGCGCAGCATGCCCGCCACGTCGCGCAGGGGCGAGCGCTTCAGGCGCCGCTCTCCGAGCGAGCGGGCGGGCTCGCCCTCGAAGTCGATGATCACGAAGTCGCTGCCGGTGAAGAGCACCTGGCCGAGGTGATAGTCGCCGTGCACCCGGATGCGCACCGCGTCCATGCGCTCCCCGAGCAGCGCACGGAAGCGCACACCGAGGGCGTCCTGCCGTGCGAGCACGCCGTCCGCCAGCACGCCGGTGGCGTCGGGGAGGCCGGAGCGCACCAGGCGCAGCGTCTCGAGCACGCGCGCGGCGAGGTTCCGCATCGACTGGTAGCTCGAGCGCTGGTAGAGCGTCGTGAAGGGCTCGGGCGCGAAGTCGGGGTTCTCCCCGTCGCTCGCGAGCGCGAGGTGTAGCTCCGCCGTGCGGTGCCCGAGAAGGCGGATGGTCTCGAGGAAGCCGCCGAGCGTCTCCTGCACGACGGGCGGCGGCGGCGGACCCTCCACGAGATCCCAGAGCGAGCGCCCGGGCGTCGGGGGCGCGTCCTCGACGCGCGCGAGGACCTCCTCGTAGAACCGCTTGAGCTGATCGAGCGTCCACTGCCAGGCGTCGCCCTCGTTGGGCACCCACGCCTGGAGGATGCCGACGGTGACCGGCTCCCGGCGCGGCACGCGGTACTCGAGGAAGCCCGCGGCACGGGGAATCTGAGAGAACTTCGTGCGCTCGGTGAGGAAGCGTCCGATCTCGAGATCCGGGTTCAGCCCCTCCGCCACCTGACGGAAGATCTTGAGCACGAGCCGCTCGCCGTAGGCGACGGAGGAGTTGCTCTGCTCGGCGTTCAGCAGCGAAGGCGCGAGCTCCTGGTCCGGATCGCCCCGGAGCTTCTTGAATGCGCGGGTGGTGCCGCCGCGCAGCTCCCCGGTCGAGCCCTTCCAGCGCCGCTTGCGGGCGATCCCCTCGAGCCAGCTGCGACAGAACGCGGGATCCTCGAGGGCGTCGAAGAGGATGCCTCCCTGCCCTCCCCCGTCGTCCGCCTCGAGCTCGATCAGCACGGCGCGCGGCTTGTCCCGCCGCAGCATGGCCGCCTCCTCGCCCTGCGCGTAGGCGAGCGGCATCGCGTAGGTCGGCGAGCCGCCCGACGCGAGGTCGGCGCGCACGATGAGCAGCGCGTTGCCGTTCTCCGGCGCTCCGATCGGGATCACGTCCAGCACCTTCACGCCGCGGATCTGGCCCGCTTTGGCGCTGAACCAGCGCCGGGCCCGCAGGACGCCCGGGAGCACGGCCTCGAAGCTCCGCACCTCGGGACCGCGCAGCGCCGTCAGCCACGAGCCGACGAGCCGCAGTCGCGGCGGCGGCTGGTCGACCGGCCGCGGCGCCTCTCCCGGCTCCGCATCCGCCTCGAGCGACATCCAGTAGAAGGCGTGGGGACCGAGGGTGAGCAGGTACGGCAGATCGCCGATCGGCGGGAAGCGGTTCCGCCCGAACATCTCCACCGCCACCATGCCTTTGTACTTGCCCAGATCCAGCTCGACGTATTCCACGAACCGCGAGAGGTTCGCCACGACCAGGATGTGCTCGTTCTCCCAGTGTCGGATGAACGCGAGTACCTTGCGATTCGTCGGGTGCAGAAACTCGATCGAGCCGCGACCGAAGGCCCGCGTGCGCTTCCGCAAGGCGATCAGTCGCTTCATCCAAGAGAGCAGCGAGTGCGGGTTGTGCTGCTGCGCCTCGACATTGACACTCTCGTAGTGGTACTCGGGATCGATGATCACCGGCAGGAAGAGCCGCTGCGGGTTGGCGTTCGAGAAGCCGGCGTTGCGATCCGAGCTCCACTGCATCGGCGTGCGGACGCCGTTGCGGTCGCCCAGGAAGAAGTTGTCCCCCATGCCGATCTCGTCGCCGTAGTAGATGACCGGCGTGCCCGGCAACGAGAAGAGGAGCGCGTTCAGCAGCTCGATGCGCCGCCGGTCGTCGCCGAGGAGCGGAGCGAGGCGGCGGCGGATGCCGAGGTTGATGCGCGCCTTGGCATCGTTCGCGTAGACCCGGTACATGTAGTCGCGCTCTTCGTCGGTCACCATCTCCAGCGTGAGCTCGTCGTGGTTGCGCAGGAAGAGCGCCCACTGGCAGGTCTCCGGAATCGCCGGCGTCTGCTGGAGGATGTCGATGATCGGGTAGCGATCCTCCATGTGCAGGGACATGAAGAGCCGCGGCATGACCGGGAAGTGGAAGGCCATGTGGCACTCGTCGCCCTGGCCCAGATAGGTGACGGCGTCCTCCGGCCACTGATTGGCCTCCGCCAGCAGCATGCGGTCCTGCCAGCGGCCGTCCACGTGCTTGCGCAGATCCCGAAGGTAGGCATGCGTCTCCGGGAGGTTCTCGCAGTTCGTTCCCTCGCGCTCGAAGAGGTACGGGATCGCGTCGAGGCGCAGCCCGTCCACGCCCAGCCCGAACCAGAAGTCGAGCACGCGTTTCACCTCGCGTCGCACCTCCGGATGGTCGAAGTTGAGGTCCGGCTGGTGCGCGTAGAACCGGTGCCAGTAGTAGGCCTTGGCCACCGGATCCCAGGTCCAGTTCGACCGCTCGAAGTCCTTGAAGATGATCCGCACGCCCGGGTAGCGGTCGGGGTTGTCGCTCCAGACGTACCAGTCCCGCCAGTGGCTCCCCGGCGGCGCGCGGCGCGCGCGTTGGAACCAGGGATGGTCCTCGGACGTGTGGTTGATGACCAGCTCGGTGACGACGCGCAGCTGGCGCCGGTGCGCCTCGCGCAGGAAGACCTTGAAGTCGTCCAGCGTGCCCACGTCCGGATGTACGTCCGTGTAGTCGGCGATGTCGTATCCGTCGTCGCGCAGCGGCGAGGGACAGAACGGCAGCAGCCACAGCACCGTGACGCCGAGGTCCTGGAGATAGTCGAGACGCGAGATCAGGCCGCGGAAGTCCCCGATCCCGTCCCCGTCGCCGTCCTGGAAGGTGCCGACGCGGATCTCGTAGAAGACCGCGTCCCTGTACCAGAGCGGCTCCCGGGGGGGGGCGACACGTTTCTTGGCGCGGGACCTGGATCGCGTGGATGTCGTCATCGTGTCTACAGGTAGTAGTCGAAGTCGTGCTCCGTGCGCACACGTCGGCGCACGCGGAACACGTGGGCGGGTGTGGACGACGGGTCGATCGCGACGTAGTTGCGGCGGCCCTGCCAGAGGTAACGCGCGCCGCCCAGCAGGTCGTGCATCTGGAACGGCCGCTCGACGTCGAGGCCGAGCTCGTCGACAGGCAGCTCGATCCAGCCGGCCGCGCCGTGGTGGGGCGACAGGCAGACCACGACCACCACCACGTCCTCCGAGTCCGCGTCGCCGCGTGCGTACGCGATCAGATCGTCGCAGTCCACGGGGAGGAACCCCAGTCCTCCGCGCAGTAGCGTCGGGTTCTCACGCCGGATCGCGTTGATGCGCCGCACGAACTCGGTGATGCGCTGCGGTTGCTCGAGATCCCAGGGGCGGATCTCGTACTTCTCGGAGTGGAGGTACTCCTCCGTACCCGGCACCGCATCGGCGATGCACAGCTCGTAGGGCGGTCCGTAGATCCCGTAGCTGCCGCCGAGCGTAGCCGCGAGCACCAGACGGATCTGGAACGCGGCCCGCCCCCCGAACTGCAGGAACTCGGGATCGATGTCCGGCGTGTTGGCGAAGAAGTTCGGGCGCATGTACTCGCGCGACTCGCTCTTCGTCAGCTCCTCCAGGTACTCGGTGAGCTCACCCTTCGTGTTGCGCCACGTGAAGTAGGTGTAGGACTGCGAGAAGCCGCCCTTCGCCAGGTATCTCATCACGCTCGGCCGCGTGAACGCCTCCGAGAGGAAGACCGCCTCCGGATGCCGTGCGCGCACCTCGCCGATCACCCACTCCCAGAAAGCGAACGGCTTGGTATGCGGGTTGTCGACACGGAAGATCGTGACGCCGTGCTCGACCCAGAACAGGAAGACCTCGAGGAGCGCCTGCCAGAGCGCGCGCCAGTCCTCGCACTCGAAGTCGAGCGGATAGACGTCCTGATACTTCTTCGGCGGATTCTCTGCGTACTGGATCGAGCCGTCGGGGCGCTTGCGAAACCAGTCGGAGTGCTCGGCCACCCACGGATGATCCGGTGAGCACTGGAACGCGATGTCGAGCGCCACCTCGACGCCGAGCGAGCGCGCTTCCGCCACGAACGCGTCGAAGTCCGCCAACGTGCCGAGCTCCGGATGCACGGCGCAGTGCCCGCCCGCGGCGGAGCCGATGGCCCACGGGCTCCCGGGATCACCGGGCCCGGCGGTCGGGGAGTTGTTCGGACCTTTACGGTGCGTCTCGCCGATCGGATGGATCGGCGGCAGGTAGACCACGTCGAAGCCGAGCGAGGCGGCGTAGCGCAAACGGGCCTTGGCGTCGTCGAAGGTACCGTGACGGCCCGGCTCGCCGGCGCAGGAGCGCGGGAAGAACTCGTACCACGCGCCGACCGCCGCGCGCTCACGCTCCACCACCACCCCGAGCGCGCGCGCATAGCGGGTCTCGTCGCCGCGGTCCGGGTGGCGCGCCGCCGCCGCCGCGAGCCCCTCGTCGAGGGCGGCCGCCACGCGCTCGGCCTGCGGCGCGCTCCCTCCGATCCGCTTCGCGGCGGCCGTGATCAGGGCGGCGTCTTCACCTCTCGCGCGTGACGCCGCCGCGGCGAGCAGCGCCGCGCCCTCGCGCAGCTCGCTCGCCACGTCGAGTCGCGCCTCCACCTTGCGCGCGAGGCCGCTGCGCCAAGTGGCGAAGGCGTCGACCCAGGCGGACACGGTGTACTCGTAGCGGCCGAGCTCGGATACCGCGAAGGCGGACCGCCACCGGTCGCCGCCGAGCGCGTCCATCGGATCTTCCCGCCACGCGCTCTCACCCGCCCGCCGGTGCCGCAGCACCGCGACCACACGGTCGTGGCCCTCCGTGAAGACGGTGGCGGTGACCACCACCCGATCCCCGACGATGCGCTTGACCGGGAAGCGGCCGGCATCGATCTCCGGATCGACACCCTCGATGACCACACGCGGGGGAGGCCGTTGCGATACCGCCGCAGCCCGCTCTTTCGTCGACCCAGGGTCCATGACGACGTCCGCCGACTCTTACTGGAATCGTTCAGTTCGCGTCGCTCATTATACCCGCTCACGAGGGAGGGTCCACCCCGCGGTGGTTTCACCGCCGCCGGCACTGCTCAGCGGTCGGTTCGAACGATGAGGCGCGCGTGACCGTCGAGGTCGCTCTCGACCAGGGTCGGATCCACGCGGTCCGAGTAGTACACCGTCACCTCATCGCCCGCGCTCAGATCGTCGGAGGCGAGGATGCCTCGGTCGCTGTCGATGGTGGCTCCTCGGCCGAAGTCGAGATCCATCTGCTGACGCTCACCTTCCGCGTCCAGGACGAGCGTCTCACCGTCGCTCACCTCCACGACCGTGCCCTGTGTCACCAGGATGTCGTCATCGCCCGTGAAGCGGAGGTTTTCCGCGATGGCATCCTGGCCTTCCCGCCGAAACGTGACGACGACAATGCTGCCGTTGGAGCGCGGGGTGATCTCCTCGACGCTCGTAATCCCTCCGAGCCCTTCCACCAGCGTCGTCTCATCGGCCCGGTAGGTTCGCTGGACCGGATCGCCGCTCGGGCCCGGAAGTGTCGTGGTCACGAGATGATCGGTGCGCACATCGTTCGAGCGCACGTGAGATGACCCCCGAAGGCGAAGGACAGTGTCTTGCGGAATGCCTCTATGGGGTTCTACCCCGCTAATGCGGACACTTCCGAGAAGGCTCATTTTGAGCCGAAAGGAGTGTCATGGCAAAGCGAAGAAGGAAGTTCAGCGAGGAGTTCAAGCGTGAGGCGGTGAACCTTACGCGCCAGCCCAACGCGACCGTGAGTCAGGTGGCACGGGACATAGGCGTGGGAGCGAGCGACTTGTTTCGTTGGCGTCGGGAGCTCGAAGCGAGCGGTAAGGTGTTTCCAGGCTCCGGGGTGCCGCGGGATCAGGAAGTCATGGCGCTGAAGCGCGAGCTCGCCAAGGTGAAGCAGGAGCGGGATTTTTTGCGCGATGCGGCAGCGTTCTTCGCCAGGGAATCGAAGTGAAGTATCGGTCGATTCAGCGCTGCCGCGACGTCTACCCTGTGCAGTTGCTGTGCCGGTGCCTGAAGGTGTCGAGAAGCGGATACTACGCCTGGAGCACGCGCGCTCCGAGCGCGAGGGAGATCGACAACCGGCGCCTGCTCGTCCGCATCCGAGAGCTGCACGCGGCAAGCGACGGCGTGATGGGGATGCCTCGGATGCACGAAGTGCTGACGGACGAGGGCGAGACCGCGAGCCCGAACCGCATCGCGCGGCTCATGGCCCGGGAGGGCCTTAACGCCGGCGGTGGCGTCACAAGCGCAGCGGGGCCAAACCCGTGTAGGTCCGCAATCACCTCGAGCGAGTGTTCGACGCTACGGATCCGAACACGAAGTGGATGACCGATATCACCTACATCGCCACGGCCGAAGGCTGGCTCTATCTCTGCGTGGTGCTCGATCTCTGCGGTAGTCCAGTGATCGGCTGGTCGATGTCGACCGTCCAGCACCGTCAGCTCGTCCTCAGGGCCGTCCTAATGGCGTGTTGGCAGCGCCCCAACCGCGAGGCGGTCATCTTGCACTCCGACCGCGGCACGCAGTTCACGTCCTACGAGTACCAGCAGTTCCTGAAGGACCACAACATCACCTTGAGCATGAGCGACGTCGGTCACTGCGGCGACAACGCTCCCGCCGAAAGCTTCTTCGGCATGCTCAAGCGGGAGCGGGTCAATCGTCGTCGCTACCTCACCGTGGCTGATGCGCGCGCCGACGTCTTCGACTACATCGAGCGCTTCCACAACCCACGGATCCAGCGAAAGCTCCTCCCGCGATCAGGGAGAAGAAGTCAGTGTGCTAACTCAACCGTCCGCGAAAGCGGGGAAGAACCCCCTCAGAGTCCCGCGTCGGTGTCGTGCGGTCGACATCGAACACGCTGAGTCACTAGGCGCTTCGCGGTGCCACGAACCGCGCAATAGTAGAAGACAGTACAGGAGGCTCGATGGGCTTAGGAAGGTGCGCCTGGAACCCCGCGCGAAACGCTCGCGCTCGATCCGACGGACCCGTGTAAGCCGTCAACGCGATCGCCGGCACGCCGTTGAACAGGTTACCGGTTCTGATTCGCTGAATCAGCTCGTAGCCGTCCATTCCCGGCAGACCAATGTCACTAACGACGACGTCTGCATGCGTGCGCGGCAAGACCTCGAGCGCTTCCGTCCCTGATAGGGCGAGGACGACCCGCGCCCCGCACGACACGAGATAGCGTTTCAAGAACTGGAGCGTGTCGACGTCGTCCTCGACCACGAGGATCTCGATTCCGTCGAGCGTCGCGACCACTTTCGCCGATCCTTTGGGCATCGTGACCGCGTCAACATCATCGACTGCGGGGCCCGCTGCCGGAAGGATCACCGTGAACGTGGCTCCCTTGCCCTCTCCTTCGCTAGCTGCGGACACGCTGCCATGATGCATCTCGACGAGGCGTTTCACGATGGATAGGCCCAAACCCAACCCACCGAACTCGCGCGTGATGGATTCGTCCCTTTGCTCGAACCGCTCGAAAATGCGCGGAAGGAATTCTCGAGGAATGCCGATTCCGGTATCGCTGACGGCGATGTCGACCTTTGTTTCTCGCCGTTCAATTCGGACCGTCACGGATCCGCCCGCGGGTGTGAACTTGATTGCATTCCACAACAGGTTCCAGGCGACCTGATGAAGGCGAGATCGATCAGCCACGATCATCCCGACGTCACTGTCCGACTGCAGGAGGACGTCAATCCCCTTGTCGCGCGCGCTCGCCTGTGCGGCCTGAACCACGTCCGCGAACAGCGCGCAAGGATCGACCAATCCGGTGTGTAGACGAAGCTTTCCCGAAACGATGCTGCTGACGTCCATCAGATCCGAGATTAGTTGCGCTTGCAGACGGAGATTGCGAGCGATCACGTCTACGCCCTGCTGAACGACTTCAGGTGGCACCTCAGGCTGAGTCAAGACGTGCGACCAGCCAAGGATCGCGTTGATCGGCGTTCGCAGCTCGTGCGATACCGTGGCGAGGAATTCGTCTTTGACACGGATGGCTCGTTCACTCTCGGCCCTCGCGACCCGCTCGCGCGCCAGAAGCTCTTCGGCCTCCGCGACGGCCTGGCGACGCTCCTGCTCGGCACGACGTCGCTCACTGACGTCGCGAAAGACGAGCACTGCACCGAGCAAATGACCACTTCTGCTCTGGATCGGCGCCCCGCTATCGTCGATCGGAATCTCATCGCCCCGGGCCGTGATCAGCAATGTGTTATTGGCCAGCCGCTGAACCGCGCCGTCGATGAGTGCCTTTGCGAGGGGGCTCTCAACGGGGCTACGAGTCTCTTCGTTTACGATCTGGAAGATCTCTGCGCATTGATGGCCGCGCGCGGACGCGACTGTCCAGCCCGTGAGATGCTCGGCGATCCGGTTCATGAACACCACGCGCCCGCGCTCGTCTGTCGCGATCACGGCGTCGCCGATGCTCTCCAACGTAGTCGCGTACCATTCGCGCAGCTCGTTGGGCATCCCCTGGGCCCGAAGGTCCCCATGATCGCTGTCGGAGGTCATGTAGGTCTCCGATGATTCTTTGCCGATCGGCCGACGCCAGAGCCGCGCCCAAGACTCGAACGACAAACGAAGTGACAGCAAGGCACCCCCGGCAAAGGAGGGAAGGGGGGCTCATAAGAGTACAGCGATCCCACGTGGCGGGAACACCTGAGCGCCCTCCTGTTGGGTGGCCAACACGAGAGATTTTCGGGGGCCCGAACGATGCACTACTCCGGGCTCACGCCGCGCTGCAGGAGCCAACCGTACAGTTGCCGCCGTTCGACGCTGTGCTCAGGTAATCATGACAGGGAGTCGTAGCTCTCCGATCACGGCGATCCGGGGGGCCTCGATGACGACGTGATCGAGTGCGACCCACTCGCAGTGCACACACCGGTAGTGACCCCAGATGGAGCCAACCGTCGGCGGCGACCTTCGCCGAAACATCCCTGATCTCCAAGCCGTGCTTGCAACGGCCGAAGGACGGCGAACCTATCACGCTCTTGGGAACCGGCAAGTCGGTCGCCGTCCGAAATGCGCTGACCTACTGCTGGAGTCGCCCGAGCGCCTCGATGAGACGCCCCTCGAACGCCTCGTTACCTACGTCGTCGGAGTCTGCCGCGAATAACTTATGCAGGACTCCGTTGTCAACGGAGATGTACCAGAACGCGGGCCCATCATCAGGTGGCCATGGAATGATCCGTGCTCGATACCTCGTCTCGTCGCGAGTGAACTCGATGCGGCGTAACACATCGCGCCCCCGGATTGAGCGGCTATCGTAGACGCCATCTGCAAGTCCGAGGCCGGGACTCCACCAAAGTCATTGAGAGTCCGCAGGGGCGTGGCGTAAGGCTCGGTCGAGTAGGCTAGCAAGCTGGACGTCCGACAGGGTTCGGAGCGTGTCGGAGATCGGCGTCGGTAGCTCGACTCGCATCACGGTGTTCGCGCTTCGAAACTCGATCCGCTGTGACGGCGCATCCGAGAAGACGGAGGAGATGACCGCCCAGTCCGCATTGGTTCGCGGGTCCGTCCACATTCGTACCGGCAACGCGTCTCGCCTCTGCTACTCGACCGGATATTCGGCACGAATCGCGCGGATCTCCGGCATGACCGAAACGAATGCCTCGATCAGGATCGGATCGAAGCGTGTGCCCGACTCCGCGAGCATCTCCGCAATGACCTCGTCGGACGGCCGCGCTCGGCGATATGGCCGATGCATCGTGGAGGCGTCGTAGTAGTCCACGATCGAGCAGATGCGGGCCTCGATGGGTATGTCTTCGCCGACGCGGCCGTCCGATACCCGCCGCCGTCCCAATGCTCATGATGCCAGAGCGCGATCGTGGCACCCATCTGGATGACGTCAGAGCTTGATCCCTCGAGCAATGTCGCTCCGATGTGAGTGTGCTCCCGGACGAGTGCGCGCTCGATGTCGTCGAGCGGACCCGGTTTGAAGAGCACCGCTTCAGGCACGCCGATCATGCCGACGTCGTGCAGCGGCGCCGCGTGACGGATCATCTCGATCATTCCGGATTCAAGTCCTGCTCCGTCGGCTAGCACGCCCGCGGACGTGCCCACACGCGCGAGGTGGCCGGCGATCGACTCGTCCTTGTACTCCGTGGCGATCGTAAGCCGGCGGATCGTGTCGAGATGGGCCTCGTAGACCAATCGTCTCGCTTCGGTCATGCCGTCGAGAGCATTACGAAGGTTTGCCGTTGCCTTTGCGATCCCGTCGGAGAGACGCACATTGACCTGGTTCACTTGGTCGTGCGCGCTCTTGAGATCCATCAACCAACGCGTCCGAAGCCGTAGCTCATCGAGGTTGATGGGCTTCGACAGTACGTCGTTCGCACCGACCTCAAGCGCGCGGGGATACCACGCTTCCCGATCCGAGCCCGTGATCATGACGATCGGGGTAATCTTATAGGCTGGGTGCGCGCGGATCTTCGCAGCGACCTCGAAGCCGTCCACGTTCGGCATATACAAATCGAGCAGGACCAGATCGATCCCCAGCGCGAGCTTGGTCAGCGCCTCGACACCGTCGGCGGCCAGTTCGGCCTCGTAGCCGAGGGCCTCGACGTAACGTGCGTGCGCCTTCCTTACTTGTGGGTCGTCGTCGACGACGAGGACACGCTGCTTCACGGGCGCCCGACCGGATGGCATTGGCCGCACTGGCTTACAGGTGTCACGCTGGGGGTGGACAGCTTAGGTCTGCGGCGCGAAATCGGAAAGTGCCGTAGGTTCGAATCCGTCTTCGGCAGGCAGGCCAAAGAAAGACGGAGGGGGTGGGATTAGCTCGCCTTGCTCGCCCGTCTCGGCGATCAGCGCGTGGGCTTCGGTCAACCCGTGTGCGCCTCGGCGCGAACCACGGACGCGATGTCCTTCGGAAATCGCCGCGGGTTCGAACGGACGGACTCCGACCGCTGCATCCGCCCAGTGTTCGAGGTGCCGGAATTCACGGAGGGGGTGGGATTAGCTCCGGCGCTTCGCGCCTTCGCTCGTCTCGGCGGTCAGCGCGTGGGCTTCGGTGAGCCTCTGTGCACCTCGGCGCGAACCCACGTCGCGATCTTCTGCGAAGATCGCCGTGGGTTCGAATCCGCCTGCGGCCGGCAGGCTAAAGAAAGACGGTGGGGGTGGGATTCGAACCCACGAGGGCTTGCGCCCGCCGGTTTTCAAGACCGGTGCATTGAACCGCTCTGCCACCCCTCCCGAGCGCTCATAACGTAAGGCGGGAGAGCCGATCCCCAAATC
>JBFXDG010000014.1:0-121243 GCA_050181335.1 Gemmatimonadales bacterium | reverse complement strand
GTCACGACGCGCGGCTCGCGACCGTTGCGCCACGCCCATCGGGAGAGCGCGTTGTTTACGCGCATGCCGCCCCATCGGAACGGCAGCCGATCGAGCAGCCACCATGCGACGCGACGACGGAGCGGCTGCTTCACCGACGTCGTTCCTTCCTCGAGAGCGCGGCGCCGAGCAGCGCAGCGACGCCGGCGGCGAGCGCGGCCTCGACCATCCCAAACCCCTTGGGGCCGTCCGTCGGCGCCGTGGCGGCCGCCGGCGCCTCGACTGTCACGGTGACGGGCCCGCCGCCTCCAGGAGCGAACGACGGGGCGGGCACGATCGCCGGCGAGAACGTCGGGCCCGTGGTCCCGGGCATGACGTCGCTGATAACCCGCTCGGGGGGCGTAGTCGGGGGCTCGGGGCACGGCTTGAACGGATCGGTGCGCGTGCCACACGGATACTTCCGGCGGATCGCATCGAGGTCGATCGACGGTGACGGCGGGGGAGGGACCTGGCCTTTCGTGTTCACGATCGGCGTCGGTTCCTGCGCCGTGCGTCGGAGCGCCTGGAACCGCGCGTCGGTGAGCGGCGACGCGGTCGTTTTCGGTACCAGGTACGCGAGCACCTTGGGGTGGATCACGCCGAGTCCGGTGACCTGGGGAGCTGCCTCGTCGTCGCTGCAATACGCCATGAGGCCTCCTATCGCGCGGGGCGCGGTCCGCGGATGAGCTGAGGGAGCACGACGACAGCGAATGCGCCGAGCAGCAGCGCCCACGAGATGCGGTTGACGGTCGTTCCGAGTCCGGGGCCATCGGAGCTGCTCGGCCCGTACTCGAGAGCGAGGTTGACCACGGGCGCCGGGCCCTCGGCGTAGAGGTCCTCGAACGAGCCGGGCTCCGGCTCGGCGCCGAACCCGGTCGGGGTCGTTGTGACGTCGCCGACGATGATCTCGTCGTCGCCCGAGTCGCACCGCCCCTGCGCGCCGTAACGCATCGTCGTCACCTCCGGCCCCCGACGAACGACGCAGCGAACACGAGTCCGGCGAGTACTCCGATGGTCGCGAGCGGGTTGCGCCGCGCGATCTCGCCGAGCTCGGGGAGCGACGTCGGCACGGAGTCCACCGCGGCGGCGAACTCCGTCGGCGTCGGGAGGATGCTCTGTTGCGCGCGCCGGTAATTCTGGAGGAGCCCGTCGATGTGCTCGGCCGCGGGCGACTCCTGCGAGCCGATCTTGCAGTCGCCTTTCCCGTGCGCGACGTAGACGGCCGCGTTCGCGAGCTCGCGGTTCGTACGCGGCCGCGGCATCGACGGATTCGGGATCCGGAGCGCCGAGATCAGGCCTTCACGCGTGCCCGGGTTGTCACCGGGCCGGCCCTGGGGCGCGAAGTTGATCGCGGCCTCGATCTCGTCGACGTCGACGCCGTAGTACTCGCCTTTCCGGAACCCGGGGTGACCGGGGATGCGCCTCGAGGGATCGAGGTAATCGTACATGAACTGGCCACCCTCTGCGCAGCGTACGCGCCCCGTGATCGCTTCCGTCTCCCAGCCCGACGGCTCGTTTTCGGGGCCGCCGCCGAACAGATTCTTCGCACCCCCGACGATCTTCGAGCCGATGCTCTTGGCGATGTTCCGCCCCTCGGGCGTCGCCACCGCGGCGCCGACGAGCGGGATAAACCCGAGCCCGACGAGCTCGTCGACGGCGAGATCCTCCTCGAGGTAGGCCATGGCTACCGCCTCCGTCGGCCGCGGGGCCTCATGAGCAGCCCGGCACCGATCGCGACGATCGCGAGCATGGCGATCGTGTTGGAGCTGCCGCCGATCGACGCGAACCGCGGCCGTTCCTCGAACTCGAGCTCCGGGAGCTCGTCGCGGATCCCGAGCTCGCTCCGGAGACGATCGCTCGCGCCCTCGAGGAGATCGTCGATCGGACCCTTCCACCAGGAGTCCGAGTCGTACCCGGTGCCCGGCGCGGGGCCCGTATCCATGGCAATCGGAGGGGTCCAGAGTCCATTCGCCATGTTCACGCCTCCCGCGTTGACGTCCGAACGATCCTCAGCCCGCTCGGAAGCTGGTGCGGCTTCGTCGTATCGAGCTCGCGCCAACCGCCGTCTGTCAGGAGCTCCGTGTAGACGTGCTCGTACGGAGCCCCCGGGCGAAATGCGAGGAGACGGAACCGCGCCGGGAGCCCGACCGCTCGACCTAGCGCGGCCCCAAGAACGGCGACGTCGTCACAGTCGCCCGCCGCCTGACCATTTAGCTCGATTTCCTCGAGCATCATGTCGGGCGGCTTCAGGAGCTCGGTCCCGGCCGGGTCGTGTTCGAACCGGACGCCCCCCTCGAGGAAAGCGCGGATATGCTCCGCGGCTTCGGTCGAGTTCCTGAATCCTGCCGCTCTTGGGTTGTCACCGACGATACGCCGGGCCGTCTCGACCAGCAAGGGAGAGCGCTGCGCGTCCGCGACGAGCCGTCGCATCCGCCAGACAGTCCACTCGATGCCGAGACTCCCGCTCGGGATCCACGAAGTCGTCGGCGTCCACCCGTCGATGTACGGGGCGCGGCCCTCCGGATCGCCGAGCGCGTAGCTCATTCGGCGTGCCCCTCAGCGAGCTCGTCGCGGATCTCATCGCGGCCGCGGTGGCGCGCCGTCATATCATCCGGCGCCTCGAGCAGCTCAAGCAGTCGGACGAGCTTGGCGGCCTGTTCCTTGCCGAGAGCAGAGGCGAGACGACTGGCGGGCGTGCCTCCTCGCAGAGCCCAACCGACGAACACGCCACCGAGAACGGCTATCGAGCACGGGTCCACGGAAACCCTCCCTCGTACGCCGGACACGACGGAGGGGCCAACTCTCGCGGACGGACGTACGACGAGAGCGGCCCCTCACGTCTGAAGCTCCAACCCAAGAGCGTTCGCGCGCATCATGTGAAACCGCGCGGATGTTCGTCAAACGTTTTTCGGCGCGTTGCCGGTCGGAGGGTCGGGCCGTAGCATACGCGACAACCGGGAAAGGGACTCACCGGTGTCGGTGCCCGGGGGGGCGCGGCCGCGAAACCTCCCTCCTCGGGCTAGTGCGGCGCTCCGGGCTGCTCGATGCTCGGGGCGCTGCTTTTTTCCGGCTCGTCGATCGACGTCTCGGTCGCGGCCGCGGCTCCCTCCTCGACCCACATGTCGTCGAGCGCTTGGCGGATGCGCCCGAAGAACTCGCCGAACCACGCTTGTAGCGGTCCCGCCTCGGGCACGTTGGCAACGAACTCGCCGAGGAAGCCTTCGCGTTGGAGCTGCTCGTGAATCGGCCCGAGCATGTTGTCGGGGAGGTCCTCGACGACCAGGTCCGCGCGGAGCTCGGGATCTTTTCCCGAGCGTGCCCACGACAGCATCGACGGGATCGCTCGCTCGATCATCGGATACCACTCGGGGCGCGGCACGCCGTTCGCTTTCGCGGGAGGAGCCACGGGCCTGGGATCTCCTGGTGGAAGGGGAAGGGGAGCGCCGGGCGCACCGGTCGGTGCCGCGCGCTCGAAGAACTGACCCAGCGGGGTCGCGAGCTTCTCGATGATCGCGTCCATGCCGCGCGGCTTGTCGCCTCCCATGCCCTGGAAGAGCGTGAAGAGCTCGACGAGCTCGCGGAGCTCCTCGAGACGGTTCCGCTCGCGCGGCTCGCGGTTCGTTCGAGCGAGGAGCGCCTCGAGGATCGGCGCGTTCGCCGCCTGGATCGTCGACACCATCGCGACGGCCATCTCCATCGGGTTCGCCTGCGCCGCGGCCGCGGGTGGCGTACGGATCTCACGGAGCTGCTCGCGCATCGTCTCGAACATGAACCGGAAGAGCTCCGTCGAGCTCGTGTCGGGCCGCGCCGCCGTGGTGATGCGTTCGTTCCAACGCTTCTCGAGCTCGTCGAACTTGTCCGGCTCGGGCGCCGGCGGCCCGCCGATCGAGAGCTGGACGCTCCCGCCGGGGACGTACTTGTGATCACCATCGATGAGGGTGAGCTGATAGTCACCGCCACCGAAACGGGCCTTCACCACGTCGTGAGGGTCGGCGAGCAGCTCGTCGATCCCGATTTTTCCGAGGTATTTCGGCTTCTGACCGGTCGCCGTGCGGAACACGCTCGCCGTGCCGCCTGAGATCCCGAGCGACTCTTTCAGCGAGCGGATCTTCGCCGCGGCCTCTGCGGTCGCCGCGTCCTGCGTCGGATGCTTCTCGTCGTCGCTCGAGCGTCGGCCGCGCGGCGGCTTGGCCCTCTTCATCGTCGTCGTCATTGCGGAGTCCCTGGGTTGGCGAGTGACCATCGGAGGAACGCCGGCGAGCCGGCGAGCGCTCCGACCTGCGTGCACGTGGTGATCGTCACGACGGCATCCGCGAGGTCGGGCACCATTCCGACGACGTGGCCGGGGAGCTGGAAGATCGCGCCGACGGGACACACGTCGAGCGCGCTCCAGATCTCTTCCAACGTCGGCCACACCGGGAGCGCGCTCACCTCCTCCCGCGGCGGTCGATCGTCGGCCCTGAGCTGCGTGACGCGCTCACACGCGAGCAGGGTGATGCGGTATCGGCCGCCGCCGTAGACCTGGTGCACGTAGAGCTCTCGAGCGCCGACGCGCGAGCGCCACCACGTCACGTCGCCGTCGTCCTTCCGCACCGGCGGCCGTGGGAGCCACGCGGGGATCTCGCTCTCGAGCAGCTCGAGGAACGACAACGCGTCCGGCGCTGCGCGCTCCGGCTTCACGGGGCCGTCGGCGATGTGGAGAGCGTGTGGAAAAGGCGGGTCAGCCATGGCGCGCTCCGGCGTTCGGTGAAAATCAGGCCGCACGATAAGCCGCGAAAACCCCGTGAGGAAAGCGTTTCAAAAACCGAGGTTCACGCGCACACTATCCCCCAACCCCCCGGCACTCACCCTCCTCCCGACTCCGCGTTGCTACGTCGGGTCGGAGGGGAGTGAGAGACGAGGATGCGCGCCCGAGGTCGGGCGCGCGTTTCACATGGGGATTGATCCTCCGTGCGGACTTCCAGACGCTCCGTGCCCCGTCGCTTTACGCGGTCCCGGGACTCCTCCCTGGACGCAGCCTCTACGGCCTGCTTCACGAGCTGACCGACCGGGGATCCCGCCGCCGACCTGGTGGACGACTGCGGCCCGATCGGGGCGCCTGACGTTCATCCGCTCCCTGCTGCTCTTCTGCCCCGCCAGATCCCGGGCGACGCTCTCGAGAGAGCGGTGTCCGAGTGGCGTATATGCTGCACTGGCACGATTCTTGGGCACGGCAAAAATGGCGTACTTACGCCATTCCTGACTTCGGCCAGAAGTACAAGAGCCCCGGCCCCTCGAAGGGACCGGGGCTCCGAAAGCCCGACGAGTACTCCGTCGTCGAGTCGTCAGCTCGACGTGCTCCGATGCTCTCTCCTCAAGCGGTTCCACTCGCTCGAGGACATGCGGTCTGGGTCCGTTCGCTTCGGCGTACGGTGACGTCGGCGACGTCGCCGATTCGGTTCCTCGCGATCGCGAGCTCGTCGGATCTCGAGACGTCGAGCGAACGGCGCACCTTCATCGATCCAGCGACTGCCAACGCGGCGGCGTTCCATTCCCGATCGGCGGGACGTCCGTCGTCGGCTCTTCTGCTTCGGAGGTGGCGCGGCCTTCGCTCCGATCGAGCACGGCGGGCACATCCAGCCGTAGGTGCCCGAGGCGAACGTCCAACCTTCGGCCTTTCGGATCGACTTGCCCTTACGAGCGTGCACGGGAGCCGCACGATATTCGCATTTCCCGCACGTAGCCTTGCCGTTCGAGCGGTGCATCGTTCCCGGCTCGAGCGGCTTTTCGTACGCGTGAAGGTCCATGCGCACGGGTTGGCGAAGCCGCGGAGGTCCGCTGTTCTTCAACGCGTCCTCCGGAGCTCGGCCGCGCGGCGGTGGCTCTCGAGCTGCTCGCGAATGTCGCGGAGCTCGCGGATGACCCGGAACAGGAGCACGGCGAGCCCATGATAGTGCTCGTCCTGAGTCGCCTCGTAGACGAGCGCGCGGAGCTCGTCGAGCGTGAGATCTTCGAGCTCGATGGCCGCGGGCTCGTCACGGTCGATCGAGCCGTCCTCCTGGAGCCCGCGCTCGAGCAGCTCGCCCCAACGACTCACGAAATCCTCCGGATCATGATCGACGCGACGCTGTCAGGGTCCGGGAGCGCGATCGAGTCGTCGAGCTCCTGGAGCTGCTCGAGCTCGACGTCCAGGAGGTCACACCGAATCGAGTCGAGCCTCGAGAGCCGGAGGAGCGCGGTCGAGTCGGCCGACCACACCGTGTCGACCGTTCGGAACACCTCACCAGCTCGGCATTCGATCCGCGTACGCGTCGGGGGACACGCGCTGCCAGTGAGCAGCGCGGCCCCCACGACCGCGGCGAGAAGCTTCCTCGAGATCATCCGGTGACGACCGGCACCAGGCGCCGCTTCGCGCGCGTATACAGCTCGCGCGTCGAGACGAGCGCGACCGTCGTGAGCGGCGACGTCACGAACGAGAGCGGGTCGACCGGGCCGGCGAGCCCGAGCGCCTGCGAGACGAGCGGAAGCGCGAAACCTGCGCCCATGATGAGCGCCGGCTGCAGCGGCTTCACGACGTCGCCGATCTTCCCATCGAGCGCGCCCGTGAACTTCTTCACCGTCGCGAAGAGCAGCGAACCGGCGAGCGCGCCGAGCGCTGCGAGGGGATCGAGCTGGGGATCCATCATGCACCTCCTGGAGGTTGGGATCCGGCGTCGATCACGTAGACGAGCTCGTACGCGAGAGCACACCACGCGCAGAGCCGGACGTGACGCCACCGGGCGAGCCCGCCGCGCCCCTGGGGCGCGATCCGGACCCGCACATAGGGCTCTCCGGGTTGGATCTTCGCGCGGTGCCCCGGTGCGAGGTCGATCGACTCGCACGTGTAGAGGGCCCGCGCGCGCTTCACTTCACGTGACAGATAGCGAGGGGTCCCGTCGCGTTTACGCTCCGGAAAACGGTGCGGCTCCCACGGCGGCCGCGCCTCGAGACGAAGGTCGGTCGCCGGCGCCGGCGTGACGTTGGGCGCCCAGCAGACGCGGCCGCGGCCGCCGACCCGGAACGCGCTCGAGCAGTAGCCGACGTGGCCCGGCTCGAGGTCACACGGGGCGAGATCTCCTCGAGGATGCAGTGCCCCGCAGATAAGGCGCGGGGCGGCCCCCGGCACGATGCCGGCGAGCTGCTCGCGCTCCTGGAGGCCCGGCTTCGGGGGCAGGGCGTTATGCATCCCGGACCCCCGCCGATCGGCGCCGAGAGCGCTTCTCGCAGCGTACGCACCGCGGCGCCGGCGGCGATCCCTTCGGCGATCCTGCGACGCGCGGCGCGATTCCTCTATCGGCCGCAGCTAACGACAACCCTGGCTGAGGCCGCGGCGGACCACCCGCGCCGCAGAGTGGCCAGCGGAGGTGCGGCGCACCGTCGTGCTCCTGGACCTCGTAGGCGTGCGACGTGAGACCCTCGTCCTCGGGCCATGACCACACGAGACGGAGCCCGCTTCCCGCCGGCGCCGGTATACGCGCGCGGGGAACCTCGTCGGGGTGCCGCCGCTCGAGCACCGTACCACAGCGCGGGCAGCGCCGCGCGTAGAGAGGGCTCACGTCGACGAGCTCCGCGCGACGAGCTTCGCGACCTTCCTCGAGCACAGTCCACACCGGCGCTCCGCGATCTCGTCGGGGGCCTGGTCGGGGAGCGTCTCGCTCCGGTGGATTCGGCGCAGCCCACAGAGCGAGCTGACTTCCTTGAGCACGCTCAGCCTGTCGAAGGCATGCCAGACGTCCGAGCCATACGCGCGGCGCCACACGATCGAGGTCATCGGGGCCTCGTGAAGTCAGGGGACGCCGGCGCCGGGATCTCGAGCAGCTCGCGGAAACGATGCTCGAAACGCTCCGCGTCACCGTCCGCGACGCGCACGACGGCCACCCAGACGTCCACCTCGATACCGTCGTCGGTGCGACCAACCCACCTCCGGACGAGCGACCGCTCGCGATCGACAGAGAGGGGCATCTCGATGAGCTCGAGCGTCGGCCGGAGCTCGGTGATGTGCGGCTGGCTCATACCGTGCTCCAGCTTGAGCGACGCGTCTGCGAGCGGTCCCGGCGGTCGAGGTCGCGCTCGTTGTCCTCGAGCGCCTGCGCCGTCAGCCGCGCGCACCGCGGGAGCCCGACAGAGGGGAGGAGTCGATACGCCCACCGGAGCCAGTCCGGCGCCTCCTCTCGAGCGCGGCCGGTACGCTCGAGCGCGTCGTTGCGAGCGTCCCACCAGGTCGCCGCCTCGCGAACGACGTCCGCGGCCGACGTGGACGGCACGGCGTCCCGGAGGAGCGCCTGACCACGAGTGACGTGAATCAGCAGGATCTCACGCGCGACCGTGTTGGGATGCAACTCGAGGTGATGCCGGACGAACGCGATCGACTCCTGGATCCACTCGCGGGTGGCCTGGTCGAGCTCGGCGCGCGACGTCGTGAGCTGCTCGTTCATGACGCCCCCTCGAGGATGCGATCGACCGCGCGTTGGGCGCGTACGCCGCGCGTCGCGAAGTCACGCAGCTCCTGGAGCCACTCGTCGACTTCCTCGTCGGTCGGTTCCTGCTCGGTGGCCACCACGTCGGCGCCGGGGCGCCGTACGCGCTCGAGCCGCTCGAGGACGTCGCCGTGGTCGAGCGCCTCGAGTATCGACGTCTGAGGGTCCTCCTTCGGGAGCTCGGCGTGGTGCGGATCGTCCGGCGGGAGGTTCTCCGGCCGGTTCCGCTTCGCTCCGTGCAGCACGCCGCCACACCGACACTTGCACCTAGGGTGCGTGGCGTTCTCGCAGCGGGCCGCGGCCGCGTAGCTAAGCGGCTTCATGGCCGCGACTCCCGAAAGAGCCACGGCGCCCGCTCACGCGCCAAGCGCTCGCGTAGCTCCTCGAGCCGCTCGTTCTCGAACTCGGAGCGCGCGGCCCGCCCGGTGTCGGTGAGCTCGTAACGCACGATCGCGTCCGCGGGGCCGCGCATGTAGAGACCGGGGATCCCGGAGAGCGGCTCCGCGTCACTCCTGAGCGCCGCGCGACCGGCCGCGGTGAGAGGGGTCACTCCCACCCGGCCGAGCTCGTCGATCGAGCTCCTGGACGATCCAGGCGCGTCGGTTTGGCCCTCGAGAGCCCGATCCGGGCCGGTTTCGGGGTCCGACGCTCTAGGATCGCGTAGGATCGACGAGCCGCTGGGACCCGCGTCCGGAGCGGGGGAGGGGAGTTCCGCTGCGACTCTGCACGCCACGGGCAGATTCTGGCGATGGATCTTGATCGCCTCGAGGACGGCCCTTTCCCTCGTGTCGGCGACCGTCGCGTGATCGGCGATCTCCATGAGCTCGTTCGCCCGCGCCGCCTGACAGCTCCGATGCCTGCATTGGGGTGAGCTCATGAGTCTTCCTCCCGGGCGAGCTCGGCGTCGAGCTCGAGGAGCTCGATGCGGGCGCTCACCTCGAGGATCCCGTACGCGATCGCTAGCCCGAGCGCCCCGACGCTGAGTAGCCGCGTTTCGGGCGTGGGGAGGTTGTCCTCCGGATCGAAGCCGTCTCGTGCTTGCTCGAGGAAATGCTCGGCGAGCGCGCGTAGCTCGAGCGCTCGGGCGTTCGCCTCTCCGTAGCTAAGTCGCCGGAGCGCGTCGTCAGTCGCCTCCCTCGTCAAATCGTCACGTGTTGCCATCCGTCACCTCTTGGGTTGGGTCCGACAGGTCGAGCTGTCGCGCCGTCCGTAGCGCGACGTCCTTCAGGATCATCCGCGCGCGCTTAACCGCCGGCGCGAGCTCGCGACGAGCGAAGTCGATCGACCGCGCGACGCTCTGGTCCTGCGTCGCGCGCTGCGCGTTCACGAGGTGCTCTTCGGCCTTCACCAGCTCGTCGGCGACGAACCGGGGGCCGAGCGTCTCCGTGGTCGGGCGACTCACTTGGGCATCCTCAACGCGCGACGGATCTCGGCGTCGATCGCATCGAGCCGTTTCATGACGTCCGCGAGCGCCCGGTTAGAGGCCTCGAGACGCTCGCGCATGTGATCGAGCCACGCGGCGTCCGAGAGCCTGGCCGCCGTCGGTGCGCACGCTGAGCAGATAGGCCCCGCGCTGGTCGCGAGCTCGGGAACCCACGAACACGGTTCGCCCGTACGCTCGATGCAACCGCGGCAGTCGAGATCGGTGCATCCGCAAACGCGGCACGTCGCGACGGCCGCGCTCACGGGTTGAACCTCGGGAGTAAACTCGAGATGGTGGCGAGCGCGATCGCGAAGAGCGCCGTGGCCACGACGAGCGCGACGACGTGACGTCGCCACCAGCTCCCGACCGGGCGTCCGGCGAGCTCGGGAGGAATGACTCGCCGCTCGACCGGGAGCCGGCGGTCCATCGTGCCGCACGCCGGGCATTTCCAAATCTGCGCGCCGTGCTCCCGCGAGCCGACGAGCCGGAGCACGGTGCCGCACCAGGGGCACGCGTACGGCTCCTTCCGTCGCTCGCCACGCCGCCGCTTCACTGCGGTCGCTCCGGGCTGGCACCATCCTCGAGCTTCGCCACGCGGCCGCGGAGCTCGTCGGCCTTTCCGTTCACGTGTCGGAGGAGGTCCATTCCGGCTTTGTCGCGATCGAGCTGCCGGAGCCGCTCAGTGTTTTCGTCGATCTCGCGGCGCCGCTCGGACTTCTCGAGGCGGAGCTCCTGGTCGAGCTTGGCGCTCAGTCCGTGGATCTCTCCTTCGATCCGTCGGCAGAGCTGCGCGAGCTCGAGCTCAGCGCGCCGTCGGTTTCCTTCCGTCGATCGACGGTCGATCGAGCCGCACCGCGCGCACCGGACAGTTCCCGTCTCGAGCTCCTCGAGCGTGCCGCGGCACCGGCCCACGACACCGCCGGAGCTCACCTCGACGTTGCACCGCGACGCCTCGAGCCGGCGATCGCCGCGCCGGTCGACCGCGCGGCCGCTCACCGGAGGCCTCCGGGACCCCGAACCGCGCGCGCTTCGGGCGCGCTGCGGTTCGTATAATGGATATTATGTTAGGTTCAAGAAGCAGGCGGCCGGCGGTGAACCCCTTCGAACCGTTCCTCGAGCCCGCCCCCCGGCTGTCCCCCGTCGTCCCCGCGGACGCGCACGATACCGACGCCCGTGTCGATTGCGGGATCGGCCGTCCCACGGTGGACCGATCGGGCCCCGCGCCCGATGTGACACGCAATCGCTCAAGTGGCGGCTCGACAATACGTTGAACCGGCGACCCTCGCATGGCATGCGAGCTGCGATGCGCCCACCGCGAAGCGACGAACCAGAGCGGAGGATCGGGGACGGACGATGGGTGAGCTCTCGAGCGATCTTCGTCAGGCGGCACGTGGTCTCCGCAGGGATACGCGTTTCACGCTGCCGGCGATCCTGACGCTGAGCATCGGCATCGCGCTGGAAGCCGCCGTGTTCACGGTCTTCCACGCGGTGCTCCTGACGCCTCTTCCCTACCCGGACGCCGATCGCTTGGCGGTCCTCTGGTCGGAGATCCCGGCTGCGGGGCTCCGCGAAGGGACGTCCGCCTACGCGAACGTACAGGATTGGAAGGCACGGAGCGCCGCCTTCGAAGACCTCGCGGTCTGGGATCCCATCACGCTGGCGGAGAGCGGACTGGCCACGCCGGAGCGGGTCTCGGCCGCGCGCGTGTCCTCCAACCTGTTCGTGGTGCTCGGCGTTCCGCCGCAGGTCGGGCGCTCGTTCACGAGCGGCGAAGCGGACGATGGGCAGGCCCTGGCCGTGGCGAGCCACGCGTTCGCCGAGGCCCGGTTCGGCGACGTCGGCGCGGCGCTCGGCAGGACCGTCGTGTTGGACGGCGTTTCCTTCGAGCTGATCGGCGTGATGCCGCCGGACTTCGCGTATCCCGGAGCCGATACGCAGCTGTGGCTGCCGCGGACGTTCTTCACGAGCGACGAGGAAGCGACCCGTCGCGGCGCCGGTGCTTGGCGCGTGGTCGGCCGGCTCCGCGCCGGCGTGGATTTCGACGCGGCCGGCGCCGATCTCCGCGCGATCGCAGCGGAGCTGGACGAAGCGCACCCGGAGAACGCCGGGCTCACCATCCGAGCGGTTCCGCTCCGCGAGCAGCAGACCGGAACCTCCCGGCGCGCCGCGCTGCGGACACTGTTCGGAGCCGTCGGGCTGGTTCTGCTGATCGCGTGCGCGAACGCAGCGCACCTGATCCTGATCCGGAGCCTGGACTGCTCGGCGGACCGAGCGATCCGCACGGCGCTGGGCGCCTCGCGCCTGCGCCTGGTCCGTGTGGCGCTCCTGGAGAACCTCCTCCTCGCGTCTCTCGCGGGACTGCTGGGAGGGGTGATGGCCGTGGCCGGCGTGGAGCTGATCGCCGCGCTCGCGCCGCCGGGCTCGCCCGTCGACGGCGTGCACGTGGGCGCGGTCACGCTCCTCTACACCGCGGGCGTATCTGTCGCGATCGGTACGCTGATCGCCCTGGTCGCCGGGCTCGCGCCGGCGATCGGGCATTCGGGGCCGGCGATCGAGCTCGCGGCCGGAGCTCGCGCGATCCGCTCGGGGCCGCATGGCAGACGCTCGCGCCGGCTGCGGGATACGTTGATCGCCGCGCAGCTCGCGCTCGCCTTGATCCTGGTGTTCGGCGCGAGCCTCCTCGTCCGCAGCGCCCTCGCCTCGGCGACGGTGGACCCAGGGTTCGAGCCCGAGGGCGTGCTCATCGGCAACTTGTCCGTCCCCTCCCCCTCACTCCGGACCGCCTTCTACGAGAACGCCGTCGAGAGCGCGGCGGCCGTGCCCGGGGTCGTCGCCGTCGGTCTCATCGAGGACCTGTTCATCGGCGGCGCGCCGAGCTCGGCCGTCACGGTCGAAGGCGGATCCGGCGAGACGGTGGACCGCATCCCCCTGCGCATCGACGCCGTCGCGGGCGACCTCTTCGGGGCGATCGGAGTGCCTCTCGTGGAGGGTCGGCTCTTCAGCAGCGCCGACGGCGCCGATGCCACGCCCGTGGCGATCGTGAACGAGACGATGGCGCGGCGCTTCTGGCCGGGCGCATCGCCCGTCGGGCGCCGTTTCAGGACCGGAGGCGGCGCGGCGTCGTGGGTCGAGGTCGTGGGTGTCGTGGGCGACATGCGCCGACAGGGCGTCGAGCTCGAGCCGATCGCACAGGTCTTCCGGCCCTACGCGCAGGCTCCCTCGCGGAACATGAACCTGATCGTGCGGTCGGATGCCGAGCCCGACGCGCTCGCGGCGGTCCTCAGGCAGCGGCTCGCCGCCCTCGACGCGACGATCCCCCTCTACGGGCTCGGGACGGTGACAGAAGGGATGTCCCGGTACGTCGCGCAGCGACGCACCCAGACGCTCCTGCTCGGGATCTTCTCGAGCGTCGCGCTCCTCATGGCCGCCGTCGGGATCTACGGTCTTCTCCATGATTCGGTATCGAAACGGCGCCGGGAGATCGGCGTTCGCGTGGCGATCGGTGCGAAGCCCTCCGATGTGCGGCGCATGGTCCTGGGCGAAGGCCTGAAGCTGGCCGTGCCCGGAATCGGCGTCGGGTTGCTGAGTGCCCTTTGGCTCTCGGACGCGCTCACCACGCTGCTCTACGAGGTGAGCCCCACCGATCCGGCGAGCGTGGCCCTCACCGCGCTCACGCTGATTGCGGCTACCCTGCTGGCGTCCTACGTTCCAGCGAGAAGTGCGGCGCGCGTGGATCCCGCCACGGCGCTACGCGGCGATTGAGCTCGGAATCGTTCGACGTGGTGCCTCAGTCACCGAAGCGGGTCACCAGGGCGGTCACGACCCCCTGAGCCACGAACGCGAGCACCACCCCGCCCCCGCCGTCGGCGGCCCTGAGGATCGCCAGGCCGGGAAGAATGCCGAGCGCGGCGCCCAGGAACGCGCGGGCCGGCTGCCGGCTCACGACCGCACCCCCGAACCCGGCACCAACCCAGTCGCCGACGAACGCCCCGGCCAAGAGCGCATCGATGTCCTCGTCGCCCGCCGCTCCGAGGCTCGCTCCGGCGTAGAGCCCCCCGACCGTGCCCAACGCGCCGAAGAGGCCCGACACGAGCATGGTCGCTTGGAACGAGCCCGCCTCGGGCATCCGCTGGGGTCGGATCCGAAGGTCCGCAGTCGGCAGCGGAGCGCCCGGGACGACCCGCCTCTGCGCGCGAGCTTCGGAAGCGGCACCGTCGAGGGATGCGAGCGCGAGCAGCAGCGCCACGACCAACGGAACCGGACGAGCGACCAAAGGGCCTCCTCGTTGGAGATGACGCTCCAACCTGCGAAGGGCCCCGCCGCTCCTCGCTACGCCAAGCGGCGTATACGGTTTGTAACGGCGTGGCGCGCGGTCACCTCACGCGGTACTGCCAGGGCTCGACCGCCTGCACGCGAACGTTGGCCGTCCCCTCGCGGAGCATGTCGAGACGCACGGCGGCCGCGTACGACACGTCGATGATGCGGTTGTCGGGATCGCGGAAGGGTCCGCGGTCGTTCACGCGCACGATCACCGAGCGGCCGTTGGCGAGGTTCGTCACCCGCACGTACGTCGGGATGGGAAGCGTGCGATGCGCGCCCGTCAGCGCGTACATGTCGAAGGTCTCGCCGCTGCTCGTGGACCGACCGTTGAACTCCTCCCCGTACCAGGAGGCGAGCCCGCGCTCGTCGTAGCCGAACGAGCTGTCGAGCACGCGGTACGTCCGGCCGCCTTGCTCGTACTGAACCATGTTGCCCGATGCGCTCGCCGGCTGGGAGTACGGCACCGGGTCGGCGATCGACGAGAGTCCGGCCGGCGGGGGGGGCACCACCGCGGGGCCTCCCACCAGCGTGCATCCGGCGACCGCGAGAGCCGACGCCGCCCCGGCGCACCCTCTCACGAAGCTCATGTCTCGACCTCCTCGTACGCTTTACGCACCAGCTTCCGTCGCTCCTTCGGCTCGAGCGAGGCCAGGCGCCCGCTCACGAACCGTTTGTCGTCCGTCACCTCGCGTAGCACGTCCACGCCGCGGGGTGGCTCGGGGAGCTCGTCGCTCTCGTCCTCGAGCTCGATCTCCATCAGGGCCAACCCGTCGAGATCGCCCAAAAAGCGGTCGAGCGTCCAGGCTCCCACCGGGAAGCGCACCTTCTCCACCACGTGGTCGCCCGCCGCGTCGAAGAGCGCGGCCGCGATCTCGTCGGTCACCACCATCTCCACCTCGGCACGCCGCACGCCTTTGCCGCGCTTGCACGTGAGCACGGGTCCGCGCGCCTCGCCCGTGCGGATGCGGACCGAAGGGTCACCGTGCCGCACGTACCCCTGCCGGAGATGACGACCCTGCGAGCGCGGGGGCCAGCTCCTCGGCCCCACATGTACGAGAAAGCGCCGTTCGATCTCCCATCCCATCGGGGTCATCCCCTACGATTCCTCGCGTCGGCCTCCGGCCTTCCTTCCCAGCACGGCGATCCTCCTCCGCAGCGGCGGCACGATCGACTGCAGCAGTCGCTCGAGCACCCTGAGGCCGGCGACGTGCGACTCCGCGTAGTACGCCCTTTCGATGGTGAATCCGGCGGCGGAAAGCAACCTCTTCATCTCGTCCATCGACTTGTAATCGACGTGCGTCACGTCTCGCCGGAGCACGATGTCGCGATTCTTCAGGATCTCCAGGATGTGACCGCGGTGCGGTGTCCATGCCGCGAAGCGTCCCCCGGGCGCGAGGAGCCGAAACGCCTCCGCGGCGACGCGCGCCGAGTCGGCCGGATAGAGATGCTCGAACAGATCGGCGGCGAGGACGAGGTCGTACGCACCCGACGGGAGCCCGGTATCGCCCGCGTCCGCGCACACGAAGCGCACGTTGGGCCTGGGATCGGCCGCCAGCCGGCGCCGGCAGAGCTCGATGGCGCGCTCGCTGAAATCCACGCCCGTCACCTCCGCCACGCGGTCGGCGAGCGCGAGCTCGAACGTGCCCCACCCACACCCGAGGTCCACCACGCGGTCGGCAGGCCGCGGCGCGGCGAGGTCCACGACGTGCGCGATTCGGTAGCGCTGGAACGCGCTGTCCGGATCCGTGAGGTGACCCGACCCCTCGCCCTCGAAGTAGTCGCTCGAGTCGTAGTGATCCTTCCCGATCGGACCGCTCATCGAGGCGTGCTACAGCTTGCCGAGGATGTCTTGGAGCTTCAGCCACCAGACCCGCCAGATGGCCTCCCGCACGATGCGCTTGGACATCTTCGAGTCGCCGGAGTCGCGCTCGGTGAAGAGGATCGGGATCTCCACCATGCGAAGCTTCTTCTTGAAAGCCCTGAACTTGAGCTCGATCTGGAACGCGTAACCGTTGGACTCGATACGTGTTAGGTCGATCGCCTCGAGCGCTTCGCGACGCCAGCAGTTGAAACCGCCCGTGGCGTCCCGCACCGGCATGCGGGTGATGGCGCGCGCATACCAGGAGCCGAAGTAGCTGATCAGGAGGCGGCTCATGGGCCAATTGGAGACGGTCACGCGGCCGTCGACGTACCGGGATCCGATCACGACGTCGTGGTCCCTCGCCGCCTCGATCATGCGGCCGAGCGCTTCGGGCGGATGCGAGACGTCGGCGTCCATCTCGAAGAGGAGCGCGTACGGGCGCGCGAGACCCCACGCGAAGCCGGCGAGGTACGCGGCCCCGAGCCCGTCCTTCGCTTCGCGCCGGAGCACGTGCACGCGCGGATCCGCAGCGGCCATCTCCGCGGCGATGTCTCCGGTCCCGTCGGGCGACGCGTCGTCCACGACGAGGACGTCGATGCACGGGTCCTGCGCGAGGATCTGCGGGACTTTCCGCGGCAGGTTGTCGCGCTCGTTGTAGGTCGGCACGATCACGAGCGCGCGCCGATCCGACGACGCCCCGCTCATGCCGCCTCCGTCGTCCCGTCGCCTCGGGCGCGGCGGACGACGTGTGCGATCCAGAACGCCGCGGCCGGTACCACCTCGACCAGCGTGGTCCACACGCGTGCGACGATCGCGACCACGCCGGATGGCGCGGCTCCGAGATGGGGCGTCAGGAACACGATCAAGAAGCCTTCACGGGGCCCGAGGCCGGCCGGCGCGAAGATCATCGCGTAGCCGACGACATAGGCGGCGGCGAACGCGGACGCCACCGGCAGCGGCGACGAGCCCTCCCCGAAGCCGAGGCTCTCTACGAGCACCCAGAACGACGCGGCGTACAGCATCCAATTGAGCGCGTAGAGGCCGAGCCAACGGATGGTGTGCGCGCCCGGGAGCTCGGACGGCGGCTCGGAGCGCGCGAGCCGGAACCACGCGCGGACGAGCCCCGCGGAGACGCGCGGAACGGCGAGCAGCCCGGCGAGCACGCCCACCACCGCCGCGCCGACCATTCCCCACGGGCGGTACGCCTCCGGTCCACCGAGGAGCGCGCCCAAGCCCACCGCCGTGGCCGCCACCAACGCGACCCCCTGGCCGAGCACCGCGGCGCCCGCCGCGGTCGCCGCGGGGACACCCCGGGTCTTGGCGAGCGCCGCGAGCCCGGCGATCTGCCAGAGCTTCCCCGGGAGGTACCGCCCGAGGTTGGCGATCATGAAGATGCGGACGGCCTCGCGGGCCGGCAGGCGGGGTCCTCCCAGGTCGACGACGATCCGCCCCCAGAGCGACGCCGACATGAGGTACGCGGCCAGCAGCAGCGCCGTGGCGAGCGAGAAGAGCACCGGACCGGGGATCCACAGCGACGCGTCCACGTCGCCGAGCTCGTCCAGGCCCAGCCCGACCCGGTCGACGATCAGCCACGTCACCAGGACGGTGAGCCCGAGCTGGCCGGCGAGCAGGAGCCACCGCTTCAGGGCGCCCTCCCCTCGGCGCGGGCGCGCCACGTCTGCGCGCCCACGGCGCCGACCAACGCGACCAGCAGCGCCACGCTCACCCAGAAGCTGACGCTGACGACGCTCGACCGGTAGCGCATCACGACCTCGTGCTCACCGGCGGACACCGGAACGGCGCGTAACGTGTGGTACGCACGAAGCACCGGCGCGTCGGCGCCGTCCACGGTCGCGTGCCATGCAGGAAACCAGTTGTCCGCGACGACCAGGAGCGCCGGACGGTCGGTGCTCACCGACAGCGCGAGCTCGTTGGGCGTGCGCGTGCGCCACGTGACCGTGCCCGCCGGCTCGCCGCCGTCGAGCGCGAGCGGCGGCGCCTCGGGAAGGACGACCTCGCGCACCGGATCGAACGCGTCGGAGAGCATGTAGGGCACCGCTTCGGCGTCCGTCTTCACGGTGGCGGCGCCGACCAAGCGCGCACGTGGGAGGCCCGCGGTATCCGCGAGCAGGGTCTGGTAGGGGGTGCCGCCCTGCAGCGCGGTGCGCGACAGGACGGGCATTGCGCCCACGGACTGCGCGAAGCGTCCGAGCAGATCCGGGTCCTCCGTGAGCGCCACGATCATCTGCGCTTCCGCGTCCGGCCAGAGGAGATAGCGGACGTTCAGGAGACGCCTGATGTCGTCGTCGAGCAGGTTTTCGGGAAGCCCCGATCCGACCATGCCGATCAGCTCGCGGTACCGCGAGAGGTCGTTCGGATGGTGGCCGCCGGCGAGCTCGATCCCGTGGAGCGCCGGCCTGACGTCCTGCCCGGTCTGCGCGAACGAGAGGAGGCGGTACGGCTCGTCCGATGGCTCGGCGTCGCGAAGCACCGCCTGCATGTTCGGATCCGGAGCCGACCACTGGTGGAAGTCGAGCGTGCGGATGAAGCCGTTCGAGATGCGGAGCTCGTCGGCCACCACGATCGCGACGAGCAGGCCCACCAGCGCCGCCGCCGGAAGCTGACGCGCGCGGTACGCCCACACGGCGGCGGTGGCGCCGGCCGCCAGGAAGAGCGTGGCCCACGCGCCCCTGACGATGAACGGCTCGAGGGTGCCCAGGCGCTCGAGGCGTCCCGGGTCGATGTCGGCGTAGAACGCACCCGTCCAGAAGGACGTGAGCCCCCCGGAAGCGGCGAAGAGGGCGAGCAAGCCGAGCGCGATCGTCCATGCCGCGAGCGCTCGCATGGACGCGGGGCTCGCGCCCGGGCCCTTGGCGTTTTCGGCCCGACGCTCCCCGAGCAGACGGTCGAGGCCGAGCGCCGCCAGCGTGCAGGCGGAGAACGCGAACAGGAACATGACCTGATCCGGCGCGCGGAAGAGCCGGACGCCCGGCACGACCTCGTAGAAGATCCGCCATACGGGGGTATGCGCGCCGAGCGCGAACGCCAAGGCGATCCCGCCGAGGCCGGCGAAGAACCACCGGAACGCCCTTCGGCGTCCGCTGCCGAGCAAGCCGACCGTGGCGAGCAGGAGCGTCACCACCCCGGTTCCGGAGTGGTTGTCGCGCGTCGCGTTCCGCCCCCAGTACGTCCCCTGCGACCAGTCCGCGCCGCCGGAGTTGTTGCCGGCGAACTGCGGGATCACCAGGCCCATCGCCTCCTCGGGGTGCAGCGACCAGGAGCTCGACCACTCCACGCCGGTCTCCTGCGCCGCCTCGCGGGTGGTCTGGATCCGCCGCGAGTACTCGGTCACGTAGTCCACCGCGGGCACGAGCTGCACGGCGGCGATGCCCGCACCCACGACGGCGGCGGCGAGGAACGTCGCGTAGCGCGCGGCGGCGGGGCGAGGTCCCCCGGCCACCTCGCCATCGGTCACCTCTCCGCCCTTCCCCACCTCGTAGGCTCGCAGCAGCGCGAAGAGCCCGACGGCGCCGAACAGGAAATACGCCATCTGGAAGTGCGTCGTGAAGATCACGAGCGCGACGACCAGCGCCACACCGGCGAACGCCTTCAACCGGGGACGAGCGAAATGCCGCTCGACCGCCCAGAAGAGGAGCGGCGTGAGCGCGGTCACGAAGATCTTCCCGTCGTGACCGGGATAGACGAGGCTCACGAGATACGGCGCGAGCATGTACGCCGTGCCCCCCAGGAGCGCGGCGGCGCGCGAGGCGCCCAGCGCGCGCACCCAGCCGAACATGAAGAGTCCCGCGGCGACGACGTGGATCACCAGCTTCCAGCCGAGCGCGCGATACGGCTCGAGCAGCAGGAGAAGGAGGAGCGAGGGCGGATAGAGCGAGTCGCCGCCGGAGAGCGCTTCGAGGAAGGGCGTACCGCCCAGGATGTCGGGTGCCCAGCGCGGGAACGTGCCGCCCTTCAGCGCCTCGGCGTAGAAGGCGCGCGCCACGTAGCCGAGGCCGAGCGTGTCGTTGCCGAACAGCATCCGGTCGCTGAAGACGAACTCCCGGAAGAGGACGATCGTCAGCACGCCGAAGAGCGTGAAGGGCATCCAGAGCGGAATGCGCGGCGTCTCGCCCGGAGGCGGCGTCGGCACCGGCTTCTTCTTGGCCATCAGGCTGCGCGCCTCCGCGCGATCACGTCTTCGTAGATCGCGACGTGGCGCTCGACCAGCCGGTCGTTCGTCCAGTGCGCGACGACCTTCCGCCGTGCCGCGGCTCCCAGCTCGGCGAGTCGCCCTCCTTCCAGGAGCGCGATCACGGCCCGCGCCAGAGCGCGCGGGTCGGCCGGCTCGAAGAGCGCTCCCACGTCGTCTCCGACGATCTCGGGAAGCCCCCCCACGCGCGAAGCCGCCACCGGAAGCTCGCACGCCATCGACTCGAGCGCGGCGACCGACGTCGCTTCCATGAGCGAGGGGAACACCGCGAGCTCCGCCGCGGAGAGCAGCCCGGGCATGTCCGCGTGCGGCCGTGCCCCCAAGAAGCGGATGCGATCCGCGACCGAGAGCTCCGCGGCGAGGCGCTCGAGCCCCGGCCGCTCGGGGCCGTCGCCGATGATCAGGGCCTCCACGTCCACGCGCTCGGCGATCGCCGGCAGCGAGCGCACGAAGTACTCGACGCCGTTCTTCTGGAACAGGCGCCGGGGCACGACGATCCGCCTCCGCCCGTTCGCGGGCAGGGACGCGCTCGGTGCCACGCGCCGGAAGAGCGACGTGTCCACCCCGTTCGTGAGCGGCTCGACCCGCACCCGCGGCACGATCGACTCGGCCACCCTCGCGATCTCCTCGCTCGCGGCCAGGTTGTGGTCCGCGGCCTCCAGGAACCGACCGAAGACGGGGCGCCAGAACGGCGACGCCGCTCGCCGGAGGAAATGGCTGGTGTGGTACGTGGTCACGAACGGCGCGCCGCGCACGCTTCGGGCCGCCATGCAGGGAATCACGGCGGCGATGTCCTGGGCGTGCAGCACGTCGGCGTTCTCGGCGAGCGCGCGAAACCGCGGCAGCGAGAAGAGCGCGTGGGCCGCCCATCCCGAGGTGCTCCGGGCGGGCATCCACGTGCGCCATACCCGCACGCCGTGCATCACCTCGTGACGCGGCAGGTCGGGCCTCGAGCGCGAGGTGACGGCATCCACCTCGTGGCCGCGCGCGACCAAGCCTCGGCAGAGGAACTCGATGTGGCTCTCCAGGCCGCCGACCTCGGGCGCGAAGTACACGCAGTGCATGAGGACCTTCATCGGCCCGGGGGACGCCAGTCCCGCGTGGTCCGCGCACATCCGGTGAGCTCCGCCGCCAGGATATCCGCGATCCGCTCCCCCGCCCTGCCGTCCCCGAACGGGTTCGCGCCCGTCGGGCGTGGCCTGCCGAGGGCCGCCACCGCCTGCTCGACGATGGCCGTCGGATCGGTCCCGACCTTGGTCGCGAAGCCCGCCTCGATCACCTCGGGCCGCTCCGTGATCTCGCGCAGCACGAGCACCGGCGTGCCGAACGTCGGCGCCTCCTCCTGGATGCCTCCCGAATCGGTGAGGATCAAGCTCGAGCGCTCGAGGGCCGTCACGAGATCGAGGTAGTCCAGCGGCGCGGTCAGATGGATGCGTGGATGGTTGGCGAGGATCTGCGTGGCAGGCTCCACGACGTTGGGATTGGGGTGCACCGGGTAGACGATGCGCAGATCGGGGACGTCGTCGGCGAGCGTACGGACCGCGCCCAGGAGCTGGCGCAGCGGCGCGCCGAACGTCTCGCGACGGTGTGCCGTGAGGAGCACGAGACGCGAGGTCGCGTCGTCGAGCACGGAGCGGAGCGCGTGGTTCGTCACGGGCCGCTCGCGGCGTGCGACCGAGAGCAGCGCGTCGACGACCGTGTTGCCCGTCAGATGGATCTGGCCTTCCGGCACACCCTCGGCGCGCAGCGCCCCCACCGCACGAGCGGTCGGAGCGAAATGGTGGTCCGCGACGACGTCGGTGAGCCGCCTGAACATCTCCTCGGGAAACGGCGACCACTTGTCCGCCGTCCGTAGCCCGGCCTCGACGTGACCGACCCGCACCTGCTCGAAGTACGCCGCGAGGGACGCCGTGAACACCGTGGCCGTGTCTCCCTGCACGAGCACGACGTCCGGCCGCCACTCGCGCAGGATGCCGCCGAGCCCTCCGAGCGTCCAGTGCACGACGTCGTACAGCGTCTGCCCTTCCTGCATGACCTCGAGATCGTACTGCGGCGCGAGGTCGAACACCTTCAAGACCTGATCGACCAACGTGGTGTGCTGCCCGGTGAGCGCCACCCGGGTCTCGATGTCCGGTGCGCGGGCCCGCAGCGCCGCGACGACCGGCGCCATCTTGATCGCCTCCGGACGGGTTCCGACGACGACCAGGACGCGACGCGACAACTCGTCAGCTCCCCTGCTTGCGGATCGCTTCGAGCTCGTCGCGAACCTGGGCCACCTGCTCCGACACCAGACCGAAGCCGACGAGCAGGAATCCCAGCGTCTCGAGCAGCATGACCAGATAGAGGAGCGGCCGGTAGCCCATGGGCGGGATGTACGGCTCGAACCCGAGCAACGGATGCAGGAAGCGGAGATACACGCTGACGGCGCCCACGAGCACGCCGAGCGTCGCGAGTGCCAGGCCCGTGCCGCCGAACAGGAGGAGCGGCTTGCGAGAGAAAAGGAGCAGGAACCAGACCGAGATCAGGTCCACCAGGCCGACGAGGATGCGCAGCGGCCCCGTGTACTTCGACGTGCCGGCCCGGCGAGGGTGCAGCTCCACGTCGATCTCGGTCACGCTCGCGCCCCGCGCGTGCGCCAGCACGACGAAGAAGCGGTGCCAGTCGTGGCGCAGCAGCAGGCCGTCCAGCACGTGCTTCCGGAACGCCTTCATGGAGTTGAGGTCGGAGACCGGAACGTCGAAGATGCGCCGCGACAGTCGATTGTAGAACGACGAGACCCGCTGCTTGTCGTAGGCGCCGATCTTGCGGCCGGTGACGATGTCCCAGCCCTCGTCGAGCTTGTCGAGGAAGCGCGGGATGTCCTCCGGCGAGTGCTGGAGATCCGCGTCGAAGAGAACGACGCACGAGTGGCTGGTGTGCTCCGCGGCGGTCACCATCGCCTCGGTCTTGCCCAGGTTGCTCGCGTGGCGCAGCACGCGGAATCGGCTCCAGCCGTTCGCCTCGCGCTCCGCGACGTCCCCCGTGCCGTCGCTCGAGCCGTCGTCGACCAGGATGACGTCGCCCTCCAGGTGGTGACGCTCGAACGACGCCTTGAGCTCGCGTACCAGATCGGGCACGACGGCGGCTTCGTTGTACGCGGGAACGATGACCGTGAAGTCGTTACGGGCCGATCCCAACGAGCCGGCCGCTCGCTCGGGAAGGGGGGTGCCCCGCGATGCGCGCGCCACGCCCTGTTAGACTCGCTTTCTCATCCGCGCAGGCAAGATACCCATCTGGTCGCGGTACTTCGCGACGGTGCGGCGGGCGATGCGAACGCCGTCGGCCTTCAGCATGGACACGATGGCCTGGTCGGTCAGCGGTTTCTTCGCGTCTTCCTCGTCCACCATGCCCTTGATCTTGTCCCTCACGGCGCGGGCCGAGAGGTCGTCGCCGCTCACCGTCGAGAGGCCGCTCGAGAAGAAGTACTTGAGCGGATACACGCCGCGAGGCGTCTGCACGAACTTCTTGTTCGTCACGCGCGAGACCGTCGACTCGTGCATCTGGATGTGGTCGGCCACCTCACGCAGCGTGAGCGGCTTCAGGTATTGGACGCCGCGCTCGAAGAACTCGCGCTGCCGATCCACGATGAAGTTCATCACCTTGAGCATCGTCTGACGCCGCTGCTCGATGGCCTGGATCATCCAGTTCGCGGAGTTCAGCTTGCTCGCGATGAACTCCTTGTTCTCGCCCGTGAACTTCGTCTTGTCCTTCGCGACCTCACGGTAGGACTGCGAGATCCTGAGGCGAGGCAGGCTGGTGTCGTTGGCGAACACCATGTACTCGCCGTCGATCTTCTCGACGATCAGGTCGGGGATGACGTACTGCTCGGGATCGACCGAGTACTTGAGGCCCGGCTTGGGATCGAGATGGCTGATCTCGTCCGCCGCGTCCTGGACCTCCTTGGGAGAGATGCCGAGCCCGCGCGAGATGTCGTTCCACCGATGATTGATCAGCGCCTCGAAGTGCTCGGAGACGATGCGGTACGGGAGCGTTCCGTTCTCTCCGCGCTGGGCGATCTGCAGCAGGATCGACTCGCGCACATCCCGGGCGCCGACCCCCGGCGGGTCGAGCGCCTGGATCACCTTCAGCATGCGCTCCGCCTCTTCGATCGTGTACGGTCGGAAGATCGCCTCGATCTCGGCGAGCTCGGCCTGGCGCGTCTCCTCGTCCTCGATCTGCTCGGCGTTCGCGATGGCCGTCGGACGAACCTCCTCCAGCCACTCGTTCACGCCGCGTACGGCTTCCTCGAGGCTGCAGGAGAACATGCCCGAGTCGTCGATGTCGCCGATGATCTCCTCGCCGAGTCGGATCTCGCGCTCGGAAAGCGCCAGCAGCCGCAGCTGGTCGTAGAGGTGATCGTGCAGGTCGCGTGACTCGACCGGCGTCGGCTCGAAGTGCTCCTTGTGCTCGTACTGCTGGCGGCGCCCACCGACGTCGAAGCCGTCGAGGATGATCTCCTCCCAGTCGACGTCGTCACCGAGCGGCTCGTCCCGTGTGTCCTCCTTGAGCTCGACCTCGGTCTGCGTCTCCGCCTCGGTCATCTCGAGGAACGGGTTCTCGGCCAGCTCCTGCTTGAGGTGCTGCTCGAGGTCGAGCAGCGGCATGTAGAGCAACTCCATCGCCTGGTACAGGCGCGGGTTGATCCGCATCTCCTGACGGAGCTGAGCGCTCTGGTAGAGCTTCTGGCTGAACTGACTCATCTCGCCTCGTTCCCTTCAGTTCACTGCAGCCCGCGAAGGAGGTCTACATCGCCCCCTCGGACGCGGTCGTCGTATGGACCGCTTCGAAGCCGGCGGGCCGCTCGAAGCGCGTTCGCATGCGGGCCGTCAAGGTCGGGCCCAGATAAATCTCGGCCACTTCGTCGTTCCAGACGAGTTCCGAGACGCTTCCGGTCACCTTGATCCCTCCCTCGTACATGATATAGGCACGATCCACGATCTCCAGCGTCTGCTCGACGTTGTGATCACTGATGATCACACCGATTCCCCTTCCGCGCAGGCCCTTGACGATCTGCTGGATGTCGTTGACCGCGATGGGGTCGATACCCGCGAACGGCTCGTCGAGCAGCATGAACTTGGGCCGCTGGACCAGGGCCCGGGTGATCTCCAGGCGCCGGCGCTCGCCCCCGGAGAGCGAAAACGCCTTGCTCTTCCGGAGCCCGGTCAGCCCGAGCTCTCCCAGCAGCTCCTCCAGGCGCTCCTTTCGCTCGTCCTTGGAGAGGCCGAGCGTCTCGAGGATCGCCAGGACGTTCTCCTCGACGGTCAGCTTCCGGAAGACGGAGGGCTCCTGGGCCAGGTAGCCGATCCCCTTCCGGGCCCTCTGGTACATGGGGGTGCGGGTGAGGTCCTCGTCGTCCAGGTGGACCGTGCCCTCTCCGGGCGTGATGAGGCCCACGATCATGTAGAAGGTCGTCGTCTTCCCCGCTCCGTTCGGACCGAGGAGGCCGACGATCTCTCCCTGGCGGACCTCGATGTCGACCTGGTTGACCACGGCGCGACCGCGGTAGGTCTTCGTGAGCCCCTCCGCCCACAGGCGGCTGGCGCCGGTCGTCAGCGTGGAATCCATGGACGTCGCCGTGGAAGGGGTGGCTGCATGAAGACGGTGCTCTCCGGCGCGGGCGGTGCGGCCGACGCGGGCCCACGCGCGTTCGCGAGGGACAGGGCGTCGGCCCCGGCCCGTGCCGCCGCCACGGGAACCGAGTCCGCCGCCGCCGCGGAGTCCGCCCTGAGCGGCTCGAGGTGCACGCCACGCGTCTGGCCGACGACCTCCATCGACTGCACCTCGCCGTCCACCATGATGAGCGTGATCTCGTCCCCCATCACGTAGTGTACGGCCGGCGGGTCGATGCCGGGAACGGACGCGGAGTCCTCGGGCGGGAGACGGTAGAGGCTACGCGCTCCCACACGGGCGACGATGCGCTCGATCTCGTACTCGGTCTCCGTGGTCGTGGCGTCGGGCAGTGTATCGGCCACCTGTCGCAGGGAGATCACGACCGTGTCCCCCTCGAGCCAATCCGAGCGCGCGATGTCCGGGAGCAGCTCCACGTTGAGCGAGTCGCGCGACCGCGACACGCTCCTCGCCGCTCCCGCCGCCAGAATGCGCTCGACCACGTCGTTCGGCGCGATCATCTCCAGCGAGTCGGCGGTCAGCTCGAAGTCCTCCGCGAGCGCGACCGGACGCGCCGTGTCGTCGCTCCCCGTCCCGCCCTCCGGCACGGCCGCGGAATCGCCGCTCGCCAACGGTACCGCCACGAGCCGCTCGACCGCGCCGCTGGCGACGTACAAGGTGATGTGCGGCGCGTTGACCACCATGTCCTCCCCGGTCAGGAGGGCGTCGCGGCGCGCGTGGATCTCGCTCGTGTCGCTCGCGGCGGCACCGATCGTGATGGTGCGGCCGACGAGGGTATACGCGCCGCTCTCCGTCCGGGCGGAGCCCACCAGCACGAGGTCTCCGGACGCCTCCCCGTATTCGGCGCTGTCGCCGAAGGCGAGCAGGGAGTCCCGCTCGATCCGCACGTCCCCGGTGGACGAGAAGTACGCGGAGCCGCGCAGGACGATCCGGTCCCCCTCGACCGTGTACGGCGGCCCCGGCTGACCCGCGGCCGCGGAGTCGGCGCGCGCGGGGCGGACCAGGGCGCGGGGCCTGATCCCGTCCGCCCCGGTCGTGACGGTCATCTCCTCCTGCTCGCGGAAATCCGTCTCCCTGAGGTAGACGAGATCTCCGTTCTCGATGACCGAGCCGTCCTCCGTGTTGGTCACGCGCACGTTGCCCTGCGCCTGCAGTCGGCCCACCTCCGTGAAGTAGCGGGCCTGCGTCGCGCGCAGCTCACGCGTGCGATCGCGGTAGCGGACCGAGCCCACCAGCTGCGACATGGCTTGCCCGGAGTAGGCCACCGCCGAGTCGGCCCAGATCTCCACGCCGTCCTCGCAGAGGAAATGCGGGTTGCTGATGTACGTGACGCGACCCTGTCCCGGCGTGTTGATCGCCTGCAGGACGTCGTTGCCGTCGTCCGCATAACGACAGCCTTCCTGCGCGGCCACCCGGCCGGGCAGGCAGATCGCGGCGAGCAACGCGCAAGCCGTGCGCAGGTGAGGCGCTGCGGCACGCATGTGCTAGAAGATCCGTCCGGCGTCGCCGCGCACGTTCAGGATCCTGATGTTGTCGAACTCGATGTCCGACTCGAACGAGGACCCGCGCGTCACGGACCCGTCCTGCATGGTGCGCGACGTGGCGGAGTCGCTCCAGATGCGGTCGTTGTTCGGATCGTAGTGGATCTCCGGGCTCCGGATCACGCTCGAGTCGGAGTGGACCAGGAGCTCGACGTCGCCGCGCGCGACCATCAGATCGGTATCCTGGTTCCATTCCCCGCGCGTGCCGCGGACCGTCGCGCGCTCGACGCCCGCCTCGTCGTAGAAGTCCACGGTCATCACCCGCAGGTCGACCTTGGCGGAGTCGGCGAACGTGAAAGCCGTGTCCGCCTGCACGCGCGCCTGGCGCACGCCCTCGGTGGTGATGTAGCTCATCATGCCGAACACGACGGGCGCGTCGATGCCCTGCATGAACTCGTTCGCGACGGTCGTGTTCTCCAGATCCCCGCAGGCGGCGAACGACGCCACGGCCGCCGCGGCGACCCACAGGTGACGGGCCCGATACCTCACGCCCACGGCCTCCTCAGACCGCGCCCGCGCGCATCAGGTCGTGCAGGTGCACGACGCCCGCGAGCGTTCCGTCCGGCCGCACCACGGGCAGGGCCATGACGCCGTGGGCTTCCATGCGGCGCGACGCCGCCGAGCCGAGCTCGTCGGGTGCGGCGGTCTTGGGATCGCGTGTCATCACGTCGCTGACAGGTATGGAAAGGAAGTCCGTCTCGCGCTCCATCAGACGAGTGAGATCGCCGGCCGTGACGACACCCACCACGCAGCCACGTGGGTCGACCACCGGGACCGTGCCTCGCATGTGCGCCAGGGGCGCGATCGCGTCCTTCATGGTGGCGGCTTCCCCCAGCGAGGGGTAGGCCTCGGAGACCATCACCTCTGCTACACGAATCGAGAGCTTTCGTCCCAGGGCACCGCCCGGATGCAGCCCCGCGAAATCGGAGGCGCGGACGTCCTTGAGGCGAAGGACCGCCACGGCGAGGGCGTCTCCCATCGCGAGCGCCGCGGTGGTCGAGGCCGTGGGCAACAGGTCCGCGACGTCCGGAGAGCCCCCGTCGACCGGCCAGGCTTCGTCGCCCACCGACGCGTCCAGGACCACCGTGGCGTGGCGGCCGAGCCCGCCCGCAGCCTGGCCGAGGATGGCCACGATGGGCACCGCGCGCCGGACGAGGTGCTCGACGAGACCACCGGTCTCGGCGGTATCGCCCGACCTGGAGACGAACACGGCGACGTCGTCCCGGCCCACGATCCCGAGGTCACCGTGGAGCGCCTCGACGGGATGGAGGAAGGTCGCCGGCGTTCCCGTGGAGGTGAGCGTCGCGGCGATCTTGCGGGCGACGTGGCCGCTCTTCCCCACGCCGCTCACGAGGATCCTCCCGCGCGCGCCCGCGACGAGACGGCTCGCGCGCACGAACGACCCGTCGAGGCGATCGGCGAGCTTCGCCAGCGCCTCCGCTTCGACGGAGATCACCCGCCGGCCCGCGGCGAGGAGCGCCTCGTCCCCCGTGCTCACGGCTGCGCGGAGGGTGTGCCGCTCCGCAGCGTGACGTACCGCTCGACCGCATCGTTCAGGCACCCGCGCGCCTCGAGGAGCGCGTCGCAGAACTCGCGCACCGCGCCGTGACCTCCGCGCTTCGTCGACTGCCAGACGGCGATCGCCCCGAGCGGGGGCGTGGCGTTGGCGACGGCTGCCGGCAGTCCGACGCGGCGGAGCACGGCGAGATCGGGGATGTCGTCCCCGAGGAACGCGACCTCCTCCCAGGAGACGGAATGCTTCTCGAGCAGCGCTTCCATCGCGGGAATCTTGTGCGCGTCCGCTTCCTGGAAGCAGTCGACACCGAGCTCGCGCGCCCTGAGCTCCGTGGCCCGGGAGAGCCGGCCGGATACCATCGCCACGTGCAGCCCCGACCACATGAGCAGCCTCATGCCCACGCCGTCCTGGATGTCGAAGCGCTTGAGCTCGACGGGCTCACCCGTCGTCGTGGCACCGACATAGACGCCCGCGTCGGTGAGCACGCCGTCCACGTCGAAGACCACGAGCTTCACGCGCTCCGCCAGCTCGCGCGGGATCGCCGCGGCGCCGCCACTCATCGCGTCGCTCCTCTCGGGCCACCGAGAGCAGCCGCGCCGACGGCGCTGCGGATCGCGACCACCTCCGCGAGCAGCGCGGGAAGCTCCGCCAGCGGCAGCATGCTGGCCGCGTCCGACGGGGCGCGGGCCGGGTCCGGGTGGGTCTCGAGGAACAGTCCGTCGCACCCGGCCGCCGCGGCGGCGCGGACGAGCGCGGGCACGTGCGTCCGGTCGCCGCCGCTCGAGCCCCCCGCCCTTCCCGGACGCTGCACGGCATGCGTGCCGTCGAAGAGCACGGGCACGTGCGCCGCCTCGCGCACACGCGCGAAGGAGCGCATGTCCACGATCAGGTCCCCGTACCCGAACGCGGTTCCCCGCTCGGTCACCACGACCTCGGCCGCGCCGGCCGCGCTTGCCTTGTCGACCGCCCCCGCCATCTCCTCCGGCGCCATCCATTGTCCTTTCTTGATGTTCACGGGCTTGCCGGTCTCTCCGGCCGCCACGAGCAGGTCCGTCTGTCTACAGAGGAACGCCGGGATCTGCAGCGCATCGACGACCGCGGCGGCGCGGGCCGCCTGCGCGGGCTCGTGGACGTCGGTCAGGACCGCGAGGCCCGTCTCGTCGCGCACGCGCGCGAGCGCGTCTAGACCGCGGACGAGCCCAGGACCGCGTGGAGCGTCGCGGCGCGCGCGATTCGCCTTGTCGAACGACCCCTTGAAGACCACCGGAAGCCCGAAGTCGCGCGCCGCCGCGGACAGCGCCCGCGCGATCTCGAGGTTCAGCGCGTCGCTCTCGAGGACACAAGGCCCGGCGATGAGCACGAAACGATCGAGCATGTCATCGCCCGGTGAAAGGTCTACACGCCCGCGGGCTCGCGGACGTCGGCCGTCCTTCCCTGGCGCGCGTAGGTCGCGGCCGCCTCGATGAAGGAGGCGAACAGCGGGTGGGGACGCGTCGGCCGGCTCTTGAGCTCCGGGTGGAACTGCCCGCCGATGAACCACGGGTGCTCGGTGATCTCGACCATCTCGACGAGGGCGCCGTCCGGGGACGTCCCGCTCACCGTGAGGCCGTTCTGCACGAGCACGTCCCGATACGCGTTGTTGACCTCGAAGCGGTGGCGGTGACGTTCGGAGATCTCGGCGGCTCCGTAGATCTCCCTCGCGCGCGTGCCTTCGGAGAGCACGCAGGCGTAGGCACCCAGGCGCATCGTGCCGCCCTTGGTCGTGACCTGCAGCTGGGAGTCGAGCAGGCAGATGACCGGGTCGGAGGAGTCCTCGGCGAACTCCGACGAATGCGAGTCCTCGAGGCCGCAGACGTTGCGTGCGTACTCGATCACCGCGCACTGCAGGCCGAGGCAGATCCCGAAGAACGGCATCTCCTGCTCGCGCGAGTAGCGGATCGCCTCGAGCATGCCTTCGACGCCGCGGGGGCCGAATCCGCCCGGGATCAGCAGGCCGTCGTAGTCCCGCAGCATCTCCACGGCGTCGCCCGCGTCGAAGTCCTCCGACGAGAGCCACTCCGTGTGCACCTTCACGTCGTTGGCGATGCCGCCGTGGATCAGAGCTTCCTGGATCGACTTGTAGGAGTCGACCAACGAGGTGTACTTGCCGACCACCGCGATGCGCGCCTCTCCGGAGGCGGGGCTCTTGACCCGGCTCACCATCTCCGACCAGGAGGTCAGGTCGGGCTGCGGCGTGTCGAGTCCGAGCTGGCGGAGGATCACGTCGTCGAGCCGCTGCTCCTTGAACTTGAGGGGCACCTCGTAGATGGTCTCGACGTCGCGCGCCTCGATCACACCCTCGAGCTCCACGTTCGTGAACAGCGCGATCTTCCTGCGGATATCGTGCGAGATCGGCTGCTCCGTCCGGCAGATCAGCACGTGCGGCTGGATCCCGATCTCCATCAGCTCCCGGACCGAGTGCTGCGTGGGCTTCGTCTTCAGCTCGCCGGCCGCGGCGATGTAGGGCACGAGCGTCAGGTGCACGAAGATCGCGTTCTCGGCCCCCACGTCCTGACGGAACTGGCGGATCGCCTCCAGGAACGGCAGCGACTCGATGTCGCCGACCGTGCCTCCGATCTCCGTGATGACGACGTCGTGCTCCGGCGCCAGACGCCGAATCGCCGCCTTGATCTCGTCGGTGATGTGCGGGATCACCTGCACGGTCGAGCCGAGGTAGTCGCCGCGGCGCTCCTTGGTGATGACCGTCTGATAGATGCGACCGGTCGTGATGTTGTTCGCCTGCGAGAGCGACTCGTCGATGAAGCGCTCGTAGTGGCCCAGGTCGAGGTCGGTCTCGGCGCCGTCGTCCGTCACGAAGACCTCGCCGTGCTGGAACGGTGACATCGTGCCTGGATCGACGTTGATGTAGGGATCGAACTTCTGGAGCGTGACCCGCAGGCCGCGCTCCTTCAGCAGCCGCCCGATGGAGGCCGCCGCGATCCCTTTGCCGAGCGACGACACGACGCCGCCGGTCACGAAGATGTACTTGGTGACGTGTCCGCTCATACGAGGCTCGTGGCCCTCCGATTGCCCAGGCGTTCCTCCATCCTCAGAACGTCCGCCGCCGTGTCGACGCCCGGATCGGCCGACCCGACCACCGCGACACCGATCCGCAGACCGGCCTCCAGGGGGCGAAGCTGCTCCAGGTGCTCGAGACGCTCCAGCGGGGACGGCGCGAGCGCGACCCAGTCGTGCAGGGCGTCGCGCGTATAGGCATAGAGGCCGACATGTCGCAGGAAAGGCTCTCGCTCGAGCTCGCCGGGGGCCGGCTTCTCGTCACGTTTGTAGGGGATCCGCGCGCGCGAGAAGTATAGCGCACGGCCGTTCGAGGCCCGCGCGACCTTCACCACGGAGGGATCCTTGCGTGCGTCCTCGCTCATGATCGGCGTCGCGCATGTGCCGACGTCCCAGCCCCCTTCCCGCACCAGGTCGATCGCCGCCCGCAGATGGGACTCCTTCAGGAGCGGCTCGTCTCCCTGCACGTTGGCGATGTAGCGATACCCGTCGTACCCGGGGCGGTCGGCCACCTCCGCCACGCGGTCCGTCCCGGAGGGATGCTCGCGAGACGTCATCTCGACCGGCGCACCCAGCGCACGGCAGACCTCTGCCACCTCCTCGGAGTCCGTGGCCACGACCACGTGGTCCAGCACGGACATGGTCTCGACGCGTCGCCACACCCACTCGATGAGGGGGCGGCCGAGGATCGGGTAGAGCGGCTTGTTGGGGAGGCGGGTCGACGAGAGCCGGGCCGGGACGATTCCGAGGACGGATCCGGGTCCCTGGCCGCTCAAGACGAACTTCCGGGGCGGGACGCCCGCGCGGTCGCGCGAGGCCAGCGCGAATCGGAGGAAAAATTCACGCCCGGTAAGCTACCGGGATGCCGGGGCGAGGGTCAACGGATCGTCGCACAACCACCCGCGTGCCCCTGCTCCGCCAGCGTTCGCTCGATCGAGGCCGCGGCGCGATCCAGGTAGGAGCGATATGCCTCGGGATCGACGAACGCCCGTCGGTCGCCCCTCCTCACCGCCGCGGCCTTCTCCTCGAGATCGATGAAGCTGCCGTGGGGCGCGAGGAAGAGGTCCGGCGTGAGCCCGCGCAGGATCGACACGCTCCTGCAGTATGCCGCGCCCTGACCCGGGAACGTCGCGTCGGGCCCGACCAGACGATATCCTCCGAGTACGGATAAGCTGCACACGACGACGAATGTCACCGGCGCGCCGTCGATCGTCGCAGACCCACTCCAGGACGTGCAGCCGGGCGTGTGACCGGGCGTGAGCTGAGCGGTCAACGTCCATCGCCCGAGCTGGACGGTTCCCAGGTGCTCGACGATCCTGTCGGCGCGCACCGCCGGGAAGCGGCCCGCGCCGGCGGGCCCGACGCCCCCGGCCGCCGTCAGCTCCCCGTCCGCACGGCTGAGCACGACGCTGCCGCCGGTGATCTGCCGCATGCGGGCGAGGCCTCCGACGTGATCGTAGTGCGCGTGGCTCGCGATCAGGATCTGGATGTCGCCGGGATCGAAGCCCAGCCGCCGGATGTTGCCGACGATCATGTCGACGTTCTCCTCGAGAGGCGCGTCGAGCAGGATGTGCCCCTCGTCGGACGCGAACAGGTACGCGGCCAGGTCGGCGGAGCCGACGTAATAGAGGTCGTCCGCGATCTCGAACGGTTCCATCGGCCGCGTCCAATTGTCCTGCGTGACCGCGGTGGTCGTCAGGGCGAGCGCGAGGATCAGCGACATGGGACCCGGTGGTCAGGGGGTGGAGGCAGGCGCGGGGGGATCGACCTTCGTCGGAATCTCGTACCAGATCTCGACCTCGTAGCCGTCCGGGTCGGTGAAGAAGACGTAGGGCTCTCCCGGCACGAACTCCCCGTGGTCGAGGATGGTGCCTCCGGCCGCGGGGATCGCCTCGAGCGCTCGCGGGAGATCGTCCGGGCTGCGCAGGCGGAACCCGAAATGCGAGACGCCGCCCGCACGTCCGGCCTTCCGTCCGTCGCGCTCGAACACGAGCACATCGCGCGTGCCGGGCGTCTGCGCCTGGATGAAGTCACCGTCGTCGTACACGGCGACCATTCCCAACACGGCTGCGTAGAACGCGAGCGACTGTTTGGGATCGCGCACCGCGAGCGCGACGTGGGTGAGCCCGAAGCTGGGCACGGCCGTGACGAGGGTCATCGTGTCGCGATCCTGGGTCCCCGATCCGGGCGATGCAAGCCCCGCGGGATCGTTCGCGCGGGCGTGCGCAGGCGGCGAGCCTCCTCCCGCCGACCGCCTACCGCAGGCCGAGGCGCTCGCCCTTCGCGAGCAACCGCACGGCCTCGCGTATCCTGCGCTCCTTCGTCTCCGCCTTCTTGGCGACGTGGATCCACCCCACGAACCGCCGGCGCTCACCCGGTGGCAACCCTTGGAAGAACGCCCAGGCCTTCCGGTTCCGCCGGAGCGCGTCCGCGATGTAGCCGGGCAGCTCGGGGACGTCGGTCGGCGGGGGCGGGGTCGCGCGCGGCGCGCCCTTCGGGGAGGCGGCCCGCCCGGCGGGCGCGAGCGCGCCGGCGGCGTCGAGCTCCGCCCAACGCTCGAGGTTGCTCGCCGACCATGCGCTGCCGGGCTTCCGCGGCGTGAACTTGCGCGCGTAGCGGTCGTCGTCCAGACGCCTCACCAGGCTGTCGATCCACCCGAAGCAGAGCGCCTCGCGAACCGCGTCGTCGTAGGGCACCGACGCCACCCCCGTGTGCTGCTTGTGGAAGACGAGCCAGACGCCCGCGCTCGACCCGTGATGGCGCTCGAGCCACGTCCGCCAAGCCCTCCGGGTGCGCACCTCGAGCTCGGGGAGCGGCGCGCTCATCGCGCCATCACCTCACCATCGGCTGTGCCCGGCGCGAGCGCCCACCGCCGCTTGACGGGCTTCGTGACGCACCGGAGCTTGCACGCCAACGGAGCCCGCCATGCCCAACATCCCGTTCACCAGCAACTATCAAGACCTCTCCTCGCAGCGGGGGCATCAGTTCAAGTTCTTCTGTACGAAGTGCGGGAATGGGTACATGTCGACGTTCCAGGCGAGCAAGCTCGGCACCGCTGCCGCGGCCGCGAACGCAGCGGCCTCGCTGCTCGGAGGAATCTTCGGACGGGCCGCGCAGTCCGCGCAGGCGATCCAGACCATGGCGGCGGGGCCGGCGCACGACGCCGCCCTGGACGCGGCCGTGCGCGAGATCAGCCCGCTCTTCAAGCAGTGTACGCGCTGCGGTCAGTGGGTGTGCGAGCCCGTGTGCTGGAACGAGAAGGCGCAGCTGTGCGAGACGTGTGCTCCGGACCTCGACGAGGAGATCGCCGCGGCGCGCGCCGTGGCGGCCCGCGACCAGGCGATGCAGAAAGCGCGCGAGGTCGATCATCTCGGCCAGCGCGACCTCACGCGCGCCGTGCCGGCGGTCTGTCCCCAATGCGGCGCGAAGATCCAGGGTGGGAAGTTCTGCCCCGAGTGCGGCGCCGCTACGGCCGCCAAGCGGAAGTGCGCGCACTGCGGCGTCGAGGCGGACGGCGCGCCCAAGTTCTGCCCGGAGTGCGGCAAGCCGTTCGGCGGCTGAGCGGTCCGCGCCTCACGGCGCGCGCGGCGAAGCCAGCCGCGCGCCGATCGCCGCACGGTCGACCTCCTCGCCACGCAGGTAGACCGATGCGATTCGGCGTGTGTTGCGGATGTCATCGAGCGGATTCGCGTCGAGCACGATGAAGTCGGCGCTCTTGCCGACCACGAGGGTGCCCACGTCGCCCATGCGCATGAAATCCGCGGAGGACCCGGTCGCCGCGACGATCACGGCGGCGGGACTCATGCCGGACCGTACCATGTCCTCCATCTCCAGGTGCGGCGCCCACGCCACGCTGCCGTCCGTCCCGAAGGCGACGCGGATGCCTTCGCCGGCCAGGCGGGCGAGGTTGCGAGCCTGGATGCCGAACGCTTCCTGCAGGTCGGGCCGGTCGGTGGCGCCCTCCTGCATGCGGGCGAGCTGCTCGGGCGGTACCGTCCCCGCGAGCCAGGCATAATCCTGCGGCACGCCGGGATCGGGAAGGTTCGGCACCAGCACGACGGCGGGACGCTCCTTCCAGAGCGCGACCAGCTCGTCGTCGATGTCGCGGTCACGGATCCCGTGGGCGAACGCGTCGATCCCCGCGCGGAGGAGCGCCTTGGCATCCTCCAGCGCGAAGATGTGTGCGGTGACGCGGAGCCCGTGGCGATGCGCCTCGTCGATGACCGCCTGGTAGATCTCGGGAGGAAGCTTCTCGTATTCGCCGTTCCGATCGTCCACCCAGATCTTCACGATGTCGACGCGCTGGGCGGCCAGCTCCCGGACGGCTGCCCTGCCCTCGTCGGCGGTCGTGACCCAATGCGGCGCGGTCGTACGACCCGGCTCGGGGGACGTGATCCCACGTCCCGCGCTGGCGGTGCGCGGAAGGCCGGGTAGATCCTCGCTCCGCATGGCGAGCGCCACGCTCCCCGTATCCTGCCCGAGGCTCACCACCGCACCCGCGCCGTAGTACGCCATGTGCTCGAGCTGCGCGATCCGCTCCTCGCGCTCCGACGCGAGGTGCACGTGCGCGTTCACGATCGCCGGCATGACGGTCTTGCCGGTGAGGTCGACGCGCGCCGCGCCCCGCGGGACCTCGAGCGTCGCCGCGGTCCCCACCGCGGTGATCCTGCCGTCGGTCACGAGCAGGACGCCGTCCTCGATTGGCGGCGTGCCGTCACCCACCAGGAGCGTCGCGCCTTCGAACGCGGTGACGCCCCCGGCGCCGCCGTCCGCTTCGGAGCCCGCGCATCCCGCGAGCACGGCGGTCCCGCATGCGAGCACCCAGGGAAAGACGACTCGGGAACGGCTTCGCGCGCTCATGACCCGCCTCCGGCTCTGGTGAGTGCGTCAGGCGTAGCGGGCGCACGACGCGGAGGCAAGACCGGGCTGCTACTATCCTCGAATGAAGAGGAAGACCTCGCGCCGCAGGAGGCCCGTCACGGCGGAGACCGCGCGTCGCCTGCTGCTCGCGCTCCCCGGGGTGGAGGAAGGCCCCTGCTACGGGACGGCGGGGTTCCGGGTTCGGAAGAAGTTCATCGCCCGGCTCCGCGACGACGACACGGTCCTCGTGGTGAAGTGCGGCTTCGACGAGCGTGACTTTCGGCTGCGTGTCGATCCCGGCGCGTTCTTCACGACCGACCACTACCGCGGATACCCTACGGTGCTCGTGCGGCTGGACCGTGTGGACGAGACGGAGCTGACGAGCCTGCTCGAGCACGCCTGGCGGCTCGCGGCCCCGAAACGGCTCGTGGCCGAGCACGACCGGGCGAACGGCGTCGGCGACCCGTCTCGCGGGGCTGGTTCGCGGAGCTCGCCTACAGGCGCATGAAGTTCGCCAGCAGCGTCTTGCCGTGCTCGCTGAAGAGCGACTCGGGATGGAACTGTACGCCCCAGACCGGATACTCCCGGTGCCGCATGGCCTGGATCTCCCCCGCATCGATCGGATCGGCGCTCCACGCCACCGGCTCGAGCTCCGCGGGCAGGACGGAGGCGTCGGTCACGAGGGAGTGGTAGCGCGCGACCTGGAACGGTGAGGGGATGCCCGCGAGAACGCCTTCCCCGCCGTGGCGGACGGGTCCCGTCTTGCCATGCATGATCCGATGCGCGCGTATCGTGCGTCCGCCGAACGCCTCGCCCAGGCTCTGGTGACCGAGGCAGACACCGAGCGTCGGCACGCCGAGCGGTCCGAATCGACGGAACACGTCGATGCTCACGCCCGCCTCGGTCGGGGTGCACGGCCCCGGAGAGACGACCACGCGCTCCGGCCTCCATTCGACCAGCTCGTCGATCGTGTGCTGATCGTTGCGCACGACCACGGGCTCGGCGCCCAGGTCGCCCAGGAACTGGACGAGGTTGAACGTGAACGAGTCGTAGTTGTCGATGACGAGGAGCACGCGCTGGATCCGAGCGGGAGCGGACGAAGGGGGCCGAGACCCGGAGAAGAATCTACCGGGCACGGCCGTAGCGCACAGGGTTCGACCTCGGGAAGGATCGGGGAAGGATCCGCCGCAGGGTGGACGGGTAGGTCCCGCTGAGCCACACGCGCGAAGGAGACTCGAAGCTGTACACTCGCTGCCTCGTCTGCGCTCAGCCCTTCGAGCCGAACGACCAGCTCGCGCACCTTCCTCACGGCACGCGCCTGGCGTTCGACCCCCGGCGCGGCCGCCTCTGGGTCGTGTGTCGCTCCTGTCGTCGCTGGTCGCTCACGCCGATCGAGGAACGGTGGGAGGCGCTCGAGGAGCTCGAGAAGCTCTCCCGCGACAAGGCGCGCCTCCTCTCGCAGACCGACAACATCGCGCTGCTCAGGGCGGGGCCGCTCGAGGTCGTGCGTGTCGGCAAAGCGGAGCTCACCGAGGAAGCGTGGTGGCGCTACGGTCGGGAGCTCGTGTCGCGACGCCAGAAATGGAACAACCTCGGCGTGGCCGGCTCCGTCGCGGCGGGCGCGGTGCTCCTCGGCGGGTGGGCGACCGGCGGCATGACCTTCTTCGGCGTCTGGTTGGTGGTGGGCCACGGCAAGGAGACCGTGCGGGACGGCGCGCGTTGGCTGCGCTTCGGGAGCGCGGCCTGGCATGGGAGCTCGACGTGCAGCGCGTGCGGACACGTCTTCCGTGCGATCCCGTACAGCGAGCGTGCCTCGTTGGGGCTCTTCCCGACCGGCGAGCCCGGCAAGGTGGACATCGCCGCGCGCTGTCCGCGCTGCGGCGCCTACCACGACGGCGGTCTCCGTCTGAGCGGACAGGAGGCCGAGCGCACGCTCCGGCGCGTGCTCGCCTACCATCACTTCGCGGGAGCGTCCGAGCGCCGGGTGGTATCCGCCGCGCGCCTCATCCAGGAGGCGGGATCGCCCCACGATCTCACCCGCATCGTGCTCAAGGGCGGCCGGCGGCTCGGCGATCTCCAACGCACGGGAGGCATCGCGCTCGAGATCGCGGCGAACGAGGCCACCGAGCAGCACCTGCTCGAGCTCGAGCTGGCCGAGCTGGAGGCGCACTGGAAGCGCGAGGAGCAGCTCGCCGAGATCGTGGACGGCGAGCTCACGCCGCTGCCGATGCTGGAGTCCCTCCGCAGACGCGTGACGGGTGCTCGTTGAGGGCCCGACCCCGCGCGGGAACGACGTCGACGTCTAGTAGTCCACCGGCCTGAGGTAGAACTCGCCGATCGCGCTCGACGAGAGCACGGCCACGGTCGGCAGCTCGCGCTTCCAATGCGTGGACTCCAGCCGACGCGTCACGACGCCCACGTCGCCTTCGTCGAAGCCCATGCGCACGAGCTCCGCCGCGGTATATCCGCGAAGCAGCCAGTGCAGGATGGGATCCGCGTCGTGATAGGCGACACCGAGCTCGTCCTCGTCGGTGACACCCTTCACGAGGTCCGCCGTCGCCGGCTTGTCCACGATCACGTCCGGCACGCCCAGATGACGCGCCAGCTCCCACACCTGCGTCTTGAAGAGATCACCGAGCGGGTTGATCGGCGGCGAGTCGTCCGCGTGCCACGTGAAGTAACCCAGCAGGCGCTCGCTCTTGTTGCCGGTGCCGAGGGGCAGCGCGCCGATCTTGGCCGACTGGTCGAAGAGGATCACCGCCCGCAGGCGCGCCATCAGATTGCCCTTCCGGAGCGGGGAGATGTCGGGCTCGTACTCCGCGACGTAACGGTCGATCGGCTCGCTGATGTCGATCGTGTGCGCGTGGGCGCCGGTCGCGTCGAGCGCGAGCGCGGCGTGCTCCAGGCTCTCGGCGCTCGAGGTTCGGTACGGCAGCCGGTAGCCGTGCACGTTTTCGGGCCCGAGCGCCCGGCACGCGAGGAAGAGCGAGACGGCCGAGTCCACGCCGCCCGAGACGCCCACGACCACGCGGTCGAAGCCGCGCCGGCGACGGACCTCCTCGCGGATGAACTCCACCAGGGTGCGCTCGACGAGCGCGAGATCGAGCGCCAGAAGATCCGGCTGACCGAGTGCCTCGCCGCCGGCCGCGCTCTCGCCCCGCCCCGCGAGCACGGGGGTGACGTCCGGCAGCTCCTCCTCCTCTTCCTCGACCTCCTCGCCGGCTCCGGCACCGAGGCGCGCGAGCGAGCGTTGCAGGTGCGGCAGCGCCTGCTCGAGGTCTGCGAGCAGCGGAGACGCCACGCGCACGCGGTCGAGGGAGCTCGGATCGAGGGTCGCGACCGTGACCGCCTCCTCGAGCAGCGGTCCGCGCGCCAGGAGCTGCCCGTCCGGTCCGACCGCGATCGATCCGCCGGGGAACAGCTTTCCCCCCTCCGAGCCGGTGAGCTGCGAGACGACGACGAACACGCCGTGCTCGCTGGCCATGGCCGGCGCCAGCGCGTCCCACTTCGACAGGTTGGCGGGCATGCCGCCGCCCGCGGGCGTGAAGTCCCGCGCCGGTGACGCGCTCACCACGATGATCAGCTCGGCGCGGTCGAGCGCGAGGATCGTCCCGGGGAGCGAATGCCACGCGTCCTCGCAGTTGAGCATCCCGAATCGGCCGAACCGCGAGTCGAACGCGCGCACCTCGGTCCCCGCTTCCACGAAGCGCGCTTCGTCGAACACGCCGTACGTCGGGAGGAAGAGCTTCCGGTGGACGTGCCGCGCCACCCAACCCGCGGGGGTCGCTTCCAGATACGCCGCGCTGTTGAAGAGGCGCCGGCGCCAGCGCTCGTAGAATCCCACCACCAGATCGGCGGCGCCGGCGGGAGGCGGCCCGACGAGGTCGATGAGCCGTTCCACGGAGATCGCCGCGTCGGCGACGCCACCTTCCAGGAAGTAGCCGGACAGGGACGCCTCGGGAAACACCACCACGTCGGCGTGCGGCGACTCCTCGGCCAGAATCCGGCGTACGCGCTCGACGTTGCCGGCGACGTCCGCTTTCTTCGGCTTGATCTGAGCGAGGGCCACCCGGAGCGGGGGTCCGGGACGCTCTTGATTCATCGGCTGGGTTGGCGTATCACGTGCAAGGGGCTCGGATCTGCCGGCTCGGAGAACCGGAGAGGAAGGTACACCTTCGGGGGCCCGAGGAACGAGCTTCGCGAACAGGGGGTTTAACCCCCGAGCCGCCGGACGCCGATCCGCCGGCCGAAACACCGTACTCAAGGTCGTCGCGAGGGCGCCACATGCCGAACCGGATCTCCCTGCCGCTCGTCCTCACGCTCGCGCTCCTCGCACCCGGCGTGTCGGCCCAGAGCGCCTCCGGCGGGCGGGCCCGCGGCGCGCAGGCGGTCGAGCAGCCCGAATCCGCGGAGGTTCTCGCCGGAGCGATCCGCGCCATCTCGCGGATGCACATGGATGAGTTCAGCGACTCGCTGCTCTGGGAGGCGGCCATCGACGGGCTCATCGAGGCCCTCGACGATCCGTATGCCGAGCTGTTCACCCCCGCCGAGGCCGATGCGTGGGAGGAGCAGACCACCGGCAACTACTCGGGCGTCGGCCTCCAGATCACGCTCCTCGACGAGAAGGTCACGGTCACGGCGGTCTTCCGCGGCTTCCCCGCCTTCGAGGCGGGCATCGCCGTGGGTGACGTGATCGTCGGCGTGAACTCGACCGAGGTCACCGGCTGGACCACCGAGGTCGCGGCCGACTCGATTCGCGGGCCCGCGGGGTCCGACGTTCGCGTGCGGGTGCGGCGCGACGGCTACGAGGAGCCGCTCGCCTTCGACATGACGCGCGCCGAGGTGCACGTGCCGGCCGTCGAATGGGGCATGCTCGAGAACGACATCGGGTACGTGGTGATGGACCGCGTCGCGCGGGGTGCCGCCGAGGAGATGGACGCGGCGCTCGAGCAGATGGAGGATGCGCACGGGCTGATCATCGACCTCCGGCGTAACCCGGGCGGGTTCCTCGACGAGTCGCTCATGTTGGCCGACCTCTTCCTCGAGCCGGGATCGACGCTCGCCAGCACGGTGCAGCGCGCCCCGGGGCGCCCGGCCACCGAGCCCGACGAGGAGGCATTCCGCGATCAATGGCCCGAGCGCGTGCCGGATCTCCCCATCGTCGTGCTCGTCGACGGCTATACGGCCTCGGGCGCCGAGATCCTCGCCGGGGCGCTCCAGGACTACGACCGCGCGCTGGTGCTCGGCGAGCGCACGTTCGGCAAGGGCGTCGTGCAGACGGTCATGGAGCTCCCGCACGGCCGCCGCCTCCGGTTCACGACCGGCTCGTGGCTCACCCCGCTCAAGCGCTCCCTGCAGCGGGATCGCGACCGCCAGGGCGCCGCGCTACCCGACGACTCCACGCGCTGGCAGACGGTCGTCACCTCGCACGGACGCTCCCTCGTGAACGGCGGCGGAATCTTCCCGGATCTCGCGATTCCAGAAGACACGCTCCGCCTTCCGGAGCAGGAGCTCGTGCGGGTCACGAACGAGATGGAGCTGCCGCTCAACCTGCGCGTCACGGAGTTCGCCTTCCGGGCGGCCGCGGCGCGGCGCGCGGCGGGTGAGCTCGCCGGCGTCACCGACGCCGAGTTCGAAGCCTTCATGAACGGGCTCGTCGCCGAGGGGCTGCCCGCGAACCTCGCCAGCGACCCGACGGTGCGCACGTTCCTTCGCTGGCGCTCCCGGATCTCGGTGGCCCAACGTCTGGACGACGTGGGGGCGGAGGCCGACGTGATCGCCGAGCGCGACCCCGTTCTCGCCGAGGCGATCCAGCTGCTCACCACGAACGACACGCAGGACGAGCTCTTCACGGCCATCGCCGCGACCGGGACGCAGACGCAGGCGGCCAGGAGTCGGCCGAACTAGCGGATCGCCGCCGGGTCTTCGCGCGCGCTCTCGACCCGGCGTGCGCGACGCCTCAGCCGCGCGGGTGATAGCGCCGGTGCGTCTCGCGCAGGTAGTCGCGGTCCAGGTGCGTGTAGATCTGCGTGGTCGAGATGTCGGCGTGGCCGAGCAGCTCCTGCACCGCGGCGAGGTCCGCGCCCCCTTCCACGAGGTGGGTGGCGAAGGTGTGCCGCAGCGTATGCGGGGACACGTGCTTCGCGATGCCCGCGCGGCGGGCCGCTTCCGAGACGAGCGTCCACACCGCCTCCCGGCGTAGCGGCCGCCCTCGGGCGTTCAGGAAGACGCGCCCCGCCCCTTTGCCCTCGTCGAGCTGCGGCCTGACCTCGCGCAGGTAGCGCTCGAGCGCGCGCCGCGCCGGCGCGCCGATCGGCACGAGCCGCTCCTTGGCGCCCTTTCCCACCACCGTCGCCAGCCCCTCCTCCAGGTCGAGCGCGGCGATCGGCAGCTCGACCAGCTCCGAGACGCGGACCCCCGCGGCGTAGAGCAGCTCGAGGATCGCCCGGTCCCGCCAATAGAGCGGGCGCGAGGCGTCGGGCGCTTCGAGCAACCGCTCGACCTCTTCGACGGTGAGGAAGTCGGGCAGCTTACGCGCTGCCTTCGGTGACTCCAGCCGGTCGGTCGGGTCGGCGCCCACCGCCCCCTCGGCGAGCAGGAACGCGAAGTAGGTGCGCACGGCAGACTGCGCGCGGCGGATGGACGTGGGCGCGAGACCTGCGTGCTTGAGCGCGAAGACCCATTCGCGGAGCTGGCGCGCGGTCACGTCTCCGGGGGCGCGCGCCCCGCTCGCCGTGATCAGCTCGCACCACCGCGCGAGGTCGCGCCGGTAGGCGCTCACCGTGCGCGCGGAGAGGCCGCGCTCGTAGGTGAGGTAGTCCTGGAACTGCTCGAGCCGAAACGGGTCCCGGGACGCGTGAGCGCCCTTGGTGCGCTCGCTCATCCCGGCGCGCTCAACGCGTCAGCTCCCCGGCTCGCGGGGCGGATGGCGCGAACGCCACCACCAGATCGCGATCAGGACCACGAGCACGCCGGCGAGCAGCCCCAGCACGCCCTGGATGCGCGCGAGCAGCCCCTCGAGCACATCCAGGTTGCGACCGGCGAGGACGCCGAGCGCCACCAGCCCGGCGTGCCAGATGGCCGACGCGACTGCGACCGGCAGGGCGACCGCCCACCACCGCTGGCGGGTGATCCCGGCGAAGACCGGCACGACGGCACGCAGGCCCGGCAGGAAGCGCGTCAGGAAGATCGCGGGCGGGCCGAAGCGCGCGTAGAAGCGCGCCATCCGCTCGAGCTGGTGCGGACGCAGCACGAGCTGGCCGACGCGGGTGCCCACGATGGCCCCGCCGTGCCGGTGCGCCAGGCGATACATCCCCAGCGCCGACGCGACGTTGCAGAGCCAGGTGGCAAGGAAGACGCCCTGGGCGCTCGTGCTCCCGAGCGTCGACAGGATGCCGCCCAGCGCCACGAACGTGTCGGCCGGCACGGCGGGCACCACGTTCTCCAGCGCCGAGCCCGCCCCCAGGAGCAGGTAGAGCGCCGGTCCGGGAAGCGAGGCCATCCAGGCGAGGAACTCGCTCACCGGGCCTCACCGCTTCGGCTCACTACCTCGGGCTGGATGCCGGTGCGACGAGCGCCACCGCGTGGACGGCGACCCCCTCGCCCGCACCGATCCACCCCATCCCTTCGTTCGTCTTTCCCTTCACCGATACGTCGGTGGCGGGGATGCCCAACGCGTCGCCGAGGCGCCGGCACATCTCGGCCGCATGGGGCCGGATCTTCGGGCTCTCGCAGATCACCGTGACGTCGACGTTCACCACGCGCCATCCCGCCACCCGCACGGCGTGCGTGGCGATGGTGAGGAGCTCGAGCGAATCGGCTCCTTTCCAGCGAGGATCGGTGGGCGGGAAGTGACTACCGACGTCGCCGGCGGCGGCCGCGCCGAGCACGGCGTCGATCACCGCGTGCGCGACCGCGTCGCCGTCGGAGTGGCCCGAGAGCCCGGGATGATTCGGGATGCGAACGCCGCCGAGCACGAGCTCGCAGCCGGCGTCGAAGCGATGCGAGTCGTAGCCCGTGCCGACCCGCATCGGCTACTCCCAGCGCCGCAGCGCCAAACAGACGTTGTGCCCGCCGAACCCGAACGAGTTGCTCAGCGCCAGCTCCACCGGTCGCTCGATCATGCCGCCGTGCGCGTACTCCAGGTCACAGGCCGGGTCCGCACCCGAGAAGTTGATCGTCGGGGGGATCTTGCCGGTCCTCAGCACCTGGATGCACACGATGGCCTCGAGCGCCCCGGCCGCACCCAGGAGGTGACCCGTCATCGACTTGGTCGAGCCCACGACGATCTCCCGCGCGCGCTCGCCGAGCACGGACTTGATCGCCGCCGTCTCGATCGCGTCCGCCATGGTCGACGTGCCGTGCGCGTTCACGTAGTCCACGTCGCCGGGCTCGGCACCCGCGTGCAGGAGCGCCATGCGCATCGCATTCTGCGCGCCGTAGCCGTCCTCGGGCGGCGCCGTGATGTGATACGCGTCACCCGACAGCCCGTACCCCGCGACCTCGGCGAGGATGGGCGCACCCCGCGCCTCCGCGTGCTCGAGCGCCTCGAGGATCACGGACGCCCCGCCTTCGCCCATGACGAACCCGTCGCGATCGATGGAGAACGGACGGCTCGCCCCCGCCGGGTCGTCGTTGCGGGTGGACATGGCCTTCATGGAGGAGAAGCCGGCGAAGGTCATGGGGGTGATGGTCGCCTCCGCGCCGCCCGCGATCATGACGTCGGCGTCGCCGTGCCGGATGTGTCGGGCGGCGTCCCCGATCGCGTGCGCCGACGACGCGCACGCCGAGACCGTCGCGTAGTTCGGACCTCTGAGGCCCCAGCGGATCGACACGAGCCCCGCGGAGATGTCCGGGATGAACATCGGGACGAAGAACGGGCTCACCCGGTGGGGACCCGACTCGATCAGCTTGCGGTGCTGCTCCTCGAACGTGGCGATGCCGCCGATCCCGCTGCCGATGATGACGCCGAAGCGCTCCGGGGCCACACCGCCGAGCGAAGCGTTCAGCTCGGAGTCGGCGAAGCCCGCCGACACCATGGCCTGGGCCGATGCCGCGATCGCGAACTGCGAGACGCGGTCGAACCGCTTCGCGTCCCGCTTGTCCAGGTATTGGAGCGGGTCGAAGCCCTTCACCTCGCAGCCGATGCGACAGGGGAAGTCCTCGGTCGCGTCGAACGCCGTGACGAGCCCGCCGCCGCTCTTGCCGGCGAGCATGCACTGCCAGCTCGACTGCACGTCGAGCCCGACAGGGGACACGAGCCCCATGCCGGTCACGACGACGCGGCGGTGTCCGGATGCTGTAGCCATCGTCCGCCGGTGGGCCGGGAGCCCGCGCCTAGGACGCGCTCTTCTTGCGCAGGTACGCGATGGCGTCGCCGACCGTGCGCATCTGCTCGGCGTCCTCGTCCGGGATGTCCACCCCGAACTCCTCCTCGAAAGCCATCACGAGCTCGACGGTATCGAGGGAGTCCGCGCCCAGATCTTCGACGAACGACGCGTCGTCGGTCACCTTCTCCGGCTCGACGCCGAGCTCGTTCACGATGATCTCACGGACTCTGGCCTCGGTGGGCTCGCTCATGTCTCCTCTCCTTCGGGGGGATTGATTCGGGGGGCCCTACATGACCATCCCGCCATCGACCGCCAGAACTTGGCCGGTAATGTAGCGGGCGCTCGGGCCGACGAGAAACCGCGCCGCCGCCGCGACATCGGCCGGGTTTCCGAGGGCACCGAGGGGGATGCGGCCGCGAAGCTCGTCGATCTGCGCCTCGGTGAGCTGACCGGTCATGTCGGTGGTGATGAAGCCGGGGGCGATCGCATTGCAGCGGACGTTCCGCGAGGCGAGCTCGCGGGCGACGCTCTTGGTGAGGCCGATCAGCCCGGCCTTCGAGGCGGCGTAGTTCGCCTGCCCGGCGTTGCCCGTCAGCCCGACCACCGACGTGATGTTGAGGATCGCCCCGTCGCGGCGCTTCAGCATGCCACGCGAGACGGCACGCGTGAAGTTGAACGCGCCCTTGAGGTTCGCCGCGATCACCTCATCGAACTCCTCGTCCTTCATGCGCAACAGGAGGTTGTCCCGCGTGATCCCCGCGTTGTTGACCAGGATGGCCACCGGGCCGAGGCGCTCCTCGACCGCGGCGAGCGTCGCCCCGACCGCCGCCGGGTCGGCGACGTCACAGGCGAACCCCGCATGCGGTCCGCCCGCGATCTCCGCGGCGGCCGCGCTCGCCCGCTCGGCGTCGCGGGCCACCACCGCCACGCGCGCCCCGGCCTCGGCCAGCGCCTCGGCGATCGCGCGGCCGATGCCGCGCGAGCCGCCCGTCACCACCGCGACTTTGCCTTCCAGCTCCCTGGCGCTCATGGCCCTCCCGTGGCTCGTGGGGCGGCGTCCGCCCATGCGGCGAAATCGCCCGGCTCGCCCAGGAACGAGGTTTCGGCGCCGGGCGCGTTCCGGCGGTTGAGCGTGGCGAGGACCTTCCCCGGGCCGACCTCGACGAACCGGTCGGCGCCGGCCGCCACCATGGTCGCGATCGATTCGGCCCAGCGGACCGGGGAGGTGAGCTGCTTCACGAGCAGCTCGCGCGCCTCCCTGCCCGTCCGCACCGGCTGGGCGGTCACGTTCGACACCACGGGATAGCGGGGGTCGCGGAACTCGATCGCCTCGAGGCGCTCCCTGAGCGGCGCGGCCGCGGGCTCCATGAGCGCCGAGTGGAACGCGCCCGAGACTTTGAGCGGGATCACGCGCTTGGCGCCGGCGGCCTTGGCGAGCTCGGTTCCCTGCTCGATTCCCGCCACGTCGCCGCTGATCACGATCTGTCCTTCGGCGTTGAAGTTCGCCGGCTGACAAATGCCACGGTCCACCTTCGCGCACGCGGCCTCGAGCTCCGCGTCGCCGATGCCGAGGACGGCGGCCATCGCGCCCGGCCGGGCCTGTCCGGCCGCGAACATCAGCTCGCCCCGGAGGCGGACGGCGGAGAGCGCGTCCTCGAACGACAGCGTGCCCGCCGCGACGTGCGCGGTGAACTCGCCCAGCGAGTGACCGGCCGCGAACGCGGGGGCTTCCAGCTGCCCGTCGGCCACCGCGAGCGCCGCGACGGAGTGCACGAGGATCGCGGGCTGGGCGTTCTTGGTCTCGGTGAGCTCCGCCTCCGGACCCTCGCGCATGAGGCGGGCGAGGTCGAAGCCGAGGATCTCGTTCGCGCGCGCGAGGATGTCCGCGGCGCGCGGCTCGGCCTCGGCCAGAGCCCGCGCCATACCGACGTACTGCGATCCCTGCCCGGGGAAGAGGAGCGCCAACGTCATCGCGATTCCGCGCGCGTCACCAGCGGACCACCATGGCGCCCCAGGTGAGCCCGGCCCCGAACGCCACGGTGAGGACGTTGGATCCCGGTCCGATGAGGCCCTTCTCTTCGGCTTCGTCGAGCGCGACGGGGATCGACGCCGAGCTCATGTTGCCGTAGCGGTCGAGGTTCACGAACACCTTGTCCATGGGCAGGTTGGCGTACTTCGCCGTCGCCTCGAGGATGCGGACGTTCGCCTGGTGCGGGACGAGGAGATCGATGTCCGCGCCGGTCATGCCCGCCTGCTGCAGCGCGAAGTCGCACGCCTCGGCCATCGAGCGCACGGCGTGCTTGAAGATCTCGCGGCCCTGCATCTGGACGAGGTGCCGACCTTCCTGGACGACGCACTCGGTGAGCGCCTCCGCGGCCCCGCCCGCCGGCCGGCACAGCAGGTCGGCGAGGTTGCCGTCCGAGCGCATGTGGCTCGACAGGATGCCGCGCCCGCTGCCGTTCGCCGCGCGGAGCACCGCCGCGCCGGCGCCGTCGCCGAAGAGCACGCACGTGGAGCGGTCGTTCCAGTTGATGATCGAGCTCATCTTCTCGGTCGCGATCACCACCGCGATCTCACCCCGACCCGAAGCCAGGTATCCCTCGGCGACGACCAGCCCGTACAGGAAGCCGGTGCACGCGGCCATCACGTCGAACGCGAACGCGTTGCTGCACCCGAGGAGCGCCTGCGCATCGCACGCGGTCGCCGGGAGCCAACGATCCGGCGTCGAGGTCGCCACGATGAGGATGTCCACCTCGCCCGGCTCGACGCCGGCGCGCTTCATCGCCTGCCTCGCGGCATCGGCGCCCATCGCGGCCACGCTCACGCCGTCCTCGGCGATGCGCCGCTCGCGGATTCCCGTGCGCGTCCGGATCCACTCGTCGGACGTGTCCATGCGCTTCGCGAGGTCGTCGTTGGTGACGATCGTGGGGGGCAGGTGCCTCCCCGTTGCGAGGATCTCGACGAGCGGCTGCGGCTTCTTCATCTGGAACCTCGCGAGGAAGATTCAGCGTGCAGCGGCGGTCACATCCTGCGCGCTGTGCTTCACCATGTCCGAGCGTACCGCGCGCGCCGCGACTCCCAGCGCGTTCCTGATCGCCTTCGGTGACGATTCTCCGTGGCAGATGATCGAGACGCCGCCCACGCCGAGCAGCGGGGCCCCGCCGTACTCGGAGTAATCGAGCACCCTGAAGACCTCGTCGAACAGCGTGCCGACGTCCTTGTCCGCGAGCTGCTTGCGGAGCATGGCCACGATCACCGCGGCCACCGACTCGTAGAACTTCAGGAGCACGTTGCCCACGAAGCCGTCGCAGACGACCACGTCGCACGTGTCTTGGATGATGTCGCGGCCCTCGACGTTGCCCACGAAGTGGATGCCCGGCTCGCGCGCCAGGAGCCCGTGCGTCTCGGCGATCACCTCGTTCCCCTTCCCCGGCTCCTCTCCGATGTTGAGCAGCGCCACGCGCGGCTCCGCGACGCCGATCGCGTCCCGCACGTAGACGTTGCCGAGGTGCGCGAACTGCACGAGATGCTGCGGCTTGCAGTCCACGTTGGCCCCCGCGTCGATCAGCAGGCACGGCGAGCCGAGCGTGGGCAGAAGCGTGCCGACGGCCGGCCGGTCCACGCCCGGCAGCGGCCGCAGCGTGAACAGCGACGTCGCCATGATCGCGCCGGTGGACCCTGCGCTCACGAATGCGTCCGCCTCACCCTGCTTGTGCAACTTCAGACCGACGACGATGGACGAGTCGGGCTTCTTGCGGATGACGGAGGCGGGAGAGTCCTCGGCGGTCACTCGGTCGGGGGCGTGGTGGAAGCTCAGTCGCTCGGGCATCGGGCCGTGCCGCGAGACCGCCGCGCGCAACGCCTGCTCGTCGCCCACGAGAACGATCTCGATGTCGTTCTCGAAGTCCTGCAATGCCTGGAGCGCCCCCAGGATCTCCGGCTCGGGAGCCGAGTCGGTGCCCATCGCGTCCAACGCTATGCGCATGCCGATTCCTTGGCGGACCTGATGAACGAACTAACCGGTGAACTGCTCCGTGGGCTTTCTGGTCGAGATCGCGGTCGTCGAGGGGTGAGCCCAGCCGATCGAACGCGGGCGAGCGTCAGCCGACCGCGACTTCCAGCACCGGCTCGTCCCGGTAGTAGCCACAGCTCGGGCAGACGCGGTGCGGCGCCTTGGCGTCGCCGCACTTCGGGCACGTCTGCACGGCGACCGGTTGGGCCTTGAAGTGCGTCCGGCGTTTACGCTTCCGCTGCTTCGAAACCCGCTTCTTGGGAACCGCCATGTCTCACCTGTCCTTGAGGGCCCGCAGCGCTCCCCACCGTGGGTCGCTCTCCACCACCACGCAGTCGCACCCCTCTTCGTTGAGGTTGGCGCCGCACTTCGGGCAGAGTCCTTTGCACTCCGGGTCACAGACCACATACGGATTGACCGCGAGGATCACCTCCCCGCGTACTGCCTGACTCAGGTCCAGACTCCCGCTCGACGGGTCGAACGGAAACGCTTCGCCCTCGTCGGACTCCTCGTCGGTCGCGTCGGCATCGAACACCAACGTGACCTCCTCGTCGAACTCACCCTCCACCGGCTCGAGGCAGCGCCGGCATTCCTGCTTCAACGTGCCGCTCACCTCTCCCCGCACCACGATCTGACCGGTCCCGGCGTACGAGGCGCGCAGCCTCACGTCCACCGGGCTCGCCCACTCGATCCCGCTGTCCTGCCAGAGCGCATCGTCCGCGGGAACCTGGGCTTCCACGGGGACGGTACCCTCGCGGTCCAGACGCCCGAGGTCCACCTTGAGCATGGGCGAAACCTAAGCCTTGGGCTGCCTTTGTTCTAGGCGGCCTTTCGGCTCCCTAGCCGATGCCGATCCGCTCGTGCTCGGAGAAGAAGAACGCGATCTCGCGGAGCGCGTTCTCGTCCGAGTCCGATGCGTGGATGGCATTTCGCCCCTTGGACTCGGCGTAGAGCTTCCGGACCGTTCCGGGGGCGGCCTCGGCGGGGTCCGTCGCCCCGATGGTCGCCCGGAGCTTGGCCACCGCGTCGGCGGCCTCGAGCACGATGGGAATCACCGGGCCCGACGTCATGAACTCCACGAGCTCGGCGTAGAAGCCCCGCTCGCGGTGCACCTCGTAGAACGCCCCGGCCTGGTCCTTGGAGAGCCGGATCATCTTCAGGGCGCGCGCCCGGAACCCCGCGCCTTCCAGATGCGCGAGGATCTTGCCGGCTTTGCCGGAGCCGACGGCATCCGGCTTCAGGATCGCGAGGGTGAGGCTCACGAGGGGCGCCCCCCGAGGAGCGTGGCTTCTTTCCTCAGATGGAGCGCGCGAAGCACGTTGGCCCGGGTCACGATGCCGACCAGACGACCCTCGCGTGCGACCGGGATCTGATCCACGTCCCGGTGCAGCATCATGTGGACGGCCTCGATCAGCGGCTGGCCCTCGGAGACGCACATCACCGCGCGGGTCATGACGTCGCGCGCGGTGAGCAGTTCCTCGGGCTCGACGCCGGCCACGGACGGCTCGTGCATGAGCTGCCCGAGGGCGTCCCCCGACGTCACGATCCCCAGCACCTCGGATCCGTCGCCCACGACGGGGACGGCCGCGATGCCTCGTCGCACCATCAGGTCGACCACCTCGGAGAGCGGCGTGTCGGGCCGCACGCGGTGATCGACCGATTCCAGCGCATCTTCCACCAACAGGTTCGGAATCATGCCAAGACCTCCTTGACCAGACCGACGATGTCCGCCGGCCGTTTTGCCACGGAGACTCCACTCGCTTCCAATGCTTTCACCTTTTCTGCGGCCGTTCCTTCCGCGCCACTGATGATGGCGCCGGCGTGTCCCATCCGCCGTCCGGGCGGCGCCGTCTGACCCGCGATGAAGCCGACGACAGGCTTCGACATGTGGCTCTTCGCGTAGGCTGCGGCCTGCTGCTCGTCCGTGCCGCCGATCTCGCCGATCATCACGACCGCCTTGGTCGCCGGATCCTTCTCGAACGCCTCGAGGCAGTCGATGAAGTTCGTGCCGATCAGCGGATCGCCTCCGATGCCCACGCACGTCGTCTGTCCCAGCCCCGCCCTCGTGAGCTGGAAAACGGCCTCGTACGTGAGCGTGCCCGAGCGCGAGACGACGCCGACCGGGCCGGGGCTCACGATGCGTCCCGGAAGGATACCGATCTTGGCGCCGCCCACGGATAGCAATCCGGGACAGTTCGGTCCCAGCACGCGCGCGCCTTTGTCACGCGCGAACGCGTGCGCCCGCGCCATGTCCTGCACCGGGACGCCCTCGGTGATCGCCACCACGAGCTCGATGCCGGCGTCGGCGGCTTCCATGATCGCGCCCGCGGCGAACGCCGGCGGCACGAAGATGACGGAAGCATTCGCGCCCGTCGCCGCGACCGCCTCGTCCATCGCGTCGAAGATCGGGATTTTCTTCGTGCTCGGCTTGCCGTTCGGCCCTTCGAACTGCTGGCCGCCCTTGCCGGGCGTCACGCCGCCCACGACCTGCGTGCCGTAGGCCATCATCTCGCGCGTATGGAACGAGCCGTCCCGGCCCGTGATCCCCTGCACGATCAGCTTGGTGTTCGCGTCGGTGAAGATCGCCATGTCTAGGCCCTCGCTGCGGACTGGGCCAGCCGGACGGCTTCCTCGACGACCTCGTCCATCGACGTGTACGCCGAGAAGCCCGCCTTCTCCAGGATCTTCAGCGCGATCTCCTCGTTCGTGCCGGTGAGACGGATGACGATCGGCGGCTCGATGTCGATGCGCTTCGTGGCTTCGACGATGCCGTTCGCCACGTCGTCGCAGCGGGTGATGCCGCCGAAGATGTTGAAGAGGATCGACTTCACGTTCGGATCGGAGGTGATGATCTCGAGCGCGGCGACGACCTTGTCCGGGTTCGACGAGCCGCCGATGTCGAGGAAGTTCGCCGGGTTGCCGCCGTAGAACTTCACCAGGTCCATGGTGGCCATCGCGAGGCCCGCGCCGTTCACGCAGCAGCCGACGTCACCGTCGAGCTTCACGTAGGAGAGGTTGGCCGCACGCGCCTGTGTCTCCGAGGGCGGCTCCGAAGACATGTCGCGCATCTCGGCGACGTCGGCCCGGCGGAAGAGCTCGTTGTCGTCGATGCTCATCTTGGCGTCGAGCGCGAGCACCTCGCCCTTCGGCGTCGTCACCAGCGGGTTGATCTCGGCCATCGAGGCGCCCGACGACACGAACGAATCGTACAGCTGCGCGATGATCTTGCTCGCCTGCTTCATCTGCGACTCGCCGTCGTAGAGGAAGTTCGCGAGCCAGAACGCCTGATGCGGAAGCAGGCCGTAGCGCGGATCGACGGCGAGCTTGCGAACCTTCTCGGGCGTCTCCTTGGCGACGGTCTCGATGTCGATGCCGCCGGCCGGCGAGACGATGAACGTCGGCGCCTGCTTCGCCCGGTCGATCAGGACGCCGACGTAGGCCTCGGTGGCGATCTCGGCGGCCGGCGTCACGAGCACCTTCTCGACCGTGAGGCCTTTGATCTGCATCCCCAGGATCTTCTCGGCGTGCCCACGGGCCTCGGCAGGCGTCTTGGCCAGCTTCACCCCTCCGGCCTTCCCCCGACCCCCTGCATGCACCTGGGCTTTGACCACCACGGTGCCGCCGTACTTCTTGGCCAGGCTCTCGGCTTCCTGCGCGGTGTGGGCGACCTCGCCCGGAGGGACGGGAATGCCCGCGGCGCGGAAGCGCTCTTTGGCCTGATATTCGTGTAAGTCCATGCGACGACTGGGGATGCGTGGTTGGGGTTGGGCGGGCTCGGCCCGCTCGCACGCCGCCGGTGTGAGCCGTGCGGCCCTGACAGCCGGGATGGATCAGCCGCGGAAGCTACCAGCGGCCCGGGGGGCGATCAACGGAGGGGGTGGTCGGGCGCCACCAAGAGGAGACGCGCGCCGGATTCGAGACCGCGCGCCAGGAGACACGCGCGCTCGGGGTGACCGTGGAGTCGCTGCGTCACGAGATCCGACGGGTTGCGGAGGGGGTTGTCGAGGCCAACCGCCGAATCGACGAGAACACCCGCACCCTCGAGGACCACGGTCGTCGCCTCGACGCCCACGGACTGCGCCTCGAGCATCACGGTCGCCGCCTCGACGCGAACACCCATGCGATCGAGGGGCAGACCAGCCGCATCGACGTGCTCACCGATCGCATCGGCCGGCGGGAAGCCTCCGTGTGACTCGGCGCTCGGGCTAACCCCCGCCCTGCAGTCCCTCCAGCAGCACCCGCAGCTCGGCCAGCGCCTCCCCGAACCCCTGCCAGTCGCCCGCACGGGCGCGTGACTCCGCCCGCTCGAGCAGGTCGAGCGCCTCGGAGGGCCAGACGACGCCGGCCGGAAGGTTGGCGGCGGGACCGCCGGAGGGGGCGAGCTGCACGCCGGCGAGCGCCGCCACGGCGTCCGCGAGCTGCTCCCTCATCGCGACCCGCCGACCGTCGCTCACCACGTAGCGCCGCAGCTCGGGGATCGCGTCGGCATCGGCGGCGAGGAAGATCGGCTCCATGTAGATGAGGCGACCGCCGACCGGAACGAGATGGAGATGGCCGGTCCACACGTCGCTCCCGCCGGTCCGCCAGAGCGAGAACTGCTGCGAGATCTCTGGATCCTGCTCCACGAGCGCCTCGATCTGGCGGGGCCCGGCCACCTGATCGGACAGCGCGACGTCGAAGAGGATCAGCTCGGGCATCCCCCGCGGATCCGTGCGGCCGACGAGCGTGGCCCGCAGGTTCTGCCGGCCGGCCGGCACGAACAGGCCGGTGAGATGGAAGCGGCGGGACGCCTCACCCGGCAGCGCATAGAGTGCGTACTCGGGGCGGTACGGCACCGGGTTCGCTCCCTCTGCCAGCTCCTGGGGCTCGTTCCAGACGTCCTGCTGGCCGTGGAAGGCCGGTGCCGTCTCCTGGTGGTACTGCGTCAGCACGCGGGTCTGGAGCGCGAGCAGCGTCCGGGGATACCGGAGGTGTGTTCGCACCTCGTGGGGCATGTCCTCGATGGGTTGGAACAGCCCGGGGAACGCCACGTCGTAGGCGTCGGCGAGCGGATCGGCGACCGGCACGCGGTAGAGCTCGATTCTGCCGGTGACGGCGTCGACCGTCACCTTGACGCTGTTGCGGATATAGCGCACGCCCCGTCGCACGGTTCCGAAGTCGTTGGCCGACGACAACGGGAATGCCCCCGTGCCGGTGAACCCGTCGAGCACCCAGACGATGCGCCCGTCGGCGACCACGGGATAGGGATCCTCGGGAAAGCGCAGGAAAGGCGCTATCGCGAGTGCCCGCTCCACCACGAGCCGCTTGTGGATGAACTGGCTCTCGCGCGTCAGCTCGGACGCGAACAGCAGGTTGGCGTCGCCGAAGTGCCACGCGAGCAGCGCCGTCCGCAGGCCGGACGTCAGCTGGATGCCCGCGGGAAAGTCGACGCCGGGCTCGCCGGGCGTGGAGTCGGGCGCGAGGTAGTCGCCGGAGTCGGGGATCACCACGGCGTAGCTCGCGGGCGTCGTGCCGAAGAACACCTCCGGCCGGTCGAGCCGCAGGCCGTCCACGGCGTGCGCCGCCGATGTCGCCCGCGGAGGGATCCCCGAGAGCAGCATGCGCGGCCTGCCCTCGGGCGTGTGGTCGGCGGCCAGGCTCATCACGGCGCCCGTGCCGGCCACGAAGCGTTTGCGCAGGTGCTGGTTCTGCCAGTTGGGGTCCTGGATGCCCTCGGGTTGGATCTGGCGGACCGAGATCGCGACGGGCACGGGCCCATCGGGCGTCTCGTAGCGATCGATCGTGGCGTCGAAGAAGTCGTAGTACGGGAAGAGCGCCTCGAGCGACCGGTAGGTCGCGAGCAGGGCGCTGGGATTCCACACGGGAAGTCCCTCGAACTGGCGTGCGGCCTCCGTCCAGTCCACCTCGCCCGCGTCCGGGGTGAGGCTCCTGCGCTCGAGATCGTCGAGCCCGAACCCGAACCGCGTGAACGCGAGGTTGTACTCGATGTAGGGCGTCTCGCGCGCGAGCTCGTTCGGCTCCACGCGCACCCGCTGCACCACGCTCGGATAGAGCTGGCCGATGACGATCCAACCGACCGCCACCGAGACGAACGAGACGAGCATGGGTCCCACGCGGTTCTGCCACGCACCCCACACGGTCGCCGCCGCCGCGAAGAGACACACGACCACGAGCGTCTGGAGGGCGGGCAGACGAGCTTCGGCGTCGGTGAAGCCGAAGATCTCCTGCACGGCCGAGCCGCCGTTCGTGAGCAGCAGGTAGCGCTGGAGCCAGAGGCGCGCGCCGAGCAGCGCGAGGAACACCGCCAGCAGGATGCCGAGGTGCACGCGCGGAAGGTGCTGCGCGTCGAGGCCGCTCCGCGTCCAACGGATCGTGCCCGTGGCGGCGTACGCCGCGGTCACCAGGGTGAAGACGAGGAACGTGACGATCAGCGCGAGCGTGATGCCCGAGCCGAGCAGCGGCACGAGGAACACGTAGAAGCCGAGGTCGTGGCCGAGCACCGGATCGACCACACCCCAGGGCGCGGCGCTCAGGAAGAGGAGGGCCTGGATGCCGATGTTGGGCGGCACGGCGGCGCCGAACCAGAGGCCGAGCAGGGCGGCCGCCACGGTGATGCCCGCCCAGACGAGGTGCCTGGGGATCCGCTCGGAGATCTCGATGTTGGCGAAGCGTCTGCGGATCTGGATCGCGCCGAGCGTGGTCGACGCGATCCGAAGGTTGACCAGCACCAAGACGCCGACCACCACCGCGGCCGCGGCGCGGATGCCCCACTCCCAGAGCATGCGCTTCCAGAAGACGCCGGAGTAGCCGGCGCCAGCCTGCCAGAGGATCTCCACGTAGGCCGCCGCGAAGGCCCGGCCGCACACGAGCGCCAGACCGAGCATCACCAGGACGGCCACCACGAGGCGCCCGCCGCGTAAGCTCGCCGTGAACGAGCGGAGACCGCGCTTCACAGGCTTCCCCCCGCTGTGATTCCGCTACCTACGCTACGGTGACTCCGGGGATCGACACGCCGTGCGTCGCGAGCCAGGCACCGACCTCCTGCTGGATCTCGGCGAGCCTGGCCGCGCTCTTGGCCTCGAAGCGCGCGACGATCGCGGGCTGGGTGTTCGACGCGCGCATGAGCGCCCAGCCGTCGCCGAAGAGCACGCGGGCGCCGTCCACGTCGATCACGTCGTGGCTCTTCTTGAAATGCGCGACCGCTTGGTCGACGATGCCCCACTTCTGCTCCTCGCTCACGTCGATCCGGATCTCCGGCGTCGACACGTACACCGGGAAGTCCGCCACCATCTCGGAGAGCGTACGTCCCGAACGGCTCACGAGCGAGACCAGGCGGCAGGCGTCGTAGAGCGCGTCGTCGAATCCGTAATAGTCGTCGGCGACCATGATGTGCCCCGACAGCTCCCCCGCCAGGAGCGCGCCGGTCTCCTTCATCTTCTGCTTGATGAGGGAATGGCCCGTCTTCCACATGATCGGCTCGCCACCCGCCGCCCCGAAGACCTCGGGCAGGACCTGGCTGCACTTCACGTCGAAGATGAGCTTCTGGCCCTTCCCCCGCTTCTTCAGGAGGTCGAGGCCGTAGAGCAGGAGCAGCACGTCGCCGCGGATGATCTCGCCCGTCTCGTCGATCGCGCCGATGCGGTCCGCGTCGCCGTCGAACGCCACACCCAGGTCGTGCGGAGCCTTTCGCACGGCGTGGATCAGGTCCTCGAGGTTCTCGTCCACCGTCGGGTCCGGATGGTGGTTCGGGAACGTCCCGTCGGACTCGCAGAAGAGCGGCGTGACCGTGGCGCCGAGCCGCTCGAGCAGCCGGACGGCGACCACCGATCCCACGCCGTTGCCGCAGTCGGCGGCGACCTTCATCGGGCGGGCGAGCTCGAACCTGCCGGCGACGTCCTCGACGTAGCGATCGAGGACCTCCGTCCGCTCGTGCGCTCCGGAGCCCGCATCCATGCGGCCCTCGAGGATGCGCTCCCGGATCTCCTGGATGCCGTTGCCGTAGAGAGCCGACCGCGCGAGGCTCATCTTGATGCCGTTCCACTCGGGCGGGTTGTGCGAGCCCGTGATCTGCACGCCGGCGTGCGTGCCCAGCGTCGCCTCCGCCCAGTAGAGCACCGGGGTCGGAACGGTTCCCACCTCCAAGACGTCGACGCCGGCGGACCGGATCCCGGCGATCAGGCCGGCGGCGAGCTCAGGCGACGTCGTCCGGTTGTCGTTGCCGACGGCGATCTTGGGCGTCTTCACCCCAGTCTGCTGGCGGACGATGCTCGCGAACGCCTTGCCGACGGCATTCGTCACGTCGGCGTCGAGATCCTTCCCGACGATCCCGCGGATGTCGTACTGCCGAAAGATGTGCGGTTTCATCATCAGGGAGCCAAGCCTAGCGCGGCCCCCCCCAGGTTGCCCAGGGTCGCGACGCTCTCGTGCGCGAACGCGAGAGCGGCGCCCGGGAAGAGGCCGGTATAGAGGATGAGGGCCACGCTGACGATCAGCGCGAGCTGCATCGGAAGCGGCGCGACCACGAGCTCGTGCTGGCGCTCGGATGTGGGATTCCTCATCCACATGAACCACGCCAGACGCAGGTAATACCAATACGAGGCGACGGTCGTCAGCACGAGGATGACCGAGAGCCGCCACAGCTCGGCGTCCGCGGCGCCCTGGAGGAGGTACATCTTCCCCATGAACCCGCCCGTGCCGGGGAAGCCCGCGAGCGACAGGAGGAAGATCGTCAGCGCGACGCCGAGCAACGGCTGCTGCCAGCCGAACCCCGCGTAGTCCTCGATGTGCAGCCGCTCCTCGGACTGATGCGCGATGCCGATGACCACGGCGAACGCGCCGGTGTTCATGAGCGTGTACACGAGGAGATAGAACAGCATTCCGGCGGCCGCGCTCTCGTTGGAGGCCGTGATCGCCACCAGCAGGTATCCCGCGTGGGCGATGCTCGAGTAGGCGAGCATGCGCTTCACGTTCGACTGAACCAGCGCCATGAGGTTGGCCGCCACCATCGTGATCGCTGCGAGCCACCACAGGATCGGATACCAGATGTCGTCCGCGCTCTCGAACCCGACCACGATGACCCGCATGAACGCGACGAACGCCGCCGTCTTGACCGTCGCCGACATGAACGCGGTGACGGGCGCCGGCGCACCCTCGTAGACGTCGGGCGTCCACATGTGGAAGGGGACGGCCGCGACCTTGAAGGCGAACCCGATCACGATCATGCCGATCCCGAGCGCGAGGAGCCCGGGCGAGGCCGCGCCTCCGGTCACGGAGACTCCGATCGCCGCGATGTTCGTCGTGCCGGTCGCGCCGTAGACCAGCGCGATGCCGTAGAGGAGGAAGCCGGTCGCGAACGCGCCGAGAAGGAAGTACTTGAGCCCCGCCTCGGCCGACTTCCGGTCGCGGCGATTGAAGGCGGTGAGCGCGTAGACCGCGACCGACATCACCTCCAGGCCGAGGAAGATGATGATCAAGTCGCGCGCGCCGGCCATGAACATCATGCCGGCGGTGGCCAGCAGGATCAGACCGTAGAACTCCCCGGCCTGGAGTCGCTGCCGGTACACGTACGCGAACGAGATCAGGATCGTCAGCGCGGCGCCGATCAGCAGCACCCAATTGGCGAACAGTCGGAACGTGTCCACCGTGACCATCCCGGCCTCGCCGACCTCCTCGAGCCCGTAGAGCCAGCCGTTCGCGAACGCGGCGACGAGCACGCCGACGAGCGCCAGCCAGCCCAGGTCCGCCGCACCCGAGAGGGTAGGATCGCCCGTCGACTCCTCGTCCGTCCGGTACCGCTTCGAGACGCCGGCGATCAGCACGCCGATCCCCCACACGCACAGCACGATCTCCGGCAGGAGCGCCCACCAGTAGTGGAGCGTGCGGCTGAAGTCGAGCTGCATGCTACTCGGCCCTCACGACGGGGAGCGTGTCGGCCCGCTCGTCCACGGCCGCCTCCGGCGCGAACTGCTCCACGCGCTCGAGCACCGCGCGCACGCTGGGCTCCATGCGGGAGAGGAACGGCGTCGGGTTCCAGCCGATCCAGATCATCAGGGCGCAGAGCGGCGCCAGGATCGCGAGCTCGCGCCCCGTGACGTCCTCGAAGGCGCGGTTCTCGTCCGTCTCGAGCCTGTTGAAGAAGACGCGCTGTACCATCGGCAACATGTAGTACGCGGCGAAGATCACGCCGAGCGTGGCGATCGTGGCCATCACGGGATGCGTCTCGAACGCGCCGAGCAGCGCGAGGAACTCTCCCACGAAGCCGCTGGTGCCGGGCAGGCCGATCGACGCGAGCGCCGTGATCACGAACGCGGTGGCGAACCACGGCGCCACGCGCGCGAGGCCGCCGAAGTCGGCGATCTGACGCGTATGACGGCGCTCGTAGATCATGCCGAGCAGGAGGAACAGCGCCCCCGTGCTGACGCCGTGCGAGATCATGACGATGAGCCCGCCCTGCACGCCGTTCACCGTGAGCGCGAAGACGCCCAACACTACGAACCCCATGTGCGCGACCGACGTGTACGCGACCAGCTTCTTCGCGTCCGGCTGCACGGCCGCCACCCACGCGGTATACAGGATGCCGATCACCGCCAGGACCAGCATGGTCCCCACGACGGCCGGGTGCTGCGCCGCGGCGGGGAAGAAGGGGAGCAGGAACCGCACGAAGCCGTAGGTGCCCATCTTGAGGAGGACCGCCGCCAGGATCACCGAGCCGGGCGTGGGCGCCTCCACGTGCGCGTCGGGCAGCCAAGTGTGCAGCGGGAAGACGGGCACCTTCACGCTGAACGCGAGCGCGAACGCGGCGAACAGCCAGAGCTGCTCGGCGGTCGTGAGCGGGATCAGCAGGAAGTCCTCGTACGCGAAGGTCGGCGCTCCGAGCACGCCCTTGGCGCGGTAGAACAGATAGAGGATGCCGACGAGCATCAGCAGAGAGCCGAACGCCGTGTACAGGAAGAACTTGATCGCGGCGTAGATGCGGCGCTCGCCGCCCCAGATGCCGACGATGAAGTACATCGGCACGAGCGTGAGTTCGAAGAAGACGTAGAAGAGGAAGACGTCCGTGGCGACGAACACGCCGACCACGCCCGCCTCGAGGAGCAGCATGAGCGCGTAGAACGCGCGCTCGTGCTTCTGGATGTAGTTGAACGATCCGAGGATCGCGAGCGCGGTGCTGAACGTCGTGAGCAGCACCATGAACAGGCTGATCCCGTCGAGCCCGAGTGAGTAGCTCACCCCCCACGTCTCGATCCAGGTCGCGCGGCTGGTCATCTGGAAGCCGGGCTCGCCGACGTCGAACGCCCACCAGAGGCCCAGGCTGAGCACGAACACGCCGAGCGACCAGGCGAACGCGACCGTCTTGGCTTCCTTCTCGTCGGACCAGAGCACGAGGCCCATGCCGAGCACGGGCAGCCACACGAGCGTGTGGAGGATCCAGTCGCCGTAGCCGATCGCGTCGAGGAGTGAGGTCATGGGTGGTTGGCTGGAGGCCTAGAAGACCGTGACCCCGAGGATCAGCAGCACGCCCACCGTGAGCACGAACGCGTAGGTGTTCACGCTGCCCGTCTGGAACATGCTGACGACGGCACCCACGCCCTTCGCGATCCAGCCCACCGCGTTCACGGTGCCGTCGATGATCGTGGCGTCGATCACGCGCCAGCTGAACTTCGACGCCCTCACGATCGGCTGCACGATCACGCGGTCGTAGAGCTCGTCCACGTAGTACTTGTTGTAGAGCACGTTCGCGAACCCGACCGGCGGTGCCGACTCGAAGGCCGGCCGCACGTCCTGCCGGCTCACGACGCGGAACGCGGCGACGACGACGGCGAGCGCGGCCACCGTGGAGATGATCGCCCAGGCGACCTCCCCTCCCCCGATCGGCGCCGAGTGACCCACCTCGCCGAGGTGCGCGAGCTGGACCTCGTGCGCGCGCGCAGTCACGGGCTCGAGCCAGTGGTGCAGCCACTCCCCGGAGAGCGGCGCGAGCCCGAGCAGCGGAGTCTCACGCAGCCCCGCCGGCACGTTGATCCACCCCCCGACCACGGAGAGCACGGCCAGGACCGCCAGCGGGATCCACATGACCGCCGGCGCCTCGTGCAGGTGCTTCGCTTCCTCGGCGCCCGTGCGGTTGGTGCCGTGGAAGGTCATGACCATCATGCGGGTCATGTAGAACGCCGTGAGCATCGCGGCGATCAGCGCGATCGCCCAGAACAGCCCGTACAGCAGCGGGTAGGGCGCGCTCTCTGCCCCGCCGAAGGCGGCCGCCTGCCAGATGATCTCGTCCTTGGAGAAGAAGCCGGCGAACGGCCAGATCCCCGCGATCGCGAGCGTGGCGATCCACATGGTGATCCACGTGATGGGCATGTGGGCCTTCAGCCCGCCCATGTTGCGCATGTCCTGCGGATCGTCGTGGCTGTGCGTGTGGTGCAGCGCGTGGTGCATGCTGTGGATCACCGCACCGGACCCCAGGAACAGGAGCGCCTTGAAGAAGGCGTGCGTCATCAGGTGGAAGACACCCGCCGCGTACGCCCCGACGCCCACGCCGACGAACATGTAGCCGAGCTGCGAGACGGTGGAGTACGCGAGCATCTTCTTGATGTCGTACTGCTGCAGCGCGATGGTCGCCGCGAAGAGCGCGGTGAGCACGCCGACGCCGGCCACCGTCGCGCTGCCGACCGGCGAGAGCGCGAAGAGCACCGACGAGCGCGCGACGAGATAGACGCCGGCGGTCACCATGGTGGCCGCGTGGATCAGGGCGGACACGGGCGTCGGGCCGGCCATGGCGTCGGGGAGCCAGACGTAGAGTGGGATCTGCGCGCTCTTCCCGGCAGCGCCCAGGAAGAAGAACAGGGTGATCGCGGTGACGAGCCCGCCCGCGTACGCCAACGTCTCCGCGCCCGCGAAGATCGGCTCGAAGTCCAGGGTGCCGAATGTCGTGTACAGCAGGAACATCGCGACCAGGAAGCCGAAGTCTCCGATGCGGTTCACGATGAACGCCTTCTTGCCGGCGTCCGACTTCTCCTTGTCGCTGAACCAGAACCCGATCAGCAGATACGAGCAGAGGCCCACGCCCTCCCAGCCCACGAACATCAGCGCGTAGCTCGAGCCCATCACGAGCACGAGCATGAAGAACACGAAGAGGTTCAGGTATGCGAAGTAGCGCGGATAGCCCGCGTCGTCGCGCATGTAGCCGACGCTGAACACGTGGATCAGGAAGCCGATCCCCGTGACGATCATCATCATGAGCAGCGAGAGCTGGTCGAGCTGGAGCGCCGCGTTCACGGAGAACGTCCCGGTCGCCATCCACGTCCAGTAGCTCACCACCACCGGCTCCTCGAGCGACGCACCGAGCGCGCGCGAGAAGTTCACGAGCGTGATCAGGAACGCGAGCCCGAGGACGCCGGGCCCGATCAGGCTCGGCAGCGTGTGCGTGAGAGGCCGTGAGCCGCGCTCACCGAGATCGAGCTCGCCGCCGGCCCGGACCGCGACGGCGGATCTCCGGCCGTGCGCGAGCGCGAGCGCGCCGTTGAGCAGGAAGCCCAGCAATGGGAGCAGGACGATCAGGCCGGGCAGGAACGGCACGTACTCGCCGCCGCCTCCGGCGGCCGGGGCGCCGCCCTGCGCGAGCACCGCCGCGAGCGCCATCACCACTTGAGCAGGTTGAAGGAGCCCACGTCCACGGTCTCGTAGTGGCGGAAGATCGAGATGATGATCGCCAGCCCCACGGCCGCCTCGGCCGCCGCCACCGTCATCACGAAGAAGACGAAGATCTGCCCCTCGATGCCGAACAGATTCGAGAAGGCGACGAATGCCACGTTCACCGCGTTGAGCTGAAGCTCGATGCAGAGGAACATGATGATGGCGTTCCGGCGCACGAGCACGCCGAACGTACCGATCACGAAGAGGATCGCGCTGAGGCCGAGCGCTTCGTTGATCACGAGGGGCTGCTCTTCTTGGCGAGCACGATCGCGCCCACGATCGCCACCAGCAGCAGGATGCCGGTGATCTCGAAGGGCACGACGTACGTGGTGTAGAGCGGACGGGCGATCGCGCCGACCGCGCCGTACTCGGCCGTCGCCGCAGCGATCGACTGGGCGCCGGGCGCGGTGCCCACGGCGAGATCGCTCCCGCGGAGCTCCAGGGCGAGCAGACCCACGATGCCCCCGACGACCGCGGCCGAGACGATCGAGAATCCTCCCCAATGCAGATCGCGCTGCGCCTCGTGCCCGAGGTTGAGCAGCATGATCACGAAGAGGAAGAGCACCATGATGGCGCCCGCGTAGACGATCACCTGCACCGCGGCGAGGAAGTGCGCCTCGAGCAACACGAACGTCGCCGAGATGGCGAACAGCGTCACCGTCATGAAGAGCAGGCTGCCGACGGGGCTCCGGGCGACGACGACGCCGATGGCCGCGACGATGGCGATGGCGGCGAAAGCGTAGAAGAGGACGAGGCTCATTCGCCGGTCGGATCGCTCGGATCCCACAGGTTCGTGCTGGCGTGCCCCTGCTCCATCAGCCGGTCCAGGTCGTACACGAACCGCTCACGCGTATACTCCGCGTTCTCGAAGTGCCGGCCGACGTGGATCGCCTCGACGGGGCAGACCTCCTGGCACATCCCGCAGAAGATGCAGCGGAACTCGTCGATCTCGTACACGATCGGGTAGCGGTTGCCCTGATCGTCCTCACCGCCCACAAGCCGGATGCAGTTCGCCGGGCACACGGTCGGGCAGAGCCCGCACGCGACGCACTTGGGCCTGCCGTCGGCGTGCGTCTCCATCACGTGCGTGCCGCGCCAGCGTGGGCTCAGCTCCGTCTGCTCCTCGGGATACTGCTGCGTCACCTTCACCGGGTTGATCATGTGGCGGAAGGTGAGCGCCATGCCGGACAGCGCGGCGCGGAGGTACGACGTGGACTCGGGCGCCGGTCGCTGCATGAGCTTGACCGAGATCATCAGCCCTCCTGCCTGGCCGCACGGGCCGTCGCGGGGACCGCGGCCGCGCGGGCCGCCGATACCGACTTGATCTCGGCGCGCTGCGCGGCCTGCGCCGCGGCGCCCGTGATCGTCCGTCCCCGGTCGAGGAAGAAGAGGAACGCCGCCGTCGCCGCGCCGCTCACCGCCGTGAGCGCGAGGCCGTACCCGAACCCCCAGGGCACGCCGATCTCGTCGAGCACCAGGATCGCTCCCGCGATGAGCACCACGTAACCGAGCGCCGTCGGCAGCATCACTTTCCACCCGAGCGACATGACCTGGTCGTAGCGGAACCGGGGCAGCGTCCAGCGCACCCAGATGTAGACGAGCAGGAAGAACGACGTCTTCGCGGCGAACACGCCGAACGTGAGCAGGGTCTTCCACCACGCGGGGTTCGCGAGGACGACGCTCCCGTCGGCGGCGAAGCCGGAGATGAGCTGGCCCTGGTACCAGAACGCGTCGTCCCCGCTCCAGAACGGGATGTCCCAGCCGCCGAAGAAGAGCGTCGCCATGAGCGCGGACGCCGTCACCATGTGCCCGAACTCGGAGATCATGAAGGCGCTGAACTTCATCGCCGAGTACTCGGTGTGGTAGCCGGTGATCAGCTCGGACTCGGCCTCGGGCATATCGAACGGCAGGCGATTGGTCTCCGCGAACGCCGACACGATGAAGAGGATGAACGCGAGCGAGAGCGGGAACGCGAACCACATCCCGAGCTGCTGCTGCTTCCACACCATCTCGGTGAGCGTGACGTTGCCCGTCATCATCAGCACGGTGATGAGCGACAGGCCGAGGGCGACCTCGTAGCTCACCATCTGGGCCGAAGCGCGCAGACCGCCGAGGAAGGCGTACTTGTTGTTCGAGGCCCAACCGCCGAGGACGATGCCGTACACGGCGAGCGAGCTGAACGCGAGCACGTACAGGATGCCGATCGGCAGGTCCGCGATCACCATGTCCACCACGCCCCAAGGTGTCGGGAGCGGCGCGGCGAACGGGATCACGGCGAACGTCACGAGCGACGGGACGAGCACGAGGATCGGCGCGATGATGAAGAAGAAGCGCGACGCGGTGAGCGGCAGCGTCTCTTCCTTCAGGATGTTCTTGATCCCGTCCGCGATCGGCTGGAGCAACCCGAACGGACCGACGCGGTTGGGACCGCTCCGGTCCTGGATCCACGCGGACACGCGCCGCTCGGCGAGCGTCGTATACGCGACGACGATCATCACCACCGTGAAGATGATCGGGCCCTTCAGGGCCATGAACACGAACGCAGCGGTCCCCGAAATCGGCTCCACGCTCAGCCTCCCTTCACGCCGGCAGGCGCACGTGCGACGGCGCCGACCGTGCCGAGCACATCGTAGTCGAGCCCGTCGAACGCGGGGGTGCTCGCCACGAACGCGGCGAACGCGTCGGCCGCGGTCCGCGGCGCTCCGGACCCGGTCGCTTCGGCGCCCAGGGCGCCGAGCACCAGCCAAGCAGGACGCGCCATGCCGGGCGCGTCGACCGCCGCCCAGAAGCGCTGCACCCTGCCCTCGTGGTTCGTGAACGTGCCCTCGGCCTCCGCATACGTGGTCACGGGCAGGACGAAGTGCGCCGAGCGCGCGGCGGCCCCCGCGTGCGTGCCGAGGTAGACGTAGAGCGAAGCGTCCTTTCCGAACGACGCGTCGGCGTCCTTGAGCGCGTCGCCGAGCACGATGACGATCCCGTCGTGCCGGGCGACGCCGTCGAGACCTCCGGTGCCGTCGTCGGATCCCACGCGCTTCATGCCGAGCAGATCCGCGCCCTTCACGTTGCCGGCGAGGTCCCTCCTCCGAGCGAGCGTGGGGAAGCCCTTCAGCACGATCTCGTCGGCCGCGCGCGGGGAGCGGTAGACGATCTCGCCGCCGCCGAGCGCGCGCACGATCTGCGCGAGCGCACCGAGATCCTCGTTCGACGACCGCGGGGAGGCGACGGCCTTCACGTTGCCACTCGGGAGCGGTCGGGCGCTCTCGAGCAGGGCCGCGAGCGCCTCCTTCCACGCCACCGCTCGCGTGGCGCCTTCCGCGTTCCGCACCAGCGGCGCTTCCAGCCGGTCCCCTTCGTTGAGCCACTCGTAGCTCAGACGCCCGTGGTCGCACATCCACCAGCCGTTGACCTCGAGGTTGTGCCGGGGCTTCAGCCGCTGCACGACGTTGTCACGCTGGTGGATCTCGATGTTGCAGCCCTGGGAGCAGCTCGCGCAGATCGACGGCGTGTGCTCGAGGTCCCACGCGCGCGCTTTGTGCAGGAAGTCCTTGGAGATGAGCGCGCCCACCGGGCAGATGTCGACGATGTTGCCGTGGAAGTGCGTCCCCTCGAGACCCTCCTCGAAGAACGTGTCGATCACGGAGCGGTTGCCGCGCTCGACCACCGTGAGGCGATCGTCCTTCTCCACCTCGCTCATGAAGCGCACGCAGCGCGTGCACATCACGCAGCGGTCGCCATAGAAGAGGACGTCGCCCCCGAAGTCGTCCCGACCGAAAACGCGCTTCGGCTCCACGCCCCGTCCGTGGTCGCGTCCTTCCGCGTGGACGTAGTCCTGCAGGTCGCATTCGCCGGATCGGTCGCAAATGGGGCAGTCGAGCGGGTGGTTCAGCAGATAGAACTCGAGCACGCCCCGGCGGTTCTCGAGCGCCTTGGCAGACTCGGTCTTCACGACCTGGTTGTCGGCGACCAGCGTGACGCACGAAGGCTGCGGCTTCGGTGCCCCTTCGACCTCCACGAGGCACAGACGGCACATCGCGGGCGAAGAGAGTCCCGGATGATAGCAGTAGTGAGGGACGACCGTGCCGATCGTCTTGGCCGCTTCGAGAATCGTCGTGCCCTTGGGGACGGTGACGCTCTTCCCGTCGATGGTGAGGGTGACCGTGGCGGGGCCGGGAGGAGTCGGAGCCGGCGTGGCCGACGGCTGGGCCGGAGGCGTGCTCATCTCAAGCGACCCCGGCCAGCGAGGCGTCGGGCAGCGCCGCCGTCATCTTGGCGAGGAACTCGCCGCGGAACTTCTTGATCGCGGACTGGACCGGAGCCGCCACCGAGTCGGACAGCACGCAGATCGTCGTGCCGACCATCTGCTGCGTCATGTCCATCAGGGTGTTCAGGTCCTCCTCCCGTCCCTCTCCGTTCTCGATGCGCCGGAGGATCTGCGCGGTCCACGCCGAGCCCTCGCGGCAGGGCGTGCACTGCCCGCACGACTCGTGGGCGTAGAAGTCCACCATGCGCCGCACCTGCTTCACGATATCCGTGGTCTCGTCCATGACGATCACGGACGCACATCCGAGCATCGTGCCGACTGCCACGCAGCCCTCGTAGTCGAGCTTGCACGCCATCGCTTCCTGCGCGTCGATGATCGGGACGGACGAGCCGCCCGGGATCACGGCCTTCAGCGCGTGGCCGTCGCGCACGCCTCCGCACACGTCTTCGATGAGCTCGGCGAGCGGAAACCCGAGCGGGAGCTCGTAGTTCCCGGGCTTGTTCACGTGCCCGCTGACGCAGAAGAGCTTGGTGCCGGGGCTCTTCTCGCTCCCCCACTGCCGGTACCACTCGGCGCCGTTCGTGACGATGTGCGGCACCGCCGACAGCGTCTCGACGTTGTTGATCGTCGTGGGCATGCCGAACGCGCCGAACGCAGCCGGGAACGGCGGCTTCACCCGCGGCAGCCCGCGCTTGCCCTCGAGCGAGTTCATCAGCCCGGTCTCTTCACCGCAGATGTACGCGCCGGCGCCCTGATGTACCGTGACGTCGATGTCGGTGCCCGAGCCGAGGATGTTCTTGCCCGAGTAGCCCTTCGCGTACGCGTCTTCCACCGCGCGCGCGAGCACCTGGTTGGCCTCGAAGAACTCGCCGCGACAGTAGATGTAGACGTGCTTCGCGCGGATGGCATACGCGCCGATCAGGCAGCCCTCGATGAGTTGGTGCGGATCCCAGCGGATCAGCTCCCGATCCTTGAACGTGCCGGGCTCGGACTCGTCGGCGTTGCACAACAGATAGTGCGGCTTGGTCGGCTGCTTGGGCATGAACGACCACTTCACGCCGGTCGGGAAGCCCGCCCCGCCCCGCCCGCGCAGGCCGGACGCCTTCACGAGATCGATGACGGCGTCGGGCCCCATGCCCAGAGCCTTCTTCAGGGCACCGTAGCCGCCGCGCTGCACGTAGGTGTCCACGCGCCGCTGGAGCGGGTCGCCGAAGCGCGCGCTGAGCACACGAGCTTCCTTGTCGGAGACGTACGGGTAGGCCACCGCTCAGTCGCCTCCCGCCGACTTGGGTTCCATCGACTTCAGGTGCTCGACGATCTTGGGAACGTCGGCGGGCGTCACGTTCTCGTAGTAGCGCGAGTTGATCTGCACACAGGTCGGGAAACCGCACGCCGCGAGACACTCGGCCTCGATCACGGTGAAGTTGCCGTCCTCGGAGGTCTCGCCCAGCTCCGTGTCCGTGTAGCGCAGGAACGCAGCCAACACCTCGTCGGCTCCGCAGAGGTTGCACGAGATGTTCGTGCAGACCTGGACGAGGTGCCGGCCGACCGGCCGCTTGTTGTACATCGTGTAGAACGTCGCCACGCCGCGCACGTACGCGGGCGACAGGTCGAGCGCCTCCGCCACGCGGTCCATGGACTCCGGGCTGACGTAGCCGCGGATCTCCTGCGCGAGCGCGAGCGCCGGCAGCAGCGCGGCGCGCTTGTTCGGGTAGCGCGTGACGATCTTGTCCAGCCGCTCCCTGTACTCTCCCTCGAAGAGCGGCGCCTCCGGCGCCTTGCCCGCGAGCATGTACGGCATCGTGCCGGCCCCCGAGGCGTGCCCCCCGTGCTTGGGCCGCTCGCCGACGAAGTCGTCGCCGCGCACCTGGTCCTCGGTGAGGTCGAACTCACCCGTGTTCCCCGCCCAACCCGGGTTCTTGAACGGCACGGACGGTGGGCTCATCGGTCGATCTCGCCGAGCACGATGTCGAGGCTCGCGTTGATCATGATGAGATCCGAGACCAGGTGTCCCTTCGCCAGCTTCCCGATCGCCGACAGGTTCACGAAGGACGGCGGGCGGATGCGCCAGCGCACCGGCTTGGTGCTCCCCTCTTCGGCCACGACGTACATCCCGAGCTCGCCCTTGGAGCCCTCCACCGCGAAGTAGCAGTCGCCCTCCGGAGCGGGGATCCCCTCGGTGATCAGCTTGAAGTGGTGGATCATGCTCTCCATGTCGGACATGGCGTCCGTCTTGGAGGGCAACGAGATGTGCGGGTCGGGCACGTTGATCGGGCCGCCGGGAAGCCGCGCGATCGCCTGGCGCAGGATGCGCACGCTCTGGCGCATCTCCTCCATGCGGCACAGATAACGATCGTAGCAGTCGCCGTGCTCGCCGATCGGGACCTCGAAGTCGTACGACTCGTAGTCGTAGTACGGTCGGTCCTTGCGCACGTCGTAGGGCACGCCGGCCGCGCGCAGGTTCGGGCCGGTGAGCCCCCAGTTGATCGCATCGTCCGCGGTGATGGCGCCGATGCCCTGGGTGCGGCCGATGTGGATCTGGTTCGTCGTGAGCAGCCGGTCGATCTCGCCCAGCGTCTTGGGGAACGCGTCGAGGAACGCCGTGAGCTGCTCGATCCAGTTGCGCGGCAAATCCGCCATCATGCCGCCCACGCGCGTGGCCGACGTCGTGATGCGCGCGCCCGTGAGCGACTCGTGCAGCTGATAGACCTTCTCGCGCTGCTGGAACGCGTACAGGAACGGGGTGAACGCCCCGACGTCGATCGCGGTCGTGCCGAGCCACAGGAGATGGCTGAAGATCCGGTCGAGCTCCATGCAGATCACGCGCACGACCTTGCACCGCTCGGTGACCTCGATGCCCATCAGCTTCTCGACCGACATCACGTAGGCGCAGTTGTAGATCAGCGGCGCGAGGTAGTCCATGCGGTCGGTGAGCGGAACCACCTGATTCCACGTCCTGAACTCGCCGAGCTTCTCGAACGACGAGTGCAGGTAGCCGATGTCCGGCATCACGGAGAGGACCGTCTCGCCGTCCAGCTCGCACACCAGCCGGAGCACGCCGTGTGTCGCGGGGTGCTGCGGGCCGATGTTGATGAGCATCTCCTCCGTGTCCAGCTGCGGCTCCGGCAGGTCGAACGGGGCCAGAGGGCTCGGGACCGGGCGGCCGTGCGGACCCATCTCGGGGTTGCGGCCGACGGCGACCTCCATGGTGCGCTGCGCCATCAGCCCGCCTTCTCCTCACCGCGTTCCCCGGCCGCGCCGCTCGGTCGCGGCGCCTCGACTTCCTGCGGCGCTCCGCCGTGCTCCAGATCGGCGGGCCGGTAGAACCGCTCCACGTCCTGCGCGAGCGCGCGCCGCGTCTGCTCGGCCCGCGAGAAGCGCCCACGCAGCGGGAAGTCCTTACGGAGCGGGAATCCTTCGGCGTAGTCGCTCGGCATCATGATGCGACGCAGGTCGGGATGGCCCCGGAACGTCACGCCGAACAGATCGTAGACCTCGCGCTCCAGCCAGTTCACGCCGCGCCAGAGGTGCACCACCGAGTCGATCGCGAGCGCGTCGTAGGGAAGCTCGCAGCGTACTCGCAACGCTCGCTTGTGCACGGTCGAGAACATCTGGTAGACCACGTCCACGGCGCCACGGCCGTAGTCCACGCCCGTCACGTCGGACATCATGTCGTACTGCTGGGTGGGATCGTCCTTGAGCCAACCCAGGATCTCCAGGCTCCTCGCCGGATCGATCCACACGACCGTCTGGTCGCCCGCGCTCACGCGATGCCTGAGGATCGCCGCGCCGAAGCGCGCCGTGAGCGCGTCCACGGACGGATGCGCGCCCGGGCCCTGGGCCGGCGCGGGGGCGCGGCGCCGCGGAGGGTCGGAGGGGAGCGGACCCTGCTCTACGGCATCGAGTCCTCCCGTCGTCCTCTGGATCATCGGGTCGCGGAGCTCGGGAGTCAGGACGGCTTCGACTGGGATTCGCGCGTGCCGTACGTGTCGGTCCCTTCCCGCATGGGTCGGTCGTCGGGGGCCTCCACGATCACGCCGCTCGACAGTCGCTCCTGCTGCGTCGAGTTGCCGAACGGACCGGTCAGGCCGTGCAGCTCGCTCTCGCTCGCCTCCGGCAGAGCGACACGGGCCGGATCCTCGGCGCGGTGCTCGAAGTGACGTCCGAGCGACTCCTGGCGGATCTTCTCCTGGATCATCATGAGCCCGTAGATGAGGCCTTCGGGCCTGGGCGGGCAGCCGGGCACGTAGACGTCCACGGGGACGATCGTGTCGATCCCCTGCACCATCGAGTAGACGTCGAACACGCCGCCCGAGCTCGCGCACGCGCCCATGGAGACGCACCACTTCGGCTGCGGCATCTGGTCCCAGATGCGGCGGAGCACCGGCGCGAGCTTGTACGGCACCCGCCCGGCGCAGATGAGCACGTCGGCCTGCCTCGGGCTGAACGACATCCGCTCCATCCCGAAGCGCGCGAGGTCGAAGTTGGAGGCCGCGGCGGCCATCATCTCGATCGCGCAGCACGCCGTGCCGAACGGCATCGGCCAGAGGGAGTTGGCCCGTCCCCAGTTGACCACGAAGTCGAGCTTCGTCGTCAGGAAGGTGGGGCCGCCGGCGCCGAACAGCCCGCCCTGCGATTTGCTGACGCCTCCGCCCGGAAGCATGTCGCCTACACCCACTCGAGCCCTCCCTTCTTCCACTCGTAGACGAGCCCTGCGGCGAGCACGGCGACGAAGAGGAGAACGGCGAGGAACGGCCCCCATCCCAGATCCCGCATCGCGACCGCCCACGGAATGAGGAAGATGGTTTCGATGTCGAAGACGATGAAGCTCAGGGCGACCATGTAGAACTTCACCGAGAAGCGCTGCCGCGTGCTGCCGAGCGGGATCATGCCCGACTCGTAGGGCATGAGCTTCTGGGGTGTGTCGCGCCGGGGGTTGAGGATGTGGGAGGTGACGACCATCCCGAGGGCGTTCACGACCGAGATGCCCAGCAGGAGAAGGAAGGGGAGATACGCTCCCGACATGCGCCGTCCGATTTGTGAAATCGTTCACGAGGCCCGGAGGACGCCGAAAAGCTACCGGAGGGGGTCGGGGGGGTCAACCGGAACCGCGGGCGATTTTTCCGACTTTTCCGTGCGTTTGCACGAGCTTCCGAGGGCCCTCTATGTTTGGCCCCGTTTTGACGTCGTTGGCCCTCTCCGCCCCCCCGGGTGGAGCGTCCGCACGCCCCTTCGGAGCCTGATTCGATGCCGATCAAGAGCGACAAGTGGATCCGCCGCATGTGCGAGGAGCACCGCATGATCGAGCCGTTCGAGAGCGGACAGATCCGCGACGGCAAGATCTCCTACGGGCTCTCCTCGTACGGCTACGACATCCGCGTGTCGTCCGAGTTCAAGGTCTTCACGAACGTCTACAACGCGGTGGTCGATCCCAAGAGCTTCGACGCGCGCTCGTTCGTCGACATCTGCGGCCCGGAGTGCATCATCCCGCCGAACTCCTTCGCGCTCGCCCGCACGGAGGAGTACTTCCGGATTCCACGCAACGTACTCGCCATCTGCGTCGGCAAGTCGACCTATGCCCGCTGCTTCTCGGCGGATACGCGGGTCGCTTTGGTGGACGGATCCGCGCCCACGTTCGAGGAGATGGCCGAGCGCCACGAGCAGGGCGAGATGTTCTGGGGCTACGGCCTCGGGGCGTCCGGCCGCGTCGAGGTCGTGCTGCTCGACGCCCCTCGCCTGATCGGTCGCGACCCGCTGCTCGAGATCGAGCTGGACAACGGAAGGACGGTGCGCGCGACCGCCGACCACGCCTTCATCCGCCGAGACGGCCGTAGGGTCATCGCGGACGAGCTCCGCCCGGGCGATTCCCTCATGCCGCTGTACCGGAGCGTGGCTCGGGGATACGAGGCCGTCTATCAGCCGGTCGACGGCCGCTTCGGGCCCACCCATCGGCCGGCCGACGGCTGGAACGTCCGCCACCGCGTGTACGACGGCTCCGCCGAGCGCACGAGCGCGGCGCGGACGTCGGAGGAAGGAATGCGTGCGCGCCTCAATCACACCGTCGTCTCCGTCCGCGGCGTACCGGGTGAGCACGACGTCTACTGCCTCACCGTGCCCGAGGCGGGAAATTTCGCCTTGGACGCCGGGATCTTCGTCGAGAATTGCGGCTTGGTGGTGAACGTGACACCCCTGGAGCCGACCTGGGAGGGGTACCTCACGCTCGAGATCTCGAACACCACGCCGCTGCCGGCGAAGGTGTACGGCGGCGAAGGCATCGCGCAGCTCCTCTTCCTCGAGGGCGACGAGCTGCCCGAGATCGCCTATGCGGACCGCAAGGGGAAGTACATGAACCAGCAGGGCGTGACGCTTCCCAAGCTGTAGGACCGGTCCGCGCCCTCAGGCTCGGAGATCGATCCGCGCCAGGATCGCGCGCATCCTCTCGATCAGGCGCTCGTAGAGCGCTTCCCGGAACGTGCCCCGCACCTCGGACACTTCCTTCATCTCGACGTCGAGGTAGCACAGCCTCGTACGGTCGCCCTCGCCGGCGAGCACCAGGTTGTCCTTGCCCAGATCCACGATCCACCCGCCGCGCTCCCACATCGCGATCGTGCGCTCGAGGAAGCCCGCGATTCGCGGACCGAGCCCCGGACAGCGCACCAGGAGCGCTTCGAGCTCCGCGTCGCCGACGTCCCGGAGCAGATCCCTGAACGGGCCCGCGACGAGCTGCTGCACCGCGCCGACCGCCGGCACGCCGAAGAGGGGGCTCTGCAGCACGAGGAAGCTCACGTCCGGAAAGACGTCGCGCACCTCGGCGTACTCCCTCACGACTTCCTCGAACCCGCGTCGCCGCCACCTCGCGAGGTGAACGAGCTCGCTCCGGCGCAGCCCGAGCGAGATCCGCTCCACCTTCAGCACGAGCGAAGATTCTGGGCCGCCCAGGCGGTAGACCGTATCACCGGTTCCGAAGGCCATCAGCCTGAGCGCCGAGCACGAGAACGGCAGATACCTGAGTCGCAGCGCCATGCGCGACCAGGCCGCCGAGGTCCCCGGGACGAGCGAGTTCACCAGGTTGAGCGCCGCGGCGGGCCGGTCGAAGTGCCGCGTCCCCAGGGCGAGGAGCACCTTGCCGTGGCCGAGCGGGCCGCGCTGGGGACGAGCGGGCGCAGTCAGGAGCGCATCACAGAGCTTCCAGAAGCGTGCGCTCAAGCTGCGCGTCGAGCTCGGGATCACCCACGGAGCCAGAACCGCGCCCATCTCCGTGGGCGGTGGGCACGGCACGGCCGGCTCGAGGGGTCTGCGATCCATGGGCGCTCCGGCGGGCAGGTGAGAAAGCCGTCACGAACCCGCAACACCCGCGCCACCGATGCGTGACGGAACGCGGCGCCCCCTGCGCGCGCCGCGCACCGCCGGAGCGTCGCGTGCGGGCGTCGCCGCGTCGCGCGGGCGCGCCCCGCCGCCGCTCAACCGGCCATCGGGACCGCGGCCTCCAGCCTGGCGAGCTGCGTTGGGCGTGACACCGTGCTCACCACGATCTCCGGACCGGACACGAGCGTACGATCGACCGGGCAGGAGGACGCCGCTTCCTCGAGGGCCGGATAGGCGTCTTCGGGCACCGAGCCCGGAAGGTGGAGCACGACGTCGAACCGGCCGATGCTGGCCGTGGCCGGCTTCCACAGCGGGTTCACCTCGACGGCGAGTCCCTCGGCGTCCAGACCTTTGCGGACGCAGGCGCGGTGGACGTACAGCGCCACGCAGCTCGCGAGCCCGGCGCTGATGAGCTCGAGCGGCGTCGGGCCGGCGTCGGCACCGCCGCTCGCCACGGGTTGGTCAGTTCGGACGGTGTGGCCCCGGACGTCGACGTCGAACGCTTCGCCTCCGGCGTGCATCGCCACCACCGAGTGCTTCGAGGCGCGTGGCATCATGGTGTCCCCCCTGCACCGCATCGGTGCTCGTCACGGATCTTCGCCCGAATCTCTATCGACTCGGGCGGGGAATCCGTAGGGAGATCTCCGACAGGGCTGTCGGGAGCAGGCAACGAAGCAGCCCGCTGCCCACGGGCCTGCGCGGCGCCGGTGCGCCGCGCCGAACGCCTTACTCGGCGGCGCGCACCGTGAACGCGAAGTCACCGGTCACGACGTGACCGTCGTCTCCGATGCCGCGCCATGCCACGGTATAACGCCCGGCACCGAGCGGTCTCGGGACCGCGACCGCGTAGACCTTCGCGTCGGCCTCGTCGCGGGTCACGGCGGAGGTCTCCACCGCGTCACCGCCGGCGTTCGTCACGCGGATCGACACGGAGCTCTCCGTGGCGGGCTCGCTGAACCAGAGCCGGACCTCCGCGGGCGACGTCACCGTCGCGTCGGCTGCGGGCACCGAGCGCGTGAGCGCGAAATGCCGGTCCTTCGCCGCCGTCGCCCCGACCGCCATGAGCACGCCCAGAGCCAGGATCAGATTCCGCGCCTTCATCGTCTTGCCTCTCCTCACGTCGTGGATTCCCGCGGCGTCAGCCCGGGAAGTCGTTCTGCGAATCTAAGCGTTGTACCGTCGTCGAGCGACGAAGCTCCCGACGGGGGAGCCCGCCCCCCGGGGGATCGTCCGGGGGGTCGGCCCGCGCTCATCCAAACATCTGTTTCGCCACGAACCAGAGGTTCGCCGGCCGCTCCGCGAGCCGCCGCATGTACCACGGGAACCAGGCGGAGCCGTAGCTGATCAGGACCCGCACCCGATAGCCGTGGCGCGCGAGCCGCTGCTGCTCGGCGCGGGCGATCCCGAACAGCAGGGCGTACTCGAAGGCGTCCTTGGCGAGCCCGAGCTCGACGGCCAGACGATTCGCCTCGGCGATCATGCGCGGATCGTGCGTGGCCACCACGGGACGCCCCTGCCCGCCCTGGGATCGCGCCCGAAGCAGGCGCGAGGTGATGCGCACGAATGCGCGGTCCACGTCGCTCTTGCTGGCCATGGCGACGTCGGGCGGCTCCTGGTACGCGCCCTTCACGACACGGATCGAAGGATCGAGCGGCAGCAGCGCGTCGAGGTCGGCCGACGTGCGGTGGAGATACGCCTGGAGAGCCACGCCGACGTTCGGGCCTTCGGCGCGCAGGCCGCGGAAGAGCTCGAGCGTGGGATCGACGTAGGAGGATCCTTCCATGTCGATCCACACCGTCGACGGCGTGGCCCGCATGAGCGCGGCGATGCGATCGCGCGTCCGCTCCACGCTGAAGTCCAGCCCGAGCTGGGTCGGCTTCACCGAGATCTCGGCGTCGAGACCTCGCTGCGTGAGCGCGGCGAGCGCGTTTCGGTAGTGCGTCCCGACCTCGTCGGCTTCCGCTTCGGAGCGCAGGTTCTCGCCGAGCAACGTCACGGTCGACGTGATCCCCTGACCCGCGAGGTCCTGCGCCGCGGCGAGCGCGTCGTCCAGGCGCTCGCCCGGCATGAATCGCCGCGTGGCGCGCTTCACGAACCCGTAGCGCGGAAGCCGCTCGGCGAGGAAGGGATTGGTGGACGCCCAGAGGAGGGCTCGGCGCAGCATGCGAGACAATGCTACCGGCGTCGGGGCGCCAGGCAAGTGAGCCCGATCGCCGTTGCAGCGCTCGCCCACCGAAAGCATGATGCGCGTCCGAGCCCACGCCCTCCCCGCAGTCGCCTCTGAGACCGAGCCTCGACCGCGCCGCGCAACGCACGCGGACGTTCACCGAGTCGGTGATCCGCGAGATGACACGCGTCGCCAAGGAGCACGACGCCGTGAACCTCGCCCAGGGCTTCCCCGACTTCCCCGCGCCCGAGATCCTGAAGGAAGCGGCCGCGGCGGCGATTCGAGCGGACGTCAACCAATACGCCATCACCTGGGGAGCGCCGAGCCTCCGGCGCGCGCTGGCGAAGAAGTACGCCGCGCTCCACGGCATGGACGTGGACCCCGAGCGGGAGATCACCGTCACGTGCGGCGCCACCGAAGCGATGGCCGCGGTGATGCTCGCGATGATCGACCCCGGCGACGAGGTGATCATCCTCGAGCCGTTCTACGAGAACTACGGGCCCGACGCGATCCTGTGCGCCGCGAGCCCGGTGTTCGCCACGCTCGAGGCGCCGGGCTACCGGCTGGAGCGCGCCCAGCTCGAGTCCCTCGTCAGCTCGCGCACGAAGGCGATCGCGCTCAACACGCCCAACAATCCGATGGGGCGCGTGTTCGACCGCGACGAGCTGCAGGGGGTCGCCGATCTGTGCATCGAGCACGATCTCGTGGCGATCACGGACGAGATCTACGAGCACATCCTCTACCGCGGGCGGCACGTCCCGCTCGCCACGCTTCCGGGGATGGCCGAGCGCACCGTGACGGTCAGCGGTCTCTCCAAGACGTTCAGCATCACCGGATGGCGCGTGGGCACCATCGTCGCGCCGCCCGATCTGACGGACGCGATCCGCAAGGTGCACGACTTCCTCACGGTGGGATCTCCGGCGCCCCTCCAGGAGGCATGCGCCGTCGGCCTCGAGCGGCTCGGGCCCGACTACTACGCGTCGCTGGCGACGGGCTACGCCGAGCGCGGCGAGGTTCTCCTGGCCGCGCTGCGGGCCGCGGGCTTCCGCTGCCGCGCGCCGGAGGGCGCGTACTACATCCTGGCGGACTTCTCCGACCTCTCCGACGAGGACGACACCGCGTTCGCGAAGCGGCTCGCGCGCGAAGCGGGCGTGGCCTCCGTTCCCGGCTCCAGCTTCTTCAGCGTGCGCGAGCGGGGCGCCTCCCTCGTGCGCTTCGCGTTCTGCAAGAAGCTGGAGACGCTCCGCGAGGCGGGAGATCGGCTCAGGCGGTTCGCGGACCGGAGCTGACGAGTCGGCCCGACGAGCGCGCACTCGTCACTCGGGCGCCTCGCGCAGCACCGCGAGCGGCGCCCGGCGGAGGAGATCCCGTGAGCCGAGGAGCCCGACCACGACCGTGAGGACCACCACCGCGATCCAGATCGCCGCGAGCGAGCCTACCCGGGGCGCGTAGCTCAGCTCGAACACCGTCGGCACGACGATCGCCGCGGCGAGCACGGCCAGGACCAGGCCGCTCGCCGTGGCCACCGTCCCGAGCGCGACGTACTCCGAGAGCAGCACGGTGAGGATCTGCGGGCGTCGCGCCCCGAGCGTCTTGAGCAGCGCTCCTTCTCTGAGGCGCTGCACGCGCGACGTCGCCAGCGCGCCGAGCAGGACGATCACGCCCGCGAGGGCGCTGAACGCGCCGAGGAAGCCCACCGCCTGGCGAACGCGCGTGAGCACCGTGTCGATCGCCTCCTGGACTCTGGAGAAGTCGAGCGCCGACACGTTGGGGTACGCGCCGACCAGCGCACGTTGCAGCTCGATCCGCTCGCTCTCTTCGGGAAGCCGCGCCACGACGACGATCGTCTGCGGCGCCTCTTCGAGGACGCCCGGCTCGAGGATCGCGAAGAAGTTGGGCTCCAGCCGCTCCCAGTCGACGCGGCGCAGGCTCGTCACGACGGACGGCACCTCGATGCCGCTCACGTCCCACACGATCGTGTCGCCGAGCGCGACCCGCAGGCTGAGCGCCACGTCCTCCTCGAGCGACACGCCCGCGAGATCCCCCGTGTCGACCGCGGTGTCGTCCTCCGAGCCCGGCGTGCCGTCCCACCACCGTCCGGCCACGAGCGTCTCCGCCCGCCCGATGAAGTCGCGGTACGTGTTGCGGTACTCCCGGCGGACCGCCCACCCCTCCGGTCGCGCCTCGCGATCGGGATCGTCGCGGAGATCGTCGGGCGTGCGCCCGTTGATGCGCGCGATGCGCGACGTGACCAGCGGCGTGACCTCGGCGGAGGCGCGCGCGGCCGGAGGGATCATCTCGATCAGCCCCTCGACCTGATCGCGTTGCACGTCGAAGAGGAGCACGTTGGGCTGTCCCGACCCGAAGGAGAGCGTCAGCTCGTCCATGATGCTGCCGCCCACCTCGAGGACCGTGCCGATCACGAACGCGCCGAACCCGAGCGCGAGCGTGACGGAGAGCGTCTGGTTGTGGGGGCGGAAGAGATTCGACACGCCCTGGCGTACCGGATAGGGCGCGCGTGCGGGCAGCCACCGCTGCGCGGCGCGCGTGAGCAGCCAACCGACGGCGGCCACCAGCGCCGCGGCACCCGCGAGCGCGAGCGCGAACGACACGCCGACGTCGGGCTCCGGCGCCTCGATCACGCAGAGGAGGAGCACGCTGCCCGCGGCGAGCGCGTAGACCCCGATCTGGAGGGCGTCCCAGCGACGACGCCCCGGCTCGAAGTCCTGCCTGAGCGCGGCGAGCGGCGGGACGTCCCGGACGCCGAGCAGCGGGATGAGCGCGAAGACGAGCGCGACCCAGACGCCGATGCCGAGGCCCGCGGCCGCCGAGGTGAGCGAGAAGCTGGTCTCGACGTCGACGGGGAGCACGTCGGCCAGCAACGACGGCAGCGTCGCCTGGACGACAACACCCACCACGACGCCCGCGAGGGCACCCCCGAAGCCGAGCAGCGCGGCCTGCAGCAGATAGGCTGTGAACGCGCTCGCCTGGTGGGCACCCAGACAGCGGAGCACGGCGATCGAAGCGCGCTTCTCCCGCACGTAGACGTGGATCGCGCTCGCCACGCCGACGCCACCGAGGAGGAGCGCGCCGAGCCCCACGAGCCCGAGGAAACGGCCGAGGAAGCGCACGCCGTTCGACAGGCTCTGCGCCTGCTCCTCGGCGAGCGTGTAGCCCACGTCGAAGGCGTCGAAGAGCGAGTCGTAGCGCTCGCGGACGGCGCGCCGCTCCCCGATGTCCGGCATGCGCAGAAATGCCTCGTAGCGCGCGAGGCTGCCCGCGACGAGGAGGCCCGACTGCGCGAGGGTCTCTTGCGACACGTGCACGCGCGGTCCGATCGCCGTTTGGTACGCGAGGTCGGTGGGGAGGTCGTCGACCGTGCCGGCGATCTCGAGCGACGACCGCCCCACGACGAGCGTGTCGCCCACGCCCACGTCGAGCTGCGTGAGCACGGCGGGATCGACGAGCACGCGGCCCGGCTCCAGATGATCGCCCCAGCGCCCCGGAGGCCCGGTCGTCACGTCACCGTAGTACGGATAGCCTTCGTCGAGCGCGCGCACCTGGAGCAGCCGCACCAGGTCGGACGACGGCGCGTAGACCATCGAGGTCGCGGTGGTGACGCGCGCGACGCCCACCCCGCCGTCCCGCAGCGAGTCGAGGACCTGCTCGATCTCGCGAGGGAGCGGACGGTCGTCGGAGAGGCGGGCGTTGGCGCCCATGAGGACGTCGGCCTCCGCCTGCACCGAACGGGCGACGTCGCTCCGGAACGAGTGGATGGAGACCAGCGTCGCCACGCCGAGCGTGATCGACGCCATGTAGACGCCGACGCGGCGGATCCCGTGGCGCAGCTCGCGCAACGCCAGGTTGAGCGCGAAGCGCGCGTTCACCGCGAAGCGCCGCTCCCGCGTGCCGCCGTGCCCGCGCGGTCCGACGCGACCGTGCCGCCCGAAAGGCTGATCACGCGATCCGCCCGTTCGGCCAGCGACGGATCGTGCGTCACCAGGACGAGCGTGGTGCGTGCGTCGCGGTTGAGCTCCTCGAGCATCTCGACGATCGCCCCGCCGGTCTCACGGTCCAGGTTGCCCGTCGGCTCGTCGGCGAAGAGGATCTTCGGCCGGTTGGCGAACGCGCGGGCGAGCGCCACGCGCTGCTGCTCGCCGCCCGAGAGCTGCGCCGGATAGTGATCCATGCGCTCGCCCAGGCCCACGCGTGCAAGGAGCGTCTCCGCCCGCCCGCGGGCGCCGTCCAGCTCACCGCGCAGCTCCAGCGGAACGAGCACGTTCTCCAGCGCGGTGAGGGTCGGCAGGAGGTGGAACGTCTGGAAGACGAAACCCACGTTTCGCGACCGAAACTCCGCGCGGCCGTCCTCGGTAAGAGCGAAGATGTCCTGTCCGTCGAGAAGCACCGAGCCGGCGCTCGGCTCGTCGAGCCCCGCCAGGAGCCCGAGGAGCGTCGTCTTGCCGCTTCCCGACGGTCCGACGATCGAGACGAACGCCTCCGGCGGCACCTCGAGGTCGATCCGGCGGAGGACGGGTAGTGGCCGGCCGCCGGACGTGTAGCTTTTCTGGAGGCCTTCGGCGACGATCATCGATGACACGCTTCCTCGTCCTCCCTCTCGTGGGGATCGCGTTCCTGGGAGCTTGCTCCGTCCAGGCCCCGTCTCGCGACACCGAGCCCAGGCCGGGCGACGAGCCGTCGGCGTCGTCCGCACCCGCCGTCGCGGACGACCGACCGGTCGTCGTGTTCCTGGGGACGAGCCTCACGGCAGGGCTCGGTTTGACCTCCGACGAGGATACCTACGTGGCCCGCGTCGCGGAACTCGCCGACTCCGCCGGCGTGCCCATCCGCGCCGTGAACGCCGGCGTGTCGGGTGAGACCAGCGCCGGTGGCCTGCGGCGTCTCGATTGGGTGCTGCGCGAGCCGCTGGACGTGCTGATCGTCGAGCTCGGGGCGAACGACGGCCTGCGGGGTCAGGATCCCTTCGCGCTCCAGGACAACCTGACGCAGATCGTGCGGCGTACGCGCACCCGCTATCCGAACGCCGAGATCATCCTGGCGGGCATGGAAGCTCCGCCGAACCTGGGTCCTCTGTACACGGCGACCTTCCATCAGGTCTTCCCGTCGGTAGCCGACGCCGAAGGCGCGCTGCTCATCCCGTTCCTCCTGGACAGCGTCGCGGGCCTGCCGGCGCTCAATCAGAGCGACGGCATCCACCCGACCGCCGCTGGTCACCGCATCATGGCCCGTCACGTCTGGTCGGTCCTCGGCCCGGTGCTCGACGAAATGAGCACGTCTCAGTGACCTGCGTATGACCCGCGTATGACCCGCGGCCCGTTCAGCCCCGGCACGCTGATTCTCGGCGGAGGCGGCGTTCTGCTGTCGTTGTTCCTGCTGGTGGGCTGGCTCCTGCCGCAGAGCTGGGAGGCGGCGGCCAGCGCGCATATCGCCGCGCCGGCGTCCGCGGTCTATCCGCTCCTCGACTCGCCCGAGGGATGGCGCAGGTGGACGCCGTGGCCCGAGTCCGGCGTCGAGCGCTCGGGCCCGACGCGCGGCACCGGCGCCACGCTCTCCTGGGACGACCCCGAGCTCGGCTCGGGATCGTTCGCGATCGTGGGCGGCGCGGAGCCCTCGAGCATCGAGTACGCGGTGCGGGTGGACGACGGGGCGATGCGCACCGACGGGACGCTCAGCCTCACGCCCGAAGCCGGCGGCGTGCGCGTCGACTGGCGTGAGGAAGGCGACCTCGGCTGGAATCCGCTGATGGGCTACTGGGCCCTGTCACTCTCGCGCGCGCAGAGCGAGGAGCTCGCCAAGGGTCTCGAGCGACTGCGCACGCTGGTGGCGGACGCGTCGGCCGCCGGTCAGCCGGCGGTGACCTCCCCTCCGGCGCCGGGCCCTTAGCTCGGGAGCTCGGAGCTCGGGAGCTCGGGTCGCCCGGCCTCCGGTCGAACTTCGGGCTCGCGCTCAGTCCCGCGCGCGATTCCGGACCCAGTCGATCAGCTCTCGGTTCGTCTTGGTCTTCCGCATGGCGTTCAGCAGCTCGACCATCTGACCGGCGGGATCGCCGCCGGCGAGCTGACGCCGCATGGCGCGCGAGAGCCACAAGCTGTCCTCGTCGAGCAGCAGCTCTTCCTTGCGTGTCGCGGAGGCCTGCAGGTCGATCGCAGGATACACGCGACGGTCGGCGAGATCACGGTTCAACACGAGCTCGCTGTTGCCCGTGCCCTTGAACTCCTCGAAGATCACCTGGTCCATCCGCGAGCCGGTGTCGACCAGCGCGGTGCCGATGATCGTGAGCGATCCTCCGCCCTGGTTTGGCGCGATCTTGCGTGCGCTGCCGAGGAAGCGCTTGGGCTTCTCGAGCGCGTTCGAGTCCAGGCCGCCCGACATCGTGCGGCCGCCGCCGCCTTCGAGCGTGTTGTAGGCGCGACCGAGCCTCGTGATCGAGTCGAGGATGATCACGACGTCCTCGCCCTGCTCCACCCGACGGCGTGCGCGCTCGAGCGTCATCTCGGCGACCTGCGCGTGGCGCTCGGCGGGACGATCGAAGGTGGAGGCGATCACCTCGCCGAAGCCGCACGCCTCCATCTCCGTGACCTCCTCCGGGCGCTCGTCCACCAGGAGGATCATGAGGTGGCACTCCGGGTGATTCTTGACGATGCCTTCGGCCACCGCCTGGAGCACCATCGTCTTGCCGGCCTTGGCCGGCGCGACGATCAGCGCGCGCTGTCCCTTTCCGAACGGGCAGAACAGATCGATGACCCGATTGGTCATGTCCGGCTCGTTGCGAATCATGCGGCCGCACTCGAGAACGAGCTGCTCGTCCGGATGCATCGCCGACAGCCGCTGGAACTCCGGCCGCCGCTTCATCTCCTCGGGCGGGTGGTCGTTCACGAGCGCGAGATAGGCGAGCGGTGGGCTCTTCCCCGCGCGTGCCTGCGTGGCGACGATGCCCATGAGCTCGTCACCCGTGCGCAGCCCGAAGCGCTGGATGATGCGCGAGCTCACATAGATGTCGTCGTTGCCCGGCGTGTAGCCGGACTCCCTGCGGCGGATGAATCCCGAACCGCTGCCGAGCACCTCGAGGAGCCCGAGCGGGCGAGACATGGCGAGGAGCTCGGCGGGATCCTGCGGCAAATCCGCCATGAGCTCGGCTTCGTTGCGCACCTCGGGCTCACGCTCGCGCGGCCCGCGGCGGCGACGGCGGCCACGACGACGGGGACGTTTGCCGCGCGGGCCGCGGCCGTCCTGACCATCGCCTGAGCCTTGTGACTGCTGCGGCGGTTGGGGATCTGACGATTCCACTACATCACCTCGGGTGAACGGCATGCGAAACTGCTGGTGGACGGCGTTGCGGCGGCACTGCGAGTCCGAAGCATATCTCGGACCGTCCGGTGGTGACCCGCGAGCGAGACGTTCGCGGCTCGGGCTTCCTCGGCGGCCGTCGCACTGAGAGAGGCCGCGCCGGTGCCGACGACGAGCATCGGCTGGACATACGAAATGTTCCACGTTCCGCGCGTGCTAGCAAGGCAGGTGCACGGCACGGCCGAAGCGCGCGGCGAACGCGGCCGCCCGGGCGTGTCTCCTGACGAGCGCGCGGTGTGTCCCTGACACCGGACAGGACGTCGTGGCCAACCGCAGCCACGCCAACTGCTAACCGCATGCTCTACTGTCACTTACAGTCCCCCATGGGCCATGGCACGACGCCTGCTCTTGCAAGCATCGGGTCGTTCCATCCAAGGAGGACACCGTGCGTACGAGAGCGCGAGTGACAACGATGCTGACTGCGGCGATCGCCTTCGGTGCGGCTCCCGCCGCGCCGCAGAGCAGCCTGTTCGTCGGCGTGGGCTTCGGGTTCGGATCGGGCTACAGCGCGGGGTCGTTGTTCGTCGGCTCCTCGTTCGGGCTCGGATATCGTCACCCCGAGCCCTACGGCATCTACTCCGCGACCTACGATGGTTGGGGCTACGGGTATCGCGGCACGCGGCACTACCACTACAGCCGCGACTACTGCTGGGATCGCTACTGGGACAGCTACTGGGATCCGTGGAGCGGCTGGTACGCCGACTGCGTGGTGTTCGGACCCTACAGCCACAGCTCGTTCCGAGCCCGTAGCTGGCGCTCGCGCTCGTACTACCCGAGCGCGACGTACGTCTACGTGCGCGATCCGTTCTACCCACCGTGGGGCCCGTATTGGTCGTACGATCCGTACGCGTGGTACTGGGACGGCTATCACGACGGCTTCAGGGACGGGCGCTTCGCGGCGTGGGACGGCTACTACTACGGCGGCCGCGTCCGCACCGTGTATGCTGCGGGCGGCCGGCGCGGCGTGACCTACGTGCGCCCGTCGCCGTTCTCCCTCGCCGGCGCGACGTACAAGGAGGACGCGCGCGGCTCGGTGGTTCGCACTGCCGTTCGTAGACCGTCGGCCGCGCCCGCGGCCTCACCGGCCACGTCGCCGGCGAGGACCGGGGACCGCACCGCCGCGAGCGCCGCTCCCCAGCGTCGGCCCGCCATCGACCGCCTGGGCCCGAGCGCGTCGACTCCGCGTGCGGTGAGCCCCACCGAGCGCCCCGCTCCACGACCCACCGACGGGATCGGCGGCGCGGACCGCAGGCCGAGCGCGACGCCTGCCGCGCCGACGCCGGCGTCAGGTCGCGCCGCACCCGCCGTCGGCAGGGGGCCGGCCGCGAGCGACCGGCCGTCCGCTCCGCGTCCGAGCAGCGCGTTGCCCCGCGCGGTGCGCGAGCCGACGGAGCCGAGCGCACGCACGCCGAGCGCGCGGGCTCCGAGCGCGCAGACGCCAAGCGCCAGAACACCCACGGCGCCCGCGCCGAGCACGCCGAGGGCGGCTCCCCGCGAGCCGTCGAACGGCGGGGGCGAGGCTCGCCCCTCGGAGCGGCTCGCACCGCGCAGTCCTGCGCCCGAGCGCCCTGCCGCCCAGGACCGCGGCTCCAACGCCGCGCCCACGTCGCGGGGATCTTCACGCAGCCAGGCGGACGCGCCCCGCGCGCCCACTCCGGAAGCGAGGCCGTCGCGGAGCTCCGCGCCTTCGGCACGTGAGCAGCCGGCCGCCCCGAGCCGGCCGTCCTCGACCCGGGCACCCGCACCGACGAGGACGACCCCGCAGGCCGCACCCGCCCCCCGGTCATCCCCATCGGCTGCGCCCCGGGGCTCCTCGGCCCCGGCACCTCGCAGCGCGCCTTCGGCCGCGCCTCGCTCGTCGGGCAGCAGCCGCACACCGGCACGCCGGCCAGGCGACTGATCCGACCGACTCCGCAGGATCCGGCGGGCCCCTCTCCGGAGGGGCCCGCTTCTGTTTTCCGGCGCGTGCCGAGTGCCGGCGAGAAAAAACTGGACGCCCCCGCCGGACCCGGGACATCTTCGTTATGACGTGACAGAGACAGGCAAAACGGTCATTTCCCCCCCCGAGGCATCCCATGTTGGAGCGCACTTCGCAGCGACGCACCCCCGATAACCGCCGCCAAACCGGCGAGCGCCGCGCCGAAACGCGCCGCGCGGCCCAGCGCCGCCGCGGGACCGTGACCGGTGGCGGAGCCGACCGCCGGATGCACGAGGATCGGCGGGGAGCGGTGACCCGCAGCGGCGAGGACCGGCGCGCGGGGGATCGGCGTGAGATCGACGATCGGCGGCTGAGCGTCCAGGCTCGAGCCTAGACGGGGCCGCCTTCGGGTGGCCCATCGGCGGCTGCCGGCAGCCGCACAGATCCTTTCGACGGTCCGTGGGTAGTCGGGACCGTATGCGACCGTCCACGTACTTCGTCGCCGTCGCGCTCGCCATCGCCACCGCGTGGAGCGCGCCACCCGCCCGAGCGCAGTCCACCTCGAGCACCCCAGGCGGGACCCGGCACGTCTCCGTCACCTGGGAGGCCGCGCCGCTCGCGGAGGTCCTGCGGGCCTTTGCCGCCTTCTCCGGCGCTTCCATCGTGGCCGGCGCGGGGGTCGAGGGCTTCGTGACGGCCAACATCGACGACCAACCGTGGGACGTCGCGCTCGAGGCCATCCTCGCGTCGCTGGGACTCTTCGCGGTCGAGGAGGCGTCCGGGATCATCCGCGTCCAGGACATGGCCGACGTCGCCGAGCGCGAGACCATCGAGCCCCTCGTGACGCGCTCCTACCGGCTGTCCTTCGCGCGCGCCGCGGAGATCCAGGGAGCGCTCACCCCCGTGCTCTCGCCGCGCGGATCGATCTCGGTGCTCGAGAGCACGAACACCGTGATCGTCTCGGACATCGCGCGCGTACACGGCTCGATCGCGGATTTGCTGCGATGAATGCCCCATCCCTCGCTGACTGACCACACCACAGGAGATCCACATGAGAATCACCCGCGTGCATGCGCGCCGTCTGGCGCTCTGCGCAGCACTCGTCGCCGCCGCCGCCGCGCCGGCTTCCGCGCAGTCGCAGCTGGACACGTCGCAGGCCCAAGCATTTCTCGGCAACTGGGTGATGTCGCTCGTCACGGACATGGGGCCCATGGATCTCCAGCTCAACATCCGTGACCAGGGTGGCAAGGTGGGTGCCCAGTTCGGCTCGCCCGCGCTCGGCGCGCTCCAGGAGGTCACCGACATCACGAAGCAGGGCGAGCAGCTCGTGATGAACCTCTTCATCGACGCGCAGGGTCAGTCCATCGACATCTCGATGGCGATCGTCCCGGACGCCGACGGGTTGAACGTCGATCTCAGCGCGGCCGGAGGCGCATTCACCGCGAACGCGCGCGCCACACGCGCGGCTGGCTGACGCCCACGCGGAAGCACGAAGGGGCGGCCGGATCCTCCGGTCGCCCCTTTTCATTTCCGATATTCCTGGATCTCAGGCGCTTCGGGCCGTCCGTTCGGTGCGAGCCTGAAACGCCCTCAGCGGCTCCGCCAGATCCCGTGATAGCGAGCCCGGTCCAGAAGGCGCTCGAGCTCCGTATCCGAGAGGTGCCTGAAGCGCGCCCCGACGCTCGACGTCACCATCACTGCGTGGCTCCGCGGCGGCGCCTTGAACCACACCCGGTGGGCCTTGCCGCCCAGTCGCTTCTCGGGACCCACCGGCACCGCTTCCACGGTCCAGTAGCTGTTGTCCCGGCGGTCGATCCACTGCCTCTGCACGATCCTAACCTGCTGATGATGCCTCTACTATCGAGGACGCCTGCCCCGTCCTGGACGTTGGCACCGCGCCCTCGCCGGAACGTTAGACAGAGGGGGAAACAGATGGTATCGGGCGAACCATCCACCGCGGTTCACGTTCCGCATATATTTAGCGCCATGCTAAATATCCAGAACGACCTGGTGATCGAGGCTCGAGGCCTCGAGAAGCGGTTCGGCGCCATCGAAGCCGTGCGCGGCATCGACCTCGAGGTGCGGCGCGGCGAGATCTTCGGCTTCCTCGGGCCCAACGGCGCCGGCAAGTCCACCACCATCAACATCCTCTGCACGCTGCTCCGCCCCACCGCGGGCCGCGCCTCGGTGGCCGGATTCGACGTCGCGACCCAGTCCAACGAGGTCCGGCAGCGTCTGGGCCTCGTCTTCCAGGATCCTTCCCTGGACATCCAGCTCACGGCGCGGGAGAACCTCGAGTTCCACGCGGTCCTCTATCGCGTGCCTGCCGCCGAGCGGAAGAAGCGGATCGACGAGGTCCTCGAGATGGTGCAGCTCACCGACCGCGCCGACTCCATGGTGATGACGTACTCGGGCGGCATGAAGCGTCGCCTCGAGATCGCGCGCGGCATGCTGCACACACCCGAGGTGCTCTTCCTCGACGAGCCGACCATCGGTCTCGACACGCAGACGCGGCGCCACATCTGGGGCTACCTGAACGAGCTCCCCAACCGCGGCGTGACGATCTTCATGACGACGCACTACATGGAGGAGGCCGAGTACTGCGACCGGATCGCGATCATCGATCACGGGCGCATCCAGGCCGTCGACACGCCCGAGAAGCTCAAGGGGATGGTGGGCGGCGACGTCGTGACCGTGACGACGTCCGACAACGAGCGCGCCGCGTCGTTGATCTCCACGATCGCCGGATCCGAGGCGGTCGCGAGCGACGGCGTGCTCAGGGTCGAGGTGAGCGACGGCGCGGCGTTCGTGCCCAAGCTCGTGCGCGAGCTGCCGGTCGAAGTGACCTCGGTCGCGTTCCACCGCCCCAGCCTCGACGACGTCTTCCTCAAGCTCACCGGAAGGGCGATCCGCGCGGACGAAGCGGACGCCAAGGACATGACGAGAATGATGACGCGCGCATGGAGGCGCGGATGAACACCCTACGCGCGATCTACATCATCTGGTACCGGGACATCGTGCGGTTCCGTCGCGACCGCGCGCGGCTCGTCGCGTCGCTCGCGCAGCCGCTCCTCTACCTGCTGATCTTCGGCACCGGGCTGTCGTCCGCGCTCAGCGGAGCCAGCGGCGCGTTCGGCGGCGGCTCGACCGGCGGGCTCAGCTACGTCCAGTTCATCTTCCCCGGCATCATCGGCATGGCCGTGCTCTTCTCGGCGATCTTCGGCGCCATGAGCATCGTCTGGGACCGGGAGTTCGGGTTCCTCAAGGAGGTGCTCGTCGCGCCCATCGACCGCTCGGCCGTGGCCATCGGGAAGGCTCTCGGCGGCGCGACGCAGGCGATGATCCAGGGACTCGTGCTGCTCGTGCTCGCGCCCCTGATCGGTATCGACCTCTCCATCACCATGATCCTGGCGCTCGTGCCGCTCACGTTCGTGCTGGCGTTTTCGCTGTCCGCGCTCGGCGTGGCGATCGCGTCGCGCATGAAGTCGATGCAGGGATTCCAGATGATCATGACGTTCCTCATGATGCCCATGTTCTTCCTCTCGGGCGCGCTCTTCCCCCTGCAGGGGCTGCCCGGCTGGATGAACGTGCTCACGCGGCTCGATCCCGCGGCGTACGGCATGGACCCGCTGCGCCGCGTGGTGCTCGGGACGGCGCTGCCGCCCGAGATGGTGAGCCGCATGGGCATCGACGTCTTCGGCACCGTCCTGTCCGTGCCTGCCGAGGCGGCCGTGCTGCTCGCGTTCGGCGCGCTCATGCTGTGGGTGGCGATCCGGAACTTCCGGGTGGTCGCGTAGGGGGGCGACGCACAGCGCGGCTGACGACTTCCGAGAGGCGCCGCCCGGATGGATCTCGCTTCGCTCGATCGTCTCGGCGGTGGGCTCGCAGCCTAGCGATTTACGCTTCTGCGCCTCGGCTCGAACCTCCGGTTCTCATCCGGCGGCGAAGCACAGCGCGGCTGACGACTTCCTGAGAGGCGCCGCCCGGATTCGAACCGGGGATAGAGGATTTGCAGTCCTCTGCCTTACCACTTGGCCACGGCGCCGACGATCCAGACTACGAAACCAACCCCGAAGGCTGGAAAACGTAACTTCCCCGGGACGGGTTACAACACCAGAGGAAGACCTAGCAGGTTTCGCGCCGTCAGCCCGGCGGCTCCGGGGGTGCGTGGCCCGCCCGCCGGTCGTCGGGAGCGTCCTTTCTCCGCTCCCCGCGGCGCTCTCCGGTGACTCTGCGCTCCCGGGCCGCCGATATCACACGGTCCCGGAACTCGGGCGTGTCCTCGTCGTCGACGTCGGCTTCGAACGCGCGTCGTGGAGAGTCGCCGTCCTTGGACACGAACCAATAGCCCCGCGCCTCTCTTCGCGGCGTATCGAGGGCGGTGGCGAGGGCGGATCGCAGCTCGGCCCGGTAACGGTGGCCATCGCGCGTGAACTCCAAGAGCCACAGCACCGATCCGTCCACTCCGGGGCAAGAGGACGACGTGGGCTGGGGGAGCGCCTACGGAAATGTACCCTGGTCGCCGTGCTGGGGGAAACCACCGAGACGACGAAGCGCCGCAGGGGCGGTGGCCCTGCGGCGCTCGGATCTCCAGAGCGGGAAACCGGACTCGAACCGGCGACCCCAACCTTGGCAAGGTTGTGCTCTACCAACTGAGCTATTCCCGCGTGAGAGGTCGAAGGTAGGCATATCCCCGGGGGCCGGTCAACCGGCCTGCGGGCCGCCGCGCGCGATACCTGGGCCCGTCGCAAGTCCTTATGTTTGGCCGCCGATCGCGGGATCGACGATCTCGGAATCGCATCCGTTCAGCCTTCTCCTCCGCATCTTCTCGGCACCTCGTGCGGCACCTCCGTCGGTCCTCGAACGCCCCTCGTTTCGGGAGCTGGATGCATCGTCTACCGGCCTTGGTCACGCTCTTCGTCCTGGCCGCGCCCGGCCTGGCTGCGCAGGTCCTCGATGACGCGCTCGTCCCCGCGGGCCTGGCCCGCATCGAGGTCTCTCCCGTCTTCACGAGCTGGGACTCGAGGTTCGGCCGGACGCCTTCGGGCACCGAGCGGGAGCGGCTCTCCGAGGATCTGACGCGAGACGCCGCGCACACGCTGCTGCCCGGCGTGGACGAGCTCCGCGCGGCGATCGACGCGATGACGGGGTCGGCAGGCTTCACGCCGATGTTCGGCGAGACGGACGCGCGCGTCACGGCGGACGTCACGCGGGTCGAGCTGGGAGCCCACCTGGGCCTCTTCGATTGGCTCACGGTCGGCGCGGTCGTCCCGGTCACCCGCACGCGCACGAGCGTCGATGTCTGGTTCCGACCCGACACCATCTCCGGAAACCTGGGCGTGAACCCGAACGTGACGAGCGCGCCCAGCGTCTCCTCCTTTCTCCAGGCACTCTCGACTGCGGAGACGGCCACCCAGACGCATGCGACGCAGGTCTGCCTGTCCTCCCCGGGCAGCCCCGCGTGCGCGTCCGCCCAGGCGCTCGCCGATCGCGCCTCGGGATTTCGCAGCTCGGCCGCCACGGCGTACTCGGCGTCGGCGCTTTTTCCGCTCGCGACCTCCGCCACCGGCGCCGCGCTCGCGCAGTCGGTCGCGACGCTGTCGGCGGACATGGCGGCCGAGGGACTATCGGGGATCGGCACGGCCATGCCGTTCGCCACGCAGACGATCACCGAAGCGGACTTCTGGACGCTGCCCTCGACGCCCGGGTCGGGCCTGGCGTACGCCGATGCGCTCGGCAGCATCAAGGCCCCCTGGCACGTCGGCGACATGGAGGTCACGGCCACCGTCCGCCTGCTCGGAGGCGCGGCTGACACGTCCGCGACCGGCGCCGCGTTCACCGCCCGCGTGCTGGCGACGGCGCTCGTCCGACTGCCCACCGGCTGGACCGACGAGCCCGATATCGCCCTGGACATCGGTACGGGGGACGGGCAGACGGACTTCGAGGGCCGACTGCTCGCCGAGCTCACGGCCGGCAGCCACTTCGGGCTCCAGCTCGGCGGTCGTTACGGCATCCAGCGCCCACGGACGCTGGTGCGACGGGTGGCGGCGCCCGAGACGGTCCTCGCGCCCGCATCTACGCGGAGGCTCGTCGAGTGGGAGCCGGGTGCTTACGTCGGTGTCGAGGTCGCGCCGGTCTGGCGGTTCACCGATGAGCTGAACCTGGTCGCCGAGTATCGCGCGTTTCGGAAGAGCCGCGACACGTACCGTACGGTCGATTCCGCGCTCGGCGGTCCGCTCGACACGAGCGTCCTCGAGGAAGAGAGCGGCATCACCCTGCACGAGGTGGGCGGCTCGCTCCGCTACAGCACGCTCGGAAGGCTGGCCGCGGGCGTCCGTCCGATCGAAGCCCACCTGCGCGTGATGCACGCCGTCGCGGGCGGCGGCGGCCAGACCCCGGTCACGACACAGGTCGAGCTCGGCGTGCGCCTCTTCCGGAGGATCTGGGGCGGTTAGCGGTCTCCAGAAGCTCCCGCGCGTGTGCCCTCGACTTGGCGGAGTCGGGATCGCCGCCCAGCATACGCGCGATCTCCTGCACGCGCGCTTCGCCCGCGAGCGGTCGTACGCCCGCCGCGGTGAGGCCGTCCTTCGAGAGCTTCTCCACGAACAGATGCTGCTCCGCGCGCGAGGCCACCTGCGCGAGATGCGTCACCACGAACACCTGATGGCGGGTGGCGACCTCTCCGAGCTTGGCGGCCACCGCGGCGGCGACGAGACCTCCGACGCCGGCGTCGATCTCGTCGAACACGAGGACGGGCACGCGGTCGACCTCCGCCAACACCGACTTGAGCGCGAGCATCACCCGCGAGAGCTCCCCCCCGCTGGCGATCCTGGCGAGCGGCATGAGGTCGAAGCCCGGGTTCGTCGAGACGAGGAACTCGACCACCTCGGCGCCGCCAGCAGAGATCGATTCGTGCTCGGTGAGCCGCACCTCGAACGACGCGCCCGGCAGGCCGAGCTCGGGCAAAACGGTCGCCACGGCCGATCCCAAACCGTCCGCCGCGCGTCGCCGCAGCGCTCCGAGCTCGCCGGCGGCCGTGCGTAGCTCGTCCGCGGTGGCGTCGACGCGCTTCTTCAGCTCACCGAGGTCGTGCTCCGCGTCCTCCAGGTCGGCGAGCTCGGACCTGACGCGCTGCGCTGCGGCCAGCACGTCGGCCAGCTCGGGCCCGTACTTACGCCGCAGCCGAAAGAGCCGGTCGAGCCGCGCGCGCACCCGCTCGAGGCGGCCGGGGTCGTGCTCCACGCCGCTGGCGTAGTCCCCGATGCGCCGGCCGACGTCCTCGACGACGAGCGCCGCCTCGGCGAGTCGCTCGACCTCCGCCGAGAGGTCCGGGTCGACTGCCGCCCAGCGCTCGAGCGCCTTACGCGCCTCCGCCAAGCGGTCCGCCACCGATCCGTCCGCGGCGTACAACGCGTCGTGCAGCGCGCTCGCGCCCTCGGCGAGCTCGGACGCGTGCTCGAGGCGCTTCGCCTCCGTCTCCAGCGCCTCGTCTTCCGCCGGCTCGATGCGGGCGCCGTCGATCTCGTCGAGCTGGAAGCGTAGGAAGTCGGCCCGGGCCTCGATCTCCCGCACGCGCTGCTCGCGCTCCTCCAGCGCTCCTTTCTCGTGCTGGAGATCGGCGTGCAGCTTCGCCACGCGCGCCGCCGTCTCCAGCGCCCCGCCGAAGGCGTCGAGGATGGCGCGCTGATCGGCCGAGCGCAGCAGGGTCTGGTGCTCGTGCTGCCCGTGCAGGTCCACGAGCGCGCGGCCGATCTCGCCCGCCACACCCGCCGTGGCAGGCGACCCATTCACCCAGGCGCGGCTCCGGCCCGCGGCCGCGACCTCACGGCGCAGGATCAACAGGCCGTCCTCGGCACGGAACCCCTGCTCGTCGAGCAGCTTCTCCAGGTCCGGCGCGCTCTGGACGTCGAACACGGCCTCGACGGTCGCCCTCTCGGCTCCGGCGCGCACCACGCTCGACGACGCGCGCTCGCCCAGAAGCAGGCTGAGCGCGCCGACGATGATCGACTTCCCCGCCCCCGTCTCGCCCGTCAGCACGTTGAGACCGGGGCCGAGCTCCAGGGACAGGTCTTCTACGACCGCGTAGTCACGGATGCGCAGCTCGACCAGCATGCGGCAAGGTACGGACGGCGGATGGGAATCCTCAATGGGCGCCTGGGTAACGCCTCAATCGCTCCGCAGAGCCTCGAGAGCCGACATCCTCCGCGCTCGCCTGGCCGGAACGTAGGCCGCGACCAACGCGGCGACGCTGATGACGGTCACCGCCGTGAGCACGGAGCGGGGATCGGCCGCGGAGAGACCGAACAGCAGTCGACTGAAAAAGCGACCGCCGGCGAGCGCGCCGCCAAGGCCGACGGCGGTTCCGAGCACGACCCACATGATCGTCGGGCGCGACACGAGCCAGAGGATGCTCCCGCTCTCCGCGCCCAGTGCGAGCCGCAGACCGATCTCGGCCGTCCTTCGGCTCGTGGCGTAGGTCATGACGCCGTACACGCCGATCGCCGCGAGAAACAGGGCCAGCGCCGCGAACACCGTGGTCATCGTTGCGAGCACGCGCTCCTCGCCTAGCGCCATGGCCGCCGCCTCTCGCTGCGTCGTGACGTCGAAGAGCGAGAGCGTCGGGTCCAACCGTCGCGTCACCTCTCGGATCTGACTCACCAGGGCGAGCGGATCGCCGGACGTGCGAAGCATGAAGCCCGCCTGGCCGCGCTCGGTCTGCAGGAACGGCACGTACACGGTGGGCTCGGGCGCTTCGCGGACGCTGTAGTAGCGCGCGTCGCCTGCAACCCCGACGATCTCCATCGTTCGGGTGCCCATCGTGAGCGTCCGACCGACGGGGCTCCGCCCCGCCATGCGCGTCCGAACGAACGACTCGTTGACCATGGCGACCGGCGGGCCGAGCTCGTCGTCGGCACGTACGAACGGTCGGCCCATGCGGACCGGAATCCGCATCGTCTCGAAGAAGTCCGGTCCGACCACGCCGATCAGCGTGGTCGCGGGCTCCGACTCGCCCTGATCACCGACGGCGACGCTTCCCGTCCGTCGGCCTCCCGTGAGCAGCGCATGCCTGCCAAACGTCGCCGACTCGATGCCCGGAGTCTGCGCATAGGCTTCTTGCAGCGACCGGTACAGCGATGGCACGAGAGCCGGCTCGTATTGGCTCAGCCGGGGATCCACGCGGAACGTCAGCACGCCGTCCTGATCGAAACCGACGTCGACCTCTTGGAGATTCCGCAGCGTACCCAGGAACTGAGCCGCGCCGAACAGGAGCATGACCGAAACGGCGATCTGGCCGATGAGCAGGCCCGTCCGAAGCGATCCTCGCGGAGTCGCACGTCCCTTGCCGGCGTGCTTCAAACTGGTCGCGAGGTCCCCGCGCGTGGCGTACGCCGCAGGTGCAAGACCGAAGAGCACGGCCGTGGCGGCGGTGAGCGCGGTCGCCACCATGAGCGCGCGGGCATCCAGTCCGAGCTCGAGCTCACGCACGCCAGGCTGCAGAACCAGCAGGAGATCCTGGCCGACCCATGCGAGTGCGAGCCCGAGAACGCCCGCCATGCCTGCGAGGAGCAGCGCCTCGATGAGGAGCTGCGTCACCACACGACGCCGTCCCGCGCCGAGGGCGAGCCGCATGGTCACCTCGCCGCGGCGCGCGCCGGCCCGAGCAAGCAGAAGGCCGGCCACGTTGCTGCACGCGAGGATCAGGACCAAACCCGCGAGAACACCCAGGAGCGCTGTGGGCAGGCGGTAGTTCCGCCGACCGTCGTCGGGTCCCCGAGCCCCGGACGCGATATGGGGCCGCAGTGCGACCTCGGCATCCACCGGGATTGGATCGACGGTGGACCTGGACGCCGTGTCGCTTCCCTCGAGTCGCCATGCGTCCTGCAGAAGCCGTCCGAGCTCCGCCTCGACAGCCGCCTGCGCTACCCCTTCGGATCGCCGCCCCATGAGCCGCACCCACCAATGGCCGGGATCCCGGAGGTCGTCGATCGTGACATCCGGGCTCACCACTGGTGCCATCGCGAAGGGCATCGTGACGTCGGCGGGCTGATCGACGTCCAGCGTGCCCACGAAGTCAGGGGGGGTGACGCCGACGACGGTGACCGGAGCACCGTTGATCGATACGACCCGACCGAGCAAGTCCGGGTCGCCGCCGAAGCGGCGCTGCCAATAGCGCGACGACAGGACCGCGACCGGCTCGGCGTCGGGAGCGTCGTCGTCGGCCGTGAACACACGCCCGAGCGCCGCGTCGATCCCGAGCATCGTGTAGTAGTCGCCGGTCGCGAGCTGGCCGCGGGCGATGCTCGCGCCGGCGGCATCGACGACGTTGAGCTGCTCGATCTCGGCGAATGCGAACACACTGGAGAGCGTGGACGAGCGCGCCCGAATCAGCTCGAACATCGGGAGTGAGAGCGACGATCCGACGACCTCGCCCGCTGCTTCCGAGCGTCGGATGGATCCGTCATACGACGTCCAGTAGAGGTCGTCGGCGCCCACGACATCCGCCGGCCCCGTCCACTCGACCAGCACGAGCTCTTCGGGTTCGTGCACGGGTAGGGTCGTCAGAAACACCGCGTCGGCGAGCGAGAAGACCGCCGTTGCCGCGGCGATCGCCAAGGCGAGCGAAAGCACGGCCACGAACGTGAAGCCAGGGCTACGCCGTACCATCCTGGCGGCGAATCCCAGGTCGCGACGCAGATGGTCGAGGACCGGAAATCCTCGTTGCTCGCGGCAGGCCTCGCGCGCGAGCTCGACGCCCCCGGACCGGATCAGCGCGAGGCGGCGTGCCTCCGTGGGGGTGTGTCCGTGACGGACGAGATCGTCGATCTCGAGCTGGAGGTGTGTCTGGAGCTCCTCGGACAGATCGCGGTCAGCGCATTCGTGACCGAAGCTGCCCAACAGACGGCGCCACCATCGGCGCACGATGCTCATGCCGGCTCCAGCGCGAGGAACCAACCAAGGACGCGGCTGGTCTGCTCCCACTGCCTGCGCTCCTCGGCGACCTGCCGTTCGCCCGCGCGCGTGAGCGTGTAGAATTTCGCACGGCGATTGTTCTCGGACATCCCCCATTCGCTGCGGATATGCCCCTCCTGCTCCAGCTTCAGGAGCGCGGGATAGAGCGTTCCATAGTTCACGACGAGCATCCCCTTGCTGGTCTGCTCGATGCTCCTGGCGATTCCGTAGCCGTGCAATGAGCCGGAAGCCTGGAGCGTCTTCAGCACCATCAGGGACAGTGTCCCCTGCCACACCTCCAGCTTGTTGGTCATGCACTCTCCTATTGGCAACCCATAGCACCGGCGAAGATGGCGGGTGCCCTATGGGTTGGCAATAGGTGCGACTCCGACGATGTGGTGGTGGCCGACGACCTATTCGCTCCGCAGCATCCGAGCAGGATCGGTCGTCGCCGCGTCGAGCGCAGGCCGAATCAGGGCACCTGCGCACGCGAGCAAGAGGGTGCCGGCGGCGAACGCGAGCACGCCCGGGTCGGTCGGCCGCGTGTCGAAGAGAATGCTGTCGAGGAAGCGCCCGACCCGTAGCGCGCGCACAAGTCCGATCGCCCCCGCCCGACCGCCCTACGACCGCTCGGGAAACCTCGCGGCCCAGTTGAGCTTCTGGCGCATCGTCTTGAAGAACGTCTGCCCGGGAAGGCGCACGAGCGCGACCGGTCTGCTCTCGCGAGCCACCACGACGGCGTCGGACGGACCGAGCCCCCGCTCCACCTGGCCGTCCACCGTCACCTGGTGGTTCGAGGCCGGATAGGCGGAGCTGACCCGGATCTCCGCGGAAGCGGGCATGACCAGGGGTCGCACGGTGAGCGAGTGCGGGCAGATCGGCGTGACGACGATGCAGTCCACGCCGGGCACGATGATCGGCCCTCCGGCGGACATGGAGTACGCGGTCGAGCCGGTGGGGGTCGAGAGGATCACGCCGTCGGCGGAGAAGCTGCCGACCTCCTCCCAGCCATCCTTGGCGCCGACCTGGAGCGTGAGCGGCGTGACTCGCGCAACGCCTGACGTATGCACGACGATGTCGTTGAGCGCGTAGAACTTGTCGCCCTGCGCCCGATCCGAAGTCTCGATGTGCCCGCGCAGCGCGAAGCGATGGTCCAGCGTGCCTTCGCCGTCGAACACGGCTTCCAGACCCGACTCGAGCTCGGCGTCGGGCAGCGCCGTCAGGAAGCCGAGCCGGCCGAGGTTGACCCCGAGGATCGGGACGTCCTTGCCGACGACGGTCCGCGCGGCGCGCAGCAGCGTGCCGTCGCCCCCGAGCGAGATGACGAGATCGAGCTTCCGGTCGGTACCGCCGAGCGCGACGTGACCGGCGCCGCCGTTCTCGGCGCGCTCCACGACCACCTCGACCCGGCGCGCCTCGAGCCAGCGGGTGAGACGGTCGAGCGCGGACTCGATCTCGGGGCTCCGCTGGCGCAGCACCACGCCGACCGCGCGTATGGGCCCGGTGAGCCGAACGGCCCCGGGAGGCGTCACGTCGACCCTAGGTCCAGAGCATCCCGCTGCCCCGACCGATCGGAGGCGGCCCCCGCGGGCCGACGCACCAACCTGCGCACCCGCTCGGCCACCCCTGCCGCGTCGAGGCCGGCCTCCGCGAGGAGCACCTCGCGCGAGCCATGCTCCACGAAGCGGTCGGGCATGCCGGCGGCCGCGACGCGAGGCGGCGTGCGCAGCTCGAGCGCATCGATCTCGCGTGCGATGAACGCGCCGAAGCCGTTCGTCACCTGCCCCTCTTCGAGCGTCAGCACGGCCGGGTGGCTCCGCACCATCTCGTCGAGCACGTCCTCGTCGTACGGCTTCAGGAACCGGCAGTTCACCACGGTGCAGCGGATATCCTCCGCCACGAGGCGATCCGCGGCACGCATCGCGGCATCCACCATCGTTCCGACCGCGAGCAGCACGCAGTCGCCGCCGTTCCTCAGGATCTCCCAGGTGTGGGGCTCGATCGGCGGGATCTGCGCGAGCGGCGGCACCTCGGCCGGCACCTCCGCGCGCGGCCACCGCACGCTCCACGGTCCGTCGTTCCTCTCGAGCGCGAGGCGCAGGAGCGCGAGCATCTCGCTCCCGTCCTTGGGCGCCGTCACCGTCATCTCCGGCACGGCGAGCATGTACGCGATGTCGAGCGCGCCGTGATGGGTCGGCCCGTCCTCGCCGGCGATCCCGGCGCGGTCCATGCCGAACACGACGGGCAGCCCCTGGAGCGCGACGTCGTGCACGATGTTGTCGTACGCGCGCTGCAGGAACGTCGAGTAGATCGCGACCACCGGCTTGATGCCCTGCGTCGCGAGGCCGGCCGCGAACGTGACGGCATGGCCTTCGGCGATCCCCACGTCGAAGTACCGGTCGGGGTGCGCCTTCTGGAACACGTCCGTGGAGGTGCCGTCGGGCATCGCGGCCGTGATGGCGACCACCTTGGGATCGGCGTCGGCGAGCTCGATGAGCCCCCTGCCGAAGACCTTCTGATACCGCGGCCGCCCGGACGCCGACTTGGTGCCCTTCCCGGTGACCTTGTCGAACGGACCCGACGCGTGCCACGTCCACGGGTCGTCCTCGGCGGGCGTGAAGCCTTTGCCCTTGCGCGTGATCGCGTGCACGAGGATCGGGCCCTTCATCTCCTTGACCCGCGAGAACATCTCCACGAGCTGATCGATGTCGTGGCCGTCCACCGGGCCGACGTAACGGAAGCCGAGCTCCTGGAAGATCATGCCGGGGGTGAGCATGTGCTTCACGCTCTCCTCCAGGCGCACCGCGACCTCGGTCGCGACCTCGCTCACGCCCGAGGGCGTGCGGTGGAGGATGTCGCGCACGAGCCCGCGCATCTTGTTGTACGCGGGGTTCGTGATGACGCCCGTGAGGTACTTGTTCATCGCGCCGACCGCGGGCGCGATCGACATGTCGTTGTCGTTCAGCACGACGATGAAGTCACGGCCGGTGTGGCCGGCGTTGTTGAGCGCCTCGTAGGCGAGCCCGCACCCCATCGCGCCGTCGCCGATGATCGCGACGACCTTGAAGTCCTCGCCCGTCAGATCGCGTCCGACCGCCATGCCCCACGCGGCCGAGATGGAGGTCGCGGCGTGGCCGGCGCCGAAGGCGTCGTAGACCGACTCGTCCCGGCGGAGGAACGGTGCGAGCCCGCCGTGGGTGCGGATCGTGGGCAGACGTTCGTTCCGGCCCGTGAGGATCTTGTGGATGTACGCCTGATGGCCGGTGTCCCACACGAGCTGGTCGCGCGGCGTGTCGAACACGTAGTGCAGCGCGACGGTGAGCTCGGCGACGCCGAGGCTCGCGCCGAAGTGGCCTCCCTTCTCGGAGACCACGTCGATGTGCCGGGCGCGCACCTCGTCGACGACGCGGCGAAGGCTGTCGGGCTTGAGCCGGCGGAGATCCGCCGGATCGGCGATTTGGTCGAGCAGCGACAAGCTCAGGCTCCTTCGGGGTTCAGCCCCTCGAGTCCCGCCCGGAAGATACCGGAACGGGCTCTGCCGCACAGAGTGTTCCGAACGCTCACTACCGCTCCCGGGCCACGACGTATTCCGCGAGCGCGACGAGACGGGGCGCCGCCAGGCCCACCCGGTCGAGCGACCGCACGGCACGCGCCACCTCCGCCTCGGCGCGGGCCGCGGCCGCCGGGAGCCCGTGCAGAGCCACGTAGGTCGACTTGCCGAGCGCGACGTCGCTCGGGTTCTTGCCGAGCGTGTCCGCTTGCTGTGTCGCGTCCAGAATGTCGTCGGCGATCTGGAATGCCAGGCCGACGGCTTCGCCGTACTCGCGCAGCGCTCCCACGACCTGCCGGGACGCACGTGCCGCGACGCCCCCCATCACGAGCGAAGCGACCAGCAACGCACCGGTCTTGCGGCGGTGCAAGGCGTCCAGCTCCTCGGTGCCGAGCGCGCGACCCTCGGCGAGCAGATCGGCCCACTGGCCCCCGACCATGCCGCCGGCCCCGGCCGCCTCGAGCAGGGTCCGGGTGATGCCGCGCGCGCCTTCGGGTGGGTGGCCGAGTGCGATGCTCGCCGTCCACGCCTGCAGGGCTGCGGCGGGGATCAGCGCCGCGCCCGCGCGCATGGTCACATCCTCCCCGTGCACGCGGTGCGTGGTCGAGCGGCCGCGACGGAGCTCCGCGTCGTCCATGCAGGGGAGATCGTCGTGCATGAGCGAGTACGCGTGGATCAGCTCGATCGACGCCGCCAGGTCGTAGAGGGCGTCGCTGGGAGATCCACCGCACGCTTCGTAGGCGCACACGCACAGGACCGGGCGCAGGCGCTTGCCGCCGCCCATCACGCCGTGCCGGATGGCCGCGTGCACGTCGGGCGGAAGACCTCCCGCCAGCGCCGTGACGGCGGTCTCCAGGGCCGACTCCACGCGTCGGCGCTCGAGCGTCAGCTCGGCTTCGAGCGGGTCGGCCGGCCGCGCGACCGTCAACCTTCGTCGACCTCGAGCGGGCGCGTCCTCCCGCTCGCGAGCAGCTCTTCCACCCTCAGCTCGGCCGCGGCCAGGACGCGCTCGGCCTCGCGCACGTGGGCGACGCCCTCCTCGAAGAGGTCGAGCGCCTCCTCGAGCGGCACCTGATCGGACTCCATGCGCGCGAGGATCTCCTCCAGACGCTTCAGACGGGCCTCGAGCGACAGCTCCGTGCGCGCGCGCTCAGCCATGGTCCACCGATCCGAGCGACTCCGCGGCGATCGTGCCGTCGGCGAGGCGCAGACGGAACCGCACGCCCGGCGGCAGGTCCGCCGCCGCGCCCAGAACGCGGCCGTCCTCGCTCCTGGCGACAGCATATCCGCGGCGAAGCGTCGAGAGCGGCGACAGCGCGTCGAGCCGGCCGCCCAGGCCCGACAGCGCGGCGCGCGCGCGCTCCACGCGCGTGACGGCGCAGCGCTCGAGCCGGCCGGTTGCACGATCGACGGCCTGACGCGCCGGCACGAATCGGCGCTCGATCGCGCGCTCCAGTCGGCGGCCCCGCTGGTCCACCGCCGAGCGGCGACGCTCCACGGCCCCGGTGAGCGCCCTGGCGAAGCGCGCGCTCGCGCGCCGAATGGTCTCCAGGACCACGGCGCCGTCGGGGACGACCGCCTCCGCGGCGGCGGAGGGCGTCGGCGCCCGCAGATCGGCCACCAGATCCGAGATCGTCACGTCCACCTCGTGTCCGACCGCCGAGATCACCGGAACCGGACACGCGGCAATGGCGCGGGCCACGGGCTCCTCGTTGAACGCCCACAGGTCCTCGATCGCGCCGCCGCCTCGTCCCACGATGATCACCTCGCACATCCCGCTCGCCGCGAGATCCTCGAGCGCCCTGGCGATCTCGAGCGACGCGCCCTCTCCCTGCACGCGCGTGTTCCGCAGCACGACGCGCGTCCACGGCGCGCGGCGCGCCACGACGGAGAGGATGTCGCGAATCGCCGCGCCGTCCCTCGAGGTGACCACGCCCACGCACGCCGGCGCGCGGGGAAGTCGCCGCTTCCGTTCGGGCGCGAGCAGGCCTTCGGCCTCGAGCTTGGCGCGCAGCTTCTCGAAGGCGAGCCGCCAGAGTCCCTCGGCGCCTTCCGCCTCCACGCGCCGCGCAACGAGCTGATACTCGCCCTTCGCCTCGTAGAGCGTCAGCTCGCCGAAGACGCGCACCTGCATCCCCTCCTCGGGATCCGCCGGCAGGAGCGAGGCCTCGCGGCTGAAGATCACGCAGCGGATCTGGGCCCGCTCGTCCTTGAGGCCGAAGTAGCAGTGGCCGGCGCGCGAGCGGTTCCACCCCACCACCTCGCCGCCGACCCAGAGCGGATCGACGCTCGACTCGAGCAGCCCCCGAACGGCGCGATTCACCTGGGAGACGGACCAGACCTTGGGACGCGGCGGAGCCGGCGGCGCGGGAGCCTCGTCTCCTTCGCCGACGAACAGCTCGAGGTTCGGCTCGTCGCTCATCCTAGTCTCGGATCCGGGCCGCCGCGCGCTCGGCCGAGCGCACCGTGTTCGCGAGCAGCATCGTGATGGTCATCGGGCCCACGCCGCCGGGAGACGGCGTGATCGCGCTCGCCACCTCCTTCACCTCGTCGAAGAGCACGTCGCCGCACACGCGGTATCCCTTGGGTGACGTCGGATCGCTCACGCGGTGCGTGCCGACGTCGATCACGACCGCACCCGCGCGCACCATGTCGGCCGTGATCGCCTCGGGACGTCCCATCGCCACGACCAGGATATCCGCCGTGCGCGTGACGGCGCCGAGATCGTGGGTGCGCGAGTGGCATACGGTGACCGTCGCGTCGCCCCCCCGGCCCTTCCGCAGGAGGAGCGAGGCGAGCGGCCGGCCGACGAGGTTCGACCTCCCGACGACGACGACGTGGCGGCCGGCGGGATCGTGTCCGCTGCGGACGAGCATCTCCACGACGCCGGCCGGCGTGCACGGCGCGAAGAAGTCACCCGAGTCGGTCGCGAGCCGCCCGACGTTCATCGGATGGAAGCCGTCCACGTCCTTCATCGGGTGGATGGCTTCCAGGATCTCGCTCTCGTCCACGTGCGCCGGGAGGGGAAGCTGCACCAGGATCCCGTGGATCGCGGGATCGGCATTCAACCTGGCCACGAGGCCGAGGACCTCGGACTGCGACGCGTCCGCCGGGAGCGTGATCTGGCGGGAGTGGAGGCCGAGATCCTCTGCCGCCTGGTTCTTCATCCCGACGTACATCTGCGACGCCGGGTTCTCGCCGACGAGCACGGTCGCGAGCCCGGGCACGACGCCTCTCGCGCTCACGAGCTCGATACGCCCCCTCAGCTCCGCCCGGATCTCTTCGCCGATCGCTCGGCCCGAGATGATCGTTGCGCTCATGCGGGGAAAAGCTAACCGCGGAGCGGCCGCCTACGAGGGGCTCGCGTGTGCGCGTTCGGCACGGCAGCCCCGCACCGCAAGCCGCGCCGCGCTCCGCTCAGGGCGCGAACGGCGGCGGGACCCTGCCCCGCGTCGCCTGCTCGAACGCGTACGCGATCTCGATCAGGCGCGGCTCCGAGCAGGCGCGCCCGGCGAAGCTCACGCCCATGGGAGCCGGCTCCGGCTCGAACCCGCTCGGAAACGCCGGGTCGGGCGCGGCGCGGACGCGGGTGTAGGGGACCGCCACCGTCGGGTAGCCCGGTCGCGCCGACAGGTTGGCGCCCGCGACCGCCGGAAAGAGCAGCGCGTCGAGATCGAGCGCCGTGATCACCTCGTCGATGCCGTGCTCGGCCGTCAGGTGGAGATCGCTCGCGCGGTCGGCGAGGTAGCGCTCACGGTCCGTCCCGTCGAGCGAGCGGGCGTCGGCGCGGTCGAGCACCGCCTGCCCGTACGCGAGCGAGCCCGCGCGCGTGTGCGCGAGGTTCCACTCGCGGAGCTCGGTGAGCGTGCGGACCGGAGCGCCCGTGCCGAGCGTCGCCAGCCACGCATTGAAGTCGCGCTTCATGCCATAGGAGAGGACCGTGCTGCCACCACCCGCCAGCAGGAGGTTCTCCGACGGATCGGGATCGACCACGCTCGGAACGTCGGCAGGATCGACGACGGTCGCGCCTTCACGGCGCAGGATCGCGATCACCTCGCTCATCACCGCCTGCCGCTCGGGCGGGAGCCCGCCGCGGCGTGCGCTCTCGCCCGGAAGGAGGATCGGCTCGTAGTAGTTGGCCCGGGGGATGCCGATGCGTGCGCCGCGTAGACCGTCCGCCCGGAGGAACGGCGTGTAGTCGCTCCCGGGCGGCGGCGTGCAGGTCGTCGTCGCGGGATCGTTCGAATCCGCGCCGGATCCCTCGAGGACGCCGAGGAGGATCGCGGCGTCGGTCACCGTGCGCGCCATCGGACCGGGCGTATCCTGATCCGCGGTGATGGGGATGACACCCCAGCGGCTGACCCTCCCCACGGTGGGCTTGATCCCGACGAGCATGTTCGCGTTCGCCGGCGACAGGATCGAGCCGGAGGTCTCCGTGCCGACGTTGGCCGCCCAGAGGCTCGCCGCCGTGCCGATGCCCGAGCTCGACCCACCGGTGCCCAACACGGGCCGGCCGTCGTCGAAGTCCGGACGCGGGTCCCGACGAGGGTCGTAGGGGTTCATGCCGAAGCCGCCGAGCGCGCTGTAGTTGCCCGGCATGCCGTCGGCGATGTAGTTGGCGAGCTCCGTCATCACGGTCTTCGCCAGGATGATCGCGCCGGCGTCGCGCAGGTTACGCGTGAGCGTGGCGTCGTAGGGCGGCACGAACCCGTCGAACGCGAGCGCGCCTCCGGTGGTCGGGAGGTCGGTGGTGTGGATGTTGTCCTTCAGGGCGATGGGAATGCCGTGGAGCGGCCCGCGCACCCTACCCGCTGCACGTTCGCGGTCGAGCGAGTCCGCCACCTCGAGCGCTCTCGGGTTGACGGCCATCGTCGCGTTGAGCGTCTCCTCGTACAAGGCGATCCGCATGAGGTACGCCTCGACGAGCTGGCGCGACGTCGTCCGTCCCTCCTCGAGCGCGCGCTGCATCTCGGGGATCGAGGCCTCGACGACCGTGAAGGCCGGCCGGCCCCGCGGCGTGCTGGCGCAGGCGGTCGCGCCCAGGAGCACGACCAGGCCGATGACGCAGGCACAGACGACGTAGGCGCAGACGCGCGGGGGCAGGTGGCGCATGGGATGCGGAAGATAATACGCGGTTCGCGTGCCCGGCTCGCTCGTGGCGGTCGTTGGGCTTATCCTCGTCGATAGAGCCACGGCACCCGAGACGCAGGCCGAAGCACACGCCCCGAGCGGAGGTTCTCGCCGATGCAACACGCCGCCTTGTTTCCAACGCTTCCAACTCGTCCAACGCGTCCTGCCCGTCCTGCGCTCGCCGCGCTCGCCGCGACCGTCGCGCTCGGCGCGTGCGCGCCCGCCGAGCCCGCCGCGGAGCCCATCTCGGAGCCGTTCAGCCTCACGTCTTCCGCCTTCGTGGAGAGCGGCGTCATCCCGGTTCGCTACTCGGGCGACGGCGACAACGTCTCACCGCCGCTCTCCTGGCGCGGCGCACCTTCCGGGACGCGGAGCTTCGCGCTCGTGCTCGTCGACCCGGACGTGCCCTGGGGCCAGACGGTGCCCGTGTACGGCGAGATGCCGCCGCCCGGAACGCAGCCTGCCGATTTCTTCATCCACTGGATCGCGATCGACATCCCGCCCACGGTCACGTCGCTCCCCGACGGCGCGAGCCCCGGAAACATGCCCGCCGGCGTGATCGAGCCGGCGAACAGCTTCGGCCTCTTCGGCGGAGAGCCGAACCAATACGGCGGGCCGGCTCCGCCGCCCCAGACCAAGGCGCACGCATACCGCTTCGTGCTGTACGCGCTCGACGTCGACGCCGTGCCGGGCGTGAGCGCCGAGAGCGACTTCGCCGCGGTGACGCAGGCGATGGCCGGACACGTGCTCGCGGCCACGACGCTGACGGGCTACTTCGGCCACTAGGTCCGGGGGCCGCCCTCCCGGACCACGGTCGGCCTAACGCGCGAAGTCGATCGCGCGCGTCTCGCGCACGACCACGACCTTGATCTGGCCCGGGTACTGGAGCTCGCTCTCGATCTTGCGGGCGACCGCCTCCGAGATCTGCGCCATCTCGCCGTCCCCGACCTTGTCGGGCTCCACCATCACGCGCAGCTCGCGACCCGCCTGGATCGCGAAGCAGCGCTCCACGCCGGGATGCTCCATCGCGAGCTCCTCGAGCTTCTCGAGCCGCTTCACGTAGCCCTCGAACATCTCGCGCCGGGCACCGGGCCGCGAGCCGCTGATCGCATCGGCGGCGGAGACGAGGAACGTCTCGGCGAAGAAGTGCGGCTCCTCGTCGTGGTGCGCCTTGATGGCGTTCAGCACGATCTCGCTCTCGTTGTGCTTCTTGCACAGGCGGTATCCGAGCTCGACGTGCGTGCCCTCGTGCTCGTGCGTCATTCCCTTGCCGACGTCGTGCAGCAGCCCGGCGCGCTTCGTCGCCTGCACGTCGAGCTTCATCTCGGCGGCCATGTTGCCCGCGAGGAGCGCGACCTCCTTGGCGTGCAAGAGCTGATTCTGTCCGTACGAGGTACGGAAGCGTAGACGTCCGAGCGTCTTCACGATCTCGGGATGCACGTTGTGGATCCCGAGCTCGTAGAGCACCTCCTCGGCCGCCTGCACCATCGACTTCTCGACCTCCTCGGCCGCCTTGGCAACCACCTCCTCGATACGCCCGGGGTGGATGCGCCCGTCCTCGACCAGCCGCTCCAGCGCGATGCGCGCGGTCTCGCGGCGCACGGGATCGAACGCCGACAGGACGACCGCCTCCGGCGTGTCGTCGATGATCACATCCACGCCGGTCGCCTGCTCGAAGGAGCGGATGTTGCGTCCCTCGCGGCCGATGATGCGCCCCTTCATCTCGTCGGAGGGGAGCTGCACGACCGACACGGTCGTCTCGGCCGTGAGGTCGGCCGCCATGCGCTGGATCGCGAGCGACACGATCTTGCGTGCCTCGCGCTCGCCCTCCCGCTGGGCCTGCTCTTTGATCTCGCGAATCGAATTCGCGGCCTCGGCGCGCGCGCTGTCGCGCATGGCCTCGATGAGCTCGCGCTTGGCGTCCTGCGGGCTCATGCCGGCGAGCTTCTCCAGCCGGGCGCGCACCTCGTCGCGCTGCTTCTGGAGCGCGGCCGCCTCGGCCGCGGTCTCCTTCTCGCGACCGCCGAGCTCGGCGGCGCGCGCGTCGAGCTCGGCCTCGCGCGTGTTCAGCCGCTCGAATTGCCGGTCGAGCGCGTCCGACCGCTCGGACGCACGACGCTCCGCGCGCTCCACCTCCTCGCGGCGCCTGTCTTCTTCTTTTTCCCAGGCCTCGCGGAGTCGGATTCCCTCCTCGCGTCCCGCGAGCTCTCCCGCCTTGCGAACGCTTTCAGCCTGGTCCTTCGCCCGCTCCAAGATGCGGGAGGCTTCGTCCTGTGCGCGCTGCTTCTCTAGTCGCCGCCGCGCCCGGTCCCTCGCCGTTGCGGCGAGAAAGCCGATCAGCGCCCCGAGGACGACCCCCACCGCCGCCCACAACAGCGGCGCGGTGTCCATGTAAACTCCTAAATCGGCCGCTCCGGCAGCTCAGTGCCGTCAGCCGAAGGTGAGCGAAACCCCGAACCGGCCCGGTGCACGTGGGCAGGGGGACGCGGGGGGGCGATTGTCCTCGTGACAATAGGCCGGGCCGGAACGGCGCCGCAAGCTGGCGCCCGCGCTCAGCGGCCCTGTCGGGGACCTTCGGTCGCGCCGCGGATGCGCGCCACGAGCTCGGAGGCGCGCGCCGCGGTCGCCTCGCGCAGCCGCGCGAGCTCCTCCTGCGCCTGGAAGTATTCGTCGGCGATGGAGAGGGCCGCGAGGATGGCGGCTTTGTGCCCCTCGATCAGCCCCGCCTGGAGTCGGATCTGGTGGATGCGGTCGTCGACGAGCTTGGCGCACCGGCGCGTGTACGCCGGTTCGGCGCTCGCGCGGATCGTGTGCTCCTCACCCGCGATGCGGACCGTGACCGACGTCTTGTCGCCGAGGGTGCTCACTGCTGGTTCTCCAGGAAGCGGATCTTGGCGAGGAGCCGCTCGACGCCTTCCCGACCCTGCTCGAGGCGGCCCCGGAGGTCCGCGTTCTCCTCCTCGAGCGTCCGCAGCCGCGACACCATCTCGGTCGGATCCACCTCGTTGCCGGTGAAGCGCTCGAGCAGCTCGGCGAGCTCCTCGCTCCTCTCCTGCGCGAGCGCCATGCGGTCACCCATCCACGCGAGCCGGTCCAACGCGTCGCCGATCGCTCGCTCCAGCTCGTCGAGCGGCTGACGCTCGCGCGCTCCGTTACCCGCGGGGTTGGACACCGAGCTCCTCCTCGAGCACACCGAGCAGCGCCTCGACCGCCCGGTCGACCTCCGTGTCCTTGAGGGTTCGCTCCGCGGCACGGAAGCGCAAGCGGAACGCGAGCGACCTCACGTCCGCCGGGATGCCTTCGCCCGCGTACACGTCGAAGAGTGTCACCTCCTCGAGCAACGTGCCCCCGTGTCGCCGGATCGCGCGCGCGACCTCCTCCGCGGCGAGCGCGTGCGGAACGAGCAGGGCCAGATCACGATCGATCGGCGGCTGGCTCGGCAGCGGACGGTACGGCACCGGCGCCTTCGCCGGCGCCTCGGCCGGCAGATCGACCTCGAGCGCCCATACCGCGGCCGCCCATACCGGCGCGTCCACCACGCCGGGGGCGACGAGCCCCGCGCGACCGACCACTTCACCGCCCCCGTCGACGACCGTGAAGGCGTGCGACCCGTCGAGCTCCGGGCTCGTCGAGCCCGGCACGACCGTCGCAGCCGCGCCGTGCGCTCGGCGTGCGACCTCCTCGGCCAGGCCCTTCACGTCCCAGACGTCGAACACGCGGTCTTGGGCCGACCAGTGCGACGGCGCGCGCAGCCCGGACAGGACGGCCGCCACGCGCGTGGTCTCGCGCGGCGGCTGCCCGGCCCCGTTCCTCTGGAACGCGGTGCCGATCTCGAAGAGGCGGACGTCGCGGTTGCCCTGCGCGAAGTTGTGCTCGACGCGGCGGAGCAGCGCCGGCAGCAGCGAGCGGCGCATGAAGCGCTCGTTCGTGGAGAGCGGGTTCGAGACCTCCACGTCGCCCTCGCCTTCCGGCGCGAACGCGGGGGTGTGCGCCTCGAAGAGCCCGCGGGCGGCGAGCGCCGCCCGGAGGCCGTCCTCGAGCGCGAAGAGCGGATGGTCCGGAACGCTGCCGGCGCGGTACGGCCCGAGATCCGAAGGGAACGCGTCGTAGCCGTGCGCGCGCGCGATCTCCTCGATCAGATCCACTTCGCGGCGCACGTCGTAGCTGCGGAAGCCGGGGACGCGCACCTGCAGCGTCCCGTCCTCGCCCTGCCCCACGATCTCGAAGCCGAGCGGCCCGAGCAGGGCACGGACGCCCTCGGCGTCGAAGGCGACGCCGAGCAGGTGCTGGATCCTGGAGAGCCTGAGCGATACCACCTGGGGTTCGAAGCGCACGGGGACGCAGTCGAGCACCGCCCCGTCCACGCGCCCGCCCGCCGTCGCGAGGATGATGGCGACGCACCGCTCGAGCGCGGCACGAAGACCTTCCGGATCGACGCCGCGCTCGAACCGGTAGGAGGCGTCGGTCGACATGCCGAGCGCTTTGCGCGTCGAGCGGATCGACTTGGGGAGGAAGAGCGCGCACTCGAGCAGCACGTCCGTCGTGTCGGGCTCGACCTCGGAGTGCAGACCGCCCATGACGCCGGCCACGCCCACCGGCGTCTCCGCGTCGCAGATCATGAGCATGTCCGCGTCGAGCTTCCTCTCCGTGCCGTCGAGCGTCGTGAACGTGCGCTCCGCGGCCTTCGCGCGGCGCACGACGACGGACGAGCGCGCGAGCCGACGCAGGTCGAACGCGTGCAGCGGCTGGCCGAGCTCGAGCATCACGTAGTTGGTGGCATCCACCACGTTGTTGATCGGGCGCGCGCCCGCGCCGCGGAGGCGCTCCTGCAGCCACGCCGGCGAAGGCCGCACCTGGATGCCTCGGAGGACGGCGCCGAGGTAGCGGTGACAGAGGTCGGGATCGGCGATACGCACCGAGACCTCCCCGACCCGCACCTCGGACGCACCTTCCTGATACTGCAGCGCCACACGCGGCGCGTGCTCCAGCTCCGGCAGCACCAGCTCGCGTCCCTCCGCGGACCCGAGCTCGCGCGCCACACCCAAGTGCGAGAGCAGGTCGCCACGGTTCACCGTCGTCTCGACGTCCAGCGTGGCGTCGTCGAGCCCGAGCGCGCGCACGAACGATTCGCCCGCCTGGAAGTCCCCCTCGAGCGCCAGCAATCCGCCATGATCGCCGCCGAGCCCCAACTCCTTGGCGGAGCACAACATCCCTTGGGACGCCTCACCTCGGATCTTCGCCTTCTTGATGACGAGTCCGCCGGGCAGCGCCGCCCCCACCGGGGCGAACGGATACCACCCGCCGGCGCGCACGTTGGGCGCGCCGCAGACGACCTGCACCTCGCCCTGCCCTCCGTCCACCGTGCACAGCGTCAGCCGGTCGGCGTTCGGATGCTGGGCGGTCGCGAGCACCTTGGCGACCACGACGTCGGCGAGCGCCGTCCCGGGCGAAGTGATCGACTCCACGGGCGCGCCCCTCGCGGCGAGCCGCTCCGCGATCTCCTCGGGGGTCGCGGCGAGGCCCGGAAGCATGTCCCGCAGCCAGCGCGGCGAAACCTTCATGAGGCGAACGTCATGAGGTGAACGTCATGAGGCGAATTGGGAGAGGAAGCGCATGTCGTTCTCGAAGAACGTGCGCAGGTCGTCCACGCCGTGCTTGAGCATGGCGATCCGAGCGGGTCCCATGCCGAACGCCCAGCCCGTGTAGCGCTCGGGATCGTAGCCGACGTTCTCGATCACCGCGGGATCGACCATGCCCGCGCCCATCACCTCGAGCCAGTCCGTCTCGACCCGTGAGCCGTCCTCGCGCGTGATCACGCGCTTGACGTCCACCTCGGCCGACGGCTCGGTGAACGGGAAGAACGAGGGCCGGAAGCGGATGCGCGTGTCCGGACCCCAGTAGCGCCTCGCGAACTCGGCGAGCGTCGCCTTGAAGTCGACGAACGACACGCCTACGTCGATCACCAGCCCCTCGATCTGCATGAACGCCGGCGTGTGCGTCGCGTCGTACGTGTCCCGACGGTAGACCCAGCCCGGCGCGATGATGCGGATCGGCGGCTCGTGCTTCTCCATCGTGCGGACCTGCACGGGGGACGTGTGGCTCCGCAGCAGAACCGAGTCCACCAGGTAGAGCGTATCCTGCTCGTCGGCGGCCGGATGATCGAGGGGCGTGTTGAGCGCCTCGAAGTTGTACCACTCCGTGTCCGCCTCGGGACCCCGCGCGCGGGAGAATCCCATCTCGCGGAAGATGCGCCAGATCTCGTCGATCGCCTGGGTGATGGGGTGCAGCCCGCCCTTCCACGGCTCGCGGGCCGGGAGCGTCAGGTCGATCGCCACCGCTTCGCTGGGCCGGGAGAGCATGCGCCCGCGTGCCTCGAGCGCCTCGCCCACGGCGGCCTTCACGCGGTTGGCTTCCTGGCCAACGGCGGGACGCGCCTCGGCCGGGAGCGTTCCGAGCTGCCGCAGGACGCGCGAGATGCTGCCGTCGCTCCGGCCGAGATAGCCGACGCGGACAGCCTCGAGCGCGCGTTCGTCCGCGGCGCTCGCCACCGCGGCGAGCGCTTCACGCTCGAGCGTCTGGAGGGCTCCGATCAGATCGACGTCGCTCATGCGCCGTCCGATCGGTTCACTTGGCCTTGGCGGCCAGACTCTCCTTGGCCCGATCCACGACCGCGCCGAACGCTTCCGGACTCCGCACCGCGAGGTCCGCGAGCGCCTTCCGATCGAGCTCGATGCCAGCGGCCTTGAGCCCGTTGATGAAACGCGAGTACGAGAGGTCGTGAGCCCTCACCGCGGCGTTGATGCGCGCGATCCAGAGGCTGCGGAAGTTGCGCTTCTTCTTCTTCCGGTCGACGTAGGCGTGCTGCCAGCCTTTCTCGACTCCGTCCTTGGCGGCGACGTAGAGGTTCTTACGACCGCCGAAGTAGCCCTTGGCGGCCTTGAACAGCTTCTTCCTACGCTTCTTCCTTGCGGGAGCGGAGGTCGCACGAGGCATGGTGTCCCTCCTAGAGGTAGGTGAGGATCTTGTTCAGGCGCTTCGCCTCGCCCTTGAACACCAGGTCGGGCTTGCGAAGACGGCGCTTACGCTTCTTCGACTTCTTCGTGAGGATGTGGCTCTTGTAAGCCCGCCTCCTCTTGAGCTTCCCGGTCGCGGTCTTCTTCAGCCGCTTCGCCGCTCCGCGGTGCGTCTTCATCTTCGGCATGATCTATCCCTCTGCGTTCCCGAGGCTCGGACCCTCGGGGCCCGGCTGCTAGGACTTCATCTTGAGCGGCGCGACGATCATCGACATGGCGCGCCCTTCCATGTTGGCATTCGACTCCACCTTCGCCACGTCCTTCAGGTCCTCCGTCACCTTCTGCAGGACCTCGAGGCCGAGCTCGGGATGGGTGATCTGCCGACCACGGAACATCATCGTCAGCTTGACCTTGTTCCCCTCGTCGAGGAACCGCCGGACGTGGCCCACCTTGAAGTCGTAGTCGTGGTCCTCGATACCCGGCCGGAACTTCACCTCCTTGACCTTGATCGTGTGCTGCTTTTTCCGCGCCTCGCGAGCGGCCCTGGCGGCCTCGTACTTGAACTTCCCGTAGTCCATCATCTTGACCACGGGGGGCCGAGCCTCCGCCGCGACTTCCACCAGATCCATCCCACGATCTCTGGCCCGCTCGCGGGCCTCGTCGATGGAGACGATGCCGATCTGCTCGCCATCGTCCTGGATCAGCCGCACGGGGCTGATCCTGATCTGCTCATTGACGCGGACTCTTTTTTCGCTGATGTGTGGCTACCTCCGTCTAGGGACCAGGTCTGCGAAGCCTGGGCCTTTTCGAGTGGGTCGACTGCCCAGCAAAGAAAAGGCCCGAAAACTTCTCGGGCCGCGATCCGACGATCGCCCGAGCATCGGGCACCGTCTCGTTGCGACCCTCATGTCGGCTCTACGAGCCCTGAAGGTGGGGCCGTCGGTCAGCGGCCCACTTCTCTGTTGTTCCGTTTCGTGTCGTTCCGTGCCCTTCCGGTTGGCCGAAAGGACGCGCAAAAGATGCGCGTGCCGCGGATGCAGGTCAACGCATGCCCTCAGCCGCGGGATGCGAGCGGACGCGCCACGGCGACGGGAGCCCTGCCCAGGCGGCGCCACGACTCGTAGGCACCGAAGAGAAGCGCGGCCGGCACGACGAGCACCAGGATGGGAAGGAGATCCCCGATCACGCCGAGGATCCCGGTCCCCACGGGCCGCCCGTGGTAGTCGCTCAGGTTCGCGGTCGCGGCGTCCACGAACGCCGGCCACCGGCTCCAGGCGGTCGCGCTCGCCACGAGCGCCAGCGACGCCACGCCACCGCCCAGCCATACACCGCGCAGATCGAGCCTGAGCACCAGCGCACCGGCGAGGATCATCGCCGCGCTGCCGATCCATACGAGCGGGATCGAGAGCCAGAGCGGAAAGCCCAGGCCGAAGAAGGGCACCGCCGTGTGATGGAGCGTCCACGAGGTCAGCCCGGAGACCCCCAGCGCGCAGAGCGCCGTCCCGAAGGCGAGCGTGGCGTTCGACTCCCGCGACGCCGCCGCCGGGTCGTACATCGGCTTGCCCTGCTGAGGCATCGAGAGACCGAGCAGCCAGTAGCCGGCGGAGCGGCGCACGATCATGAGCATCACGAACTCGGCGATCGCGAACAGCACCAGGCCGGCGCCCGGAGGGCCGGCGCCGTCCCCGCCCCCGACGAACACGAAGCCGAGGAGCGCGTACGGCACGCTCAGCGCCAGGAGATCGAGGAAGATCGCGAGCGCGATGCGCTCCCGCGGGGCCGGCGCCAGCGGACCGGACGGCGCGCGGCCCGCCCCCCGCACCCTGGCAGCGGTGCTCGATCCGGCCGCGGGCCGCCCGCGAGACGCCGACGGCGCCTTGCCCGCCGGGCTGGCGACCGCCTTCGGGGCGGGTGGCTCCACGGCGACGGCCGGTGCGGGTAGCGGGACGCCCATCTCCTCCGCCACGCCCGCGAGGTACCAGGAATGGGTGAGCCGCTCGGCCTGGACGACGAGGTCGGCGAACTCGTCCGGCAGGCCGGCCGAGCCCGCGTGGTACGCGATGTCGTAGACGAGCGAGTTCAGCCCGCCGCCGAACTCGAACCGCCAATCGTGCCGCGGACCGTCTCTGCCGCCGTCTTCCATCGACGCGCTCTCGCCCTGCAACAGGGCGTCGGGCACCGCGGCCATGAACGGCTCGAAGTAGTCCGTCGCGGCCTTGATCAGGATCGCGTTCGGATCCGCGCGGTCACTCGATCCCCTCCGCTGCGTGAGCCCGCCGCGCGTGAGGTAGACCTGGAACGTGTGCTGGCCATCGACGAGCAGGTTGATCGCGACCGCGTCGATGTCGTCCTTCGTGAGGGCCACGGCGCATCCTCCGAGGCGAAGCGTCGTTGGGGGGGCTCTCGGGCGGCGTTTTTCAGTATATGCCGCCCCGGCTCCGGGACGCACGGATTTCGTGTGCCCCACACGCCCGGTGGTGAAGATCCCTACAGCCGCGCCGGAGGACCGCCGACGGCCGCGCCCCCGGACCCTCGGTAGCGTTGATCCGTAGCCCAACCTGCCCTGGAGATGGATATGCCTGCCGCCCGTGCCACCTGGACCCTCGCCGGAGCCGCGTTCGCGGCGTCCATGATGATCCTCGCAGCCGGCCAACCGGCCGGCCGCGCCGAGCCCTCCGAGATGAGGGCCCCGAACCTTCCGAAGCTGCGCGGGGAGGAGGTCGCCGTCCTCACGGACGCGCCGAACGTGCCGCCGCCGATCGATCGCGACTACGCGACCCACGTCGTGGTCGAGCTCGAGACCGTGGAGGTGACCAAGACGCTCGCGCCCGGCGTGGAGTACACGTTCTGGACCTTCGGCGGCTCCGTCCCCGGGAAGTTCATCCGCGTGCGCGAGGGAGACGAGGTCGAGCTGCACCTGACGAACGCGGGATCGAGCATGACCCCGCACAACATCGATCTGCACGCGGTCACCGGCCCGCACGGCGGAGGCCACGCGACGATGACGTCGCCCGGTGGGCATACCTCGTTCACCTTCCGTGCGCTCAACCCCGGGCTCTACGTCTATCACTGCGCCACCGCGCCCGTGGGGATGCACGTCGCCAACGGCATGTACGGGCTGATCCTCGTGGAGCCCGCCGGCGGCCTCCCCGAGGTGGACCGCGAGTTCTACGTGATGCAAGGCGAGATCTACACGCAGGGCGCTTACGGCGAGAAGGGCCTGCAATCGTTCAGCTACGACAAGGCGCTCGACGAGGACCCCGACTACGTCGTGTTCAACGGCAGCGTCGGCTCGATGGCGGGCGATCGGGCCCTGCAGGTCGAGCGCGGAGAGCGTATCCGCCTGTTCGTGGGCAACGGCGGACCGAATCTCACGTCCTCCTTCCACGTGATCGGCGAGATCTTCGACAACGTGTACGCTGAAGCCGGCAGCACGCTCACGAACAACGTCCAGACGACCTCCGTGCCTCCGGGAGGCGCCGCGATCGTGGAGTTCAGGGCTGACGTTCCCGGCAACTATCTGATGGTCGACCACGCGATCTTCCGGGCGCTCGACAAGGGCGCCAACGGAACGATCCACGTGACCGGCGCGCCCGGCGAGATCTTCAGGGAAGGCAGCGCGCGACGCTGCCGCTCGGTGATCTGGGGCTGCTGAGGCGCCGAGGGCCACGGGATCCGCGGGGCGGCCTCCGAGCGGAGGTCGCCCCGTTCGTTCTCCGGAAGCCGGCTTCCCTCAGCCCTGCGCGCGCGTCCTGATCTCCTCGACGAGCCGGCTCACGAACTCCGCCCGCGGCATGACGTCCTGCTTCTTGCCGGCGCCGCGCTTCCGCACGGCGACCGTGCCGTCGGCCGCCTCACGTTCGCCCACGATGGCCATGTAGGGGACCTTCATCGTCTCCGCTTCACGGATCCTGTAGGGGAGCGTCTCGCGGCTCTCGAGCGTGGCTCGCACCCCGGCCGCGGCGAGCTGGCTCACGAGCTCGCGCGCGCTCGGCGCCCACGGCTCGGAGACCGGCAGCACGCGTACCTGCTCGGGGGCGAGCCAGGTGGGGAACGCGCCGGCGTAGTGCTCGATCAGGATCGCGATGAAGCGCTCGAAGGAGCCGCACACCGCGCGATGGATGACCACCGGTCGGTGCGTCGTGTTGTCCTCGCCCACGTATTCGAGCCCGAAGCGTTCGGGCGCGTTGTAGTCGAGCTGGATGGTGCCGAGCTGCCACTGCCGGCCGATCGAGTCGGTCACGTCGAAGTCGATCTTCGGACCGTAGAACGCGCCGTCACCGGGCTTCATCTCGTACGGCCGGCCCGTCGCCTCGAGCGCTTCGCGCAGCGCCGCTTCCGCCCGGTCCCAGAGATCGTCCGTGCCGATCCGCTGCTCCGGCCGCGTCGCGAACTTCAGGCTCGAGGCCAGGCCGAACGCGTCGTAGTGCCCGAGGATGAAGTCCACGAGGAACTTCACCTCGGCGGCGATCTGGTCCTCGCGCAGGAAGACGTGGCAGTCGTCCTGCGCGAACTGGCGCACGCGGGTGAGTCCCGACAGCGCGCCGGAGACCTCGTTCCTGTGCAGGACGTCGAGCGTCACGTACCGCAGCGGCAGCTCCCGGTACGAGTGTGACGTCGAGTTGTAGTAGACGTAGTGCGAGGGGCAGTTCATCGGCTTGAGAGACATGTCGTGCTCGCCGCTCTCGTTGTTCAGCACGAGGAACATGTTCTCGCGGTACTTCCCCCAGTGCCCCGACTGCTCCCACAGCTCCTTCCTGTAGATGAGCGGCGTCTTCACCTCCAGGAAGTCCGCGCGCTGCCGCTCGCGCACGAACTGCTCCAGAGTGTTGTAGACGACCGTCCCGCGCGGCGTCCAGAACGCCGCGCCCGGTGAGACGGGAAAGAAATGGATGAGGTCGAGCGCGCGACCCAGCACCCGGTGATCCCGTTTGCGAGCCTCCTCCAGGCGGTGTAGGTACGCGTCCAGCTCGTCCTTCGAATGGAAGGCCGTCCCGTAGATGCGCTGGAGCATCTGGCGACGCTCGTCGCCTCTCCAGTACGCGCCGGCGCCGGAGAGCAGCTTGAAGTGCTTGAGCCGACCGGTGCTCGGGACGTGCGGTCCCCGACAGAGATCCAGGAACGGACCGTTGCGATAGACGGTGATGACCTCGTCGTCGCCGAGCTCCTCGAGCCGCTCGAGCTTGAGCGGATCGTCGGCGAACAGCGCGCGCGCCTCGTCCTTGGTGACGCGACGTCGCTCGAACGGCATGTCGGCGGCGGCCACCTCGGCCATCTTCTTCTCGAACTCGCCGAGATCCTCCGGCGTGAACGGCGCGTCGACGTCGAAGTCGTAGTAGAACCCCTCGTCGATCGCGGGGCCGAACCCGATCCCCGCCCCGGGCCGCAGCTCCCGCACGGCCGTCGCGAGGATATGCGCGGCGGAGTGCCGGAGGATCGGAAGCGACGCAGGATCCTTGGCGGTGAGGATGCGAATCTCGCCGCTCTCCTCCAGCGGCTCCATCAAACCGAGCGTGCGTCCGTCGACGACGGCGGCCAGCGCGGCCTTCGCGAGACCGGGCCCGATCATTGCTGCTATGTCGCCGGGCGTCGAGCCGCGCTCTACTCGGAGAGCCTTTCCGTCGGGCAGTCGGATCTCGATCTGATCGGGTCGTTCGGCAGACATGGAGGGTTCGCTAGCGTGGCGACGTCGACGAAGGGCGAGAATCTAAGGCAAACGCGCCGCCGGGGGCGGCCCTCGACCGCGTGGGGTGTTCTCCTGACCGCGACAGCCGCGCTGCTCGCGTGCGACGAGAGCGAGCCCATGGAGCCGATCGACGACGGCGAGCTGACGGTTTCCGTGGAGCTCGTGGCGGACGGATTCGACCAGCCGCTCTACGTGACGTCGCCCCCGAACGATGCCGAGAGGCTCTTCGTCGTCGAGCGAGGCGGCACGATCCGCATCGTGCGCGACGGCTCCGTGGTGGCCACGCCCTTCCTCGATCTGTCGGACGACGTCGCGACGGAAGGCGACGAGCAGGGTCTGCTGGGGCTGGCCTTCCATCCGCTGTACCCTGCGAACGGGTACGCCTACGTGAACTACACCGACACGGAAGGCCACACCCAGATCGTGCGCTACACCGCGTCGGCGGACGCCGACGTGGCCGACCCCGGCTCGGCGCTGCCGATCCTCACGATCCAGCAGCCGGTGCCCAACCACAACGGCGGAATGCTCGCCTTCGGGCCGGACGGCATGCTCTACATCGGCGTCGGGGACGGCGGAACGGGAAACAGCGGCAGCGGGCAGGACTTCACGACCCCGCTGGGCTCGCTGCTCCGGATCGACGTGGACGCCGCCAGCCCCTATGCGGTCCCCGCGGACAACCCGTTCGTCGGCGATCCAACCGCGGCTCCCGAGATCTGGGCGAAGGGGCTCCGCAACCCATGGCGCTTCTCGTTCGATCGCTCGACCGGCGATCTCATCATCGCCGACGTGGGCGAAGAGGTGAACGAGGAGATCGACTTCCAGCCGGCGTCGAGCGCGGGCGGCGAGAACTACGGCTGGAACGTGATGGAGGGCACCGACTGCTTCGATCCGCCGTCCGGCTGCGACATGACGGACCTCGTGCTCCCCGTCCACGAGTACGATCACGGCGAGGGGTGCTCGATCACGGGCGGGTATGTGTACCGGGGGAGCGCGTATCCCGACCTCGTAGGTCGGTACTTCTTCTCCGACTTCTGTGCGTCTTGGCTGCGCAGCTTCCAGATCGCCGGCGGCATGCCGGCTGACGAGCTCGAGCACGAGGACGCCGCGGCGGCACTCTCGGGTGTCTCGTCGTTCGGGGAAGATTCCGCCGGAGAGCTCTACGTCGTCAGCATGTTCGCCGGGACGGTGCACAAGATCGTTTCGCCGTAAGCTGCGGACACCTCCGCGGTGACCGGGCCGCGACGACGGGTGCCGCGGCGCACCGGCGCACGACGATCTGGCTCCCGGTCGGGCGTCGGTGCAGCTTGGCTGAGTGAGCTCGCGCGCCTACCTCCTCCTGATCGCCTGCGCCCTCGCGTGCGAAGACGAGGGCCTGGGTCCGGGTTTCGAGGACCCCGTCCCGGTCTCCCTCGCGCCCGTCGTGGAGGGTCTGAGCGCGCCGGTCTTCGTGACAGCGCCGCCGGGCGACCCGGACCGTCTGTTCGTCGTCGAGCAGGGCGGCAGGATCCGCATCGTGCGCGACGGGTCGATCGAGGAGCCACCGTTCCTGGACGTCGCCGACCTGGTCTCCGGCGGCGGCGAGCAGGGTCTGCTCGGTCTGGCGTTCCATCCCGACTACGGCGCCAACGGGCGCTTCTACGTGAACTACACCGACACGCTCGGCCACACGCAGATCGTCCGCTACAGCGTATCCGCCGATCCAGACGTCGCCGACCCGGGATCGGCGCTACCCATCTCGACCGTGCAACAGCCCTACGCGAACCACAACGGAGGGATGATCGCGTTCGGCCCGAACGACGGCATGCTCTACGTGGGCATGGGCGATGGAGGCTCCGGCGGC
>JBFXDG010000013.1:0-124102 GCA_050181335.1 Gemmatimonadales bacterium | reverse complement strand
CAGCAGCGTCGTCTTGCCGCACCCCGAAGGCCCGGCGATCGACACGAACTCACCCGTCGCGATCTTCAGGTTGATGTTCGACAGCGCGTGCGTCTCCACCTCCTCGGTGAAGAACACCTTCGACAGCGCTTCCAGATCGATCAGACCTTTCTCGTCCGCCATGGTCCGGCTCCGGTGGGAGGGTTCCGGCTGTGCAGTCTATATAGACGAGATCCGATCGGGTTTGGTTGCAGGTAGCGCGTCGGCCGCGTCGGCCAACACCGCGAGGGCCTCGAGGGCGCGCCGACGATCCTCGGGCCAGAGGGCCTCCAGGAGCCCCTCCACGCGCTCCGGGTCGAGCGGGCGCAGGGCCGTCTTCGCTCGCGTGCCCGCCTCGGTGAGCCGGACATTCATGACCCGCCGGTCATCGGGGTCACGGTCGCACGTGACCAGCCCCGCCTCCCGAAGTCGCTTGAGGTTGAGGGACATGGTGGAGGCGGTCACACCCATGGACGCCGCGAGCTCGGTGACCATGGTCGGATCCTCGCCGTCGAGCTGGGAGAGGATGTCGCCTTGGTGCGCGCTCATCGCTGGACCTCCGTCCTTCGACGCACCTCGGACGGACCGCGCTCGGCAGGCCCGTTGCACGCGCAGGAGCGCACCCATGAGGAGCTCGGCATCGGACATGCCCCATCCTACGATATTTTGGTTCGTCTAATCAATATTCTTGGATGGAAGCCGAGGCCGGCTACCCGACCCGAGTCCCGACCTCGAGCCCTGGGCCCTCGTCCGGGAGGCGCATAGCTTGTTCGCCCGCCCTCCCCAACCCACCTCGGACCGAGGCCCCCTCACAGATGGACTGGATCTCCAGCCCCGAGGCGTGGATCGCGCTGCTCACGCTCACGACCCTCGAGGTCGTGCTGGGCATCGACAACATCATCTTCGTCGCGATCCTCGCCGATCGTCTGCCCGCCGAGCAGCGCGCCAAGGCCCGGCGGGTAGGCCTGAGCCTCGCCGTGGGCGCTCGTATCCTGCTGCTCACGTCCATCGTGTGGATCATGCGGCTCACCGCGCCGCTGTTCACGATCCTCGACCACCCGGTGTCGGGACGCGATCTCATCCTCATCGCCGGGGGCGTCTTCCTCCTCTTCAAGTCCACGCGGGAGATCCACCACAAGCTCGAGGGTGACGACGCCACGCAGGATGCGACGAAGCGGCAGGCGACGTTCTCCTCGGTGATCGTGCAGATCACGCTGCTCGACCTCGTGTTCTCGCTGGACTCCGTGATCACTGCCGTCGGTGTCGCCGATCACCTCGCCGTCATGATCATCGCGGTGCTCTTCGCGGGCGCGTTCATGATCGCCCTGGCGTCGCCCGTGAGCGCGTTCGTGAGCCAGCACCCGACCGTGAAGATGCTCGCGCTGTCCTTCCTGCTGCTCATCGGCATGACGCTCGTCGCCGAGGGCATGGGCCAGCACATCCCGAAGGCGTACGTCTACTTCGCGATGGGGTTCTCGATCTTCGTGGAGATGCTGAACCTGCGCGTGAAATCGAAGCGCGCGCCCGTCCAGCTCCACGAGCCCACGCTCGAAGAGGCGCAGGCGGCGATCCGGCCGCGCTGAGTCGCGCTCGGCCAGAGGAGAAAAGAACGCGCCGTCCCGCTGCGGCGGGACGGCGCGGATCCTACGAGCTTCGCGTCGGTGGTGTCCCGAACGTCAGGCGACCGTCTGGACGCCGGCCTCCTGGCCGGACGTGACGGTGAACCACACCCACATCCCGACGGCCGTATGGCCCGGGATGTAGCACACCATCGAGTAGTTGCCCGCGCGCTCGGCGACGAAGGTGATCGTCTCCGTCTCGTTCGGCATCGTGCCGTCCACCATCGAGCCCGGGTTCTGCGAGATCGCGCCCGGGAAGACCGGAACGGGCTGCGGCGGCATGGCGAAGTTCTGCGTCTCCGCCGAAATGCCCAGGCTGTGCGCCATGTTCGGGTCGGCGTTGTGGAACTCGATGTTGACCGTGTAGCCCTCGGGCACGTTGATCGCCATGCGCCCGTTCGTGTAGCCGTTGAAGTTCCAGTGGTTCTGCTCGGGCGTCAGCCCGGCGGTGATGCTCAGGTTCACGGTCCGCGCCGTGTGGTCGACCCTGAACCAGTCGGGCGTCGTCATCGCCCCGGTCGGCCGCGTCAGCGCCGGCGCGGCGGGGGCCGAGGCGGGCGGCGTCGATCCGCCACCTGCGTTGGAACCGTTCTGCTCGGGCTCACCGCCGCCACAGGCGACGGCGACCGCGGCGACGAGGGGGAAGAATGCTCTCGTATTCATGGATTGATCGATATCGGTAGTCGTGGGTCCTCAGGTGAACGCCTCAAACCTAACGGCTCGCGCACGAGGGTGAATGCGAGCCGCTCTACTCCCGCGCGCCGGTCCATCCCGGCCCCCGCAGCGCCCGCCCGGGCAGCGCGCCCGTGTGCACGCCGTCCACGAGGACGGCCTGCCCGTTGACGAACACCTGCTCCACGCCCGTCGCCGCACGGTGCGGGCTCTCGTACGTGGCCTGATCCCCGATCGTGCCGGGATCGAAGACGATCACGTCCGCGAAGTAGCCCTCGCGCAGAAGGCCGCGCTCGGGGATGCGCAGCCGAGTCGCGACCGCCGCCGACATCTTGCGGACGGCATCCTCGAGCGACGTGGCCGCCTCCTCGCGCACGTAGCGTCCGAGCACGCGCGCGAACGTGCCGTAGGCGCGCGGGTGCGCGAGCCCACCCGAGCGCGCGGGATCGAGACCCCCCGCGTCCGTGCCGAACTTCATCCACGAAACGCCCACCAGCATCGCCACGTCCTCTTCGCTCATCATGAAGAACGCGGTCGAGATGCCTTGTCGCTCGTCCAGCACGAGGTCGAACGTCGCGTCGATCCAATCCTTGCCGAGCGCGCGCGCGACCTCGGCGAGCGAGCGTCCACCGTATCGGCGGTTGGCCGGGCGGGCGAGCCCGAGCAGCATCGTGCCCTCGGGCGTGGCCAGCTCGCAGAGGTTCTCCCACGCCGTGGTCGGTCTCTCGATCTCGGCGCGGATGCGGGCGCGCGCGCGTGGATCGGCGAGGTTCTGATAGAGCCGCCCGTCGGCCGACGCGGAGGGAGGGAGGCATGCCGTGAGGCTCGTGCTGGCCGCCGTGTACGGATACATGTTCGCCTGGATGTCCACGCCCGCCGCGCGGGCGGAGTCGATCTTGGCCACCGCCAGCGCCGCCTTGCTCCAGTTGCGCTGGCCGGCGGCCTTGAAGTGGTAGATCTCGATGGGCACGCCGGCCTCGGTCCCGATCCGGATCGCCTCGTCGATCGCCTCCAGGAGTCGGTCGCCCTCCGAGCGCAGGTGGGTGATGTAGACGCCTCCGTAGGGCGCCGCCGCGGCGTTCACCGAGACGAGCTCGTCGGTCGTCGCGAACGCACCCGGCGGATAGATCAGCGCCGATGCCACGCCGAACGCGCCCTGCTCCATCGACTCGCGCACGGCGATCTGCATGAGCCGCCGCTCGGGGCTCCCCGCCTCTCCCATGGACTGGCCCATGCCGATCGCGCGGATGGTGGAGGCGCCCACGAACGAGCCGAAGTTCACGCTGGCTCCGTGCGCTTCCATCGCGGCCATCCACTCGCCGAACGTCGCGAACTGTGTGACGCCCGCCGCCCGACCCGCAGCGCGCAGCATATCCGGGCTCGACGGGGCGTTCGTGGTGGACTCGCCCATGATCTCCGTGGTGACGCCCATCATCACCTTGGAGACCACGCGCCCGTCACCCCCGGCAAGGAAGTTGGACCTCGACTGGCTCTGGATGTCGATGAACCCTGGCGCGACGACCTTGCCGGTCGCGTCGATCCGCCGCTCGGCGGGTGCGTCCTTCAAGCGGCCCGGCAGCGTGAGCGCCGCGATGCGGTCCCCGCGGATCCCCACGTCGCCCGCGTACCAGGCGTTGCCGGTGCCGTCCACGATGCGGCCGCCCTCGATGATCACGTCGTAGGCGCCCGCGGGCGCGGGCCGCGGCATGGATGGAGCGGGTGGCGCCGGCGCCGGCTGCGGCGACGCACACGCGAGCCCCGCCAGGGCGACGAGCAGCGCGACGGTCGCAGGTCGGCGCATCGCCCGGCGTAGTGCGGTCAGTCGAGCTGGGGGCTCAGATGCTCGCGTATGCTGTCCAGGTGTCCGATGAGCGAAGCGAGCTCGTGCTGATCCAGCGCTTCCTCGAGCAGGTCGTCCACCGCGTTGACGGGGGCGTCGAGCGGCTCGATCAGCCGCAGGCCCTTCTCGGTGATCCGGCACCACACCCGCCTGCGGTCCTCCGTGCAGCGCACCCGCTTCACCCACCCCTTCTCCTCCATGCGATCGATCAGCCGCGTGACCCCGGGGGTGCGCTCGATCATCCGGTCGCCGATCGCCAGCGTCGGCAGCCCCTCCGGCCCCGCACCCCGCAGGATCCGGAGCACGTTGTACTGCTGGAGGGTGACGCCGGCCGACTCGAGCACCATCGAGACGCGGCGTCGCATGTCGTCAGCGGTGCGGAGCAGCGCGAGGTAGGCCTCCTGCCCTCTCGAGTGGAAGGGCTTCGACTGCTTCAGCTCCTCCTGGATGGAGAGGGGTCGCGCGGGAGCCTGCGAGATCATGGCCTGGATCCGGGGGAAGGAGACGGGCGAAAAGTACTGCGCCGGGGCGGATCGAGACATCGTAGGCCGATGGCCCGCTTGCCGTTCCGCGTCCGAGCCCGTACCGATGATTCCATGGATGGCGCCCCCCTCAGATCGATCGCCGCCGTCGCGCTCGCGGCGGCTTCGCTCGCGGCTTGCGGCGCGCCTCGGAGCCCGACGACCCTGCCGGTCGGGCCCATGGCCCTCGCCCTCGCCGACCCGGGTACGATGACCGTCGGGGAGCTGCGCCAGAGGCTGATGGCGTTCTCCGACCTGGCGATGGGGGAGATGGCCCGCGCCTCCTCGACCGCGCTGCTCAGCGACTCGACGGCGGCGACGCGCGCCTTCGTGCAGCTCCTGCAGGCGCAGGTGGCCGCGACGAGCCTGGCGCTCGCCGTGGAGCCCGATCCCGAGACGGCGCTGCAGGACCTCATGGTGTCGGTGGCGGTCGAACGCGCGGCGCTCGGGGCCGGAGCACCACCCGCCATGAACCCGGCCGCCCGGGCACTGCTCGACACCACGCTCGGCCGACTCGAGCAGGAGATCTGGACCCTCGGTGAGCGCACGTATGCCGCGGGTGAGCTCTCGACGCTGCGCGCGCGGGTCAAGACGTGGCAGGATGCCGGCTCGGGCTCGTCACCGGCGGGCCTGGTGCGCGTCACCGACTTGCCTCCCGCGCCCGGACCGGGGATGAGCAAAGGGCTGTTCGCGCCGCTCGACGAGGCGAACCGCCAGCTCGAGGAGTCCCGACTGCTCGGGGAGCGCTTCCTCTTCCTGGCGGAGCGCCTACCCGTGATCACGCTCTGGCAGGCCGAGGCGGTCACCTGGGAGGTGCTCGCCGCGCCGGAGTCGCGGCGCACGCTCGACGGGCTCACCACCATGTCGGCGACGCTCGAGCGGCTCGCCCTCCGGGTGGACAGCCTGCCCGTGCTCCTGGACGGCCAGCGCGACGCGCTCTTCGCCGCGTTCGACGCACGCGAGGCCACGGCACGCACGCTGATGGCGGACGCCGGCACGATGATGGCCGAGGCCAGCGCCCTGATCGAAGGCGGCGAGCAGGCGACGGCGAGCCTCGCCGCCGCGCTCGCCTCGGCGGAGCGTACCGTGGCGGCGCTACGCGACGACAGCGCACCGGGCGGCGCGGTCTCCTTCGACATCGCATCCTATGAGCAGGCGCTCGCCGATTTTCGCTCGGCGACGGAGGCGCTCGACGCGGCGCTCGCTCGGGCCGAGGGCCTCGCGGCCGCGCCGCGCGGCGTGGTCGATCACGTCGCGTGGCGGGCGGCGCAGCTCCTCGTCCTGCTGTTCGTTCTCGTAGCGGCTTACAAGGTGCTGTCCGTGCGCCTCGACCGGAGATCCGAGCCATGAGCCTTCATCGCCTCACGCCCGCGGCGGGCCTCTCGATCCTTCTGGCCGCGTGCGCGAGCGCCGGCACCGTCGCCGCCCCGTCGGCCGACATCGCGGCGCTCGCCGCGGACGGCCCGTACTCGGTCGCCACCTACACGGACTTTCCCGACGTCCCCGAGTTCCTGGCGGGCACCATCTACTACCCGACCGACGCCCCCGGCCCGGTGGGCGGGGTGGCGATCTCGCCCGGCTACACGGAGGAGCAACGGCACATCTCCTGGTGGGGTCCCAGGCTCGCCTCGCACGGGTACGCGGTCCTCACGCTCGACAACAACGACCGGCGCGAGCTTCCGGCCGCTCGCGCGGCCGCGCTCCTGGGCGCCGTCGCGCTCCTGCGCGAGGAGGGCGAGCGACCCGGAAGCCCGCTCTTCGGCCGCATCGACGCGGACCGCATGGCGGTCATGGGCCACTCGATGGGCGGCGGCGGCACGCTGCTCGCGGCCCACGAGCACAGCGACGAGATCCGCGCGGCGATCCCCTTCACGCCGTGGGAGCCGGCGAGCAGCCTGTCGGGTGTCCACGCGCCGACGCTCATCCTCGCGGGCGAGGTCGATGACATCGCCGAGGTGGCCGAGCACGCGTGGCGACATTTCACGTCGATCCCCGACGAGACGCCCAAGGTGTACCTCGAGGTCGAGGGCGGCGACCACTACATCGCGGATACCACGCGCGGGACCGACCTGGCGACCATGAGCCGTTACGCGCTCGCGTGGCTCGGGCTCTACGTGAACGGCGACGAGCGCTATCGCGAGTTCCTCTTCGGCGAGCGCTCCCCCGACGACGCGGCGAAGCTCTCGCGCTACGTCGCCGATCCCTGAAGCCCGCAACGGATCAGTCGCGCGCCTGCTCCTCCAGATACCGGCGCGCGTCGTCCTCGTCCATGAGCGGCACGACCTTGTCCGGATCGACCCGGATCATCAGGTACGTGATGTGGTCGTCGATGCGCGTGAACTGATGACCGGTCCCCGCGGGGATCACGAGCACGTCGCCCGGGCGTAGCTCCACGGTCCGGCCGTTGCGGATGGCGGCGGCGTTGTGGCCGGGACCGTTCAGCCGCTGCACCGCGTTGTTCGTCGGTGGACGGGGCACGGCGTCCACCAGCTCGGGGCCGAGGACGTTCGTCCCGCCCCCGCTCAGCACGTAGTAGATCTCGGTCACCAGGCTGTGCTCGGCGACCGCCCCCGGCTCCTCGAGTCGCTCCCGATGCGCGATCGCCACCTGCACGTTCGCCTTGCCGATGTCGAGCGAGCGGACCTGCTGGTCGACCTGCGGGATCGTGAGGAACCGCTGGATCTCCGCCGCGGGCACGTACGTCGCCTGGCACATGACGCAGGAGGGCGGAAACTCCTGGGCCGCGCCCGGCATGGCTGCCGCGGCGGCGGTGAGCGAGGCGAGCAGGAGAGGCTTCGTCGGGCGGCGCATGGGTGACCTCCTCGGTGGTGCCTGAGATTACGCCCCGACCCTGCCCGCCGCGACCGCGGCCAGTGGCAACGTACCCGCCTCCGCCGATATCATCCCGCTCAGGATCACACCCCTCCTCGGGAGTACCCATGCTGAAGGAGTTCAGGGAGTTCGCGGTCAAAGGGAACGTGCTGGACATGGCCGTCGGTATCATCATCGGCGCGGCGTTCGGCACGGTCGTTCAGTCGTTGGTGAACGACGTGCTCATGCCGCCGATCGGCATCATGCTCGGAGGCGTCGACTTCAGCGACCTCTTCGTCACGCTCCGGCAGGGCGGCGTGCCCGGCCCGTACGCCACGCTCGCGGCCGCGCGTGAAGCCGGCGCCGTGACGATCAACTACGGAGTGTTCGCGAACTCCGTGATCTCGTTCCTGATCGTGGCGTTCGCGGTCTTCCTGCTCGTGAGAAGCTTCAACAAGCTGAAGCGACAGGAGGCGAAGGCCGTGGACGTTCCGCCCGCAGGACCTCCCGCGGACGTCGTGCTGCTCAGCGAGAACCGCGACCTGCTCAAGCAGAGAGCCTGAGCCTCGGAGAGCGGGCGTCGGCGGCCGCATGGCGCGCGCCGCCGACGCCGCCTCGAATCAGCGCTGGGCGGGCCACCCCGTATCGAGGGGCAGCGACGGGTCCGCCGTGATCTGCACGTGGGCGCAGTGGTGGTAGGTGTAGCCGCCCGGGTTGTTGAAGGCGTGATCGGCCATCCACTGCACGACCTGCAGGGTGCACTGCCGGCAGTTGATGTTCGGCAGCCGAACGTCCGCCTCGAAGATCTGTCCGGGCTCCGCGGGCCGCGTCGTATGCACGAACAGACCGTCGGCGATCACGGGGATCACAGGCGGATCCTGGATCACCGCGGATACGGAGCGCGGGCCCCGCTCCGTGTCGATCGTCTCCGTCACGGGATCGGGGGGCAGCTCGGTCGGCGAGTTCACGGCGAGCGCGACGCGATAGTGGCCGGGATGGTAGATCGTCTCCTGGACCTTCAGGTGCAGCATCGAGCCGCCACGCGCCTCGTTGATCGCGTAGCTGGCCTGGCCCCAGCTGGTGTTCGAGCCGCCGCACGGACCGGCCTTCTGCGGATCCCCGCGCTCGTCTTCGATGAGCCAGCTGATCGGCTCCAGGAGCCTGAAGTGCGGGGCGGGCGCTGGAGCTTCCCGGTGGGCCGAGGTGCTCAGCGTCGCGACACCGAGCGCGCCGAGGAGAAGGGGCAGACGAACGGAGGAGTGCATCGCGTAGCTCCTGTCGATGGATTGGCCGGCCGCGCCAAGCCTATCGACCGGGGACCGCGGGGACAATGCGTCGACCCGCGCGCCTCACCGTGACGGAAAGACGTGCGCCGCGACGGCGCGCAGCGCCTCGAGCCCGCCGACGTCCTTCGCGAACAGCGGCACCTCCACCCTCGGCAGCGCGGAGAATCGGTCGCGGATCTGGTCGAGGTACTGCCGCTCCTGCACGCGCCGCTCCTCGAGGAACGGGCCGAGCGGACCGGACGGCAGGATGCGGTTGACCACGAGCCCCGCGATGGGGACCTGGAAGTGGTTCAGCGCCTCGACGGCCTTCGCGGTCTCCAGCACCGGCAGTCGCTCGGGGATGAGCACGAGGACGAACGCGGTCGTCTCGGGCTCGAGCAGCAATCGGCGCGCGCGGTGGAAGAGCCGTCTCCGGCGCAGGAGCGTGGTCCGGATCTGCCCGAAACGATCGTCACCGGCTTCGGCCTCCGAGTGCTCCTGGAAGTGGGACAGGTCGTCACCGCCGCTACGCTGCGGGGTCATGCGCCCGATCACGCCCGCCATGTGGTCGGAGCGCTCTCGGTGGCGTAGCAGCCCATCGGTCCACGCCGCCATGATCTCGGGGAGCGACAGCAGGCGCAGCGTCTGGCCGGTCGGCGCAGTGTCGAAGACGAGGACGTCGTAGTCGGCCTCGTCCGCCACCATCAGCTCCGACATGCGCTCGAGCATCGCCGCCTCTTCGGCACCGGGCGAGGAGCGCGCGAGCTCGACCTGCCGGTCCACCTCACCGTACATGTCCGGGTGGACGAGCTGCTTCATGCTCTTCTTCACGTCGGCGAGGTACTCGTCGAGGCGCGCGTCCGGATCGAGCTCGAGACCCCGCAGGTTGGGCGCGAGCGCACGCGGCTGAGAGCCGATGGCCTGTTGGAAGACGTCGCCGAGCGAGTGCGCGGGATCGGTCGAGACGACCAGGACGCGCTGGCCCTCGTCGGCGAACCGCAGGGCGACGGAAGCCGCTACGGTCGTCTTGCCCACGCCGCCCTTGCCACCGACGTAGACGATGCGGCGGCCGGCGAGAGGAAGTGTCACGTCAGCAGCAGCTGAACCACTCGAGGGGTGAGCGCTCCATGCCCATGCGCTTGTGCCAGTCGTGGAAGTCCGCGTACAGGAGCGGCTGCAGCTCGAGCGTGAAGTAGCTGGCCGGGTTGGGCACGCCCACCATCTCCGAGAAGACGAGCAGCATGAAGAGGTCGTCGTTCTGCCGCTTGGCGCGCGCCACAGCGCCCCTGAACGGGGCGTTGTAGAACTCCTTCAGCAGGTAGCCCAACTCGGACAGCATGACCTCTCTACCCCGCAACGCCTATGCGGTCGCTGCTCCCGATGCCACCTCTTTGCGCGCCCGCCCGAACGCCGCCACCGCTTCGAGCAGCACCATCAAGCTCGCGCCCAGGATCACCAGATCCATGAAGACGAGCAGGTAGTTCTCGGCGCGCCAGAAGTTGCCCAGCTGGAGGATCAGCGCCGGGATCGTGACGACGAGGACGAACAGGAGCGGAATCACGACGGGAAGGATCGGCCGCCTGAGCTTGATCAAGAACACCGTGAGGACCATCAGCGTCAGCGCCGCCAGCAGCTGATTGCTGGTGCCGAACAACGGCCAGATGATGAGAGCCCCGCCCCCGCCGGCGCCGGCTCCGAAGGCGAGGAGCAGGCACGTGCCGACCGCGATGAGCGTCGAGACGTTGCGGCCGGTGAGCGCCGGGATGTTGTAGATCTGGCCCCACTCCTGGACGATGTAGCGCTGGAGTCGCACCCCGGCGTCCATGGTCGTGGCGGCGAAAAGGATCGCCATCGTCGCCAGCAGCGTCTCACCCACGCCCAACGGAAGCCCCAAGCCCCGGTTCATGATCGCGGCGCCACCGAGGGACCAGGCGCGGAGACCATCGGCGCCCGCGAAGCTCGTGTAATACGTCTGCCACTCGCCCAGCGTCGCGAAGCCCGCGGTGCATGCGATGACCGCCGCGATCGCGAGCGTGCCTTCGCCGACCGATCCGAGGTAGCCGACCGGCCGTGCGTCCGGCTCCCGGTCGAGCTGCTTGGACGTCGTGCCGGAGGCCACCAGCCCATGGAAGCCGGAGATGGCGCCGCACGCCACGGTGACGAAGAGGAGCGGGAAGAGCGGCGGCGCATCCGCGGGCGGGTTCGGGTTGATCGCCGGTGCGACGATCGTGGGGCTCGACACGATCACGGCGCCGTAGAGCAGGGCGAGGCCCACGAACAGCTGCACACCGTTCAGGTAGTCACGGGGCTGCAGGAGGAGCCAAACCGGCAGGATAGACGCGATACCCGCGTAGATGAAGAGAATGACCACCCACTGCGAGCTGGTGGGAAGCCCCAGGAACGAGTCGGGGAGCGAGATCGGTGCGACCTGCCCGAGACCGATCGCGCCGTAGAGCACGACGACACCGATCACGGTGAGCCAGAGCAACGGCATGCCCTTCTTGTAGACGGCCACGCCCATCAACATCGCCACCAGAATCACGATCCAGGTCGGAATCACGCTGCTCGGCACCTCGATGTGCTCGTTCGCGATGATGATGCCGAACACCGAGTTCACCATCAGCAGCAGCAGGAAGATCACCACCAGGAAGATGCTGCGGGCCCGCTTACCGACGATCGCTTCGGTGAGCGTGCCGATCGATTGGCCGCGGTTGCGCACGCTGGCCCAGAGCGCGCCGTAGTCGTGCACGCCCGCGAAGAACACCGTGCCGACGACGATCCAGAGGAACGCCGGCAACCATCCCCACGCGACCGCGAGCGCCGGCCCGACGATCGGCGAGGCGCCCGCGACGGCCGCGAAGTGGTGGCCCCAGAGGATCACCTTTCTGGTCGGGACGTAGTCCACGCCGTCTTCCTGGGCGTGAGCCGGCGTCACGAAGTTCGGGTCGAGCTTGAAAACCTTCTCGGCCAGGAACTTGGAGTAGAACAGGTAGCCGAGCGTGAAGGCACCCGCTCCGATGGCGACCAGGGCGATCGCGTTCACTATGCACTCCCGGGATGGAGCCCGCGGGGCTCGTCGTCAGGGCCTGCGGTGGCAGGCTTCCTATCGGTAGGAAGCGGCGCAAGAATGGACCGGGGGTCCCGAGTTGGCAAGGCTCCGCTACCGGATTCCGCGCCGCACGCGCGGCCGCCCTTCCTCCTTGACCGTTAACCTCCGAGCCCGGTACGTTGAGCGCCGTTGAAAATGAGTCTCAACACCATGGCCGGACATGCCCCTCAGAAAGGTCGTCTTCTGGATCCATCTCGCGTGCGGCCTGAGCGCGGGCGTCGTGATCCTCATGATGAGCGCCACGGGTGTGCTCCTCATGTACGAGAAGCAGCTGGAGGAGTGGTCCGACCGGCGCTACTGGAGCGCCCCGGCTGACCCGGGTGCGCGCGCTCCGATCTCCGTCCTCTTGGATGCGGCGCGCGCGCACGATCCGGGGGCGGAGCCGACCGGCGTGACGCTCCATGCGGCCGACGATGGACCGGCCGCGGTCACGCGCCGGGGGCAGCCCGTGCTCTACCTCGACCCGTCCACGGCCGAGGTGCGCGGCGAGGCGACGACGGCGATGCGGTCGTTCTTCGGCGTCGTGACGGGCTGGCACCGATGGTTCAACATCACGGGTGAAGGACGCACGGCGGCGCGCGCCGTGACCGGATGGAGCAACCTCGTCTTCCTCTTCCTCGTCGTGAGCGGGATCTATCTCTGGTTCCCGCGCCGGTGGCGCTGGCAGCACTTCCGGCCCGTGCTGCTCTTCACGCCCGGTGCGCGCGGGAAGGCGCGGGACTTCAACTGGCATCACGTCTTCGGTTTCTGGGCCGCGCTTCCGCTCGCGCTCATCGTCGCCTCGGCGACCGTGATCTCGTTCCCGTGGGCGAGCGACCTCGCCTACCGCGTGATGGGCGACGAGCCGCCCGTTCGGCGCGCACCCGCGCCACCTCCAGCCGCCCCGGCGTCGCCGCCCGTCGCGGCGGCCGACGAGTCCGACGCGCCGGACGTCGTCCCGTTCGATCCGCGCGCGTTGGACGCGCTCGCGGCGGTGGCGATCGACCGCGTCCCCGGTTGGCGCACGATCACGTTTCCGATCCCCGCCGAGAGGGGCGATCCCGTCGCGGTTCGCATCGACGAGGGTTGGGGCGGGCAGCCGCAGCTGCGGCACACGGTCACGTATGACCCCCTGACCGGTCGCGAGACGGCGTACATCGGCTTCCAAGACCAGTCGAAAGGCGCGCGGCTCCGCTCGTACCTGCGCTTCGCGCACACCGGCGAATATCACGGCCTTCTGGGACAGACCGTGGCGGGGATCGCTTCGCTCGCGGGCGTCTTCCTGGTATGGACGGGCTTCGCCCTGGCGTGGCGGCGGCTCGTGAGCCCGCTCTTCCCGCTCGGGGCGCGCTCCGCCACGGTACATTCCGCTGTTCGGCGGTCCCGCCCCGAAGGAGGCGACCCGAGTGCGTTCCGTCCTGAGATCGAAGATCCATCGCGCCACCGTCACCGGCGGCGACGTCTCGTACGTGGGGAGCATCGCGATCGATCGTGACTTGATCGATCGGTCCGGGCTCTGGATCGGCGAGAAGGTGCTCGTGGTCAGCAACACGAGCGGAGCGCGGCTCGAGACCTACGTGCTCGAAGCGCCCGCCCTCTCCGGCGTCATCGAGATGCGAGGCGCCGCGGCGCTCGCCGTCGGCGCCGGCGAGGAGATCATCGTCATGGGGTTCGAGATCGTGGACGAGCCCCTCGAGCCGACGGTCATCCTCGTGGACGAGAAGAACCGGTTCGTTCGACGGCTCTAGCCCGCCTGCCCTCCCCATGGGCGTGCGGTGAGTGGAGGCCGGCCGAGCGACTGCATTCCAAGCGACCGTTCAGGAGGAAGCACATGGAAACACTCGGCCGGCCGAAGCCCACCACCACCACACGACAGCCACACACCCGGGATTGTTGGCCGGACGCGGGCCATCTACTACCGAGGGGCGCCCGTGGTTCCCGTCAGATCGTGTGGACCCTGCGGGGGATGAAGCGTTGGCCGTCGAGCAGGATCACGTCCGGTCGATCCGGGACGTGGTGGAGGCCGATGCGTCCGCAGTGGGAGCATCCGTAGCGGCCCCACACGATCCAGCCTTCGGCGAGCTCGTCCACGGCAGTCTCGTGGAGCTCGCCGCCGTGGCGGCACCGGGCCAGATCACGAGGGAGCTGGATGACTCTGCGGGGGGAGCGCGGGCCGTGCCGATCGAGCCTCGCTGCAAATCGGGACGAGAGTGAGCGCATGGACGGTACGGAGTGGGGAATCGACAGCCGGAACGCGGCTATGCAAAGAACGAGCCGCGGAGGAGGGGCGTCCTCGATCTCGTCAGGATCCCAGGACGGCGATCGAGAAGCCCGGCAGCATGACGCTCCCCGTGGTCGTGCCCGTCGCCCGGGTCAGGCTCGAGACCCCGTCCACCACGAGCGCGGGGTCGGCCGAGTAGACGTCGTACGTGAACGAGCCGCCCAGGCCGACGGCGCTCAGGTCGACCGTCAACGAATCCCCCGACAGGTTGAGCACCCAAGCCGCCGTGGGACCTGCGGATCTGAACCTCCAACCGATCAGAGACGGGTAGGTCGTGCTCCCCGACGTGACCGTGGGCTGGCCCGGGAACGTGATCTCGGCCGCGTACGTCCGCCCACGCGACGCGCGCGCGAGCAGCGTCATCGCCACGCCGTTCGCGGTGATGCGGCCCGTCTGCGGATCGATCGCCGCGAAGTCGAGCGTGTTGGTGAGGTTGTGATTCACGAGCATGGTCACCTTCGGCAGCGTCATGAGCAGGTGGCTCATCGCCGACACGTAGAGCGCGTGCGTCCACGTGCCGGCGTGCTGCGCCGTGGCGCCCGCGAGCGCTTCCCCGAGGTTGTACTCCGTCGCCCACACCTCGATGTCGCTCGGCACCGGCGGGGAGTCGAAGCCGGAGATCGCGTAGCGGTTCACGAGCCCGCCGCTGGGCGCGAACAGCTGGCTCAGCGCGCGCCTCGCATCGAACACGCCGTCCGCGTTCCCCGCGCCCAGGTACACGTGGAACACGAGCGCGTCGATCGAGGGCGTGTGGGCGAAGATGGAGTCGTGCCATGCCGGCTGATTCGGCGGCTCGCCTCCGACCGCGGCAACCTTCGCGCTCGGGTAGTGCGCCTTGATCGAGTCGGACCACGCGGCGACGAGACCGCGTAGGTGACGGGCGGCATGAACTGATTCGAGATGCTCAGATTGTGCTCGTTGCCGAGCTCGACGAGCTCCACCGGCACTCCGACGGACGCGGCGTGGGCGAGTCCCGCGAGCTGATAGGCGAGCGTCGAGTGCTGGACGTTCACGACGAGCAGCGGCCGGGCGCCGGCCGCGTCCGCGCCGGTCGCGAACTCCTCGGCGCGGATCGTCCCCTTCGGCGTGATGTTCGCGAACATGGGAGGGGTCGTCGAGTCGGCCGTGAACCACCCCGTTTGCCAGTCCCAATGATTGGCGGTGGTGCCGCCCGGATAGCGGAGCACCGCAGGAAGGAGCACCGCTGTCGAGTCGCGGAACCAGCCGAGCGTCCAGTTCGCGATCGAGTGGTGCGCGTTGGTGTTGAAGCCGATGAGCGGCGTGGCACGCTCGGTCGTCGACACCACCGCCACGACGTCGGCGGCATCGTTCGGATCGGGCGTCGCGACGGTGGTGGAGGCGTTGCAGGAGGCAGCGGCGACGGCACCCATCACGATCGATGCAAGCGGCGGCGGGCGAATCGTGCGAGGGCGCATCAGCTGCTCGCTCGTGGATGAAGGGCGGATAGCCTCGACGCACGGTAGGCAGGGCGGGAGCGGAGCCGCCAGCTTCATCTCCGGGACGGCCCCTCGGGGGTCGCCCCTGGCGCCGCGCTTCCGGGGCCCTCATATGGGGGCGTTCACTCCGACAAGAACCCTCTGAGCTCACGAGCCTCTCCATGGCCCTCACGAAGTCCGAGCTGCTCGCCTCGCTGCAGAACGAGGTCCGCATCCTGCTCCATCTCTGCACGAAGATCGATCCCTCGATGCTCGATTACCGGCCGACCCCGAAGCAGCGCAGCGCCCTGGAGCTGCTCCAGTACCTGTCCTACATGGGTCCGACGATGGTGAAGCAGGCGCGTGACGGCGGCTTCGATCCCGACGCGTACGGAGCGGCGCGGACTGCGGCGTCCGCGCGCGACTACCAGCAGGTGCTCGAGGCGATCGCCGCGATGCCCGCCGAATACGAGCGCCTCTTCGCCGACTTCGACGACCAGGAGTTCCGCAAGGACATCGTGATGTTCGGACGCCCTTCCACGAAGGGGTCGTTCCTGGTGAACACCGTGCTCAGCGGATACGCTGCCTACCGCACCCAGCTCTTCCTCTATCTCAAGGCCTGTGGTCGCGAGGAGCTCAGCACGATGAACCTCTGGGGCGGGATGGATCCGCCGGCGCAGGCGTAGCCTCGACCTTCCGCCGCCGAATCTTTCGCACGACTGCAACGCCGGTGGCAAGCTTGTTGCACCGGCGTGGCACCCGGACACGCCACTCGAGCTTGGAGGGGTCATGTGGAAGAAGGAGGACGGGGTGCCAGGGCAGCCGCCGGTGGGGACGATGACGAGCCCTGAAGCACCGCGAGCGCCGGAGACGCGTTCGACGGGGCGCGCCACGATCGGTCCGTCGATCGTCGTTCGGGGTGAGGTGTCGGGAAATGAGGATCTCCTCATCCAGGGTCAGCTGGATGGGTCGGTGGCCCTCGGGCTCAACACGGTCACGGTGGGCGGCGGGGGTCGCGTGAAGGCGGACATCACCGGTCGCGTCATCACGATCGAGGGCAACGTCGAGGGAAACCTCAACGCGAAGGAGCAGATCATCCTGCGGGGATCGGCCGTCGTGCAGGGCGATATCAAGGCGCCGCGCGTCGTGCTGGAGGACGGGGCCAGCTTCCGCGGTCTGGTCGACATGGGCATGCGGGACGTCACGGAGGGAGCCGAGTCACGTCGGACCGATGATCGAGCGCCGGCCGCTGTCACCACCAAACCCGATGCGGGGAATGAAAGACCGCAGGCGACGACGCCCACGCGACCCGTGGCACCGAAGGGGAAGGACGCGACCGGAACGGGCGTCAGCGCCTGAGTGCTCCGGCGCGAGCGCCCCGCGACGCGCGAACCGGCTCCGCCACCGAAAGGCTTCCCGACTGACAGCGCGACGCTGACGGAACGGGCCTCACCGGGGCTGGCCGAGCTGTTCCGCACGCTGCGCCAAGATGGAAGTCACTCGGTGCTCGATCTCGGGCCTGCTCGAGGGCGGCACCTGCACGTGCTCACTCCTTTCGGCCGGCGGGTCCGCTTCGCGGGGCTCGTGCCGCGGTCGTTCGCGGGTGAGGAGTGGAGGTCGGCACTCCAGGCGCTGCCGCCCCACGATGCCGCGCCGTACGACGTCGTTCTGGGTTGGGATCTACTGATCTGGCTCGATCCCGACGAGCGCGCGGCGGCCACGGCGCGCCTCGCCGAGATCGCCGCCCCCCGCGCGCGCATCCACTTCATCGTGGACGGCACGGGAGCGACCACCGCGCAACCGCGCGAGTACACGCTCGTCGGAACCGAACGCGTCGCCGAGCGGGTCGTGGGGCCGACGGCGCCCGTGTCCCACCCCCTGCTTCCCGCGCAGCTCGAGCGAGCGCTCTCGCCTCTGCTCGTCGTGCGCGCCTTCGTCCTGCGGTCGGGAGAACGGGAGTTCGTCGTGAAGACGCCCGGCTGAGCGGGGCCCCGTCGCCCACCCGGGTCCCGAGCGCGTTCCACATTCGTACGATCTCCGGTGTCCCTGGGGACCGGTCTACCCAAGACCCTAGCCCACAGCCCCCCAGGAGCTCATGAGCGCAGGCCCCGTGCGACGGCAATCCACGACGTTCGTGCTGGTGGCGGTCGCGACATGCGTATCGGCATGCGCGTCGCGCTCGTCCAGCGAGCCCGCGGTGGTTCGCGGGCTCGTCCTCCCCACCACCACGACCTTCGACGGGGGCCTGAGGCCCGTCGCCAACCAGGCGTCGTCCGTGAGGGATACGGTCGTCCAGGGTGAGCGGGGGCGGATCTGGGACGTCCTTCCTTCGGTGTTCGAGTCGCTGAGCATCGACGCGGAGATGATGGACCCGACGAGCCTCGTGATCGGAACGGACAGGGTGCGCGCGTCCCGGGTCGACGGTGTTCGGCTGTCGGAGTTCCTGGACTGTGGCGGAGGCGTGGCCGCTCCCAACGCGGACAGCTACGACGTCACGCTCTCGCTCTTCGTGCAGCTGGAGGCCGAGGGGCCGAGCTCGACGCTGGTCCGCACGGTTCTCGACGCGTCCGCCCAGTCGCGGTACAACCAGAGCGATCAGATCCAATGCGCCTCGTTCGGCACGCTCGAGCGACGCGTCGTGGGCCGCATCGATGAGCGCATGAGGGCGCCCTCGGGCGTCGCGGCGCGCGGGCCGCTGCGCCGTCCGGCCGCCGGCGACTTCATCCGCCTGACGTGCGCGAGTCGGCCGGAGGACCCCACGACCACGAGCGCAGGTGAGCTGCTCGGATTCGGCGACGGCGCGATGCTGGTCGCGCTCGGAGGTGGCGAGGAGCGCGCGACCGTCCCCCTTTCCAGCGTGCTCCGTCTGGAGATCCGCGAGCAGCGATCCCGCGCTCGTCTCAGCGCGCTGGTGGGTGGCGCGGTGGGGATGGCGACGGGAGCGATCGTGGGACGGTCCTTCTACGATCCCGGGAGCAGGACGCACTACAAGCCCGGTGTCTATTCGACGATCGGGTCGGTGCTCGGCACCGCCGGGGGTGCCATGCTCGGCGGTCTCGTCGGCTCCTTCGTCGACTACGACTCTTGGGTCGAAGGCGATCGGTCGTTCGAGACCGTACGCTTCGAGACCGGCTCCGCGCCCGCTGCGCCCGGCGCCTGCCCGATGCCGACGGCCACGACGCGGTAACCCGCTGCCGACCGACCGCCGGAGCGATCGAGCCCGCCCGCGGGCCTCCGCGAGCGGGCTCCGAGATCGCCCTAGTTGGTCTGCCGGGTCCGCATCTGGAAGTTCGGACCGAGCGCCGGGTTCGTGTAATCGTCGGGCAGGACACGATCCGGATCCGGCCGAACGCTGAGATAGTCGACGCCGACGGGAACGTCGAGCCAGCCGTGCGGAGTGCCGGCCGGCATGATGATGATGTCGCCATCGTAGACGTGCTTCGACACCCAGTCGCCGACGATCTGGCCGCTGCACGACGGACCGTTGAGCGTGGTCGTGACGCTGCTCTCGGGAGCCGACAGGCGGCCGTTCATGATCTGGCCGCCCGTGACCAGGACGCCCGATCCCTGGACGACGATGTACGTCTCGGTCTGGTGCATGTGCATGATGCCCGACGCGCCGCTGTTGCGGCCCATGTCAGTCGTCACGCCGCAGCGCTGGTCGGCCGGAATCGCCGGCGCGGCACCGCCCCCTGCTGCGCCTCCGCCTCCGGCGGCACCACCGCGGCCTGCGGCCGGCCGCGTCGACTCCCTGTGGATGATGCCCACGGAGAGGTTCAGCTTACCGATGTCCCGACTCACGATCTGCCGATCGACACCAGGCTCCTCGTTGACGGTCATCCACTGCTGCCTGGTGATGTAGGTGGCCCATCCCTGCGGGAACTCCTGCGCGGCAGCCACGGCCGGCTGCGCGAGCAGGGACGTGGCGAGCAGCGACCCGATGAACTTCCTCATCTGCACTCTCCTCCTGGTTTCTTCCCGAAGCTGATCCTTCGGCGTGCTCGAACTCGAAGGGGGGACCAACGTAGGCGCGGCCGTGGGGGGCCGCCAGGCAGAAACGGGGTGGGCGTCGCGGCCTGACCCGAGTGGTCTACGGAGTGATCTCGAGCCCGATGCGGACGTTCTTGCCCGTGCCGTCCCAGAGTCCCGTGATCCCGCCGCCGCCGAACACGCTCACGGAGCTCGTCACGGGGACGCCCGCGTGCAACCACGAGGACCATCCATTCGAGCTCTCCGAGTAGCCGCCGCCCGAGCTGTTCATGCGCGCGAAGCCGGCTTCGACGCCCACCCAAGGCGACCGCACACCCATGGGGAACGACTTGCGAAGCTGGCCGCCCACCTCGAACAGGTGGTCCTGACCGCCGCCTCCGTCCCACTTCAGATAGGAATACGAGCCGACGGGTCCACCGCTCAGCCCCTCCGGACCGAGGGGGTAGAGGGCCATGCCGCGCACGGTCCCGCCGAACTCCCACGGGCTCGAAGTATGGCCGGCGCCGGCGACCGCCGTGCTGCATCCGGAGACGACGAGGACCACCAACCCCAAGCAATACCACATCAATCGTTTGGCGCGCATTCGAACCTCGCAATGTGGGGGAGTCGAGAGATCTCTGCGGACCGCAGCGGGAGGGAGGGGCCACGGACGGCGGTGATTCTGCGGAACCAAGGATGCTACGCGCAAGCGCGGGCGGGGGCAGAGAGAGCCGGATCGCCGAGCTCGCCGCCTCGGGCGAGGGCGTGGCCGCGCGTCGGTGGCTCGGTGGCTAGCCGGTCGTGAGCATGCCGGCAGCGATCCCCGTCACCGTTTCGCGGAACAGGCGCGCCTCCGCCTCGCTCCACTCTCGCTTCGCCAAGAGGTCGATCTGCAGCAGGTTGAGCGGGTGGATCATCGGAGCTCGGTAGCGGATCGACTCCTCGAGCCACGGCCGGTCCGGCAGCAGGCTGTCCGCCCCGAGCGCGCGCCTGGCGAGATCTCCGGCCGCAGCGAAATCCGCGTCGAGCTCGCCCACGAGCTCGGCCGGTGCGTCTTGGGCCAGCGCCTCCCGGTAGCGGCTCCAGAGGAGCGGGCTGGCCTTCGCCATCGTGAACGACAGCAGGCGCGCGTACGAGCGGAAGAGAGGGTCTTCCTCGCTCGCGCGCGCCATGCGCTCCTCGATGTTCGGCTCGCGGCGGATACGCTGCCAGGCCTCGCCCACCCCGAGCCACGCATGGAGGAGGAGGCGGGTCTGCGTCCAGCACAGCACCCACGGAATCGCCCGGAGCCCCTCGAGGCCGCCGCCCGCGCGTCGCGCAGGTCGCGAGCCGATCGTGAGGGTCTGCAGGCGGGCGTAGGGCGTCGCGTCGTGCAGGAGCTTACGAAAGTCCTCCGACGCGACGCGGGTCTCGAACGAAGCGTGCGACGCGCGAGCCAGCTCTCGTGTGATCGAGGTGACCTCGCCGTAGGCGGGCGGCGACGCCTGAACCGCCGCGACCTTCTGGACGAGGCTCCGGAGGATCTCCGGGGTCGCGAACGTGCGCTCCACCATCTCGCCCTGGACCGTGTACTTGTACGGCGTACGCGCGCTCGCCGGCCAGGTGGCCATGAGGTCCTCGATCCGCCCGCCTCCACGGCCGACGCTCCCTCCGTGACCGTGGAAGAAGAGCGGCGTGATGCCCACCGACTCGCACCACCGCCCCATCTCCCTCATCGCGTCGTGGAGCGCGACGCGACTGGCGAGCATGCCCATGCGCTTCGCGGTATCCGAGTAGCCGAGCATCACCTCCAGATGTCCCCGGTCGCTTACGGCGGCCCGAAAAGTGTCGTCCTCCCACGCGCTGCGGAGGATGTCCGGGGCCCGCTGGAGCACGTCGGGCAGCTCGAAGAGCGGGATGATCGGAACGGCCGAGTCTCCGAGCACGTCGCGCGCGGCGGCCTGCGCCTCGATCAGGTCGGCGGCCTCGAGCGTCATGCTGACGACGACGGCCCGGGCGTACGAGTCGACCGGGCCTCCTCGGGCGATCGCCGCCACGCGGCGCATCATATCCGCGATGGGCTCGTCGCCGCCGAATCGTCCGCGCTCCTCGCGGAGCTCGAGCGGTACGACGAGCCCGGGGAAGATGCCGAGCAGGGTCCGGATGCGCTCGATCGCAGGATGATCGACGCCGACGCGGCTCCGGTACGCCTCCCGCAGCGCCTCCACGGCCTCGATCAGCGACGCGACGCGCGCCCCGTCGCCGTCGGCCACGGTCTCCACGGCCCCGAGCGCGTCCGTCAGCCGGTCCAGGGCTCGCGTCACCTCCCGATCGCCGACGAGAGCCGCGTCCGCCCGAATCACCCGCATCGAAGCGGCTCGCACGAAATCGAGGAGGCGGGCCCGCGTTCGCGCGAGCGACGCGTGCGTCTGCTCGGGGCCCACCCCGGGATGACCGTCCCGGTCGCCGCCGACCCAGGTCCGGAAGAGCACCTGATGTCCGGCCTCCGTCATCGCGATCGTCGCCGCGAGGATCGGGTCCGTGAGCATGGACGCGAGGTGAGTCGCCTCGTCCTCCACGGACGGCTTCGCCGAGGGGTACGTCCCCGCGCGCCACGCCAGGTGGAGCAGGTTCGCCAGCTCGCGGTGGTCGAGGGCGCGACCCGATTCGAGGCATTCGACCACGTGGTCCTGCACGCGCCGCAGGATCGCGATGTTCTCGGGCGAGCGGGACTCGGTGGGGTGCGCCGTGAGGACGAACGTCAGCGAGGCGCGCGCCGAGGTCTCCGACCGCCCGTGCTCACGCAGCCGGTGCGTGCGATAGGCGTTCTCGCACACGTTCACGAGCTGCAGGAAGAGGGTATACGCCCGCGCGACGGCCGTGCGCTCCTCGATGGAGAGCGCGCCGAGGCTTCGGGCTGCTCGGGCCAGCGCCTGCTCCCGGAGATCCGCGCGCTCGGTATCGCGGTACGCGACCATCTCGCGGCGGACGTGCTCCACCGCTTCGAAGAGACCGGCGCCCTCGCGCTCGGCGATCACCCGCCCCAGGATGCCCTCGACGACGCCGACGGTCGCAGTGAGCCCTGCCGGGAGGTGCTGTGGCTCGGTGGGCATCTAGCCTGTCCGGCGTGGCGTCACGATGCGCTCAGGTGGGATGGCGACGGCGATCATCGGAACGTACGCTACAAACGGTCGACCGCGAGGTCGAGCGGTTGACGGTTCCGGTGACATTCTCCCAGAAGTAGGCGCCGCGCACCGATTTGGCGGATAGCCAGCGTCCTTCGCCCCCACCTGGAGCCGATCGGCGGACCGTCGCGCGAGCGCGCCTGGCAAACCGGTTGCGCGACCGATCTCGGCGCGCTTCGGCGCCACGCCGCACGGACGAGACGTGCCCGCGTGACGGCACGCTTTCTGCGACCCTGGTTTCTCCGTCCGCCCCAGATCGGTGCGGGCGTGAGCCCTGAGATCCTAACGACGAAGTGACGCAGGAGGACTTATGAAGAATCCGGAGCAGAGAGAGCGCGAAGCTTACCGTCGCCCGTACGAGCCGATCACGTTCGAGCCGTTCCCGAGTGGCGGGTCGCGCTTCGTCACGGCGGGGTTCGACGACCTGGACCACGCGCTCGATGCCACGCGTGATCTGGAGGAGCGCTCCTACGGCCGCGACCGCATCAGCGTCTTCATGGCCACCGAGACGCGTAGCCGGTACATCGACACCCACCCGCGCTACGGCGAGCTCGAGAGCAACGCCATCGTCGTCGAGGACGTGGAGCTCGAGAAGAGGAGCAAGGCGGCGGAAGGAGCGGGTGTCGGAGGGGCGGTGGGCGGCGCGCTCGGGGCCGCCGGAGCCGCGGTCGTGGCCGTGGGCACCACCCTCGTGATCCCGCCGCTCGGCATCGCGCTCGCAGGTCCCCTCGCGGCGGCCCTCGCCGGCCTCGGCGCGGGCGCCCTGACCGGTGGGCTCGTCGGCGCGCTCGTCGGATCCGGCATGTCCGAATACCACGCTCGGCATTTCGAGGAGATGATGAAGGAGGGCGACATCGTCGTCGGCGTCTCGGCCGACACGGAGCCGGAGCGCCGCAACGTGCTCGAGATCCTCGAGAAGCACGGCGGCGATACGGGACCTCGCGAAACGGAGGGTCGGGACCGCGGGATCTGAGCTACTCCCCCGCTCGGAAGTTGCTGACCATCGGCGATCGACGTCCGCTACCGCTGTTGGCCGGGATACGGACGAAATCCCGACTGTACGAGCTCGGCCAGAATCTCGTCATAGAGCCCGGCGAGGCTGCGAAAGAGCGCGCTCGACCGGTATTGGGTCCAGCTCAGGTCGGCCGACACGATGCCCGGCCCGACGTCTCGACGCAGCGCACCGCGCCTGATCATCTCCCCCATGCGCGCGCGCACGGTCTGCATCTGATCGCGAAACGCCGTCACCTCGCGGCGATCCATCGGCGCTCCGTGTCCGGCGATGGCCACGTCGAAATCGAGCTCGAGCAGACGATCGAGCGCCGCGACCCACTGCGCGCTGCTGCCGCCTTGCTCGTAGTCGATGAACGGCGCCAGCTCGTGAAGGAGATCTCCGGCGTGGACGACGCGGAGGTCCGGGAAATAGACGACGACGTCTCCGGCGGTGTGGCCCCCGCCGAGGTGCAGCACACGGATCTCGGTCTGGCCGAGGCTCAGCGTCCTCGCGTCGGCGAATACCGTGCGAGGCAAGCCTGCCATGCCGTTTTGCTGCATGAGATCGCGCGTGACCGAATGCGCGACGACCTCGACGTCACCGGAGAGCCCCGGGTTGCCGCCCGTATGATCCGGGTGCATGTGCGTGTTGATCGCGTACCGGATCGGCTGGGACGTGACGCTCGCCACGAGATCCTCGACCTCCCCCAAGCGGCTGAGAAGACCCGTATCGACGAGAGCCACACCGTCGGTGGTCACGCGCACCCCGATGTTGCCGCCGTCCCCACCGATCACGTACAGACCTTCGGCGACCGACTCGATCCTCAGCGGCTCCTGGGCCGCAGCACCGGTGACCCACACCGCCTGCAGTCCCGAGAGCATGGCGCTCGTGCGAAGGAGCCGCGCAGGTACGCGACTCCGCGGGCTTCGGCGCGCGCCTCCGGCATCGGTGTCGCACATCGTGGTCAGCGGTCGACCTTCAAGCGCTCGGAGCGGGCGAGGGTCTGCCCGACCCTATCCAGCGCGGCGACGTCCAGCGCGCTGGCGCTCGGCACGCCACCCAGCTCGAGCACGTCGACGTCCACGGCCAGCGTCTGGCCGTCCACTGCCGATGCGCGCAGGAGACGCCCGCCCGCATCATAAACGCGGAGCTCGTAGGAGGCCGCGCCGACGACGGGCGCCCAGCTCGCGCGCAGCGTCGTCTCGTCGAGCGTGGCCTCGAGCGCCAGCGTCCCGTCCGCCGCAGGCTGCGGGGCCAAGGTGCTGATGAGCACGATCATTCCGATCGCGAGGGCCCCGCCCACCGGCACCAGCGCGTACGTGCCCGCGCGCGAGCGGCGATGGAGAACCGGCGGCGGCTGCTGCCCGGACACGTCTGTCTGGTGTTGATCGGCCACGTTGGTCCTCATTCATCTGCAGGATTGCTTCCATCTCGCCCATCACGACGCTCTCGAGGTCGCGAGAGCGGCTCCGGCGTGACGGCGGGTGCGCACCAGGCAACTTGCACCTACACGAGCGTTCCGAAAAGCGCTTCGGATTCCCCGCTCCTGTCGCTGGGCTCGAGCCTGTGCTTCGCGCTTCTGGTCGGTCACAGGTTCGCATCGACCGGACAGCTTCACGCCCGACAGGATGGATCTCGCTGCGCTCGATCGTCTCGCGAGTAGGCCGGCAGCCCTGCTGGCTACCGCCCCTGTCGCTCGGCTCGAACCCGTGCAATGACGCCTCTGTTGGGTCACGGGTTCGAATCCTCGAACCAATAGAAAACGGCCCGGGGGGCTCTGCCCCGGGCCGTTCGTCTCATGCGCCCGACAGGATTCGAACCTGTGACCTCATGCTCCGGAGGCATGCGCTCTATCCATCTGAGCTACGGGCGCGCACGTGGTGGAGCGGCCGCAAAGCTAGCCCCCCCGGCATCGCCCCTCAATTGTGAGGCGGCCAGGTCCCAACAAAGACAGCCCTCCCGCCGTCCAATCCCATGAAACCGAGCAGGCTCACCGACCGGCAGGAGCAGGGGGCATTCCTACGCATGCGACGAGGCTCGTGAGCTCGGCGGGCGCCGAACCGCTCGAGGCCCTGGTCGATCGGGCCAAGCTGGGCGACACGCGGGCGTTCGAGCGGCTGTACGGGCGAACGGTCGAGCGGATCTACGCCCTCTGCCTCCGCATGTCGGGGAGCGCGGACGACGCGGCGGATTTGGTCCAGGACGTCTACGTGCGCGCGTGGGAGAAGCTGGCCTCCTTCCGCGGGGACAGCCTGTTCACGACGTGGCTCCATCGCCTGGCCGTGAACGTGACGCTCGAGAAACGGCGATCGGTGGGGCGGCGGCTGAGCCACGAAACGACGGATCCGAACCTTGATCGCTATGCGCGCGCCGCCGTGCAGGCGATGCCGGGCACGCGCGTGGACCTGGAGCGGGCGATCGCCGGGCTGCCGGCCAAGGCTCGCCAGGTGCTCGTCCTGCGGGACGTGCAGGGCTACAAGTACGACGAGATCGCGAGGATGACGGGCGTGAGCCTGGGAACGGTGAAGGCGCAGATCCACCGCGCACGAGGATTGGTGAAGGAGGCATTGGAGCGATGAGCGAGCACATCTCGTTGGAGCGCACGCACGACCTGATCGACGGGCTGCTGCCCTCCGAAGCCGCGGAGCGCGCACGGAGCCACATGGCGGAGTGCGCGGAGTGCCGTGAGCGGCACGCGGTCCTCTCCGAGCTGGCCTCCGACCTGCGCGCCCTCCCCCGCGACGCGACGCCCTCCCCCGAGATCTGGCAGGCGATCGCGCGCCGGATCGACGGAACCACGCCGGCCTCCGAGCCGGAGTCGGCGGACGTGCTGGTGCTGCCGGGCGTGCGGCCCGCGCCGCGCCGCGTGTCCTTCTCGATCCCGCAGCTCGCGGCGGCCTCGGTCGTGCTCGCGGTCATGTCGGCGAGCATCCTCTGGATGGCGACGTCGCGCCCGACGCCGGAGGTTGCCGTCGAGACGGAGCGCGAGAGCGTCACGCGGTTCGCGAGCGACGAGGCCTCCTACGACACGGCGCTCGACGAGCTGATGACGATCGTCGAGACGGCGCGTCCCTTCCTGGCGCCGGAGACGCTGCTCGCGCTCGACCAGTCGCTGGCCGAGATCGACGCAGCGATCGAGGACATCGGGACGGCGCTGGAGAACGACCCGTCCAGCGACCTGCTGCAATCCATGCTGGTCAACCAACAGCGCTCCAAGCTGCGCGTGCTGAGCCAAGTGGCGACGCTCACGCAGTCACAGAGCTGATTCCCCCTTCGAGGACGACATGAACGGCATCCTGTTCGGCGTTTTGATGGCGGTGTCCATGCCGCAGCAGACCGACACGATCATCCCGCTCGACGGCGCCACGCTGCTCAACGTGGAAGCGGACGGCGGTACGATCGTCGTCGGCGTGTGGGAGCGGAACGAGATCCGCGTGCAGGCCGAGCACTCGATCCGCACGTTCGTGACGATCCAACGCTCGCGTAACGGCACCCTCCAGATCGAGACGGACGCCAACCGGGGGCCGGCCGGTATCGCCGACTTCAACATCACCGTGCCGAGCACCCTCAATCTCGACCTCGAGGGGATGTACACGGACATCACCGTGGAAGGAGTGAACGGGTCGGTCGAAGCCGAGACCCTCCAGGGGGACATCATCATTCGCGGGGGTCGCGGAACGATCCGCGCCGAGGCTACGACCGGGGAGATCCTCGTCGAGGGCGCGGAGGGTAACATCGAGGCGGAGACGGCGGCGAGCGACATCCGCTTCGTCAACGTGGGCGGCACCATCGTCGCGGAGTCCGCAGGGGGCGACATCTTCTTCGAGAACGCCCGCGCGACCTCGGTGGACGCCGGCAGCACGGGCGGACGCATCCAGTACCAGGGCACGTTCCAGCCGTCCGGTCGCTACTTCTTCGGCTCGCACGGCGGATCGGTGCTGCTGATCGTCCCGGAAGGAGCGTCGGCGACGTTCAACCTCGCCTCGATCCATGGCTCGATCACCACGAACGTCACCGGCACGATGCAGAGGCTCGAGCGAGGTCAGCGGAACTCGGTGAGCGTGGGGACCGGCGGCGCCATCGTCGAGGTGGAGACGTTCGGCGGGCGGATCGCCGTCATGCGGCAGGGGACGGAAGGCGCGCTGCAGCAGTAGGGGACGGCGCCGCAGACCTCGCTCCGGCCGGGCGCGCGCGCTAGCGGCTCAGCTGCACCCGGGCGAAGCCGCCGTGGTCGCCGAACTCGTCGGCGTAGTCGAGCGCGGCGAACGTCAGGTACCGCGCGGAGCCACTCACCGGCACAGTGAACGAGAGCGACGTCGTCAGCGTGGCTCCCGCATCGTGCAACACGACCGGCACGCCATCGACCAGAACCGCCAGCGAGATGCCGTTGGTCGACAGGAAGTTGGCGGGCCCCGCCACGCCGGACAGCAAGAACGCCTGATTCGCGGGCAGCCCGGCGCTCGTGCGGATCACCGCCAGGTCGAACGTGACGAAGCGGTTCGCGTGCATGCCGAACCCCTGCTCGGCGACTTCATCGGCGAAGCTGCCGTCGTTGTCGGTGTCGAGGATCAGGGGGCTTCCGTCGTGCTTCTGATCCGCGCGTGCGGCGAGCAGGTCGGAGCGCTCGAAGCCGGTCGTGCGGTCCACGCCTCCGAACGTGTTGAAGTCGATCGTCGGCGGGCTCGCCGCGCCGGCCGCGAGGGTCGTCGCTTGGCCGTTCAGCATGGTGCCCACGAGGTTGACGGCGTTGCCCGGCGCATCGACCGCGTCCGCGTCGGTGCCGGGAGGGCCGATGAACGCGTCGAGCGGCAACACCGTACCGCCGCGCGTCGCGCGGGCCGCGATCTCGGATGGCGTGAGCGCGCGACTCCAGATGCGCACCTCGTCGATGTCGCCCGTGAAGCCGTAGATCCCGTTGGTGTGCAGCCCGCCGATGACGAGGTCGTTCTGGGCCGCCGTGGCATAGGACATGGACGCCGGCTGTGCCACGCCGACCTCGGCACCGTCCACGAACAGCCGCACCTGGGAGCCGTCGAACGTCCCGGCGACGTGGTGCCAGTGGCCGTCCCACACCCCCGCACCGGCATCGGCCGTCGGAAAGTACGCGGTTCCGTCTTCCGTTCCGGTGTAGAACTGCAGCCCACCGCTGCCCGCCGTGTAGAGCCCGTAGGCCGCGTTGTTGACGCCCATGGGGCCTCCGCCCTTGGACACGATGTAGGTGTTCACACCCGGTGTCGTGGCCCGCACGAAGGCCTCGACCGTGAGCTGCGTGGGCTCGAGCGTCGAGTTGTCGAGGACCTGGACGAAGTCGCTCGGACTCCCGCCCGCGAACCGGAGCGCGCCACCGATGCGACCGGCGATCCAGGCGGGATCGGAGGCGTCGGCGCTCACGCCGCTACCGAGGATCCCGTGGTTGCCCTGTCCGAGGATGTCGAACGTCGTCTGCCCCTGACCTTCGTCGAGCGTCCAGTCACCCAGGATATCCGCCGGCGACGGCCCGTCGGAGACGTAGACCACGAGCGTGTCTGGTACGGTCGGAGACTGCGTCACGACGGTCAGCGTGTCGAACGTCACGCCGGAGATGTTCGGGAAGATGACGTCGGCGAAGTCGCCCTGCCGCTCGCCGTACGAGATGATCGGGAAGCGATCGCCGAAGAACGCGGCGTACGTGCTGCCCGACATGTCGAGCGTGCCGTTCCCGTTCAGGATGAGCTGCGCGCTGACGTTGAGCTGGTCGAAGCCCGAGCCCGCCGCCGGACCGTCGATCTCGATCTCGATGCTGCCGTTGGGCGCCATCGGCACGGTGCCGAGCCACGTGAGGACGCCGGGCCCGAACAGTCCGGGAGCGATCCGCCCGTTGTTGAAGCCCCCGAGCGGCGGAAGGGCCGGCGGTCCGCCGCGCAGATCCACCGCGCCCGTTCCCTCGAAGCGCGCCCCGGCATTGGCGATGATCTGCCCGGCCGGATTGGACATGTTCTCCACGTAGAGCGTGGTGCCCTGCCCGACCGTGATGGTGCCGGAGTTGGTGAAGCTGGGATCCGCACCGCCGAGGAAGATGTCGAGCGAGCCGCCGGTGACGAGCTCGATGGTCGCGGTCGCGGCATTGCTGTGGTGCGCCGCGAACGGGGCGCCCGCGTTCTCGCGGACGAGCTCCGTCGCGCCCGCGATGAGGATGGAGCCCTCGTTGATCAGCTCGCCGTCGAGCACCGTGGTCCCGCTGGAAATCGTCTGGATGTAGCCTGTGGGACCGTTCGTGATCGTTCCGGACGCCCCGGGACCGAACCGCGTCATCGACGTCGCGACGAACGCGAGCGTTCCGGCGTTGACGACCGATCCGGTCGTGAACGTGAGCGGATTGCCGTCGTCCTCGATGAGCAGCGAGGCATCCTGGGCGATGTCGATCGTCGTCGTCGTCGCGGTGATGTTCGAGCCGGCGACGAGCACGGTGCCTTGGATGTAGATGCCGTCGACATCGATCACGATCGGGTCCGTCGTGCCGATGAGCTGCATGCTCGACGTGGGTCCGACGGTGAGGCTCTCCGAGTCGTCCTCGAGGATGGAGCCCTGGACCTGCAGGTTGGGGCCGTCGAACGAGAGGTCGCTCCCGAGGATGAGGGACGAGCCGGGCCCGAGGAGCAGCGAGCCGGTGCCCTCGAACGAGCCGCCGACGTACGTGATCTCGCCGTTCAGCGCGGTCAGGATCGCCGCGCCGTTGGCGAGCGAGATCGTGCCGCTCGACCGGAACGAGACGCCGTCGTTGCCGGTGAGCTGGACGCCTTCATCCACGGTCCATTGCCCGGTGCTCACGATCGAGTCGGCTTCGATGCGCGAGAGGCTTCCGCCGGTGCGCACGGTGCCGGCGCTCGTGATGCCGCCCGCGATGACGCTGCCGTCGATGAGCTCGAGCGTGGCGGCCGCCTGCACGTCCACCTCGGGACCGAGCCCGGAACCGGTCAACGTGAGGGTCGCGTCCTCGATCCTGAGCGAGACCGGCGCGCCGATCACCATCGCACCCACGGTCGCGTTGGCATCGAGCGTGACCGTATAGCCGCTACCCTGGATGATGTGCACCGTATCCGCGGCGGACGGCACCCTGCCCAGCGACCACTTCGACGCGTTCGACCACGTCCCGGGCCCCGCGAGCCAGACGTTGAGCGCGCCGCCCGTGGGCGCGGCGGTCACGCGCACCACGGCCTGGTCCGAGATGCCGTCGCTCGTGGCCTGGACGGTCGTCGTGCCGGGCGCGACGCCGGTCACCTGTCCGGTGCCGTTCACCGTCGCGACCGAGCTGTTGCCGGTGGACCACGAGACGGGACGGGTGATCACGTTGCCGCCCGCGTCGAAGAGCGTCGCGGTGTAGGCGCGGCTCTGGCCGACCACGACGTCGGCGCTGTCGGGGGTGACGTGCACCGAGTCCACGGTGATCGTGGTCACCACGACGCTCACCGTGTCCGCGAACGCTCCCGCGGACGCGACCACACTGGCCGTGCCGGCGTTCACGCCAGTGCCGACGGAGTCGGTCATCGAGACCACGCCGCCGTCGAGAGACGTCCAGAACACGCGTGGGGACGTCGGCGCCGACGTCTGTACGACGGCGGTGAAGTTGCCGGTGCCTCCCACGGACATCGTCGCCGGATACGACGTGATCGTGACGCCCGTGACGAGCAGGTTCGCGAGCGGTCCGCGGACGAGATCGGCGCTCACGTTGGTGAGCCGAGCTCCGGCGCTCACCGTGGTCGGATCGGTGCGGCCGCTGAACTGGACGGTTTCGATGCCGCTGCCGTCTACGTTGAGGAGGTACAGATAGATGACCACCTCGACGCTCTGCCCCGCCACCGGGATCGCGACGTCGATCGTCCAGCTCGCGGCGGTGGGCGACACGTTCACGCGCTGCTCACGCAGAACCACGCCGTCCGGCTGCCGCGTCACGACGGCATGGATGCGGTTGACGGGCAGGGCGCTTCCATCCGCGGCCGAGGGGATCAGGTCGGGCTGCAGGGCGATCCCCACCTCGGCGGGCACGCCCGTCGGGTCGTCACCGCCGACGCACGAGACCAGACTCGCGGCAACGACGAGGGCCGCGACCACCAGTCGGGGGAGCGGCTTACGGGCGGGAGTCATCTGTATCAACAATGCGCGTAGCCCGAACGCGCCGGCAACAGGCACGCGCGTTGGAGGCCGGGCGGCGCCGGGCGCGGCCGGCCCCGGGCGCCCGCTCAGCGCTGCGCCGGTGGCGCGCCGGTCCGGCGGCGCGCCTGCACCAGCTCGAAGACCATCGGAAGGAGCGAGACCGCCACGATGCCGAGCGCCACGAACGTGAAGTTGTCCCGCACGAACGGCACGTTGCCGAACGCGTAGCCGCCGCCCAGGCAGATCCCCACCCACGCCAGCGCGCCCAGCACGTTGTAGAGGGCGAACTTCGGGTAGGTCATGGAGCCCGCACCGGCCACGAAGGGCACGAAGGTCCGCACGATCGGCACGAAGCGGCCGAGGACCACGGCCTTTCCGCCGTAGCGCTCGAAGAACTCGTGCGCCCGCGCCAGATGCTCCCGGTTGAGGGCCCGCTCGACGAAGCTCCCGCCGCTCGATGCCCGGAAGACGCGGGGTCCCACGTAGCGCCCGATCGCGTAGTTCGCGGCGTCACCTGCGACCGCGGCGATAACGAGCAGCGTAGCCGCCAGGGGCGCGTCCATCGTGCCCACCGCGGCGAGCGCGCCCACCGCGAACAGCAGCGAGTCGCCGGGCAGGAACGGCGTCACGACCAGCCCCGTCTCGGCGAAGACGATCAGGAACAGGATCCCGTAGACCCACGGCCCGTACTGCGTGACGAAGTCGGCGAGATGTTGATCGAGGTGCAGGAACAGGTCGACGAATTCGGCCATGGGTCCGTGCCGGATGGCGCGGTGGGAGAAGCGGCCCGAGGCGAGCGGCCGGGGTCGGACAATATAGCGCGGGCCCGGGGCGTCACGGGGAGCGAAAAAGGTCGGCGCCCGCCGCTGGTATGCGACGGGCGCCGTCTGAGCGAGCGCACGAATAAGCCGAGTTCTGTCTCCCGCCACACTGCCGCGGGAGGAGGATCATTCCTCTGGGGCCGTCGTTGCCGCCGGCCTCGTGCGGCCTACCCGGGACTCGAGCGGGGCGGGCCGCCCCATCGTCCCTTGCTTGGCCTTGCTCCGGGTGGGGTTTGCCTTGCGATCCCTGTTACCAGGGACCCGGTGCGCTCTTACCGCACCGTTTCACCCTTGCCTGTGCCGCTCACGCGGCCATCGGCGGTCTGTTCTCTGCTGCACTTTCCGTCGCCTCACGGCGCCCGGGCGTTACCCGGCACCCTGCCCTGCGGAGCTCGGACTTTCCTCCAGCGGTCACCCGCCGGCGATCCTCACTCGTGCCCTCGCGAGCTAGGTACTCCGCGCCGGGGGTCGAGATCCCGGTGCGCCGCCGCGCAGCCGCGATTTCGTTGACGGTGTCCGGCGCTCCTCCTTACGTTGGCGACATGCGGCTCTTCTCCATGGCCTCCGCCTCCTGCGAGTCGTTTCGGGATCGCGGGCCGCTGATGAAGCTCCTCGAAGGATCCTTGTGGCTCTATGTGGCCCTCGCGATCCTCGGCTTCGGGCGTGGGACGACCGCGGAGGATGTCCATCCGTTCCACTCGACCGAGGGGCTGGCAGCCGCCGTCCACGCCGCACCGCTCTCGTCGGCGGAATTCGGCGCCGTACGCGCGACCCCACCGGGGTGGACTGGAGCCCGGCTCCCGATCGACGCCGCGTGGCTCGGAGTTCGCTGGGCCCTTCAGACTCCATCCTGGGGCGGCGAGGGAGCCACGCATCATGTCGGCAACTTCGACGTCGTCGGCATACCGCTCGGGTTCCTCGCCGAGCGCTCTCTGGCTCCTCCCCATCTCGGGTGAGTGAGCGCGCGGCATCGGCCGCGCCCTCCCTCTAGCAGCGCCTACCCAATCGCGATCCGCCATCGGCGGACCGTGAAGGGACCGCGTGGACCGCGTCCACGCGGCACATGGCGCCCGCTCGTCCTTCGGCCACTTGCGCGGCCGCCTCCAATCCAAGGATCGACCCATGTCGGAAGACCGTTACGTGGAGTCGCGAGAGAACATGCCATGGTTCTCGCGCTGATCGCTGTGCAGAGCGCCTCGGGCGGCATGCCGCCACTTCCCGATCCAGGCGCCGTATCCGTCGGGGGGGTGGACGGGAGCCAGATCCTCCTGCTCTGCCTGATCGTCTGCGGCTTCGGGCTCGCGGTGGGTTGGCGAGGGTTCCGCGACCTACGCGCCTTGCCCGACCATCCTTCGCTGCGCGCGGTCTCCGAGCTGATCTACAAGACCTGCACGACGTATCTCCGCACGCAGGGGCGGCTGCTCGCCATGCTACAGCTCCTCGTGGGCGCGGTGATCGTGACCTACTTCGGGGTGCTGCGCGGCGGAAGCGCGGTCGAGGTCGGGGCCATTCTCGCGTGCAGCGTCGTCGGCCTCCTCGGCAGCGTCGCGATCGCGTGGTTCGGCATGCGGGTGAACACCTTCGCGAGCGCGCGCACCGCCTTCGCGAGCCTGCGTGCGGCCCCGTTGGCGACGCACCAGATCCCGCTGGAAGCGGGGATGAGTATCGGGATCCTGCTGATCTGCGCCGAGATCGCGCTCATCACCACACTGCTCCTGATCGTTCCCCGCGAGCTGGCACCCGAGTGCTTTCTCGGTTTCGCGATCGGTGCTTCGCTGGGTGCCACCGGGCTGCGCATCGCGGGCGGCATCTTCACGAAGATCGCCGACATCGGAAGCGACTTGATGAAGGTCGTCCTGCGGCTCGAGGAGGACGACGCCCGCAACCCCGGTGTGATCGCCGACTGCACGGGGGACAATGCAGGCGATTCCGTGGGCCCCACGGCGGACACCTTCGAGACGTACGGCGTGACGGTCGTCGCGCTCCTGACGTTCCTCGTCCTCGCGATCCCCGACACCACGGCCCAGGCGCAGCTCCTCGTGTGGATCCTCGTAACGGGAACCGCCTCCGCGATGGCGAGCATGGCGGCCTACCCGGTGAGCTCGGCGCTGTCCCGCGCACGCTGGGCCGCGAGCACCGAGATGGACTTCGAGGCCGCACTCAGCAGCGTCGTCTGGATAACCTGCGCGTTCTCGATCGTGCTCACGTTCCTGCTGTCGCGCCTCCTGCTGGGGGAGTTGGGCGACGGAACGCTCTGGTGGAAGCTCGCGGGCATCGTGGCGTGCGGCACGGCGGCCGGCGCCCTCATTCCCGAGGCGGTGAAGGCCTTCACGTCCACGCGCTCGCGGCACGTCCAGGAGGTGGTCGAGGCCTCGGGCGAGGGCGGCGCTTCGCTGAACGTCCTGGCGGGCCTCACGGCGGGGAGCTTCAGCGCGTTCTGGCTCGGCTTCGTGATCGTCGTGCTTATGGCGGTTGCCTTCGCGGTGAGCACCCTGGGCCTGGACGCCATCATGACGGCGCCGGCGGTATTCGGGTTCGGGCTCGTGGCGTTCGGCTTCCTTGGCATGGGTCCTGTGACCGTCGCGGTCGACTCCTACGGCCCGGTGACGGACAACGCACAGTCGGTTTTCGAGCTCTCGCTCATCGAGCGGTCTCCCGAGGCGCGCTCGGACATCCGCCGCGACTTCGGCTTCGACCCCGACTTCACGCGGGCGAAGCAGCTCCTCGAGGAGAACGACGGCGCCGGCAACACGTTCAAGGCCACCGCCAAGCCGGTCCTGATCGGCACGGCCGCGGTCGGCGTCACCACCATGGTGTTCTCGATCGTGCTCACGCTGACCGACGGCCTCACCGAGGGCCTCGAGCGGCTCTCGATTCTGCATGCGCCTTTCCTGCTGGGCCTGCTCGCCGGTGCGGCGGTCATCCACTGGTTCGCCGGCGCAGCGATCCAGGCTGTCGTGGCAGGAGCCTACCGCGCGGTCGAGTTCATCAGCCGCAACGTGCGCCTCGACGCAGGGCGCGCGTCGAACGAGGACTCGATGCGCGTCGTCGAGATCTGCACGCGTTATGCGCAACGCGGTACGATCAACATCTTCCTGGGTGCGTTCTGCTTGTCGCTCGGATTCGCGTTTCTGGATCCGTTCTTCCTGATCGGATACCTGATCTCGCTCGCGATCTCCGGCCTGTATCAGGCGAACTTCATGGCCAACGCCGGGGGCGCCTGGGATAACGCCAAGAAAGTGGTCGAGTCCCGTGCCGCGTCGCGCGGTACGCCCCTGCATGCCGCCACCGTCGTGGGCGACACCGTCGGTGATCCGTTCAAGGACACCGCGTCGGTAGCGATGAACCCGTTCATCAAGTTCACGACTCTCTTCGGGCTCCTGGTCGTCGAAGCCTCGCTCGAGCTGAGTCGATCCGTCACGGCCATGCTCGCGCTGATGTTCGTCACGCTCGGCGCGTGGTTCGTGGTGCGCTCCTTCTACGGCATGCGCATCCACGGAGACATCGGGACCCGGAGCTCACACGTACCCGCGCACCGAGCGATGGCCATCGCTGCCGGCGCGATCACGACAACCACGGAGTGAAACCCATGCAGACGAAGCGGATTCTCGGCGTACTCGGTTGGGTGGCCGTGGCCGTGATCGGGGCCGGCACCCTTTCGTTCGTAGCCCTCTCACGAGGTGAGACCATCAGCGCGGCGTGGATCGTCGTCGCCGGCATCTGCTCCTACCTGGTGGCGTACCGGTTCTATTCCCGGTTCATCGCCAAGCAGGTCTTCGAGCTCGATGACCGGCGAGCCACGCCGGCCGAGCGGCTGAACGACGGCCGCGACTTCGTGCCGACCGGGCGATGGGTGCTCTTCGGTCACCATTTTTCGGCGATCTCGGGCGCCGGTCCGCTCGTCGGGCCGACGCTGGCGGCCCAATTCGGATACCTGCCGGGCACGATCTGGCTGGTCGCCGGGGTCATTCTCGGCGGCGGGGTGCAGGACTTCGTGATCCTGGCCGCCTCCATGCGCCGCAACGGCAAGTCGCTCGGACAGATGGCCAAGGACGAGATCAACCCGGTCGCCGGCATGGCGGCCATGCTCGCGATCTTCGCGATCATGGTGATCATCATGGCGGTGCTGGCGCTGGTCGTGACCAACGCGCTTCGTGACAGCCCCTGGGGTCTCTTCACTGTCGGCGCCACGATCCCGATCGCGTTGATCATGGGCGTCTGGATGACGTACGTCCGCCCCGGCAAGGTGCCCGAGGCGACGGCCATCGGCCTCGGGTTGCTGGTGCTCGCGCTCTATGGCGGACGCTGGGTCTCGGAGAATCCGGCTTGGGCCGAGGCGTTCACGTGGGAAGGCACGAACATCGCCTGGGCCGTGATCGTCTACGGCTTCGCCGCGTCCATCATGCCCGTGTGGCTGCTCCTCACGCCTCGGGGCGTCCTCTCTTCGTTCGTGAAGATCGGCACGATCGGGACGCTCGCCGTGGCGATCGTCCTGCTGGCGCCGCCACTCCACATGCCCGCCATCACGCAGTTCGTCGACGGTACGGGCCCGGTCTTCGCCGGCAAGTGGTTCCCGTTCGCGTTCATCACGATCGCGTGCGGCGCGGTTTCCGGCTTCCACGCGCTCGTGTCCAGCGGTACGACGCCCAAGATGCTGCGCTGCGAGACGGACGCGCGGTTCGTCGGCTACGGAGCCATGCTCACCGAGTCACTCGTCGGCCTCATGGCGCTGATCGCAGCCGCGACGCTCGAGCCCGGCGTGTACTTCGCGATGAACGCGCCGGCCGCGGTGTTGGGAGGCACGGCCGAAGGCGCCGCGACGCGCATCGCCGAGTGGGGCTTCACGGTCACACCCCTCCAGATGGAGACTCTCGCTCGAGAGATGGGCGAAACCACTCTCCTCTCCCGAACCGGAGGCGCGCCGAGCCTGGCCGTCGGCATGGCGAGCATCCTGTCCGGCGTGTTCACGGGAGGTGGGCTCGCGCTCTGGTACCATTTCGCGATCATGTTCGAGGCGCTGTTCATCCTCACGACGATCGACGCGGGCACGCGCGTGGGGCGGTTCATGCTCCAGGAGCTGCTCGGCCACCTGTGGAAACCGATCGGACGGGTTTCCTGGTATCCCGGCATCCTTATCACCTCCGCGATGGTCGCGGGAGCGTGGGGCTATTTCCTCTACCAGGGCGTCGTCGATCCACTCGGCGGGATCAACTCTCTCTGGCCGTTGTTCGGGATCGCCAACCAGCTCCTCGCGGCGGCGGCGCTGTGCGTGGGCACAACCGTCATCATCCGGATGGGCAAGATCCGCTACTCGTGGGTGACGCTCGTGCCGCTGTTCTGGCTCACGGCCGCCACGCTGACGGCGGGCTGGCAGAAGGTGTTCGCACCCCAGCCGAACCTCGGGTTCCTGGCCCACGCGCGCTCGCTCGCAGGCTCGGCCGACCCCAACGCGGCGCGACTCATCTTCAACGATCGCATCGACGCCGCGCTCGCGATCTTCTTCATGTTGATCGTGGCCGTGGTCATCGTCGCGTCGGCACGCGAGTGGATCCTGATTGCGAGCGGCAGGAAGAGAGCGGTCTCCGACGAGGCGCAGTTCGTCGAGTCGCGACTGCGTGCTCGCGAGGAAGGTGCGCGCGCATGAGCATGTAGGCCACGAAGCCGAACGCTGTGCTTACACGCAACTTACCGTCTGGCTGACCACGAGTCCGCTTCAGTCGCGAAATCGAGACCAATCCACGCCCAGCTTCCGCATCCGCGCCCTCAGCGTGTGCGGGTTGACGTCGAGAAGCGCAGCCGCCCCGCGAGGCCCTTCGATTCTTCCGCGCGTGGCTGACAGCGCGGCTTCGATGTGCACCCGCATGGCGTTCGCGAGCGTCCCGACCGTCCGCGACGGTTGCGTAGATCCAGGAGGTGTCGAGGGGGGGACGGGCGGCTCCGGATCCCGCGCCAAGGGGAACCCGAGCGCGGCAGCCACGTCCAGGCGTTCTCCTTCGCCCAGGAGCGCCGCGCGGTCCATCACGGTGGCGAGCTCCCGCACGTTCCCCGGCCAGTCGTAGGCAGCGAGTCGCGACAAGTCAGCCTCTCCGACGGGCTGCGCCCGAAGGCCGAAACGCTTCGCCGCGCGTCGGGCGAAGTGATCGGCCAGATCCGCGATATCCTGCTTACGCTCGCGCAGCGGCGGCAGCACGATCGGGAAGCCCGCGATCCGGTACCAGAGATCATCACGGAACTTGCCCGCCTGCACGAGACCGGGAAGGTCCCGATGCGTGGCGGCCACGACGCGCACGTGGACGCGGATCGGCTGCTCACCGCCCACGCGTTCGAACGTCCCTTCTTGGAGCACCCGAAGCAGTCGGACTTGGGCCGCCGGCGGCATGTCCCCGATCTCGTCCAGGAAGAGAGTTCCTTCGTCGGCGCGCTCGAACCATCCGCGCCGCATGGCACCCGCGCCGGTGAACGCGCCCCGCTCGTGACCGAAGAGCTCCGAGTCGATCAACTCCGGCGGTATCGCTCCGCAGTTGACGCGAATGAACGGGCCGTGGGCCCTGGTCGAGCGATCGTGAATGGCCCGCGCCACGACCTCCTTGCCCGACCCGGTCTCGCCGAGGATGAGCACCGGGATGTCGGACCGTGCCACCAGGTTCACGCGTTCCAGGACCGGCGCGAGGCCGCCGTCCGCGCCGACCACCGCATCGACGAGCTCTTCGCGACCCAACCGCGAAAGTGCCGAACGTTTGTCGGCTTCGGCCGCCTCTCTCAGCGCGTGGAGCTCGTGGAGCCGCGTGTCGTTCTCGAGAGCCACGGACAACGGCTCCAGCAGGGCCATAACGGGAGGGCGGTGGCCGGATGTGAAGACCTCACCCTCGGCCGGACACACGACGAGCGCGCCGGCCACTCCCTGCTCGCTGACGAGTGGGCCCACCCAGGCGCCCCCCCTGTGATCGGGGAAGAAGTCCAGAAGCGGGCGTACTCCCTCCTCGTCACCCTCCACCGCCAGGGTTCCCGCCCTCAGCCACCGCTCCAGCGTGCGGCGTTCGGGAGCCCGCAATGCTCGACTCGCCGTCGTGGGGCGGCCCGGGCTCGCGCCTCCGGCGGTGGCGCGGAGTTCCAGCGTGCCCGCGGACTTGTCGTACCGAACGATGCCGAGAACCGCGAGCGGGAGTTGGCGCGCCAAGAGGCCCGCGACCGTGCGAGCGAAGGCCTCGAGCTTCAGGTGACGGGACGCCTCCCGCCAGACTTCCAACAAGAGGGGCCCGTGGGGATCCATGGCTCCGAACATAGCCGTGGCTCCTACTGGGTGTCTATGACATATGATGGCTCCCCGTGTCCTATGACGGTGCGCGGAGGCGTCGATGAAGCCACTCACGGCCGCAACTGACAGCGGATCAATGACTTGGGGATCGACAAGGCTCCGGGCACGAAACCTGTCCTTTCCGACCCGGCAGTCCCCTCATGCTCGAGCCCGCGATGCACAGGTCCCGTCCCTTTCTCGTCTCCTGGATCCTCCCGGTCGCTCTCCTTTCGACGTCCTGTGGGGGCGGCGAGCTGCCTCGCGCGAGCCGCGGAGACACGGAGATCGAGCTGCTCAATGTCTCCTACGATCCGACGCGCGAGCTGTGGCGCGACCTGAACGAGCGCTTCGTCGCCGACTACGCGCGACGAACGGCCCGGCGCGTCTCGATTCGGCAGTCGCACGGCGGATCCAGCACCCAAGCCCGCGCGGTGATCGACGGGCTCGACGCGGACGTCGTGACGCTCGCGTCCGTGATCGACGTCGATGCCATCTCGGAGCACGGGCTCATCTCGGAAGGGTGGATCGACGAGCTGCCCGAGCGCTCGCTCCCCTACTACTCGACGATCGTCTTCGTCGTGCGGGCTGGGAATCCGAAGGGGATTCGGGACTGGCCCGACCTCGTGAGCCCCGGCGTGGAGACGATCACGCCCAATCCCAAGACATCGGGGAACGGCTACTTGAGCTTCTTCGCTGCGTGGGGCTCCGTCCTACTCCGGGGGGGGTCCGAGGAAGACGCGCTCGCCTACGTGACACAGCTCTACCGTCAGGTCCCGGTTCTCGATTCCGGCGCTCGCAATGCCACGACCACGTTCGCGCAGAAGCATATCGGCGACGTACAGCTCGCGTGGGAGAACGAGGCGCATCTCGAGGTCGCGGAGGCCGAGGGCGAGCTCGAGATCGTGTACCCGCCGATCAGCATTCGCGCCGAGCCGCACGTTGCCGTCGTGGACGCCAACGTCGATCGGCGCGGCACCCGGGACGCGGCCGAAGCCTATCTGCGTTACACGTACTCGGACGAGGCCCAGGAGATCATCGCTCGCCACTTCTACAGGCCGAGCAATCCGTCCGTGCTCGCCAGGCACGCGGCGACGTTCCCCCCGATCCGGCTCCTCGGCGTGACGGAGATCGCCGGCTCCTTCCAAGAAGCGCACCGGAGGCTCATCGCCGAGGGCGGCGTCTTCGACCTCATCTACGAGCGGGCGCGCTGACACGTGGCGGTCGATCGGCGTGTGCTGCCCGGCTTCTCCCTGACGCTCGGCTACACGGTCTTCTATCTGAGCATCCTCGTCCTGGTGCCGGTCGCGGCGGCGTTTCTCAGGCTGGGCGAGCTGTCGCTCGCCGATGTCGGGCGCGCAGTGTGGACCGAGAGAGCGCGTGCCGCTTACCTGCTCACCTTCGGGGCATCGCTGGCCGCCGCCGCTGTGAATGTGATCCTGGGCCTCCTGCTCGCCTGGGTGCTGGTGCGGTACACGTTCCCCGGCCGTCGCCTGATCGACGCGCTCGTCGACCTTCCGCTGGCATTGCCGACCGCGGTCGCGGGCCTGGTGTATTCCGCCCTCTACGTCGAGAGCGGTTGGCTCGGCCGCTATCTGGTGCCGCTCGGCATCGAAGCGGCTTACACGCGCTTCGCCGTCGTGCTCGTCCTCGTTTTCGTCGGCCTGCCGTTCGTGGTCCGGACCGTACAGCCGATCCTGGAAGATCTCGAGCCCGAGACGGAGGAGGCGAGCGCCTCGCTCGGCGCGACGCGCTGGCAAACGTTTCTTCACGTCCTGCTGCCGACGCTCCGGCCGGCGTTGGTCACGGGCTTCGCGCTCGCGTTCGCTCGGGGCATCGGCGAATACGGCTCGGTCGTGTTCGTGTCCGGGAACATGCCCTACCGAACGGAGATCGCCCCAGTCCTGATCGTGTCACGTCTCGAGGAGTTCGCGTACGCCGAAGCGACCGCGATTGCGCTCACCCTGCTGACGGCGTCGCTGGCGATGCTCGTCGTGATCAATCGCCTGGAGTACTGGAGCCGACGTCATGAGCGTTGACGCCGTGTTCGCACCAGTGCCCGGCACGGCGACGCCGCCGGGCGCGGTGAGCCGCGTCCGCGCCATGCAGCAGGAAGCCACGTGGGTGAGGCGCGGACTGATCGCGCTCGCCCTGTGTGTGGTCTCGGTGCTGATCCTGATCCCGCTCGTCAACATTTTTGCCTACGCGCTGAGCGAAGGGATCGCCGCGTATGGCCGCCACTTGTTCATGGACCCGGACACTCGCCATTCGATCCTGTTGACGGCGAGCGTCGTACCGATCGCGGTCGGCGCGAACGTCGTCTTCGGCATGGCGGCTGCATGGGCCCTCGCGCGCTTCCGCTTCCCCGGGCGCTCGATCCTGCTGGCGCTCATCGACCTGCCCTTCGCGATCTCTCCGGTCGTGGCGGGCCTCATGTTCGTGCTGATCTTCGGACTGCAGGGTTACCTCGGCCCGTTGTTGCGCGACGACGGCTACTCCATCATGCCGTGGATCGTGGCCGGGCTCGTAGTGGCCGTACTCGCGGTTGCCTACATCCTCGCCCGACCGATCAGCCCCCAGGCTCGCCGAGGCATTTGGGCTCACCCACGCTGGGTGTTGGGCATGGGCGGGACGGTGACCTTCGTCACGCTGGTCGGCCTGCAGCGGGCCCTCGGCATCTGGCCGGAGAACGAGACGCTGCGGGTGCTCTTCGCGTTCCCCGGGATCGTGATCGCAACGGCGTTCGTGACGCTGCCCTTCGTCGCACGCGAGCTCATTCCGGTGATGGAGGCTGCGGGTGCGGACGAGGAGCTCGCGGCCATCAGCCTAGGCGCGACCGGTTGGCAGATGTTCCGGCATGTCACCTTGCCCAACGTTCGCTCGGGTCTCGCGTACGGGGTGATCTTGTGCAGCGCACGCGCGATGGGCGAGTTCGGAGCCGTGTACGTGGTCTCCGGGCGCATCTCCGGACTGACGGACACGATGCCGCTGCGCATCGAGAAGCTCTTCCAGGAATACGATCTGCCCGGCGCGTTCTCGGTCGCCTCGGTCCTGACGCTCCTCGCGCTCGTCACCTTGGTCGTGAAGACGTCGCTCGAGCGGCGTGCGGGCGCACGACTCGCCCATCGTCGAGCACACCGGTGAGCATCGTCATCGAGAACGTCTCGAAGACGTTCGGCCGGTTCGTGGCGTTGGACGACGTCAGCCTGGAAGTCCCCGACGGGGACCTCCTCGCCCTTCTCGGCCCCTCCGGCTCGGGAAAGACCACCCTTCTTCGGATCATCGGCGGGCTGGAGGTCGCCGACCGCGGGCGGGTGCGACTGCGGGGGTCGGACATCACCGAGCAGTCGGCCCGCGAGCGCAATGTCGGGTTCGTCTTCCAACACTACGCGCTCTTTCGCACCATGACGGTGGCGGAGAACATCGGCTACGCGCTCGGAGTTCGGAAGATCCCGCGGAAGCGCGTCGACGAGCGCGTCTCGGAGCTGCTCGACCTGATCCAGCTCTCAGGCCTGGAGATGCGCTATCCCGGACAGCTGTCCGGCGGGCAACGTCAGCGTGTCGCGCTGGCGCGCGCCCTCGCCGCGGAGCCTTCGGTGCTGCTGCTCGACGAGCCGTTCGGCGCGCTGGACGCCAAGGTGCGCCGGGATCTGCGCCAGTGGGTCCGCAAGCTGCACGACGAGATTCACGTGACGAGCATCTTCGTCACGCACGATCAGGAGGAGGCCATGGAGCTCGCCGATCGGGTGGTGGTCATGAACCACGGCCGGATCGAGCAGATCGGATCGGCGCACGAGCTCTACGAGCGTCCCGCCTCACCGTTCGTCTTCGACTTCCTCGGCGACGCGAACATCCTTCCGGCCGACATGAGCGGCGGCGGCGTCTTCCTGCCCGGTGCCAGGGCCCCGCTCGTCGCGCAGGGGGCTCCTCCCACGGGGCCCGTGGACGTGTACGTGCGGCCCGGCGATCTGCGGATCGCCGAAGCAGGCGGTCCCGGCCTTCCCGTGCGCGTCCAGGAGGTTCAGCGTACTGGCCCGATCGCTCGCGTGACCGCCACGACCTCCGTGGGTTCCCACCGCGTCACGATCGAGCTTCCCCACCTGCACCACGACGTGCCACGGTTTCGGCCCGGGGGGCTCGTCGACCTCCGCCTGATGCAGTTCAGCGTCTATCCCCGCACCGAAGCGCCGACGGTCGAAGAGGCGTCGTCGCTCATCGGGCGAGAGCGGCGGCGCGCTCGCATGGAGCACGAACGCTGACGCTACTCGCTCGGTGCCGCCACCGCCCCCACCGCGGCGCTCCCGCCGCGGCGGGCCGCGAGCTGGACGAGGCGCGGCCGGATCGTCTCCATGTCGTGACGGCAGACGCCGGTCCGCTGGATCAGCTGGACCTCGCAGTCGTTGCAGCGCACGCACTCCTTGAAGTCGACGCGGGGCCCTTCGATCGCGCCGGTCGGGCAGCGCTTCTCGCAGACCTTGCAGTGGTCGCACTGCTCGACGCGCGGGATCCGCCTCAGCGTGATGAGCGACGCGACGGCGAGCGAAGCGCCCAGCGGACACGCGTAGCGGCAATAGAAGCGCGGCACGACGACCGACGCGAGCAGGATCGAGCCGGCGATCGTCCACAGAACGACGTTGGTGCTGAGGAAGAAGACCGTGCCGAACGGCTCGAAGTACTGGTAGAAGCTGGCCTCGACGCCCGCGAGCGCCGGCAGGAGGATCAGCGCCAGGATGACGTATTTCGTCTTGAGCGCCGCGCGGTGCGCGCCACTCGGCAGCTCCCGCTTGAAGCGCGCGGGCACGATCCGGTCGATGAAGTCCTGCAGCGCGCCGAATGGGCACAGGTAGCCGCAGAAGATGCGTCCCCAGAACACCACGGTGACGAGCGTGAACGCCACCATGATCATGAGCGGCAGGTCGTTCAGGATCGCCGACGGCCCCACCCAGATCAGGCCCGTGATGTGGGAGATCGACAGGAAGCCGCCGTCCAGCCATCCGAGCACCACGAACGTCGCGCCGAGCGACACCCACCGCAGCGCCGGGATCTTGGTGAAGAAGGCGGCGGCCGCGAGCAGCAGCACCGCCAGGGTCCACGACACGCGCAGCCACGACGTGCTCGCGAGGAGCTGATCGAGTGCGCCCTCGTCCTCGTCCACGAGCGTGAAGTCGAGCGCGTCGATTTGGTCGTCGTCGGGGAACGTCAGCGCCGGCGCCGCAGTGGTCGCCGCGGAAGCGCTCGTCGTCGCCGACGTCGTCGAGGCCGACGCGCTCGTCGGCTGATCGGCCGCCGCTGTCGTCGCCGCGGCCTCCGCAGCCGCGCGTTCCGCCACCATCGCCGCCGCCTTCGCGCGCAGCGCCGCTTGGCTCGTGTACTCGACCTCGAACCGTCCGATGTCCTCGCCGCGGTCGAACACGAGCGTCATGGGCTCCTCGACGCTCACCTCGTCGTCGAGGATGAGCACGCCGACCATCGCGACCTCGCCGGCCAGGAGACCCTCCCACGGCGAGCCGAGCATGACCACGTTGTCCACCGGGATCGGCGTGGTCTTGCCGTTCTGCACGACCGACCAGCCCTGCTGGACCGCCATGCGGCCGCCGGGCCCGTCGACCACGTAGAGGATGAGGTCGGACCCGGTCGCGTTCCGGCGCTCGACGGCGTTGGTGATGTAGCCGTTCAGCGCCCCCACGAGATAGAGCGCGAGCTCCTCGCTCTCGAGGTGGATCACCGACACGCCGATCTCGTCCTGCTCCTCCGCGTTGACGGTCATGCGGGCGGCGACGCCGACGCGGCGCATCTCGAACCACGGCATGCTCGTGATGTTTTCGACCGGCGCGGCGGCACCCTCCTCCGTCACCACGCGCGAGTAGGTCGCGGCTACCTTGCGCGCGGTGTTCCTCACGCCGCGCGACAGCGCGCGCACGCTGATCGATACGCGTGAGATGCCGTCGATGTCCTCGTAGACGCGGAAGGCGTCGCCGATGTACTTGCCGACGTACTGCTCCTGGAAGCCCGGCGTCTGCCGCAGGAAGTCGCCCTTCTGGTTCATGCGGCTCTCGTGGTACTCGGTCACCCGCACGCCCGTCAGGTGGCCGTCCGGCTTCATGCCGACCAACGCCCGGATCGGTCCGCTGTAGCCGACCTCTTCCGGCGAGAAGTCCGAGGTGAGGAAGACGTACCCGAGGAACTCGTCGCCGTGGTAGGCGCGTCGGACCGGCGGATCGCCTTCGGCCGGGTCGATGCGGTCGGCTCCGGGCATCACCTCGTTGAGCAGGCGGGCCGCGACGCGATCGACGCCCTGTGCGCTCGCCGCTGCCGACGAGAGGAGGGAAGCGGCGAGGATCGACGTTCCGAGCCGCGCAGCGCGCCGCGCGGTGAGCCGAAGTCGGTGCATGGCAGGGTCCTGTCGGAGTGGCGCCCGAGCTTATGCGTGCACGCTCGGGGCCGCAATTCCCGCCCCCTCGGACGGGATACGTCGCCGGCCGGCCGGGCTACGTCGCCCGACGTAGGGTGGCCCGTGCCGGGATTTCGGATGGTTGGCGGCGAACCAAGCCATCCAGCCAGGAGACCCATCATGTCGCGTCGCATCTACTCGTTGTTGCTCCTCGGGACCCTGCTCACCGCCTGCCGGGACGACGACGGCGCCTACGACTTCGGCCCCAGCGGGCCGCAGCTCACCACCTTCGCGGACGATGGTCGGGACGCCCGGAGGCCACCCTTCGAGGTCTATACCCAGAACGTGTACCTGGGGGGCGACACGGGGCCCCTCTTCACGGTCGATCTCTCGAACGTGCCCGCTGTCGTCGCCGCGACGGAGGCGTTCTGGGCGCAGGTCGAGCAGAGTGCAGCCGAAGAGCGCATGGCCGAGATCGTCGACGAGATCGCGCGGCGCCGCCCCCACGTCGTGGGGCTCCAGGAGGTCCTGCGCTTCGTCGTGTTGGATCAGACGATGACGCCGGTCGGCGGGCTCGACCTGCTCGCGTCGATCGAGGCGGAGATCGCCGCGCGGGGGCTGCCCTATTCGACGGAGGTCGTGCAGGCCACCACGTCCGCCGCGTTGCCGCTCGCCGTGGGAACGAGCGGCATCACCCGCCTGCTCTCCTTCACCGATCGCGTGGTCATCCTGCGGAGAAACGACGTCGAGCTGGTGACCGAGGACAGCGGCATCTACGCGGCCGGCGTTCCGCTCGGTCCCGTCACGCTCCGCCGTGGTTGGGCACGGGTGGACGTGGAGCACGGGGGCGTGCCCCATCACTTCGTCACGACACACTTCGAGGTGCAGGCGCTCGCGCCGGTTCAGGCGGCGCAGAGGGACGAGATCCTCCAGCGCATCGCGGGCCTGGACGGCGTCACGATCCTCGCGGGCGATCTCAACTCCGACGCCGCGGCCCACCAGGGAGACCCGTCTTGGACGGACACGTACGACGTGATCCGCGCGGCGGGGTTCGACGACGTCTGGGTGATGTCCCCGCAAGGAAAGCGCGGGGCGGGCTTCACCTGCTGTCAGGATGCGGGGCTCCGCAATGCGCGCTCCGAGCTCGACGAGCGCATCGATTTCGTCATGCTGCGGCAGGAGGGGCTCGACGGTCCGAGAGGTCGGGCGCGCGGACACTTCCGCGTCGAGGTGCTCGGCGACCAGCGACGCGATCGTACGCCGAGTGGGCTGTGGCCCGCGGACCACGCGGGGGTGTTCGCGAGCCTCGTGCTCCCCGAGCGACACGACACGGCGAATGGGAAGGACCGCCACTGAGGCGCGGCCGACGGGAGATCGCCGGGGACCACCGTCCCCGGCGATCGGCTCCCTCTAGATCATGCCCACGTCGGCCTTGCGCAGCGCCTCGGTGACGTCGGTCGAGAACCAAACGCCCTTCTTCGCCTCGATGATCTCGAGCCCCTTCTCGCGGGAGTTCGCGACGCGGTAGGCGCGCGACTCGAGGATCGCGACCCACGCCTCGGAGATGCCCACGATCTGCCCGCCGAGCGAGATCTCGTCGCCGCGCTTGCCGAGCGGATAGCCGGATCCGTCCCAGCGCTCGTGGTGCTCGTGCACGTAGCGGATCGTGCGGCCGAGGTGCTTCATCGGCTCGAGGATCTCGACGCCGCGGTCGCAGTGCGAGCGGATGACGGTGATCTCCTCGGGCGTGAGCGACTGCGGCTTGTGCACGAGCGAGTCGGGGATGGCCATCATGCCGACGTCGTGCAGGAGCCCGGCGATGCGGACCGCCTCCACCTCCGCTTCGTCGGCATCCAGCATCTCCGCGATCGCCGCCGCCTGGATCGCCACCGCCTTGCTGTGCCCCTGGAAGTGCGGGCTACGCGCATCCAGCGCGTTGGCGAGCGAGGCCAGCGTGCTCACGGTGACCTCGCGGATGGCCTTCGCGCGCCGGTCGAGCTCCTCCTTCATCCACGCCACGAGGGCCCGGTGGTGCTCGTCGGCGGCGCGCTTGTGGAACGCGCGCTGCACGGCGCGCTTCAGCGAGTCGGGCTCCGGCGGCTTCTTGATGTAGTCCGAGACGCCCATGCGGAGCGCGGCCTGCGCGGTCGCCTCGTCACCGCTGCCGGTGAGCAGGATGACGGCGATGTCCGGGTCGTGCTCCTGCGCGGCCTGCGCCAGCTCGAGGCCCGACATGCCGCCCATGGCGAAGTCGGTCACGAGGATCGTCGGCGCGTCTTTCTGCAGCTCCGCGAGCGCTTCCTGCGGCGTGGCGAACTGACGGACCTTGTAGCCGACGCCCTTCAGGATGCCCGCGTTCAGGGTCCCCGACGTGCGGTCGTTGTCCACGACGAAGACGACGCCCTCGCTGCTGTCGGGCAGCTCGAATCGAAAGTCCGTCGGCTCGAAGAGCTCATCGAAGGGCGACGTGTGATCCCTCGCGCTGGCCTCGCTCACGCGCTCGCCCTCTCCGTGTGCCGGTCGTGCCGGGTCGTCGGCGTGTGCCGGCGAGAGCCGGTGCACGCCTGGAAGTCATCTCGACATCGTCGCCTGGGGGGCGGGTACGACTGTGGGCCGCGGAGCCGCCCTATGTCAAGCTTCGCGGCGAGCTTAGACCCCCGTCACACCGTCAGGACCGACGAGCCGACCGTGGCGCGGGCCTCGAGGTCCACGTGCGCGCGTGCGGCCTCCCGTAACGGGTACCGGGCGCCGATGTGCGGCTTCACCTTGCCCGACGTCACCATGTCGAAGAGCGCCTGGACGCCCTCCACCGCTTCGGCCCGGTCCGCGTAGTAGTGGCCGATCGTGGGTCGGGTCAGGAACAGAGAGCCCTTCTGCAGCAGGAGGAGCGGCGCGATCGGCTCGACGGGTCCCGAGGCGTTGCCGAACGACACCATCATCCCGCGCGGGCGCAGCGAGTCGAGCGAGCCCATGAAGGTGTCCTTGCCCACCGAGTCGTACACGACGTCCACGCCGCGCCCGCCCGTGATCTCCTTCACGCGCTTGGCGACGTCCTCGCTGCGGTAGAGGATCGTGTGCGCGCAGCCGTTCGTCCGCGCGAGCTCCGCCTTGTCCTCCGAGCCCGCCGTGCCGATGACCTTGGCGCCGATCGCGCGGAGCCACTGCGAGGCGAGCAGCCCCACGCCGCCCGCGGCCGCGTGCAGCAGCACCCACTCTCCCGCCTTCACCGGATAGGTGCGGCGCACGAGGTACTCGACCGTGCCGCCCTTCAACATGATGGCCGCGGCCGTGGCGTCGTCGATCCCCTTCGGGATCTTGAACAGCAGGCGCGCCGGCAGCACCCGCGCTTCGACGTAGGAGCCCACGACGCCGGTGGCCGTATAGGCCACCCGGTCGCCGACCTTCAGATCGGTGACGCCGTCGCCCACCTGCTCCACCACGCCGGCGCCCTCCACCCCCGGAGAGAACGGAAGCGTCATGGGGTACAGGCCGACGCGGTGATACACGTCGATGTAGTTGAGGCCGACGGCCGACTGCCGCACGAGAACCTCGCCGGGCCCGGGCTTCCCGGGCGCCTTCTTCCCCCACTCCAGGACTTCGGGTCCACCGTGCCGGCTTACGACGATGGCGCCGTCCATATGCGCTGCCTCCCGTTGATGGCGTGCGTGGGCGGCCATGCTAGCGCAATGGCCCTTCCCCGTCACCAGGGACACGTCTAGGATCCGAGAATGATCCACCGGCGGTTCACGATGCGCATGGCGCTCACGCTCCTGGCCTTCGCCGCGACCACGGCGTCGGCCCAGGTCCCGTGGACGCCCGTGGCTCCCGGGTTCCCGCGGACCGCCGCCGAGCGGAACGGCTTCTCGGCGCACACGCGCCACCTCGAGATGTGGGACTACCTGAGGGCGCTCCGGGGGGCCACCACCGAGATGCGGCTCGGGACGTACGGCACCTCGCTCGAGGGGCGGGAGCTCCCCTACGCGATCTTCAGCCGTCCCCTGGTGAGCGAGCCCGCCGAAGCCTGGGAGCTCGGCCGCCCGATCGTGGTCCTCGCGGCCAACGTGCACGGCGGCGAGCGCACGTTCCGCGAGGGGCTCCTGATCCTCATGCGGGATCTCGCGACACCGGGCACCGCGGCCAACGCGCTGCTCGACCAGGTGACGGTGATCGTCGCGCCGCAGCTCAACCCCGACGGCTTCGAGGCCAGCGCGCAGGGGCAGCGCGGCAACGCGTGGGGCATCGATCTCAACCGCGACTACGTCAAGCTCGAGGACCCGTCCATCGCGGGGCTCGTCGAGAACGTGATCGAGCCCTGGCGCCCGCACGTGTTCGTGGACGGCCACAACGGCGGCTCGCGGCCCTATCATCTGAACTACCAGTGCCCGAGCCACTACGACGTGATGGCCGAGCTCACGCTCATCTGCGACCGGGAGATCTTCCCGGCGATCGACGCTCGGCTCGGGGCGGAGGGCTACCGCGCCTGGTACTACACCGGCGGTGACGAGCACGAATGGCGCGTCGGCGGGTTCCAGGCGCGCATCGGCCGCAACTACGTCGGGTTCGTGAACGGCATCGGAATCCTCTTCGAGGCGCCCACGCAGACGCAGGAGCGCGGCGCGCGCGTCGGCTATCTCGGCTATCTCACGGTGCTCGAGTTCGCGGCCCGGAACGCGCCCCGCGTGATGGCGCTGGTGGAGCAGGCGCGCGCGGAGACGGTGGCGATGGGCGCCGAGCCGCGCGGCGACCTCGCCGTCATGATGGATTACGCGGCCGAGGACTACCCCGTGGACTACCTGCTCGTGCAGAGCCGCTCGGGTCGCGGCGGCCGTGCGCAGGAAGACACGATCGAGGTGACGGGCGCGCGTCTCATGAAGAAGCCCGTGGCGACCCGACTCAGGCCGCGCCCGTGGGCGTACATCCTGCCGCGCGACGCCGTCAGCGCGGTGGCGATGTTGCGCAAGCACGGCATCACCGTCGAGCGGCTCGAGGCGCCGGCCGACCTGGAGGTGGACGCGTATGCGATCGGGGGCGTCACGTACGAGCAGGCCTACAATCACGCCGCCGCGATGCGCGTGCAGGTGGACACGGTGCTCACGGTGACTCGCGCCTTTCCTGTGGGCACGTACGTGGTGCCGACGGCGCAGACGCTCGGGCGGCTCGCGGCCCACATGCTCGAGCCCGAGACCGACGACAACGTGATCTACTGGAACACGATGGACGCCTGGGTGCCGCGGCCGGGCTCGGGCACGGCGAGCGGTGGCGGGCTGCCGAACGCCGACACGCCCTCGGACGGGAGCCAGCTCTTTCCCGGCCCGCCCCTGGTTCCGATCTACAAGCTGATGCACCCGACGGGGCTGACGTCGGCCGTCGTGGAGTAGCGGCCCTCCGGCCGCGACGCGCTAGCCGCCCTTCCGGCGCTCGCCGAGATAGCCGACGGCGGCGGCGTGCTCCGCCTGGACCTCGCCGAGGAGCCGCGTGGCCGTCGCCCGATCGCCTTCGGCCGCGGCGGTCTCCAGCTCCTGGAGCAGGCTCGCGAGCGCGTTGGCGCGGACGTTCCCCGCGGACGACTTGAGCGAATGGGCCGCCCTGCCCAGTGCGTCGAGATCGCCGTCCGACATCGCCGCGGCGAGCTGGTCCATGCCCTTGGCCGCTTCGGTGACGAAGAGGTCCAACATCGGCTCGATGATCTCCTCGATGCCCGCGGCGCGCATGGCGGACCGGAAGTCGTCGAGGTCGACGGGTGGCTGGGGCGACATCGCGGCCAACTTCCTAAGGCCGAGGTGGTCGGCGCAAGGCGCACGTGGCCCGCGGCCGGACGTCGCTCGACCGTCGCCGAGGCCCCGCGTTAGACTTCACCCATGACGGACGTGCTGGTGCGCGCAGACGATCCCGGCCTGCGGCGTTCCTTCGAGGAGCTCCGCGCCCGCGAGTTCGCGCGCCTCGACGAATGCGGGTCGGTGTATCTGGACTACACCGGGAGCGGGCTCTATCCGGAGTCGCAGCTCCGCGCGCACGAGGAGTTCCTGAAGCACCACGTGCTCGGCAATCCCCACTCCGCGAACCCGGCTTCCGTCGTGGCGACGAAGATCGTCGACGACGCGCGCCGCGACGTGCTCGACTTCTTCGGAGCCGACCGGAGGGAGTACACGGTCGTGTTCTCCGCGAACGCGACGGCCGCCGTCAAGCTGGTCGCCGAGAGCTTTCCCTTCGAGCGCGGCTCGCGGCTCTGCTTGCTCGCCGACAATCACAACTCGGTGAACGGCATCCGCGAGTATGCCACGCGCGCGGGGGCGCTGACCGACTACCTGCCGCTCGACGACGAGCTGCGGCTCGCTCACGGAACGGAGATCCCTCCCGCGGCGGGTTCTGCGAGCCTGTTCGCGTTCCCGGCGCAGTCGAACTTCTCGGGCGTGCGTCACCCCCTCGAGCTGGTCGAGCGAGCGAAGGCGGCCGGCTACGACGTGCTGCTCGACGCGGCGGCCTACGTGCCGACCGAGCGGCTCGATCTCGGAAGCGTGCACGCGGACTTCACGTGCATCTCCTTCTACAAGATGTTCGGCTTTCCGACCGGCCTCGGCGCGCTGATCGCGCGCAGGGATGCGCTGGCGCGGCTCCGCCGTCCGTGGTTCGCCGGAGGCACGGTGGACTTCGTGTCCGTCGAGTCGCGCGTGCACCGTCTCCTGCGCGGCGCCGCGGGGTTCGAGGACGGCACGCTCAACTTCCTGGGCATCGCCGCGCTCCCCGGCGGTCTGGCCTTCCTGCGCGACGTGGGGATGGAGCGCGCGGCGCGGCGGGTGAAGGGCCTGACCGGCCGGCTGCTCTCCATCCTCCAGGAGCCGCGCCATCCGAACGGGGCTCCGCTCGTGCGCATCTACGGCCCGGCGAGCACCCGCGAGCGGGGCGGCACGGTGGCGTTCAACCTGCTGGACGCCGCCGGCGCGCCGGTCCCCTACGGGGACGTCGAGCGCGCCGCCGCCGCGCAGGGCATCTCGCTGCGGGGTGGCTGCTTCTGCAACCCCGGGGCGGCCGAGCGCGCGCTCGAGCTGCCGGCCGGCGCCATGCTCGACTGCCTCGCGTCGATTCCACAGGAATCGTTCGACCTGGGCGTGCTCGCCGAGTGCCTGGGCGGCGAGGTCGCGGTGGGGGCGCTCCGCGCCTCGGTGAGCATCCCGACGATCGACGCGGACCTCGACCGGCTCGAGGCGTTCCTGGGCGGCTTCCGCGGCATCTGAGCGGCCGCGCGACGGGCCGGACGCCCGCTCGCCCCCGTCGGAAATCGTTGACCGTGTGCAAATCCGCGCGGCACCTTCGGTCATATGGTCGTGCGCAGCCGAACCGCAGCACCTCAGCAGTAACCCAGCAGTAACCCAGCAGTAACCCAGCAGTAACCCAGCAGTAACCCAGGAGGGAACGTGACTTTCCGGAGCCCTGTCGGTCTCCTCTCGATGTGGGTCGCCTTCGCGGGCCCCGCGAGCGCCCAGTCCACCTCGGTGCTCGCGTTGATCCCCACCGACGGTCGCACGCTCGAGGTAGGGAGCGACGTGACGGGCGCGCTCTCCACCTCCGACCCGCTCTCGCCGGAGGATCACTACCTCGAGGCGTGGGAGCTGCGCGGCCGCGCCGGACAGAGCGCCACCGTGGACATCGAGTCCGACGCGTTCGACCCGCGGGTCTACGTCGTCGGGCCGGGATTCTCCGAGACGCAGTTCGCGGACGACGGCGGCGGCGGCTGCAACCCGCGTCTGACGATGACCTTCCTGGAGACGGGCACGTTCCGCGTGGTGACGAGCTCCGCCTCTCCGCGAGAGACGGGAACGTACCGGATCCGCGTCTCCGAGCGACCGGGACCCGCGCCCGCCTACGGCTGCGGCGAGGTGAACCCGGACGCCCTGAACGCGCTGCCGATCGAGGGGCGTCCCATGCTGGGCATGGGCTCGCTGCAATCGAGCCGACTCGGGCCGTTCTCGCGCACGGTGCAGGACGGCCGCCCCGCCGAGGCGTGGCGCCTCCAGGGGCGCGCCGGCGAGCGCGTCTCGATCGTGATGACGTCCGACGATTTCGACACCTATCTCTACCTCGTGGGCCCCGGGCTCGACGGCGTGCTCACCGACGACGACGGCGCGGGCGACCTCGACGCCAAGATCGACGTGACGCTGCCCACCGGCGGCCCGTTCACGGTCGTGGCGGCCGGCCTTTCGTCGGGAGCGCAGGGTGCTTATACGCTGCGCGTCGAGCCGCCGTTCGATCCCAGCACCCTCTCGACCGAAGGACGCAGCATCGATCTGGGGCAGACGGTCCAGGGCTCGCTCACCTCGAGCGATCCGATCGTGGGCGACGGACGGCGCGGTCAGGCGTGGGCCTTCGAGGGCATCGCCGGCCAGCGCGTCGTGATCGACCTGACCGCCGATTACGACACGTACCTCTATCTGGTCGGGCCCGGCATCGCCGAGCCGATCGGCGACGACGACGGCGGCGACGGGAGCAACTCGCAGATCGAGACGACGCTCCCGGGCAGGGGCACCTTCCGCGTCATCGCGTCGTCGTACTCCAGCGGGACGGGTCCCTACACCCTCACCGTCAGGCCGCGATAGACGTTCGCGTGGACGAGCGACCGCGCCGGGTCGCCACCTGGGCGCCGGCGATTCTCTCGAGCGTATCGACCAACCACACGTCGGCTTCGAGGCACCACGCGCGGAACCACTCCCGCTCGCCGTGATGGGGCAGACGGGATAGCGCATCCAGATCGAACGTCGGATGCCCGATCGCGACCCCCGCCCGTTCGGCGTCCGCGGCGTTCAACCTCTGCTCGTGATGGTGCTCGAGGGGCACCATCAACACGGGCTTGCCGAGGAACGCCGCCTCGCAGACCGACTCGAAGCCCGCCGTGCACATCACCGCCCGACATCCCGCCATGAGCCGGAGGAACTCCTCGCCGTCGAGCGCGTGGAAAGAGAGATTCTCGTTCACGACCTCCACGTCGGGCGCGCCCGGCCGATCGTAGAAGCAATGCAGTCGCACGTCGGGATGGTGGCGATGCCACATGCGGATATGCTCTGCATAACCGTGTGTCGCGACGTACACGAGCACGTAGTCGCCGTCCTGCCGCTGGTACGACAGCACGCGTCTTCGGAGCAGCGGCGGCGCGACGATGACCCTGCCAGGAGAGGTGACCCGCGTCTCCGCCGGCGTGAACGAGAGCGCCATTTTCCACTGCCTGAAGCCGACGAAACGTATGAATGCCCTGAGCCACCAAGGCCCCACCGGCGTGCCCGTCGGCGCACCGGCGTTCGGGCCCAGGAGCGCGAACTGGTGCGCCACGGCGATGACCGGAACGGGCAGCGGGCGGACCACCTGGATCAACCCCGTGAGCGGCTCGAAGAAGTTGATCACCACGTCGGGCCGGAGGTCGTCGACGATGGCGGATTGCCGCTCGAGGCTCTCGCGCCAGGCGCCGACGTGGCGGGCGGCGTGGAGGAGCGTGCCGGGAAGATCGACGCCGCGGTCCTTCTGGAAGATGAAGCCCGGGCTCGGCAGCATCGTGACGGGCGCGTCGAACGCGCTCGCGAAGAACGCCGGCAGGTCCCGTCCGGGGTGATTGCCCGCCACCACGCCCACGAGCTCGTGACCGGCGGACCGCAGCACCTCGGCGGCGGCGATCGCCTGGGTGAGATGGCCCCTTCCCTGGCCCTGGACCGTGAAGAGGATTCTCAGAGGATCACGCCTCCGCTCACGGCATGCCCAACGGCGCGGCCAGGAACATCGAGCTGGCGAGCAGCCAACCCACCAGCACGTCCCCCGGGTAGTGCACGCCGAGGTAGCAACGGCTGACGCCGACCGCGAGACCGAGCAGCAGCACCAGGGCACCGCCGATCCCCCCGAGCGCGGTCGCGAGCGGCAGGGCGACCGACAGCCCCGCGGCGGCGTGTCCCGACGGGAACGAGAACCGGTCCTCGGGTTCGATGAGGAACGTGAGGCCGATGGGCAGCGTGGGCCGCTCGCGGCAGACGCTGCGCTTCATGACCTGCACGAGCAGGTGCGACGATGCGAGCGTCCAGAGCGCGACGGCACCCGTCGCCTGCAGGCCCGCCACGCCGCCGAGCGCCACGGCGAGCGTGAGCGGCATGACGATCATGACGTCGCCGACCTTCGTGACGAGCCGCATGACCCGGTCGGCCATCGGTCGTCGTCGCAGCACCAACGTGCGGAGGAGCCGCTCGTCCGCGTGTGTGAGGGTCATCCACCAGCCGTTCATGCTGCCTCCTCGATTCTCGGGCCGATGCGCCGGCCGCCGGAGGGGATGGGCACGAGTCGCTCGCCCGTGTCGAGGTCGAAGTCGCCGATGTCGGCGCCGCCGTCTCGGTAGATCTTCATGAACATGTCCGTGTGCGCCGGGATCGCCTCGTCGATCGCCCGCATGAGCCACGCGCTCGGCCGCACCGGCGTCACGTACGCGGCCGAGACGGGCGAGATGAGCCGCATCCCGAGCGCGGTCCGCAGGACGCGGGACAACACGGGCGAGACGAAGCTGCGATCCATGAGCGCCGCCACCGCGCGAACCGACGTGAGGGCCTGCCGCACCCGCAGGCCCACACAGTGATGAGAGCGGAGCAGCGTTCGCTGCGCCGGCCTGAACCCGTAGGTGGCGGCGTAGGCGTGGGCGAGGAAGTTCACGCTCACGTCGTCGAACGCCGGCCGGAGACGCACCGATCTCGCGCCACCGTCACGCAGGGCGTACGTGCAGTCCACGCCCGTCTCGATACGCACGTGGCTGACCAGGTCGTCGGAGCCCGCCACGAACGTCTCGCGGCAGCCGTGCACCAGCTCGCCGACGCCCCGCCCGATGAGAGGGTGGATCTGACGGTCGGCGAGCACGTGCGTGAGCCAACCCCATGCGAACGCGCGCTCGATCGACGTGCGCGCCGAATGGATGAGCCGGGTGCTGAGCTCCCCGGTGCGAACCCGGTGTGCGAGCTCCGACAGCACGCGATGTCCGCCCGGCATGTATCCGAAGTCGGGGCCCAGCGCGCCGTGCAGGAAGGCGTTCCGGTCGCGGCGACAGTGGACGTCGAAGGGAGGTGCTTCGGCGGTCGACTGCCACCGCTCGAGCACCCGTTTCGCCAGCACGAAGTGCAGCGTGATTCCTGGCATGGCTCCCCTTCTCGCGCAGGTTCGTTCTCCTGCTCGGAAGGAAACATCCGTCGCCGGCAAGACGGCGTCGCGACGGCGACGTAACAGAAGCGTCGCGTCCCTGGCGCGATCGTGTCGCCGAGTCTCCGGGAGCCGTCGCGACTCGGGGCGGTGGGGACGGACTGCTTCGTAACAGATGATCGCGCGCCGGCCGTCACACTTGGCCCGGGAAGGCCGCGCGCGTAGCGTTTTCGCCCATGACGACCCGCGCGCCTGCAGCGACCTCCCCCGATCTCGAGGCCCTGGTCGCGCGCACCTCCGGCCCTCAGCCGTGGCGGAAGGTCTTCCACGCGTTCAACGCCACGGCGGTGGCGGTCGCGGTGGTCGTGATCGAGCCGCCGGGCGCGGTCCTCTTGGGCGCGTTGGCCGTCCTCGTCGCGGCGCTCCTCGTCGCCGACCTCGTCCGGCTCAGGAGCGAGCCGGCGAACCAGCTCTTCTTCAAGGCGTTCGCGGCGCTCGCGTCTCCACGCGAAGCCCGCGGCATCGCGTCGTCGACGTGGTACGCGATCGGCATCCTCGCCGCGTTCGCCCTGTTTGCGCGCGACGTCGCCGTGTCGAGCGTGCTCGTGATGGGGCTCGGCGACCCGGTCGCCGGCTACGTGGGGCGACGATTCGGGCGGCGACCTTTCCTCGGCGGGACCCTGGAGGGAACGCTCGCCTTCGTCGCCGTGGCCGCGCTCGTGCTGGCGGCGCGGCATCCCCTGGGCCTCGCGGTGGTCGCGGCAGCCGTCAGCGCCCTGGCGGAGCGCCGGTCGTGGCCGCTCGACGACAACCTGGCGGTGCCCCTCGCCTGCGGCGCGACCCTGACGGCCCTCCTCTGGGTCGCCTGAGGGCCCCTCAGCTGATCGAGATGCTCGCCTTCATGGCGCGACGGACCCGAGCGCGGACGTGGCTCGAGAAGGGGCCGTCTACCATCGGGTCGTAGGAGCGGATCGCGTCCAGCAGCGTCCTGATGCCCGTGGGCACCAGCTTCCGCTGCGGCAGCCCCTGACCGCGCGTCCGGATCGCCTCGTCGATGACGATGCGCAGGTTCCGCAGCACGAGCTCCTCCCGGGCATCGGCGTCCCCGAATCGGGCGCGGGCCACCAAGGAGTCTTCGTCCTGCGCTTCCAGCACCGGTTGCGCGCTCGCGACCGCGACCAGATCGCCCAGGCTGAGGTGGGCCAGGTCGGGATCCGGTATCGTGAGCGCCGTCATCCGTCACGTTCGGCCGCGCCATCTGGCGCGGCAAGCTCTGTTTCGAAGGTGTTACAGAAGCATCAAGGGGGCAGCGTGGCGCGGTGGGGCACGCTCTCGGCCCGGTGCTTGATCGTGCGCCCTTCCACCAGGAAGACCAAGTCCTCCGAGATGTTGGTCGCGAGGTCTCCGATGCGCTCGAGGTTCTGGGAGACCAGGAGGAGCTCCAGCGCCCCGCTGAGCCGCTTCGGGTCCTCGAGCATGTGCGTGACGAGGATGCGGTACATCGAGCGCCGCAGCTCGTCCACCCGGTCGTCCGTGATGCACACCATACGCGCCTTCGCCGCGCTTCGCGTCACGTACGCGTCGAGCGCATCCGCCACCATGCCCTGGACGATCTCCGCCATCTCGACGAGCTCGCGGATCTCCGGCAGCGGCGACGTCTGCGAGAGACGTTTGGCGGCGTTGGCCATGTTGACGCCGTGATCACCCATGCGCTCCAGGTCGTTCGCGATCTTGTTCGCGGTGACGATCTTGCGGAGGTCGGTGGCCATCGGCTGCTGTAGCGCGAGCAGCTCGAGGACCTTCTCGTCGATCTCCACTTCGAGCTCGTCGATGCGGTCGTCGGCGTCCGCCACCCTCTCGGCGGCGGTGCCGTCCCGGGACAGCACGGCGGCGATGGACTCGCGGATGACCTTCTCCACGAGCCCCGCCATCTCGAGGAGACTCTCCTGGAGCGAGTCCAGCTCGTCGTGAAAGCGCCGTCTGGGTGGATGCTCCTCTTTCATCCTCTGCCTCCGGGCTTCGTCATCCGAACCTGCCGGTCACGTACGCCTCGGTCCGCTCTTCGCGCGGATTCGTGAAGATGGTTTCCGTGGGACCGTACTCGATCAGATCGCCCATGTACAGAAAGGCGGTGAAGTCGGAGATCCGCGCCGCCTGCTGCATGTTGTGCGTGACGATGATGATGGTATAGTCGCGCTTCAGCTCGTAGATCAGCTCCTCGATCCGCTGCGTCGCGATCGGGTCGAGCGCCGACGCCGGCTCGTCCATGAGCACGACTTCCGGACGGACCGCGAGCGTGCGCGCGATGCACAGGCGCTGCTGCTGCCCACCCGACAGCGCGTACGCCGAATCGTCCAGCCTGTCGCTCACCTCGTCCCAGAGCGCCGCGCGCCGGAGCGACTCCTCGACGAGACCGTCGAGGTCACCGTCGAACCCGTTCACGCGGGGACCGAAGGCGACGTTGTCGTAGATCGACTTGGGGAACGGGTTGGGCTTCTGGAAGACCATGCCGATCCGCCGCCGGACCTCGACCGGGTCGACACCGCTGCCGTAGAGGTCTTCGCCGTGGAAGTCGACCGTGCCCTGCACGCGCGCGCCCTTCACGAGGTCGTTCATCCGATTGAAGCACCTGAGCAGCGTGCTCTTGCCGCATCCCGACGGGCCGATCAGCGCCACCACCTGGTTGGCGGGAACCATCAGCCTGACGTCGTGCACCGCCCGCTTCTCACCGTAGAAGACCGACAGGTCGCGCGCCTCGAGCGCGGGACCGCGTCCTCCCAGATCGATGTCGTACGTGGTGGCCATGCGCTACCTCCGCACCTGGGCGCGATTGCGGAGGAAGATCGCCGCCGCGTTCATCGACAGGAGCAGGACGAGCAGCACGATGATCCCCGCCGCCGCGAGCGCGCGGAACTCGTCCTGGGGCCGCGAGATCCAGGAGTAGATCTGCAGCGGCAGCACGGTGAACTCGTCCATGACGCCGTTCGGCGTGAAAGCGACGAAGCCGACGGCCCCCACCAGGATGAGCGGCGCCGTCTCGCCGATCGCCCTCGACAGGGCGAGGATCGTCCCCGTCATGATGCCCGGCAGCGCCATCGGCAGGACCTGGTGACGCACTACCTGCCAGCGCGTCGCGCCGAGCCCGTACGCCGCCTCGCGAATGGTCGGGGGCACCGCCCGGATCGCCTCCTGCGATGCCATGATGATCACGGGCATGACGAGCAGCGAGAGCGTGAGCGCGCCGGAGAGAATGCTGCGTTCCAGCCCGAGCGCGCGCACGAACAGCGCGAGGCCGAGAATGCCGTACACGATCGACGGCACGCCGGCGAGGTTGGCGATGTTCGTCTGGATCGCCTTCGTCATCCAGCTGCGCTCGGCGTACTCCTCGAGGTAGAGCGCCGCCGCCACGGATACGGGGAACGCGATCAGCGCCGTCATCACCAGCAGCCAGATCGATCCGGCCAGCGCGGCGCGCACACCCGCCCTCTCCGGGAACCGTGACGCGAAGCTCGACAGGAACGCCCAGTCGAGTCGCCCGAGCCCGTCGATCAGCACGTCGATCAGCAGGACCGCGAGCGCGACGACACCCACCATCGTGGCGCCCGCGCACGTCCAGGCGAAGAGCTGTCCGTGCAGGCGGCGCCGGCGGTCGTGCGCCGACCCGCGCGTGCGCAGCGACGGGGGTGCGGCGCTCACTGATACTCCTCGCGGAAGCGGGCGAGCACCCACTGGCTCAGCACGTTCATCACCAGCGTGATGAGGAAGAGCGTCATGCCGACCGCGAAGAGCGTCCGGTAGACGACGGTGCCCTGCGGCGTGTCCCCGAGGCTGACCTGGACGATGTACGCCGTCATGGTCTGCATCGACTCGAGCGGGTTCAGCGTCAGGTTCGGCAGGTTACCCGCGGCGATGGTCACGGCCATCGTCTCGCCGACCGCGCGCGAGATCCCCAGGATGAACGACGCGATGATTCCCGACAGCGCCCCCGGCACCACGACGCGCGTGCACACCTCGAGCTTCGTCGCGCCGAGGCCGTACGCGCCTTCACGCAGCGAGTCGGGGACGGCCTGCAGGGCATCCTCGGACAGCGACGCCACGGTCGGGATGATCATCACGCCCACGACGATGCTCGCCGAGAGGGCGTTGAAGATCTCCGTCCCCGGCAGGAACACCCGCAGCAAAGGTGTGATGAACGTCAGCGCGAAGTAGCCGTACACGACCGTCGGAATACCGGCGAGGATCTCGAGGAGCGGCTTGAGCGTGCGGCGCAGCCGGAGACCTGCGTACTCGCTCAGGAAGATGGCGGACAGCAGCCCGAGCGGGAGCGCGATGACACCCGCGCCCGCCGCGATCAGGAACGATCCCGCGAGCAGGGGCAGCACGCCGAAATGCTGATCCCGGAACATCGGCTCCCATCGCGTGCCGGTGAGGAACTCCACGACCGAGACCTCGGTGAAGAACCCGATCGTCTCGCGCAGCAGCACGAAGACCACGCCCACCGTCACGAGCGTCGAAGCCGCCGCGCAGGCGAACAGCACGGTCGTGATCGCGCGCTCCTTCAGCTTGCGACCGGTACGGGCGGTGAGGGCCGATCGCGCCGGGGCGCCGGCCTTCGCCGCGAGTCGAGGATCTTCGACCGCGATCTCGCTCAAACTCCGCTCAGCCGGCGCGGCCGGCGGCCTCTTCGAGGCGGGCGAGGGCATCGGAGTACTCCTCGTCCGACAGCGGGTGGTAGCCCGTCGACGGAACCAACGCGCTGGCCTCGGTCAGGAGGAAGGTGACGAAGGCGTGGACCTCGGGGCGCATGAGCGCGTCGTGCTTGACGTACACGAACAGCGGACGGGACAGCGGGGCGTACGTTCCGTCCGCGATCGTGGCGTCGGACGGCGTGACGCACCCGGAGCCGCCGTCCACCGGAACGATCTTCAGGCGATCGGCGTTCTCGCTGTAGTACGCATAGCCGAAGTAGCCGAGCGCGTACCGATCGCCCGCGACGCCCTGCACCAGGATGTTGTCGTCCTCGCTGGCCTGGAAATCGGGACGGGTCGCGCCGACCTCGCCGTTCACGACCTCGGTGAAGTAATCGAACGTGCCCGAATCCGTGCCGGGACCGTAGAGCCGCACGTTCTCGGCTGGCCACTCGGGACGAACGTCCCGCCACGTCCTCACCACGCTACCCGGCTCCCAGATTCGCCGCAGCTCGGCGACCGTGAGGCAGGTCACGAAGTCGTTCGCGGGGTTCACGACCACCGACAGCCCGTCCCACGCGACCGGGATCTCCGTGAACGCGATGCCGGCCGCGCCGCACCGCTCCCGCTCCGTGGCGTTGATCGGCCGCGAAGCGTTCGAGATGTCGGTCTCGCCCCCACAGAAGCGCTCGAACCCGCCGCCCGTGCCGGAGAACCCGACCGTCACCCGAACGTCCGGGTTTCCCATCTGGAACTCTTCGGCCACGGCCTCCGCGATCGGGAAGACCGTGCTCGACCCGTCCAGGGTCACGGATCCCGACATCGCCGAGCTCTCACCCCCCTCACCCCCGCAGCCGGCCAGCCCTACGACCGTGCACGCCGAGACGAACATGGTGGGGACGAAGCGATTCACGGCGACCTCCAGGTTGATGGACTCGTGGCGGACCTGACCATACGTCCATCCGGAATCGGCCCGGCTACAGATGTGTAACAGATCGGAAACAGCCCCCCCGGGTCAGGCGGCCGGAAGCAGCACCCGGATCGTCGTTCCGCGCCCGAGCTCGCTCTCGGCCGAGACCTGCCCGTCCATCGCCCCGACCAAGTGCTTGACGATGGCGAGGCCGAGACCCGTCCCGCCGACGTGACGTGCCCGCGAGGAGTCCGCCCGGTAGAAGCGCTCGAAGATCCTGGGGAGCGCCTGCGCCGGGATGCCCTCGCCGTCGTCCGTGACCTCGATCGCCACCATGTCACGGCCGCTGGCCTCGATGTCGACCGACACGTGGCCGCTCGCGGGAGTGTGCCTCACGGCGTTCTCCAGCAGGTTGCGGAGCACGTGGACGAGACCCTGCCGGTCCCCGAGCACGGCCGCTTCCCCCCGCACCGCGAAATGCACCTGCTGGGACTCCTTCGCCGAGACCAGATCCCAGGCTTCGTGCACCGCGTCCGGCGCCCACACCGGCTCGACGTTGGCGGTCCAGCCGCCCGACTCGAGGCGGGACAGATCGAGGAGGTCGTCCACGAGCTTCTGCAGCCGCAGCGTGTTCTGCAGGATCGAGCCGAGGAACTTCCGCCGGATCTCCTCGGGCGGATCGTCTTCCGACAGCGCCTCGGCATACCCGCGAATGGACGTGAGCGGTGTCTTGAGCTCGTGCGAGGCGTTCGCGACGAAATCGCTGCGCACGCGCTCCATCCGCCGGAGCTCCGTGATGTCGAGCAGCGTCGTCACGGAGCCCCCCAGGTCGAGCGCTCGTGAGGCCAACAGGATGTGCTGGTCCCCGACCTCGATCTCCCTGGACTGCTCGGGCCGCTTCACCGAGTCCTTGAGCGCGTCGCGCAGCTCGGGATGGCGAATGACCGACCCGATCGGGGCGCCGCCCGGGCTCTCCGGCATGTCGAGCAGGGCCCGAGCGGTCCGGTTGGTGCGCAGCAGCCGCCCGTCCTCCGAGAGCGCGACGACGCCCTCCGCCATGCAGTCGATGAGCGTCTCCATGCTGTCGCGCTCGTGCTCCAGGTCGTTCAGCCGCGCCCGCAGCTCGTCGGTCAGCTTGTTGAACGCGACGGAGACCTCCTGGATCTCGCCGATGCGCACGTACGGCGCAGTGACCGTGAAGTCGCCTTCGGCCAGCCGCCGCGCCCGGTCCGCCAGCACCACGAGCGGGCGGGCGACGGTGGCGCTGAGCGCGTAGGCCGCGCCGATCGCGACGACGAGCGCCAGCAGGCCGGCGAGCGCGACGGAGCGCTGGACCCTGGAGACCGTCTGGCCGATGTCCGTCCACGGTGCTGATATCCTGAGGATCGCCGGCTGGCCCGCATACGTGGACCTGGCCGCCGCGTAGATGAGCGTCAAGCCGACCGTCTCGCTCACCCGCTCCGAGAAGCCGATCGAGTCCCCGGCCAGCAGCAGCGCGCGCACCTCGGGACGGTCGGCGTGGCTCTCGACGAGCGGAATCCGCGACGGATCGACGAAGGAGTCCGCGATCACGGTGCCGTCCGCGGTCATGAGCGTGACGCGGTGACCGATCTGCTCCGTGATGTCGCGCACGAGCTGGTGGGGGTCCGCCGATCCGGCCGCGGCGACGATCGGCCCGGCCAGGCCGAGAAGGCGCTCCAGGTCCGCGCGCGACGTCGCCCTGATCTCCCGTCGGATGCCCGCCCCGACCAGGATGTTGGTCAGGAGGACCAGGACACCCACGACGCCCAGGACCCCGATGACCAGAGGGTGGTGGATCCTTAGACGCATGGTGGATCTAACCTGCGGCAACCGCGGCGGCTATTCCACCCCTTCCGGCACTTTCAGCCGATATCCGAACCCGCGGATCGTCTGGATCCAGTCGCCCGCCTCGCCGAGCTTGGAGCGCAGCCGACGTACGTGCATGTCGACGGTGCGTGTCTGGATCCGGTCGGAAGCCCCCGAATCGACGTCCCAGGCCTTCTCGAGGAGCTGTTTGCGGCTCTGGGTGCGGCCGCGGCGCTCCATCAGCGCCTGGAGCAGACGGAACTCCGTCGGCGTGAGCTTGAGCTCCTCCCCGTCGAGCAGCGTCTGGTGCGACGCGATGTCGATGCGAATGGGGCCGGCGCGTAGGATGCGGCCGCCCGACGTCATGCCCGACTCCTGCACGCGGCGCAGGATCGCCTGCGCGCGCAGGACCAGCTCGCGCGGGCTGAAGGGCTTCGTCAGGTAGTCGTCCGCACCGAGCTCCAGCCCTTCGATCCGGTCTTCCTGCTCGCGCTTGGCGGTGAGGACGAGCACCGGGATGTTGGACGTCGCGGGCTCGGTCTTGAGCTGCCTGAGCACCTCGTCGCCGGAGAGCCCCGGCAACATGCGGTCGAGCACGATCAGATCCGGGATCTCGCGTCCGATGGCGTCGAGCGCCTCGGACCCGCTGCCTGCGGTCTCGACCCGGAACCCCTCACGGGTGAGCTGATACGCGATCAGTGCCGCGATGTCCGGCTCGTCCTCGGCGACGAGGACGCGGGGCACGGCGGAGGCGGTCGGGGCTCCTTCCATACTCCTCGGCGCGACTAACGTGGCTGGGCTCGGCATCGCGCTCTCAGAATGATGCTTCCTGGTATCCGATCACGCACGAGAAGTGTAACAAGAATGTATCGGCGGCTCAGATGCCGTTCGTGTACGAGACGAACTTGAACACCCCGTCCCGCGCGAGGACGCTCCCGAAGAGGGTGGCGTCGACCGTACCCTCCGGCCCCTCGATGCGTACCACGCAGCCTTCCAGAACCTCGTTGCGGCCCTCCGTCCGCGGCTCGGGCGGACAGGTGAAGCCTTTCATGCCGAGAGGGCGTCCCGCCAGCTGGCTGAAGATCCGCGAGAGCCCGTGGCTCGAGCCGTTCTCGATCTCGAACCAGACCAGGGCGGGAGGGTGGCGGTAGGGAGGCACGGTGAAGCGCGTGGTCGGATAGTACAGCCAGCCGAACTCGTCCCGGGTGAGCAGCATGTCCCGGAAAGCCGCCGTGTCCGACGCTTCCACGGCCCTCGCGAAGCGCGCGACGAGCGCGTCGAGGGACGTCGCGCCGCCGACCAGCCGCGTCGGCTCCGGGCCCAACGTGGCCTGGAAGCGATGCAGCTCTTCCTCGACCGGGAAGATGCTGTCGACCACGCCTCGCGGAGCGTCGGCAGGGGCCGCGTCGGCAGGCTCCGGCGCCTCCCGGCCGCACGCGGGCAGCCAAGCCGCGGCCGCGGCGATCGACAGCGCCAACCATGCCCTGCGCTTGCTCACGTAGCGGGGATCCTTCGCCTGAAGCGCCACGGCCGACCGCCTGCTCGAAGAGTCCGAGTCGGCGGCCGGCCGGGTCATCGGCGTCCTAGTTGTCCGCGTAGTACGTCCAGTTCTGCCACCACTTCGGCCCCGCGGGATCCGCCGCGCCGCGGTAGGCCGTGCCCGTCACGAACGTCCCGCCCTTGGTCGCGAGGTCGCCCGTGAACGCGCCCGTGCCTCCCGTCGCGAGGGGAGTCTTCGGCGTCCAATCGAGCTGCGCCGCGTCGGTCGGGCTGTTCGGCACGGCCACGAACAGGCTGTCTTTCGTGTGCGTGGCCGTGTAGACCACGTTCGCGATGCCAGCGTGCACCGAGTCCTGGACGTTGCTGCCTGCGCTGGGCTGGAAGTTCGCACCCACGTCCACCACGGCCACGTTCTGCACTTTGAACTCGGCAGCGGTTCGCGCGATCGTGTTCGCGTCACGCACCGACAGACCCGCGCGCTCCCAACGCGCCACCGCTCCGTTGACGTAGTAGCCGCCGGTCCCGCGCCGGAGCATCATGCCGATGCCGCCCGAGGTGCCGGAGAACACGCCGTCCGGCGGGCCCACGAGCGTGAAGTTCGCCACGAGCGGAATCGTGAGCGGGGTGCTGTTCTGTCCGTTCGTGCAACCGGTGCCGGCACATCCGTCGTTCTCGATCCCCTCGGGATCGGACGAGACGTTCCCCGCGCCGGTCCGCGGGATGTTCTGGCGGGTCTGGAACGCGATCAAATGCTGGAGCCGACCGACGAAGCCTTCGGACATGTCGAAGTGATCGTCACCGGCCTCGTAGGACACCAGGTACTTCGCGTCCACGGCTCCACCGAAGAACTCGTAGGAGTCGTCGAGCCCGTTCAGGGACTCGAGGTACTCGACCGTGGTACCGCCGCCTACGGCGGCGAACGTGAACGAGTTCAGCTCCTGGTCCGCAGCCGGCGCGTAGCCCGCGAACTCGACGCGCACGTATCGGAGTGTCCCCGAGTCGTCCGTGTTGTCGGTGCCCCCGGAGTAGGTGACGGAAGGATTGCTCGCCCCGGTGTTGCTGCCCTCGAGGATGATGGGGTCCGCGCGGTTGATGACACCGTTGCCCACGATGATCAGACCGCCCCAATCACCGGGCTGCCGCTGTCCCACCGGGCGCTCGGAGGTGAAGACGATCGGATCCGTCTCGGTCCCGTCGGCGTCGATCCTCGCGCCGCGAAGGACGAAGAGAGACGAGCCGAGGACGTCGTAGTCGCCTTGGATCACGGTGCCCGGCTCGATCGTGAGCGTGGCGCCGTTGGCGACGTGGACGAATCCGCTGATCGTGTAGACCGTGTCGGCGTACAGCGTGCGATCGGTCGTGATGTCGGCGTTGATCGTGGCTTCGGTGGGACCAGGCAGCGGGGTCGTGCCGTTGTCATCACCGCATGCCGCGGCGACCGCGACGATCGCGGCGGCGGAGAGAGTCTTCGAGAACCGGCGTGGACGCATGGTGTGCTCCCTACGAAATGGAGGTATGGCCCGATCTACCCTTCGCCGGGCCCCGTAACAGTTCGACGCGAGAAGGATGACGGGCCCGAGCGACCGGGCGGCGACATCGTCGTGACAGTTGCGTCACGATGAGGCCGTTCCGCGCACCATCAGCTCTCGTTCAGGATCCCGGCTGCCAGCTCACGCCGACGGAGAACGTCCTTCCGGTGCGGTACGACTCGCGCACGACCGTGCCCTGCGTCTGCTCGTAGGGGCTGTCCATGAGGTTCTCCAGATCGGCCTTCGCGCGCAGCCCGGCGAAGAGCGGGAAGCGCAGCGACACGTCCAGCGAGTGCCGCGGCTCCTCGTAGACGTTCGGGAGGGGCATCTCGGCGGCGCTGCTGATCCGCCGGCCGGCGATGTTGTAGAGCGCCGTCGCGGAGATGCCGATGTCCGGCAGCGCGTAGGTCAGGCCGGTGTTGATCACGTACGGAGACTGGCCGACCATGGGCCGGTTCTCGGCCGTCACCGCGCCCGACTGGCCGATCTCGATCTCCGAGGACATCACGGTCGTGTTGGCGAAGACGGAGGTCGTCTCGAGCGCCTCGGCCAGGAAGCCGAGTCCGCCGCGCACCTCGAGCTCGGCCCCGTAGTTCCGGGCGCGCTCGGCATTGGCGAAGGTGATGATGCGCGTCCCCGACGTGCCGAGGAACACACGCTCGATCGGGTTCTCGAACTCCTTGGCGAACAGCGCGAGGCTCACCGTCTCGGACGAGCTCGGGTACCACTCCCAGCGCACGTCGAGGTTGCGGATGAGCGACCGCACGAGATCGGGATTGCCGACGACGTTGTCCCCTCCGAGGACCTCACGGTACTGCACGGGAGCCAACTCGCGGTACTCGGGCCGCGAGAGCGTCTGCGACGCCGACAGCCGCAGCGTCTGGCTCTCGTTGATCGTCCAGTTGAGTCCGAGCGAGGGAAGCAGGTCGGTGTACGTGGGGCTCGTCGTGACCGGATTCCCGAGCGTGCCCTGCGCATCCACCGCGACATCGGAGTACTCGAGCCTCGCGCCGGCGATCGCACGCAGGCTCGGCGAGAGCGCGTAGTCGACCATCACGTAACCGGCCGCGATCCCCTCTTCGGCCGAATACGATCCGCCCTGTGAGACGGGCGTGACCCGGAAGACGTGCGACGTATCCGTCGCGAAGCGTCCGTCGAAGATCTCCTCGGGTGTGAGCTCACGGCCCGCACGGTCGAGCGTCCCCGAGATCGCATAGGCGAAGTTCGTCGCGTCGCGCAGCGTCGCCCGACCCAGCCCACCGATCTTGAATCGGCTCTGAGCCGACGACGGGCCGAACGTGAGCGTATAGCTGGTCGAGGCCTCGTACGCCTCCTCGTCCAGGTTCGCGAACGTCCTGACGGCGGCCTCGTTCGAGACGTTGAACCATGCCGGGGGCAGCGGGTTGCCCTGCGGGTCGGTATCCAGCTGCACCACGAACTCCGAGCGATCCGGCTCCACACGCGTGACGCCCGAAGCCGTCAGTCTCCAGTCGAGCCGGTGCGCATCGCCGAGCTGGTGCTCGCCGGCCACCTGGCCCGAGTACACCCTGCGCTCGACGTAGCGGAGCCGCTGGATCTGGAACTCCTGACCCAGGTTCTCGCTCGAGCCTCTCTCGACCCGAGCCTCGTCGTCCGCCGTGCGGTTGTAGGTGGCGTTGAGCAGGAGGCGGTTGCTCGTGCCCACGAGCGTGCTGAAGTTGGCCAGACCGCCCCAGAGGACGGAGCGTCCGCCCGTGGTGCCCTCGAAGCGATCGACTTCCATGGTGCTGCCCGGAACCGAGCCGGCAAGCGCCTGGGCCCGCACCTGGTCGATCTTGGCGTCTTCGCTGTAGGAGTAGGTGCCGGAGAACAGGTAGCCGACGTCGTGCCCGAAGAGCGGGTCCGTGCCGCCCACGGAGGCCGAGAAGGACGATTTCGGCTTGCCGCTCTGCGTTCCGGCCGACCAGGCGTTGCGGAAGCTGCGCACCATCTGGTTGACCTGGGTCTGGCTCGGCACCACGGACTGGAAGTTGCCGAACTGCTCCACGAACGAGGGGAGGCCGCGGTCCGACGCGGCCAGACCCAGCCATTCGCCGCCGACGCCCGGGGCGAAGAGGATGTCGTTCGTCGTGGCCGCCGTGTTGAAGCCCGTCGACGCGGAGAGCGAGTACTCCCGACGCGTCGGGAAGGAGCGCGTCTCGATGTTCACCTGAGCCCCCGAGAAGTCGCCCTGCAGATCGGGCGTGAACGTCTTGGCCGTCGTGATCGTCTGCAGGAGGCCGCTCGGGAACATGTCGAGAGGCACGACCTTACGCTCGGGCTCCGGGCTCGGAACGCGGGCCCCGTTGAGCGAGGTGGTCGTGTAACGCTCGCCGAGGCCGCGCACGAACACGTACTTGCCGTCCTGCACCGTCACGCCGCTCACGCGGCGAACCGCTTCGCCGGCGTCGCCGTCAGGGCTGCGGGATAGCTGCTCCGCGGAGATGGAGGACATCACCGTGATGGCGTTGCGCTGGTCGTCGAGCGCTCGCGCCACCGAGCCCCGTTCCTGGGCCGCGGTCACGATGATCTCGTCCATGAGGAGCGCGCTGGTCTCGAGCGACACGTTGGCCTCGGCGGCGCCCCCTCGGGGCACCTCGACGCCCGCCACGGTCTTCGTTCCGAAGCCGAGCATCTCGACCCTGATGCTCACGGGTCCGGCCGGCACGCGCTGGAGGATGTAACGGCCGTCCACGCCGGCGAGCACGCCGAGCGCGGTGCCTTCCACGGTGACCTGCGCACCGGGCAGGCCCCGGCCGGTCTCCATATCGATCACGCGGCCGACGACGCGGCCTTCGCCGCCCTCCTGGGCCATGGACGGCGCGGCGCACGCGCCAACCACCAGGGTGAACAGCGTGAACCGCAGGAGCGTGGCTCGGATCGACATGGCTCTCGTCCTCCGTTGAGTCTGAGGAGAAGCCTAGGTCGGTCGTGTAACCGAAACGTGACGAACGCGGCACGGATTCGTCGCGGGTCGCGCGTCTCGGCAAAGAGGTTCCGCGGACCGCCGCTGGCGCTCCCGCCCCCTTCCGGCTCCTTTCATCCGAGCCCGAACAGGAGCATGGATCCATGTCGAGCCCGAACGCTCGCCGAGCCTTCATCCAACGGGCGCTCGCCGCCGGCGCGGCCCTCGTCGTGCCGACGGCCGGCGCCGCGGACGAGACGACGTCACAAGCGACCGGCGTCGGTCAGCTCGACCACGTGGCCGTGCCCATGCAGAACGTCGAGGCGATGATCGCCTTCTATCGCGCCCTGGGCTTCGTGGTGAGAGAAGGCGCCAGCATCGTCTCGGTGCATTTCGCCGATCAGAAGATCAACTTCCACCGCCCCGCACTCTGGCAACGCGAGACCTTCACCCTGCGCGCGCGGGCCGCGCAGCCGCCCTGCGGAGATTTCTGCTGGGTGTGGAACGGCTCGGAAGCGGACCTCCGAGCGACGATCCAACGAACCGGCGCTTCCATCGAGACCGAGGGGCAACGGGACGGGGGGCGGGACGGCGGCGACGCCGTCGGCCAGAGCATCTATATCCGCGATCCGGACGCGAACCTGCTCGAGTTCATCCGCTACGCCTAGCGGCGCGGCTCAGAACCCGACCGAGGTCTCCAGCGTGATCGCGCGATAGACGTAGAACGCGTCGAAGCTGACGCGGCCTACCTGGACCCAACCGAGCAGGCCGACGAATGGGAGGACCGGCGTTTCGTCCGCCCACGAGGCGAGCCGCTCGTCGTACCCGGTGATCAGCCCCGCGCGGTATCCCGCGCCGAGGACCACGTTCCCGACGGCGGCCTGCGCCCAGGCCCGCTCCACGCCGGCGATGAACGACAGCCGGTCGTAGGAGTTGAGGAAGATGCCGCCGAGCCAACCAGACGCCTGCACGCCCACGCCGCGCGTGTAGGCGAGCTGCGGGAACTTCTGATCGAAGGGGTGCGTGCGCCAGAACGCCGGGATCACGCGCCTGCGCGCGGAGCCGCGACCGAAGAAGCCGGCGCCCGACGAGCCGGACGCGGCGTACGACCCGGAGGAGGGCTCCGAGGGCGACGAAGGCGCCGCCGCCGGTGAGGAGCCCTCGTCCGATGCGTCGCCGGCGTCCTGCGCGCGGATCGCGCCCGGCGCCGCCAGCCAAGACGCGACCACGACGCACCCTATACGCCACCACCTCGACGCGCCTGGCGCTCTCATGACCAGCGAGCTCGCTATCCGCGGCGGAGCACCGTGGGCTGGGCGGGCCTGCGATCGTCCGCCTGCGGGTGGTCCAGGTTGTAATGCAGCCCCCGGCTCTCGCGGCGGGACTGCGCCGAGCGGATCATGAGCTCGGCCACGAGCGCGAGGTTCCGCAGCTCGACGAGGTCGGGGGTGAGCTTGAAGTGCCAGTAGTAGTCGTGGATCTCCTCCTGCAGCAGCTCGATGCGGTGCCGGGCGCGCTCGAGGCGCTTGTCGCTCCTCACGATGCCCACGTAGTTCCACATGAAGCGGCGGATCTCGTCCCAGTTCTGGCTGATGATGACGGCCTCTTCGCTCTCGGTCGCCTCGCCCTCTTCCCACCGGGGGACCAGCCGCGGATCGGGACGCTCGATGCTCGGCAGCCGCGCCGTCGCCGCCGTGGCCGCGGCATCGGCGAACACCACGGACTCGAGCAGCGAGTTGGAGGCGAGGCGATTCGCGCCGTGGAGGCCGGTGCAGGTCACCTCGCCGGCGGCGAACAGATTCGCGAGGTCGGTTTCGGCGCACAAGTCGGTGCGCACGCCTCCGCAGCAGTAGTGCGCCGCCGGCACGACGGGGATCGGCTGGGCCGTCATGTCGATGCCGAAATCGAGGCACCGCTCGTGGACGGTGGGAAAGCGCGTGCGGATGAAGTCCCCCCCGAGGTGTCGCACGTCGAGGACGACGAAGTCGTCACCGGACCGCTTCAGCTCCGTGTCGATCGCGCGGGCCACGATGTCGCGCGGAGCGAGGTCGGCGAGCTCGTGGTAACGCTTCATGAACGCGTCACCGCCCCGCGTCTTCAGGATGCCGCCTTCGCCGCGCACGGCTTCCGTGATCAGGAAGGACTTGGCGTGCGGGTGGAAGAGGCACGTGGGGTGGAACTGCATGAACTCCATGTTGGCCAGCGTCGCGCCCGCCCGGTACGCCATCGCCATGCCGTCGCCCGTGGCGATGTCCGGATTGCTGGTATAGAGGTAGACCTTCCCCGCCCCTCCGGTCGCGAGCAGCGTGACGGGTGCGAGCATGCGCTCGACTCTGCCGCTCCGCGCATCGAGCGCATAAGCACCGAGCGCGCGATCCGCGCCCGGGAGGCGCGCCTTCCTCGAGGTCAGCAGATCGACGCCGCAGTGATCCTCGAACATCTGGATGCGCGGGTGCTCGTGGGCGCGCTCGAGCAGCGCGGTCTCGATCTCGCGGCCGGTCGCGTCCGCGCGGTGCAGGATCCTGCGGCGGGAATGGCCGCCTTCCCGGCCGAGCGAGAACCCTCCGTCCCGGCCGGAGTCGCCGTTCCGGTCGAACTCCACGCCGTAGCGGACGAGCGACTCGATGGTCTCGGGTCCGCGCTCGACGACGAACCGCACGACCTTCTCGTCGCAGAGCCCCGCCCCCGCCCGCACCGTGTCCTCGATGTGCTGCGCGAAGGAGTCGTCGGTGGCCGCGACCGCCGCGATGCCGCCCTGGGCCCAGTTCGTGGCCGAATCCGCCGCGCGCTTCTTGGTGATGATCCCGACGCGACCGACCTCGGCGGCTCGCAGCGCGAAGAAGAGGCCCGCGATGCCGCTGCCGATCACCAGGAAGTCGAACTCGTGCAGCTCGGCCGTCGGAGATTCCATGGGGGGCACATTATAGCGACGGCGTGGCGCGCGCGGTGGCCCTCAGCGGCTCAGGTAGAGGAACACCCCGTGGCCGAAGACGGTCACCACGGGCAGAACCAGGCTGAGCAGCGCGAGCCCGTGGCCGCGGAGCCCCCCGCCCACCAGCTCGCCGCGCGCGTTCACGGCGGGCCGGCCCGGCAGGTCGTCGAGCAGCACGGCATCGCTCGGATGGCGCGGGTCGTAGACCACGCCCTCCGTCTCGTCGTCCTTCAGCCGCGCGGTCTCGTGGGTGGTCGCCACCACCTCGTACGTCCCGCCGGAATCGGCGGAGAACTCGAACGTCAGCCTGCGAACCGGCACGTCGTTCACCTCCATCTTCGTGACCTCCTCCGACTTCAGCACGGCATGCCCGAGGAGACCCTCCGCGAGCAGGCGGCGCGCCCGCAGCCCGCTGCTCAGCCCCCAGCGGACGAAGGCCAACCCGATCAGCGGGATCGAGAAGACGAGCGCGACCGCGAGACCGACCGTCGTGGCGCGCATCCCCTGGATCCTCGAGATCGAGGGATCGGACCGGTGGTACTCGATCGGGACGGACAGGCCCTCGGGGACGTAGTCGCCGGTCGCGTAGGACGACCCCGTGTAGCCGCGGCCATCCACCTCGAACGCGTACGCGGTCTCGAAGACCTTCTCCTCGTTCACGCTCACGTTGAGCTCGCGCCATCCCGTGGTCGTTCCCTCGACGACCTGCTCCTCACCGAAGAAGCGAAACGCCGAGGCCACGGCTCCGTCCGCGTCGAACGCCCAGACGAAGACGAAGCCGAACCCCACCAGGAACCACCCGACCTGTGCGAGCGCGCTGCCGAGCACGACGCGGATGGAGAGGTCGAGCGGGACGGCGCGCGGAGGTGGAGCCAGACGCTGGACCGTTTTCACGTCGGACATGCGCCCCCCATGGATCGGGTGTCTCTACGGTGTGGGAATCATCGTGTGGGAATCATGGTGTGGGGATCGCGAGCCCGATGTCGAGACGGTCGAGTGCCGGCGACGCCTCCAGGAACGTCCTCTCCAGCCAGCCGCCCCGACGGTGCCCGCGGCGGACCACGAGCTGACCCGACACGATCCCCACGAGCGCGCCCATGGCGACGTCGCTCGCCCAGTGGGCCTCGTCGTTGACCCGCGACCATGCGACGCCCGCGGCGACCGGGTAGGCGATCCAACCGGCCGGGCCCCCGAGCTCCTCGGCGAACACCGTGGCGAGGGCGAACGCGTTGGTCGCGTGGCCGGACGGGTAGGACTGTCGCGCCCCGTCGTCTCCCCAGCCACCGAGGAAGTCCCACGCGCGGGGGCCGCGACGCGCCCAGGTCCCGTCCGCCTCGAGCACGAGCGGCCGCGAGCGGCCGGTCACGACCTTCAGGGAGCCGGTCACGACGTTGCTCAGCGCCAGCGAGACGAACGCGTGCAAACCGAAGTCCGCGACACGGTGGCTCGAGATCGCCCGGCCCATCGCCCAGGTCGCGGCGCTGAGGGCCGCCAGCTCGGTCCGGCCACCCAGTGGCCGCAAGATATCCGCGATATCGTCGGACGTGGCGCCGCGCATCTCCGCGGCGGCATCTCGCACGTCGTCGTCGAGCGGCATCAGGATCAGCTGCGCCGTGACGAGCCCCCCCACGAGCACCCAATCGCCGGTATCGAACAGCCCGGTCGCGGGCGACGGGATCGCCTGAGCGCGGACCGATCCGGCCGCGGCGGCGATCGCCAACAGCAGCGCACCGACCGCGCGCGCGCTCAACACCCCCAAAGCGAGAGGCCGGGAGCCCGGTCGCCCGGACTCCCGGCCTCTGCCCAACGACTTACCGCTTCAGCGCCTCAGCGAGACGGCCAGGCGGCACCCTGGTGCCGCGGCACGTCCGTGATGCCGAGGTAGACGAACTTGTGCAGGCGGCGACCCTCGTAGGTCTCGGTCGCGTAGATGTTGCCCTGCGAGTCCGTGTCGAGGCTGTGCACCGCCTGGAACTCGCCCGCGTACCGGCCGCCGGTACCGAGCGTGGAGACTTCCTGCATCGACTGACGGTCGACGATGCGGATGCGGGCGTTCTTGCCGTCCGCGATGTACATGAAGCTCTGCTCGGGGTCGGGCGAGAAGCCGATGTCCCAGACTGCGCCGTCGCCGAGCGTGGCGGGCGCGTAGTATGCCTCGCGCACGTACGTGCCGTCGAGGCGGAAGACCTGGACCCGGTTGTTCTGACGATCGCACACGTAGAGCAGCCCGTCGTTCGACGGATCGGCGCAGTGCACCGGGTTCCGGAACTGCTGCTCGTTGTACCGCTCGGCGGACCACGGCGGCGTCTGGCCGGCCGCGCGCGTGCCGCGGTACGTCGGGTTGTCGATCGGCCGGTTCCCGTACGCGCCCCAGAACCGCTTGATCTGGAAGCTCGGGATGTCGACCACGGCGACGCGCTTGTTACCGTAGCCGTCGGCGAAGATCGCCTCGTTCGCTGCGAAGTTGAACGAGATGTCGGCGACCTGACCGAAGTGGTTCCGCGCGTTGCTGTTCGGCGCGTTGCCCGGCTCGCCGTAGGTGCCGAGGTACTGGCCGTCCACGGTGAACTTCAGCACGTGCGAGTCACCGCCGCCGTTGCCGCCCACCCACACGTTGCCCTCGGCGTCGATGCCGAGGCCGTGGTTGGAGTTCGGCCACACGAAGCCGCCTTCCTGCGGCCCGGGCTGCCAGCCCCAGGCGCGCACGAGGTTGCCCTCCGGATCGAACTGGAGGATCGGCGGCGCCGAGCGGCAGCACTCGGCCGTCGGCGGCTCGCTCTCGGCGGCCGCTTCGGGCGTGCCGACGACGCCGCGGTGCACGATGTAGACGTTGTCCTGCGGGTCCACCGTGACGCCGATGACGGTCCCGTAGACCCACTGGTTCGGGATCGGCTTCGGCCAGTACGGGTCCACCTCGAACTTCGGGGCCCGGACCATCTGTGTGCTCGCGACCGCTTCGAGCCTCGCCTGCGCGATGCCCGTCAACACGATGGCCGCCACGAAGCCACCACCGATGAGAAGATTCCGCTTAGTCATCACATGCCTCCTGCGGATTGCGGATAGACAGCGCCCTGGTGCTCGGCCGGGACGGGCCCGGTGCCGACCTTCACGAACTTCTGCACGCGACGTCCCTGACCGTCCTCGGCCGTGTAGATGTTGCCCTGATCGTCCACGGCGATGCCGCCGAGCTGACGGAAGTGGCTGGGATACCGGCCACCCACGCCGAACGAGGTCTTCACCTCGAGCGTGGGCCGGAAGAGCACGTAGACACGCTCGTTCGTGCCGTCGGTCACGTACAGGTAGCGCTGGTCGTCGTCCTCGGAGAACGCGATGTCGCGCACCGTGCCGTTACCCAACGTGTTCGGGGCGATCACGACCTCGTTGACGAACGTCCCGTCGGTCTCGAAGACCTGGATGCGGTTGTTGCCCTGGTCGCACACGTACACCAGGCCGTCGTTCGACAGCTCGGCGCACGTGACCGTGCGAAACTGCTGGGCGGGCGCCGCGTTCGGATCCCGGGGACCCATCGGCGCGTCGTCCGGCGCGTTGCCGTAGGCGCCCCAAGAGCGCTTCACCGCACCCGTCTCCATGTCGAGCACGACCACGCGATGGTTCGCGTAGCCGTCGGCGACGTAGACCTCGTTCGCGTCCGCATCGAACGAGAAGTCCGCGGCGCCCCCGAAGCTGTTCGTGCTCTGGCTGTTGGGCTGTCCGCCGGGCGTGCCGATGGTCGCGAGGTGCTCGCCCGTGCGGGAGAACTTCAGGATGTGCGTGTCGTACACCGGCGCGGGAGGCGGCGGCGGAGCCTCACCACCTCCACGTCCCGCCGCGCCGCCGCGACCGCCGCGACCGCCCGGGTTGGGGGGCTGGTACCAGCCGCCACCGATCCAGACGTTGCCTTCCGGATCGACGCCGATGCCGTGCGCCCGCGAAGGCCACGGATAGCCCTGATCGGGTCCGCCCCACTGGCGGACGAGCGAGCCGTCGGCCGCGAACTCGAGCACCGCCTCGGTCGGCGTGCAGCACTGGCCCGTTCCCGTATCGACGTTGATCTCGTTCGCCGCGCTGAACTGGTCCAGGCTGTTGACGGTGACGATGAGCACGTTGCCGTCAGGTGCCACATCGACGCCCGAGACCGGGCCCAGAATGGTCGGATACTCGAGTGGCTGCGGCCACAGCGCATCCACCTCGAACAGCGGGACGGTCCCGTCGTCACTGGGCGCGCAGCTCGCCACCATGCCCGCTATGGCCAAGCCTGCCGCCCCGCGGACGATCAGCCTCTTCATCGGCACTCTCCTTTTGCCAAAGACAAGCCCCCCTCCTTGCCAGCGGCGGGGAGAATACGTGACGCACCCGCGCCAGTCCAGACTCGGGCGAAGTCCCCACCGTCGACGAAACGCCCGGATCGCCTTGACCGGGGTTCGCCCGCCCGGCTAGTCATTGGCTCCGAGGGCGAGCCGTCGCCCGGGTTTCCGATAGCCTCTTGGTGAGCGTGCCGTGAGCAACAGGGCAGCGAATCCTTCCGCGCATCCTTATTCATGTCCGCCGGCGATCCGCCGCTTCGCTCGGGCGAGCCTGGGCGTGATTCTCTCGATGCTGTGGGCCGTCGGCGCGGCGGCGCAGCCGGCCCCCAACATGAGCTTCTTCGTCGTTCCCACGGGACCGACGTACGGCATGAACCAGCCGACGCTCCAGGTCACCGACCAGCACTGCGCGACGCTCGCCTATGCCCAGGGCATCAGCGGGCTGCAGTGGCGCGCGTATCTGGACGGCAAGGCCTCCGAGGGCGAGGGCGGGCAGCTGGCGCGGAACCGGATCGGGACGGGGCCGTGGCACAGCTACTACGGCGTGGTGATCGCCGAGAGCGTCGCCCAACTCCACAGCGACGCCAACAACCTGTCGTACGAAACGGTTTCCACCGTGACTGGCGACTACGCTCCGCAGGGCTTCGTCATCCCGCCGGGCTCGCAGTTGGACGGAAGCGACTTCACGCGCGCCGGGCCGTTCTTCTGCTTCGGATTCCCCTGACCGGGGACGCGTCGCGAGGGCCTCGGTACCCGAGGTAAGAGTGCGGTAAGAACGTCAGCGAAACGGCTCGCTGGCCCGTCCTCTTGCAGGCCCTCTCACCTCGGAGCGAGCGACGATGATCACACGACGCGATTGGCTTCGGATCAGCGCGGGCGCGAGCGCCGCGCTCACGCTGCGTCCACGCATCCTGGAAGCGCTCCAGGCGCAGCCGATCATCACCCGTCCGATCCCGAAGAGCGGCGAGCGCCTGCCGGTGATCGGCCTCGGAGGCGCGAACACCTTCTCGGAGAGCGCGGGCAACGAGGAGTTCGAGAACATCGGCACCGTGCTGCGCGCGCTCGTGGACGGGGGCGCGACGGTCTTCGATACGGCCGCGGGGTACGGGGCTTCGGAGGAGGTCTCGGGACGGGTGGCGCAGGAGGCCGGCATCGCGGACAGGATCTTCTGGGCGACCAAGATGAACGTCGCCGGCGGGCGCGGCGGCGGCGGTGGCCGCGCCGACCCCGCGGCGGCCCGCGCGCAGGTCGAGCGATCGTTCGCGCGACTGCGTCGTCCCGTGATCGACGTGATCCAGGTGCACAACATGGGCGATCCAGCCGCGCAGCTCGGCGTGCTCAGGGAGTTCAAGAGCGCGGGGCGTATCCGCTACATCGGCATCACCACCACCAGCGAGAGCCAGTACGCCCAGCTGGCCGCCGTGATGCGCAACGAGGAGCTCGACTTCATCGGCATCGACTACGCCGTGGACAACCGCGTCGCCGAAGAGGTGATCTTCCCGCTCGCTCTCGAGCGGCGGATCGGCGTGCTCGTCTATCTGCCGTTCGGCAGGAGCCGCATGTGGGCGCGGATCGGCGACCGGGCGCTCCCGGAGTGGGCCGCCGAGTTCGACGCGCACACCTGGGCGCAGCTCATGCTGAAGTTCGTCCTGGCGCACCCCGCGGTGACTGTCGCCACGCCCGGCACGAGCGACGCGGCCCACATGCTCGACAACATCGCGGGCGGCCGGGGACGACTGCCGACGCCGGACCACGTCCGGCGCATCATCCAACTGGTGGAATCCCTGCCGAGCTCCTAGGGCCGGGCGGCCCCTGCGAGGCGCGACTCTTGCTCCTCGGACAGGGTGGAGGATTTCATTGCGTTTGGTCTCCGCCGTGGGACATCTTCCATGCTGCAAACAGATGTTTCTAGCTGTCTCACGGGGGGACACTTTTCGGAGAAGAGTATCATGCGTCGTCTGCTTTTGACGGCTTCGGTGGCCTTGGTGTGCGCCACGGTCGCCCAGCCCGCGATGGCCCAGGTCAGCTTCGGTGGCCAGGCCGCCATGATCACCATGCTCGATGATGCGACCGACATGAACGGAACGTTCGGTGTCGGCCCTCGGGTGGAGTTCTCGCCGCCGATCCCCGGGCTCACGCTCGGCATCGTCGGCCAGGGTGTGTACTTCTTCCCTGATGGCGATTTCAACTACATGACGTACGGATTGGGGGCGAAGGTCGGCCTCTCCACGCCGATGGTCAGCCCGTACGTGATCGGCGGCTGGCAGTGGCGCCGCACGAGCGCCGACGGCTTCGACGCCGTCACCGAGGACGGCGCGACGGTCGGCGTCGGCGTGGGCCTGGGCATGATCCCGGTCTTCGTCGAGGCGTCGATGGAGTTCAACGAGGAGGATCCGTCGGCTCCGGACTTCGACAACGACCCGGTGGTCATCCAGGCGGGCATCCTGGTCGGCGGCTGAGCCCCAGGACATTTCCGGGATCCACGGGCGGGGGGTCGCGCGAGCGGCCCCCCGCCCTTTTCTTTTACCCCGTCGCCCTGCCGGACCCATTCCGGGCGACGCAACAAACCCCCCTCAGGGGGTGTCCCTTCGAGCGAATCTCCTCCTGACCGGAGCTCCCTTGCCCGCCCGCATTTCCAGAGCCGCTGCAGTCTTGCTCGCGACGTTCGCGCTTCTGCTCCATCCCGTCGGCTCGGCCGCCGAGGCACCGAGGCAGGTCCCCGAGGGCGCGCCGCGGCCGCTCGAGATCGACGGCCCACCGGCGCCGACCGGCGCCGCGGTGATCAACCAGGCGGGCGAAGACGGCGTGACGATGCGCGCCTTCCGCGTGACCGAGTCGATTTCGATCGACGGCGTGGTGGATGAGCCCTTCTACACCGCACACCCGCCGATCACCGAGTTCATCCAGACCGTTCCGCTGAACAACGGCGAGCCGACGCAGCGAACGGAGGTCTGGATCGGGTTCGACGACGACAACGTCTACGTGGCGGCGAAGATCTGGGACACGGAAGGTCCGGACGGCTGGATCGCCAACGAGATGCGGCGCGACTCTCCGCAGCTGAGGCAGAACGACAACTTCGGGATCTTCCTCGACACGTTCTACGATCGCCGGAATGCCGTGGGCTTCTACGGAAACGCGATCGGGGGGCTGTCCGACCTGCAGATCACGAACGAGGGGAATCCCAACTTCGACTGGAACCCGCTGCGCCAGACGCGCACCTCTCTCTTCGACGGCGGTTGGTCGATGGAGATCGCGATCCCGTTCAAGTCGCTGCGCTATCGGCCCACCCGCGAGCAGGTCTGGGGCATCCAGCTGCGTCGCTCGGTGCTGCGGCGTAACGAATGGAATCACATCGCCGCGGTCCCGCTCTCGGTCGCCGGCAACGGGTCCCAAGCGATCTTCCGCGTGTCGATGTACGGCACCCTCGTGGGCATCGAAGCGCCGCCCATGAGCCGCAACCTGGAGGTGAAGCCCTACAGCATCGCGGGGTATCAGAAGGACCTGACGGCGACACCGGCGATCTCACGCGATACGTATGGGGACATCGGCCTGGACGTGAAGTACGGCCTCACCGAGAGCCTCACGGCCGACCTCACGTTCAACACCGACTTCGCGCAGGTGGAGGTCGACGAGCAGCAGGTCAACCTCACGCGCTTCAACCTCACCTTCCCGGAGAAACGCGAGTTCTTCCTCGAGAGCCGAGGGATCTTCAGCTTCGGCTCCGGCAGCCAGATGGGCGGCTTCGGTGGTGGCGGTGGTGGAGGCGGGGGCGGAGGCGGGGGCGGCGGTACGCCGCAGCTGTTCTACAGCCGCGCGATCGGCCTCCAGGACAACGTCCCCGTCCCGATCCTCGGCGGTGGACGGGTCACCGGTAAGGTCGGCGCGTTCGACGTCGGCCTGTTGAGCATCCAGACGGGTGACGCCAACGGAAGCGACGGCGACGGGATCACGAAGTTCGAGCGCGACGTGGGAGCGAGGAGCACGAACTTCTCGGTGCTGCGCCTGCGCAGGGACGTGTTCTCGCGCTCCAGCATCGGGATGTTGTTCGAGAACCGCTCGCGCTCGCTGAACGGGAATGGCTCGAACCAGGCGTGGGGGCTCGACGGCTCGTTCGGCCTCACCGACGAGTGGAGCTTCCTGGGCTATTACGCGCAGTCGCGCACGGACGGCACGACCGACCGGCACCACCTGAGCTACCGCGGCCAGCTCAGCTTCAATGGCGACGTATGGGGCGGAAGCGTGGACCACGTGCTGGTCGAGCACGCGTTCGATCCCGAGGTCGGCTTCGTGCGTCAGGCCGACTTCCGCCAGACGAGCGCGTCCGCCCGCTTCAGCCCCCGCCCGGACATCCCCAACGTCCGCCAGCTCAACTTCTCGGTGGATGCCGATTACCTCGAGAACGCTCGGACCGGGCTGGTGGAGAGCAAAGGCTACGGCGGATCGGCGTCGGTCGAGCTCGACAATCAGGACCGGCTCAACGTGAGCTGGGGCTACAGCTACGAGAACTTCATCCAGAACGAGCGGATCTCGGGGGCGACGATCCCGGCGGGACGCTACGAGAACCCCGATTGGCGCGTGGGCGTCACGCTGGGCCCGACGCGCAAGCTCCAGGGCGGCGTCTCCTTCCGCCGGGGCGACTACTACGGCGGCACGATCACCTCGCTCGGGCTGAACGGCGCCCGTGTGGAGGTGACGAAGCGGTTCTTCGTCGAGCCCAGCGTGTCGTTCAACTGGATCGACCTACCGACGGCGCTCCAACCCGGTCGCTACGACCAGAACGTGTTCGTCACGCGCGCCACCTATACGCTGTCGCCCAGGGCCTACATCAGCGCCCTGGTCCAGGCGTCCGCCGGCAACAACGTCGACTTCCGCGCGTTCAGCGGAAACTTCCGGTTCCGGTGGGAATGGGCACCCGGCAGCGAGCTGTTCATCGTCTACACCGAGGACCGCAACGCCACGGTGCCGGACAGCTGGTCGGCGCTCAACAACCGCGGCCTCGTCGTGAAGGTGAACCGGCTCCTGCGGATCTGACCGCGCCTCCACCTCTCGACCGAGAGCGGGGTCGGGGCCCAGGGGGCCTCGGCCCCGCGTCGCATCGGGATGCCTCCCGGTGCCGCGACCGCCCCCCCCCCGAGGGCCCGTCCGGCCTGGGAAAAAATGTCTGGCGGCCGTCGCACGCCAAGTGTTTACGTGGATTGGAGCCCTGATTCGCCTCTGATTCCCCCAGAGGGCCACACAGATGCAGAGGAGCGCCGCCGAGTTGCTACGGTCCGTCGTCGATCGCCTCACGGCCACGACGTCTCGCTCGATGCGTGCCGTCGGGCATGCCGCGCAGGACGAGGACATCGTCCAGCGACTGCTTCGCCACGTCCCGGGAATGGTCTTCCGGGGCGAGGCCGACGCCGCCCGCACCATGGAGATCGTGAGCGCGGGGTCCCGCGACCTCACCGGCTTCGGGCCGAACGAGCTCGTGTGGGGCCGGGTGGTGTCGTACGGCGCGCTGATTCACCCCGACGACCGGCGCCGCGTCCAGGAGGAGTTGAGTCGTGCCGTCCTGACCGGACGTCCCTATCGCATCGACTATCGGATTCGCCGGGTGGACGGCAGGGAGCGACGGGTTCGGGAGCTGGGCCAGCCGGTCCCGCGCGATCGCGGCGGCGTGGCTCTCGAGGGGTACGTGGCCGATCTCGACACCGACGTCCTCGCGGGCGGGGAGCAGGAGGCCGTGTTCCGCGAGCTCGGTGAGCACTACAACGCCGGCGTCTACATCGTCCGCGACGACCGCTTCGAGTACGTGAACGGCCGGCTTGCGGACATCTTCGGATACGCGCGGAGCGAGCTCCTCGCGCTGAGCTCCGTCAAGGAGCTCGTCCACCCCGACGATCGGGAGGCCGTGGCGCAGCAGCAGCTCATCCGCCTCGCGGGAGGAGCCGACGGACTCCCCTACGAGTTCCGCGGCCGACGCAAGGACGGAGCCGAGGTCGCGATCGAGGCGATCAGCCAGCGGCTGCAGGGACCGCACGCGCCGGCGATCGCCGGCGCCCTCGTCGACGTCACCGAGCGCCGCAAAGGTGACCGGCGCGTGGGCGAGACGCGGACGCTCGAGGCGCTCGCACGCTTCTCCACCCATCTGGCGCACGATCTGAACAACGTGCTCGCGACCATCAAGGGCACGGCCCAGGCACTCCTCTCCGAGCGTTCGGGCGACGCGGTGCTCGCCGGCGATCTCCAGGAGATGGTCGCCGCCGTGGACCGCGGGGCGTCGCTCGGCCGCCAGCTCATCGAGTTCGGACGCAGCCGCCCCGCCGGTGACGCCGTGGTATCGCTCGCACGCGTGATCGCCGCCCTCGAGCCGATCCTCTCGCGAGCGCTGGGGAGCTCGATCACCCTGCGCGTGGAGATCGACGCGTCGGACCCCCTCGCCAGGATCGACGCGGTGCAGGCGGAGGAGATGCTCACCGTCCTCGCGGTCCACGCACGCCAGGCCATGCCCGACGGAGGCGTGCTCACGCTGAAGGTGACGGAGAGCCGGCTGGTCCCGTTCCGCGCAGGCATGTCCGCCGGGCCCTACGTGGTGCTCGAGGCCTCCGATACCGGCCCGGGCCTTCCGGCGGAGCTGCAGGGGCGGCTCCTCGAGCCGTCGTTCGGCCCCACGTCCGGTCGCGCGCCCGGCCTGGCGCGCCTGTGGCGGCTCGCCCACGACGCGGGCGGCTGCGTCGACGTCGAATCGGAGCCTGGCTCCGGCAAGGGCACGACGGTACGTGTGACGCTCCCGGCCGCCCAACCGCTCTGACGAGAAGCTTCGTGGCCAACATTCTGGTCGTGGACGACGAGGCACCCCTGCTCAGGGTCCTCGTGCGCTTCCTCTCGGGCATGGGACACCACGTCCTCAGCGCCTCGAACGGCGCCGACGCGCTGACGCTGCTCCAGGACGAAGACGTGGACCTGCTCCTCACCGACATCAACCTCCCGCAGGTCGACGGGATCGAGCTCCTCAGGTTCCTCGCGACGCGCGAACGCAAGATACCTGCGATCGCGATGTCGGGCGGCGGGACTTTCGATAAGAGCCTCCTCCTCGGATCCGCCGGACTGCTGGGCGCCCTCGAAACCATCGAAAAGCCGTTCGAGCTCGACGCACTGCGCGCCGCCGTGGAGAAAGCGCTCTCATGACCAAGCCCGCCACCCGCATCCTCGTCGTCGACGACAACGCTCAGGTCCGCGCCTCTCACGCACGTCTGGGCGTGGGCCTGGGCTACGAGGTGGAGACGGCCGCCGACGGCGTCGAGGCGATCGCCAAGCTCGCGCTCGGTATCGATCTGGTGCTGCTCGACGGTCAGATGCCGAACATGGACGGCTTCGAGGTCGCTCGTCGCATCCGGGCGATGCCGGGCTACGAGTTTCTTCCCATCATCATGGTCACGGGGCTCGAGGGCGCGGACGAGCACCGGCGCGCGCTCGAGGTCGGCATCAACGACTTCATCCAGAAGCCGATCGACCGAGACGTGCTCCACCTGCGCTCGCACTGGCTGCTCGATCTGAAGCACGCGCACGATCGGCTGAACGAGCAGCGGGCGAACCTGGAGCGCGCCGTGGAGATGCGGACCGAGGCGCTGCGCGACGCGCTCGAGGAGATGACCGAGGCGCGTCGCCAGATCTACAAGGCGCACCTCGACACGATCCGGCGCCTCACCATCGCCGCCGAGTTCAAGGACGAGGTGACGGCGCGCCACATCGAGCGCATCGGCCTCTACTCGAGCGTGTTGGGGGAGGCGCTCGACATGTCTCCCGGTCAGGTGGAGACCGTTCGCCACGCGGCGCCTCTTCACGACGTCGGAAAGCTGGGAATTCCCGACCACGTCCTGCTGAAGCCCGGGAAGCTGGACGACAGCGAATGGGTCGTGATGCGCACGCACACGACGTTGGGCTCCGAGATCCTCGCGGGGTCGGACTCGAGCGTGATCCAGATGGGGCAGGCCATCGCGCGCTCCCATCACGAGCGCTGGGACGGCAGCGGCTACCCGGAGAGGATCGGCGGGACGGACATCCCGATCGAGGCGCGGATCTGCGCCGTGGTGGATTACTTCGACGCGCTCACCATGGACCGGCCGTATCGGCGGGCCCTCGACACCGACGTCGTGCTCGGCATGATGCGCGAGGGATCGGGCTCGCACTTCGACCCCGACGTGCTCGACGTCTTCTTCGACAACCTCACTGAGATCACCGCGATCCGCTCGGACTACCTCCCGACCGGGGGCGCGACGGAGCGCTCGACCCCTTGACGGACTAGGGGTACCGGGCCCAACCTCCCGCATACCTCGCTCGACGAGGGATGACCCGGGAGGTGGGGATGGGCGGAAGCGATCTCTTCACCGGCACGCTCGACGTGCTGATCCTGCGCGCGGTCGCCGCCGGACCCCTGCACGGATACGCCATCGGTCGGAAGCTCCGTGACCGCTCCGAGGGCGTCCTGAGCGTGGAGGAGGGCGCGCTGTACCCGGCGCTGCATCGCCTCGAGGGTCAGGGACTGTTGGAGGCGTCGTGGGGCCCGAGCGAGACCGGGCGCCGAGCGAAGTTCTATCGCCTGACCAAAGCCGGCGAGCGACACCTCGAGCAGCGCATCCGCCGCTGGCGCGAGCTCTCCGGCGCCGTCGACGCGCTCCTCGCGGAGGAAGCGTGATGCGCGGCGACGGGACGGATCCGCGGACGGATGCTCGCGCGGAGATCGACTTCCACATCGACATGCGCGCCCGCGAGCTCATGGCCGAAGGGCACTCGGAGGACGAGGCGCGCAGGCGCGCGCTCGCCGCGTTCGGCGACCCACGCCGGATAGAATCCGCGGTGACGCGCGTGGACGAGCACGTCCGCCGGAGACGCTCGCTGCGTGAGCTGGCCTCGTCGCTCGCGCATGATATTCGCTATGCGGCGAGATTCTTGAAGGGCAATCCCGCGTTCACCGGCGTGGTCGTCGGCACGCTGGCGCTCGGCATCGGCGCCACGACGGCGATCTTCTCGCTGGTGGACGCGGCGTTGCTGCGGCGGCCACCGGTCGGCGACCCCGAGTCGCTCGTCGCGGTCTACACGAGCTGCCGGGCCGGAGCGCCGCGCTGCACGTCGTCGTATCCCGACTACGTGGACTATCGGGAGCGGACCACGAGCCTCGAGGACCTCGCGGCGGCCACGCTGCAGAGGGCCAGCCTCGGGGACGACGAGCGCGGCGCTCGGCTCGTGACCGTCGAGGCGGCCACCGGAAACTACTTCTCCCTGCTCCGCCTGTCGGCCATGCGAGGCCGCGTCCTGCAGCCCTACGACGACCGCCTCGGCGCCGGCTCGGCGGTCGCCGTCCTCTCCCATGGGCTCTGGCGCGATCACTTCGGTGCCGACCCGGCGGCGGTCGGCGCGACCATCCGGCTCAACGGCGTGCCGTTCAAGGTCGTCGGCGTCGCCCCCGAGGCGTTCCGTGGCCTCGCGCTCGACGCGGCTCCGGAGCTGTGGATCCCCCTCCAGGCGAGCGCGGCGCTCGGTGTGGGATCGGTGTCCAGGCCGGGCATCTGGGACGACCGAGGATCGCGTTGGATCGGCCGCTTGGTCGGCCGCCTCGACGCAGGCGGCACCGTGGAGCGCGCGCGGGATGAGCTGCTCGCCGTGTCGGAGCAGCTGCGGGACGAGGACCCCGACGCGCGAGGGCCGCGGACGATCACGGTGGATCCCCTCGCGACGCGTTTGCTTCCGGCGGGCGCGGAGGAGACGCTGCCCCGGTTCGTATGGCTGCTCCTCGGCGTGGTCGCCACGACCCTGCTCCTCGCGTGCGCGAACCTGGCGAACCTCCTCCTCGCGAGAGCCTCCACGCGCAGCGCCGAGATGGGGGTCCGCGTGGCGATCGGTGCCGGCAGGAGCAGGCTCGTGCGCCAGCTCCTCGTGGAGAGCCTGCTTCTCGCCGCCCTCGGCGGGGGCGCCGGCGTGCTCCTCGCTCCGCTCCTCCTCCGCGCGACCGGGTCGTTCGAGCTCCCCGGAGGCGTGACCATCGGCACCTTAGGCGCCGCCCTGGACGTGCGCACGCTGGCTGCGGCCGCCGCGCTGTCCGTGCTCACGGCCGTGCTGTTCGGCCTCGCCCCTGCGCTGCACGCCTCGCGCCGCGACGTGGTCGCCACGCTCCGCAGCGGCCGCTCGCCGGAGGGCAGGCTCGGCGCGAGCCGTCTGCGCCGGACGCTCGTGGCGGCCCAGGTGGGTCTGTGCGCGATCCTGCTCGTGGGCTCGGGCCTCTTCGTGCGCTCGCTCCGCAGCGCGCTCGCCGTCGATCCCGGGTTTCGCACCGAGGAGCTCGCGGTGATGAGGTTCGACCTGGGGTTGCTGCGCTACTCGCCCCCCGAGCTGCTCGCGTTCGCGCAGGCCCTGCGTGCGCGCGCGCTCGCCGATTCGCGTGTATCCGCGGCCGCCGTCGCGACGCTGGTTCCGTTCCAGAACGGCGGGTTCATGGGCTTCTCCAGCGACATCGAGGGCTACCAACGCGCGCCCGACGAGGAGGTCCGGATGGACCTGGTCGTCGTCTCGCCCGGGTACCTCGAGACGTTGGGCATTCCGCTGCTCGACGGCCGCGAGCTGGACGACGGCGACGGGGACGACGCGGCGCCGGTCGCCGTCGTCAACCGATCGATGGCCCGGCGCTATTGGCCGAATGGTGACGCCGTGGGTGGACGCATCCGCATGCGCGACGAATGGGTGACGGTGGTCGGCGTCGCGGACGACGTTCGCTGGACCGGGCTGAGCGGGGTCGACTGCGGCTCCGGTCCCTCGTGCAGCGAGCCGTCGAACTTCGTCTTCGTACCGCAGGCACAGTTCACCGAGGTCGCGGTCGGACCGCTCACGCTCGCCGCACGGACGACGGGCGATACGCCCGGCGTGCTCGCGTCCCTGCGCGAGCAGGTGCGCAGCATGGAGCCGGATCTCTCACCGGAGCTCCTGACCACCATGGACGCGCTCGTGGGCGACGTGCTCATGCCCCAACGTCTCGGGAGCGCGCTGCTGTCCGCGTTCAGCTTGCTCGCGCTGGCGTTGGCTTCGATCGGCATCGCCGGCGTCGTGTCCTACGGCGTGCGCGAGCAGCGCAGGGCCATCGGCGTCCGGCTCGCGCTCGGCGCGGCACGGGGACAGGTCGTCCGGATGGTCGTATCGAGCATGGCCGCGCCGGTCGTGGCTGGGCTCGTGCTCGGGCTCGCAGCGGCGAGCCTGCTGGACGACGTGCTGGAGCGCTTCCTCTACGGGGTGACGCCCGGCGATCCGCTCACCTATGCGGGGATCGCGGCTACGCTGCCGGCGGTCGCGCTGCTCGCCATGCTCCTCCCGGCCAGGGAGGCTACGCGGATCGACCCGCTAAAGGCTCTGCGAGCGGAGTAGTGGCGGCGTCCGCCGCGGGGGTGGTCTTGGGCCGTTCGACCGGAGGCGGCTCGGCCATGCGAATCTTCCCGTCGAACTGACCGCCTTCCTTGATCGCGAGACGCCTGGCCTCGATGTCCCCCTCCACCACCGCCGTGCCTTCCAGGGCGAGCCGGTCGCGCACGACGATGCCGCCCCCCACACGACCGTGGATGACCGCCCGGTCCGCGACGATCGGCCCGACCACCGATCCGCCCCGCCGCACCTCCACCTCGGCGCCTCGAACGGAACCGCCGACGCGCCCGGCCACGGAGAACACGCCGCCGTCCTTCACGGGGGCGACGTCGCCGGTGACGGACCCGGATTCACTCACCAGGACGCGCGGCGCCCTCAGGCTGCCCGTCACCGTGCCTTCGACGCGGATCTCTCCGTCGCACTCGCAGTCCCCCAAGACGCGCGTGCCCTTGGCGATCACGGACACCTGACCACCTGGGCCCGGGGATGCGCTGGGCTCGGCGTCGATCTCGTCCGGCTCTTTGCCTCGTTTTCCCAGCACGCCGCGCTCCGCCCACGGGGTGACTCGTCCGCGCGGCGATTGTTGCAGGATCCGTACCCCCCTAGCGGGAAACGGGCTCGGGAACCGGACGGATCCAGGAGCTCGCCCAGTCTCCGAGGGCTCGCAGCGGGGCTTCGAGGGCCCGGCCCTTCGCCGTGAGCTCGTACTCCACCCGCACCGGCGTGTCGGGGGTGACGATCCGCAGCACGATCCCGGCGGCCTCCAGCTCCCGGAGCCGCTCGGACAGCATGCGGTCGCTGATGTCGGGGATGGCGTCCCTCAGGACGCCGTAGCGGAGCCGCCCCTCCAGCAGGAGGCGGATGATGGCCCCGCTCCACCGCTTGCCGATCAGCTCGACCGCTTCGTGGAACTGGGGACACAGCTCGGGACGGTGCTCGGTCACGAAGAGGAACTTACCTATCAGAAGGTACTTGACGAAAGTAACTAATAAAAGTATAGTAGCTCACTGACGATAACCAGTGGGTACGACCAACGGTACGACCAAAGGGAGCCAACCATGAGCACGACGACCCAAGCCACCGAGCGTGGCACGAAGGTTTGGAAGATCGACGCCTCGCACTCGCACGCCGAGTTCGGCGTCCGACACATGATGATCGCCACCGTGAAGGGGCGGTTCAGCGACATCGACGGCACGGTGGTGGTGGAGGATGGGGATCCGACGACCGCGAACATCGACGTGACGATCGGCGTGGCGAGCATCGACACGCGCGTCGAGCAGCGCGATCAGCATCTGCGCTCGCCCGACTTCTTCGACGTCGAGCGGTTCCCGACGCTGACATTCCGCGGCACGAAGGTTCGGCGCTCCGGCGAGGACCGCTACGAGGTGCTCGGCGACCTCACGATCCGCGACGTGACCCGTCCGGTGACGCTCGACGTGCGGAGCCTCGGAAGCGTGCGGGACCCGTGGGGGAACGACCGCGCGGGGTACAGCGCCACGACGCGCATCAACCGGAAGGATTTCGGTCTGAACTGGAACCAGGTGCTCGAAACCGGCGGCTTCGTGGTCGGTGACGAGGTGAAGGTCGACCTGGAGGTCGAGCTGGTGCGCTCGGCCGACTGAGCGTCCCGCGGTCCCGGCGTCCGACGTGGAGCGTCGGCTCGCCGGGACCGCCGGCTCAGGAGCCCCCGCCTCGCACGATGCGGATGCTGCCCGAGCCGGTGTCGATCGTGATCATGCCGTCGCCGTCGCCGAGCCGTCCCGACACGCGGTCCCTGCGCACGGAGCGCACCTCCAGCGGGAAATCCAGGTCGATGCCGCCGCTTCCCGTGTCGATCTCGACCGTGCCTCCGAGGTCCGCCGGCGCGCGCACCGTCACGGAGCCCGAGCCGGTGTCCACCTCCAGCAGGTCCACGTCCGCGAGCAGCTCGATCTCCACCGATCCACTGCCGGTGTCGACGACCACGCTCGGCGCCGAAACGCGGAGCATCTCCACGCCGCCAGAGCCGGTGTCCACGTCCACGCGCTCGGCTTCGAGGCCGGAGGCGGTCACCCTGCCCGACCCGGTGTCGAGCTCCACCGCGTCACCGACGATTTCGGAGACGCGTACCGATCCGGACCCGGTATCCACGCTCAGGCCGCCCCGGACGCGGCTCGCGCTCACGTCCCCCGACCCGGTGTCGATGACGAGCGAGCCGGAGACGTCCGTGGCCGTCACCTCCCCCGAGGCGATATCCAGGCGCAGGTCCGAGTCGACGCCCTGGGCGCTCAGCCGCCCCGTGGCCACGTAGACCGCCGCCGTGATGCCCGCCGGGACCTCGATGACCAGGTCCGCCCATGCCTCCAGCCCCGTACCGCTGCCGCGCACGCGCACCCGGTCGCCACTGTCGCGACCGCTGTCGCGATCCCCATCGCCGAACGTCCCGTCGGAGCGCACGGAGAACGTGCTGTTCGAGCCACGGCCCATCGCCGGATACACGATCTCGTCGTCGGGATAGATGACGCGCAGCGTCGATCGTCCCCGGATCTCCCCCGTCTCCACCGAGAGCTCCGCCGCGTCGGCGCCGCCGCGCGTGACGCGCACCACCACTTCGGACCCGCTCCCGCCGCGTACGTCCACCCGACCGGCGACATCGTAGATCGCCACGTCGGTGCCCGCGACGCGGTACACCTCCTGCGCCGTCGCCGGCGCCGCGATCAGCAGCGTGGCCGCCGCGATCGATCTCCCCCGCCACCCTCTCATGGATCCCCCCTGCGGTCAGCGTCGTTGCGCATCCGAACCCACCCCCGCTCCACCCGGCCCGGCGCCACCGCGCGCGAGGCGGATCTCGCCGTCGAACACCTCGATGTCGATGAGCGCGCTTCCCTGCCCGAGCACGAAGTCGAACTGGCGTCCGGCCGAGAAGCTCTCCACCCGCACGGGGAAGTCGGACGTGAACTCGCCGTCGAACGTCGACACGTGCACGCGCGCGCTGACCGTCGAGGGCAGCTCGAGGAGGACGTCGCCGTCGTGCAGGTAGAAGCCGTACTCGCCACCTTCTTCGATCGAGCCCGAGAAGACGATGTCGCCGTCCTGCGTCTCGGCCCTGACGGACATCGAGGAGAGCGCATCGAGAAGGACGTCACCGTCGCCCGAGTGGACCTCGACGGATCCCGAGACGCGCCGCAGAGTGACGTCGTCGCCCTGCGAGGATGCGCGCACGGAGCCGCGCGCGTCCACCACCGTCACCTCGCCGCGGATCGAGCGCACGTCCACCGAGCCGCCGACGTCGCGGACCTCCACGTCGCCGCTCACGTTGGCGATGCGCACGGCGCCGTCGAGCCCGGTCACGGCGACTTCCAGCTCCGACCCACCGATCTCGAGGTCCACCCACGCCGGCAGGCGGATCTGCGCATCCACGGAGCGGCGTCGCCGCGCTCCGTCCGCCTCGATTTGCAGGGTGGCGCCCCTCCGCCTGACCACGAGGGGCGTGTTGTCGCGCGCCCCTCGCAGCTCCAGCTGGTCCCGATCCGAGGCGCTCACGGCGATCACCCCCGAGAAGCCCTCCAGGACGACGCGGTCGCCGCGGTTCACCGCGAGCACGGTGTCGGGCGTCTGCAGAGTAGCCGCCACGGCCATCACCAGAGGGAGTCCCGAAAGAAACGTCACCCGCCGAACTCCACCAGTCGCACCGCGTCCTGCAGATAGACGAGCTTCCGGCGGTACATGCGCTCCAGGTGCTGCGCGAGGAAGGTGTTCCCGGGATCCTGCGCGAGCGCCTCCCGCGAATCGGTGATCGCCTGCTCGATGACGCCGAGGTTCCTCTCCAGGACCCGCACGGTGTTGGGATCGAGCACGGCGCGAGCGGAGGCGAGAACGTCCTCGAGGAGCGCAAGCTCGCCCGCCATGGCGGCCGGTGGTGCGATCTCGCCCGCGGCTCCGCTGGACGTCATCTGGACCGCCTGCCCGACGGCGGCGTCGGGAGCGGGGCCCGTCGTGTCGGGGCGACTCGCCCACCACGTCGTCGCGGCGGAGAGCGCGACGAGCACCACCGACGCGGCCGCGAGGCTGCCGCGCGAGACCTCGACGCGCTTCGGGATCGCCGATAGCCTGCGCGCGCCGGGGAAGGCGATGACACGAGCCTCGCCGGGCTCGTCGTCGGGTCTCGTGGTGGAGACAGCCGCGGCGATCCCCGGCCAGAGATCGTGGGGGGGCTCGATCTCCCCGAGGGCGCCGGCCTCCTCCACCACCCGGGCGAGGCCGCGCAGCGCTTCGTTGCAGTCCTCGCAGTCGGCGAGGTGCGCCTCGACGGCCAGCTTGTCGGCCTCGGAGAGCTCGTCCGACAGATAGTCGGACAGACGCGCCACCCAGTCCTGATGATTCTCGCGCTTCATTCTCATGGATCCACCCGCATGGTCAGCTCAACCGCTCCCGCAGCAGCATCCGGGCTCGATGCAGCTGCGACTTCGACGTGCCGACGGTGACGCCCAGCGTCTGGGCGATCTCGTCGTGCCCGTATCCCTCGACGTCGTACAGGACGAACACCTCACGAGCGCGCCGGGGCAGCCGCCGCAGCGCCGCCTCGAGATCGAGGCGCGTGCCGGGAGTCCTCTGGCGCGTCGCGAGCAACCGCTCGAGCAGGGTCTCGCCGCTGCTGTGGCTCTCCTCGCGCTTCTTCAGCACCGTCCGGCGGCTCAGGATGTGATTCACCGCGAGCCGGTGCAGCCACGTGCCGAACTGCGCCTCACCCTTGAAGGTGCCCAGCTTGCTCCAGGCACGGATGAACACCTCCTGCGTGAGGTCGTCGGCTTCGCCGGGCCCGGCCAGGCGCACGGCCAGCGCGTACACACGCCCGACGTGACCGCGATACAGCCGCTCGAAGGCGCCCTGATCCCCGGCGGCCGCCCGCGCCACGTCCGCTCTCTCGAAGTGTTCTGGCACCCGCTCGACCAAGGGCCCCCGTGAAGTCTCGGGAAGTACGTCGCCGCTCGTTTTCCGTCCTGGTTCTTGGACACGCCCCGTGGGGCACGGGTTGGAAGGCGACGCCCCGCCGGCTCTTCCTCGCGGCGCGGGCACCTGGCCCATGGGCGGCGCCGCGGACGGCTGCCGCAGGCGCGCGCCCGGCGTTTGCTGCACCGGTTCGGCCCCCTCTACCTTGGCGCTCCCGGGTCTTCATTTTCTGGTCATTTCGGAGCCGTACGTGGCACAGTCCCCCCAAGCCCTCGCGGAAACCCCCTCCCGCACGCCCACCACCGAAGAGATCGCCGATCAGGTCGCGCGCATGGGGGCGGGCGAAGCGGCCCGCGCCCTGGAAGAGCTCGACGACGATGCGGCGCTGAAGGTCCTGCAGCGCCTGAACCCGGGGATGGTGGGCGACATCATTCCGCACCTCGGGGAGGAGCGCCGGGGGAAGCTGTTCGCGGCCGGACCCTCCGCGCTCATGCACCAGTGGTCGCTGAATCAGGCGTTCCCCGAGGACAGCATCGGCAGGCTCATGGAGCCGCCCACGGCGGTCTTCCATCCGCGCGAGACCGTGGCGGAGGTCATCGACAAGGTCAAAGACCTCGTCAAGAAGATCTTCGTCACGTACTGCTTCGTGACCGACGAAGACGGCAAGCTCGTGGGCATCGTCACGATGAGGGACCTCTTGGTGTCGTCACCGTCGTCGAGCCTCGCCGACGTGATGCTCAGGGATCCGTTCTTCCTGACGCCGAACACGACCCTCACGGACGCGATGAACTCGGTCGTGTACCGCCACTACCCCGTCTACCCGGTCTGCGACGACTCCGGCGTGCTGATCGGGCTCGTGCGCGGGCAGGCGATGTTCCAGGAGCAGACCTTCGAGATCAGCGCGCAGCCCGGGCGCATGGTCGGTGTCGGCAAGGAGGAGCGGCTCCTCACGCCGTGGCCGCGCAGCCTGCTGTTCCGCCATCCCTGGCTCCAGCTCAACCTCCTCACCGCGTTCGTGGCCGCCGCCGTCGTCGGGATCTTCCAGAGCACGCTCGACCGGATGGTCATCCTGGCGCTCTTCCTCCCCGTCCTCGCGGGCCAGTCCGGCAACACCGGCTGCCAGGCGCTCGCGGTTACGCTGCGCGGCATGACGCTCGGAGAGCTCGAGTCCGGAAGCGAGAAGGCGCTGGTGGCCAAGGAGGCGATGCTCGGGTTGTTCAACGGCGCGCTCGTCGGTCTGACGGCGGGCCTGGGCATGTTCGTGGTGGCGAGCATGCAATCGAACCCCGACGCGCTGTCGCTCGCGGCGATCGTCGCGCTGGCGATGACGGGGAGCTGCGTGGTGAGCGGGATCTCCGGCGCGCTCATCCCGCTGGGTCTGCGCCGCATCGGGGCCGATCCCGCCACGGCGTCGAGCATCTTCCTCACCACGGCCACGGACGTGGCCAGCATGGGCCTCTTCCTCGGCCTCGCGACGCTGCTCCTCGGATAGCCCCGTAGCCCCCTTGTAACTTTTCGGCCCGGTCGCTCGTCAGAGAGGACAGAGCAGTCGATGCGGCCCCGGTGGGCCGCCCGTCGAGAGCCGGCGCAGTCAACTGGCGTGGTCAGCCGGAGCAGTCAGCCGAAGAGGATGAGGACGATGAGGGTGAGGGTGCTGGGGGTGGTGATCGTCGCGGTGAGCCTGGCGTTGGCGTTCTCGCGCCCCATGGATGCGAAGAGCCCGTACGCCGCTCACCAGGAGCACGTGGCCGCCGTGGAGGCCGCCGCGCGTTAGAGGTCTCCGCTCGTTTCCCCGATCAGGGAAGCGGGTGTGCGTCCAGAGCGGTCACGCGACCGCTCCGCGCGGTGACGTGGATCGCGATCGGGTTGCAGCACACCTCGCAGTCCTCCACGTACTCCTGGTCCGGCACGCTCGTGTCCACGAGCACCGTGATGCTCTCCCAGCAGTAGGGACACGCGAGCGCATGCTCTTCGACGCCGTCGGCGGACCCGCCCTCGTCGTCGCGCTCGTCGATCACCCGTGGATGTGGATCGGACGTGGCCTCAACGCCCGCACTGCGCGCTCATGTCGCGCTCTTCGGGCGGCAGGACGCGCAGGCGCGTAGGTCGATTGGCCACCGTGCTCATGATCTCGTGCACGAAGCGGCCGACCCGCGCCGAGTGCTCGTAGTCGAGATACTGCGGCTCGTCGGTGGCTTGGTGGTAGTCGATCGAGTACCCGGTGGAGAAGTACGTGACCGGGATGGTGTGCCGGAAGTAGTTGACCTGGTCGCTCCTGCAGAAGCGGTTGAGCGCGTTGGTGCGGTCCCACGAGTAGTCGATCGCCATGGTCTCGTCGCGGACCGCGTTCAGCGAGTCGATCACGTCGCCGAACTCCTGCGAGAGCCGGCGCGCGCCGAGCATCTGCACCTGCGCAGGACCGCCGAACTTCACGTCGTCGACCCCTCCGTTGCCGACCATGTCCATGTTGTGCGCGGCGACGATCGAGTCGAGCGGAATGGTGGGGTTGTCCGTGAAGTAGCGTGAGCCGAGCAGCCCGCCTTCCTCGGCGGCGTGCGAGATGAAGACGATCGATCGGCGCGGCGGCGTGCCGGTCGCGAAGCGCTCCGCGATCTCGAGCAGAACGGCGGTGCCCGACGCGTCGTCGTCCGCTCCGTTCATCACGGAGTCCGCGCGCGGCGGGCGGATGGAGCGCGCGCGGGCGATCAGCGAATCGATGCGTGCCTGCTGCTCCGGCGTGGGCTGACCTGGTCGGTCGTTGGCGCCCTGGGGGCGCATCACGCGGTTGAACGCGCGCAGGGCGTCGTGATCGAAGGGCCGATCGGGCACCATCCCCTCGTGATCGTTGTGTGCCCCCGCGAGAACGTACTGGCCGCGCAGCGCCGGATCGGATCCCCTCAGGACGGCGATCACGTTGCGCGAAGGGTGCTCGAACCGCAGGCCGGTGGGGGGCGGGACATCCTGGAAGTAGGTCCCTGCGTCCCCAGCCGGCTCGAGCCCCAGCCGGCGGAAGACCTCCGCGACGTATTCGGTGGTCAGGAAATTTCCACGCGATCCCGCGGCGCGCCCGCGCATCGAGTCCGCGGCGAGCAGATAGACGTGCGTGCGCAGGTCGTCCGGCGTGATCTCCGGTTGGGTGGGCCGGGGAGTCCACGTGAGAGGGCCTTCGTCCGGCCACACGCGCGGCGGATCGGATGACTGGGCGGCGAGCGCGTTGGCGGCGGCTACGAAGCAGAGCAGCGCGAGCGCCGTGGTCCTCGAACTCATCCGTGTCTCCTGGCAGATGTCGTGGTCGGGTCGGGAAGCTCCTACACCAGGAACCGTCCGGAGGCTCGCGCCCTCAGCCGGCCGACCAGATGTGCGCGCCGATGATGTCCCCGCGCCCGATGCACCGGTGCACGATCTCGCTCACGACATCGGCCAGCCCCTGGAGATCGGAGGGCTTCTTGTGCACCGAAGCCGCGCCGAGCTCGATCGCCCGGGTCTCGTCCTCGGGCCTCACGGATGCCGTGAGGACCACGACCGGAAACGGCGCGTCCTTCATGTGGTCACGGATCCAGGACAGGACCTCGAAGCCGTCGAGCTCCGGCATGTAGAGATCCAAGATGACGAGGTTCGGCAAAGGATGGCGCAGCCGGTCCTCGAACGGCGGCAGACCCCTCAGATAGGCCAGCCCCTCCAAGCCGTTCGTGACGGTGTGCACGTCCAGACCCGGGTGCGCGCGTCGAGCGGCGATGCCCACGAGGAGCGCCTGGTCGTCCGCGTCCTCGATGACGAGGAGTGTCGGCGGGCGATCCGGTGATGTCCTGACCTCCAAAAGTCTCCTCGTTTCGGCTCTCGGGGGGCACCTCCAACATGCCGCGGATCCCGGCCCGGAAGCCAGGATCATCGAGGAGAATAGACGATCCCCGCCGTGAGATGGCCCTCGTCCTGCCGAAATTCCGAGTGCCCGCGGTTGAAGCTCCAGCCGAGCTGGAGCTGGGCCTTCACCGTCTCGAATCCGGCGCGCAGCGTGAGGGCCGGCTCGAGCAGCGTGTGATCCGGCTGGTCGCGCAGCATCTGCACCTGATCCTCGCCTCCGAACACGAGGCTGCCCGTCACGTCGGAGTAGCGAAGCCCGAGCACGCGCGCCGACGCGGCGGCCTCGAAGTGGGTCGTCCGGTAGCTCAGCGTCGGCTGAAGGCCGAACCGGGCCAGGTGAGCCTCCAGCGTGCCGGTCGTGCCGGGATTGCTCGTGACCGTGGACGGAAAATGGTTCTCGAGGTCACCGCCACCGAGCAGCCCGAAGACGCCGACCTGCACGCGGTCACCGACGGGCGCGAGGTAGCCGGCCCCCAGCTCGAGGATCCCGCCTCGGCCGCCGTCCCCGTCCGCGTCGTCCGCCTGGTCGAAGACGGCGGCGTTGAGCATGAGGGCCACGCGCTCGGAGACGGCGTATGCCGCCTGCAGCTCTCCGCGGCTGTCTCCGAACGCGAACGCGCCGCTGTAGTCTCCCGCACGCGTGAGCACCGGGACGTTGTGCGTGTTGGGTGCGTAATACTTCGGGGCACATCCGCTCGCGGCGAGGCCAGCCAGGATTGCGAGAGCGCGCGCGGGTCCGGTGATCCGCATGGTCGTCCTCCGGCTCGAGTCGTCGTGAAGATACGTCCTGTGTGCTCCGGGGCGCGCGCGCGTATGACACTGGCGGCCGGCCTTGGGCCCAGTCAGTTTGGCCGAAAGCCATCTCCGCCAGTGAGGCACCCATGACCCCTCGCCTCCCGCTGCTCTCGTTCGGGCCGCTCTTCGCGCTCGTCTGTGGCGCCCAGGCAGGAGCCCTCGCGACCGCGCTGCCCTCGCCTGCCGCCGCCGTCCAGGGGCCCGTCGACCTCGCGATGGCGGCGCGCATCCGTGAAGAGGGGCTCGAGCGCTCGCGCGCGCTCGAGCTCTACCGCACGCTCACCGATGAGATCGGGCCGCGGCTCACCGGATCTCCCGGGCACGATCGCGCGGCGGCCTGGGCGCGTGACCGCTTCGCAGAGTGGGGACTGTCGGGCGCGCGCCTCGAGCCCTTCGAGTTCGGTCCGGGATGGGCGCTCGAGAAGCTGTCGATCGAGATGACCTCGCCGTTCTACATGCCGCTCACCGGTTATCCCGACGGATGGTCGCCGTCGATCCGGGGGGACGCGGTCAGCGGCCGGGTCGTGTACGTCGGCGACAAGACCGAGAGCCAGATCCAGGCGATGGCGAGCACGCTGCGCGGTGCCATCGTGCTGACGAGTCAGCCGCAGAGCGGCTTCCTCGACGCCGACCGCGAGCAGCCCGGTTTGGGCAACGCCGGCGTGCGCCCGGGCAACCCACAGGCCGCGCCCGTGCGCTCGGTCACGTCCTTGCAGGTCATGCGACCGCTGCTCGAGCGGAGCGGCGCGGCGGTGACGCTGCGGCCGAGCGCCTACCGCGACGGCACGGTCGGGGTGACGGGCGGCGTGGCGCGCGCGAACGACGGCTTCGCGTCGATCGTGCTGGCGGCCGAGCAATACAACCTGCTCGCTCGCCTCGCCGAGGCGGGACAGCCGCCCGAGTTGCGTGTCGAGCTGCGCACGCGCGTCGAGGCGGACACGCGCACGCCCAACGTGATCGCGGAGATCCCGGGTACCGATCCGGCGTTGCGCGACGAGATCGTGCTCGTCGGGGCGCACCTCGACTCGTGGCACGCGGCGATCGGCGCGACGGACAACGGCGACGGCGCGATCGCGGCGATGGAGGCGATGCGCATCCTGTCCGCGGTCGGCGCCCGGCCGCGGCGCACCATTCGCGTCGCGCTCTGGTCGGGTGAGGAGCAGGGGCTGCTCGGCGCGCGGGCCTACTTGGACGCCATGGACCAGACGGAGCGCGAGCGCCTGTCGGTCTTCCTGAACGACGACCCGGGCTCCGGGCGGTCGCTCGGCTTCTACATGCAGGACAACGCCGCGGCCAAGGCGATCTTCGACGCCTGGCTCGAGCCGCTCGCGGACCTGGACGTCGGTCGCAACGTGATCGAGGGGATCGGCAGCACGGATCACGTGCCGTTCGACGAGGTCGGCCTTCCCGCCTTCACGGTGATCAAGGACTTCGAGGCGTACGACCAGCGCACGCGCCATACGAACGCCGATTTCCCCGAGCGCATGTCGGCCGAGGAGCTTTCGCAGTCGGCGATCCTGCTCGCGCACTTCGCCTGGCAGGCGGCGCAGCGCGACCAACGCATCCCGCGCCGACCCGTTTCCTAGAGCGCGCGCCTTCCGGGCCCGGTCGTCCCGGGCCCGGAAGGCCGCTCTGGAAGCCGGCTCAGTAGGTGAAGGTCGTCACCACGCTGCCGGCGCCGAGCCCGCCGCCGACGCCCGGCGCGTTCAGCGTGCCGCCGAACGTCTGCGGCGGCTGGTTCTTGCGCCGCACGGTCACCACGTAGTTCGTCGTCGGCGCGTCGCAGTCGTCCCAGAGATTGACCCTGACCGTGTACGTGCCGCTCGGCGCGGACTCCGCCCAGGTGATGTTCTCGTTACGCACGTTGTCGCCCGAGCAGGCGGCGTTCGAGTCGAGGTCCAGGAAGCCGCCGGACGCCGCCTGCGAGTCGCCGTAGTAGATCTCCTCGCCGGTCGGATCGACCACGTGGAGGTCCACGTCGGCGCTGGTGTCCCACGTCACGCTCACCTGCACCACGCCGGTGCCGACGATGAGCACCTGCACGAGCTCGCTCCCCCAGTTGCCGACGCCCCCGGATCCGCCGAGCGCGAAGTCCACGTTGAAGGTCGCTTCGGGGATCTCCTGCGAGAGCGTGAGAACGAGCTCCTCGGCCGTCACCGCCACGGGGAGCGTGATCTCCCAATAGCCGTCCACACCGTCCACGGCGACGATGATGCGCGTGAACGCCGTGGTGCTCGACACGGTGCGGATCGAGCTGCCGCCCGTGATCATCGCGCCGGTTCCTTCGACCGTGATCACCGGACCCGAGCCGCCCGCCGGCGGAAGGCCGGTGTGGAACTGGGCGTCGATGCCCGTGCCGGTCGTCAGCGCCGTGATGAAGTCGCGCACGTCCTCTTCGGACGGGGCGACGGTGCTGTCGCTTCCGCAGCCGGAGATGGCCATGGAGGCGAGCACGACGGCAGCGGGCAGAAAGGAGCGAATCGGTCGCATCGGCACATCCTCGGGGAGCAGGGAGTCTTCTTCCAAATGTGGCTTGCCCACGGCGGGGGAACCAGGGAATGATCCTCGGCATGATCTCGACCCATCCCCTCGCGCTCCGCGTGGTCCTGGTCGTCGCGGCCGTCTGGCCGTGCCCGTCACGCGCGCAGGACCCGGAGCCGAGGCTGGGCGGAGGTGACGGCATCACCTACTTCATCGCACCCTCGGGTGGGGTGGCCGGGTCGCAGCCGGGGGACGAGGGTCTCGCCGTGGCCGCGCTGACGGCGTGGGCACGCCTCGCCAGCCCCGCGCTCGAGCTCGTACCCGCGGCCGAGGACGCCGCCCTGGTGCGCGTGTACTGGTTACCCGCGGGCGCCGGGCTCTATGGCGAGACGCGCGGCCGCGAGGTGCGCGGGCGGCGGGGCGCCGACGTCTTCGTGCACCCCGACACGGACGCGCTGGGCGGCGACATCGCGGTCGCGGCGCGTGCGGACGCGCTCTTCCGCGACACGGTCGTCTACCTGACCTGCGTTCACGAGCTCGGCCACGCGTTCGGCCTCGAGCACACCGCGTCGTTCGCGGACATCATGTACTCGTTCGTGTACGGTGGTGACCTGCTCGCGTATTTCATGCGCTTCAGGGAGAAGCTCCGGCGCCGCGAGGACCTCGCGGCCGCGTCACCGTTCTCGGCGGCGGACCTGCGAGCGTTCGAGGCGCTGTACCCATGAGCGTGCGTGTCCCGGCGCGGCCGCATCGGTGGCGTCCTATCTTGTCGCATGATTCCCCCATTCCGGTGGAGGTACCCGATGCGTGAGGCCGCATCTGCCGCTACGCTCGCGATCGCGCTGATCCTCGCGGGCGCTCCCGCCGCTCCGGTCTCCGGCCAGCAGCCCCGTACGCTCCTCGGGGTGCCGTACACCGCGTCGGCGGACGCCCCCGTGACCGAGCCCGTGACCGGCCGGACGTACCTGCTCGACTATCCCTGCGACCTGCGCGAGGGCGAGGAGGTGACGCTCGTGCTGAGCCTGCACGGCGCCGGCTCCAGCGGAACGTGGCAGCGGCGCTACTTCCCCGCGTTCGACCAGAAGGAGCGGCACCGCCTCGTGATCGCCGCACCCTACTCGCCGACGCGCCGCTGGTCCGAGGAGGACGACGGCTACCTGCAGAACATCGTCACTTCCCTCACCGCGGCGATCGGGCCGGGCAACATTCGGGCGTTCTGGCTCGCGGGGCACTCCCAGGGCGGCGCGACGTCCCGCCGGCTGGTCTGCACGGACTTCTTCGCGCGCCGGGTGGACGGCTTCCTGAGCCTCTCGGGGGGCCGGCTGGGAGGCGCGCCCGACCGCGCTCCCGACGCCGGACGCCCGCGGCAGGCGGACGAGCCCCCACCCGCGCCCGCGGCGCAGCCCCCCGCCTCGGCGTCGACGCCGACCGCGGATCCCGGCTGCGACGTCTCGCACATCTTCGCGATCGGCCAGCACGAGATCGTGTCGCTGCCCGCAACCTCGACTTGGGCGGAGCGCCTCGGCTGCGAGGCGCGCGCCGCGCGTCCCGACGTGGTGGACGACCGTGCCGGGTACGTGCACGACGGCGGTCGCCAGAACCCGGGCACCCGCGCGTGGGGGCTGCTGCCGAGACCGGGCACGGCGCGGGTCTTCGTCTACCCGGGTTGCGACGAGGGTCGCGTGGTCGCCGACGTCGTGCGCATCGACAAGGGCCACACCGAGGGTCTCGAGCCGGCGGTGACGGAAGCGCTCGTGAGCCTCATGGTCTCCGCGCGCGGCGGCAAGATCCGCGCGATGTCGTCGACGACCGGCCAGGCGGCTGGATCCGTGGACTACTCCGACGAGAACGCCTGGCTGTGCCGGCCCGGCCGGTCCGATGCCTGCGCCGTGGACCTCGACGCCACGGTCGTGCGGGCGGACGGCACGCTCTCGCTCGAGCGATGGAGCGCCGATCCGTCCGCGCCGATCGACTGCTTCTACGTCTATCCCACGGTCTCGACCGACCCGGGGATGAACAGCGACATGAACGTGGACGAGGCCGAGCGCCGCGTCGTCCACCAGCAGCTCGCACGCTTCGGGTCGGTCTGCCGGGTCTACGCGCCCATGTACCGGCAGGTCACGCTGGCGGGCCTACGGGAGCGGCGGTCCGGTGGCTCGACGAATCTCGGCCAGGGGCTCGCCTACGACGACGTCCTCGGCGCGTTCCGGCGGTACCTGGCCGCCGACAACGGAGGGCGCGGCTTCGTCCTCATCGGGCACTCGCAGGGATCCTCGATCCTCACGCGCCTGATCTCGGAAGAGATCGACGGAAAGCCCCTCCAGGATCGCATGGTATCGGCTCTCCTGCTCGGCTCGACCGTGACGGTGGCACAGGGGCGGGACGTTGGCGGAGCCTTCCGCGAAGTGCCCCTCTGCCGCTCGGGCGGCCAGACCGGGTGCGTGGTCACGTACGCGTCGTTCCGCTCGACCAGCCCGCCGCCCGAGAGCACGCTGTTCGGCAGAACGACCACTCCGGGGCTGGTGGCCGCCTGCACCGACCCCACGTCCCTGGCCGGCACGCCGGGCGAGCTGCGCGCGTACCTGTCCGCGAACGGGACGACGATCGTGGGCGTGCGGCCCGGACCGCCGTGGCTCGCCGGCGGCGCGAGCATCGCGACGCCGTTCGTGTCGCCGCCCGGCTTGTTGACCGCGCGGTGCGCGACCAACGAGCACGCCACCTATCTGGAGATCACCGTTCACGGCGACCCCGCGGATCCACGCGCCGACGACATCGCGGGCGACCTCACCCCGCAGTGGGGTCTGCACCTGATCGACGTCAACCTGGCGATGGGCAACCTGCTCGAGGTCGTGAAGAGCCAGTCGGCCGCGTGGCGAGGCGGGCGCTGAGCATCTCCCTGAGCAGCCTAGGCGCCAACGATCTCGCGGGCCACGGTGAGATGGTAGACCGTCTGCTGGCGCTCGTAGATGACGACGGCGATCCCCTCGTCCTGCGCCTCCTCGAGCACGCGGCTGAGGATGGCCGCGAGCTCGCGTGACTTGCGCGCCGAGACCGACTCGAGCGCGAGGTCCACGAGCCGCTCCACGTGTGGCCGGAGCGTCGTCGGCACCCCGGCGAAGATCTCCTCGGGTCGCGCCGCGGGCGGCGCGAACGCCGCGTAGGACACGTCGACCGTGACGCCGAACTCGTGGGAGCTCACGCCGGCCGCCGCGTTCGCGTTCCCGTCGCGCAGATCCTCCTGGCGCTCGGACGTGCGCGTCGCGCTCGTGACCTCGAGTCGGTAGGCGGGCAGGTCGAGCTCGGCGAGGCGCTGCTGGAATCGCTCGCCGATCACGGCCAGCAGCGCGCGCACCTGCGGCACCACGTAGGCCGGCGAGGCGCCGCGCCGCACGATCCAGTGCTCGGTGCTGTCCTCCAGCTCGATGAGGCGTCCGGCGCCGAGGAGCGAGTCGAGCGCCGACTCGTTCACGACGCGCACGCCGAGCGCGCGGGCGCGGGCGACGTGCACGCCGTTCTGGTAGCGCCGGAGCGCCTCCTCCTGGCCGGGCGTCATCACGGGCCGGGGGCTCAGGATGCGATCGGCGGAGCCGGCCAGCCGGTCCGCTCGCTGGATCGTCTCGGAGAGCACGTGCTCGATGGTCGCGAGCGTGGCCGCCTCGGCGGAGTCCGCCGCCGCCAGGCGCTCGCGCTCGGCGCGGCCGCATCCCCAGGTGGCGATCAGGATCAAGAGCGAGGTCAGGGTCCGCACGCGGCCTCCAGGCTCGGGATGATACGGCACTCCTCCCTCCCCCGCACCGAAGGCCCCAAGCGGCGCGTCCCACCGCGCCACTTGCCGCGCCCACGTCCCCCCACCACAATCACGCCCCAACCCCCGTCGAAGTCGTTTCGCGGCATCCCGGCAGCCCCCCCTTGAATTCTGACTTTCGTGTAAGGTCCACCCTCGGTGTGGCCATAGCGGGCGTGGTTCTGCTCGCCCCGTTCACGGTCAACCATCTGCGCCAGGGGCGCCTCCTCCTGGCGTTCGGCACCGGGATCATCGTGCTGGTCATGGCCGGGCTCGCCTGGATCGGCAGACAGGACCGCTACCATCCCTGGCTGACGTTCGGCGGGCTCACGCCGGCGATGCTCTTCTTCCTCGGCGTCTCGCTCGTCGAGCAGGGCGTGATCGGCGCGCTGTGGTGCTTCCCCGCGATCCTCGTCTTCTACTTCACGCTTCCCGAGAAGATGGCGTGGGCGGCGAACGCGGCGCTCTACGTCCTCGCCGTGCCGCTCTCGGCCAGGCTCCTCGAGGTCCCGGTGGCCGCCCGCGTCGCGGCCACGCTCCTCGGCGTGAGCGCGTTCTCCGCCGTGTTCGTGCGCGTCATCGACGAGCAGCAGCGCGCGCTCGAGGCGAAAGCGTTCAGCGACTCGCTCACCGGGCTGCACAACCGCGCGCTGCTGTCGGTCACGCTCGAGCAGGCCATGGAGCAGTCCCGCCGAACCGGGCTGCCCATGACGCTCCTCGCGCTCGACCTCGACTGGTTCAAGGCGATCAACGACGGCCTCGGGCACCAGGCCGGCGACGCCGCGCTCCGTGGGGTGGCGGACATCATCCGCCAGCGCATACGCCGCAGCGACCGCGCGTTCCGGCTGGGCGGCGAGGAGTTCCTGGCGTTCCTGTACGGGACCGACCAGGAGCGCGGCCGTCAGGTGGCCGAGGAGCTGCGGACCGCCGTCGCGTCCCAGCCGCTCATTCCCGGCCGCTCGATCACGGTGAGCATCGGCGTCGCGTCGTACCGCGACGATCAGGATTGGGAGACCTGGCTGAAGCGCTGCGACGAGAACCTCTACGGCGCCAAGGCGAAGGGACGCAACTCGGTCGTCGGCTGAGCCTGCGGCCGCAGGTGCGCGCGCCGCGACAGGCACGCGCCGGACGTTCCCCGGGTAGACCGGCTCCCATGTCGATGTCCGAACGCGAGCTCGCGCCGACCCCCGACCACCACCTCCCCGACGGCCGCTTCCGCAATCCTTGCCGGAGGCGGCGGACGACGACCGGATCCGCGCGCGCTTCCGGGAGCTGATGCGGGAGTGGGCGAAGAAGCCCATGCCGCCGAACCCCGGCCCCGGGATGCTGCCGCTGGCGGCGTCCGATCTCGCCCGCCCGGCGGCGCGCGCGGGCGAGCTCCGCATCACGTGGGTCGGACACGCGACCCACTTCATCCAGCTGCCGGGGCTCAACCTGCTCACGGACCCGATGTGGTCGCCGCGCGCTTCGCCGCTCCGCTGGATCGGCACGCGGCGGTTCGTCCCCGCCACGCCGGCGCTGACCGAGCTGCCGGGCGTCGACGCGGTGCTCCTCTCGCACGACCACTACGACCACCTCGACCGACCGACCGTCGTCGCGCTGCGCCGCCGCTTCGGTCGCGACCTGCCGTGGTTCGCGCCGCTCGGCTTTCGCTCCTGGCTCCGGCGGATGGGCTTCAGGAACGTCGTCGAGCTCGACTGGTGGCAGGAGCACGCGCTGCCGCATGGCGCGTTCCGCGTGGTCGCCACGCCCGCCCGTCACTGGACGCGACGCACGCCCTGGAGCACGAATCGGCGTCTATGGTGCTCGTTCGCGATTCTGTCGTCGCATGACCCCGGCCCCCGGGTCTACTTCGGCGGCGACTCCGCGTACGCCTCGGTGTTTCGCGACATCGGCGCGCGCCTCGGTCCGTTCGATGCGTCCATCCTGCCGATCGGCGCGTACGAGCCGCGCTGGTTCATGGGCTCGTCGCACGTGAATCCGGAAGAGGCGGTACGGATCTACGAGGACCTCGGGGGCGAGGGCGCGTTCCTGCCGAGCCATTGGGGGACGTTCCGCCTGACCTTCGAAGACCCGCTCGAGCCCCCCGAGCGCCTGCGGGAGGCGTGGAGGGCACGGGGGTTGGCGCCGGCGCGGCTCCACGTGCCCCGCCACGGGGAGACGGTCGCGGTCCCCGCCCGGTCGGCCCCGCGCTGAACGGGACGCTTCTATTCGAGGGCCACCGGCATACATTCTGCCCATGCCCGGCGGCCGCCGGGCGCCCGAACGTCCCCGACCGTTCCGCATCGAGCACGCGATGTTCCGCCGTACCGACGACCTCCGCATCCAGGACCTGCGCCCGCTCATCGCCCCGGCGATCCTCATGGAGGATCTGCCGCTGGGCGAGTCCGGCTCGGCCACGGTCGCGCAGGCGCGCGAGGAGATCGGAAAGACGCTGTGGGGCCGCGGCGACCGGCTCCTCGTGGTGGTCGGGCCCTGCTCGATCCACGACACGGACGCGGCGCTCGAGTACGCCGAGCTCCTGGCCCAGAAGCGGCGCGAGCTCTCCGCGTCGCTCGACATCGTCATGCGCGTGTACTTCGAGAAGCCCCGGACGACGGTCGGCTGGAAGGGCCTGATCAACGACCCGCACCTCGACGGCAGCTTCGCGATCAACCAGGGCCTGCGGGCGGCGCGTCGCTTCCTGCTCGACGTGCTGGACCTCGGCCTACCCGCCGGCACGGAGTTCCTCGATCCGATCACGCCCCAGTTCCACGCCGACCTGGTGTCGTGGGGCGCGATCGGCGCCCGCACCGCGGAGAGCCAGGTACACCGCGAGCTGGCCTCCGGCCTCTCGATGCCCGTCGGCTTCAAGAACGGAACCGAGGGAAGCGTCAGCGTGGCGATCGACGGCATCCTGTCCGCGAAGAACCCGCATCACTTCCTGTCCGTCACCAAACAGGGTGTCGCCGCCATCGTCGCCACGCGCGGCAACGAGGACTGTCACGTGATTCTCCGCGGCGGGCGCCAAGGCCCGAACTACTCGAGCGCGCAGATCGCGGACGTGGTACGCACGCTCGAGAAGCTGCGGCTGGCGCCGCGGCTGATGGTGGACTGCAGCCACGCGAACAGCGGCAAGGACCCGCTCAAGCAGATCGCCGTGGCCGAAGACGTCGCCGGCCAGATCGAGGACGGCAGCCCGTCGATCATGGGCGTCATGATCGAGAGCTTCCTCGTCGACGGAGCCCAGAAGCACGTGCAAGGATCTCCCCCGGGGCGCCTCGTGCGCGGGCAGAGCATCACGGACCCCTGCCTCGGCTGGGAGCGGACCGTCCCCGTGCTCGAGCGGTTGGCCGAAGCCGTCGCCGCGGCCAAGAGCGCGCGCGTCGCCTAGCTCCTCGCGTGGGCGGCGCCGGTAGGCGCTCCCGACCGCGGCCCCGTTTGCGCCCCGGGCCGGCGCGGGTCAGAATCCCGAGAGATCGAATCGTCTCCCGCGTTTCTTCGCTCCCGGAGGTTCTCATGGCCTGCAAGATCCTGATGCTCGTTGGCGACTATGCTGAAGACTACGAGGTCATGGTCCCCTTCCAAGCGCTCCTCGCGGTCGGTCACCGCGTCGATGCCGTCTGCCCGGGAAAGAAGGCGGGCGAGAAGGTTCGCACGGCCATTCACGACTTCGAGGGTGACCAGACCTACTCGGAGAAGCGCGGGCACGACTTCGCGCTGAACGCCACGTTCGCCGAGGTACGCCCGCAGGACTACGACGCCCTCGCGATCGCGGGCGGGCGCGCGCCGGAGTACCTGCGGCTGGACGAGAAGGTGCTCGACGTGGTGCGCCACTTCTTCGACGAGGACAAGCCCGTGGCGGCCATCTGCCACGGCCCGCAGATCCTGTGCACGGCGGGCGTGATCCAGGGTCGCACCTTGACCGCCTACCCCGCGGTGACGCCGGAGCTGAAGCTGGCCGGCGCGCGCGTCGCGGACGTGCCCATCGACGGCGCGGTGACCGACGGCAACCTGGTGACGGCGCCCGCCTGGCCCGCGCATCCCGCCTTCATCGGCCAGTTCCTGAAGGTCCTGGGCACGCGCATCGAGCACGAGGAGATGGCGGGCGCGCACGCGTAGTCCGCGCCACCTGAAACGGTTTCGCTCCGGGGTCTGTCCCAAGCGATGGAGGGAGTGCATCCGTCGCTGAGGGGGGCGAATGACTTCAGGCGTGGTCCGCGTCGCGTGCATCTCCGTCGCGCTGCAGCTGCCGACGTGGGCCACCGGCGAAGTCGCCGCGCAGGATCTCGCTCGGCGCGTCGCGTCGGTCGAGACGGGCGGCGTGACGTTCGTCTATCCGACCCGTGACGAGGTCGAGATCTGCGCGCGCGGCGTGTCGATCGCCGGCCGGCGCGTGGTGTGGAGGGGCAGGTACCGCGACGACGATGGACGCTGCGCGCGCGGGACTGCAACGGTCGAGCTGCGCGTCGACGCCGGGCGCGTCCGCGACCTGGACGTGCTGGATCTCGACGACGTCGCCGACCCCGAAGCGGTGGACCTGGGCGCGGTCGGCGCCCGGGACGCGGCCGAGTACTTCCTGTCGCTCGCGCGCTCGACCGGCATCCCCGACGCAGCGGACGACGTGGCGGAGGACGCCGTGCTCGCCGCGGCGTTGGCGGACGTCGCGGACCTCTGGCCAGAGCTGCTGGACCTGGCGCGTGACGCCTCGGTCGCGCGCGACGCGCGCCGGAGCGCGCTCTTCTGGCTGGGCCAGGAAGCGGGCGAGGCCGTCACGAGCGGGATCGCCGCAATCGCGGCCGACGAGCGCGAAGAGCAGGACGTGCGCGAGGCGGCGATCTTCGCGCTCTCGCAGCGCCCCGGCGACGTCGGTGTGTCGTCGCTCATGGAGATCGCCCGCACGGCACGCGAAGCCGAGACGCGCCGAGACGCCATGTTCTGGCTCGCGCAGTCGGAAGACGCGCGCGTGATCGCGTTCTTCGAGGAGATCCTGCTCGGTCGTTAGAGCTGCCCGCTCACCACGACACGCTCAGCCCGCCGGTCATCTCCGAGTACACGCCGCGGAAGTTCGCGCCGACGCCGTGCAGCCGTCCCTCCATCCTGAAGCCGACGCCGTCCGCGATCGCGATGCGGACTCCGGCGGAGAACGACGGCGCGAAGGACACGTCGTCCTCGACCGCGCCGTCACGTCGCTCGACGGTGACCCCCGCCCCCATCCCGACGTAGGGGTTGAAGCGCTCCGACAGTCCCTGGAGCTGCGCCTGGATGCCGGGGATGAAGAGATCCCCGAAGCGGGGATCGTGCCCGCGACGGGCGTAGCTGAGGCCTGCTTCGACGAGCAGGTTCGGGTACACGGGCATGTCGGCCCGCAGGGCGTAGATCCCCATCGTGCCCGTTCCCGATCGATCGTAGATGGACACGCCGCCCGAAAGGCTGACGTGACCGTCGTACCACTGCGGAACGCTCTGGGCGCTCGCCCTCGCAGGGATCGCCAGCACCATACCCGCGAACAGAAGCGGACAGACGCGACGGAGCATGGATCGCCCTCCTTGTCGCCGGTCGATTCGGCGCACCCCCCAGCACGCCGGGACTGGGGCGGGAGCGGCAAGGTCCGGGCCACCAGCGGGAAAAACCACGCTCGTTTTCCTCGCAGCGCAGGCGCCGCCGGAGGTCTCGGGACGCTGCGCCGCGGCGTCGAGCCTCGGGGTGAACCCCGAGCCCGGCGGCCGACGCTCACACCAGGATGGGCAGGACCCGCGGCTGGCCGATCAGGCTGCCGGGATGGTTCTCCTGGATGTCACGCACCGCCGCGTCGACCTGCGCCCGCGTGCACGGCATGGTCGCGATCGCGAACTCGGCGTTCTGCTTGCCGTGCCGGTTGTGGCTCACCGTGTCGATGTTGATGCGCTGGCGGCCGATCGCGGTCGCCACGATCCCGGTGATGCCGGGAACGTCCGCGGTCTCGAAGACGATGTTGTACGGCAGCTCCAGCTCACCGAGCGGCCGCAGGGTCATCCGGCTCGCCGCGGTTTGCGGCAGCGGACGATCGCCGTAGCGCGCGAGGAAGACGATGTCGGCCACGATCGAGCTGCCCGTCTCGAGCGAGCCCGCGCCCTGTCCGATCAGCACGATCTCTCCGGCGTACTTCCCGACCACGCGCACGGCGTTGGTCGCTCCGTCGATCTTGGACAGCAGGTTCGAGTCCTTCACGATCATCGGGGTCACCGCCGTGTAGATCGCGTCGCCGACCCGCTGGGCGTGGCAGATGAGCTTGATGACCCCCCGCATCTCCTCGGCGAACGCGACGTCACCCGCGCTCACGCCGTCGATACCCTGTCGCGGCAGATCCGCGTAGTCGACGTCGAGGCCGAACGCGAGGCGCAGCACGATCGTGAGCTTGTGTCCCGCGTCGCCGCCGTTCACGTCGAGCGTCGGATCGGCCTCGGCGTAACCCTTGGCCTGCGCTTCGCGCAGCGCGGACGCGAAATCCTGGCCCTCCGACGCCATGCGGGAGAGGATGTAGTTGCTCGTGCCGTTCAGGATCCCGGAGATGGACACGATCTCGTCTCCGGTCAGACCCTCGTTCAGCACCTTGATGATCGGGATCGCCCCGCAGACCGCCGCCTCGTACGCGATCCCCTTTCCGTTCTTCCGCGCCGCCGAGACGAGCGTCTCCCCGTGCTCCGCGAGCAGCGCCTTGTTGGCGGTCACGAGGTGCTTGCCGCGATCCAGGACGCCGCGGGCGATGGCGAGGATGTCCTCGCCGCTGCCGCCGATCGTCTCGACCACGAGGTCGATGCCTGGATCGTCGAGCACGCGCTGGACCTCGGCGCGCGCCTGCTCCGGGCTGAGCTGCGACCCCTGACCGGCATAGAGCGACCGCGGAATGCCGTGTCGGCTCGACGACAGGTCCGGGCAGAGGTCGACGACGCGCACGAGCTCCACGGCGCGGCCGGCCCGCTCCTGCAGCGCGGCTTTCTGCTCGAGCAGGATGCGTGCGACGCCCCCTCCGACGGTCCCACACCCCAGGATCGCGACGCGGAATGCCATCACTCCCTTCGACCTCCGTATGCTCGGGCCCGCTCCGTTTGCGGCGGCTATGAGATAGAGCATCGGGGCGGCGGACGGAAGCACCGATCGCAACCGCGGGCCGTCTCGACCTGTCCAATCCGTATGAATTCCCGAATGCCCTGGATTCACGCGGTCAGCGCACGGAGGACGGGACCATGAGGAAGGTTTCGCGGATGGCGGCTTTCGCCGCGGTGGGAGTGGCGGCGCTCGCGCCGGTGCCCGGTCTCGCGCAGCGGACGGACGACGACTGGCTCGAGGACTGTCGGGACGACTCCGACCGGGGCCGGCAGGTCGCGTTCTGCGAGGTGCGCGTGGCGGACGCCTCCCTGGGCTCGGGGCCGATCCGGGTGGATCCGGGCCCCAACGGGGGCGTGTCCGTCGTGGGATGGGACGAGAACCGCGTCGAGGTCCACGCGCGCGTCGTGGCGCGTGCGCGGACGGAAGAGGACGCGGCGGATCTGGCCGAAGAGGTGCGCGTGTCGTTGGACGGCGTGATCGAAGCGGACGGTCCGCGCAGCGACCGCCGCAGCAACTGGAGCGTGAGCTTCGTCGTCTACGCACCCGCCGACTCCGACGCGGAGATCGAGGCGCTGAACGGTCCGCTGTCGGTCACGGGGGTGAGCGGGCGGATGCGACTCGACGCGGAGAACGGTCCCATCCTCCTGCGCGACGTCGGTGGCGACGTGGTGGCACGCACGCGGAACGGGCCGCTCACCGTGGAGCTCAGCGGGACGCAGTGGGAGGGCGCGGGGCTCGACGCCGAGACCGTCAACGGACCGGTGACGCTCACGCTTCCCGACGACTTCAACGCGAACCTCGAGACCGGCACGGCGAACGGCCCCTTCACCTCCGACCTCCCCATCACCATGACGATCCGCGGTCGCCTCGGTCGGCCGTTCACGGGAACGCTCGGGCAAGGCGGACCGCCGATCCGGGTGGTGACCGTCAACGGGCCCGTCCGCATCCGGGAGAGCTGAGACACCCCCTTCCCGGACGGACCTACAGGCGACCTGCAGGCGATCCACGAGCTTGCTCGGAGATCGGCGGGACGCGAAGATCTCGCGACCGTGCTCTTGCAGCCTAGGAAAGCCATGTCGAGAACTTCGTCGCGTCTCGTGGTCGCCGCCGTGCTCGCCCTCCTCACGTTCACGTTCGCCCCGTCCGTCGAGGCCCAGGCCCTGCGCCCGGGAACCTGGACCGGGTCGATGTCCAACCCCGTGGGAGGGGTCGTCGAGGTGACGTTCGACGTGGGCGGCACGGCCGATGCACCCACGATCTCGATGAGCGTCTCGATGCTTCCCGAGCCGATCGCCTTCAACGACATCCGCCTCGAGGGCTCGTCGATGACGTTCTGGTGGGAGCCGGGCGTGCGGGTGGACTGCACGCTCATGCGAGACGCGGCGGGCGGCTTCGCCGGCACGTGCTCGGACGGCAGCGGCAGCGGCGAGGGGCGCATGACCATGGTTCCCCCCGCCTGAGCACTCGGTGAGGGGAAGACCCGGTCGGCCGAGCCCGGAGTAGCGGAAGATCGCCGAGCCGGTCGCGCGGACGATCGAGGTGAGCGGGCCGCAGTCGAGCGGACCGCAGGTGAGTGGACGTAGACTGGGCACGGCGGTCCTCCTCTATCTCGCGACCGCCGTCGCGGTCATCACCCTCGCGCCGTTCGAGTTCGAGACGCGGCCCGTCCACGGGCTCACCGCCCGGTGGGGCGTCTACGATCTCGTGATGAACGTGGTGATGTTCGTCCCGGTCGGGTTCGTGTACGCGCTCTCGCGGGCCCGCGCCCGCGCCACCACGTGGGCGACCTGGCTCGGGGCGGTCGCGTTGGGCGCCCTGCTCAGCGGCGCCGTCGAGCTCGCGCAGGTGTTCGCGCCCTCGCGCTTCCCCTCGCTCTTCGACCTGGCCGCCAACACGGCGGGCGCGGGCCTCGGGGCGTGGCTGGCCGCCGCGGCGCTGGCGAAGGCGGAAGCGGGCACGACGGTCAGGGCGCTCGCCGTCGATCTCCCTCTGATGGGTCTCGTCTATCTCATGGCGCCTCTCCTGTGGCTCGTCGCCCTCGGAGCCGACGACCCCGAGCGCGCGTGGGCGATGGCCCCGCTCGCGGTGGGTGCCGCCTGGGCGATTGCCTCGGCGTTCACCTCCTTCGAGGAAGCGACGCGATCTCGCGTCCTCTTCGTCACGGGCGCATGGACGGCGGTGGCGCTGCTTCCGGGAGCCGTTCAGCGGCCCGCGCTGGCCGCGGCCGTCGCCGCCGTCGCGCTCGCCGTGGCGTGGGCGCGGACGGTCGCACCCGCGCATATCACGCACGAAACGGGCGATAGCGGTGCGCCCTCTCGGCGGTTCGAAGCCGCCACCCTGCGCGTCGTCCTTCCTCTCTTCGCCGTCTACCTCGTCCTCGCCTGCCTACTGCCCTGGTCGGCACCGACGCAGGGTTGGTCGGCGACGCTCGGCCTCCCGGTGCGCGGAGACCTGCGAGATCCCGACATCTACCGAGTGCTCGAGCAGATCGCCGCGTTCACGCTGCTCGGGTATGCGGTCGCCGAGCACCGCGGCCGCGTGCGCCACGGCGCGGTCGAGCTCCTCGCCTCCATTCTCGCGTGGACGATCCCGGCGGCCACGCTCTTCCAGGCGATCCAGGGATGGCACCCGGCCTACCGCGCCAGCGGGCTGCTGCTCGCCCTGACGATCGCAGCGGCCGTGGGCGGCGGCCGGATCTACGTCCTCCAGCTCGAGCACGTGCGCGCGCTCGCGGCGAGACCGCGACCACCCCGCATCGCCTGAGCGGGCCGGCGTCGAGCGCTCCCCGCCATCGCGATCCCCCGTTGCGAAAGCGCCCCCGGCGCACGACCGTGGCGTGCGCGACGGCGCCGTCCGTCGCGCGGGGCATCGATTTCACGACAGCCGATTCGCCGATAGCCGGGAGGGGACGTGGCCAAGTACCGCAGCATTCTCGAGACCGTGGGTAACACGCCGGTCGTGCGCATCAATCGCCTCGCCCCCGCGGGCGTCGAGCTCTTCGTCAAGATCGAAGCCTTCAATCCACTCGGGTCCGTGAAGGACCGGCTCGCGCTGGGGGTCATCGAGGCCGCCGAGGCATCGGGCGAGCTGAAGCCCGGGCAAACCGTGATCGAAGCGACGAGCGGCAACACGGGCATCGGCCTGGCGATGGTCTGCGCCGCGAAAGGCTATCCGCTGGTGCTGGTGATGGCCGAGCAGTTCAGCATCGAGCGCAGGCGCTTGATGCGCTTCCTGGGCGCGAAGGTCGTGCTCACGCCGGCGGCCGAGCGGGCGGTCGGCATGATCAGGAAGACCGAGGAGCTGGCCCAGACGCACGGCTGGTTCCTCACGCGCCAGTTCGAGAACGAGGCGAACGCCGACTACCACTCCCGCACCACCGCCCAGGAGATCCTGAAGGACTTCCAGGGTGAGCGGCTCGACTACTGGGTGACCGGCTATGGCACCGGCGGAACGCTGAAGGGCGTGGCGCGTGTGCTGCGCAAGGAGCGGCCGGACACCAAGATCGTCGTCTGCGAGCCGGAGGATGCGCAGCTCGTCGCGAGCGGCGTGGCGCAGACCCGCAGGCCCGACGGCTCGCCGTCCACCCCGCACCCGGCGTTCAAGCCACACCCCGTGCAGGGGTGGACGCCCGACTTCATCCCCAAGCTCACCGACGATGCGGTCGCGGCCAAGCACGTGGATCGCCTCCTCGCCATCCCCAACCCCGAGGCGTTGAAGAGCAGCCAGGAGCTCGCCGCCAAGGAAGGCATCTTCGTCGGCATCAGCGCCGGCGGCACCTTCGCGGGCGCGCTACGCGTGGCGCGCGAAGCGCAGAAGGGCGCCCGCATCCTCTGCATGCTGCCCGACACCGGCGAGCGGTACCTGAGCACGCCGCTGTTCGCCGACGTCGGCGTCGACATGAACGAGGAGGAGATGCGCATCTCGCGCTCGACGCCTCTCGCGCAGTTCCCGGCGCAGCCGGCGGCGTAGCGTGCCGCTCTCTGCACGCGTCCGGGCGGCGGACCGCGCGTTCGCCGCCGTTCGCGGCTTCTACCTCGAGTCGAGGTACGCGGACGCGCGCTTCGAGCCCGACGTGTGTGACTTCACGTTCGGCAACCCGCACGAGATGCCGCTTCCGGGTCTCGTGTCCGCGCTTCGCGAGCGGGTGATCCCGAAGGACGAGAATTGGTTCGCCTACAAGTCGTCGGAAGAGGAGCCGCAGACGTTCCTCGCCGAGCGCCTGCGCGTGGAGATCGGCCTGCCGTTCGAGCCGCAGGACGTGGCGCTCACGGCAGGCGCGTTCGCCGCCATCTCCGTCGCGTTCCGGCTCGTCCTCGATGCCGGGGACGAAGCCGTCATCTCCGAGCCGGCGTGGTTCTGCTACGAGCCCACCCTCCTCGCGGCCGACGCCGTGCCCCGGAAGGTCGCGCTCGCCGGCGAGCGCTTCGACCTCGACCTCGCCGCCATCGACGCGGCGATCGGTCCACGCACGCGGCTCGTGATCGTCAACACGCCGCACAACCCGACCGGGCGCATCTACGAGCGCGCGGCCCTCGCCGATCTCGCGGAGATGCTCGAGCAGGCCTCACGGCGGATAGGCCACCGGATCTACCTGCTCTCGGACGAGCCGTACCGCAGGCTCCGCTTCGACGGACGCGGGTTCGTGAGCCCCGCCGCCGTCTATCCATGGACGTTCATCACCTACAGCTACGGGAAGGTGCTCCTCGCCCCGGGACAGCGGCTCGGCTACCTGGCGATCTCGCCGCTCATGCCGGAGCGCGAGCGCAGGGCCCACCAGGACGCGATGTTCTCCGCGCAGATGGCGCTCGGCTGGTGCTTCCCGAACGCCGTGATGCAGTACGCGATTCCCGACCTCGAGAGCCTCTCGATCGACGGCGCGGCCCTCGCGCGCCGACGCGACGCGCTCCTGGGGGCGCTCGAGGCCGCCGGCTACGGCGTGCTCCCGCCGGAAGGGACGTTCTACCTGTGGTGCCGGTGGCCCGGCGAGCCCGAGCGGCTGTTCGACGCGCTCGCCGACCGCAACGTGTTCGTGATGCCCGGGAGCCTGCTCGGCTCGCCGGAGCATTTCCGCATCAGCCTCACCGCCTCCGACGCGATGGTCGAGCGGGCGATTCCGCACTTCAAGGACGTGCTCGCACGCTGACGCCGCGCGTCGCGTCGCTCGGAGGGTCGAGCTAAGTTCTCGGCCGTTTGCGCCCTTCACGCTCGCGAGGACCTCACGACATGCAGCAGGCCCCAGCCACCGCCGGAGCCGGTCTACTCGGCAAGATCACCGACGCCGTCCACGAGAGGGTCGTGGGCCAGCACGACGCCGTCGAAGGGCTGCTCGTCGCGCTGCTCACGGGCGGACACATCCTGCTCGAGGGTCTGCCGGGGCTCGCCAAGACGCTGATGGTGCGCACGCTCGCGCAGGCCATCCACACGGACTTCCGCAGGATTCAGTTCACGCCCGACCTGCTTCCCTCGGATATCGTCGGCACGCCCGTGTTCGATCAGCGCAGCGGGCAGTTCCGGGTGCAGAAGGGCCCGATCTTCTCCAACATCGTGCTCGCGGACGAGATCAACCGCGCGCCGCCGAAGGTGCAGGCCGCGCTGCTCGAGGCGATGGAGGAGCGACAGGTCACCATCGCGGGCGAGACCTACCCGCTCGGCACGCCGTTCATGGTGCTGGCGACGCAGAACCCCGTCGAGCTGCACGGCACGTACCCGCTCGCCGAAGCGCAGCTGGATCGGTTCGCGCTGAAGCTGGAGATCGGATATCCGACCCGCGAAGAGGAGAAGGCGATCGTCCGCCAGGTCGGCGGATCCGGTCAGGGGCCCATCGATGCCGTGGCCACCGTGGACGAGATCGCGGCGGCGCGCGAGGAGGTGGACGCCGTCCACGTCGAGGAGCAGGTGCTCGACTACATCGTCGCGCTGACCTACGCCACGCGTGAGCCGACCCAGGTCGGCCTCGAGGAGCTCGAGGATCTCATCGAGTTCGGCACTTCCCCGCGCGCGACGATCTTCCTGTCGCGTGCAGCCAAGGCGCGGGCCTACCTGCACGGACGGGACTACGTGATGCCGGACGACGTGAAGGCGATGGTGCCCAGCGTGCTCTGCCACCGGCTGCGCACGACGTACGAGGCCGACGCTCGTGGCATCGACGCCGGCGAGATCGTGCGTCGCGTGATGGGCGCCGTCGCCGCGCCCTGACGGATCGGAGCGGCTCCAGGTGAGCAGGCGGAAGGACCCGGTCGAAGCACGCGCGCCGGCAGGCGGCTCGCACGTCTTCTCGAAGGAGATCGCCGCTCAGGTCCGGAGGATCGAGCTGCGCACGCGCGGCCTCGTGGAGTCGCTCTTCGGCGGGGAGTACCACTCCGTATTCAAGGGACGCGGGCTCGAGTTCTCCGACGTGCGTGAGTACCAGCCGGGAGACGACATCCGTGCCATCGACTGGAACGTGACGGCGCGGCGCGGCCAGCTCTTCATGAAGGAGTACGTGGAGGAGCGCGAGCTCACGGCGCTGCTCGTCGTGGATCTGTCGGCCTCGAAGGAGTTCGGGACCGGCGCGAAGGCCAACGCGCTCGTCGCCTGCGAGATCGCGGCGATCCTGGCGTTCGCGGCGACGCGCAACAACGACCGCGTCGGGCTGCTCCTCGTGACCGACCGGGTGGAGCTCTTCGTCGCGCCCGATTCCGGCCGGCGTCACGTGCTGCGACTCGTGCTCGAGCTGCTGTCGTTCCGGCCCGAGGGGCGAGGCACGAAGCTCTCGGTCGCCCTCGAGTATGCGACGCGCGTCCTGAAGCGTCGGTCCGCCGTCTTCGTCGTCAGCGATTTCCTCCTGGACGACACGTCCGACCCGGAGTTCACTCGCGCCGCGCGCCGCGTCGCACGCGACCACGACCTCGTGCCGGTTCGGCTGACCGATCCGGGCGGCAACACCCTTCCCAACGTGGGGCTGCTGGTCCTCGTGGACCCCGAGACCGGCGAGCGACACATCGTGAACACGAGCTCGGCCCGTGTCCGCGCAGCCTATGCGGAGAACAAAGCGCGGCAGCACGCGGCGCTCACGTCGGTGTTCCGGGAACTGCGCCTCGACGTCGTGGACGTGGACACGACGAAGGACGTCGTGCCCGCGCTCGTCGGCTTCTTCCGCCACCGCGAGCGGGTCACGCGATGAGACCCTCCTGGATGGCGACCGCGGCGCTCGCCCTCCTGGCGGCGTCGGCGACGGAACTCTCGGCGCAGAGCCCCTCCCTCGCGGTCGAGCTGTCCGCCGACAGCGTGGCGCTGGCCGAGATCTTCGACCTCGTCGTGCGGGTCGACGTGCCGCCCGACCGTGCGGTCTACTTCCCCGACACCGTGGCCGCCTCGCCGGACGTCGAGAGCTTCGCGCCGGTGGTGTGGCGAGCGGAACGGTCGAGCGCACCTCCCGGCGGCGCCACCGTCACGTTGCGGTACCGGCTGATCCCGTTCGGCGAGGGCACGATCGAGGTTCCGGGGATCGACGTGGTCGTGGCGCCACGCGCGGCGGCGGCGGCGGACGACGCGGACCCGATCCCCGGAGGCTCGCTCGTGGGCGACTGGGACGATCAACCCGGACCGAGCTCGGAGATCCAGCGCCTGCGGTCGGACGAGCGCGCGGTCCGGGTCGCGCCCGTGCAGACGGACGCCGAGCTGGCGGAAGGCGCGATGCCCAGGCCGCCCGACGACGTGATGGGCTTCGGGTGGAGCTGGCCGAGCGTCGTCCTCCTCGCGCTCTTCGCCTCGGCGCTGGTCGCGGCGGGCGCCGCCACGACGAAGGGCTGGCTCGACGGCCGGCGCGTCACCGCGCCGCGCGCCGCGCCCGCGGTGACGTCCGAGGCGGCGCGCCTCGCCGCGCTCGCCGAGATCGACCGCCTGCTGCACGCCGGCCCCTACGCCGGCAGCCTCGAGCGGCCCCTCTACCAGGCGAGCAGCGACGTCGTCCGCCGCTACGTCGAGCGGCTGGACCCGTCATGGGGCCCGGGCCTGACGAGCACCGAGCTGATGGCGCGCTTCGGTGAGGTCGAGCGCGAGCGCGCGTCGCCTGCCCGCGAGCTGAGCACGGCGGAGCGCGTGAAGTTCGGGCGCGCGCTCAACGGCGAGGCGGCGGCGCGAGACCATCTGCTGTCGCTCCGCGCGTGGCTCTCGGGCTCGGAGACGCGACCGTGACGTTCGACCTCGGGCGCCCGGGGTGGCTGCTGCTCCTCCTGCTCCTCCCGGCCTGGTACGCATGGATCCGGCCGCGCGGGAGCCGCGGGCTCCTGATCGCGCGCGGTGAGGACCTCGCGTCGCTCGCCCTACGCGCCAGCGGTGCGCGCGTCTTGGCTGCGCTCCCGCTCCTGCTCCGCGGGCTCGGCGTGGCATCCCTCGTCGTCTTCCTCGCGCAACCGCAGCTGGTGAGCACGTACGAGGAGCCCGTCACGGAAGGCGTCGCCATCGCGGTCGCGATCGACCTGTCCACCTCGATGGGCGCCCGCGACATGGGCCGGGGCTCCCGCATGCAGATCGCCAAGCGCACCGTCCTCGAGTTCCTGGAGGGGCGCGCGGACGACGTTGGCGTCGTGGCGTTCGGCGGCGAGGCGCTCACGCGCATGCCGCTCACCTGGGATCACTACGTGGTGCGCGAGGCGGTGGACGACCTCGACTCGCGTCTGGTGCTGGACGGAACGGACATCGCGTCGGCGATCGCCGCGGGGGGTGGGCTCCTGCGCAACGCACCGCATCGCTCGAAGATCCTGATCCTGCTGACCGACGGCGCGCACAACGGCGAAGGCATCGAGCCCGCGCTGGCCGCGCGCGCCGCCGCCGCGTTCGACGTGAAGGTGTACGCGGTCGCGATCGGTACGGACTACATGCTGGCCGATCAGCTCGTCGAGATGGAGACGGTGCTCTCACAGGCCGCCGAGATCACGGGCGGGCGTTATTTCTGGGCCAGCGACGCCGAAGCGCTCGACGCGATCTACGCCGAGATCGAGGCGTTGGCCGCGCCGTCGGAGGAGCTGATCGTGCGCACGGAGGTCACGCCGATCGGGATCTGGCTCCTGCTCGCGTCGCTGCCGCTCTTGCTCTCGGGGGCGCTCCTCAGGGGCTCCCGCTGGGGCGTGCTCCCGTGAGAAGGCGTCCATGATGTTCGCTTCCGTGGGATTCCAGCGCCCCGACCTCCTCGTCCTCGCGCCTCTGGCGGCGCTCCTCTTCGCCGTCGCGTTGGGCTCGCAGTGGCGACGACTGCGCCGGCTCGCGGACGCGTATCGGCTGCCTGCGCTCCAACGACTGTGGCCGGAGCGACTCGGGCGCTTTCCAACCGTGCGTCTGCTGTGCTCGATCGGGGCGGGTCTCGCCCTCGGCGTGGCCGCCGCCGGTCCCACGTGGACCGTGCCCGCCTCGGGTGAGCCCCTCCCGCCGCTCGATATGGCGATCGCCGTGGACCTCTCGCTCTCCATGAGCGCCACCGACGCGGCGCCCACGCGCATCGCGCGCGCGCGCGCGTTGATCGCGCGGTTGAGCGAGGAGCTCCCGTCGGTGCGGTTCTCGCTCGTCGCGTTCGCCGGCTGGCCGTACACGATTCTTCCGCCGACCGACGATCCCGCGCTGCTGCGCTACTTCGCCCAGTCGCTCGACGTCTCGCTGATCCAGCCCCAGGATCGAGGAACCGCCCTCGGTGACGCGCTCGCCCTCGCCGGATACACGCTCGAGGCTCGACCGACGCCCGACGCCCGGAAGGCCGTGCTCGTGCTCACCGACGGCGACGCCACCCAGACCGACAACGCCGTCGCGGTCGCCTCCGAGCTGTCCGACGCGGGCATCGAGGTCTGGGTGGGCGCGCTGGGCTCCGACGTCGGATCGCCGCTCCTGGTGGACGGGGCCCCGGTCCTGGAGGGCGGACGGCCGGTCGTGGCGGCGCGTGACGAGCCGCTCCTTCGCGAGGTTTCGCGGGTGACGAGCGGTCGCTACTTCGACGTCAACGACGAAGCCGGCGCCGAGGCCCTGATCTCGAGCCTTCGCGAGGTGAGCGGCGACACCGAAGATCCTCCCCCACCACCCGTGGATGCGGCTTTCCTGCTCGTGTTGGCCGCCATCCCGCTGCTCCTCTGGGAGGCGGCGGCGGACGCCGGACGCACGTGGCGAGTCGCTCGCACGACCGAAGGAGCAGCGTCGTGATCCCGACGCTGCTGGGCGATCCACGCCGGGCGGCCGTCGTCGCGCTCGTGAGCATCCTCGGCATCGCGCTCACGCTGCGCGCGGATCGGGAGAGCGAGCCGCGCGCGAACCGGCTGCACCGCGCGGATCGGCTGGGAGAAGCCGCGTCCATCTACGCGGCCCTCGTCGACGACGAGCAGGAGGACGCCCGACTGCGCTACAACCTGGGCACCACGCTGCTGCGTCAGGGCGAGGCCGGCGCCTTCGACGCGCTCGCCGCCGCCATCTCCACGGACGACGAGCGGCTCGCGGTGCGCGCGCACTACAACATGGGACTCTGGAGCCTGATCCAGTCGATCATGGCACCGACCACGGACAGCGTCCTCTTCCACGCGGGCCAAGCCGTCGAGGCCAACAAGGCGGCGCTGCGACTCGACCCGCGTCACGAAGGCGCCCGGTGGAACCTCGCGCTCGCACGGCGGATCCTGGTGAGGTCGGCGCCGGAGCAGGGGCTGATGGATCCCGGCGACATCACGGGTCCGGACAACATCGGCGAGCGCATCGAGACGCCCAATCCGATGGAGCTCGCCAATCGCGAAGGACTCGACGAGGTCGCCGTGATGGCAGAGACCGAGAGCTTGGCCGGCGAGGACCTCCAGCCGTTGACCCCCGTCGAGGCCAACCAGATCCTCGGCAGGGGCCACCTCGACCCGTCCAGGATGATCTCGAAGATGCTGGTGCGCGAGAGTCGCACCCGGCGAGCCCGCGCGATCTTCTTCGAAGGGCCGCCCTGGTAGGATGTCGGCGCCCCGTCGAGGCCGGTGATGGGTGTCAACGCCGGACCAAAATCGGACAACCCGTGGCGCATGAAGTCGGGCGGGTGGGGAAAGGTGACCGGCCCCTGATCGTCTGTGGTTCCACGACGTCTACGCGCCCGTTGGGGTATGTTGTTCTTGTCCTCGGCCGCGGGAGCGGAGAGGCTGCGTCAAGGTCCTGGTGGTGACGCATGCGGAGCTGCGGCGTCGGATGTTGACGATGTGGCAGTGGTGGAGGAGGCGATCCGATCAGCGCGGTGGTCAGGGGGTCGTCGCCGAACATCTGGCCCCACTCGTCGAACGGCTTGTTCGAGGTAAGGCGGTCGGTATAGCCCTACACGCCCAGCCGACGAGCCGACTCGGCAACACGCTTCAATGGGGCCGCCACCCGTGAGTCGCGGATAGGTTGTGGTAGCGACCACGGCGAACATCTGCGAATAGCTTCAGTGGGGCCGCGACCCATGAGTCGCGGATAGGAGGAACTGCGCCTCGGTGGTCACCGTAACCGGCATGCTTCAATGGGGCCGCGACCCATGAGTCGCGGATAGATCTCAGTCGAAGGCTCCGCGATCAAGGTCTACAAGCTTCAATGGGGCCGCGACCCATGAGTCGCGGATAGGCCGATCTCGGGCTGAGCAGCTGAACGACACCGACCAGCTTCAATGGGGCCGCGACCCATGAGGCGCGGATAGATCGAGCGCCGGCCGCGCGCGCCACATCTTGACGAGGCTTCAATGGGGCCGCGGCCCATGAGTCGCGGATAGGAAAC